>NZ_RJUQ01000011.1:0-1189332 GCF_003751355.1 Marinobacter sp. 3-2 | reverse complement strand
GGCCTGAGTGACATATCAACCAAGGAATCCGATGAAGTGGGGAGTTGTTACCTCCCCATGATACCCAGAGATCAACCAGATATTCCGGATACCCGTTTTTGATAGCCTCTCTAGGCGCTGCCGCGACCATATTATCTAATAGTTTTGCGCTGAGAAGCTCCTTAGTATCATTGCTTGATTCTTCTAGTTGGTTCGATAGTTTTGCAACGTGGTTATTGACCATCGGGGATATTTTTTCTCTAAAAAAGCGTTCGATGCCGCTTGCAACAAAGTAGGTCATTATGGAGCTTATAAGAATTACCCAGCCTATCCACTTAGCCTCTACCAAATGATCATTTATGAAGGTCGAAAGCCAAGATTCTTCGTCTAAACCTATCCCATCCACAACGAATTCGTGAATAGATGCTGAGTTGTAGCCAAGTAGTAGCAAACCTATTGCCGATATGAGAAGAACTGTTGTGTGCAGAGATGGGGTTACTCTCCTCAAGGTCGTCCCTGCCGTAGATGAAAATCCATTCCAGTCCATAAAAGCTCCCTAAAACTGAAGATATTCTGTAAGCCCTAATTTTTATACTCGTTGTCCTAAATGAGTCTTTAACGTCGCCTAAATGTTGATATTCATTCCTTGGGTTATGCGATCAGTGGTTATCACTTCTTAGGTTTCCATTTGCTTGAAACCGCCACCACACACTAAAACGGCCAGCCCTTCTGTTCTTGCAATACGTCTCATAGCAAACGACGGTAGTCGATTTTTAATCACATAGAACCACAGTGAGCCACAGATGAAAATCAAAGACTTCGAGCGACTGGACATCAACACCGGCGAAATCGGCAAAGGGGACCTTTTTATCGGCCCTGAAGGCCAGCAAGTGAACCTGAAAAACGTACAACGTCCTCTGGGCCGGCACCGACACCGTGCGCCAACTCTCTCAGGGACGCTTGAAACCGGGAATCCTGGCCGACATCGCCACCGAATTTGACACCGGCTACGACGCTATCCTCGCCATCAAAAAGATCCCGTTACGCCTTCAGTCCGGCCGACGCGATGGCTTCAAGTACATCCTGCAAAACCGCGAATACACTTAACTATACTGCTTCAGAATTTCTACGCCAAAGCCGACACCCTGGGTACGCACGTCAAATTTGAAACCTCCCCCCAGATGGCTCTATGAACGCTCCAGCCAGCAAATCCACGACGAGCTTGCGGAGTGGAGTATGTACTTCCTCACTAATTTTGCTTAATGCAATTCTTATGCAGTTTTATTAGGCTGCAGGGCAGACCTATGTTGACTTTGGGTTGACACTAACGTCGATAACGACGACGTACGCCAATCTCGCTCCGAACCACCTAAGCCAAGCTTTTCGAATCAGAGCGAAAGCACCCTTCATTGATTAAGCTGGTCTTCTATCAGCTCTTCAATTGCCTTGGCAATTTTGGCTCTATTCTCTCTTACTATTCTGGTGAACCGGTCGATATCACCCCCGGCTTCAAGTTCACTTCGCATCCGGCCCATGAGTGTTGCCATCTGTTCGTAAGAAGTTTCTGATTTTTCAATGAACCACTTGATGTAGTGTGCGTTATCTCTCATCTGATCCAGCGCTGTGGCTTCAAGCCTTTTTTGTTCTTGTTGGTAGTTGTCTTTCCAATAATCTGCGTTGTTTTGCACCCACTCTTCTCTGATTGGCTTTCCTCCCTTCTGTGCCTGGGCTTCAGTCAATATGCTTAAAAACCGAAGCCATTCCTGTTTTGCGGTTTGGCAGTTTTCACGATATCCGGCCAGGAGATCCAATTTCTGTTGCGATGGGCGAGCGACCTTTATTCCCTCAACCCATAAAAGGCCGATCTCTGTTGAGAGGTTGCCGGCTAATTCAGCTGTCTCTGTGTCAGCAACTATCTGAACTTTGCAGGTTGCGGCATTCATCCTTTCGAGCACATCGGAACCATCGAACTGACTTAATGGGATGTTGGAAAGGCGTGAAAGAAGCGTATTCATTGACGCTAACGCTTCGCTAATCTCAAAATAAATCTGCCTTCTAAGCTCGTATTTTCTTTGCTTAAGATTTTCTTCTGATTCAGCTTGCGTTCTGATTTGCAGTTGCTGCCTGTTGTTTCGATTGGATAAGAAGACGCCAGCAAGCGTTAGCAGTGAGGCAAAAGCGGCCGCCCAAAATCCGGTTGGTATGGCAGAAATAATAGAGCATCCGGTATGAAGAACTCCTGGTTCTGAAAGGAAAGCGCAGGATGGTTCCGGAGTGGTTGACATGTGGTTGACACTTCCTTGTTTGGTTTTCTGCTAGGCAAAAAAAAGCCCCTGAAATCAGGGGCTTTCTCTTGGTTGTTTGGTGGAGACGGCGGGAATTGAACCCGCGTCCGCCAGTACTCAGCCTTGAGGTCTACATGTTTAGCGTCTCTCTATTAATTTAAGTTCAAGCGACCCGAGAGCCAGGGTGCAAGAACCGAGTTCTTTAAATCTTAGCCGTTAACCAGTGAACTCTGGGTAACGGAGCATCCCGTAAGCGATGACGTCCTGAGATGTTGCTTCCGGGCTACGGGCGACCCGGTCAGGACGACTAGCAGCTTACGCTGCTAGTGCGTAGTTTTCGTCGTTTGCGACTATTGCGTTGCAGCTTTGGATTAACGAGATTGGCTGCCATCTCGACATGCACTCAAGGGTTCGCCACCGGCGTCGAAGCCATGTCGTCCCCTTACAATCAGTATATGTGTCCGGTTTGCCGGACTTCAAGGTTTCTTTGTTGCAGTTTTGTGCTTTCGGGGCTGTAGATGTACCTAGAACCCTAGCTGGCCTTGCGCTCAATGGCGCCATGTCGGCCTGCGAGGGCCGCATGGCTCAGGGCCTCGAAGCTTTCCCGGAAGTAGCCCATCACGGCGTCCGGATCCGCGTGAATCGCCTTGTCCACCGTGATGCCGAATTGCACGGTGCCGGCATAACTGAGAATACTCATGCCGATACCGATGCTGCCGCTCTGGGGAACCCAGAACATGGGCTGGGTCAGCTTGCTGCCCGCCAGATACAGGGGCTCTTTCGGGCCGGGCACGTTGGTCAGTACCGCCGAGGCCTTGTTGCTGAGCAGATCCAAGGCCCTTCGTTCAATAACATCGGGTCCGCGCCCGAAGATATCAAGCAGGCTGTAGGTAACCTGGGCCTGATAGGACCGCTTGAGCCGGTTCATGTTTTCCTGCACCTGGCGGAAGCACATGAGCGGGTCTCTCACTTCCACCGGCAGGGTAACAAGTACGAGCCCAAACTTGTTGCCCAGGGTTTCGATGGGCTGATCAAGAGGGCGCAGGTTGAACGGCACGGCAACCCGAATGCCGCATTCGGGGATGGTTTCCTTGTGGGCGGCAAAATGTCTCTGCAAAGCGCCGGTGACGGTGCAAAGGAGGGCATCGTTGATGGTGCCCCCCAGAGCCTTGGCACAGGCCTTTACCTCGGCAAGGTCGAGGGGATCGGCCCAGGCCACTTGCTTGCGCCCGGATAACGGCTCTTTCAGTCCGGTTTTGGGTTCGCCGGGAGCCAGACCAAGTTTCAGGAGGTCAAGGGCGACACCGCTGGCGGTGGTGGCCAATTTTAACGGGTAGTTGGGCTCCTCGCGCACGGACTGGATAAACAGTCTGGCCTGGTTGGTGGCGGTCTGCGCGCTGTCCACGGCACGGTGCAGGAAGTTCTGGATGGCCGATTTCCTGCCGGGTTTGGAGCGACGCTTGCGGGCGACTTTGCCCAGCCTGGGTTCCGGCGTTTTGTCGGTGAGTGACAGCATTACACGAACCAGAGAGATGCCATCGGCGATGCAGTGGTGAATGCGGATGAGTAGCGCGCCGCCGTCGCCGTAATTGTCGATGTAGTGCATTTGCCAGAGCGGTTGCCGGAAATCCAGCGACGTGCTGTTCATGTCACTGACCAGCTTTTGGAGCTCTGCCTTATCGGCCTTGCCCGGCAGGGCGATGCGGTGCAGGTGATTGTCCAGGTCGAACAGGGGATCGTCCTGCCAGTACGCCCGGTCGCCAGTGTCTATGACCCGTTGCCGGAACCGGTTGAAGCAGAGAAACCGCTCCTCAAGCGTGTGCCTGAGGCGGTTCATCGATACAGGTCGTTCCAGTGTCCATACCCCGCAGATCATCATGGGGTTCTGGGGCGAGTCCATGCGTAGCCACGCGCGGTCTACAGCGGACATTGGTATCTGTTTGGGTGACATAAGCGGCTCCCTTTGCCATGCACCGGAGTTCCCGAGTATAGGCCCGATGGAATTCTGAACAAAGAGAGTGAGTATGCGACATACCCGTTCACGCCGGCCATGACCGGCGTCAGGTATTTGTTAATTGGTGGCGGGCAGGATCAAACGTTGGTTTCGCGCAGGATGCGTTGCTTCTGGCGGTTCCAGTCGCGTTCTTTCTCGGTAGCACGTTTGTCGAACAGCTTCTTGCCTTTTACCAGCGCGATTTCGCATTTGACCTTGTTGTTTTTCCAGTACAGCGCCAGCGGAATGCAGGTGTAGCCGGCCTGGTTGACCTTGCCCACGATCTTGGCAATTTCCTTGGCGTGGAGCAGGAGCTTGCGCGTGCGCGTCGGGTCTGCGATCACGTGGGTGGACGCCGCAATCAAAGGGGTAATGTGAGAGCCGAGCAACCAGGCTTCGCCGTCCTTCAGCAGCACATAGGCGTCCACCAGCTGGGCCTTGCCCGCACGCAGGGACTTCACTTCCCAGCCCAACAGGGCGAGACCCGCTTCAAAGCGTTCCTCAATGTGATACTCGTGCTTCGCCTTCTTGTTCAGCGCAATGGTATTGCTCGGCGTTCCGGGTTTTTTCTTGCTCATGAATCAATGAATCCGGGGTCGGACGAATGAACGGGCCGGCGTTGCTGCAGCCGGAAAAAGGCGCATTGTAGCCCAACAGTGGCGGACCGGTCACGAATTCGGCATTGTGGCGGTGTCCGGTTCGTGCGCGACGGGATCCTTCAGCTACAATACTGGCCCAGACTTTCTCCCCGACCTGTTGAGTGGCCTCAGGGACGCGAATGCCTACGCCGTATCAGACACATATCGGGTCCTTTACCCGAAAATCAACCTTCTTCTGGGCTGCGGTGGGCGCTACCGTGGGTCTTGCCAACCTGTGGCAGTTCCCTTATCTGGCCAGTCTGCATGGTGGTGGTCTCTTCATCCTGCTTTACCTCGCCTGTCTACTGCTGGTGACCCTGCCACTGATGGTGACTGAAGCGGCTGTTGGTCGGTATTCCCGCCACGGCATTGTGCTGGCCATGGACGGGCTGATCCGCAGTGCCAGGCAGTCTCGGGCCTGGATGGCGGTTGGCCGGCTCAGCATACTGGCCGCCTTTCTGGTGCTTTCTTTTACGGCAGTCTTCGGATCCATTGCTCTGGCTTACGTGTTCTTCGGCGCACTTGGCCGTTTCTCCGGCGCCGGTGAGGCAGAGGCAACCGGGATTCTGGCGGAGCTGGTGTCCGACCCCAGGCAGTACCGGGTATTCATGGGCTGGCATATCTTCTTTCTGCTACTGGTGCTCTGGGTCTCGGCGCAGGGTGTAGTGAGAGGGCTGGAAAGGGCCCTGAGGGTGGTTGTGCCTGGCGCCCTGGTGCTGATGCTCGTGCTATTCGCACTGGCTGCCTGGCATGGTCGCATCGACGGGGCCATCAACCACATTCTGGCCATGCATCCGGAGGACCTTTCCTGGGAAAGCCTGAAAGCCGCATTGTTTCATGCCTTTTTTACGCTCGGGCTAGGTATGGGTGTCTGGGCGATACTGGGCTCGTACACCACGCCCCAGACCCGTCTGAAGCGTTCGATTCTGGCGGTGGTGCTGATGGATACCCTGGTGGCGATTCTGGCTGGCCTGATGATCTTCGCGATCGCAACAGATGGCAACAGCTTTGACGGTGAACGGGGCTTCAGCCTGCTCTTTGTTTCCATGCCGGTCACGCTGGCCCAGTTGCCCGCGAGCCAGTTCGTGATCGCCGCTGTTTTTCTGCTGGTGGTGCTGATTGTCTGGACCACATCCCTGAATCTGCTGGAGCCCATCGTGGGCTGGTTCCGTGAGTGGACCGGGGCGCCCAGGGCACTGTCGGTGCTGCTGATTGGTCTGTCGGTGTGGCTGGCGGGGCTCGCGTCTCTGCTGTCGTTTAATGTCTGGGCCGAGGAGCGGATGGGCGGCGCCACCATGTTCCGCTGGCTGGAGCTGATCACCGGTGGCCTGTTGATTCCGCTCGTGGCCATCTTGATTGCGCTGTTTACCGGCTGGTGCCTGACCCGACACCTTTCGGGTACCATGCTCGGCGCAACGCCAAAACTGTTCGCCGGCATCTGGTTCTGGGTGATGCGCCTGGTGCTGCCCCTCGTGGTTGCCTGGATAGGGATCCAGTACACAGCCTTTTCACTGGCTAACCTGTGCAGCAACGGCAATGTTGCAGCCTGGTGCGATCAGCCTGCTGCCATGGTCTCGGACGACGGGGAGGTGCCAGCGAGAGATCGGCCTTTTGCCGCTACGCCGGCCGAGCCGGAGGAGAAAGCCGCCCAGGACGAGAAGACAGCGCCCGCGTCAGACCAGAAGGCGACGGGAGTGGAGGAAAAGGGTGGTAAGTCAGGCGAAAAAGCCCCAAAACAGGACGATATCCTTTATGATAGCGTGTGATTGAGGCTGTCTTCCTTTCCAGAAGTCTGCAACCTTTTCACAGCGTGTTTGCAAGCAGGACAACCGGTTCCAATGCCCCATCAGATTGATAAAACAGCTTTGGTTATGCACTCCGCCGAGCGCATGTTTCACCTGGTGAATGACATCGCCCGTTACCCGGAGTTTCTCCCCTGGTGCGCTGGCGCGGAGATTCATGAGCGGCAGCCCGAGCAGGTGACAGCGTCGCTTGAAATTGCCAAGGGTGGGGTGCGGCATACGCTCACGACCCGGAATCAGCTTCTCATGCCGGAGGCGATCGAGATGAACCTGGTGGATGGCCCTTTTCGCAACCTGACTGGTCGATGGCATTTCAAATCCCTGGATGAAAACGCCTGCAAGGTGATCCTGACCCTGGAGTTCGAATTCTCCGGATCGCTTTCAAGGATGACCTTCGGGCCGGTATTCAGTCAGGCGGCCAATACGATGGTGGATGCCTTTTGCCGGCGCGCTGATGAGCTTTACCGGAAGGAGGGTGCATGATTCAGGTGGAAGTGGCCTATGCCCGGCCTGACCGGCAGGAAATTGTGCCGGTAAATGTTCCCGAGGGCACAACTGCCCTGGAAGCGGCCAAGCTGTCTGGGATCAGCGATATTTTTCCGGAGATCGATACGGATACGATTGATATGGGCGTGTTCGGCAAGGTGATCAAGGACCCGGCCGCCCATGAACTGCGTGAAGGTGACCGAGTGGAACTGTATCGCCCGCTGAAGATCGATCCGAAGCAGGCGCGACTGAATCGGGCGAAAAAGAAAGATCAGGCTCAGTAGGCCGGCGTTTCTTCCAGCAGTTGTGCCTCGTAATAGGCGTACTGGTCTTCTTCGTAGTACACGATGATTCGCTGTTCTTGGATGTCCCCGCCTTCTCTCTGGAAGGTGTACACGTAGTATTCGCGGGAGGGGTCAACCGGGTTGAGCATGAGCGGTGTTCCCATCACGGCGTGCACCTGGCTGCGTGGCATGCCCTCGGTCAGTTGCGTCAGCTCCTCATCGGTAACGATGTTTCCCTGCTGGACGTTGATTTTGTAGACGCCCGGGAAAACGCAACCGGATAGAACGAAAGTGAGAATGAGAGCTGTGAGCTTTTGCATCGCCGGGGGAAATCCTCTATCTTGAAATCGCCTGCCAGAGGCAGGTGTGACACGGGTTAACCGTTCAATGGCGGCTTCATCATACCGGAAGCCGTGAGGCACACCAAAGAGTGAATAGTAACATGTCATCCGAAAACGCCGAATTACGAAAAGTCGGTCTGAAAGTGACTCTGCCGCGGGTCAAAATCTTCAACATTCTGGAGACCGCGGAGGAGCATCACCTCAGTGCCGAAGATGTATACAAGAAGCTTCTGGAGCAAGGCGATGACGTGGGGCTGGCAACAGTCTACCGGGTGCTGACGCAGTTTGAAGCAGCAGGGCTGGTACTGCGCCATAATTTTGAGGGCGGCCATGCCGTGTTCGAGATGGCTGGCGACGACCACCACGACCATATGGTGTGCACCCAGACGGGTGAGGTAGTCGAGTTTGTCGACGAGGTCATTGAAGAGCGACAAAAGAAGATTGCCGAAGAGCACGGTTACGAAATCGTCGACCACAGCCTGATTCTGTACGTAAAGCCGATCAAGTCCTGAGCCTGGCTCGGGTCGTTGGCTGAAGGAACGAAAAAAGGGGCGGGTTTATGGCCCGCCCCAACAGCTCTCAGGATCGAGAGGGGTAGTGGATAGTTGCTCGCGGCTCAGTGATGGGTTGCCTGCCCCTTTGAAAACATTTCCCTGGCATGAGCGATCGTATGTTCGGTCATGTCCACGCCTCCCAGCATTCTCGCCACTTCACTGATTCTGCCCTGATCGTCCAGCGTCTCGATTTTCGAGAAGGTGGCATCCTGCTCGGTGAACTTGCTGACAAACAGGTGCTGATGACACTGGGCCGCCACTTGCGGCAGGTGGGTGACGCAGAGCACCTGTCCGTTGCCGCCAAGAGTCCGTAACAGTCGGCCAACCACCTCGGCCGTGCCGCCGCCTATGCCGACATCCACTTCATCGAACACCAGTGTGGGTGTGGTTGATGTCTGGGCAACCACCACCTGAATGGCAAGGCTGATCCGCGACAGTTCGCCGCCGGAGGCTACTTTGGCCAGTGGCCGCGCAGGCTGCCCCGGGTTGGCGCTGACCAGGAATTCAATCTCTTCCAGTCCGTGGGGCGCCGGCTCCCCACCGTTACTGCGGTTCAGGTGAGTAATGAACTGCATGTTGGGCATGCTTAACTGGGTGAGCTCCGCTGCGACCCGCTGATCCAGTTCGTCGGCGGCCCTGGCACGGGCCTCTGACAGCTCCGCGGCCAGCTCATCGAAGCGTCCGCGCTGGCTGTCCAGCTCTGCGGCCAGCTGCTCCAGGCTGCCCTCGCCACCGTCCAGCTCGGCCAGCTCGGCACTCAGGCGCTGATGCAGTTCCGGTAATTCTTCCGGTGTGATCCGGTGTTTGCGGGCCATCTGGTAGATGGCGCTCAGCCGTTCTTCCACTTCCGCCAGTCGAGCTGGGTCGGCCTCGTAGTCCTCGACGAAATGGCGAAGGTTGTCGCCGGCCTCACTGATCTGGATCTGGGCTTCGTTCAGCATCTGGATCGTGTCCGCCAGTGCAGGAACGTCCACCGGAAGCTGCTCCAGCTGCTGTAACGCCTGGCGCACCAGATCTACTGCGCTGGTTTCATCTTCGGTGCAAAGCAGGGCGGCCTGATGGCTGTTGTGCAGAACCGTATCCGCCTGGCTGAGCTGCGCCTGTTCCTGTTCCAGGTTTTCCTGCTCGCCCGCTTCCAGTGCAAGACGATCCAGTTCTTCCACTTGATATCGCAAAAGCTGGAGTTTGGCCTCTGCTTCATCGGCATTCTGCTGGCGTTCGGTCAGCCGCTGGCGGATCTGGTTCCAGGATTTCCAGGCTTCCCGTGTTTCAGCGGCCAGGGTCTCAACGCCGGCGAACTCGTCCACCAGCTTGCGGTGGGTTTCCTTGCGCAAAAGAGACTGGTGCTGATGCTGGCTGTGAATATCCATTAGCACACCGCCCAGTTCCTTGAGGTGGTTCAGGGGGCAGGGTTGGCCATTGATGTAGGCGCGGGAGCGGCCATCCTTGCTGATGACCCGGCGCAGGATGCAATCGTTGTCGTCATCCAGCTCGTGTTCTGCCAACCATTCGGTTGCCTCGGGAATTCCGGATACGTCGAAGGTCGCTGTGATGTCGGCGCGTTTGGCGCCATGCCGGACGGCGCCGGCATCGGCTCTGCCACCCATGGCCAGGCCGAGGGCGTCCAGAACGATGGATTTTCCGGCGCCGGTCTCGCCGGTCAATGCGGTCATGCCCTTGCTGAACTGGAGTTCCACCCTTTCAGCGATGGCGTAATTGGAAACCGTAAGTTGAGTCAGCATGCAGATAACCTCCGCGTTGTTCCTGAAACCGGCAAAACACTGTGGATGTATACAGTGACTGTGAATATATACAGGGTTTTTGTGGTTTGCAAACCTGAGGGAGGTATTTTCTTCAGGATTGCAGGCTTTGGTGGTTGAAACCTGGAGAGCGGGCCCCATATCCGTTCGCAACGACATTTTCCGGCTCGAGGCGGCCGGAGCCCATGTTTAACCGGCCACTGACAGCGGGCCGCTTTAGATGAAGCAGGAGTAGCCATGAGCACTGACGAGAACCGCAACGAGCACGAGGAACTGAACGAAGCCCTCGAGGCTGCGAAAGAGGAGGCCCAGGCCGCTGAAGGCGAAGCCGGCGACAACGAAACCTCCGAAGTGGAAGCGCTCCAGGCTCAGGTTCAGGAATTCCAGGAGCAGATGCTGCGCTCCCAGGCGGAAATGCAGAACGTGCGCCGTCGGGCCGAGATCGACGTTGAGAAGGCGCACAAGTTTGCCCTGGAAAAGTTCGTCAAGGAGCTGCTGCCGGTAGCTGACAGCCTCGAGAAGGCGGTCGAGAGCACCGAGGGGCACGATGAGTCCGGCGAACTGGTTGCCTCAATTCGTGAAGGCGTGGAAATGACCCTGAGTCTTTTCATGTCCAGCCTGAAGAAATTCAACGTTGAGCAGATCAACCCGGTGGGCGAACCGTTCGATCCCCAGCATCACGAGGCCATGTCCATGGTGCCTGCGCCGGATGCCGAGCCGAACAGCGTGGTAGCCGTGGTGCAGAAAGGGTATCTGCTGAATGGTCGTGTTGTGCGGCCGGCCATGGTGGTGGTCGCGAAAGCGGAAGATGCACCAAAAATTGATGAGCAGGCTTGAAAAGCCGATTAAAGCGCCAATATAGCCAGTAAATAGCGAAAGCGGAGGCAAATGGCCTCCTGGAAAGCATTCAGAAGAATTGGAGTGACTCAATGAGCAAGATTATCGGTATCGACCTGGGAACGACCAACTCTTGTGTAGCCATCATGGATGGCGACAAGGTGAAGGTAATCGAGAACGCCGAGGGTGATCGCACCACCCCGTCCATCATCGCATACACCGATGATGGTGAGACCCTGGTTGGCCAGTCAGCCAAGCGCCAGGCGGTTACCAACCCGAACAACACCCTGTACGCCATCAAGCGTCTGATCGGTCGTCGTTTTGAAGACGATGTGGTCCAGAAAGACATCAAGATGGTGCCCTACAAGATTGCCAAGGCAGACAACGGTGATGCCTGGGTTGAAGTGAAGGGCGAGAAAATGGCACCGCCGCAGGTGTCTGCAGAAGTTCTCAAGAAGATGAAGAAGACTGCAGAAGACTACCTGGGCGAAAAAGTGACCGAAGCCGTCATCACTGTTCCGGCCTACTTCAACGACAGCCAGCGTCAGGCTACCAAAGATGCAGGCAAGATCGCCGGTCTGGAAGTGAAGCGGATCATCAACGAGCCGACCGCAGCAGCCCTGGCTTATGGCCTGGACAAGAAGAGCGGCGATCGTACCGTGGCGGTATATGACCTGGGCGGTGGTACCTTTGACCTGTCCATCATCGAAATTGCCGATGTTGACGGTGAGCACCAGTTCGAGGTTCTGGCCACCAACGGTGACACCTTCCTCGGTGGTGAAGACTTCGACCTGAAGATCATCGAGTACCTGGCAGACCAGTTCAAGAAAGACAGCGGTATCGACCTGCGCGGCGATTCCCTGGCGATGCAGCGTTTGAAGGAAGCGGGCGAGAAAGCCAAGATAGAGCTTTCCAGCAGCCAGCAGACCGACGTTAACCTGCCGTACATCACCGCAGACGCGTCTGGTCCCAAGCACATGAACGTGAAACTGACCCGTGCCAAGCTGGAATCTCTGGTAGAAGACCTGGTTCAGCGCAGCCTCGAGCCGTGTAAAGTGGCGCTGCAGGATGCAGGCATGAAGGCAGGCGAAGTCGACGAGGTTATCCTGGTCGGCGGTCAGACCCGCATGCCGCTGGTGCAGGAAAAAGTGAAAGAGTTCTTCGGCAAAGAAGCTCGCAAGGACGTTAACCCGGACGAAGCTGTGGCGATGGGTGCTGCTATCCAGGCGGCCGTTCTCTCCGGTGATGTGAAAGACGTTCTGCTTCTGGACGTAACCCCGCTGACCCTGGGTATTGAAACCATGGGCGGTGTGGCAACTCCGCTGATCGACAAGAACACCACGATTCCGACCAAGAAGTCGCAGACGTTCTCCACAGCGGACGACAACCAGACCGCGGTAACCATCCATGTGGTTCAGGGTGAGCGTAAGCAGGCTGCCCAGAACAAATCGCTGGGCCGTTTCGATCTGGCTGATATTCCGCCGGCAGCGCGTGGTGTGCCGCAGATTGAAGTTACCTTCGATATCGACGCCAACGGTATCCTGAACGTGTCTGCCAAAGACAAGGCGACCGGTAAAGAGCAGTCGATCGTGATCAAGGCCTCTTCCGGTCTGAACGATGACGAGATCGAGAAGATGGTTCAGGACGCCGAGGCCAACGCCGAGGAAGATCGCAAGTTCGAAGAGCTTGTCCAGGTTCGCAACCAGGGCGACGCGATGGTTCACGCCGTTCGCAAGACATTGAACGAAGCCGGTGACAAGGTCAGCGACAGCGAGAAAGAGTCCATTGAAGCGTCCATCAAGGAGCTTGAAACCGCTCTGGAAGGTTCCGACAAGGAAGACATCGAAGCCAAGACTCAGAAGCTGACCGAGGTCTCTTCCGAGCTGGCCCAGAAGATGTATGCAGATCAGGCGGATCAGACCCAGCAGGCCGGTGGGCAGGAAGAAGCCCAAGGCCAGAAGTCTGACGATGCTGTCGACGCTGAGTTCGAAGAAGTCAAAGACGACGACAAGCGATAAATCTGACGTACATCAGGTAGTTGGAAAACGCGGGGAGATCCCCGCGTTTTCCGCGTTTAAAAACAGGGTTTTAAAAGCATGGCCAAGCGCGATTATTACGAGATTCTCGGGATTTCCCGGGACGCGGACGAGAAGGAAATCAAGCGAGCCTACCGAAAGCTCGCCATGAAGTACCACCCCGACCGTAACCCGGACGACACCGAAGCCGAGAACAAGTTCAAGGAGGCCAGCGAAGCCTACGAAGTACTGGCAGAGCCGTCCAAGCGGGCTGCCTACGACCAGTTCGGCCACGCCGGCGTTGACGGCCAGGCCGGAGGCGGCGGATTCGGAGGCGGCGGTGCCAGCTTCTCGGATATCTTCGGCGATGTGTTCGGCGACATCTTTGGTGGCGGCGGTCGTGGTCGCAACACCCGGGGTGCGGACCTGCGCTACACCCTGGAGCTGGATCTGGAAGAGGCCGTGAAAGGCAAGACGGTCCAGATCAAGATCCCGGGGCATCGCGAATGTGAAGTATGCGACGGCAGCGGCGCCGAGAAAGGCTCCCGCCCGGAAACCTGCAGTACCTGTAAGGGTATGGGGCAGGTGCGCATGCAGCAGGGCTTCTTTACCGTACAGCAGGCCTGTCCGACCTGTCGGGGCTCCGGCCAGATCATCAAGAACCCCTGTAAGGCCTGTCACGGTCAGGGCAGGGTTCAGGAAGAGAAAACACTGTCGGTCAAGGTGCCGCCTGGCGTAGACACCGGTGACCGCATTCGCCTTTCCGGTGAAGGCGAGATGGGCGTCGATGGTGGTCCTCCCGGAGATCTGTATGTGCAGATAGCTGTGCGGGAACATTCCATCTTCACTCGCGATGGCCGCAACCTCTATTGCGAAGTTCCCATCAGCATCGTCGATGCCTCCCTGGGTGGAGAGCTCGAGGTGCCGACACTGGATGGCCGGGTGAAACTGAAGATTCCACCGGAAACCCAGACCGGCAAGCTGTTCCGCCTGCGTAACAAGGGTGTCAGTCCGGTTCGTGGCGGTCCTGCTGGTGACTTGCTGTGCCGTGTGATCGTGGAAACGCCGGTGAATCTGACCAAGCGCCAGAAAGAGCTGCTGGAAGAGTTCCAGAAAACTCTGGATGCCAGTAACGGCACAGAGCACGGCCCGAAGAAGACCTCCTGGTTTGAAGGCGTGAAAAGCTTCTTCGACGAAATGAAATTCTGATCGGCGCGACAAGAAGGAACGCGAGCATGAGGGTAGCAATCATCGGCGCCGCCGGGCGCATGGGAAAAGTCCTGATTGAAGCCGTTGACGGCACTGAGGGTCTCGAGCTGGGTGCCGCCGTGGTCGAGCCCGGCAGTAGTCTGATCGGCGCCGATGCCGGCGAAATGACCGGGATCGGCAAAACCGGCGTCAAAATGGCCGGCAGCCTGGCTGATGTGAAGGATGATTTCGATGTGCTTGTCGACTTCACCTTCCCGGACCTGACTCTGGAAAACGCCGAGTTCTGCAAGGCCAACGGCAAGATGCTCGTGATCGGCACTACCGGCATGTCCGACGCCGAAAAGCAGCAACTGGCTCTGGCCGCCGAGTCCACGCCCGTAGTGTTTGCGCCCAACATGAGCGTGGGCGTTAACGTCGTCCTCAACCTGCTGCGCACCGCCGCCGCAACCCTGGGTGACGACTACGACGTGGAGATTATCGAAGCCCATCACCGCCACAAGAAAGACGCGCCCTCGGGAACGGCCCTGCGCATGGGTGAAGTTGTTGCCGATGCCCTCGGTCGTGACCTGAAAGAGTGTGCCGTCTATGGTCGTGAGGGCTTCACCGGCGAGCGAACCCGCAAGGAAATCGGTTTCGAAACAATTCGGGCGGGTGATGTGGTCGGTGATCACACCGTTTTGTTCGCCACCGAGGGTGAGCGTATCGAGGTGACCCACAAGGCCAGCAGCCGGATGACCTTTGCCAAGGGTGCCATGCGGGCCGCTTTATGGCTGAAGGATAAGTCGGCCGGGCTTTATGATATGCAGGACGTGCTGGACCTCAAGTGAGGCCATTTCTCGTGGACACAAAGCGCCATATTTTTTACAATAAGGCGGTTTGACTGCACCAAGCGTACCTTTGCACAAAGATTCTGAAAAAGCGGGACCGAGTTAAGACTCCGTCTCGCTTTTTTGCAACCTGAATTTGCGCTTGCGTTCCTGTTCGTGACGAACCGATACGCCACTCGATGAGGATACAAGCCTTGAGCACACCAGCAATCCTTGCACTCGCAGACGGAAGCCTGTTCTACGGCACAGCCATCGGCGCTGACGGAGAAACCAGCGGCGAAGTGGTGTTCAACACCGCCATGACCGGCTACCAGGAAATCCTGACCGACCCGTCCTACTCCCGCCAGATCGTGACCCTGACTTACCCGCATATCGGTAACACCGGTGTGAACGAAGAAGACGTCGAGTCAGACCGCATCCAGGCCGCCGGCCTGATTATCCGCGATCTGCCTCTGCTGGCCAGCAGCTGGCGTAGCAAGGGAACTCTGGACGATTACCTGCGAAGCAACAACATTGTTGGGATCGCCGACATTGATACCCGCCGTCTGACCCGCATCCTCCGGGACAAAGGCTCCCAGAACGGTGCCATCGTTGCCGGTGAAAACGCCACTGCCGAGCGGGCTCTGGAACTGGCAAAAGCCTTCCCGGGCCTCAAGGGTATGGATCTGGCAAAAGAGGTTACCTCCGACAAGATCTGGTCCTGGAAAGAGACGGAGTGGACCCTCGAAGAGGGTTACGGTGAGCGTGAGGAATCACGGTTCAAGGTGGTTGCCTGGGATTATGGCGTCAAGCTGAACATCCTTCGCATGCTCGCGTCCCGCGGCTGCGACATCACCGTGGTGCCGGCGCAGACTCCGGCCTCCGAGGTTCTGGCAATGAACCCGGACGGTGTGTTCCTGTCCAATGGCCCCGGGGACCCCGAGCCCTGTGATTACGCCATCACCGCCATCAAGGAAGTGCTGGAAACCGAGATTCCGGTGTTTGGTATCTGCCTGGGTCACCAGTTGCTGGCCCTGGCCAGCGGTGCCAAGACCATGAAGATGGGGCATGGCCACCACGGAGCCAACCATCCGGTTCAGGATATCGCCACCGGCACCGTGATGATCACTAGCCAGAACCACGGGTTTGCCGTGGATGAGGCAACTCTGCCGGCCAATGTCGAGGCGACTCACAAGTCCCTGTTTGACGGCACCCTGCAGGGCATTCGCCGGACCGACAAGCCGGCCTACAGCTTCCAAGGCCACCCGGAAGCCAGCCCCGGCCCCCATGATGTGGCCCCGCTGTTTGACGAGTTTATCCGCCTGATGGAGGTGCGATCGGCCTGAGACCGATCGCCACGGAAAACTCACGGGCGCCGCGTGTTGCGCTGCCAGAATTCAAAAGTTGCTGACAGGTTTACCAAGACATGCCAAAACGTACCGACATCCAAAGCATCCTGATCCTGGGCGCCGGCCCCATCGTGATCGGGCAGGCGTGCGAGTTTGATTACTCCGGAGCCCAGGCCTGCAAGGCGCTGCGCGAAGAGGGTTACCGGGTTATTCTGGTTAACTCCAATCCGGCAACCATCATGACCGACCCGGTCATGGCCGATGCCACCTACATCGAGCCGATCACCTGGAAGACCGTCGAGAAGATCATCGAGAAAGAGCAGCCGGATGCGCTGTTGCCCACCATGGGCGGCCAGACCGCGCTGAACTGCGCCCTGGACCTCGAGCGCCACGGCATTCTGGAAAAGCACGGCGTGGAAATGATCGGCGCCAACGCTGACACCATTGATAAAGCCGAAGACCGGGACCGCTTCGACAAGGCCATGAAGAAGATCGGCCTCGAGTGTCCGCGGGCCACGATTGCCCACTCGATGGAAGAAGCCTGGAAAGTGGCTGACGACATCGGCTTCCCGTGCATCATCCGCCCGTCTTTCACCATGGGCGGCTCCGGCGGCGGTATTGCCTACAACCGCGACGAGTTCGAGGAAATCTGTACCCGCGGCCTGGACCTGTCCCCGACCAACGAACTGCTGATCGACGAATCCCTGATCGGCTGGAAAGAGTACGAGATGGAAGTTGTCCGGGATAAAAACGACAACTGCATCATCGTCTGCGCCATCGAGAACTTCGACGCCATGGGCGTGCACACCGGTGACTCCATCACCGTGGCCCCGGCCCAGACCCTCACCGACAAGGAATACCAGATCATGCGGAACGCCTCTCTGGCAGTCCTGCGTGAGATCGGTGTGGAAACCGGCGGCTCCAACGTGCAGTTCGGGATGAATCCGGACACCGGCCGGATGGTCGTCATCGAGATGAACCCCAGGGTGTCCCGCTCCTCGGCGCTGGCCTCCAAGGCCACCGGCTTCCCGATCGCCAAGGTCGCGGCCAAGCTGGCGGTAGGCTACACCCTGGATGAGCTGCGCAACGAAATTACCGGTGGCGTCACCCCGGCCTCGTTCGAGCCGTCCATCGACTACGTGGTCACCAAGATCCCCCGGTTCACCTTCGAGAAATTCCCCCAGGCCGACGCCCGCCTGACCACCCAGATGAAATCCGTGGGTGAGGTCATGGCCATTGGCCGAACCTTCCAGGAATCCCTGCAGAAAGCCCTGCGCGGCCTGGAAGTGGGCTCCGAAGGCTTTGACGAGAAACTCGAAGACCTGGATTCCGAGAATTCCCGGGAAACCCTGACCCGCGAACTGAACGTGCCCGGTGCCGACCGCATCTGGTACATCGGCGACGCTTTCCGGGCTGGCATGACGGTTGAGGACCTGCACGAGCATACCCACGTGGATCCCTGGTACCTGGTGCAGATCGAGGACCTGATCAAGGAAGAGCAGGCGCTGAAGAGTGCCGGCAAGGCCGACATTGACCAGGCCACCCTGTTCCGTCTCAAGCGCAAGGGCTTCTCCGATGCCCGCCTGGCGAAACTGCTGGGCATCTCCGAGGTGAGCCTGCGCAAGCTGCGCCACGATCTGGATATCCGCCCGGTGTACAAGCGCGTGGATACCTGTGCCGCCGAATTTGCCTCCGACACCGCCTATATGTACTCCACCTATGAGGAAGAGTGCGAGTCGGACGCCAGCGACCGCGAGAAGATCGTGGTGATCGGTGGTGGCCCCAACCGGATCGGTCAGGGCATCGAGTTCGATTACTGCTGTGTGCACGCGGCCCTGGCCATGCGTGAAGACGGCTACGAAACCATCATGATCAACTGCAACCCGGAGACCGTGTCCACCGACTACGACACCTCCGACCGGTTGTACTTCGAGCCGATTACGCTGGAAGACGTGCTGGAAATCATTCACGTCGAGAAGCCCAAGGGCGTGATTGTCCAGTACGGCGGCCAGACCCCGCTGAAACTGGCCCGTGGCCTGGAAGCGGCCGGTGTGCCGATCATCGGCACCAGCCCGGACGCCATTGACCGTGCCGAGGACCGGGAACGGTTCCAGCAGATGATCACCCGCCTGGGCCTGAAGCAGCCGGAAAACGCTACCGTGCGCAGTCACGAGGAAGGCATCCTGGCGGCCCGGGAGATCGGCTACCCGCTGGTGGTGCGTCCGTCTTACGTGCTGGGCGGTCGTGCCATGGAAATCGTCTACGACGAGGAAGAACTGGTTCGCTACATGCGCAATGCGGTGCTGGTCTCGAACGACAGCCCGGTGCTGCTCGACCACTTCCTGAACGCCGCCATCGAGGTGGACATCGACGCCATCTCCGACGGTAAAGACGTAGTGATTGGTGGCATCATGCAGCACATTGAGCAGGCCGGCGTTCACTCCGGTGACTCCGCCTGTTCGCTGCCGCCGTACACCCTGTCCCAGCAGGTTCAGGACGAAATGCGCGATGCCGTCAAGAAGATGGCCATCGAGCTGGATGTGGTCGGCCTGATGAACGTGCAGCTGGCCTGGCAGGACGGCGAGATCTACGTGATCGAGGTAAACCCGCGGGCCTCGCGTACCGTGCCGTTCGTGTCCAAGGCCATCGGTGTATCCCTGGCCAAGGTGGCGGCCCGGGTGATGGCTGGCAAGACCCTCAAAGAGCTGGAGTTCACCCAGGAAATCATCCCCAGCTATTATGCGGTGAAAGAGTCGGTGTTCCCGTTCAACAAATTCCCGGCGGTGGATCCGATCCTCGGGCCGGAAATGAAATCGACCGGTGAGGTCATGGGCCTCGGCGACAGCTTCGACGAAGCCTTCGCCAAAGCCGCGTTGGCTGTTGGTGAGCGTCTGCCGGCCAAGGGCACTGCGTTCATGTCTGTGCGGGATGTTGACAAGCCCGGCGCCGCAAAAGTGGCCCGGGATCTGGTCGACGCCGGCTTCAAGCTTGTGGCTACCACCGGCACCGCCAAGGCCCTGAAAGAGGCCGGAATCGAGGTTGATCGGGTGAACAAGGTCCGTGAAGGCCGTCCGCATATTGTGGACGCCATCAAGAACGGACAGGTTCAGCTGATCATCAATACCACTGAAGGTCGCAAGGCCATTTCCGACTCGGCCCAGATCCGCCAGTCGGCGTTGCAGACCAAGGTAACCTACACAACAACACTGGCGGGCGGCGAAGCCTTCTGCCGGGCCATCAAGTTCGGCCCGGAGCGCACTGTACGCCGCCTCCAGGATCTTCACGCAGGAAAGTGAGACTATGGCTGACAGAGTACCGATGACAAAGGCGGGCGAGACCCGCCTCCGCGAGGAGCTTCAGAAGCTGAAGTCCGAGGATCGTCCCCGGGTTATTGCGGCGATTGCCGATGCCCGGGAGCACGGCGACCTGAAAGAGAACGCTGAATATCATGCTGCCCGCGAGCAGCAGAGCTTTATTGAAGGCCGTATCCAGGAAATCGAGGGCAAGCTTTCAGCCGCTCAGGTAATCGATGTGACCACCATCGAGAATACCGGCAAGGTGATCTTCGGCACCACGGTACACCTGCTTAACATGGATACGGACGAACAGGTGATCTACAAGATCGTTGGTGAGGATGAGGCGGATATCAAGGCAGGCAAGCTGTCGATTTCCTCACCGATTGCGCGGGCGCTGGTAGGCAAGAGCGAGGGCGATGTAGTCGCCATTCGCGTGCCTTCCGGTACCGTGGAATACGAGATTGAGCAGGTCGAGTACATCTGATCTCGTCTGAGCTGAACGAAAAAAGCCGGCTGGGGTTTTCCCGAGCCGGCTTTTTTGTTTCTGGGTTCCGGGCGGATCAGTGTTTGTGGCGCAACAGGTTGGAGAGCTTGGGATTCGGCTTTTTGGCCCGGCGCAGTATGACGGCGATCTTGCCGATGGTCTGGACGAGCTCGGCGCCAGAGGATTCGCACAGCGCGGTGATCGCCTCGTGCCGGGTTTCCCGGTCCTGGCTCGCCACCTTGATCTTGATCAGCTCATGATCATTCAGTGCGCGCTCGAGTTCTTCCTGCAGTCCCTCGGAAAGGCCTTTGTCGCCAACAATGATGACGGGCTTGAGGTTGTGGGCAATCGCCCGGTATTCCCGGCGCTGTTCCGGTGAAAGACTCATGATGTAATCTCTTTATTGGTGCAATTAACAAAAGGTCAGCGGCGGAAAGGCTGACTTGAACGTATAATCGTCGAATTGTAACAGATCGTTCCGCTGTAAGAATGGCCGTTAACACGTATCGACGTGGGGGCAGCAAGCAGAAGGAACCAACCCGGGTGGCAAGGGTCAAAAGGTTCGCGGAAATGGGGGCGTATTGAGGGTTGCTGTTGTAATTTCAGATATGGCGCCCAATATGAAGGTTAAGGCGACTTTTCATTAAAAAACTGTGTGCTGCGTGTGGCCGATACGGATGGGCCGTTTCTGGTGGACGGGCGTACAATTGGTGTAAGGTGTCAGAAAAGGGTGCTTTGCGAAAGGTTAACCCTACAATTCACAGGTGATGATCCTTGAACGATATGGCAAAAAATCTGGTTCTCTGGCTAATTATAGCCGCCGTGCTGCTGATGGTGTTTCAGAACTTTTCTCCCACCACCACCGGCCAACAAGTCAACTATTCCCAGTTTGTGGAGATGGTCCAGGAAGGCCAGGTCCGTCAGGTCACAATCGATGGGTTGCAGGTTCAGGGTACCCGTGGTGACGGCTCCCAGTTCCAGACAATCCGTCCTCAGGTGTCTGACAACAAGCTGATGGACGATCTGCTCGCGAACAACGTTGAGGTTATCGGTAAGGAGCCTGAGCGCCAGAGCCTGTGGACACAGCTTCTGGTAGCCGCGTTTCCGATACTGATCATCATCGCACTGTTTGTGTTCTTCATGCGCCAGATGCAGGGCGGCGGTGGCGGCAAAGGCCCCATGTCGTTTGGCAAGAGTAAAGCGCGTCTGATGAGCGAAGACCAGATCAAGACCACCTTCGCGGACGTGGCCGGTGTTGATGAAGCCAAGGAAGATGTTAAGGAACTGGTGGATTTCCTGCGGGATCCCAGCAAATTCCAGCGTCTTGGCGGCAGCATCCCCAAGGGTGTCCTGATGGTTGGTCAGCCGGGTACGGGTAAAACCCTGCTCGCCAAGGCTATTGCCGGCGAAGCCAAGGTGCCCTTCTTCTCCATCTCCGGTTCTGACTTTGTCGAAATGTTCGTGGGCGTGGGTGCTTCCCGGGTTCGTGACATGTTCGAGCAGGCCAAGAAGCAAAGTCCCTGCATTATCTTCATCGACGAGATCGATGCTGTTGGTCGCCACCGTGGCGCCGGCATGGGTGGCGGTCACGACGAGCGTGAACAGACCCTCAACCAGCTGCTCGTTGAGATGGACGGGTTTGAGGGTAATGAAGGCGTTATCGTAATTGCCGCTACTAACCGTCCCGACGTTCTCGACCCGGCACTGTTGC
The DNA here is from genome assembly GCF_003751355.1 of Marinobacter sp. 3-2. Lineage (NCBI taxonomy): Bacteria > Pseudomonadati > Pseudomonadota > Gammaproteobacteria > Pseudomonadales > Marinobacteraceae > Marinobacter > Marinobacter sp. 3-2. Next base: position 1,167,503 of record NZ_RJUQ01000011.1, on the reverse strand, counting down.
GCCCGGGCCGTTTCGACCGTCAGGTTGTTGTTGGCCTGCCGGACATCATTGGTCGTGAGCAGATCCTCAAGGTGCACATGAAGAAAGTGCCCCTGGCGGATGGCGTAGAGCCGGTTCTGATTGCTCGTGGCACGCCCGGATTCTCCGGTGCGGACCTCGCAAACCTGGTCAACGAGGCGGCGCTCTTCGCGGCCCGTCGCAACCAGCGTCTAGTGTCCATGGAAGAGTTCGAGCTTGCCAAAGACAAGATCATGATGGGCGCCGAGCGCAAGTCCATGGTGATGAGCGAGAAAGAAAAGCGGAATACGGCTTACCACGAGTCTGGCCACGCTATTGTGGGTCGTCTGATGCCGGAGCACGATCCGGTGTACAAGGTGAGCATCATTCCGCGCGGCCGCGCTCTGGGTGTCACCATGTTCCTCCCCGAGGAAGACAAGTACAGCCATAGCAAGCGCTTCCTGATCAGCTCGATCTGCAGTCTGTTCGGTGGTCGCATCGCGGAAGAACTGACGCTGGGCTTTGATGGTGTCACAACCGGTGCTTCCAACGATATCGAGCGCGCGACCAGTCTGGCACGCAACATGGTGACCCGTTGGGGCCTGTCCGAGAAGCTTGGTCCTCTGCAGTACGATACGGATAGTGAAGAGCCGTTCCTCGGTCGTTCTGCAGGTCAGTCCCAGACGGTGTACTCACCGGAGACGGCCCAGCGCATCGATGAGGAAGTTCGCAACATCATCGACAGCTGCTACGAAAAAGCCAAGCAGATTCTGGTCGATAACCGGGACAAGCTCGACATGATGGCTGACGCGTTGATGAAGTACGAAACCATCGACCGTCACCAGATTGATGACATCATGGAAGGCCGCACACCTCGCCCGCCGAAAGGTTGGGGAGACAGTGGTCCCGCTGGTGGCGTCAAGGCCGACGAGCCTGAGACGGCGCCGGAGCCAAAGGCTTCCGATGACGGTCGTCATCCCGGCGTTGGCCGGCCGGCCGGAGAACACTGACGGCTAGCAGCTTTTGGTTATAAAAAGAGTGTAGTTCCCTGCGCCGCCCGGATTCCGGGCGGCGTTTGTTTTTGTCATTGTGAAAAAAGGTTTGCCATGAAAATGAATTTTGCCGGGCGGGAACTGGATATGTCCCGCTGCCACGTGATGGGCGTTCTGAATGTAACACCGGATTCGTTTTCCGATGGTGGCCAATATAACCGGCCGGATGCGGCTCTCGTCCGGGCCAGGCAGATGGTTGCCGATGGCGCCACGTTTATCGACATCGGTGGCGAATCCACGCGCCCGGGTGCCACGCCCGTGTCGTTGCAGGAAGAGCTGGACCGGGTCTGTCCGGTGGTTGAGGCCGCAGCCCGGGAGCTCGACGCGGTTATCTCGGTAGACACCAGTGCGCCGGAAGTGATGGCTGAAACGGCAAAACTCGGGGCCGGCCTGATCAATGATGTGCGGGCACTGCAACGTGACGGTGCTCCGGAAGTGGCTGCAAAAGCGGGCATACCGGTTTGCATCATGCACATCCAGGGGGAGCCGGATACCATGCAGGATCGCCCCGAGTACCGGAATGTGCGTCGGGAAGTCAGTGCTTTTCTGACCGAGCGCATCCGCGTTGCAGAGCAGGCCGGAATTCGCCCTGAAAACATCCTGCTGGATCCAGGCTTCGGTTTCGGGAAAAGCCTTGAGCACAACCTGCAGTTGCTGGCCTCCCTTGAGCAGATGCATATCCTGGGGCATCCCCTGCTGGTTGGCGTTTCCAGGAAGTCCATGTTGGGCCATATCACTGGCCGTGAGGTGAATGAAAGGTTGCCTGCGAGCCTTGCGGCCGCGACAATAGCGGCCATGAAGGGTGCCAGTATTATTCGTGTGCACGATGTCAGGGAAACAGTGGACGCTATCCGTGTGGTGGCGGCAGTGAAGGAGGCAGGTTAATGTCCGAGAGAAAGTACTTTGGTACGGACGGTATTCGCGGGCACGTGGGTGAATTTCCGATAACGCCGGAGTTCATGCTGAAACTTGGATGGGCTGCGGGCCAGGCCTTCAAGCGCGATGGTCAGCGCAACAGCGTACTGATCGGCAAGGATACCCGCCTGTCCGGTTACATGTTTGAGTCGGCCCTCGAGGCTGGCCTTGCGGCGGCGGGTGTGGATGTAAAGCTGCTCGGTCCGATGCCAACGCCGGCAATCGCTTACCTGACTCGCACTTTCCGCGCTTCGGCCGGCATCGTGATCAGCGCCTCCCACAATCCCCACCATGACAACGGCATCAAGTTCTTCTCAGCGGCCGGCACCAAGCTGGACGATGCTCTTGAAGCCGAGATTGAGCGCTGGCTGGACAAGCCCATTGAGGTTTGTGGTCCGACTGAGCTTGGCAAGGCGTCCCGCGTTGACGACGCACCGGGCCGGTATGTGGAATTCTGCAAGAGCACTGTGCCCAATGAGTTCACGCTCGACGGCATGAATATCATATTGGACTGTGCCCATGGCGCCACCTATCACGTGGCGCCCAAGGTATTTCGGGAGCTTGGGGCCAAGGTTTCGGTTATCGGTGGCGATCCCGATGGGCTCAATATCAATCTTAACGTCGGCTCCACTCATCTGCAGGCGCTCAAGGCAGCAGTGATCGAAAAAAACGCTGATCTGGGGATCGCCTTCGATGGGGATGGCGATCGGGTTCTGATGGTGGATCGGGACGGATCCGAGGTGGACGGCGATGAGCTGCTCTACGTCATCGCGTCCCAACGCTTTGCCGAGGATCGCCTGAAAGGCGGTGTGGTCGGTACGCTGATGACCAATCTGGGTGTCGAGCTTGCTTTGAATGAAATCGGAATCGAGTTCGAGCGTGCAAAAGTCGGCGACCGATACGTGATGGAGCGGCTGCTCGCCAACAACTGGGTGCTCGGTGGCGAAGGCTCCGGTCACATGGTTATCCGCGACTGCACCAGTACCGGTGATGGTATTGTTTCGGCGCTGCAGGTCCTTCTTTCAGTATGGAAGTCCGGGAAAACCCTTGCGGATCTGCGGAAGGGGATGAGCAAGCTCCCCCAGAAAATGATCAACGTTCGGGTGGCGCAGCGTTTCGATCCGTTCAGTCGTGATGATATCGTAGCTGCGGTGCGCAAGGCCGAAACCGAGCTGGGCAGTTCCGGCAGGATTCTGTTGAGGGCTTCTGGCACAGAGCCTCTGATCCGTGTGATGGCGGAGGGGCAGGATGCCAGCGAGATTCTTCGGGTAGTCGAGGAACTGGCAAAAGTTGTGGAGAAATCCACCGCTTAATTTTGTGTTTTCAGGCGGTTGTCTGCCGGGAGGGAGTACTGTATAGTTCGCCCTCCCTAACGTTCGGGAACTGTTATGCGTCGGAAGATTGTAGCCGGAAACTGGAAAATGAACGGGTCGAAAGACCTGGCACAAACGCTGGTAAGCGATGTGCGATCCCAGGCGGCCTCTCTTGATAATGGCGTTGAGGTTGTTATCATTCCTCCCGCTATTTACGTCCCGGACGTGGTTGCCAGCGCAGGCGATGTGCTGTCGGTCGGTGTTCAGAACGTGGCGCAATGGGCGTCCGGAGCCTACACCGGTGAGATTTCTGCGGGCATGGCGTTGGATCAGGGCTGTCAATACGCCTTGGTCGGTCATTCCGAACGTCGCCAGCTCTTCGCTGAGACAGACGCTGCAGTGGCCGAAAAAGTCGGTCGCATTCTCGCTTCCGGGCTCCAGGCCATGGTTTGTGTTGGTGAAACCCTGGAAGAGCGTGAGGCTGGTAAGGCCGAGACCGTTGTTGCCGCCCAGGTAAAGGCCGGCCTTGCGACGGTCGCAAGCGAGCAGTGGCAGCGTGTAGTGGTTGCCTATGAGCCTGTCTGGGCGATCGGAACAGGTAAAACCGCTACGGCACAGGACGCGCAGGCAATGCATGCGTCGATTCGGCAGGTGCTTTCAGAGATGGGCGCGCCGGCCAATGAGATTTCCCTCCTTTACGGGGGCAGTGTAAAAGCGGATAATGCAGCCGCTCTTTTTGCCGAGCCGGATATTGACGGCGGTTTGATCGGCGGAGCGTCGCTCAAAGCAGAAGATTTTGTAAGTATTTGCCGGAGTGTTCCGGCGGGTACCTGAATTTAAAGGTTCGCGAGAGTCGTTATGGATTGGGTAGAAACGCTGGTAGTCGTTGTGCACGTGGTGATCGCGGTGGCGCTGGTGGGTCTGGTGCTGATCCAGCAGGGCAAAGGCGCAGATGCCGGCGCTGCCTTTGGTGGTGGTGCATCGCAGACTGTGTTTGGTAGTCAGGGTAGCGGTAGCTTTCTCACCCGCTTCACGACTCTGCTCGCAGTGGTATTTTTTGTAACAAGTTTCTCGCTGGCGATTTTTGCCAAGCAGCGTGCCGAAGTGGCAGGCGAAGCCGGTATTCCTGTTGTTCAGGAATCCAGCAGCGCAGCCCCTGCTGATACCGCTGCTGACAATGGCGAAGCCGCAGCCAGCGAAGCCGAGGGTGGGGAGTCTGATCTCCCTGAACTCGAGTAAGAATGTTGCCCGGGTGGTGAAACTGGTAGACACGCTATCTTGAGGGGGTAGTGGCGAAAGCCGTGCCGGTTCGAGTCCGGCCCCGGGCACCATATTAGAAGAAAAACGGCTTGGAGTTTCCAGGCCGTTTTTTTGGTCAGTCCTTGACCAGTCTGTCCGGCGTCTCTATACTCCGGCGAATATTGGGACCTGCCGCGTGGTGCTGGCGGGTTTCTGGCAGGCCAGGTGTCTGTCAGCAGGAAGCGGTACACCGGTTTGCTTCCTGCGAGTTCTTGCAACAAAAGGCCCCATTGTCAGGGGCTTTTTGATTAAGGGGCCTGGCGCAAAGGGCCCTGGTGCATAAAAAGGGCTGATAAAACAGCCCTTTTTTTGTTTTTGGGGCCGGTAAATTGATAACGGAGAAGGCACAACTTGTCAGCCAAGCTTAAGCAACTGGAAGACATTCTTCAGCCCGTGGTGGAAGGTCTGGGGTATGAGTTCTGGGGCATTGAATTCCGCTCGCAGGGCCATCATTCCCTATTACGGGTGTTTATTGACGATGCCGAAAACGGCATCGGAGTCGACGACTGTGAGAAAGTCAGTCGCCAGATCAGCGGTGTGATGGATGTGGAAGATCCCATCCAGACCGAATACACACTGGAGGTCTCATCCCCGGGGATGGATCGCCCGCTGTTTCGTCTAGAGCAATACGAGGCCTTTGTTGGTCACCAGGTTCAGATTCGTCTCCGGATGGCATTTGAAGGTCGCCGGAAGTTTCAGGGGCTGATCAAAGGCGTGGAAGGTGATGATGTGGTTGTGGTCGTTGATGATCACGAGTATCTGCTGCCATTCGACAGCATTGAAAAAGCCCACATCGTGCCGGTATTTGAGTGAACGATTTGAATAAAGTCCGTGGACGCACAGTTGATTTTAAGGGCAGGGCAATCCAATGAGTAAAGAGATCTTGCTGGTGGTTGAATCCGTCTCGAACGAGAAAGGTGTCGAGAAGGATGTGATTTTTGAAGCGATCGAGCTGGCACTGGCCACCGCTGCCAAAAAACGCTTTGAAGACGAAGAGGCGGATATCCGCGTATCAATCGACCGGAAAACCGGCGAATACGAAACCTTCCGCCGCTGGCTGGTGGTGGATAACGATGCCGTTCCTGCGCTGGGCACCGAGCTCACCCTGCAGGAAGCCGAGGAAATCGACCCGGCCCTGAAGCCTGGCGATATCCACGAGGAGAAAATCGAATCCGAAGCCTTTGGCCGCATTGGCGCCCAGGCTGCCAAGCAGATTATCTTCCAGAAGGTTCGTGAAGCTGAACGCACCAAGATTGTGGACAGCTACCGCGACCGCGTTGGTGAGCTGGTGTCGGGTACCGTCAAGAAGGTTACTCGCGACAACGTGATTGTCGATCTGGGCGCCAATGCCGAGGCGCTGCTGCCCCGCGAATTCCTGATCCCCCGCGAGACGTTCCGGATGGGTGACCGGGTGCGTTCGCTGCTGCTGGAGATCCGTACGGATCACCGCGGTCCCCAGTTGATTCTCAGCCGCACCTCTCCGCAGATGCTGATCGAGCTGTTCCGCATCGAAGTGCCCGAGATTGCTGAAGACCTGATCGAGATCCGCGGCGCTGCCCGTGATCCCGGTTCCCGGGCCAAGATTGCGGTGAAGACCAACGATCGCCGTATTGATCCCGTTGGCGCCTGTGTTGGTATGCGTGGCTCCCGGGTTCAGGCCGTATCCAATGAGCTGGGCGGTGAGCGCGTTGATATCGTGTTGTGGGACGACAACCCGGCCCAGCTGGTGATCAATGCCATGGCGCCTGCAGAAGTGGCGTCCATCGTTATGGATGAAGACCGGCACACCATGGAAGTGGCTGTGGCGGAAGACAACCTGGCCCAGGCAATCGGCCGTAACGGTCAGAACGTTCGCCTGGCCACCGATCTGACCGGCTGGACCCTGAACGTGATGACCGAGGAAGAAGCCGGTGAGCGTCAGGAGCAGGAATACAGCCGGCTTGTCGAGCATTTCACTGGCAATCTGGACGTTGATGAAGAATTCGCCGGTGTACTGATCGAGGAAGGGTTTACCTCCATTGAGGAGGTGGCCTATGTGCCAATGGAAGAGATGCTGGCGATCGAAGGTTTTGACGAGGAAACCGTCACCGAGCTGCGCCGTCGCGCCAAGGACGTCCTGCTGAACCAGGCCCTGGCAAGCGAGGAAGCGCTCGAAGGCGCTGAGCCGGCAGAGGATCTTCTGGGAATGGATGGCATGGACCGTAGCCTGGCCTTCAAGCTGGCCGGCATGGGTGTGCGCACCATGGAAGATCTGGCAGAGCAGTCGGTTGGCGACCTGCTCGAGATTGAAGGTATGGATGAAGAGCGTGCCGGTCAGCTTATCATGACTGCACGTGTCCCCTGGTTTGAAGACCAGGCTTAATTCGGGAGGAGGACCAGTATGGCTGAAGTAACGGTAAAACAACTGGCCGAAGATGTAGGCGCTCCCGTGGATCGTTTGCTGAAGCAGATTGTGGAGGCTGGCCTGAAAGCCCGCTCCGAGAATGACTCTGTCTCCAGCGATGAGAAGCAGCAGTTGCTGGCCTATTTGAGAAAGACTCACGGTGAGGCCGACGCCGAACCGCGCAAGATTACCCTGAAACGCAAGACCACTACGACGCTCAAGGCCGGCAAGGCAAAGACCGTCAACGTTGAGGTTCGCAAGCGCCGTACCTACATCAAACGGGCTGAACTGCAGCCTGAGGCTGAAGCGCCGAAACCGGAAGAACCGGTAGCTGAGCAGCAGCCAGAGCAGGCACCGGTGGAAGAGGCGCCAAAGGTAACGGCCGAGCAGCCGGAAGCAGAGAAGCCCGCAGAGGCAGCGACTGCAGAGCAGCCGGAGCAGGCAGAGAAGGCCGAGCCGAAGAAAGAGCCGGAGCCCGAGCCGGTTCCCGCTCCGGAAGATATGCCGATGCCGCCGCCCGAGGGCGATGGCAAGGACCGCAAGCCGAAGAAAAAGAAAGAAAAAGTTCGCGAGCGCGGCGACGAGATCGAAGAGGGCAAGCCCAAGAAGAAGCAGGCAGGCCATCGTGGTCCTCGCAGTCGTCCGGTGGAAGAGCCGCTGGTTATCTCCGAGGATGAGGAAGAGACCACGCTGCGCAAGCCGCTGCGTGCGAAAAAGAAACCCAAAGAGAAGCGTCATGCTTTCGAGAGGCCGACCAAACCAATGGTCAGAGAAGTAGAGATTCCGGAAACGATATCTGTCGGTGACCTTGCCCAGCGTATGGCAGTCAAATCGGCTGATGTTATCAAGACCCTGATGGGCATGGGCGTCATGGCCACCATCAACCAGGCACTGGACCAGGAAACTGCCGTTCTGGTGACCGAGGAATTGGGTCATAAAGCCAAGACCGTCAGCGACGATGCGTTCGAGGAAGAGGTTCTGAGCGAATTCTCCTTCGAGGGTGGCGAAAAGACCAAGCGGGCTCCGGTTGTGAGCGTGATGGGTCACGTTGACCACGGTAAGACCTCCCTGCTGGACTACATCCGTCGTACCAAGGTGGCCTCCGGTGAGTCTGGTGGTATTACCCAGCACATTGGTGCTTACCACGTAGAAACGGATCACGGCATGGTGTCCTTCCTGGATACCCCGGGCCACGCGGCCTTTACCGCCATGCGTGCCCGCGGTGCCCAGTGCACGGATATCGTTGTCCTGGTGGTTGCCGCCGATGACGGCGTGATGCCACAGACCAAGGAAGCCGTCCAGCACGCGCGCTCCGCCGGGGTGCCGATCGTTGTTGCCATCAACAAGATGGACAAGGAAGAGGCCGATCCCGATCGCGTCAAGACCGAGTTGGCGGGTATGGAAGTCATCCCGGAAGACTGGGGCGGTGACGTTCAGTTCGTGCCTGTTTCAGCACACACCGGTGAGGGCATTGAAGATCTGCTGGAGGCGTTGTTGCTGCAGGCAGAAGTGCTCGAGCTTGAGGCGGCAACCGATGCGCCTGCCAAGGGCGTGGTCGTAGAATCCAGCCTTGAGCGTGGCCGCGGTTCCGTTGCGACGGTCCTGGTACAGAACGGTACCCTGCGTCAGGGCGACATGGTTGTGGCCGGTTCCTACTTCGGTAAGGTCCGGGCGATGACCGATGAAGCCGGCAAGCAGGTCAAGGAAGCAGGCCCGTCTATTCCGGTCGAGATCCTCGGTCTGAACGGAACACCGGATGCCGGTGACGAGTTCTTCGCCGTTGCCGACGAGAAGAAGGCCAAAGAGCTGGCCGAGTTCCGTCAGAGCCGTGAGCGGGAGCAGCGTCTCCAGCGTCAGCAGGCCGCCAAGCTTGAGAACCTGTTCGAGAACATGGGCAAGGACGAGGTCAAAACCCTCAATGTTGTGCTCAAGACCGACGTTCGGGGTTCGCTGGAAGCCATCACCAAGGCCTTGCAGGACCTGGGTAACGATGAGGTTCAGGTCAAGATCGTGTCGTCCGGTGTTGGCGGTATTGCCGAGACCGACGTCAGTCTGGCCATGGCAACCAATGCGGTAATCTTCGGTTTCAACGTCCGTGCCGACACAGCGTCCAAGCGTCTGGTTGAGCAGGAAGGTCTGGACCTGCGCTACTACAGCATCATCTATAACCTGATTGATGATGTGAAAGCAGCCCTGACTGGCATGCTGGCACCGGAATTCCGCGAAGATATTGTTGGCATCGCCGACGTGCGTGATGTGTTCCGTTCGCCGAAGTTTGGTCAGGTGGCCGGTTGCATGGTTACTGAAGGCACGGTTTACCGTAACAAGCCGATCCGTGTTCTGCGGGACAACGTGGTTATCTTTGAAGGCGAGCTGGAATCCCTGCGTCGCTTCAAGGACGACGTACCTGAAGTCCGTAACGGCATGGAATGCGGTATTGGCGTTAAGGGTTACGACGTGAAAGTCGGCGACCAGATCGAGGTCTTCGATCGCGTCCGAGTCGAGCGCAAGCTTGAGTCCACGGGGGCCTGATGCCAAGAGAGTTCAGTCGTATTGATCGCATCGGCGATCAGATGCAACGGGAACTGGCCCAGCTCATCCAGCGGGAAGTCAAAGACCCGCGGGTGGGTATGGTCACGGTCAACGCAGTCAAGGTCAGTCGTGATCTTGGCTACGCCGATATCTATGTTTCCCTGCTTTCCACCGAAGAACTGACGGAAGAGTCTCCGGAGGTCCGGGAATCGATTGCGGTGCTCAACAAAGCCTCGGGCTTTCTGCGGGGCCAGGTCGGTCGCGCAATGAAGCTGCGGGTTGTGCCGCAGCTGCGTTTCCACTTCGATACGCTGCAGGGATACAGCCGCAAGATGGATAGCCTCATTCGGGAAGCGGTCGGCGACAAGCCGGCCGTTGACCGCACCGACGATGATCAGGATGACCCGGAGCGTAACGCTTGAGCCGCAGACGCAAAGGCCGTGACGTTAACGGTATCCTCGTTATCGACAAGCCGGCAGGTGTCACCTCCAACGGCATCCTGCAGCAGGTGAAGCGCCTGTTCGGGGCCGCCAAGGCGGGCCACACCGGTGCTCTTGATCCCCTGGCCACGGGCGTGCTGCCGCTGTGCTTCGGTGAGGCCACCAAGTTCTCCCAGATGATGCTCGACAGCGACAAGGCCTACATTGCCACCGCGCGGCTTGGAGTCCGAACCGAAACCGGTGACAGTGAGGGCGCCGTCGTTGCCGAGAAACCGGTACCGGCCGGTCTCACCGCCGAGGTCCTGGAGCCGGTACTTGACGGTTTCCGGGGTGATATCCAACAGGTTCCCTCCATGTACTCGGCGCTCAAGCACAAAGGGCGTCCGCTCTACGAATATGCTCGCGAAGGTATCGAGGTGGAACGTCCGGCAAGACCGGTGACCATTTACGAACTGACGCTCCTGGATATTCGCGAGAATGAACTGGATATCGCGGTCAGCTGCACCAAGGGTACGTACATTCGCTCACTGGTTGAGGATATCGGTGAAGCCCTGGGCTGCGGAGCCCATGTGACGGCGCTGCGCCGTACCATGGCGTCGGGGTTCACCCTGGCCGATGCCCATGCCGTGAGTGATCTGGAGGCGATGCGTGAGCGGGGTGAAAGCCTTGATGGTCTCCTCGTGGCACCGGATGCCGCGCTATCCATGTTCCCCGAGCACCGTCTGGCGGGGCAGGCGCTGGTATCGATCTTGAACGGACAACCGGTTAGAATACCGGGTCAGGCTTACGACGGGTTCGTGCGTCTCTATGCGAATGAGAGCGCTAACGAAAGCTTCGTCGGGCTTGCAGAAGCATTCCCGGAAGGCGAGCAGACCAATCTGGTCCCACGCCGACTGGTGAAAAGCAGCGGAAAGCGTTAGGCGCGTCGCTGTCTAGCCGGGCTGTAGAGATGCGCGGTTCGGCCGTATTCGAAAGCATCGCAAACAATGAGGTGAGTTATGGCACTTTCTGCCAACGAGAAAGCACAGATCGTTAAGGATTTTCAGCAAGGTGATGGCGATACCGGTTCCCCTGAAGTTCAGGTGGCACTGCTGAGCGCGAACATCAACAAGCTGCAGGATCACTTCAAGGCCAACAAGCAGGATCACCATTCCCGCCGCGGCCTGATCCGGATGGTAAACCAGCGTCGTAAGCTGCTGGACTACCTCAAGCGCAAGAACGCCGATCGTTACCTGGAGCTCATCCAGCGTCTGGGTCTGCGTCGCTAATCCGGGTCTTTACGACCTGAGGGCTGTGCCGGTACGTCCGGCGGCAGTCGTCAACCAGCAGTCCTCCTCGCGGGGACTGCTGGTTGTGTTTTTTCCCACTGCAGTTGGATTGTCTGTGTGTTCGAAGGATTCCCTGTCGTAATGGAAAGCCGAAATTGATAGCAGGTTGTTGAAAAGCCCGGGCCTGGCGGCCTCCGGAACTGCCGCCTCCCAGACCGGGGTTTTGCAACAGCCTGTTAGCTTTCAGACGGGTTGCTCTTCAGACCACAGCACATCATCTGCAGAACTATGGTTTCGAGCGCAGGGGCGCCCGGAACGAATCAATCTGGAACAGATAGACCAGGAGTTTTTTGTGGATCTGAAACCTTTCAAGAAATCATTTGAGCTTGGCGGCAAAACCGTCACTCTGGAGACCGGCCGTATTGCCCGTCAGGCAACCGGTTCCGTACTGGTAACCGTGGATGATATTTCCGTTCTCGGCACCGTTGTTGGCGCCAAAGAAGCCAAGCCCGGCCAGCCGTTCTTCCCGCTGACCGTGAACTACTTCGAGAAGACCTACGCCGTGGGCAAAATCCCCGGTGGCTTCTTCAAGCGCGAAGGTCGTCCTTCCGAAAAGGAAACGCTGACCTCCCGCCTGATCGACCGTCCGATTCGTCCGCTGTTCCCGAACGGCTTCATGAACGAAGTTCAGGTCATCACCACGGTCATGTCTTCCAGCAAGAACCAGGACCCGGATATTGCCGCGATGCTGGCGGCTTCTGCCGCTCTGTCCATCTCCGGTATTCCGTTCGATGGCCCCATCGGTGCATCCCGCGTGGGTTACACCAACGAGCGCGGTTACTTCCTGAACCCGACGTTTGAAGAACTGCAGACCTCCCTGCTGGATATGGTCGTTGCCGGTACTGAAGACGCGGTTCTGATGGTGGAATCCGAAGCCAAAGGCCTGACCGAAGACCAGATGCTGGGCGGCGTGCTTTATGGTCATCAGGAAATGCAGACAGCGGTTACCGCCATCAAGGAATTTGCTGCTGAAATCGGCAAGCCCCGTTGGGACTGGCAGCCGGCCGCCGAGAACACCGAGCTGCTGAATGCCATCAAGGCCGACTTTGCCGGTGCTATTGAGGAAGCCTACGGCATCCGTGACAAAATGGCCCGCTACGAGCGCCTTGGCGAAGTAAAAGCCGCTGCCGTTGAGAAACTGGCCGGTGAAGAGGAAGGCCAGCCTTCCGAAGACGAAGTCAAAAAGTACTTCGGCAAGATCGAGAAGAGTGTGGTTCGCCAGCAGGTCATTGATGGCAAGCCGCGGATCGATGGTCGTGACAACAAGACTGTCCGTCCGATCGAAATTGAAGTGGGTGTTCTGCCCAGCGTACACGGTTCCGCCCTGTTTACCCGTGGCGAGACCCAGGCCATCGTGACCACTACTCTGGGTACGTCCCGTGATGTGCAGATCATTGATGCACTGGAAGGTGAGCGCAAGGATCCGTTCCTGTTCCACTACAACTTCCCTCCGTACTCCGTAGGTGAAGCTGGCCGTGTAGGCACCCCGGGCCGCCGCGAGGTTGGTCACGGTCGTCTGGCCAAGCGTGGTGTTCTGGCGGTTATGCCGACACTGGAAGAATTCCCGTACGCTATCCGTGCGGTTTCTGAGATCACCGAGTCCAACGGTTCCAGCTCCATGGCCTCTGTCTGTGGTTCCAGCCTGGCGCTGATGGACGCGGGTGTACCCATCAAGGCACCGGTTGCCGGTATCGCCATGGGTCTGGTCAAGGAAGGCGACAAGTTCGCGGTTCTGACTGATATCCTGGGTGACGAAGATCACCTGGGCGACATGGACTTCAAGGTGGCCGGTACCCAGGAGGGCGTGACCGCCCTGCAGATGGATATCAAGATCAACGGCATCACCGACGAGATCATGGAAATCGCTCTCGAGCAGGCTCACGCTGCGCGTCTGCATATCCTGGGCGAGATGAACAAGGTGATCTCCGAGCCTCGTGCCGAGCTGTCTGCCCGTGCGCCGAGCATCACCACCATCAAGATTAATCCGGAGAAAATCCGCGACGTTATCGGTAAGGGCGGTTCTGTTATCCGCGCGATCTGTGACGAGACCGGCGCCTCCATCGATCTGGATGATGATGGCAACGTGAAGATCTACGCCGACAACCAGGAAGCTGCCCAGGCGGCGGTTAACCGGGTCAAGGAAATCACGGCCGAGATCGAAGTGGGTGCCATCTACAAAGGTCGTGTAGAGCGCATTGTGGACTTCGGTGCCTTCGTTAACATCCTGCCCGGCAAGGATGGTCTGGTGCACATTTCCCAGATCTCTGATCGCCGCATCGAGAACGTGACTGACGAGCTGAGCGAAGGTCAGGAAGTTCTGGTGAAGGTGCTGGATGTGGACAACCGTGGTCGCGTGAAGCTGTCCATGAAGGAAATCAAGGAAGGCGATCAGCCGACCGATTTCTCTGCCTGATCGTTTTCGGGCTTGATAAAAACCCGCCTTTCCTCTGGATTGGCGGGTTTTTTATTGCGACATAAACCGAATCATTTCCTTCCGGTACCCCGGGATAACAAACGTTGCCCCATGGGGCGTATCCGTCTGCAAGAACTCCTTGGGCTCCTGTGCGGCCTCAAACAGCGCTACACCGTGATGAAAGGGAATAATCCCGTCCCGAACGCTGTGGATCACCATGACCGGCACCGGGCTGATTCTGGGAATATGGTCCAGGCCCTCGTAGTCATCAGGAATCGTCCAGCTTAGCGGAATCTGCAACGGCCAGGTGAGCCAGAATTCGCCGAGTTTTTCCCGGGCGATGTTTCGGAACCCTGAAAACGTACCGTCCAGAATGACGCCATCCAGTCTTGGCCGTTCGTCCCTCTGGGTCCATTCACTGGCCAGGGCGATTCCGAGACCGCCGCCGAGGCTCTGGCCGAGGATGTATAGGGGGCGGTCGGTCACGTCAGGTTTTTGGGCCAGCCAACGCAGGCCGGTTTCCACGTCGTGCAGCGCGCCTTCGATGTCCGGGTCACCGGTGGATTTGCCGTAGCCCCGGTAGTCGATGGTAAAGACGTTGTAGCCTTTCTCGGGCAGCCACGCTACGTTGAGGATGTGGCTGCTGACGTTCTGGGCATTGCCATGCAGGAAATAGACTGTGCCCCTGGCGTTCTTCTCAGGGGCCTCTGCGGGCAGCCACCAGCCATGGAGGGTTTCGCCGTCGGCTGTGTCGAGGTAGATGTCTTCGTATTCGAGGTTCAGTCGGTCCGGGGTGATGTAAGTCACCCGATCCGGGTAGAAGAAGACGCTGCTGCAACCGGATAGCAGCAGAAGCGCAACCAGAAGCCCGCTTAACCGGGCCGTGGTGGCGGTCAGAAATACGCATGGATTCCGGCGTGCCATAGGCTTTGATACCTGTCGTAGTGGTCTTCCCGGGTGAACTCGGCAAACAGACTGAACTCGCGGCCGATGTGCCAGTTGGCTTTGGCGTAAAGCTGATCCTGGCGGTGTTGGCTGCTAACGATCCAGGCCTTGGTTTTTGCGCCGGCAAGCAGGCTGAACTGGTTGTTCTGGTGCAGCAGGCCGATGTCGGCGCCCGGGGCAGCATCGTAGCCTCGGCGCAGGTCGTCGTCGATCTCCAGGTCGGCGGTGGCCATGGCAAAGGCCTGGGTCTGGTTGCCAAGGCGCCAGCTGCCGCCGGCTCCGCCCTCAAGATAGGGCGTCAGGACCCGATCGTTGCCAGTGTCGGTGCGGCGGCCACCAAAACCTACCTGCCAGGACAGTGGCGAGAAAAAGGCGTTCCGCGGGCTCAGGGAGCGGATTTCCACGCCGGTAAGCTGCTCCAGTTGAAGTTCGTCGTTGTCGGTATACAGGCGCGCGTCGAGTCGGAGGAACTGCAGCTGGGCGCCGGTACGGTAGCCGGCCGGCGGGTCCAGCACATCGTGGTAGGCCGGGCGCAGGGTCAACTGGGTGAATTCCCTGTGTGCCTGCTGGCCTGCTCCGAGGCTCAGGCGGAAGGTGTCGTGGCCCTGATCATCCCGAACTACCGGTTCTGGTGGTTCCTCGGGCGGTGCGACGTCGCTGATCTGGCTGCGCTCTCTCAACAGGTCATGGGAGAGTGGTGCGGCGATTTCACGGGGCCAACCGTCGGCCTCGCTCTTGTATCGAACATAATCGTAGGTGGCGTCCAGAACATGTGCTCGTTGCTCGGCTGGCAGTGACTTCACTTCGCTACCATCAGCGGCTACATATCCGTTGGCGACCGCTGCCGCAAGGGTCTGCTGATCGTCGGGCAGGGTTGAGAGACTGTAGGCCACCGATGTGGCAGCCGAAGGCCGGTAGTAGACTTCGCTGACCAGATCCTTGTCGACCACCCAGCGAACCGTGTCCGACGGAATGGCGTGAGTGCTTACTTCCCCCAAAAGGTCCGTGCCCGGGCGGGCAATGTCTATCAGCGCCAACAGGCGATAGGCACAGTTCTCGTCGAAGAAGTAGTAATCGAAATTCCGGTCCCTGATCTCCCAGGCATGGGCGATCATCAGGTCCACTTCATCCTGGGTGAGATTCAGTTTGTACTCCCACAGGTCACGATGTTCGATGTCGGAGTAAAGCCGAATTTTCTCGTAGTACGGCTGGACCGTAGTGATGCCGGGATAGCCGCCGAAAATGCCCTTGTACGCGAACAGCAGTTCACTGTCGTGGGCGGCGGCATCAGCGGCATAGGAGATCGTGTTGGCCAGCAGCAGGTTGGTTTCTTCGTCATCCTGGGGTGGGTCCAGGCGCAGAAACGTGTGCCCGAACATGGAAGACGGGCTGTTGAGGTAAGAGGCGGCAAACACCAGGGTCACCGTCTCGGTGTTCAATGTTTCCGACCATTCCTGGAAGCCGGGACACTCGATTTCCGGTAGCGACAGATCAAGTTGCTGACTGAGCCAGGTTGCCCGTGCCGGGAAGCGGCAGAGGGCGTGGTCGTCGCCTTCCCCGTCTTTCTGGATAGCATCCAGGGTGGCCTTGAACTCTGCCCAGGGGGAGTGCTTGCCATTTTCGCTCAGGAAAAAGGCCGGATCGTCGGCCTGGCTGGTATATCCGCTACCAAACCTGTCGGGTTGATAATGAATGAGTGTGAGCCAGGCAGGGTCGAGATGGAGCTCGGTTGCGTGTTCAGGCGAATTGGCCTGGGTCGGCAGGCTGACTGCAAGCCAGATCAGGGCTGGCCCAATGCGAAGCATGTTGCCCATGGGTTGGTGCTGCATCCGGGGTTGAACAGGGTAGAGAATGGAACGATGCGCCGTCCCTGGCGCATGAGAGTCCCTTCAAGGAGCCTGGATCAGGCTGCTACGTATTTGCTGAGTGACTCGTTTTGCTCCAGGAGCGCGACGATGGCGTCCACGGCTTCGCCGGAGGTGGTGTCAGAGTTCGGGAAAATGGTGGCAAAGTTGTCCTGCAGCACCTTGCGGAAGGTGTCCCGGTCAGCTTCGTCGACGCCCAGAAGCACTGCCAGGGTGTCCAGGTTCTCACCGGAACCGCGGGACATGTCCCGGGCCACCTTGTCGATGTTGCTGTCCATGTACATGGCCATGGACTGAACAGACTGGTTGGTCTGGCAGCCAAGGGTGCCTGTGGTCATACCAAACGTCTGGTTACCAAAGGTACCGTTGGTGGTTGCAGCGAGTACGTGGGGGGCAATGCCGGATTGTCCTTTCCAGATCATGGCACCGACGCCACAGCCCGGTTGGGCAAAGGCCATAGAAGAGGCACCAAGAAGAATTGCACCTGCGATCAGTTTTTTCATTATCCACTCCTTCCTGTGGTTTAAAGCTGTCGTCGCAATACACAATGCTGCCCCTGACGTGGAGCAGCATTGCGAAAACGGCCCTGACTGGTCTTGTGGAGACAGGTTGACCGTTGATCTGAGTATAGTTGAAATCCAGCCAACGCAAGTTTAAAGATTGGTGAGTATTTGATTTAGCCCAAAAAAAACCGGAGCAGCGTGCATGCTCCGGTTTTACGCTTCGAGGCAAGGATCCAGGATCAGCCGCCCAGGTAGGCGTTCTGGACATCCGGGTTGTTGAGCAGATTCTTGCCCGTGTCGTGCAGGCGAATCTTTCCGGTTTCCAGCACGTAACCCCGGTCTGCCAGGTTGAGGGCCTGGTGGGCATTCTGCTCGACGAGGAAAACCGTAATGCCTTCCTCGCGAAGCTGGCCGATGATCTCGAAGATCTGCTTGATAATCAGCGGTGCCAGGCCCAGTGATGGTTCATCTAGGATGATCATCTCTGGCCTGCTCATCAGGGCCCGCCCGATAGCCAGCATTTGCTGCTCGCCGCCGGACATGGTGCCGGCACGCTGATGTTCACGTTCCTTGAGGCGCGGGAAGAGCTCGTAGACGTGCTCCTGGCTCTTGCGGATTTCGGCCTTGGTGTTGAAGAAACCACCCATGTGGAGGTTTTCCTCCACGGTCAGGCCCGAGAACACCCGACGCCCCTCCGGAACAATGGCGATGCCGGAGCGCATGATCTGCGCCGTGGATTCGTTGGTGATTTCCCGGCCCTCCAGGAAAATGCGTCCTGAACTGGCCCGGGGGTTACCGCAGACGGTCATCAGCAGCGTGGTCTTGCCGGCGCCGTTGGCGCCGATCAGCGAGACGATCTCACCCTTTTTGACTTCGACAGACACCCCGTGCAAGGCCTCGATCTTGCCGTAGTGGGTATGGACATCTTCTAGTACTAGCATGTGTTTACCTCAGGCCTCGCCCAGATAGGCTTTGATCACGTCGTCGTTCTGGCGGATTTCTTCCGGTGTGCCACTGGCCAGGGGGCGGCCCTGGTTGATGACGTTGATGCGGTCGGAAATATCCATTACCAGGCTCATGTCGTGCTCAATCAGCACTACGGAAACGTTATAGTCCTCTTTCAGGCTGATAATCAGCTGGTTGAGTTCCTTGGTTTCCGCCGGGTTGAGGCCGGCTGCCGGCTCGTCGAGCATTAACAGCTTGGGCTCGGTGACCATGCAGCGGGCAATCTCCAGGCGCCGTTGCTGGCCATAGGCCAGGTTGCCAGCCTCCCGGTTGGCCATGTCGAGCAGGCCTACCCGATCCAGCCAGTAGGCGGCCCGGTCCAGGGATTTCTGCTCTTTCTTCCGGTAACTGGGTGTCTGGATGAGGCCGGAAATCAGGTTGGTGTTCAGGTGGCGATGTTGTGCCACGAGCAGGTTTTCCACCACCGTCATCTGGCTGAACAGCCGGACATGCTGAAAAGTGCGAACCATCCCCAGACGGGAGATCTTGTAGTCAGGCTTGCCCTGTACTTCCTTGCCCTCGAACAGGATCTTACCGCCCGTGGGCTTGTAAAAACCGCTCATGCAGTTGAATACAGTGGTTTTTCCAGCCCCGTTGGGGCCGATGATGGACACGATCTCGTGTTCCTGAACGTCCAGAGACACTTCGTCTACCGCCAGCAGGCCGCCAAAGCGCATGGACAGATTCTGTACTTCAAGCATCGTCTGTCACTCCTGCCTTTTCAGTTCAATATGAATGCGGCGCATGGGCATCAGGCCCTGCGGACGCCAGACCATCATCAGCACCATGGCGGCACCGAAGATCAGCATGCGGTATTCGGAGAACTCACGGGCCAGTTCCGGCAGGATGGTGACAGCGATTGCTGCCAGTACCACGCCGATCTGGGAACCCATGCCGCCGAGAACCACGATCGCCAGGATGATGGCAGACTCCAGGAAGACAAACGATTCCGGGCTGATGAAGCCCTGCTTGGAGGCGAACACAGTGCCGGCGAAACCGGCAAAGAAGGCGCCAATGGTAAAGGCGGACAGCTTCACTGCGGTGCGGCTGAGACCCAGGGAGCGGGCAGCGATCTCGTCTTCCCGCAGTGCTTCCCAGGCCCGGCCCACGGGCATCCGCATGAATCGACGGATTACGAGCGCGGTGAATACCGCCAGAACCAGGGCAATGAGGTACAGGAAGATAACCTTGTGTTCACCGCTGTAGGCGATGCCGAAGGTTTCGTGGAACGAGGTGTTGCCCTCTTCCTTCACCCGGCGCCCGAATTCCATGCCGAACAGGGTTGGATCGGGGATGCCACCAATGCCGTTGGGGCCACCAGTCAGCGTCGTCCAGTTGTTCAGGAGTATCCGGATGATCTCGCCAAACCCGAGGGTTACGATGGCCAGATAATCCCCCCGCAACCGGAGTACCGGAAAGCCCAACACCAGACCGAACAATGCGGCAAGCAGAGCACCAATAGGCAGCGCCAGCCAGAACGAAATGCCGGTGTACTGGGAGAGCAGGGCAAAGGTGTAGGCGCCCACGGCGTAGAACGCCACATAGCCCAGGTCCAGCAGCCCGGCCAGGCCAACCACCACGTTCAGGCCAAGGGCCAGCATGATGTAGATCAGCACCAGGGTCGCCAGATCCACCGCACCGCGTGACACGAAGAACGGCCAGAACAGGGCGAGAACCACGATGCCGGTCAGTACCCAGGATTCGATCTTTGCGCGGCGGTTTTCCGCCATCGGCTCCTTGTTGGATTGGGGCAGAGGATGGGGAATGCTCTTCAGGCCCCCCATGATCTGTTCCCGGAACATCTGGAACAGGAATACGATCACCGCCGCGAGCAATACCATCACGATGGTGGTGGCATCGGCGCCGGTCAGGGTCACGTTGATGCCCTGCGCCTCAAGATTGAAGCCAATGATCGGGTAGGAAATGATCAGTGTAATGAACGCGCAGAAGAGCGCGTGTCTGAAATTGTTAGCAGCCATCAGATCTTCTCAACCTCCGGTTTGCCGAGCAGGCCGGTGGGTTTGAACAGCAGAATCAGAATCAGCAGGCTGAACGAGATCACATCCTTGTACTCACCGCTGAGGTAGCCGGAGGTCATGCTCTCTGCCACGCCCAGTATCAGTCCGCCCAGCATCGCGCCGGGTATGCTGCCAATACCGCCAAGTACCGCTGCGGTAAAGGCTTTCAAGCCGGCAATGAAGCCGAACAGAGGATCAACCGAACCGTAGTACATGCCCAGAAGCAGGCCGGCAACGGCTGCCAGTGCCGCACCGATCACAAAGGTTGCCGAGATGATCCGGTTGGTGTCGATGCCCAGCAGGTTGGCCATACCCAGGTCCTGTGACACCGCCCGGCAGGCGCGGCCAGTCCGCGAACGGGATATAAACAGGGACAGGGCTGTCATACAGACCAGTGTGGTGATGAAGATGGTGATCTGCATATAGGACAGGGACATCTGGAAACCGTCACCGGAACCGAAGTTGAAACCACCGTCGATCAGGGCCGGGAAACCAATGTTGCGGGATCCCTGTGCCAGGTGAACGTAGTTCTGCAGGAAGATGGACATGCCGATGGCGGAGATCAGCGGGATCAGACGGTGACGCCCCCGCACGGGCCGGTAGGCCACCCGTTCCACTGCCCAGCCCATGGAGCTGGAGACGATCATGGCACACAGCAGTGCGACGATCAGGATCAGTGGCAACCAGGCAACGCCAAGAGCGGCGAGGCCGGTAATGGCAATCAGCGCCGTGTAGGCACCGATCATATAGATTTCACCATGGGCAAAGTTGATCATGCCGATGATGCCGTAAACCATCGTGTAGCCGATGGCGATCAGGGCGTAAGTGCTCCCGATCGTCAGCCCGTTAATGAGCTGCTGTGAGAAATAAAGGAGGTCTTGCATTGTTATGGGACTCCGAAAGCCTGCTCCCTCCGCTACCACACCCCGTGTCCGGGATATCCGGGCAGGAAGTGGGGGAGGATCAACAGGAGCCTAGAAAAACACCTTCTCCCGGATCGCGGTGAGAAGGTGTTCTCATGATTACCGTTTGTTAACGATTTGGCTTAGTTTACCGGAGTTTTGCTTCCATCTGAATGCCATTCGTACACAACAAACTCGAATGACTTCATGTCGCCGGCCTTGTCGTATTCAACGGTGCCGATCGGAGTCTGGAAAGTGCCTTCGCGCAGCGCAGCAGCAACATCGAACGGATCGGTGGAGCCAGCGGCTTCAATGCCTTCGGCAACCAACTGGACAGCGGTGTAGGAGGTCAGAACGAACGGACCGGAAGGATCTTCACCCTTGTCTTCGAACGCCTTCACCAGCGCCTGGTTTTCGGCTTTCTGGTCGAACGCCGGTGGCAGGGTTACCAGGAGACCTTCGGCGGCTTCGCCGGCGATGGTGTTGATGTCCTTGTTACCCACACCTTCGGGGCCCATGAAACGGGCATCCAGGTCAGCAGAGTTTGCCTGGCGCAGGATCAGGCCCAGTTCCGGGTGGTAACCGCCGTAGTAGACGTAATCCACATCGGCCTGCTTGAGCTTGGTGACCAGTGATGAGAAGTCCTTGTCACCGGCGGTGATGCCTTCAAACATGGCGATTTCAACGCCAGCGTCCTTCAGGGTGTCACGAACAGCGGTGGCAATACCTTCACCGTACTGCTGCTTGTCGTGAACGATAGCAACGCGTTCCGGGTTCTGGGAAGCAATGTAACGAGCCGCGACCGGGCCCTGCATGCTGTCCAGGCCGATGGTGCGGAATACCAGCTCATAGCCACGCTCGGTAATTTCCGGGCTGGTGGAAGCCGGCGTCACCATCAGGATGCCTTCATCTTCGTAGATGTCAGATGCGGGCTGGGTAGAGCTGGAGCACAGGTGGCCAATTACGAAACGAACGCCGTCGTTGACCAGGCTGTTGGCAACCGTTACGGCCTGCTTCGGGTCACACACGTCGTCGTATTCAACGGCAACGAGCTCTTCGCCCATGACACCGCCATTGGCGTTGATCTGCTCGATCGCCATGCGGGCGCCGGAGAATTGCATGTCACCATACTGGGCTACGGGGCCAGTCATGGGGCCGGCGATACCGATCTGGATTTCTGCGGCGGCGTGGCCGGCACCCATCAGGGCGACGGAAGTACTAACAGCGGTTACGAGTTTTTTTACTGAAGTTCTCATTGAGTCTGTCCTGTTTTATTTCAGGGTTATTCTTGTGTTCTCAGAGAGTTAAACAAACACCACACCTCACTGCTTGTCAAGCAGATGGCTCTGGAGTTTGCTCCGGAACACGGGCCTGTCTGCAAAGGCAAAACCCGTGCCGCTCTGAACGTTGTCACGCGTCCCTGCCGTCTTCTTCATCCTCTGAGACCAGCACCCGGAAGCTCTCATGTTCGCGGAGCTGGTCAAAACTCACGTCTACGGAAGCATCGTCGCGGTATGCCTCGGAAATTTCAATAGCTTTCTTCAAGGTACTGACCGCGTCGTCCCAGCGGCCGATTTCCGCATAGGCGCATGCCAGCTGATAGTGCGCGTGGCCATTATCCGGTGCAAGCTTCAGCGCCCGTTGGCAGAGACTGATGGCCCACAACGGTTCCTGCATTTCCAGGACAGCGTCGGCCTTGTAGCTCAGAGCTTCCACATCATCCGGGCGAAGATCCAGAATCTGGTCGTAGGCGGAAATCTTGTTCTGCTGTGAGGTTTCCTGGCTGGCTTTCAGCCACAGGGAGTGCACTTCGTTGGTGCGCTCAATCTCGGCCTGGTTCTGGTGAATGATGTCGGATTTTTGCTTGAGCTGGTCCTCGATGAACTCAAGCCGCTGCTCATACTCGATCACCAGCTCGTTGACCCGTTTTTCGGCCAGGCTGGTCAGCTGATTGCGCATATCCCGGATGGAGTTCCAGCCGATAACAACGAGAATAGAGGTGGCGCCAGCGATCAGGTAGAAAAAGTAGGTGACGGTGTCTGTGGCATAGGACATGGTCTTGTCCGCTACCGACAGCTCCTTGTCGACCACCTTTTCGATCAGCTCTGCCCGGGTATTCTGCATTTCCTTGCGCAACGCTTTGCTTTCTTCCAGCAGGTACAGCTCCACAAAGGGCGTATACATGGGTTCGTCCAGCGTTTTGATGCTCTCTTCCAGATCCTCTGCGGTGAGCTCTTTCTCTGGCCCCAGTTTATCCTGGGCGAGGAGGGTACCAGTAAATGTTGTCATCAAAAGAAAAGGCAGGAAATACTTGATCATCGGGCGCATTCCGTCCGTCTGTCGTAAGTGGCACAAGTGGGAAACCTTAGCATAGTGGACGGCTGAAAAAATGCCGGGAATCTCCCTGACTTGCAATCACGGGTGCAAAGACCTCTAATAGTTAGGGGTATAAAGAAATTCCCATGACCGAATCGGAGTATTGCTGTGAACAGTTATGAAGATGTACTGGTGGCTCTCAGGCGGGTTATCCGGGCGACGGACCTTCATTCGAAGCGCCTCAGCAAGCATGCCGGGCTCACGGGGCCCCAGCTGCTGATCATGAGAACGATTCGGGATCTGGGCGAGGTGACTATCGGCACTATTGCCGAAAAGGTCAGCCTCAGCCAGGCAACGGTCACGACGATTCTGGACCGCCTGGAGCATCGGAAACTGGTTTATCGGGTACGCAGCACCCAGGACAAACGTAAGGTTCACGCGCACCTGACCGAGGAAGGCGCAGATCTTCTGGCCCGGGCGCCCAATCCGTTGCAGGAGGATTTCATTCAGAAATTCCAGAGCCTGGCGGAGTGGGAGCAAACCATGATTCTGGCCTCGCTTCAGCGGGTGGCCAACATGATGGATGCCGATGATATTGATGCATCACCGGTGCTGACCGTTGGGTCAGTTCTCAAGGATGACGGATGGAAGGAAAAAGCCTGACCTCAATGAGCCAGGCTTTCTCCTGCTATTAGTGCACCGAAGACCCTTTCCTCGGCTTATTGCCGAAGCACACCTGGAAAACATCGCTGTAATGCTTGGCAAAGTTCACCACCAGGCCTTCCTTCAGGTACTCCGGCAGCTCCTCGTAATCGCCCCGATTGGCTTCCGGCAGGATCAGATTGCTGATTTTCTGTCGCCGCGCCGCAATCACTTTCTCGCGAATACCGCCCACCGGCAGCACCTGTCCGGTCAGGGTCAGCTCCCCGGTCATGGCGATGTACTGCTGCGGTGCTTCCCGTCGTGCGATCGACAGCAGGGCGGTTGCCATGGTGACGCCGGCACTGGGGCCATCCTTCGGCGTGGCGCCTTCGGGCACGTGCAAGTGCACGAAGGACTTGTCGAAGAAAGTCGGGTCGCCTTTGAAGCGCTTGAGGTTTGAGGACACATAGCTGTAGGCGATTTCTGCGGACTCCTTCATGACATCACCCAGCTGGCCCGTCAGTTTGAAGCCGCGTTGCGAGCTGTGAATCCTGGAGGCCTCAATGCTCAGGGTGGCCCCGCCCATGGCGGTCCAGGCCAGGCCAGTGACAACGCCGGTACCTTTCAGGGATTTCTCTTTCTTGAACGAAGGCTGCCCCAGATAACTCTGCAGATCCGACACGCCCACCTTGACCGGCTGGTCCGGATTTTCCAGCAGCTTCACGATCCCCTTGCGGAGTATCTTGTGCAGGAGTTTTTCCAGGCTCCGCACGCCCGCCTCTCGCGCATAGCCCTCAATAACCTGCTTGATCGCTGCGTCCGTGATGTTGAGCTGCTTTTTCAGCAGCCCAGCCCGCTTCAGCAGCCTGGGAAGCAGGAAGTGCTTGGCGATGGCCAGCTTCTCTTCCGCGATGTAGCCGGACAGACGAATGACATCCATGCGGTCCAGCAGCGGCCGCGGAATCGTGTCCAGCTGGTTGGCCGTGCAGATGAACAGAACCTTTGAGAGGTCCATACGAACATCGAGGTAGTGATCAAGAAAGTCCCGGTTCTGTTCCGGGTCCAGCGTTTCCAGCAGGGCGGATGCCGGGTCACCCTGGAAGGAAGCGCCGATCTTGTCGATCTCGTCCAGCATGATCACCGGGTTCGCAACCTTGGAATCCTTCAGCGCCTGAACAAACTTGCCCGGCATGGCGCCGATGTAGGTGCGACGGTGGCCCTTGATTTCGGCTTCATCACGCATGCCGCCCACGCTGAAGCGGTAGAATTTCCGGCCCAGTGCGTCCGCCACGGAATGGCCTATGGACGTCTTGCCAACGCCCGGTGGGCCTACCAGCAAGAGGATCGAACCGCTGACCTCGCCCTTGAACGTTCCTTCCGCCAGAAATTCGATGATTCGGTCTTTCACATCGTCGAGGCCGTCGTGATCGCGGTCGAGTATCCGCCGTGCTTCGGCCAAATCGAAGTGGTCTTCCGAGTGAATGCCCCAGGGAACCTGGGTCAGCCAGTCCAGATAGTTACGGGTAACGCCATATTCCGGGGAGCCCTGTTCCAGCACCTGCAGTTTTTCGAGTTCATCCCGGAAACGCTCCTGCACAGCCTCGGGCGGTTGCAGCTCTGCCATGCGCTGCTCGAAACGTTCCACGTCCGCAGTCTTGTCGTCCTTGGCCATGCCCAGCTCACGCTGGATGACCTTGAGCTGTTCCTTCAGGAAGAACTCGCGCTGGTGCTTCTGTACCTTGGCGTTAACCTCTTCGCTGATTTCCGACTGGAGCCGAGCGACTTCCTGTTCCTTGCGCATCAGGAGCAGGACTTTTTCCATGCGGCGGAGCAGGGGAACGGTGTCCAGCACATCCTGCAATTCGTTACCCGGAGCGCTGGTCATCGAGGCGCCAAAGTCGGCAAGCGGAGAACTGTCATCCGGTCCGAACCGGGACAGGTACTGTTTTACCTCCTCACCGTACAGCGGATTGGTGCGCAGCAGCTCCTTGATCGCGCTGATAATGGCGAGGGTGTAGGCCTTGAGTTCGTCTGCCTCTTCTTCCGGTTCTGCCGGATATTCCACTTCAACCAGGTAAGGCGGTTTGCGGCGTAACCATTGGACAATCCGGAAGCGCTGGAGCCCCTGGGCAATGAACTGAACCTTGCCGCTTTCGTTCTGGGCATGATGTACGCGCACGGCGCAGCCGACGGTCTCCAGCTGTTCGCTGGCAGGTACGCCTGCCTCCGCATCCTCTTCTTCCACAAAACAGATACCCATGACCTTGTGGTCGGTTTCGCCGACCCGCTTCAGGGTTTCCTGCCACGGGTTCTGGTTGACCACCACAGGCTGCACCTGGGCCGGGAAAAACGGGCGGTTCGAAACCGGCAGCACGTACATGCGCCGGGGCATCATTTGCTGGGGCAGGGCAAGGCTCTTGCTGTGCTCGTCCTTGCCGATATATTCGGTCACGTCCTCTTCGAATTCCTCTAGTGAATCGTTTTGCGTCTCATCATTCATGCCGCGAGTATCCATCCGGAAAGGTTGTGAATCTGCCCGGGACGGGCTGCTGCGTCGTTGCCCCGGGGCGTTGCTTATTAGCTATGTAACGGCAGATACGGTGATTTCAAGGAGTTGGGTTGGCGCTGTTGGCGCTTGAATTTCCGGGAGTTGGCCCCATGTCTCTTGCAGTTTCCGATGATTCATACGACTTTTCAGGTGCCTTGCATGAGCAACTCTCCGTATATTTTTGACGCTACCATGGAAAACTTTCAGCAGAAGGTGATGGAAGCCTCTGCCAGCACACCCGTTCTGGTCGATGTCTGGGCTGAGTGGTGCGCTCCGTGCAAGCAGTTGATGCCCTTGCTGGAAAAGCTCGCTGAGGATTACCAGGGCGCGTTTATGCTCGCCAAGGTGAACGCGGACGAGCAAGAGCAGCTTACCTCCAGCCTTGGTGTGCGCAGTCTGCCAACGGTCATTCTGGTCAAGAATGGCCAGGCGGTGGATGGATTTAACGGTGCGCTGCCGGAAAACGAAATCCGCAAGGTTCTGGACAAGCATGTTGAAGCGCCAAAGGAGGATCCGTATGACAAGGCCCATCGGATCTGGGAAGAGGGCGATGTTGAGGGAGCGCTGGCCATCCTGTCGCAGATGAACCAGGAGGATCCCGAGAACCTGAAGGTACTGATTGATCTTGCCCAGCTGAAAGCGGAGATGGGTGATCTTGAGACGGCTGAACAGGTACTGGAAAGCCTTCCGCCGGAGGAGAAGATGCAGCACCAGGCAAAGCAGTTGGCGGCCCGCCTGAAGTTTCTCCGGCAGTCTGCCGAGCTGCCACCGATCAAGGATCTCGAAATGGCGCTGGAGCAGGATCCCAAAGACCCGAACGCACTGCATCAGTTGGCGCTCCATCACGTATTACAGGAGAACAACGCCGAGGCCATGGATCTTCTGATCCGTTTGATGCAGGTGGACAGTAAATACAAGGACGAAGTGGCCAAGACAACGCTGATCGAGCTGTTCGACAAGCTGGGTAACAATAACCCGGATGTGCGGACCTATCGGCGAAAGCTCTATACCCTGATGCACTGATTAGGTTGCTCGGGGCGATCAGAACCCGAGGTTGAATCCGGGGCGGGGTGAATGTCTTCATCCGGCCCTCGTTCAAGCAAACACAATGCTCAAGCTCCCACCCCAGCCAGACAATTGCGAACTCTGCGAACGCCCGGTTGCCAGGCTCACCCGGCACCACCTTATCCCCAAGCACCTGCATCGGAAGAAGCGCTTCCAGAAACTGTTCACCAAAGAAGATCTGATCACCCGAACCCTGTGGGTGTGCAGGCCGTGTCATAACGCCATTCATAAAGCTCGCTCGGAATACGAATTGGGTCTGTACTTCAACACCCGGGAAAAGCTGCTGCAGCTGGAGGAGTTGCGGACGTTTGTTGAGTGGCTCAGGGACAAGCCAGAGGGGTTTGTGCCCAAGTTTGTGAGGCAAAAATAACGAACCTGATCCAATGACTAATAGATGCAGTATTCATAGGCTCATTTATTGGGAGAGGTCGTTATGCGTAGTCGAAAAGATGATCGTCGAATTCAGCGATTCCTGGCTTTGAGCGCCCTTATTCTTCTCACTCCATGGATCCTCATTGCCGGCTTGCTGGCGATGGAGAACGTCCAGGACGGGGTTCTGGGTAATGGTGGTCTGCAGGTAGCGTTGATTGGCATTATTGGGGCTGTATTTGGAGCCCTGGTTTTTTGGGTTATTCCCAACTGGAAAGCGCGTCGTTCCAATCGCTGAAAAGCAAAGCGGCCCCGTCACTGGGGCCGCTTTTATATCACGCCAGGGCCGGCCTTTAGCCGTTGCCCCTCTTCATGGCTTCATACTCATCTTCAAAGAAGAACTTCTCTTCGCCAAAGGCCGGTTCCAGCTCGTGTAGCCAGGTGGCCGTCTCGCTGTACTTGGCGAAGAACGGGCGCTGAACCCAGTCCGGATTACGACCCTGCAGGAAGCGCAGGACGAACACCTTCTCGCCGTTGATTTCAGTTATACCCTGAATCTCCACCTTGCCGGGGCCGGCGCTCATGGAGGGGCCGCGGGCGGTCCGGGCCAGGCCGCTGACCTTTTTCATGGCTTCCCGATAGATGTGGAAGGCTTCGGCGAGAGGTACTTCAAAGTAGTTTTTGGCACCGGTGTCCCGCTCTACAAACATGTAGTAGGGGATGATGCCCAGCTGCACTTCTTTCTTCCACAGCTTGGCCCAGGCGTCGGCATCGTCGTTGACGTGCTTGATCAGCGGGCCCTGGGCTCGGATCTCGGCGCCGGTGGCGCGGATACGGCGGATGGCCTCTTCGGCGATCTCGGTGGTGATTTCCTGCCAGTGGTTGTAGTGGGCCATGATGGCCACGTGCTTGCCTGCGTCCACGAGACGGGCGAACAGATCGATCAGCTCATCCGCATCTTTATCCGTCACAAAGCGGTAGGGCCAGAAGGTGAGGGCCTTGGTGCCTATGCGGATGGTCTGGATGTGGTCGAACTCGGGCTCCAGCAGTGGCTCGAGATACTGCACCAGGTTCTTGGTTTTCATGACCATTGGATCACCACCGGTCACCAGCAGGTCGGTTACCTCGGTGTGCTCCTGCAGGTAGCCGTGGAGCTTCTCGGCTTCGGTGCTGGCCATTTTCAGGTCCTTGTCACCGACAAACTGTGCCCAGCGGAAACAGAAGGTGCAGTAAGAGTGGCAGGTCTGACCCTGGGCCGGGAAAAACAGCACTGTCTCGCGGTACTTGTGCTGAACACCATCGAGCACCTCACCGTCCAGCTCGGGCATGTTCATTTCCATCTGGCCTGCCGGGTGCGGGTTCAGTTCATCCCGGATTTCCTTGGCAACCGCCTGGATCTCTTTTTTGTCGGCACCTTCACGGTGCATCGTTGCCATGCGCTCGTAATGCTCTTCTTTCAACATGCCTTTCTGGGGGAAGACAAGCTGATAGATCGGGTCGTTGGGAACCTTGTCCCAGTTGATCAGTTCATTGATCACATATTCGTTGACCCGGAAAGGTAGCACGCTGGCTACCACCTTCATTTCAAACAGCGTCTCCTCAGGGAGATTCTGAATGACTTCAATCTTGTCGAGCTGGCGGTCTGTGTAGACCTTGAAACGCCGTTCCTCGAACTCCGTAGTGGGAATCCGGTTCGGAAAGGTGACGATGGAGTTCATAGATCGCCCTCTGTTGGTGCCAATGACAGAAAAGTGGTCCGACCACTTTTCGGTGGTTAAAAATCAGGCAGGCGAGTATACATAAACGGGAGATTATTTTCAGGTCTAATTAAAAAGTTCCGGTAAATTAGATGAGTAGAAGAGTTAAAGGTTCAGAATATTCAACAAAAATCGCTAACAGCGGCGAATGTGTAGCGAATTGCGGCGAGGATATCGTTTAGCGTGGTAATCAATTTTCCGGTTGATAAGAATGCTACGACATTGGTCGCAGTCTGGTTGTCTGCTGGTCCAAAAACGGTCATTCTTCCGTAAGTAACCGCAAAGAGCGCCCCTGAAATGGATTTAGATAGGGTGTAAATTGAATTTAGCGTTAAAAATGTAGTAAAAAGACGACGAAATGGGTTGGCTGATCCGCGCGCTTCATCGGCATACCGATCATTCGTGGGGCCAAAAGCCCGTAAATCAGGGGCGATCGGGCAGGAAAAGTGTGAAAGCTGTTCTATGCTTTGTACAGGTTCTGTGTACTGGGAGCCGGTACACCTGTCAGGCTGACATACCCACAACAAAACACTGCATTTCATCGCAGCTTATCGACACCGCAACGCGCCCGGCTGCTGATCGTGGCGGCGCTGCACTTTTTGATGCCAAGGGGAGGGTTTGATGTACCAGGACGATGATCCCATTGAAACCAGTGAATGGCTGGACGCGCTGGAATCTCTGATCGAGAACGAAGGCGTAGACCGGGCCAAATACATTCTTGAGAGGCTCTCCGAACGGGCGAGCCGTGACGGAACCGAGCTGCCATATTCTATTACCACGCCATTCCGGAACAGTATTCCTGTGTCCCAGCAGGCGCCGATGCCCGGCGACCTCTTCATGGAGCGCCGTATTCGCTCCCTGATCCGCTGGAATGCCATGGCCATGGTTATGCGCGCCAATCAGCGTCCCGGAGATCTTGGCGGCCATGTTTCCTCGTTCTCGTCGGCTGCGACCCTCTACGATGTTGGCTTTAACTACTTCTTCCACGGTGGCGACGAAAAGCGCGAATCCGATCTGGTTTATTTCCAGGGGCACTCATCTCCGGGCATCTATGCACGCTCCTATCTTGAAGGCCGGTTCGATGAAAAAGATCTCGACAAATATCGCGAAGAGGTAGATGGCACCGGCCTTTCGTCCTACCCGCACCCCTGGTTGATGCCGGATTACTGGCAGTTCCCCACGGTTTCCATGGGTCTGGGCCCGATTCAGGCCATTTATCAGGCCCACGTAATGAAGTATCTGGACAGTCGGGAGCTCATCGAGATGGGCGATCGCAAGGTCTGGTGCTTTGTCGGTGACGGCGAGTGTGACGAGCCGGAAACCCTGGGGTCTATCTCCATGGCCGGCCGGGAAAACCTCAGCAACCTGATCTTTGTGGTTAACTGCAACCTTCAGCGTCTGGACGGCCCAGTCCGTGGTAATGGCAAGATTATCCAGGAACTTGAGGGTGTCTTCCGCGGTGCCGGCTGGAACGTGTTGAAGGTCGTCTGGGGTCGCCACTGGGATCCCCTGTTCGAGAGGGACAAAGAAGGGAAGATGCAGCGCGTCATGGACGAGGTCTG
Source organism: Marinobacter sp. 3-2 (assembly GCF_003751355.1). Lineage (NCBI taxonomy): Bacteria > Pseudomonadati > Pseudomonadota > Gammaproteobacteria > Pseudomonadales > Marinobacteraceae > Marinobacter > Marinobacter sp. 3-2. Next base: position 1,136,334 of record NZ_RJUQ01000011.1, on the reverse strand, counting down.
TGACGGCGACCTTCAGAACTTCAAGAGTAATGGCCCGGCCTATACCCGTAAGAATTTCTTCGGCAAGTACCCCGAAACAGCCAAGCTCGTTGAGGACCTGTCGGATGAGGAGATCAACAAGCTTAACCGGGGTGGCCATGATCCGTACAAGATCTATGCAGCCTTCCATCATGCCATCAACAAGAACGGTGGGCGTCCGACCGTCATACTGGCTCACACCATCAAAGGCTATGGCTTTGGTGAGGCCGGCGAGGCGCAGAATACCGCTCACTCTCTTAAGAAGCTTGATATCGAGCAGCTGAAATCGTTCCGCGACCGCTTTGCAGTGCCGCTGAAAGATGAGGAGCTCAAGGACGTTCCCTACTACCGGCCAGCGCCGGATAGCCCGGAAATCGTCTACATGAAGAAGCGCCGGCAGGAATTGGGTGGTTTCTATCCCAAGCGCCGCAAGGATTGCCAGCCGCTGCAGATTCCTGATCTGGACATCTTCAAAGCGGTACTGGAAGGCTCCGGCGACCGGAAGATCTCCACCACGATGGCCTTCGTCCGTATCCTGACAGCCCTGACCAAGGACAAGCGCATCGGCAAGCGTGTGGTACCCATTGTGCCCGACGAAGCCCGTACCTTTGGTATGGAAGGTATGTTCCGTCAGCTCGGCATCTACACCGCCGAGGGGCAGAAGTACGTTCCGGAAGACCGTGATCAGATCATGTACTACCGGGAAGACAAGAAGGGCCAGATTCTCGAGGAAGGCATCAACGAAGACGGCTCGATGGCAGCGTGGATGGCGGCAGCGACCTCCTACAGCACCAACAACTTCCCGTTGATTCCGTTCTACATCTTCTATTCCATGTTCGGTTTTCAGCGGGTTGGCGATCTGGCGTGGGCATCCGGTGACATCCAGGCCCGTGGTTTCCTGATCGGCGGTACCGCCGGCCGGACCACCCTGAACGGCGAAGGCCTGCAGCACCAGGACGGCCACAGCCACGTGCTGGCCAACACCATTCCGAACTGTAAGGCCTACGATCCGGCTTACGGTTATGAAATGGCGGTCGTGCTCCGCAAGGGTATGAAGGAGATGTTCGAGGATAACCAGAACGTCTTCTACTACCTGACCATCGAAAACGAGAACTACGAACAGCCTGCCATGCCCAAGGATTGCGAAGACGGCATTATCAAAGGTATGTACAAGTTCGAGTCTGTTGAAACCAAGGGCAACAAAAAGACGCCTCGGGTTCAGTTGCTTGGTGCGGGCGCTATCCTCAACGAGGTGCGTGCTGCCGCCCAGATGCTGAAAGACGACTGGGGTGTCGCGTCCGATGTGTGGAGTGTTACCAGCTTCAACGAGCTCGCCCGTGAAGGCCTGCACGTAGAGCGCTGGAACCGCCTGCACCCGGATGACAAGCCGAAAAAGGCGTATGTTACCCAGTGCCTGGAGAAGCAGACCGGGCCAGTGGTTTCTTCCACCGATTACATCAAGCTGCACTCCGAGCAGCTCCGGGCGTTCATCCCGAAAACCTACCTGACCCTGGGCACCGACGGCTTTGGCCGCAGCGACACCCGGGAAAAGCTGCGCAGCTTCTTTGAAGTCGACCGTTACTACGTAACAGTCACGGCGCTGTCAGCTCTGGCCAAGGACGGTGAGGTGAAGAACGATGTGGTTCTCGAAGCCATGCGCAAGTACGGAATCGATCGCAACAAAACGAACCCGGTGCTGAGCTAAGGAGACCGCCATGAGTGAACAGGAAATCAAGGTTCCGGATCTCGGCGGTGCGGATGAGGTCGAGGTTATCGAAATCACCGTCAGTGCAGGGGATTCGGTTGAAGCAGAAGATCCGATCCTGACCGTAGAGTCAGACAAAGCCTCGGTGGAGCTGCCGTCGCCCGGTGCCGGCAAGATCACCAAAATCACCGTTAAGGTGGGCGACAAGGTCAAGGAAGGCGACGTCGTGGGGATGATGGAAGCCAGTGCCGATGGTGGTGGCTCTGACGATTCCGAGGAAGAGCCGGAAGGAAAAGCGGAGGAAAAGAGCGAAGCCGAGAAGCAGGAGAAATCCGAAGAGAGCAAGCCGGCGCCGAAGAAGGCTTCCGGGGGCTCACGCAAGGAGACCGTGAAGGTTCCTGCGCTGGATGGCTTCGACAATGTTCCGGTTATCGAAATCAATGTTGCCGAAGGCGATACCATCGAGGCTGACGATCCGCTGGTTACCGTGGAATCAGACAAGGCCACCATGGAGATTCCCTCGCCGTACTCGGGCAAGGTGGGCAAGATCCTGGTGTCCGAGGGCGACAAGCTCTCCGAGGGCCATGAGCTGCTGGAGATGACCGTCCAGGAAGAGGGCGGCGAAGCGGAAGACGACTCCGAACCAGCGTCTGAAGAACCGGCGAAGGAAGCGAAGTCGGAGCCCAAGTCCGAAGAGAAGCCAAAGCAGCAAGCAGAGTCTGCCCCTGAACCCCAGGGTGCAACCTATGAGCCGCCCACGCCTGGCGCGAAAGTCCACGCTGGCCCTGCTGTTCGCAAGCTGGCCCGTGAGCTGGGTGCCGATCTGGCCCGCATCAAGGGCTCTGGCCCGAAGAGCCGGATTATCAAGGACGATGTCCACGCCTATGTGAAGAGCCAGCTAAAGCAGGCTCAGCAGGGTAGCGGTGTTGCCACCGGCTCCGGTATCCCCGGGGTCAAGCTGCCAGACTTCAGCCAGTTTGGTGAAGTGAAGCGTGAGGCCATGTCGCGGATGATGTTCGCCACGGCCAACAACATGCAGCGCAGCTGGCTTAACGTGCCTCACGTCACCCAGTTCGAGGATGCGGACATCACCGATATGGAGGATTTCCGCAAGGCCCAGAAGGCAGCCGGCGAGAAGAAGGGCGTTAAGATGACGCCGCTTCCGTTCCTGCTGAAGGCCTGTGCCACGGCGCTGGCAGAATTGCCCCAGTTCAACGTGTCTCTGGACATGGAGCGCAAGGAGGTGGTTCGCAAGAAGTACATTCACATCGGGATTGCGGTGGATACGCCCAACGGGCTTATGGTGCCGGTGATCAAGGATGTGGACAAGAAGGGCTTGTGGGAGCTTGCTGCCGAGAGCGCCGAGCTTGCCCAGAAAGCCCGGGACAAGCAGTTGAAGCCGGCAGAGATGCAGGGTGCCTGTTTTACCATCACCAGTCTGGGTGGTATTGGCGGCACCGCATTTACGCCGATTGTGAATACGCCGGAGGTGGCGATTCTTGGGGTGTCCAAGGCGGCGATGAAGCCGGTTTGGGATGGTAAGGAGTTCCAGCCCCGCCTGATGCTGCCGTTGTCGCTGTCTTACGATCACCGGGCGGTGAATGGGGCCGATGCGGCCCGGTTTACCACGGTGCTCAGTCAGCTTCTTGGGGACATTCGTACCCTTCTGTTGTGATATGAAGCTAGTTGCCACCCAGCCTGAGGGTTGGGTGGCGCGACAAAGGCCGGTGCGGCTTTTCAGAACACGCTACAAGCACATCCCTGTGCGCTTGTTTCGGGCCATCCCTGGCCCTCTACAGTTCTGAAAAGCCGCACCGGCCTTTGTCGTTCTGGCTCCCTCCTGTTCGCTACTTCCTGTTCATATTTTTCCGCCAGGCCGACCTTCATGTATCCCGCACAAACAAAAACCCCGGCCGGAGCCGGGGTTTCTGCTGAGTTAACTAACTTCTAACGGAAGGATTAGAAGCTATACTGCGCTGCGAACAGAACACGGTTTGCGTCGGTGGAGTCACCGGCAACAGTTTCCTGATCGAAGTAGCCGTACTCAACACCGAACATGACGTTCTGTACTGGTGACCACATGTAGTTCAGGAAGATGTTCTGGTTGGTTTCTGCAATGCTATCGGGAATACCAGAATCTACGGTATCGTCCAGATCCAGTGTCGTCGTTCCATAGCCCAGGTTGACGCTACGTCCGCCACCAAGCGCTACGCTGGTGCCGATAGATCCACCATAGCCAGCGATGGTTTCGAGGCTGTTTCCTTCGATATAAGCGCTGGGGCCAAAGTAGTTGCTGCCTGAGCGCCACAGATAACCGTTAGCGCCATCGGTGTAGTTGATTGCACCCTGAATGGAGATCATGTCGCTCAGAGCAAACTTGGCTGCACCAAACACTGCGTAGCCCATGGCGCTGTCGTCGTTGGTGCCATCATCTGCAGTTACCTGGCTGATCAGCGCTGCAGCCGCGTATGAGAGACCACCGGCCGAATCTTGGATGCGAGCAGTAAGAGCTGGCATTGACGTTCTACCGGCTGAACTTACACCAGCAGGGTTGTCGCCGTTGATAGCATTCGCGTCATGAATAATCTGTGAGCTGGGATCTTCAAGAGAGAAGGACAGAGCGCCAGTGGTGTAACGAATCTGCTCGGTACGATCCTGGCTACCGGCTGTACCTGCCAAGCTGTCGAAGTCCAGAGTCGGAGTGTTGCCTACGAAGCTGGTGTAGTTGGACCAGTTACGGCCGGCCATGAAGCCGTTGTATTCGCCGTATGCGTGACGCATACGCAGGCTGCCAGCGCTGTTGCCGGAACCACGGAAGTCACCTTCCACGGTGATCGCAACGCCAGAGGCGTGCTTGACTTTAACGCCCAGACGGCTCTGTTGAACGTCAGCACCGAAATGACCTGTGATGTCTTCATTGCCACCTGTAAACGAACCAGCGCGAGTAGAAACAGCCCTGTTAGCGTCCAGGTCATAGCTCATGTTCAGACGAGCGTAGCCATACAGGCTCGCTTCGGTATCGTCACCTACGTTCAGCGTAAGTGCGCTCGCTTGAGAGGCAACCCCCATTACTACTGTTGCTGCCGTCGCACGAATTGCCAATCTCAGTTTGTTGCTTTGCATCGTTGTTGTCTCCACACATTTTTGTTGTTGGACCCAAAAACAAGGTAGTTACGAATTCGTGACAATTCAAATAAATTCATGCAGAAATTAGACGAATGTCTATAACAGCTTTTCGTTCATATACAGACATCTGCAGTTGCCAATGAGGCGTAGAGTTGTTCCATGACGTCCGAAAGTACAGTTATTGAGTCAGCCACGTTCGCGTTTCTTGATATTGAAACCACCGGCGGTAATTCAGCCCGGGACCGGATTACCGAGATTGGTATCCGGTTCTGGCGGGCCGGCGAGGTGGTGGGTGAGTGGCAGACGCTGCTGAATCCGGAAACGCGTATATCCCCGTTTATCGAGAACTTTACCGGCATTTCCAATGAGATGGTCGCCGATGCCCCGTTGTTTGAAGAGGTGGCGGATGAGCTGGAGGAGCAGCTCAAGGGCAAGGTGTTTGTCGCTCACAACGCCCGCTTTGATTACGGTTTTATCAAATCCGAATTCCGCAGACTGGGGCGCCTGTTCTCAGCGAAGGTGCTGTGTACGGTAAAGCTTTCCCGGCGGCTGTATCCGGAATTCCGGCGGCATAACATGGACGCGCTGATTGCCCGCCATGGCCTTGCCCGGGTTCAGCGCCACCGGGCCATGGGCGATGTGTCCGCCATGCTGGCGTTCTTTGAGCATGCGCGTTCGGAAAAAGGCGACGGGAAGTTCGATAAGGCCCTCCGAGAGCTGCTGCAACGGCCTAGTATTCCATCTCATCTTCCGTCGGATACGCTTCAGGACCTGCCCCGGGGCCCTGGGGTATATCGGTTTTACGGCGAAAACGATGTGCTTTTATATGTGGGCAAGAGCACCAATATTGCCCAGCGGGTGGCCTCGCACTTTTCCGGCGATCATAACTCTGCCCGTGGTGTAAGGATGTCCGAGAGTCTGCGCCATGTTGAGTGGACGGAAACTGCCGGCGAGCTTGGCGCGCTCTTGCTGGAGCTCAAGCAGATCAAGACCCTGAAGCCTCTGTTCAACCGTCGCTCCCGGGCGGCCAAGAATCTGGTGAGCATTGAGCTGTCGAGAAACGAGGCGGGGTATCTCCAGGCGCGCCTGGTTCGTGAAATCGAGCCCCACCGGTTGGGGGATTATTTCGGGTTGTTCCGCAGCAAACGGGATGCCGAGCGGGCATTGAGCGGCATCGCGGCCAAGAATGAACTGTGCAACCGGCTGCTCGGCCTGGAGCCCGAGCACGAGGGTCCTTGTTTCCAGCGCGCGCTGGGGCGCTGCAAGGGCGCCTGTGAGGAACTCGAGAATGTCGAGCGCTATAACCTCAGGGTGCAGATTGCCTTCCACGGCCTGCGACTGAAAACCTGGCCCTGGAAAGGGCCGGTCGGGATCGTTGAGCGGGATGAGCGGTCCGGGCGCACGGACATCCTGGTGGTTTATAACTGGATGCATGTCGCCACCCTCCATGAAGAGGAGGAGCTGGCGGATCTCTCACTCAGCGGCCAGGCAGTCACCTTTGACCTGGATTCCTACAAGCTTCTGATCGGCGCCCTCATGGACAGAAAAAAGGGCGGGCACGAACAGCAGCGGGTGATCGAATTGCCTGCCATCGGGGAACCGGATGTTCTTATGCCGTGAGTGGCGTATTATGGTGCAAGAGTCCGCACACCTACTTACTTGTTTGGTGCCGCCACTCTACTATTTTTAATTGCTTAGCCGCTTTCCCGAGAGAGATTTATGAATAAAGAACCCGTCAGCCGCGAACTGTTCGATGAAGTCATGGTGCCCAACTACGCTCCCGGTTCCATTATTCCGGTGCGAGGAGAGGGCTCCCGGATCTGGGATCAGGAAGGCCGCGAGTTTATCGATCTCCAGGGCGGCATCGCAGTGACCTGCCTGGGCCATTCCCATCCGGGGCTGGTGGGCGCGTTGCACGATCAGGCTGAGAAAATCTGGCATCTTTCCAACGTGATGACCAACGAACCCGCCCTGCGTCTGGCGAAAACCCTGTGTGACCTGACCTTTGCCGAGCGCGTGTTTTTCGCCAACTCCGGAGCCGAGGCCAACGAAGCGGCGTTCAAGCTGGCCCGTCGTTACGCCTGGGAGCATCACGGTAAAGAGAAGAACGAGATCATTTCGTTCAAGAATTCCTTTCACGGGCGCACCCTGTTTACCGTGAGTGTCGGTGGCCAACCCAAGTACCTGGAAGGATTCGAGCCGGCACCCGGCGGCATTCACCATGCCGAGTTCAACGACTTGGAATCGGTGAAGAAACTGATCTCGAAGGAGAAAACCTGTGCCATCGTGGTCGAGCCTATTCAGGGTGAGGGTGGCGTTATGCCCGGCGACCAGGCATTCCTGCAGGGGCTGCGAGATCTGTGCGACGAAAATGACGCATTGCTGGTGTTTGATGAGGTTCAGTCCGGCGTTGGTCGAAGTGGCCACTTCTACGCCTATCAGATGTATGGCGTGGTGCCGGATATTCTCTCCAGTGCCAAGGGGCTTGGCGGCGGTTTCCCGGTCGCGGCCATGCTGACCACGGCGAAGGTTGCAGCCAGCCTGGGCGTCGGTACTCACGGCAGTACCTACGGCGGTAACGCACTGGCCTGCGCCGTAGCGCAGAGGGTAGTGGATACCGTCAGCCAGCCGGAGATTCTCAAGGGCGTGAAAGCCCGTTCCGACAAGCTCCGCAAGGGCATGATGGATATTGGCGAACGCTACGGCGTGTTCACCGAAGTGCGCGGTGCCGGCCTGCTGCTCGGTTGCGTGCTCACCGAGAAATGGCAGGGCAAGGCCAAGGACTTCCTGAACGCCGGGCTGGAAGAGGGCGTGATGGTTCTGGTGGCCGGCGCAAACGTGATTCGTCTGGCGCCATCCCTGATTATCCCGGAACCGGACATTGAATTAGCCCTCGAGCGTTTCGAAGCGGCAGTGAAAAAACTGACGGCCTAAGGAGATCTTATGTGGCTGGTACGTCCGGCTGAGCCGGATGATCTGGACCAGATTCTCGCCATCGCGGGCACCCAGTGTGCCCGTCTTTCTTCAACCCTGCCCAAACAGGGCGACGCCCTGGCCTACAAGATCGAGCAGTCCCTGGCGTCGTTTGCCGGCCGGATCAGCGCAGAGGATGACCCTCCCAGGTTCCTGTTTGTGCTTGAGGACACTGAAACCGGAGGCATCGCCGGCACGGCCGGTATCGATGCCCATGCCGGCAATGGCCAGCCTTTTTACAGTTACCGGCGGGATGCCCTGATCCATGCCTCCCATGAACTGGGAGTGTCCCGCCGTGTGGAGGTGTTGTATCCCTCCCACTCGCTGACCGATGTATCGTTGCTGTGCTCTTTCTCGATCCGCCCGGAGCTGCAGGGCACGGATGCGTTCGAGTTGCTGTCGCGGGCCCGGATTCTGTTTATTGCTGATCACCGTGAATGGTTTGCCCAGCGTATGGCCGTGGAAATTCAGGGCGTTCAGCTCGAAGACGGGAGCGTGCCCTTCTGGGACAGCCTTGGCCGGCATTTCTTTGATATGGATTTTGAAACGGCGGACCAGTACTCCGGGCAGCTCAGCAAAACCTTCATTGCCGAGCTCATGCCGCCCAATCCCATTTATGTGACGCTGCTGAGTGAATCGGCCCAGAAGGCGATGGGGCAGCCGCACCAGATTACCGTACCCAACTTTGAACTGCTTCAGCGGGAAGGGTTCCAGCCGGGAAACTATCTGGACATTTTTGATGCCGGTCCGGTTCTTGAAGCTCGTACCGACAGCCTGAAAACCCTCGTGACCAGTCACCCGAAGGAACTTCATGGGACCAACGAGGACACCGGCGAAACCTGTCTCATTGCCGCTGGCGAGGGTGAACAGTTTCGCTGCACCCTGACACCGGTCGCCGAAACACTGGACGACAAACTCAAGGTTCCGGTCTCGACCTGGAACACGCTGAACCGGACCGCGGGTGACCGGGTAAGGATCGCGCCGCTATGACCTATTCGGGCACCGAGGACGCAGTTAAGTATCAACCCGCCGGGATCACGGAGGCGACACCATGCTGGTAATTCGCCCGTTGCAGGAAAACGATCTGGACGACCTGTATGCCATGGCCCAAAGCGCCGGGAAGGGGCTGACCACCCTGCCGGCGGACCGGGAGCTTCTGCAGAGGAAGATCAATCACGCCCGGGAGACCTTTAACCAGCGCATTGCGCCGGAAGCAGGGCTCTATCTCTTCGCTCTGGAGGATACCGAACGCAAGAAAACGGTCGGTATCAGCGGCATCCAGGCTCGCGTTGGTCTGGATGAAGTGTTCTACAATTACCGTCTCAGCGTCACCGTCAATGCCTCGAAAGAGCTGGGTGTTCACGTGCGGACTCCAACGCTGCATCTGTCAAACGACATGACCGATACCAGCGAAATCTGCTCCCTGCTGCTCTCCGATGAGTACAAAGGCGGAGGCAGCGGCCTGCTGCTTTCCCGCTGCCGGTTCATGTACCTGGATGAATTCCGCAAACACTTCTCGGAAAAAATCTTCGCGGAAATGCGGGGCGTGTCGGATGCCAACGGCCGGAGCCCTCTGTGGGACGCGCTGGGAACCAAATTCTTCGACATGGAGTTCAGCGAGGCGGACATGCTCTCGGGGCTGGGCAACAAGTCGTTTATTGCCGAGTTGATGCCCAAGTATCCGATATACCTGTCCATGTTGCCGGATTCCGCCCGTGCCGTGATCGGCCGGGTCCATGACAACACCGCTCCGGCACTCCGGATGCTTCAATCCGAGGGCTTCAACTTCAACGGACTGGTAGACATCTTTGATGGCGGGCCCGTGGTTGAAGCCTTCGTTCACAATGTCCGGACGGTTCGGGAAGGCATGAACCGACACGCCATGGTCACTCGCAAACCGGTCAACCTGGACGTGCCATCTGAGGAGCGGGTCATGGTTTCGAACCGCTCATTCCGGGATTTCCGGGTGACTACCGTGCCGATAGATTGCATCGGACCGGATACCGTCAGTCTGCCACCTGAAGTGGCCGAAGCCTTGCAGATTGAATCTGGCGATCCGGTTCGCCTGGCCCCCTTGAAAGACTCGGGGCTGCTGACCAAACATAGTTATAGAAGCTCAGTACCGGGAGGTGCATCGAAATGGCAAAGCTGACGGGTGAACTGTTTATCGACGGGCTCTGGCTACCGGGCCACGGGCCGGTATTCGAATCTGTCCAGCCGGTGACCGGTGAAACACTCTGGGATGGCGAAAGCGCCAATCTGGAGGATGTGGATGCGGCCGTTCGTGAGGCCCGCAATGCCTTTGTGAAGTGGCAGCGCAAGAGCTTTGCCGAACGCCAGGCCGTTGTTGAAGCCTTTGGTGAGCTGCTTGAGGCTCACAAGGAAGAGCTGGCACGCCAGATTGGCCTGGAGACCGGCAAGCCGCTGTGGGAATCCCGCACGGAAGTGGCGGCGATGATCGGCAAGATTGGTATTTCCGTGAAAGCCTACAACGACCGTACCGGGACGTCTGAATCGGATGTTGCCGGTGGTCATGCGGTGCTCAGGCACCGGCCCCACGGGGTCGTTGCGGTGTTCGGCCCCTACAACTTTCCGGGGCATTTGCCGAATGGCCACATAGTGCCGGCTTTGCTCGCCGGTAACACGGTGGTGTTCAAACCGAGTGAGCTGACCCCGGGGGTCGCCGAGCTGACGGTAAAACTCTGGGAGAAGGCCGGCATTCCCGATGGAGTGATCAACCTCGTCCAGGGCGCCTCGTCCACGGGCAAATCCCTGGCCGGCCACCCGTTGATTGACGGCCTGTTTTTTACCGGCAGTTCCACGGTCGGTCATCTGTTGCACAAACAGTTCGGTGGCCAGCCTGAGAAAATCCTGGCCCTGGAGATGGGCGGCAACAACCCGCTGATCGTTCAGGATGTGGCTGATGTGGATGGTGCAGTGCACCATGCCCTGCAGTCGGCCTTCCTGTCGGCCGGTCAGCGCTGTACCTGTGCACGTCGCCTGCTGGTACCCAAGGGCAAGAAAGGTGACGCGTTCATCGACCGGCTGGTGGAAGTCTCCGCCCGCATCAGGGTAGGCGAGTTCGATGCCGATCCTCAGCCGTTTATGGGCTCCGTGATTTCCGCGGAAGCCGCCGAAAAACTCCTGGCGGCCCAGGCCAGCCTGCTGGAGAAGGGCGGCAAATCCCTGCTGGAGATGAAGTCCCTGAAGTCCGGAACCGGACTGCTGTCGCCGGGTATCGTGGATGCCACAGGTCTGGACGTGACCGATGAAGAGTTCTTTGGCCCCTTGCTGAAGGTTTATCGCTACAAGAGCTTTGATGATGCACTGGCGCTGGCCAACGATACCCACTACGGGCTGTCGGCGGGCATCCTGACGGACGACCGGAAACTCTACGAACGGCTGGTGGAAGAAGTGCGCGCCGGTATCGTGAACTGGAACCGGCCGCTGACCGGCGCCAGCAGCGCGGCGCCCTTTGGCGGTGTTGGCGCCAGTGGCAATCATCGCCCGAGCGCCTACTACGCTGCCGACTACTGTGCCTGGCCCATGGCTTCTCTGGAGGCCGGCAAGAGTGAGATGCCAGAGTCTCTGGCACCCGGCCTCAATTTCGATTAACGGAACCCAGTGCCATGGTGAAACACGCGGTTGAAGCAAACTTCGATGGTCTGGTCGGTCCCACCCACAATTACGCGGGACTGTCCTGGGGCAATGTAGCCTCCAAATCCAATGTCAGTTCCGTCTCGAATCCGAAAGAGGCGGCACTGCAGGGCCTGGCCAAAATGAAGCGCCTTGCGGACCGGGGCTATGTGCAGGGCGTTCTGCCTCCCCATGAGCGGCCGCATATTCCGACACTTCGGGCCCTGGGGTTCGAAGGTCCGGACGCTCGGGTTCTTGAGCAGGCGGCCAAATCCAGTCCGTCGATCCTGGCGGCAGTCTCTTCTGCGTCGCCGATGTGGACGGCCAATGCGGCCACGGTATCGCCAAGTGCCGATACCTCTGACCATCGCGTGCACTTCACCCCGGCCAACCTGAGCGCCAAGTTCCACCGTTCCATCGAGCATGCGGTGACCGGACGGGCACTGAAATCCATTTTTGCCGACGAGAGCTACTTTGCGCACCATCCGGCGCTGCCATCAGTGAGCCACTTTGGCGATGAGGGCGCGGCCAACCACACCCGGTTGTGTGCCGGTTATGGTGAGCCCGGCGTGGAACTGTTTGTGTATGGCCAGATGGCGTTCAATGAGCAGGCTCCGGCTCCCAAGAAATACCCGGCAAGGCAAACGCTTGAGGCATCCCAGGCGGTGGCACGGCTGCATGGCCTCAGGGACCAGAATGCGGTGTTTGCCCAACAGAATCCGGACGCCATTGATGGCGGCGTTTTCCACAACGACGTGATAGCGGTGGGCAACGGTAATACGCTTTTCTACCATGAAATGGCGTTTCTTAACGAAGCGCAGGTGCTGGCGGACATCAGGGAGCGGCTCACCGGTGCCGAGCTGGAAGCGGTCCGGGTCAGCAGTGCCGATGTACCACTGGAAGATGCGGTGGCATCCTACCTGTTCAACAGTCAGTTGCTGAACACACCCGACGGCATGCTGCTGGCGGTGCCCGGCGAGTGCCGTGAAGTGGCTTCGGTCAGCCGTTATCTGGATGGCCTGGTGAAGTCCGGCGGGCCGATCACCGCGGTGGAAGTGTTCGACGTCAAGCAGTCTATGCGCAATGGCGGTGGCCCGGCCTGTCTGCGGTTGAGGGTGGTGCTCAACGACGATGAGCTGAAAGCCATCAACCGGGGTGTGTTGCTCACCGATGAACTCTATGAGCGCCTGACCACCTGGGTGGAAGCCCATTACCGGGATGAACTCAGCCAGAACGAGCTTGGCGATCCGATGTTGCTCGAAGAGGTTCGCAAAGCCCTGGACGAACTCACCGGGATCATGGGCCTGGGCTCCATCTACGATTTCCAGCTCTAGCAGCCTGCCGGGCTGCGAGTTGTCAGGCAGAAATCGACGACGTCAGCATATCCATGGTGTGCCGGATCAGCTGCTCGGCCGGAAACGCCGGGTTACCCTCGCCCATTTCCGACTGGCAGAGCAGGATCACCCCGTGAAGGGCGCCGCGCAGGTACAGTGCAGTCTCAACGGGGTCGTTGATCCGGTCGCGGTTCATGGTGCCGTCCCGTAGCCCCAGTTCGATGGCCCCCACCATCAGCTCCATCAGGTCTGATTTGGAGCACAACATTTCCTCTGCCTGGCTTTCGTCTGCCTCCGCCATGGCGGTGGACGCCTTGGTCAAAGCCGAGAAGTAATCCGGTTCCTCCAGATAAAAGCGATAATAGGATTCTCCCATCGCCCGGATCTGGCCCAGCCCGTTATCCGCGGTCTGTCTTGCCTCTTCAAATCGACGGAAGAGGCTATGGCCCGCCCTGAGCATGATGCCCCTCTGTATCGCAGCCTTGTCCTTGAAGTACACGTACAGCAAGGCCCGACTGAGGCTGGCGGTGCGGGCGATGTCGTCCATGGACGTGCGTTCGTAGCCCTTTTCCGAGAACACCAGTTCGGCGGCGTCCAGGATGGTGTCGTAACGGGCCTGTTTCTCACGCTCGCGACGGGTTTTCAGCGGTTCGCTCATTCAATCATCCGGTTAGTTGGCAACAGCACGCATAGGATACCTGAAATCGAATCAAACCCGATTATTGACAAAATGTCAAAGAATGACATGATGTCTAAATCAATCATCGGGTTTCTCCAGGGACAGGACCCCGCCAACTACACAAGCAAGGATGAAAGGAAGAGTCATGACACCACTTCGAATCCCCGTTGCCATCGTTTCTCTTGCGGTTTTTTCACTGTTTCTGTCGGGCTGTAAAGCCAGTGACGTAGCCCCGGAGCCCGGGCAGCAGAAGGTTTCAGTGCGTGTGTCTGAAGTTTCCGGCGGCGAGAGCCAGGATATGCCGCTGCGGTTTTCCGGAATTGTTCGTGCTACCCAGCGAGCGACACTGACCTTCCAGGTCAGTGGCACCCTCAAGGAGCAGGCGGTGGAGCTCGGGCAGAAGGTGCAGGCCGGTGATCTGCTTGCCCGTGTCTACAATCCAGGCCTGGAGCCGGCCCGGGATTCTGCAAGGGCCCGCCTGGAAGAGTTGAGAACCCAGTATCAGCAGGCTCAGCGGGAGTGGGAGCGCTCCAGCCGATTGCACGAGCGCGGTGTGGTGTCCGAGCAGACGCTGGAGCAGCTTGCCGCTCGGCGGGATTCCCTGGAGGCCAGCGTAGCAACGGCGCGGGCCTCCCTGGCGGAGGCAACCCAGCTGCTCGAGGAGAGTACACTTCGGGCGCCCTTTTCCGGACGGGTTGAAGCCCTGCTGGTGGAGCGGGACGAATTCGTGGCGGCCGGACAGCCGGTGATGCGGCTTTCCTCGCCCGAGGGCCGTGAGGTAGAGGTGCGGGTACCGGCGTATCTGCTGGATCATGTTGAGCTGGAGCAAACCTTGCCTGTCTGGTCCGTCCAGGACCGCAGCCGCCCGCCACAATCCGGTTCGGTGGTCGAGATTGCCCAGGCCAGCGCCATTCGCGGCGAGCTGCATCCGGTTCTGGTGAGCCTGCCGGTAAACACCCTGGAGCCCGGCCAGCCGGTAGAAGTGGGCATCACGCCTGTTCGGGAATCTGCCATCACAGTGCCCCTGCTGTCGGTGATCCGCAACGCCGAGGGCGTCAGTGTGTTCCGGGTCCGGGATAATGTGGCCTCCCGTGTTGCGGTGGAAGTCGACCGGGTCGTGGGCGAGCGGGTGGTGGTTACCTCTGGCGATTTGTCCCCGGGTGACCTGGTGGTTTATGCCGGCATGACACGGCTGGCGGACGGTGATGCCGTGGAGGTGCGCTGATGACCCGCCGGCTTCTGAACTGCCAGCGTCTGCTGGGCATGGTGGTGACCATGCTCTGCCTGCTGGGTATCGCGGCTTACAGCACCATGCCACGCCAGGAAGACCCGTCGTTTCCCTACCGGGCCGGCCTGATCAGCATCAACTATCCGGGTGCCAGCGCCGAGGCCGTTGAACGGCTCGTACTCAGGCCCCTGGTGGATGAACTTCGGCAGGTGGAGGAGGTGGATTATACCCAGTCCACCGCCCGTACCGGCGTTGCCATCGTGCGCCTGCGCCTGAATGACGACATCTACGACACCGACCCCGCCTGGGACCGAGTGCGCCAGGCCATGGAGCGCGCGAAGCAGGACTTCCCGGACGATGTGGGCCGGATGGTACTTGATGACCGTCTAATCGATATTCCTGCCATCGTCATGGCCGTAGGTGGCTCGCCCTCGGTAACGGAACTATCCGACGTTGCTGAACGGTTGAAGCAGAACCTCTCGGATTTGCCGGGGGTTTCCCGGATTGAGCTGGAAGGTGATGCAGACGAGCAGATTACCCTGGCACTGGACGATGCCGCGCTCTTCCGGCTTGGTATCTCACCGGCGCGGGTGCTGGACACGCTGGCGCGGCGAAACCAGACCATTCCCGGCGGCTTCGTGGTGGTCAATGGCCGCCGCCTGTCGGTCCTTCCCAACAGCGAATTTGCCGATATCGATGCCATCCGCGCCACGCCCATTGAACTTCCGGATGGCTCTCAGGTGCCCCTGGCCGCGGCAGCGGATGTCTGGCGTGGACCCGTAGAACCCAGACAGCCGGAAACATGGTACGACGGTGAACGGGTGGTGCTGGTCTCCATCATTATGGAAGAGGGCACCACCGATGCGATCCGCTTTGGTGAGCGGGTTCGTGAGCGCATGGACCAGATTCGCGGAGACTTTGAGCCTTATGAGATCCGGGAGATGTTCTTCCAGCCGGACAAGGTGCAGGAACGGCTCGATAACTTGGCCTGGAGTCTGGTGCTTTCAGTGCTGATCATCGTGGCGGTGGTCTTTACCGGCATGGGCATTCGTATGGGGCTGCTGGTCGCGTCCATTCTGCCCATGGTTGCCCTGATCAGTGTCGGGCTCTATGACCTCGGTGGGGGCGTGCTGCACCAGATTGCCGTCATCGGCATGGTGATCTCATTGGGCATTCTGATCGACAACGCCATTGTGATTGTCGAAAACATCCAGGGGCACCTGGATGAGGGCATGCGGCGGCTGGATGCCCTGCGCCAGGCCGTCAGCGAGCTGGCCGGCCCGCTGGGTGCCTCAACGGGAACCACGCTGGCGGCCTTCGCACCCCTGCTTCTGGCCAAGGGCGGCGCTGCAGACTTCACCCGCGGCGTTCCGGTCATGATCATGCTGACACTGTCCGTCAGCTACCTGCTGGCTATCTCGGCCGTTCCCCTGCTGGCGGCCAGGTTCCTGAAACCCCGCCGCAAGGCCGGCCAAGACCGATTGATCGGAGTAGCCCGTTTTCTGGGTGGCCTGGTGTCGCGTTACCCCGGACGGCTGATTACCGCGGGCGCCATACTTGTGGGCATCAGCCTCGCGATGACCCCCTTCATGGCCCAGCAGTTCTTTCCGAATGCTGATCGCCCGAGGGTGATTGTCGAAGTCTACATGCCCGAAGGCACCGACCAGGCCCGCACGGCAGAGGCCACGGAAAGTTTGGAGCGAATCATTCGTTCGCAGCCGAATGCCCTGAAGGTTCACCGGTTCGTAGGCTTCACCGGACCTTCATTTTATTACAACCTGCAGCGTGCCCCCCAGGCACCGAACCGGGCACGGCTGGTGGTTACCACTCCCACACTGGAAGACACTACCGGCATGATCCGCTGGATTCGCGCGCACGTGAAAGACCAGATGCCGGAACTGGATGTGACCGTGGGTATCCTCGGGCAGGGGCCGCCCAGGGCTGCACCGGTGGAAATCCGTGTCTACCATGCCAATGATGGTGCCCGGATCGAAGCGGTGGAGCGGATCTTCAGCATTCTGAGAGGCGTTGAGGGCACGGTTGATGTTCGCCATGACCTGGATATTGGCGTTCCGAGTATTGCCATCAACGTCGACGATGCCACGGCGGCCCGTTACGGCCTGACGCGGGCCGATGTGGCCCAGAGCCTCTATGGCCAGAGCTTTGGTGTGGTGGCTGAGCGCTATCGCCAGGAAGAGGATCCCATCCCCCTGGTGCTGCGTTCCCGCGAGGGCACGGCCCTCTCGCTGTCACGGTTGCTGTCAGTGAACATCTACAATGACCGGGGCGACGCCGTGCCGCTCTCAGCAGTGGCGACGGTGGATACCACCTGGGAACCGGCGGCTCGATACCTGCGTGATGGCGTAAGAATGAACACCGTCACGGCTAACCTCGAAACCGGTTACAGCTTCAGCCAGGCTCTGGACGGCCTTTACGCAGGGCTTGAGAAAAACCCGTTACCACCGGGTACCCGCATGGCCATGGGCGGTGATGCCGAGGGTTCCGGTGAAGCCAACACCGCATTGCTCACCGCAGCCCCCATCGGGATGCTGTTGCTGCTGTTCTTCCTGCTGCTGCAGTTCAACTCCTTCCGCCGGGTCGGCATTATCCTTCTGACGGTGCCGCTGGCTACCGTCGGTATTTTCCCCGGATTGGTGCTGTCCGGCTCACCCTTCGGTTTCCAGTCTCTGCTTGGCGTGATCGCCCTCGTGGGAATCGTGGTGAACAACGCCATCGTTCTGCTGGACGTGATGGATCGGGAACTGGAGAAAGGAAGAGACATCCGCGACGCCATGCGCAACGCGGTAGAGCAGCGCACCCGCCCGATCCTGCTGACCACAGCAACCACCGTGGCCGGCCTGCTGCCATTGGCGTTCTCAAGCTCCACGCTCTGGCCACCCATGGCCTGGGCCATCATCTCCGGCCTGCTGGCCTCAACGGTGCTCACGCTGCTGGTCATCCCGGCTGTCTGCACCCAGTTGATCAAAGTCAGCGTGCCGGAACCCGAAAACGCCCCGGCCTGATCAGTTGGAATGAGGATCAGATGAAGCTTTCATCTGATCCCGTTTCTGGCCGGATCATCAGCCCGACTCGGTGACCCACGGGCACCTCCGGATTGGGGAACACAATCGCTTCTGGCGAATGTCCCACCCGATAGCTGGTCTCGCTGTCCTCCCAGATGACTGTGCCGGGCTGATACTCGGTGAAATTGGCGACATCGTCCGGAATATGGAACCGGAAGTTCTTCCCGGTGTTCAGAATCTCATGCACCACCTCGAACACCGTCAGGTGATCAAACGGCGGCTGCGGCGCAGGTGAGGGTAGCCCTCGGAACCGCCGTCGCAAGGCATCCTGGATGCCGGAAAAGCGCCCCAGATCATTCTGACCGAACGGCCGGACCTTACCCAGCTCCACGGTAAAACTCTCGGCCTTCAACAGCGACGAGGAAAACGACGAAAACGTGGTGCCCGCCTTGTGCTGCAGCAGAAGCGTCTCCACCTCTGCCTCCAGCAAAAAATCACACTGGTCGACCGGAACCGTCCGCCCCTCAACAAACGGATACAGCGCAAACCGCTCCCGGTGCGACGGCCGAATGGCCGTGTGCAGGTCGTAGTGATAGAGCGCCTCGGGATTGGCCATGGCAAACTGCCGGCAAGCTTCCTCAAGTTCCTGCGCCCGCGCAGCCTCGGCCAGTCCCTCATACTCGTTCCGACTATGCGCGCCATCGAACAGCCGATTGAGGTTCACTTCCAGAAAGCGCTTCCCTGCGACCATCGCCGGCGGATTACCCAGAATCAGCAAGACCGGGCAAGCCAGCTCCCATTCGCCATCAATCAGTTCGGAAACCAGTTTGTTCAGAACCTCAATAGGCGCTGTTTCGTTCCCGTGAACACCTGCAGAAACGATGATGGCCTCGGCATTCGGATTGCTGCGTGCCGCCGGGGGGACAATGTCCAGAACGCCTACGGCTTTGCGGCTGATACGCGTCCCGTCAGGGAGGAAGGCTTTGGTTTCTGGGAGTGATGCATCCGCGTTGTCGAGGGTGTGTGAGAGCCAATCATGGGAACTGCCAAATAGATCCGAACTAACGGTCATGGGGACTCCACGAAAAAGTCAGAGGGCGGTTGGCGGGTGTCTTCCCGGGAGTGTCTGAGGCCATGGATGGCCTCAGTCAAGCGCACATGGATGTGCTCGTAGTGTCTCCCGGGAAGACACCCGCCAACCGGCCCGGCACCAAACTGGAAGCCTGGGGGCTCAGCCGTTCACCGGCCGCTGGTGCTTCAGAAGATGAGTTTCGAGTTTGCGGAAGGCAAAAACCAGTATAAACGTGAGCGCCATATAGCAAAGTGCCACAAAGATAAACGCATCGAACGGCGCATAAAACCGGGAGTAAATATTACGGGCCGCCCCCGTCAGATCCACGATAGTGACCACACTCGCAATCGCACTGGCGTGCAGCATGAAGATCACCTCGTTGGAGTAGGCCTGCACCGCCCGCCGCGCTGCACTTGGCAGCACAATCCGCCGCATCCGCATAAACCAGTTCATGCCATAGGCTTTGGCTGCTTCAATTTCACCGTTGGGCGTAGATATGATCGCACCGCGGATAATCTCCGTGGTATAGGCCGCCGTATTCAGTGTGAAAGCCAGCAGGGCCGGGTAGAAAGGCTCCCGGAAAATCTCCCACCAGAAGGTTTCCTGGATGCCCTCAATCTGGGCCAGCCCGTAATAGATGATATAAAGCTGGATCAGCAATGGTGTGCCGCGGAACAGATAGGTGTAAAGCCACACCGGGCCGGAGACGAAGGGGTTGCGAACCGTCCGGAGGATGGCCAGCGGAACCGCCACCAGCAAACCGATAACCAGGGACAGAAACACCAGATGTACGGTGGTCACCATGCCATCCCAGTATTCCATGATGGTCATGGCGGTAAAGATTTCGTTCTGGTTCAGCCACTCGGCAATGAAATCAGGCATACGTTAACTCCCCTGAACCACGCCGACATTGGCCCGTTTATCGAGCCACTTGATAAACAATTCAGACCCTGCCGTGAGGGCCAGGTAAACAAACGCTACCGGAATGAAAAAGTGGAACGGCATGCGCTCCGCCTTGGCAGCTTCCTCCGCCACACGAACCATGTCGGTCAGGCCGATAATGGAAACCAGGGCGGTGGTCTTCAGCAGAACCTGCCAGTTGTTGCCCAGACCGGGCAGGGCATGGCGCATCATTTGTGGCAGCATGATTCTGCGGAAGGTATGAAAACGGGTAAAGCCGTAGGCTCGGGCAGCCTCGATCTGGCCGGTTTCAACCGCCAGGAAAGCGCCGCGGAAGGTTTCGGTCATATAGGCGCCGAAAATCAGCCCGATCGTTACAACGCCGGAGATGAACGGGTCGAACTGAAAGAAAAAGTCGATTTCGTAAGCTTCCCAGATGTAATCCGAGAGCATGTTCACTGCCACCTGGCCGCCATAGTAAAACAGCAGCATCATGACCAGGTCTGGCACGCCACGAATCAACGTGGTGTAGGTAGTCGCGATACCTTTGGCAACCCGGCTTTGCGACAGTTTGGCAGACGCGCCAATCAGTCCCAGGGCAACCGAGAGGGCAAGAGACAGGAAGGCCAGTTCAATGGTGACTATTGCCCCATCCATCAGGGCCGGGCCATAGCCTTTCAGATCAAGCATGGGAATGTCCGGTAAGCAGGGGCGGCCCTGACGGGCCACCCCTCGGCAGATTTACATCTTGATGTCGTAAGCGAAGTACTTCTGCATGATGGTGTCGTAGGTACCATCTTCCTTCAGGGTGCGAAGGGCCGCATTCACTTCTTCTGCAAGGTCGGTGTCGCGCTGACGCATGGCAACACCCACGCCTTCGCCAAGCTTGACCGCTTCACCCACTTCCTTGAAGCCTTCCTTGGTGAGAACAGTCTGCTCGCCCACCGGATAGTCTACGAACACGACATCGAGGCGCTGGCCTTCAAGGTCCAGAACCATGTCGTCTGCAGTGGTGTAGCGTTTGATGGTGACAATGCCACCCATGTTTTCAGTCACGTAGGTGTCCATGGTGGTGCCGCGCTGAACGCCAACGGTCTTGCCTTCCATCGCACTCATGTCAGTGACGTCGGTGTTGAAGCTCTCAGGACCGAACCAGCCACCCGGGGTGTTGTAGTACGGCTCGGAGAACAGAACCCGCTCTGCGCGCTCCGGCGTGATGGACATGGAAGACATGATCAGATCGAATTTACGCGCCAGCAGGCCCGGAATCATTCCGTCCCACGCCTGGATCACGAATTCGCAGTTGGCGTTCATTTCTTCACACATGGCTTCGGCCAGTTCCACTTCGAAACCGGTCAGTTCGCCATTCTCGTCCTTGTACTCAAACGGCTCGTAAGGCACGTCGAACGCGATGCGGAGATCCCGCTCCTGGGCCTGTGCGCCACCAGCAATCAGGGCGAGGGCGCAGCTTGCTGCAAAAATCATTTTTTTCATGTGTCACTTCTCCAGTGGTTTGCCTTTTGGGCTTTATTTTTGATGGAAGTTTTTGGTTCCAACATTTTATTTCTTCACCGGTTCAAGATAGCACCGAGTGTCAGAAGTTGGGAGTCAGGAACTGCTTCATGCGTTCCGAATCCGGATGATCAAACACTTTCTCGGGGGTACCCTGTTCCTCGATCACGCCCTGATGCAAAAACAGGACCTGACTCGACACGTCCCTTGCAAATGCCATCTCGTGGGTAACCACGATCATGGTGCGGCCTTCCTCAGCCAGGCCTTGCATGACCTTCAACACTTCGCCTACCAGCTCCGGATCCAGTGCCGAAGTGGGTTCGTCAAACAGCATGACCTCCGGTTCCATGGCCAGTGCCCGCGCAATGGCCGCCCGTTGCTGCTGGCCGCCGGACATCTGGGCCGGGTAGTAGTCCTTGCGCTCGTAGATACCCACCTTGTTCAGGTAGGCTTCGGCGCGCTCGATGGCTTCCTTCTTTGGTACCTTCAGCACGTGAACCGGGGCTTCAATGATATTTTCCAGAACGGTCATGTGAGACCAGAGATTGAAGCTCTGGAAGACCATGGAAAGTTTCGCGCGAATCAGTTCAACCTGTTTGTTGTCGGCCGGAATACGTTCGCCCTTGCGGTTGGTTGTGAACCTTATTGGGTCGCCGTGCACGATAATGTCGCCGGAGGTGGGTGTTTCCAGCAGGTTGATGCAACGCAGGAAAGTACTCTTGCCGGAGCCGGAGCTGCCGATGAGGGAAACCACGTCGCCTTTGCGGGTCTCCAGTGAAATACCTTTGAGCACCTCAAGCTGGTCAAAGGTCTTATAAATGTCCCTGCAGATCAAAGGCGATTGGTCCGCCATGGGTGACTCCTGGGGCTGTAATTCAAAGGCGCATGTTTTACGGACTGTGGATGCGGAAATCAATCCCTTTAAGGGAGCGTTTTACCGAATTTCACCGCCGTTCGCTGCATGACATTGTGGTCGAATGATTGTTCAATGCAAGCTTTTTGCCATGCTCAGGTGCGTGCCCGGGAATATTCATTGGCCGCTTCCTGATTGACTGGTAGCCGGATGAGTGTGCCGCCATCCTTCTCCATGTCTCTCATGGCATCGCTTACAAAACGCACATGGGCCATCGCTACTTTCTGGGCATTCGCCGGCTTGCCGGCAATCACGGCCTCATACAGCTGCCGGTGCTGGCGGACGATTTTCTTGCGCATTTCTTCTCTTGGATTCAGGTTGGCAACCGAGGCCTGAACGGTCAACAACATCATGTTTTTCAGACTGTTGAGCACATGTACCAGTACCGGATTATGGGATGCCTCGACAATCGCAAGATGGAAACCATGGTCGAGCCGGGCGTTACGAAGCGGGTCGGTATCCTCAAGCGCCCGGAACGCCTTCGTGATGCGATGCCGGTCGAGCCGGGTCGCCCGCAGGGCAGCGAGATAGGCGGCCTGGCCTTCCAGTTGTTCGCGTACTTCCAGAAGGTCGAAAAGTGTGCGGGGATGTCCCTCGAAAAGATGCATCAGCGGACTCTGTTCTCCCAGCTCGCTCGCGCCGGGCACCATGCTGGCCACAAACGACCCCTTGCCGTGGCGGGTCTCAATAACGCCGCGGCCCTGAAGCTCATGCAGAGCTTCCCGGATCACCGCGCGGGAAACACCCAGCCGGGTCGCCAGTTGGCGTTCGGACGGTATCTTCTGCTCCGGAGCCAGCCCGCCGTCGAGAATAAGGCGTTCCAGCCGATATGAGATTTCCTGGGAGATTGCCATTTGGGGCCTGTTTATGCTCTCTGGTCTGACCAGTGAATGCTTCTGATTGTAGGTGTTTCCGTTCTCAGCTGATGTGCGTCCGAGCCCGTTAAATATGGCCGATTCAGAGTATTTCGTCCATTTTTAATACTTCAAAAACTGGTCAGACCAGTGCTCACCGAACTGGACTAAACCCGGATTGGCTACGAATATCATTCTAATGTCGGCCTGCGCCGGCGTTGCCATAGACGCTGATAAAAACAAAGCCAACGGAGACGTTTCGATGAATTCGAAGAATAACATCCGAAATAGCTGTGACACTGGCGAGACCCCACCTCGCAGAAGTTTCCTCAAGACAATCGCCATGGGCGCCACTTTGGCAGGCGCAATGCTCATGGGCGCAGGTCAGGCCCAAGCTGCTACCACGTGGAAAATCCAGTCGACCTGGGACGCGGGTACGGTGGGCTACACGCTCTTCGAGGAGTGGTGTAAGAGTATTGAGGCCAAGTCCGGCGGAGAGCTCAAGTTCCAGTGCTTCCCGGCCAAGGCGGTTGCTGCCGACAACAACGCGCTGTTTGACGCTGTTCGTAACGGCGTGCTGCAGGGTATGAACCCGTTCACCCTGTACTGGGCGGGCAAGATCCCTGCCTCTGTGTTCCTGTCTTCTTACCCAGCGGGTCCGGATCAGCCCCATCAGTGGGACACCATGTTCTACTCCATGGGTATGCTCGAGAAGACCCGCGAAATCTATAAGAAGTTCGGCCTGTTCTACGTTGGCCCGATCCAGCACGACGCCAACATCATCCATTCCAAGCAGCCGGTAAACAGTCTTGACGACCTGAAAGGTATGAAGATCCGTGTACCCGGAGGCATGGTTGCCGAGGTTTTCCAGCAGTTTGGCGTGTCCACGGTCAGTCTGCCGGGCTCGGATATTTTCCCGGCTCTCGAGAAAGGCACCATTGACGCGGCGGACTTTGTAGGTCCTGCGGTCAACTACGAGCTGGGCTTCTCCCAGGTTACTGACTACATCATCTTTGGACCTCCCGGCGTGATGTCTATCTACCAGCCGGTGGACCTGATGGATCTGACCGTCAGTCTGCGTGCCTGGAACTCTATCTCGCCTGAGCTTCAGCAGCTGGTTGAGGACGAGGTTCGGATCTACTCCCAGAAGCACTACCTGGCCATCCAGGCGCGCAACATCGAGGCGATGGAGAAGTTCAAGGCGGATGGCGACACGGTTACCCGCCTGAGCCAGGAAGATCTGGAAACCTGGCGTAAAGCTGCGATCCCCATCTGGTTCAACTGGGCCAACAAGAATGATGACGCGCGCGCCATCCTGGATATCCAGCTGAAGTACATGATGAACGACACGGTTGGCTACATAACCGAAGAAGACATCAAGGGCTTCTAAGTTCCAAAGCTCAAATAAAAAACGACACACGAGGAAGGCAGGGTTAGCCGACTAAGGATTAGCCCTCCCTTCCTCGCTCTTTGATCTGGGTGGTAACAACATGTCTGATCTGAGTTCCTTTGGCTTTGTTTTGCCGCACTGGTTCTACTGGGGCTGGCTTGCGGTAATGCCATTGCTCATGATGGCTTGGGATAAGTGGAGCAGTAAGCACGGCGGAGATGACGCCGAGCCAGAGAAAACAGTTTCCGAGCTGCAGTCTGAAGAAGACGATCCTCTTGCTCACTTTGAGTACGAGGGTAACTGGTTTACGAAAATCGTTGACTGGATGTGCGAAAAGTCAGGCCTTTTCGTGGCGTTCTGGACAATCAACGCCGTGCTTTTCTATTTCTTTGAAGTGGTGATGCGATACATCTTCAACATGCCAACGATCTGGGTGCATGAGGCCAGCTTCCTGATATTCGGCATGCAGTACATCCTTGCCGGTGCCTTTGCGCTGTTGCACGGAGCGCACGTTCGGGTAGATGTCGTCTACAACTTCCTGCCGGTTCGCGGGCGTGTGGGCATGGATATTTTTACCTCCATGTTCTTCTTCATATTTGCAGCCGTTCTGGCTACCACATCCTGGACCTTCTTCCAGGACTCCATAATGATGCAAGAGACCACTGTCGAGACCTGGGGTATCCAGTATTACCCCGTGAAAGGCGTGATGTTTGTGGGCGCAATCCTGTTGCTGCTCGCCGGCTTCTCGAAGCTGCTTAAAGACATCGTACTGTTCATCCGTCTCGGTCAGGAGCGCACATCATGAGTACAACAACTGCAGCGCCCAGCAGCGGCATGGCCGGGAAACTGGGTACATGGTTAATGATCATCGCCACCGTGGGTCTGGCGTTTGTCATCTGTGTTGAACTGATCAACATTCTCTTTTACGACCCATGGAGTGATGAGAAATTCCTTTTCAAACTGTCAGGTAGCCTGTCCGGTGTCGAAATCGGGCCGCTGACCTACCTGATGTTCGGCTCGTTGGCCGTGGCCTTGATGATGGGGCTTCCGCTGGCATTCGTGACCGGTGGTCTTGGTGTCATGTTCATCTACCTGGTGGGCGACGCCATGATGTTGAACATTGTCCCTGGCCGGATCTTCCCGCTGATGGCGAACCCGGACATTGCTGCCATACCTCTGTTCATCTTCATGGCGTCGATGCTTGAGCGTGCCGGCCTGATCGAAGAGATGTTCAGCGTGGTTTACAAGTGGATGGGTGGGATCAGTGGCGGTCTTGCAGCTGCGACCATTGTCGCCTCTACGATCCTTGCCGCAATGGTCGGTGTAATCGGCGCCGCCGTTGTTACCATGGGCATCATCGCACTGCCGGCCATGTTGAAGCGGCATTACGATCACAAGATTGCCATCGGCTCCATCATGGCGGGTGGAACCCTGGGGATCCTCATTCCGCCTTCGATTCTGGCTATCCTGTATGCCGTTGTGGCGCAGCAGTCCGTGGGCGAGCTCTATCTGGGCTCTCTGTTGCCCGGTCTGATGCTCTCCGGCCTTTACCTGACCTATGTTCTGGTACGCAGCTGGCTGAATCCGAAACTCGGTCCGCCGATTCCGGTGGAAGACCGGATCAGTCTGAAAGAAAAGCTCAGGCTTCTGGGCAACCTGATTGCACCCCTTGCGCTGGTGGGTCTGGTTCTTGGCCTGCTTTTCGGTGGTATTGCCACACCGGTTGAAGCCGCGGGTATCGGCTCTTTCGGTGCCATTATCGTTGCGATGATGCACAAGAAGTTCTCGATCGCCGGCCTTCGCGAAGCCTCCGTGACCACGGCCAAGGCGTCTGCCATGGTTCTGTGGATCATGTTCGGTGCATCGGTATTCGTCGGCTTCTACATCCTGCAGGGCGGTCAGCAATTCGTAACGGATGCCATTCTGGGTACTGGCATGTCGGCTTACGGCATCCTGTTCCTGCTGATGGTCCTGCTGGTTGTACTGGGTATGTTCCTTGACTGGGTTGGTATCCTGCTGCTGGCAGTGCCCATCTTCATTCCGATCGTGAAAGCGCTGGAGTTTCCTGGCCTGTTCGGCTTCCCGCCGGTTGCAGGTGACGATGTGGTGCTCTGGTTCGGTGTGCTTTATCTGGTGAACATGCAGATGTCATTCCTGAGTCCGCCATTTGGTTACGCACTGTTCTACATCCGCGGCGTTTGTCCTCCGGAAATCTCCATGGGTACCATCTTCAAGTCTTCCCTGGTGTTCCTGGCGATTCAGGCGTTCGGACTGTTCATGTGTGTCCTGATCCCCGGCATCGTAACCTGGTTGCCAGGGCTGGTTTACGGTTAATCAAATCAAGGAGTAAAGCTTTATGTTGACGATCAAACGACTGGACCTTGCCGAGGCGCTCATCCTCATTGAGGGTGCCGCGGAAAAGGCCCGCGAAATCGGTGTGCCTATGTGCATCGCTGTGGTGGACGAGTCCGGCAATCTGGTGGCCTTCGAGCGCATGGATGGCGGCAAGATCACCAGCGTGACCATTGCCCAGGACAAGGCCTTCACGGCGGCTGCGGCCAAGAAAGCCACCCATGACTACAACAAGGTGAACGTGCCCGGCAGTCTCGCTTTCGGTATCCACACCGAAGTTGGCGGGCGCATCAGCTCTGTTGGCGGTGGTCTGCCAGTGATCGTCGACGGCGAAGTGGTGGGTGGTATCGGAATCAGTTCCGGTACCCCCCAGCAGGATATGGACTGTGCCCAGGCCGGTCTTGACCACTTTGAAACAAAACGCGGTTGATGACTGTCACACTGACGTAATTCGAACCCAGAGAGTGCTATGACTACCAAGCCGAAAGTCAGCAAAGCCGAGCTGGCGGAGCAGTTCCGGGCGTTTATCGACCCGGACTACGTCATCACCGATGACGAAACCATGAAGCCCTACGAATGCGACGGCATGTCGATGTATTGCGAAATGCCGTTGCTGGTGGTGCTGCCGGAAACCGTTGAACAGGTGCAGCGGGTGATGCGCATCTGTAACGAGAACGCGGTACCTGTGGTGGCCCGTGGAGCTGGAACGGGACTCAGTGCCGGTGCCATGCCCAACAAGGAGGGCGTGGTGCTGTCGCTGGCCAAGTTCAATCGCATCGTGGAGATTGATCCGCTGGCCCGAACGGCAAGACTGCAGCCTGGGGTGCGTAACCTCGCCATCAGCGAAGAAGCGGCCCAGTACGGTCTGTATTACGGGCCAGATCCTTCCTCGCAGATCGCCTGCACCATTGGCGGTAACGTGGCCGAGAACTCGGGCGGCGTGCATTGCCTCAAGTACGGTCTGACCGTTCACAACATCCTGAGCGTGGAAATGGTCACCGCCGAGGGTGATGTCGTGACCGTGGGCAGTGATGGTCTGGACGGCTGTGGGATGGACCTGCTTGCGCTGATGACCGGCTCTGAGGGGCTGCTGGGTGTGGTGACGGAAGTCAAAGTGAAGCTGTTGCCGAAACCCGAAGTAGCCCAGGTTGTCATGGCCGGGTTTGATGACGTTCAGAAAGGCGGTGATGCAGTGGGCGGGATTATCTCCCACGGCATTATCCCTGGTGGCCTTGAAATGATGGATGGCCACGCCATCATCGCAGCGGATGACTTCGCCCAGGCCGGCTACCCGCGGGACGCCAAGGCGTTGTTGCTCTGTGAAGTGGACGGCACCGAGGAGGAAGTTCACGAGCATATTGCCGAAGCCGAAGAAGTCTTTCGCAAGCTGGGTGCCACTTCGGTTCGGACCTCTCAGAGCGAGGAAGAGCGAGCCCTGCTGTGGAAAGGCCGTAAGTCTGCGTTCCCGGCCGTGGGCCGGATTTCACCGGACTACTACTGCATGGACGGTACCATTCCCCGTCGTGAGATCGCCTATGTTCTGACGGAAATGGAGAAGATGTCCGAGGAGTTTGGTCTGCGCGTCGCCAACGTGTTCCATGCCGGCGATGGCAACCTGCACCCGCTGATCCTGTTTGATGCGAATGTGCCCGGCGAATTCGAGCGCACGGAGGCCTTCGGTTCACGCATCCTGGAAATGTGTGTGGAGGTAGGTGGCTGCATTACCGGTGAACACGGCGTTGGCGTTGAAAAGATTCGCCAGATGGCGGTGCAGTTCAACGATGAGGAGCTCCAGCAGTTCCACGACGTAAAGGCCGCGTTTGATCCCGCCGGTATCCTGAATCCGGGCAAGGGCGTACCAGCCCTGCGGTTCTGTCAGGAATATCGCTCCCTTGAGCACAAACAACACACGCATGAACATACGGAAGCCGCCCATGGCTGATATTTCCCAACAACTGAAGGAGCAGGTGCTCCAGGCCCGGGACAGCGGGCATAAGCTCAATATTGTCGGCGGTGGTACCAAGGCCTTCATGGGCCGGGAAGCCGACACCGATGCCGGAACCCTCAACGTGGGCGAGCATACCGGTATCGTTGACTATCATCCGGTGGAGCTGGTTTTGACCGTCCGTGCCGGCACGCCGTTGAGCGAAATCGAGGCGACTCTGGCTGAAGAAGGCCAGTGCCTGCATTTTGAACCACCCCATTTTGGTGCTGCCTCTACCATCGGCGGCACCCTGGCCTGTAATCTTTCCGGTCCGGGACGCCCCTGGGCCGGCTCGGTGCGTGACCAGGTGCTGGGTATCCGGCTGCTCAATGGCAAGGGCGAACATCTTCGCTTTGGTGGTCAGGTCATGAAAAACGTGGCCGGCTATGACGTATCACGTCTTCAGGCCGGTGCCCTGGGAACCCTGGGCGTAATCACTGAAATCAGCATGAAAGTGATGCCGAAACCGGCCGCTTCCCTGACGCTGGTTCAGGAGATGGGCATGGACGAGGTGGTTCACTATATGAATAGCCGGGCAGCCGAGCCCAAGCCCATCACTGCCGCCTGCTGGGTTGACGGCAAGGTTTACCTGCGTCTGGCCGGTGCGAAATCCGGTGTGGAAGCCACCGCTGAAAAGTGGTCCGGCGAAGTGATGGAAGAGGGCGACCACTTCTGGCGACAGGTGCAGGATATGCACCACGAATTTTTTGCCGGTAACGACGTGCCTTTGTGGCGCTTCTCCGTTGGTTCGACAGCTGCCATACCGAAACTGGAAGGTAACTGGTTTATCGACTGGGCTGGTTCCCAGCGCTGGTTCCGTGGCGCCGGTGAGCTGAAAGATCTGGAGCCTGCGGCCCGTGCTGCCGGTGGCCAGGTCAGCCTGTTCCGTGGTGGCGATCGCACCGGTGAGGTGATGCACCACCAGCCGGAGGCCCTGAAGGGCATCCAGCGCCGCATCAAGAATGCCTTTGATCCGGACAATATCTTCAATCCCGGACGTTTATACAGCTGGTTGTAATTATGCAGACGAATCTGGTTCAACAATTTGCTAACACCAAGGAAGGCCAGGAAGCCGAGTCGATCCTGCGGGCCTGTGTGCATTGTGGCTTTTGCACCGCTACCTGCCCGACCTATCAGGAGCTGAACGACGAGCGTGACGGTCCTCGTGGCCGGATCTACCTGATGAAGATGTTCCTGGAAGGGGCGGAAGTTACCGAGAAAACCCGCGAGCACCTGGACCGCTGCCTGACTTGCCGCAGCTGTGAGACCACCTGTCCGTCCGGCGTCCAGTACGGCCGCCTGGTGGACATCAGCCGTGGCCTGATGGAAAAGGAGATGCCCAGGGAGCCGAAAGACAAGTGGCTGCGCTGGGCCCTGGCGCGGGTCATTCCCAATCGTCAGTTGTTCGGTGTTCTGCTTCGCCTGGGGCAGGTTTTCCGCCCGGTATTACCGGAAAAACTGCGCACCAAGGTGCCGCCCAGAAAGCAGGCCAGCCCGTGGCCTGCAGCCAGCCACAGCCGTATTGTGCTGGCACTGGCCGGTTGCGTGCAGCCTTCGGCCACTCCGAATACCAATGCAGCCGCCGCCCGGGTTCTGGACCGGCTCGGCATTACCATGGTGGAAGCACCCGAGGCTGGCTGCTGTGGTGCCGTGAATTATCACCTTTCCGAGCACGAGAAAGGCCTGGAAAGAATGCGCCAGAACATTGATGCCTGGTGGCCCGCCATCGAGGCGGGTGCTGAAGCAATCATCATGACGGCTTCCGGTTGCGGGGCGATGGTTCAGGATTACGGTCATCTGTTGAAGGAGGATCCGGTCTATGCCGCCAAGGCCCAGAAGGTGAGCGAGCTGTGCACCGATCTCGGCGCCTTTTTGCTGAAACAGGATCTGGAAAAGCTCAAGGTCCGGCAGGACCCGGGCAAGGTGGCATTCCATTGTCCCTGCACCCTGCAGCACGCAATGAAGCAGAACGGTGTGGTGGAGCAGGTGCTGACACGGGCGGGTGTTAACCTGGCTGCGACCAAGGATAAGCACCTTTGCTGTGGGTCTGCTGGCACCTATTCGGTGACCCAGCCGGAGATGAGCCAGAAGCTGCTTGGTAACAAACTGAAGGCTTTGACCGTCGACAATCCGGGCCGCATCGTGACCGCCAATATCGGTTGCCAGATGCACCTGGAAACCAAGTCGCCGGTGCCGGTGCAGCACTGGATCGAGCTTCTCGACCAGTAGAACCGAAATCGGGGCCGGATGAGGTGTTCATCTGGCCCCGAGCCTGTCTGCCCCCAAGTTAGTGGCTTTTTTCGCTATACTGCCCCACCAAATTACCAAACCACAGGGAGTGGAACCGTATGCCAAGGATGATGGCTGGGCTCGTTTTGTCTTTATTTCTCACTTCAGCAGTCAGTGCCGAGGTCTACACCTGGATAGACAGCCGGGGCGTAGCGCACTTTTCCGATTACCCGCCGGGAGAAATTCCCCATAAGCAGCTTGACGTGCAGGCGCCTGTCACGGTGCCGATGTCCGAGAATCTCGGGCAAGGCAAACGCGTGTCAGGAATCCGCAAAGAGGTTGAAGGCCTGCTTGCGTCCGGTCGCCCGACGGGCTCCGGAGCAACGGCAAAAGAAAAGGCCGATGCCGAGCTGGAGAAGACCTGCGCAACCTATAGAAGCAAACTGGAGCGGATCCAGTCCAAACTGCGGGCGGGCTATAGCAACGACCGGGGGAACAGTCTCCGGCAGCAGCGCAGGACGCTCAGCCAAAAGCTGAGCCGCGAGTGCATCCTGCGCTGATTCAGGCTGATATCAGGCGCGTTTGAAGCTGGCCAGGGCCACAGCCGCCGTGACGAACAGCCCGCCAAACACCCGGTTCATTTGCTGCTGGCGCCGGGCTGTGGTCATAAACCGGAACAGCTGGCTTGCCAGCAGGGCGTAGCCGAGCATTACCAGGCAGTCCACCAGAATCAGTGTGATGCCCATGGTGAGCAACTGCGGGCCATGGGGTGCGCCTGCTACCAGAAACTGTGGAAACAGGGCCACCAGAAAGACCGTGGCCTTGGGGTTGGTGAGGTTCACGAACACGGCATTCCAGAACCGCTTGTACCCGCTAACGGGCTGACGGTCATCGTCCATGGATTCCATCACAGGCTCTCGCCATTTGGAAATGCCCAGCCAGATCAGGTAGGCAACACCCAGCCATTTGATAACCGACAGGGCGATGTTGGAGGACGCGATGATGGCGCCGAGGCCGGCACCCACCAGCAGAATCTGGATGCCAAAACCAAGCTGCAGCCCCATGATTGCCGGCAGCGATCGGCGAACGCCGTAACGCATACCATTACTCATGGTATTGATCGCCCCCGCACCCGGGGACACACTGATCAGAACGGCTGCAACAAGGAAGGTCAGCCAGGCTGCAAGTGACATGATTTACGCTCCCGAAAAAGCCAACAGATACACGGTATAAGCCACGAAGGCAAGTAGCAGGGCGCTCCCTTCAAACCGGTTGATACGTCCGGGCCCGCGGAAGCCATAGCACATGGCAAACAGAACCAGGGTGAGGGCAGCCATTACCGGGAAGTCACGGGTGAGCACTTCTGGCGCCACCGGCATGGGGGCAATCAGTCCTGCAATCCCCACGACGGCAAGGGTGTTAAACAGGTTGGAACCCAGAATGTTGCCCAGGGCCAGATCATGCTCTCCTTTGCGGGCGGCAATGATGGATGAGGCAAGTTCCGGAAGTGATGTACCAACGGCCACGATGGTCAGGCCGATAACCAGATCGCTGATGCCAAAGGTGGTCGCCAGATCAACCGCACCCCACACCAGTATGCGGGAGCTGATAATCAACAGCAGCAGTCCGACCAACAGCCATAAAATGGCTTTGCGCACCGGCATTGCGTTCACTTCTTCGGTCATCTCTGTAGCGAGAGCATCGTCTGGTTGCCGAAGGCCCTGGTAGATGCTCCAGCCAATCAGTACAACGAAAGCCAGCATCAGACCGATGGCATCCATCCGGCTCAGATCCCCGTCCCACAGTTGCCAGCCGGCAAAGGCGGTGACCAGAATGAGAATGGGCAGCTCCTTTCGCATGACCTGGGAGTGAACGGCGATGGGTGCCAGCAGCGCCGTGATGCCCAGAATCAACGCAATGTTGGTGATATTCGAGCCATAGGCGTTGCCCAGAGCCAGACCGGGATTACCTTGCGAGGCCGCCAGTGCAGACACCGCCATCTCTGGCGCAGACGTGCCAAAACCCACCACAACCATACCAATAAGCAGCGGGGGCATTCCGAAATGGCTGGCGGTGGTGGCCGAGCCTTCCACAAATTTGTCCGCACTCCACACCAACAAAATCAGACCCGCGATGATCGCCCCAATGGCCATCAGCATTTCAATCACTCCTTGTCGTCAATTGCCGTCTCGGCAGCGCAAGAATCAATGGTGCCACAGGTTCCGGCAATAGGTATAAATGCGCTTCGATCATAAAACCGATACCGCTGTAATTGATTTCAATCAACCCTCGTATGGCCGCAGCAATGTTAGGTTGGTTAAACATTGATCAGGAAAGGAGTTGATGACATGGCAAATGGAAATCAAAGCATCGTAGTCGCGTGTGACGGTTCGGAGCATTCATCGCACGCCGCCAAAATGGCAGCGGAGTTTGCCAAAGCGACGAACCAGCCACTCAAACTGCGTGCCGTCTTCCCTGGCACCAAGCTCGAGAGACTGATCGTAAGTGGCATACCGCAGAGTGACATTGACGAACAAGCCAGCGAATACGGACGCAAGGCATTTGATGCCGCGAAGCAGGCGGTAAGCGGGATTGTTGAGCCGGCGGAAGAAGTTCTGCTTAAAGGGGACCCCGCCAAGGAAATCGTCGAGTATCTCGATGAAAATCCCGGTTCCCACATGTTTTTGGGGCGCCGCGGAGACTCGACGTTGAGAAGCCTCACTCTTGGCAGTGTGAGCGAGAAGGTCGTCAGGCATGCCCATCGTCCAGTGACGGTAGTTAGTGAGTAACCGGCAAAGCTCGATAGACTCTTCAAAGCCCGCATGAAGCGGGCTTTTTCATTTCTGAACCTCAATGCCCTCCATGTTTCGCCACAATTCATGCGAAAAACAACCGAGATAGCTCTGTGCCAGAGACTTTATGCTGATCGGGTAAATTCAACGAAACGAGGTGGCTATGAAGACTGCAGAGTTGATTGAGAAGTGGCTTGATAAGTGCGACCTGGCGAGACTGGCCCAGGAGCGCTACAAAGAAGATCCGAGCCCCACCAATTATTCGGAACTAAAAAGGGCCATGTGTGAACGACGGCTGATGGAAGAGCGTATTGATCCCAGGCCTACTCTCCGGACAACTAAAAGCCCTTATAGACTGTGTCCCGGCGGCCGACAGTTACGACTGTGACAACCACTTTTCCATCGTCTACCTGATACACCAGGCGAAAGCCTTGCGATCTGAGTTTGATCTTGTAGAAGTCCGAAGATCCCTTTAGCTGGTGTTTTTGGAATCCTGGGATTCTCCAGGCGTCGCTCCAGGATATTCAGGAACTCCGCCTGAACCGTAGGGTTAAGCTTGTTCCACTCCTTGAGCGCTTTTTTCTTGAATTGCAGCTCGTAGCTCATCGATGCTCACCGGTACTGATTCGTCGTCCATGCGTTTCCGTGCCTCCTGTAGAAGCCGGTAATCCTCTAGCTGCTCTTGCATTGCTTCGAAGGTCTCAACTGGCACCATATAAGCTCTGGGCTTGTTATGGCTCAAAATTACGACGGGTTCGCCGTTGGCCTGGTTGAGCACTTCGTTCGGATTGGCTTTCAGCTCTGAAATAGTGGCTGCAAGCCTCGCAAAAAGGCTTTTCATGTCTTTTCGTCCAAGTCGTTGCGTTGATGTCATACCGTTAGCTCTGTGCAAATGCCGTTTGTTGGTGCGGTTCTCAGAGCTTTTTCTTCTTAATTTCCTAAAAAGTTTAACCTAAAAAAAGGTCTAAAAAAAGGTCGTTTAGGTTGGTTCGCATTTTAGCGGCCCTCAAGGATTTTGCTTTGTCTCTTCTTGATTGGTCTTGCATTCTTGTGTCTCCGCCAGCCAGGCCGAAGTGCGATGCTCACGGTTAATAAGCACCGGTGGTTAGTTTGAATATTGACCAGGGTTGCGGTGATGGGGGGGCATCTGAGAACGCATAGGCTCCTCTTGTAGGATATTAGGCAGTTTAACCTCTTTTCACGACATCTACTTCGTACATCGGCCTTTGTTCTGCTAAAGTCTCGGTAATTCACATCGATACAGGTGTCTGTAAAAATGAGCAACGATTATCCTGATGACCTTTTAGAGGCAGAAAATCTGCAAGAGAGTGAAGAGGACTTTAGTGAAACTCCTCCATCAGACATTGTTGCTTTCAATGAGTTGAGGTCCTGCGCTGACTTATTGAGGATGTATGAGAAAAGTCAGTTAATCATACAGCCTGACTTCCAGAGAGATGTCGTATGGAAGAGACCTGCTCAAACTCGCTTTATCGATTCGTTGGTTAAACAATTGCCGATACCGAGTATGTGTTTGAGCCTTGATTACAAGACCGGTGAGCGGTTGATGATTGACGGGCTACAAAGAATATCCAGTATCATAAATTTCATGACCGACGATGACTGGCGTCTCTCTAACCTGGAAGATATAGATTCTAGGATTTCTGGAAGAACACCCGGCTATATAAGAAAGCATTACTACGATGTGTATAGTCGAGTTGAAAATCTTACCATCCCGGTAACTGTTTTAAGGTGTGATTATAGTAAAAAGTCACACATGCATTACTTGTTTACTATATTTCATAGACTCAATACAGGCGGTAATAAGTTAAGTAATCAAGAAATCAGAAACTGCATCTTCCACGGTCGTTTCAATGAAATGCTTAAGAGGGTTGTAAATCAATCAAGCTTCCGGTCTCTGTTTTCCCTAGAAGATGGTGAAAGCTATCGCTTTTCTTACGAAGAGCTGGTTTTAAGGATCGTGGCCTTTTCAGAAAAATATGAGGAATACCGGGGACGCTTGGCAAAGTTTCTTAACGATTTTATGGACTCTAAAAAGAACATCTCAGAAGATGAGCTTTCTTATCTTGAGTCGGCGCTAAATAAATCTGTCGATTTGGTCTACAACAAGATCATGGACGGTCGACCCCTTCCGAAGCTAAGCAAGGCTACAACAGAATCTATATTCGTAGGTATTCTTATAAATATTGATTCTCTCGTTGATCTTGACAGAGCTTCGCTTCAGGCACGGATGGCAGATTTGAGGTCTGATGATTTGTTTTCCGTTGAGAATTTGAAGGAGGGGCTATCCGCCAAAGAAAAAGTTCAGGCACGCATCGGTAGGGCGGTTGAGATTTTTTCTGAATGATCTACAAAAAGAATATCACTCGCATCATTTGTGGACTGGAGTCAAAATATAACCAGTCCATGGCGAGCGCTGATCCGGACGGTCCTATTCTTTATTCCAAGCTCGCAGTTTTGGAGTGCTGCGGTTGGATCGAAGAATCTATGGATTTGATTGCTGTTCGCCCACTGAAGGGAAAACTGAAAACAACTACCTTCGAGGATATGAAAAGAGGAGCGGTCGAACAGAATCACGGATTTGCCTATAAGCAGAATTTTCGTCCCATGTTTCAGAAGTGTGTAGGCTTATTCGTTACTGAATGCTTGGAGAGAAAGCTTGCTTCCAATGGTGACCTTACAACCCTGGAAGATACGCTTGCTTCTCTAAAGAAGGAGCGGGATAAGGCTGCTCATACGTGGACTAATGGGCCGCTCTCCTATCCTGCTCCAAGTGTTACGCTTACTTATGTCGATAGAGTATTCCCAATTTTAAGAAAGATGTATTCTTTTTCTGCAAACGTAAAAATATAGCTAAAGGTCCTTGCCTGCCCAGACGACTTTTCCAATTACCTCAAGTGTCTCTAGGTCAGAGCTAGAGATCTCTTGCGGTGGATATTCCTTGTTGTCACTCAACAACTGCACTCCGTCATTCCAGAGCGTCTGAATCCGCTTTACTAGTACATAGGCTCGGTTCCGTATTACGTAGAAACGGCCGTCCCGCACCTCACAGGCCTGTGGAAGTACACCCTGCAGAGCAAGCGCTACGAGGTCAAAACGGGAATGGGAACACCCCATCTGGACCAAGCTTAGAGACGACATCGGATTCGGCTACTCAGCTCTCGATCTGCTGTACAGACGCGCAAAAAAGGAACCCGTTTGCGGCAACGAAAAGAACGTCTCCCTGGCCTTTGGCAATCTCCTGTCCATTTATGCACGCAACCGTTTTAACCCGAGACAGGCCTGGGACTGCCTCAAGAAATCCTGACTGTGGGAGGACCTGTGCGCCTATTACCGACGACGGGAAATCTATGAAAACGAGCTGTTTCAGCTCGTCCAGGATGGACTGATAAAACGACGACTGCTGACCAAGGTGGCCGCATGATCAGGAAACTACCGTCGGGACGATGGCAGGTTGATATCCGCCAGGATGGACGCGGTTCCAAACGCATCAGAAAAAGCTTTGACAGCAAGGCAGAAGCGAAACGGTACGAGCAACACCTGTTGCTTCGAAAGTCCGAGGACCAGGTCTGGAATCCTTCAAAGGATCGCCGGCGTCTGAAGGATCTCATTCAGAAGTGGTACGACGCCCATGGCCACACCCTGAAGGATGGAGAGAAACGAAAGCGCAAACTGGATGCCATGGCCGATCGGCTACGAAATCCCATAGCAACGTCTTTCAAGGTATCCGATTTCGCCACCTATCGCCGTCTCAGGATGGAAAACGATGGGGTAGGGGAGAACACCTTAAATCACGAACACACGTACCTGAGTGCCGTCTTTAACGAGCTGATCCGGCAGGGCGAGTGGACACACGAAAATCCGTTGAAGAAGCTGCGGAAGTTCAAACTGGATGAACAAGAGCTGGCGTTTCTTTCTCAGGAACAAATTACCCGTCTCCTGGAGGAGTGCAAGGCATCATCGAATCCGAATCTCTACCACGTTACCCGACTGGCCCTGGCCACTGGCGCCAGGTGGTCCGAAGCGGAAGGCGTAACCAGGTCGAATTTCACGCCCAACCGAGTCACATACAACTTCACCAAGTCCAGCAAGTCCAGGAGCGTTCCGATTTCAAAGAAACTCTATGAGGAGTTGTTAGAAGAAGTGCCGTTCGTCAGCTGCAGCGCTGCGTTTCGGAAGGCTATCGAAAGGGCCGGAATCGATTTACCGAGGGGGCAGCTCACCCACATCTGCCGTCATACTTTCGCTAGTCACTTCATCATGAAAGGTGGAGATATTCTTACGCTACAGAAAATACTAGGGCATTCAGATATTAAGCTCACGATGAGGTATGCTCATCTTTCGCCGGGTCACCTTGAGTTGGCCGCTCGTTTCAACCCTTTAGAGAAAGGAATCTAGATGTTCACACATCGATTTTTCACTCAAACGTTTTTCTGGATTTGCTTTTTGTTCGTCGTCGGCGCGATGATTTTTTCTGTGTACCAGCTTGTCGGTACCGTGGAGGGAGCTGGTTCACCAGACCAGAAACAAAAGCTTGCTCTTACGATTTTGATTCCCTTGGGCATAGCGTTCTTTGGTTTTGCCCACTCTGCCTTAATGCCCATCATGAACCGAGGACTGGTCGGAGACCTTGAGATATCGGATTTGGCTGTAGAAGAGGCCGAGCTCTTTAGGAATGCTTTTTCTTCGTACATTCAGTCGACCCAGAGTAGGGAGGAGATGCTTTCCTCTTTGCAAATCCATTTGAAGAGAGCTGAGGACTTACACAACCGAATTTGGGTGAAGATTAGAAGAGATAGAGCTCTTTCCCATTGGAGGAATGCAGCGCTCAGGCTTTCCACGGAGATCTCTGATGCCAACGTCCCCTCGGAGTGTTTAAACCGAAAGATTCAGGCGCTGATCGAGAAATTGCCCGCCAAGGGATGTTTCGCAGAACTCGTTCAAGCGTCGCTTCAAAGTTATTTAGAGTCCGTGGACACTATTGGGACACCTGAAACAACAAAGCCCGCACAAGGCGGGCTAAGTCATTGAATCTGATGGTGCCCGGAGGCGGAATCGAACCACCGACACGGGGATTTTCAATCCCCTGCTCTACCAACTGAGCTATCCGGGCATGTTGCGCTACTGCTGTGCAACGGGGCGCTATTAAACCGGTTTCGATGTTTTGAGTCAAGGCTGAGCCGGAAAAATTTCTGAATCTTTTCAGGCATGCTCAGGCTTTGATCAATCCGGGGTTATTGTTCCGGTGGAACGTAGCCTTCGGCCTTGTCGAACGGTTCGTTGTTGAAGAAATGTTCCATCTGCGCCTGCAGGTACTTGCGGGTGTTCGGGTCCATCAGGCTCAGGTGTTTCTCGTTGATCAGCATGGTCTGCTGGGCCTGCCATTCTTCCCAGGCCTGCTTCGAAATATTCTCGAAAATGTCCTGGCCTTTGGCGCCGGGCATGGGCGGGAAGTCCAGGCCTTCCAGTTCTTTCTGGTATTTGCGGCAGAAAACAGTACGGCTCATGGTGGCTCCTGTTGGCAAATGTTGCTGGCGGTGATGATAACAGATCGTTGCGGCTGAGGGGGCCAGCGCACTGGATCAAAGCAGAGCAGCTTGCTCCGGTTCGGTAAGCAGCGACCGGATTGGAGCAGGCAGGCCGAGGTTCAGGGCTTCATGGCGGTGTAGCCATTTCAGATGATCCTTGTCTGCAACGGTGTTGGCGCCGCCGGTGACGTTCAGCCGGGCGGGCTGTATGTGCAGGTGGTAATGGGAAAAGGTATGTCGAAAGCCGCTGATAAGCTCCGGTTCTGCGCAATCCAGCCCCAGGCTCTGTTCGCAGGCTTCCTGAAGCTCATCGGCTCCGTAGGCCGGGTCCAGTTCCGGCAGGCTCCAGAGGCCGCCCCAGATGCCGCTGGGTGGGCGACGCTCAAGCAGAATTCGCCCCTCGCCGTCCTCAAGAATCACCATCCAGGTGGATTTCTCCGGCTTGGCCTTTTTCGGTTTGGAGCCGGGGTAGAGTGAGGTTTCACCCTGGGCGTAGGCTCTGCAGCCCTCTTGCAGCGGGCAGCTCTCGCAGGCCGGGCGGCTGCGAGTACACACCATGGCGCCGAGATCCATAATGCCCTGGGTGTAGTCGCGCACCCGCTGTTTCGGCGTGTGCTCTTCGGCCCGTTGCCACAGCTGGTTAAGCACGGCTGTCTGGCCGGGCCAGCCGGGTATGGCATGGTAGCGCGCCAGCACCCGTTTCACGTTTCCATCCAGTATGGCGGCGCGAATGCCGAAGGCCTGGGCCAATATGGCGGCGGCTGTGGAGCGGCCAATGCCGGTCAGGGATTCAAGCTCCTCCTGGGTTTGCGGGAACTCACCATCGAACTCACGCACCACCGTCTGGGCGGCTTTCTGCAGGTTGCGGGCCCTGGCGTAGTAACCAAGACCGGACCAGTGGCTGAGCACATCATCCACCGGCGCTTCGGCCAGGGCATGAACGTCCGGGAAGCGTTCCATGAACGCCTCGAAGTAGGGGATAACCGTGGTTACCTGTGTCTGCTGCAGCATGATTTCGGAAACCCACACACGGTAGGCGTTCCGGTTGTGATGCCACGGCAGGTCATGCCGGCCGTGGCAGTCGTACCATTGGAGCAGTTTGTTGGCGAAGCTGTCCGGCATCAGTTGAACAGTCCTTTGAGTTTGTCGCCGATCTGTTCCTGCACCTTTTCTTTAACCTTCTCTTCCGCCTTGGCTTTTGCCTTGTCCACTTCCTCACGGGCTTTCGCCTTGGCGGCATTTTCGGCGATGGTCTTCAGGGTGTCCCGGAAGCGGGAGCCGTCAAAGGAGCAAAGTCCTGCCGGGTCCTCGGCGAAGTTGCCACGGCACTCCACGGGAATAACCGCGTTTTCTACATATTCGGTAACGCGGCATGCGTTGTCCCGGTGGATCTCACCAACGACTCTTAGCCCAACCTCATAATCCAGTTCGCTCTGGGCCAGATCCACCGTGCCATTGCCCTCGAGGCGGATGCCGGCCAGCGCCGCCACGAGATCGGTGTTGTTGAGGGTGTTGCCGTTGATTTCCAGGGTGCCGCGCATGTCGTTGAACGGCGTGGTAGTGCCCCAGTCGGTGGTCGTCAGCTCATCCTGGTTGACCAGAGCGATGCCCTGGCAGGCCATGCGTGTGAGGTTCATTCGGCGGAACTCGCCCTCTGCGAGGTTGAAGCTGATCTGTCCGTCAGCATTGCTGCGCAGTGCCGAGATCCGGTTGCCAGAGGTGTTGGCGTTCACTTTGAGATTTGCCCCGCCGGCGAGCATATCCACTTCTGCCAGATCGGTGAGCAAAGGCAGGGTCTGTACATTGGTTACGTCTGAGCCAACGGTCCATTTCGGATTGTCGCTGCGGGCGTCGATGGTCACGTTGGCACCAAAGCTGCCCTCGTAAAGTTTGCCGCTGAACTCATCAACCTTGAGCAGGCCGTTTTTCGCGGTGGTGCTGGCTTTGATTTCGTTGATAGTCAGGTTGCTGACGATCAGCTGGCCGAGTCCCAGATCAATATCCAGCAGCAGGCTGCGAATGGTCTCCAGGGGCAGAAGGTCGCCTTCGGGTCCGGCTGCAGCGGTTTCCAGGGATGCGGGTGCTTCCTCCGCCTCTCCTTCCGCTTTCGGTGGCAGGTATCGGTCGGCATTCAACTGGTCGCCCTGGAGCTGGAAGACAACGCCTGTGTCGGCAAGGTTGTAACTGCCGGAACCAGTGAAGGTGGTGTCATCCAGTTTGATGGTCAGGTCGGTGAGCTCCACCTTGCCGGCCGGACCGCCAATACCGGTGGAGAAGGCGATGGCTTCAAGTACGTCCGGATCGCTGGTTTCCACCGGGGGCTGGCCGAGGTTGTTCAGAAGATCCTTCAGCGAGAACTCGGCGATGGAGATCTCGCCGCTCAGGGTTGGCTTGTCGCCGAATCCGGTAACGTCAAGATCGGTCGACAGGTTCAGGTTGGCCAGGCTGGCGGTAAAGCCGCTCAGGTTAGCGGTCTCGTTTTCCAGGTTCGCCCTGGCAGAGCCCGCCAGTTCAGCCGTGACCTCTTTGCCACCGAACGGCTCTCCGGTCATGTCGAACACGGCATTCAGACCGGATACGGCGAACTCGTTGAGAGCCTCGTTGGCGGCGAGGCGGGCGCTGATATTGCCATCCACTTCAAACGTGGGCTGGGTGGTGGCTACCCGGAACCCGATTTCCAGCGGGAACTCGGAGCCCAGAGTAATGTTGCTGGCGTTGACGGTGAAATTCTCCAGCGTGACCGACTGGCCGGTGCTCTTGTCGGTGTAGTGCACCTGGGCATTGCTGATCTGAACGTTTTCAACGTTGAAGTTCAGAGGCTCGCCGCCGGCGCCCTCGCTCTCTTGTGCCTGTTCATCCTGGGTTCCGGCCGTTTCCTCGGTTGCCGCTCCCGCCGCCTTCTCGGGCATGATGCGGGTCCAGTTGCCGTTGCCCTGTTCGTCCACTTCGAGTCGGGCGTCCAGCCCGTCCAGTACGAAGGTATTCACCCTCGGGGACATGGCAATCAGTGACCAGAAATCAATCTGGGCCACCAGTTGCTCAAGGGCAACAAAGCGGTCACCTTCCAGGGTGGCCTCTACGGAATTCAGCTCAAGGCCAAGTGGGATAAAAGACCAGCCGATGTCGCCTTCAAGGACCAGATCCAGGTTCGTGGCATCCTCAACGGCCTGTTCAATCTGCGGTTTGTAATCGTTGGGGTTGATCACGGCCATGGCGATGGCAACGGCAGCCACGGCAAGAACGATCAGTGCAACGATGGCAATCAGCACATAACGGACGGCTTTCATGATTC
The DNA here is from genome assembly GCF_003751355.1 of Marinobacter sp. 3-2. Taxonomy (NCBI): domain Bacteria; kingdom Pseudomonadati; phylum Pseudomonadota; class Gammaproteobacteria; order Pseudomonadales; family Marinobacteraceae; genus Marinobacter; species Marinobacter sp. 3-2. The sequence goes on along the minus strand of NZ_RJUQ01000011.1, from coordinate 1,093,776 downwards.
AGGCTTCCTTCCTATTTTTAGGAGCTTGCAGTATTCGCTGTGAATACCGACGCTAATGATCCAAAGGATAACGCAGGGTTAACAAATTAACAGCGCGGGAGTATGACAATGCGGTAGTGTTGGGCCAAAATACACGACCCTGATTTTCCGACTACATTGATACCTATAAACACAAGAAGGAGTTGGCCGTGGCTATTACCGTTTCGATTGAGCTGAACCGCGAACTTGAGATTCCGGGCAGCTATGATGAAGTGTTCGATCTGCTGGCGGATGTGCCACGTTCAGCCAGTCACTTCCCGAAAGTCCACAAACTGACCGACCTCGGCGATAACGCCTACCGTTGGGAAATGGAAAAAGTGGGCGTCGACAAACACGCCATCCAGTCGGTGTACGCCTGCAAATACCATTCGGACAAAGACGCCGGCAAGATTACCTGGGAGCCGGTGAAGGGTGAGGGCAATGGCGTCGTGAGTGGTTCCTGGACCATCAAGTCCAAGGGCGACAATGCCACCGCCGTGAAGTTCCAGACCAGCGCAGAGTTGACTGTGCCCCTGCCCAGCCTGCTCAAGCTGGCCATCAGCCCGGTTATCAAGCACGAGTTCAACAGCCTCGTAGACACTTACATGAACAATCTGAAGAAGGCGTTCTGACGCAGCCCTCTCTGCCATCTACCTGCACTTCGCTATCGTAGCGATTAAACCGGTTGTGGGACTCCAGCCGACATAAAAGGTATAATCGCCGGATCGAATTTTTCCGGCTTTATGCCGCTCAATTGTCACGGAGTCCCCATGGCCGAACGCAAGGCTCGGGTAGAGAGAAATACCCTTGAAACCCAGATCACCGTTGAGATTGATCTCGACGGAACCGGCAAATCCAGTTTCGATACCGGCGTGCCGTTTCTGGAGCACATGATGGACCAGATCGCCCGCCACGGTCTGGTGGATCTGAATATCGTTTCGAAGGGCGACCTGCACATTGATGACCACCACACCGTGGAAGACATCGGCATAACCCTTGGCCAGGCCTTCAAACAGGCGGTTGGCGACAAAAAGGGCATTCGCCGCTACGGCCACGCTTATGTCCCGCTGGATGAGGCGCTCTCCCGAGTCGTTATCGATCTGTCCGGTCGCCCGGGCCTGATGATGGATGTGCCATACACTCGCGGTGCCGTGGGTGGCTTTGACGTCGACCTGTTCGAGGAGTTTTTCCACGGCTTCGTGAACCATTCCATGGTGACCCTGCACATCGACAATCTGAAGGGTAAAAACACCCACCATCAGATTGAAACCGTGTTCAAGGCCTTCGGCCGTGCCCTGCGTATGGCGATTGAAATGGACGAGCGGATGGCCGGTATTACACCGTCTACCAAGGGTTCGCTGTAAACGCCTCGTCGCCAGAAGGCTCGCTTTAACCGGTCATGTTTGACCGGTCAATCAAGGACACCGCAACAACCATGAAAACCGTTGCCATTATCGACTACGGCATGGGCAATCTTCACTCTGCCAAAAAAGCAGTGGAGCACGTTGCCCCGGACACCACCGTGCTGGTCACCGACAACGCCGAAAAAATCCGTGAAGCCGATCGTGTCATCCTCCCTGGCGTCGGTGCCATTCGCGACTGTATGGCCGAAATGCATCGTCTCGGGGTAGTGGATCTGGTTCGTGAGGTCTCTCAGGATCGCCCGTTTCTTGGCATCTGCGTGGGCATGCAAGCCCTGATGTCCCGCAGTGAAGAGAACGGCGGCGTTGACTGCATCGGCCTGTTTCCTTCGGAAGTACGCTATTTCGGTGACCACCTCACGGAAAACGGCGAGCGCCTGAAAGTGCCCCACATGGGCTGGAACCAGGTGCAGCAGACCATTGATCACCCCCTTTGGCATAACATTCCCGAGGGTGACCGTTTCTACTTCGTGCACAGCTTCTACGCAGAAGCCGAGGGCAACATCGATATGGCAGGCCGCACCCGCTATGGGGTGGACCTTGCGGCAGCAGTCGCGCGAGACAATATTTTTGCAGTGCAATTCCACCCGGAGAAAAGTGCCCGGGCGGGCCTGCAGTTGCTCGAGAATTTTACAAACTGGACTGGAAAATGCTGATAATTCCTGCAATCGATCTGAAAGACGGCAAATGTGTACGCCTGCGTCAGGGCCGGATGGACGACTCCACGGTGTTTGGTGACGATCCTGTCGATATGGCCACTCGCTGGGTGGAAGCCGGCGCCCGCCGGCTGCACCTGGTTGACCTGAACGGCGCGTTTGCCGGTGAGCCGGTCAACGGCGAGATTGTCCAGGCCATTGCCCGTAAATACCCGGATCTTCCCATCCAGATCGGTGGCGGTATCCGGTCGGCAGAAACCATCGAAGCCTACCTGAAGGCCGGTGTGCAGTGGGTCATCATTGGCACCAAGGCGGTGAAGGAGCCGGAATTTGTCACTGAGATGTGCAAAAAATTCCCGGGTCACATCATCGTCGGCCTGGACGCCAAAGACGGCCGCGTGGCCACCGATGGCTGGGCGGAGGTCTCGGAAGTGATGGCTACCGATCTTGCCAAGCGCTTTGCCAACGACGGCGTGGACGCGATTGTGTACACCGATATCAGCCGAGACGGCATGATGCAGGGCGTTAATGTGGAAGCAACAGCTGCACTGGCAGAAGAGGGCGGAATTCCGGTTATCGCCTCTGGTGGCGTGACCAATATGGATGATCTGAAACGCCTGGCTACCGTGGCGGACAAGGGCATCCTTGGTGCCATCACGGGTCGTGCGATCTATGAAGGCACCCTGGATGTCGCTGAAGCGCAGGCCTTCTGCGACGGTCTGAAGGGGTAAGGGCGGCTTATGGCTCTGGCGAAACGCATCATTCCCTGCCTCGATGTCGATAAAGGCCGCGTGGTGAAGGGCGTCAATTTCGTTGATATCCGCGATGCCGGCGACCCGGTGGAAGTGGCCCGTCGTTACAACGAGCAGGGTGCCGATGAAATCACCTTCCTCGACATCACGGCCAGCCATGAGAGCCGTGACACCACCTACGAGACCGTTGAGCGAATGGCGGCGGAAGTCTTCATTCCGCTGACTGTCGGCGGTGGTGTGCGCACCGTCGATGACATACGCAAGCTCCTGAATGCTGGCGCAGACAAGGTGTCGATCAATACCGCAGCCGTGTTCAACCCGGAGTTTGTCCGGGAAGCGGCGGATCGCTTTGGCAGCCAGTGCATCGTGGTGGCCATTGATGCCAAGCGGGTGAGTGAAGAGGGCGAGGAGCCCCGGTGGGAAATCTTTACCCACGGTGGCCGCAAGCCCACAGGGCTGGATGCCGTGGAATGGGCCCGCAAGATGGTGGAAATGGGCGCTGGTGAGTTACTGCTGACCAGCATGGACCGGGACGGCACCAAGATCGGATTTGATCTCGGGCTGACCAAAGCCATCAGCGACGCTGTGATTGTGCCGGTGATTGCCTCAGGCGGTGTCGGAGAGCTGCAGCACCTGGCTGATGGCGTGACTCAGGGCGGTGCCGATGCGGTATTGGCGGCGTCAATCTTTCACTTCGGACAGCACACCATTCCTGAAGCGAAGGCCTTCATGAAGGCTCAGGGCATAGAAGTCCGCGATTAATCCTTCTTTGCAAAAGCAGGTCGAATGGCCTGCTTTTCTCCTTCCGCAAACATCTCCCGATTGCCGTTGCGCATGGCCCAAAGGCCGCTGACCGTGGCAATGGCGATGCCTTGCTCATCCAGTTTGGGTAGGTGCTTCTCCAGGTAATCCACGGTGACTTTGTGAGGATGGCCAATGCCGATGGCGCTACCGTTTTCTTTGGCGCGCTTGATCAGCAGTTTGAACTGGCGATCCACAAACTCTTCGGTCTGTTCGTGGTCGAGAAACACGTCCCGGGTCATGGTCGGAATGCGGTACGCCGCTGCGACATCACCGGCCACGGATGAGGCGATGGTGCGGCTGTCGATAAAGTACACCGGGTAGCGGAACAGCTCTTTCATGACCCAGTCCATGGGCTGCAGTTGCTGGGTCAGCAGGCTGCCCATATGGTTGTTCACGCCCTGGACATGGGGAATCGACTGCAAGGCACGGCGAAGGGTGGTCACCATGCTCTGTTCGTCCATCTCGGGGGTCAGGCCGCCCGGACCCAGGCCATAGTTGCGGGTGTTGGCCATGGGGGCGTGCAGCATGATTTCCTTGTGCTGCTTATAGGCGAGCCGGGCCAGACTGTCCGTGTGTGGACGGTACGGTAGAAAAGCCAGCGTGAGCGGCTGATCCAGATTTGCCAGTCGCTCACCTTCAACAAGGCTGTGGCCCATGTCATCAATAATGATGGCAATTGTGGGCGGCAGTGCCTTTCGGGCCGGCTCCGCGGACACCGTGCCGGCAGTAAAACAGAATGCTACGGCCAGCAGAGTACTGACTACTCTCACTGATCGCTTCCTTCTGCCTTGGCGCTCTTGTTCGGGTTCAGAATCCGGATTCCCTTGAGCAGGTTCAGTGCCGAGCGTAGCTGATAATCCCGGTCGGCAAGAGAACCGGTTGCGTTCTGGGCATCATCGTTTCCATCTTGGTCCTGCCCTTCGTTCTGTCCTTCAAGGTGCCCGCTCAGATCCGCTTCGGTGAAGAACGGCTTGCTGTCGAGCTCCTTGAGTTCCGCCGGACGTACTTCAATATCGGGTTTGATGCCGGTGGCCTGGATGGAGCGGCCATCCGGTGTGTAATAGCGCGCGGTAGTCATCTTGATGGCGTGGGTCTCATCCAGCGGAATGACCGTCTGGACACTGCCCTTGCCAAAGGATTTGGTGCCCATCACCACAGCGCGCTCATGGTCCTGAAGCGCGCCGGCGAGGATTTCTGAAGCAGAGGCGGAGCCGCCGTTGATCAGCACGACAATAGGCGTGCCTTCCATGATGTCGCCCGACCGCGCGCTGAAGCGCAGGCGGGAACTCTGGATGCGGCCCTCGGTGTAGACGATCAGTCCGTCATCAAGCAGGGCATCTGCGGTCTCTACGGCCGCCTGCAGCACCCCGCCCGGGTTGTTGCGCAGGTCGATAACAAGGCCGTCAAGATCGCGTCCGAGTTCGTCTTCCAGTCCATTGAGGGCATCCTTGAACTGCGAGCCGGTATCCGCCTGGAACTGGGTAATGCGAACATAGCCGTAACCATTTTCCAGCATTCGGGATTTCACACTGGTGACCTTGATAACGTCCCGTTCCACTTCGATTTCGATGGGAGCGCTTTCGCCCTCACGCATAATGGTGAGCGTCAGGATCGAGCCGGGTTTGCCCCGCATGAGCTGGACAGCCTCTTCCAGGCTCATGCCTTTAACCGGTTTTTCATCCAGCTTGATGATCAGGTCCCCCGCCTGAACCCCTGCCTTCTGCGCTGGCGTGTCGTCGATGGGGGCAATCACTTTCACAAAGCCGTTTTCCATGCCCACTTCAATGCCCAGCCCGCCGAACTCGCCGGAGGTGCTCTCTTCGAGCTCTTCGTAGTCCTTGGGTGCCAGGTAGGTGGAGTGAGGATCGAGGTCTGACAGCATGCCTTTAATGGCGCTTTCGAGGAGTTTGCGATCGCTTACTTCCTCGACGTACGCATCTTTGATGCGGCTGAATACCTCGGTGAACTTGCGGAGGTCTTCCAGTGGCAGCTGCTTCTCCGGATCCGGCAGGCTTATTTCCACACGTTCGCCGTTCTGGATGCCTTCCAGCAGCTGCTCGGTGGCGGCGTCTTTATCCTGGGCCCAGGCCAGTCCGGAAGCGGTTGCGAAACAGGTAGCGAGAGCAATGCTGCGTAATGGCAAGGCGTGGAGTGTACTTCTGACCCGTTTCATTCACATATCCCGTTTTTATTCCGATAGTTGGACTGGTTTCCCTGACTTCGGACAGTATGGCGTTACCTGCGGCGTTTGTCAGCCCTCCCGGGGGCTCTCAGTTTGCCAGCCATCGGCCAGGGTTGTCGGGTTTCCCATTGTGCCGGACTTCAAAGTAGAGCGCCGGGGAATCTGTGCCGCCGGTACGGCCCGCCTGGGCAATGGGTTCGCCGGCAGCCACCCAGTCGCCTGGGCTGGTAAACAAGCTGCTGCTGTGGCCGTACAGGGTCATGTAGCCGTCGCCGTGGTCGATGATGGTGATCAGGCCAAAGCCCCGAAGCCAGTTGGCAAATACCACCCGGCCATAGTGTATGGCGCGGATCTCCGCTTCGTCCCCGGTGCCGATCAGCAGGCCGTTGCGACGGAGTTTGCCGTCGGCATAGCGCTCTCCGTAGCGACTCAGGACCTGTCCCTTTACGGGCCAGGGCAGTTTGTTACGTAATGAGGCGAAGGGCTGGGATTCATTGGGTGAGGGGATGTTGTTGATCGCCTGCTGCACTTCTGCCAGCAGGTTTTCAAGCCGTTTGCGGTCGGATTCCAGTTCTTCCCGCTCGCTGCGCCGGTTCTGGATGTCGGCATTGAGGGCGGCCAGTGTCTGTTGGCGCTCCTTTCTCGATGCTGTCAGTTCCTGCTGGCGTTTGGCGACGTTTTCCTCAGTTCTGGCCAGTTCAACCCGGGTTGATTGCACGGCAGCCTGTGTGCTTCTGAGTTCTTGCAGGCTTTGTCTGAACGCCTCTAGGCGGTCGACTGTGTCCTTGCTGAGGTATTCGTAGTAGGTCATGGTCCGGGCGATCTTGTCCGGATCAATTTCGTTAAGCAGTACCTTTACGGCTGGCGCATCGCCTTCCATCCAGGCGGCGCGGATCTGCTTCTTGAGACTGTCCCGCTGGCGGTCAAGGGTTCGGGTGAGCTCCTGCGCCTCGCTTTCCAGTTCACGGAGCCTATGCTGCTGCTGTTCGGCCTGCTGGCGCAGGGAGCGGCGTTCACGGGTCAGGCGGCTGATATTCTTTTCGGTCGCGGCAAGTTGCCGCTCCATCGAGGAGCGGTCCTCTTCGGCGTCCTCCAGCCAGTCGTCGATGTCCTCAATGCGTTCCTTGAGTTCCTCGATCTGAGCCGGGGTTACATCCTGCTGGGCTGTTGCCGGCGCTGCGCCCAGAAGGAGGGCGAGCGCCAGAATCGCGTGGAGTTGCAAGGGTTGGTTCCGTTCCCGGATCAGCCGATCTCAACCAGGCTGTGCCCGGTCATTTCCTTCGGTTGCTCCATTCCCATCAGGGCGAGCAAAGAGGGTGCAACGTCGCTCAGGCTGCCGTCGTTCTTCAACACAACTTTGCGGTGGCCGGTGTATACCAGCGGCACCGGGCCGATGGTGTGGGCAGTGTGAACCTGGCCTGAATTCGGATCGGTCATCTGTTCGCAGTTGCCGTGGTCAGCCGTGATCAGAGCTTCGCCGCCTACCTCATCCAGGGCCTCGACAACGCGTTTCACGCATTCGTCCAGGCATTCGGCCGCCTTGATTGCAGCGTCCAGCTTGCCCGTGTGACCAACCATGTCGCCGTTGGCGTAATTGCAAACAACCAGATCGTACTTGCCGCTCTTGATCGCTTCCACCAGCTTGTCGGTTACCTCTGGTGCGCTCATTTCGGGCTGCAGATCGTAGGTCGCCACCTTGGGTGAGGGCACAAGAATGCGCTCTTCACCGTCGAACGGTGTTTCCAGGCCGCCATTGAAAAAGAAGGTTACGTGGGCGTATTTCTCGGTTTCGGCGATGCGCAACTGGGTCTTGCCCTGCTTCGCCATATATTCGCCAAGGCCATTGGTAAGCTGTTCGGGCGGGTAGGCGCAGGAAGTTTTGATGTCCGCCGCATACTCGGTCAGCATGACGAAGTCGGCCAGTTCCGGGTGCTTCTTGCGCTCGAATCCGTCGAAGTCCTTCTCCACAAAGGTGCGGGTCATTTCCCGGGCACGGTCGGCACGGAAATTCATGAACAGCACCGTGTCACCATCGTTGATCGTTCCCTCGGGCTCGCCCGGAGCGTGGATTCGGGTTGGCGTTACAAACTCGTCGTTTTCCCCGCGCTCATAAGCCTGTTCCAGCCCGGATACCGGATCGGCCGCAGTGAATTCCGCGGTGCCCTGGGTCATCAGATTATAGGCCGCTTCCACGCGGTCCCAGCGGTTGTCGCGATCCATGGCATAGTAGCGGCCCACAATCGAGGCAACGCGGCCGACGCCGAGGCTCTTCAGTTTGGCCGCGGCCTTCTCAAGGGATGGTTTTGCGCTGCGGGGCGGCATGTCGCGGCCATCGAGGAAGGCGTGGATGTAAACTTCCTTCGCGCCACGTGCGGCGGCAAGTTCGGCAGCGGCAATAATGTGGTCTTCGTGGCTGTGTACACCACCGGGCGACATCAGACCCATGAGATGAACGGCTCGGCCGCTCTGAACAGCCTTGTCGATCGCTGAGCAGAGTACTTCGTTCTGCTGGAAAGTGCCTTCTTCCAGATCTTTGTCGATACGAGTAAGGCTTTGATAGACCACGCGCCCTGCGCCCAGGTTCATGTGGCCAACTTCCGAGTTACCCATTTGCCCCTGCGGCAGCCCGACAAACATGCCCGATGTATTGATCAGGGTTTTGGGCTGGTTTTGCCAGAGTTTGTCCCAGAACGGGGTGCTGGCATTGCTGATGGCATTGTCTTCAGCCGGGTCGCGATGGCCCCAGCCGTCCAGGATAATCAGTGCAGTCGGCTTGCGCATTGCAGTCATCATTAAGTCCGGAAGTAAAATGTTAGTAAATTTACTAAAACGAAAACGAAGTTTATCTATTTTCGCATTTACTGGCCACTTTCGTCACCTTCTGTCCGGGGAGCAGGCTGTGTATAATCCCGCCAAACTCATTATCAGGGTAAATTCATGGACCGGTTGTTTGAATTTGTCGTTAACCACTACATTCTTGTGTCGCTGTTCGTGGCATTCCTGGTTGCCATTCTCATTCTGGAGTCCCGTCGTGGCGGTGCCAAGATCTCGGCCCAGGGTGCGGTCAATCTGATCAACAAGGATGAAGCCGTTGTAGTCGACATCCGGGACCGCAAGGAGTTTGGTGAGGGCCGCATTACCGGCTCGATCAATATTCCCCTGAACAGCCTGAAGAGCCGGGTTGGTGAGCTGAGCAAGTTCAAGGACAAACAGATCATCGTTGCCGACAAGATGGGCCAGCATTCTGCCATGGCGGTTAAACAGCTGAACGCGGAAGGCTTCAGCAATGTGGTTCGCCTGAACGGCGGCGTTGCCGACTGGAAAGCCAGCAATCTTCCGCTGGTGAAGAAATAGAGCAGCCCTTGATCTGAAGATCATTCTGCCGCACTGTTTCACATAAGCCGGCCCGGCGCCAACGTAGAATGTCCCGGCAGCACACTTCACAACATCCCATAACAACGGGCCCAGAGCCCATGATCGAGAACGAAAGGATTGAAAATGGCTGAGAATCAGCAAGCCGCAGCAGGCAGTGACAACCAGAACCAACCCCAGTTTGCCCTTCAGCGCATCTATGTGAAGGACCTGTCTTTTGAGTCACCCAACTCTCCGCTGGTATTTCAGGAGCAGTGGAAGCCGCAGGTGAATCTGGATCTGAATACGTCTCACAACAAGGTCAGCGACAACCAGTATGAGGTTGTGCTTTCCCTGACCGTCACCGCGAAAGTGGGTGAGAAGGTAGCTTACATCGTCGAGATCCAGCAGGGCGGCGTGTTCCTGGTTCAGGGCATCGAAGGCCAGCAGCTGGGCCAGATGCTGGGCGCCTACTGCCCGACCATCCTGTTCCCGTATGCGCGCGAAGCGATCGACGGTATTGTGAGCAAGGGCAGCTTCCCGGCCCTGATGCTGGCGCCGGTGAACTTCGACGCCATCTATGCCCAGGCGCTCAAGCGCAAGCAGGAAGAAGCTGCTGGTGAGGCAAGCGAAGAGCAGCAGACTCACTGATCCGAACCACTGTGATCAGATATAAAAAAACCGGCTCAGGCCGGTTTTTTTATGTCGCTCCGTTAAACCCCAGCTGCCGCCAGGCCTCGTAAACCGCCAGGGCTGTGGTATTGGAGAGATTCAGGCTGCGGCTATGCGGTTGCATGGGAACCCGCAGGCGATGCTCAGGCAGCAACCCCTCGCGGACATCAGCGGGAAGGCCGCGGGTTTCCGGGCCGAACATCAGGTAGTCGCCATCCTGGTAGCTCACTTCGTGGTAATGGGCGCTGCCTTTGGTGGTGAACCCGAACAGGCGTCCGGGTTGCTCGCTGGCCAGGAAGTCCTGGTAACTCTTGTGGATCCTGACCGTTGCGTACTCGCTGTAATCCAGCCCGGCCCGCCGCATTTGCTTGTCTTCCAGGTTAAAACCCAGAGGTTCGATCAGATGCAGCTGGCAGCCGGTGTTGGCGCAGAGCCGGATGATATTGCCGGTGTTCGGCGGTATCTCCGGCTCGTACAGCACAACGTGGAGCATGAAGCTTAGCGCTCGACGGCCAGGGCAACGCCCATGCCGCCTCCGATGCACAGTGTGGCCAGGCCCTTGTGAACATCGCGGCGAACCATTTCATGCAGCAGGGAGACCAGAATGCGGCAGCCGGATGCGCCGATGGGGTGGCCCAGGGCAATGGCACCGCCGTTCACGTTAACCTTGCCGGTGTCCCAGCCCATGTCGCGATTCACGGAAATGGCCTGGGCAGCGAAGGCTTCGTTGGCTTCCACCAGGTCCAGATCCTCCGTGCTCCAACCGGCAAGCTTCAGGCAGCGCTGGCTGGCCGGGATCGGGCCGGTGCCCATAATCGTCGGGTCCACGCCTGCGTTGGCGTAGGCCTTGATGGTGGCGATCGGAGTCAGCCCCAGTTCTTTCGCTTTCTCGGCACTGCAGACCATCACGGCTGCGGCGCCATCGTTGAGGGATGAGGCGTTGCCGGCGGTAACGGTGCCGTCTTTCTTGAAGGCCGCACGGAGTTTGCCAAGCCCCTCGGCAGTGACGCCGTCGCGGGGGCCTTCATCGCGGTCAACGACAATCGGGTCTCCCTTACGCTGGGGAATGGAGACCGGAACAATCTGGCCATCGAAATAGCCGGCTTCGCGAGCGGCGGCGGCCTTCTGCTGGGACGCCGCTGCAAACTCGTCCTGCTCGTCCCGGCTGATGCCGTATTTCTCGACGATGTTCTCGGCCGTGATGCCCATGTGGTAATCGTTGAAGGCGTCCCACAGGCCGTCCTTGATCATGGTATCCACCATCGACCAGTTGCCCATCCGCTGGCCATTCCGGCTGTTGGGCAGCACATGGGGCGCCTGGCTCATGCTCTCCTGGCCACCGGCGATCATCATCTCGGCGTCGCCACAGCGGATGGCCTGTACCGCCATGTGAACCGCTTTCAGCCCTGAGCCGCAGACCTTGTTGATGGTCATGGCGGGCACCGACGCTGGAATGCCGGCGTTAATGGCAGACTGGCGAGCCGGGTTCTGACCACAGCCGGCGGTAAGAACCTGGCCCAGTACCACCTCGTTGATCTGGTCACCGGCAACGCCGGTTTCTTCCATTAGTGCCTTGATGACGGCGGTTCCCAGCTGGTCTGCGCTCAGTCTGGAAAGACCTCCGCCAAAGGTTCCGATAGCAGTACGGCGGGCGGCAACAATAACGACATCACGCATGGGAATTCTCCGGATCAGTGGCGCGCGCGGGATTGGGGCCGGCGCGAGCAGGATTGAAAACTGCTGGCATTGTATCCGGAAAGCGGTCACCGGCCAAAGAACAGGTCTGTCATGTGCGGGTTGTGCTACATGTTCAGGCTTCGGCCGCCATCAACAGAGACGATCTGCCCGGTGATAAAGGGCGCATCGCAGATCAGGAACGCAATGGTTTCGGAAATATCGTCAGGGTTGCCGGTGCGGGCCAGTGGCGTCTTCTGAAGGATTGCCTGCTGGGCGGATTGGTCCATCTCTGCTTCGCCCTCTGGCCAGAGGATTGCGCCTGGCGATACGCCGTTCACGCGCACGTCCGGCGCCAGGTCTTTTGCCCAGGAGCGCGTCAGGGCAGCCAGGCCGGCCTTGGTGGCGCAGTACAGCGGGTGATCATCGATGGGTCTTTCGCTGTAAATATCGATCAGATTTACAACGCTGCCGCGGTTTCGCCGAAGTTCGGCCAGGCATCCCTGAAGCAGGAAAAATGGGGCCCGTAGGTTGGTGTTCAGGATTGTGTTCCAGTCGTCTTCGGTGGCGTCTGCGGTCGGGGTGGGGTAGAAGACCGATGCATTGTTCACCAGTGCGTCCAGTCGGCCCCACTGTGCGATGGCGTCACTGGCCAGCCGGTCCACTCCAGTTAACTGGCTCAAATCCCCCTGCAGGGCGCAGGCGGAGTCGGGCCGTTGGCGGTTCATCTGCGCAATCAGTGAGTTCGCCTGCTCTTCCCGGCTTCGGTAGTGAATCACCAGGTTCCACCCTCTTTCGTGAAGTGTCCGGGCAGTCTCTGCGCCAAGACGGTGGGCTGCGCCGGTGATCAGGGCAACAGGCGTTGTGGACGGCATGGTGCCTCCTCAGTGGTTGGTCGGGGCGACGGCGTCGCCGATGCGTTTCAGGCGTTCAGTCCGGATTGCGCTGCCCAGTTCCTTGCCTTTATACCCTTGCGCCAGGAGGGTTCTCGGCTCAACGCCGGTCGCCGCTTCCGAGGCGGTTCGCAGCAGGTCCAGTGTGAGGGAATCGCCCGGCAAGGCGCACTCGAGCACCTTCGTGAGTTGCGAAAAACGTTCCGGGCGGCGCCAGACGTCCGCCTGGTCGAGCAGGTCCAGAAGCGTTTCGGCTTCCGGTCGTTGCGCATCAATGTCCCGGATCTGGGGTGTGAAGGCAGTAACCAGTCGCGCCAGATTCTGACAGTCATTGGGTGCCTTCAGGGCTTTGGCCCGGTCCTTTGCAACAGGGGCATCCAGAGGGGAGAGCAGGGCCGCAAAACGCTCCTCCGTCTGGGCGTGCAAGCGGCGGTGGACGCAGCCAAGTGCCGCCATCGCGAGTTGAAAAACTTTTTCCGAAGCTAATTCCGGAATAAGAACCTCAAGGGCGCCGCAGTCACGAAGAACTTCGAAAAAGGCCTCGGGCGCCTGTTCATGCAGCGCCCGCTGGAATTCTTGCCAGACCCGTTCGGGCACCAGGTGGTCTACTTCTCCGCTATCCACCATGCGCTTCATCAGGGCCATGGTCTGGTCGCACACGGAAAATCCCAGCGGGTGAAAGCGGGCTGCGAACCGTGCGGTGCGCAGAATTCTCAGGGGGTCTTCCGCGAAGGCCTCCGAGACATGCCGAAGCTTGCGATCTTCAATATCTCTGCGGCCTTCAAAGGGGTCGACCAGATCGCCGTTTTCAGCTTTTGCCATCGCATTGATGGTCAGGTCCCGGCGCTTCAAATCCTGCTCAAGGGTGACGTCGGGCGCGCTGTAAACAGTGAAGCCATGGTAGCCGCGACCCTGTTTCCGTTCGGTGCGAGCCAGGGCATATTCTTCCCGGGTTCGGGGATGCAGAAATACCGGGAAGTCCGCGCCCACCTGCTTGAAGCCGTTGGCTAGCATTTCCCTTGGAGTTGCGCCGACCACCACCCAATCCCGGTCCTTGACCTCAAGGCCGAGTAATTCGTCACGAACGGCACCGCCAACCAGATAGGCCTGCATGAAATCGCTGATTCCTTTCGGGAGTGTGTCGGTGGATTATCCGGTTCCCGGGCAGGGCAGGCAAACCTGTGACGCATGAGGGCCATAAAAAAGCCCGCCCGGATTGCCCGGGCGGGCTTTGATTGGAGCTTGGGGTCAGATGAAATCTTCATCTGACCCCACTTTCAGCTTTTCATCAGAACGCGGTGCCAAGCTCCAGGGCGGCACCGGCATCAGCATCGCTGTACAGGGCGCCGATATCGAGGCGGACGCCGACAATGTTCAGTCCGAGACCTGCAGTGAACTGGGTTTTCTCTTCAATGCCGTCGTTGTCATCGTTGCTGGCCAGGTTGTGGCGAACACCCACCCGCAACTGGGCGTAACGGAAGGCGTCGAATTCGGCGCCAAGAGCTGCCCACTGGGTGTCGTCCTCAAAGCCAAAGGCTTCCTTTTTAGTCAGGTCCACTTCCGCGGTGATAACGTGGTATTCGCTCTTGTGCGCGATGCCCGCTGTAACCATCGGGTCCAGCTTTAATGTGCGAACTTCCTCTCCGAGCAAAGGCCGGCTCGCAGCGGAGTCGAGCTCCATGGGGATCAGGTTTTTAACGACAATTCCGGTGTTCCACTGGTTGGAATCACCAAAGCTGTAGGCTGCGCCCACGTCGAGGTTGAAGCCGCTCTTTTCAGTCTGATACTGGTCATCGTCGAATTCGTCATCTTCGAAACCGGAAACCGCTTCCGTGTACTGGAAGGTGCGCAGCTCCACGTATTTCGGCGATAGGCCAAGCTGGAAGCTGTTGCCATCCTGTAGCTCAAAAGCCCGTGCGAAGCTGATGCCCACTTCCCCGACGGCGGATGCCAGTATTTTTCCTTGTGATGTCAGGTTCAGGGTGCCATTCGTACTGATCTGGTCGACGGCATTCTGAACGTCCTGGGCCGTTGCTGCAGTGGCAATCGCATTCAGTGCGGTAATATCCTGATCGGACACGTCACCACGAACGGTTGCTGTCAGGTTTGCATTGGTAAACACGCCGACAGCCAGAGATTGTCCCGGCACAGCCAGGCCCAGCCCCAGAGCGGCGTTCACTCGCATGGTGTCCCTGTCGAATTCGGTCAAACGGTCGCTGAGATCGGCGGCGCCGTCCTGAATACTTTGTGGGTCGTCGGTATTGGGATCAAAACCGGAAACGAGCGATTCAAGATCAGTGATTACATCCTGGATATCATCCACCTGGTCAACTGTTTCTTCCTCATCCGCTGCGCGAGCATTCACCGAGGGCAGCATCAACCCAAAATCATCGTTCCAGCTGTGGTGATCGGAGGCCATCATCGCCGGGTTATCCATCGGCGCTGATGATGGCGTTGCTACAGCGACGCCAGTGCCACCCATGGCAAAAGAGCGGGCAGACATAAACGACTGCGGGCTGGCCAGTGCAGAACTGGTGGCAATGGAAAGACCAATAGCCAGAGAAAGTTTGGTCAGGCGATATCCGGTCATGAAGATTCCTGTCAGGTAAAAAGGCAAAATAGATGTTACGTACCTGAAAGGGTAAGGCAGAACCTTATCCAGCTCATGACGCATGGGGTAACGGTTTGTTTTTGATGTGTAAACAGAGGCAGTTTTTTGCCGCATAGGGATTGCAAAATAATGCGGTTGGGAGTTGTTGATCGGAATATCAGGCAGTTAGAAAAACTGGCGTAGTTTTTTCATGGGAAATCGGAAATGACGTTTTCTGGAGACACGCAATGAACCTTCGCTGGATACTTATGCCTCTGCTGGCAACAACGGTGGCTGCTTGTGCGCCGGTTGGCAGTTATCAGGGGGATAATGGCAACCAGTCCCGTCAGGATACGATGCTGGAGCCAATTACTGTGCGGGTGAGCGGTCTGGGTACCTATGAGGATGTTGCGGCCGACCGTTCAAATACCCGCAAACGTCTGATGGCCCGCCGGGCCTCCCAGCTGGACGCCTACCGGAATCTCGTTGAACGGGTCTACGGTACCGTCGTGTACGGCAGTTCCACCGTTAATGATTTTGTGCTGCGCAATGACACCTTCAGAACCTACGTCGACAGCTACATTCGCGGCGCCAAGTTGGTCGCGGTCAACGAGCACAGCGACGGTGTCTTCGAAACGGTAATGGAACTGAAGCTCGAGCCACGTTTCCGGGCCTGTGTGGCCAAGGTTGCTGATGATCAGGTGCGGGATCTCTGCCCGATTCCCATGCCGCAGGAAAATGACAGCGTGGGCGATGTGCAGAGCAAAGGCGTGGATTCCCTGTATTACCTTGATTGATCGAGAGTATAGAGAGTGTAGGGAGTATCGAGAATTATGAAACGCTTGCTGTCACTGGCTGTGCTCGGAGCTCTGGCGCTTTTCGTGGTTTCTGCCGCCCATGCGGTGGTTCTGGAAGGCGTGGGCCACGCCAATATCCACAATGGCAACCTGGAAGCCGCCCGGGCTGAGGCCCGCAAGGCCGCAATCCGGGACCTTTCCCTGCAGTATGAAGCCAGGGTAAGCACGCACGACACTATGAAAAACGGCGTGATCACCGAGTCACGTATGGATCTGGCGTCAAGCGCCAGAGCCCGGAATGTGCGGGTAATTGATGAGTACCAGAGTGGCAATCTGTTGCGGGTGATTGTCCGGGGCGATATCAGCGAGAGTCGCAGCCAATGCGGATCGGGAGACTCCGGGCGCCTGAAAAAGCGTGTCGCAGTGACCGGATTTCCTTTGTTGTATCCCGACCAGGCCAGGGTGGGGCGGATTGATGACGCCGGCGAAATCTTGCCGCAACAACTCCAGCAGCGTTTGGTGGCTCAGGGCGGATTGCAGGTTTTTGGGGCGACAACCTCACGGATGTTCACGGATCTGCTGAACGCGCCTACGGTACAACGGGGCGACAATCGATTGACCAACGTGCTGGAACTGGCCCGTGAAATGGGCGTTCAGTTCGTAGTGACAGGCGTTATCCGGGATCTTGGCGTTGCGGATCCGTCAGCTTGGGGCACCTCCGTGCTGGATAAAATGCAGCGGGGCATCGGGGCGGTAGATCAACGGCGCCGGTTTGCGGCTGATCTCGTTATCTTCGACGGCTTCAGTGGCGCGCCGGTCTATCGTCAGAGATTTGAAGCCGCGGCCGATTGGGATGCCGGGCCTGGCAGTTCAGCAGGATTCGGCTCTGCCGGCTTCCAGAAAACCGCCTACGGTCAGGCTGTCGAGGATGTTATCGCAGACATGGCGATGGCAGTAACGGATGCATTGGCGTGTCAGCCCTTCATGACCAGAATTGCGCGGGTAGACGACTTTTCTGTAACGCTGGAATCCGGGGCTACAGCAGGCCTCAGACCGGGTGATGAGTTAAAGATCTATCGCAGCAAGCGCTACCTGGAATCACCCGATGACTCACCAGAGTTACAGGACAGCGACTTGTCAGTGACGCTCGAAAAAGTTCAGCCGCATTTCAGCCGGGGTACCATGCCGCAACTTGGCGGCATCGTGAATATCCAGAGAGATGATATAGCGATTATCTGGTAGGACTGACGGGCATCAATTGCTGGCGTTGGCCACCTCGGCGGCCGCAATGTCGCGGATCTTGCCAACCATCGCCCTGAGCCCGTTGCCGCGGGTCGGGGAAATGTGCCGGAACAGGTCCAGCTGCTCGAATAACTCATCAATGTCCGTGGCCAGCAGGTCCCTCGGGGTTTTGCCGTTAAGGGCGACCAGGATGATGGCAGCTAGTCCACGAACAATCATGGCGTCGGAGTCAATCAACAGGTACAGCCGGCCACTGTCTTCATCGTAATGATGAATCAGCCAGACCTGGCTCTGGCAGCCATGAACATAGTTTTCTTCAACCCGGGATTCCTCGGGAAACGCAGGAAGCTGCTTGCCCAGATCAATGATAAAAGCGTAGCGCTCTTCCCAGTCGTCCAGCAGCTCGAAGCCATCGAGAACGTCATCCAGGGTGGTGTCTTTACCCAAGGGGTTGTTCAGAAAGTCCTGTTCACTGGCAGTCATTTACAGCATTCCCAGTTCGAGTTTGGCTTCGTCGGTGAGCATTTCGTTGCTCCAGGGCGGATCGAAGGTCAGTTCAACGGTCACCTTGTCCACATTGGGCACATGCTCGAGCTTGGTTTTCACATCTTCGGTTATCACCGGGCCCATGCCGCAGCCGGCGGCAGTCAGCGTCATCAGCACGTACACATGGTTGCCGTCTTCGGTACCATTTTCAATCCTGCACTCGTAAATCAGGCCCAGATCCACTACGTTCACCGGAATTTCCGGATCGTAGCAGTTCTGCATGGCTTCCCAGACCTGGTTTTCGTTGACGGTGCCGTCTTCCGGGGTTTCAAAGCTGCTTTCAAGGGGTTTCTTGCCGAGCGCGTCGGCATTGTGGCCTTCAATCCGGGCAAGGTTACCGTTAACAGCGACCGTAAAGGTGCCACCCAGCGACTGCGTGATGGTCACAAAGGTGTCCGACGGAATCATGATTTCGGTTCCGGAAGGAACAAGGCGGGCTTCCACCTCGCGTTTGGTCAGGACCACTTCCCGTTCTTGCATGCCTGTTCGGGCCTCGCTCTTTTCAATCTTTATATCGGATTACGCGACGGTAAAACTCTCGCCGCAACCGCACTCTGCGGTGGCGTTCGGATTGCGGAACTGGAACATGGAGTTCACGCCCTCCGTCACAAAATCGATCTCGATGCCGTTCACCAGCGGCAGATGCTCTTCTTTCACGAAAACATCGACGCCATCAATGTGAAACACCTTGTCGTCGGCGGCGGTGTCTTCCACCCATTGGGTTTCGTATTTGAAGCCGGAGCAGCCACTTTTCTTGATGGCCAGCCGAATGCCCTTGGCGTCCGGCTTTTTCTCCAGCTGTTTGCGCACGTGCTTGACCGCGCTGGGCGTCATGGTGACGGCGACGGTCGGGGTGAAGACTTCGGCTGTCATAATTCCACCTCCATCAGGCAAACAGACGCTGGACTTTCTGCAGGGCGGTAAACAATGTATCCACCTCGTCCAGGGTATTGTAGAACGCGAATGAAGCCCTGGCTGTACCGGGAACTCCATAGAAATCCATCAGCGGCATGGCGCAATGGTGGCCCGTGCGGATTGCGATTCCCTGCTGATCCAGCAGCGTGCCTATATCACTGGGGTGCAGGCCGGCAATTTTAAAGGATATAACCGGCACTTTGTTTTTTGCCGTACCGATAATCTCCATGCCGGGTACGGTTTCCACCAGCTGGTTGGCCCGCTCAAGGAGGGCGGTCTCGGCCGCTTCCATGGCGGAACGATCCAGGCCGTTCAGGTAGTCGATGGCGGCTCCCAGTCCGACTGCCTCGGCAATGGCCGGGGTGCCTGCCTCGAATTTGTAGGGCAGGGTATTCCAGGTGGTCCGCTCAAAGGACACTCGTTCGATCATCTCGCCGCCGCCCTGGTAGGGAGGCATTTCCTCCAGCAACTGGGCCTTACCGTAAAGCACACCAATACCTGTGGGGCCAAACAGCTTGTGCGATGAGAACACGTAAAAGTCGCAGCCCAGCGCCTGAACGTCCGGCTGGTAATGAGGTACCGCCTGGGCCCCGTCCACCAGGGTGATGATGCCGTGGGCCTTGGCCTGTTCAATCAGGGCCGCCACCGGGTTCACCGTGCCAAGAACGTTGGAAACGTGGGTGATTGCCAGCACCCGAGTCTTCTCATTGAGCAGGCTGGTGAAGGATTCAAGGTCCAGCTCGCCTTCCGGTGTCACCTGAACAGGCACCACTTTCGCACCCGTGCGCTCGGCAATCATCTGCCAGGGCACGATGTTGGCGTGGTGTTCCATGTGGCTCACCAGGATCTCGTTGCCAGCCCTCAGGCGCGGGGCGAGCCCATTGGCAACCAGGTTGATGGCCTCGGTCGTGCCGCGGGTCCAGATAATTTCCCGGGTGCTTTCGGCGTTCAGGAAGTTTCGAACAGTCTCGCGGGCACCCTCGAAGGCGGAGGTCGCACGGTCTCCCAGCGTATGGGCGCCCCGATGGACGTTGGAGTGCATCTCACGGTAATACCGATCCATGGCATCCAGCACAGCCTCCGGCTTCTGGGCCGACGCACCGTTGTCCAGATACACCAGGGGCTTTCCGTTTACCTGCTGGGACAGGATCGGGAAATCCCGGCGAATCGCGTCCACGTCGAAGGTGGTGCGCTTGGCGGTGCTTGCCACGGACAGATCGGTCATAACCGGTTACGCCTCCTGAAATGTCTGTTCGAAGAAGTGGTTCAGACGGCCCTGGACCGTCTCTCGCACTGCTTCAACCGGAATCTGCTCGACCAGCTCGTTGATAAAGGCCATGGTGAGCAGAACGTTCGCCTGACGCCGGCCGATACCCCGTGAAACCAGGTAAAACAGCGAGATTTCGTCAAGCTGGCCGATGGTCGCGCCATGGGCACATTTCACGTCATCGGCATAAATTTCCAGTTCCGGCTTGGTGTCAATCTCTGCCCCGTTGGACAGCAGCAGGTTCTTGTTGTTCATATCCGCATTGGACTTCTGGGCGTCCTGATGGATATGAATCCGGCCATTGAACACGGCGTGGGACTGGTCCGCTGCGATATTGCGATAGGTTTCTTCGCTGTTGCAGTGGGCAGCCACGTGCTCGATGGTGGTGTGGTTGTCATAGTGCTGTTTGCCCTGGGTAACAACTACCCCGTTGAGCTTGCACTCAGCGCCTTCACCTTCAAGCCGTACCTGCAGATCATGCCGGCGCAGGGGGCCACCAAACCCAACGGTATGGCTCTCAAAACGGGAGCTGCGCTGTTGCAGGACGCCGGTTGAGCCAATGTGCTGGACGTTCTCACCTTCCATGTTCAGGCGAATGCTGGTGATGTTGGCGCCGTCGGCCACATTGAATTCAGTGACGGTATTGACCATGACCTGGGCCGAGCCGCTGGAGATGTACTCCTCCACGAGCGTAATCTGGCTATGACGGCCGGCATCCACGAAAATGCGCGGGAAAGCCGAACCGCTAGCCTCGGCCGTTACCTCATGAACAATGAACAGCGGCTGGTCGAGCACTGCGTCTGGCTTCAGGCGAATCAGCAGGCCGTCTTCAAAACGGGCTGAATTCAGCCGGGCCATCTGAACCGCCTTGTTGTCCAGGGTGCTGTCCAGGCGGTCCGCCAGATCGCTGGCTTCCTCATCGCTCAGATCGCCGAAGCTCTTGATGCTGATGCCGTCCAGATCCGGATATTCGCAGGCCTCTGGCATCATTACACCGTTAAGGAACGCAACCTTGTAGCCGGGCACTGCCAGGCCGCTGCCGGTCTTGCCATCCGCCGGCAGGGAGATGGCCATGTCGTCGGTCAGCTTCAGGTACTTGCTGGAGTATTTCCAGTTTTCGGTTTTCCGGGTCGGCAACGGCATGTCGACCAGAGCGGTTCCACGCTGCTTGCGCAGGGCGAGCAGGGGCTCCGGCAGGGACTGCCCGGCCGGGTGCAGGAACGAGGTGGAAAGAGTGGGTGCTGGTTTCATTCCGCGACCTCCTTAGTTGGCTGAACTGTCGGCAGTGTCTTCATCCTTGATGCCCAGCCAGCCGTAGCCGCGTTCTTCCAGCTCCAGCGCCAGCTCGCGGCCACCGGATTTGATGATCTTGCCGCCCGCCAGAACGTGCACGTAGTCCGGCACAATGTGGTTCAGCAGACGCTGGTAGTGGGTCACCATCAGGATGGCGCGGTCTTCCGCGCGCAGAGCATTCACGCCGTCAGAAACAACCTTCAGGGCGTCGATATCGAGCCCCGAGTCGGTCTCGTCGAGAATCGCGAGCTTCGGCTGCAGCAGCAGGGCCTGCATGATCTCATTACGCTTCTTCTCACCACCGGAGAAGCCCTCGTTGACGCCCCGCTTCAGGAACGCCGGATCCAGATCCACCTGCTTGGAAATTTCTTTGGCGAGCTTCATGAACTCGGCCGCGTTCATCTCGTCCTGGCCTTTGTGCTGGCGCATGGCGTTCACGGCGGTGCGCAGGAACTGCAGGTTGCTCACGCCGGGTATTTCTACCGGGTACTGGAACGCAAGGAAGATACCTTCGCGGGCACGCTCTTCGGTTTCAAGTTCCAGCAGGTTGTCGCCGTTCAGGGTGATTTCACCCTCGGTAACTTCAAATGCTTCGTTGCCTGCCAGCACCTGCGACAGGGTGCTCTTACCAGAGCCGTTGGGGCCCATGATGGCGTGAACTTCCCCGGCCTTGATTTCCAGGTTGATGCCCTTGAGGATTTCTTTGCCCTCAACGGATGCGTGCAGGTTCTTGATGCTCAGCATTTGTAGCGTCTCTCTCATTTAACCGTCTGAATTCTGTTGCCTGCCCCTAACTGGGGGAGTCAGCCATCGGGCAGGCCCTTCCGGGATACGCTGTAAATACATCCCTGTACGCTCGACGAAATCATCCCTGATTTCGACGATCCCGGAAGGGCCTGCCCGACGGCTTCTGCGATACTTTTGTGCTTGCCGTCCTGTTAACCAACGGACCCTTCGAGGCTCACCTCGAGCAGCTTGCCGGCCTCGACAGCGAACTCCATGGGCAGCTCTTTGAACACTTCCTTACAGAAGCCGTTCACGATCATGGAGACCGCCTGTTCCGGGTCGATACCGCGTTGGCGGCAAAGGAACATCTGCTCGTCGCTGACCTTCGAAGTGGTTGCCTCGTGCTCTACGATGGCCGACTTGTTCTTGCTTTCGATGTAAGGGAACGTGTGGGCGCCGCAGCGGTCGCCGATCAGGAGCGAATCGCACTGGGTAAAGTTACGTGCACCTTCCGCCCCGGGGCCGAATTTCACCAGGCCGCGGTAAGCGTTGGAGCTCTTGCCGGCGGAAATACCCTTGGAGATGATTGTGCTGGAGGTGTTCTTGCCCAGGTGAATCATCTTGGTGCCGGTGTCGGCCTGCTGGTAGTTGTTGGTCAGTGCCACGGAATAGAACTCACCAACGCTGTTTTCGCCACGCAGGACACAGCTCGGATACTTCCAGGTGACCGCGGAGCCGGTTTCGACTTGGGTCCAGGAAATCTTGGAGTTCTTGCCGATGGCGGCGCCACGCTTGGTGACAAAGTTGAAAATGCCGCCTTTACCTTCTTCATCACCCGGGTACCAGTTCTGCACCGTGGAGTATTTGATCTGGGCGTCGTCCAGGGCCACCAGTTCAACAACCGCAGCGTGCAGCTGGTTCTCGTCCCGCATGGGCGCGGTGCAACCTTCAAGGTAACTCACGTAGCTGCTGTCTTCGGCAATAATGAGAGTACGCTCGAACTGTCCGGTGTTGGCTGCGTTGATGCGGAAATAGGTGGACAACTCCATGGGGCAGCGAACGCCCTTGGGTACATAGACAAAGGTACCGTCGGAGAAGACCGCGGAGTTCAGCCCGGCGAAAAAGTTGTCACCGGCAGGCACTACCGAGCCCAGGTATTTTTTGACCAGCTCCGGGTAATCCTGGATCGCTTCGGAGATGGAACAGAAAATAACGCCGGCCTTGGCCAGTGGCTCCTTGAACGTTGTTGCTACGGAAACCGAATCGAAGACGGCATCAACAGCCACGCCCGCCAGCTTTTCACGCTCGTGCAGGGGGATGCCCAGCTTTTCGTAGGTTTTCAGCAGTTCCGGATCCACTTCGTCCAGGCTCTGGGGCATGTCTTCCGGACGCTTGGGCGCGGAGTAATATGAAATCGAGTTGTAGTCGATTTTCGGATAGCCCACATGGGCCCAGTCCGGCTCGTCCATCTCGAGCCAGCGACGGTAGGCTTTCAGCCGCCACTCCAGCATCCATTCCGGTTCTTTCTTGAGGCCGGAAAGGCGGGCGATAACGTCTTCATTAAGGCCGGGTTCGAATGTGTCGGATTCAATGTCTGTTACAAATCCGTATTCGTATTCCCGTTTGATCAGCTCGTTCACCTCGGTGTCGGTGGTCGCCATGATCGTCGCTCCGTATTCTCTCATCGCGGGCTTGCGCCCTTGGTGTCGCCGGCAGCCTCATGAATGGGCTGTCGATCGGATGTCATCAGTTTGGGTGTTGCAGTGATCGCTCATCCTGTGAGTACGCCCTGCAATCGCTTTTTGGATGACGGACTTCCAAAGCTGATGCTGATAAATAAGCAGAAAAGCAGCTTGAATCCATCGTTTCTGGGCAGCGATTATACAATACCAGAGTAAAATAGTCAGGTATTAATTTGAACGTGGGGTGATTATACCTTAATCGGCCTTTGGGGCACTAAGGGGGTGGTAATGAGGCTGATAGTTAGGTTCTTGCAGGACTGGAGTTTTTGAGAAGGGCGCCAAGCGGGATTGCCTCCCAAAACACGCCGTGAACCTATCCCTGGGGGCTCGGCATTGCCATCCATGGCAATGCACGGTTTTGGGAGGCAATCCCGCTTGGCGCCTCAGACTAATTGCTAGTCGCCGGTAGCCAGGATTCTGGTGAGGTAGCTGTGCTCCAGAGTTTGTGGAAGATCAGCCGGTTTTGGAATTCGAACGATATGCCCGCTGCCCGGCGCATAGTCCATGGCCTGGCTGTTTCGGTTTTCCATGACATTAGCCGAGAACCGGATGTTGCCGGCTGGGCTGATCAGTTCCAGTTGGTCGCCGGGCGCGAATTTGTTTTTCACGTCTATGGTCAGCCACTGGTCATCCAAGTCAGTAATGGTGCCAACCACCTGCTGGGTGCCAAGGAATGAGGAGCCCTGTTCGTAGGTCTGGTATTCCCGGGGCATATGGCGGCGCAGGAAGCCTTCGGTATAGCCCCGGTTGGAGAGGGCTTCCAATTCGTCCATCAGGTTCATGTCGAACGGCTTTCCTTGCATCGCCTCGTCGATGGCGCGGCGGTAGACCTGGGTGGTGCGGGCCACGTAGTAGGTGCTCTTCGTGCGGCCTTCGATTTTCAGGGAATGAACGCCCATCTTTGCCAGTTCAGCGACGTGTTGAACGGCTCTCAAATCCTTTGAGTTCATGATGTAGGTGCCGTGCTCGTCTTCATAGGCGGGTATGAATCCGCCCGGGCGGTTGGGCTCTTCCAGCAGGATTTCTTTCGGTGCCACCTCCTGTACGTCGCCGCCGCCACAGGTGGCGATCAGGTCGCCGGTCTGGTCGTGGCCGTGCTGGACCTGTTTGTAGTTCCAGCGGCAGGCGTTGGTGCAGGCACCCTGGTTGGCGTCCCGGTGGTTCATGTAACCCGAGAGCAGGCAGCGGCCAGAATAAGCCATGCACAGGGCGCCGTGAACGAAGATTTCGAGCTCCATCTCCGGGACCCGTTCGCGGATCTCGCGAATTTCATTCAGGGCCAGTTCACGGGAGAGGATGACCCGGCTGATTCCCTGGCGCCGCCAGAACTCTACCGTGGCCCAGTTCACCGCGTTGGCCTGTACTGAAAGATGGATGGGTTGGTCTGGCCATTTTTCCCGCACCAGCATGATCAGGCCGGGATCCGACATGATCAGCGCGTCGGGTTTTCGTTCCAGTACTGGCGCCAGATCTCTCAGATAGGACCGCACCTTGTCGTTGTGAGGTGCTATGTTGGAGACAAGGTAGAACTGTTTGCCCAGTTCGTGGGCCCGTTCAATGCCCGCGCCAAGCGCTGCAACGTCTTTGAAACTGTTGTTTCTTACTCTCAGCGAATAGCGCGGCTGGCCGGCGTAGACCGCATCGGCGCCATAGGCAAAGGCGGTTTCAAGGTGTTCGGGGGTGCCCGCGGGGGCGAGCAGTTCCGGGGTGTTCATAGTGGCTCCGGGCGATTCTGAAAACGGGGCATTCTGCCGTATGCCGTCGGCCGTTCCCTTGATCCTGCTCAAAGGTCTTATTGATTGTTTTCGGCTAACATGTGTACGCTCACGGTTCGGGCTTTTCGGGCCGAAGCGTTGCAAAGGAGGAATTCAGGATGGCATCAAAGCCTCTGACGCCAGAGGTGGCGCGGGCTTCGCTGAGTGTCAGGGTCAGTTCCCTGATCAGTGTTCAGCTTGCTCGTGGCAAAGTTGGTGTGGAAGTCGTGGCGTCGCAGCTGCATATGAGCCGCTACACGTTGCACAAGAAACTGAAGCGTGAAGGGCTGACATTCGCCCGTTTGCTGGAGGATGTTCGCCGCAGGCAGGCGCTGACCTACATGCAGGACAGGACCAAACCGCTGGTGGAGATTGCCGAGCAGCTCGGTTTTTCGGAGTTGAGCGCATTCAGCCGGGCTTTCAAGCGCTGGATGGGAACATCCCCGGCTGAATATCGCTCTGTCAGGCTATCCTGATCCGGATCAGACTTTTTTGAACACCAGTGAGGCATTGGTACCACCAAAGCCAAAGCTGTTGCTCATCACCAGGTCCAGTTTCTGGTTATCCATGCGTTCCCGAACGATCGGGTAGCCTTCGGCCCCTTCATCAAGGTCCTGGATATTTGCCGATGGAGCAATAAAGCCTTCACGCAGCATGATCAGGCTGTAAATAGCCTCGTGTACGCCCGCCGCGCCAAGAGCGTGGCCGCAAAGGGGTTTGGTGGAGCTCAGCGGCGGGATCTTGTCGCCAAACGTCTCTTTCAATGCTTTCAGCTCGGTGATGTCTCCGGCCGGGGTGCTGGTGCCGTGAGTATTCACGTAGCTGATTTCGCCATCCAGGTTCTTCATTGCCTGCTTCATGCAGCGCACTGCGCCCTCGCCACTCGGGGCAACCATGTCGGCGCCATCGGAAGTTGCACCGAAGCCGACGAGCTCTGCCAGGATGTTTGCGCCCCGCGCTTCTGCGTGCTCCAGCGCTTCAAGGGCCAACACACCGCCACCACCAGAAATCACGAAGCCGTCCCGGTTCGCGTCATAGGTGCGTGACGCCAGTTCAGGCGTGTCGTTGTATTTCGTCGACAGGGCGCCCATGGCATCGAACAGCAGGCTCAGGGTCCAGTGGATATCTTCGCCACCGCCGGCAAACATGACATCCTGGCGCCCGAGAGCAATCAGATCGGCGGCATGGCCGATCGAATGCGCGCTGGTAGCGCAGGCAGAGGTGATGCCGTAGTTGATGCCGCGAATGCCAAATCCGGTTGCCAGTGACGCATTGATCGCACTGCCCATGGTGCGCGGCACGCGATAGGGCCCGACACGGCGGATACCGCGGTCGCGATGGGTATCGATGGAATCCAGCAGCTCAACCGTCGAGGCGCCGCCCTGGCCAAAGATGATACCGGTGGTGTCGGCCTTGATGTGCTCATCGGTCAGCCCGGCCTGCTCGATAGCCTCAAGCATCGCCAGATAGGTGTAACCGGAAGCGGGGCACATGAAACGCCACAGTTTCCGGTCAATCAATTCGGGCAGGTTCAGGTTGATCTGGCCGCAGATGTGGCTGCGCAGACCATTGTCCCGGGCCTCTTCGCTAAAGCCGATGCCTGAGCGGGATTCCCTGAGTGACTGGGCGACTTCCTTCTGGTTGGTACCAAGGCTGGAAACAATGCCCATACCGGTGATTACAACACGACGCATCCTGTTAACTCCTAAAAATCATCGGTCGAGGTGAACATGCCGACCCGCAGGTCTTTGGCTGTGTAGATTTCCCGGCCGTCTACCTCCATCCGGCCATCGGCAATTGCCATGGTCAGTTTGCGCCTGATCACGCGTTTGAGATCCAGACGGTAGGTGACTTTCTTGGCCGTTGGCAAGACCTGGCCGGTGAACTTCACTTCACCGGCGCCCAATGCGCGGCCCTTGCCTTCACCGCCACCCCAGGCGAGGAAGAAGCCTACCAGCTGCCACATGGCATCGAGGCCGAGGCAGCCCGGCATCACGGGATCATCAACGAAGTGCACCTTGAAGAACCACAGGTCCGGATTGATGTCGAGCTCCGCTACCAGGCTGCCCTTGCCGTAGAGGCCGTCGTCGTCCGCAATGTGCGTGACGCGGTCAAACATCAGCATCTCGTTGATGGGCAGGCGCATGGAGCCGGGGAAGAGCTCGCCATGGCCGCATTTGATCAGGTCTTCTTTGTCAAAATGATCCGGGTTCATAGTGCCAGTGTCTCTGTTACAAAATGATTTCCTCATACTTTAGCTCGAATTTCGGGAGCTGCTATTGACCTTTAGTGGATGATTGCCGGTTTGAAGTTCCCCGAACTCGTCTGTTAATCCCGTTTGATGGTCATCAAGGTGCTTGTGCGACCGAATGGAAAATGCTCAGCCTTCTCGGCCATCCGGTCTGGGGCTGGCCAGGATGGCGGTGTAGCGGTACAGGAATATACCAAAGGCGACCAGCCAGAGCAGTGCGCTGCCACCAATGCCCGGGTGCCATGGGATGATCTCGAAGGCTGTGAGTACTCGTACCAGCGCGGCCAGATGAATTGCAACGAAGGCAAACACCATTCCCTTCGGCAACACCAGCGGTCTGCCGCTGTGGCCGAGGGCGACCCGGGAAATAACCCCCAGAATCAGGCACGCCACCGCCCCGGTGCCGGCTGCATGGCTCCAGGCGTTGGAGGGCCAGCCCGCGAACAGTGTGCCTGCCAGCAGGAACAGGGCCACCGGCACCCACAGGATGGACAGGTGCAGAATCCAGAGCAGGGGCTCCTGGCGTACGAGCCAGCCCTTCCATCCCGCCAGACGCACCAGCATAAGCCCACCGGACAGCAGCGCCAGCAAACCAGTAACGGTTTGCCAGCCAGTCACCAGGGATGCCATCAGCAGAATCAGGCTGAATACAGTTGCCATGTCCAGCGCGGGAATGGTCTTTACAGCGTTGCTGTCGAGTCCCCTCTGGCGCAACCAGCCGGTGGAAAACGCCGGAGTGATGCGGCCACCGACAATACTGATCAGTGCCATGGCCATGATCAGGGCACCATAGCTGAAGGCCATGTCGAGGCGGGTGACAAAGCCAATCTGCATCAGCCAAAGCAGGCCGAGTACCACCATGATCATCAGTTGTCGTTTTTGCCGGGCGTGCCAGATACGCCAGCCGGCATCCACCATCACCAGGGGCAGGAATGCCAGGTTTACTCCCTGAACCAGCCAAAAGGGCAGGTCAGCACCGGTTGCCAGCAGTACACGGCCGGCCAGCCAGACGCCCCAGAGCAGCACCAATCTGAATCCATGGGTTCGTTCCGTCTGGGTCCACACGCACACTGCGGTTAACAGGAACCCCGCGATCGCTGCCGACAGAAAGCCAAACAACATCTCGTGCTGGTGCCAGAATAACCCGGGCATGGCCAGTGGAAGACTGATAACACCATTGACCTGCATCACCCAGAGGGGAATGACGGCAAGGGCCAGAACGGTCATGGACAGAAAGAAAATCCGAAAGGGGTAGGAAAATAATTGGCTGACGCTGACCGACGCCCGTTCAGGGGAAGTAGAAATGGCCCGCATAGATGTCTCCCATATACATGTATTCTGTGTATATGTTAAACCCTGACAACCGCGTTAACCATACCTGCTTGTAGGTAGATTGCGTACAATGCGGCAAAACGCCTGTTAACTAAGGAACTTTCATGACCGCGTACATGATTCTGAAACACCTGCACGTGACCACCGCGTACCTCACCATCACCCTCTTTGCCCTGCGTCTGCTCCTGGACGCCGTCGGAAGACCTGGGTGGCGACAGACACCGCTGCGGTTTATTCCCCACATCAACGACACCATTTTGCTGGTGGCGGCGATCTCTCTGGTTTTTGTGGCCGGGTACGCTTCGGCCATGCCGGGTTGGCTGATTGCCAAAATTGTCTTACTGGTCGGCTACATCATCGCTGGCGTGTTCGCCCTGAAAACCACCCTCGGAAAGCCCGTTCGAATTTCCGCGGCGGTACTGGCCCTGGTGCAGGTTACGGCCATTCTTCATCTGGCCCTGGCCAAGCCGTTCTGAGTCAGCGCTTTTCGCTGATCTGCTTCGTCAGCTCCGCCAGTTGTACCTGAACGGCCTGGAGCTGGCGGGCAATTTCGTCCCGCTCATCGTGGGCCTTCTGGGCCTGCTTGGCGTTCTGCTCCTCACTCATGACCTCCAGGATTGCCCCGATCATCATATTCAGGAAAACAAACGCCGTCAGGAATATGAAGGTGATGTAGAAAACCCAGCTCAGCGGATACTGCTCCATGGTGGCGTACATCACATCCGTCCAGTCCTCGAAGGTAGCCACCCGGAAGAGTGTCAGCATGGCAATGGCCACGTCGCCCCAGAGTTCCTCGTCCACGCTGGCGAAGAACATCGAACCCATGGCCGCGTAAATGTAGAAAATGATGAACATCAGCAGGGCGATGTAGCCCATGCGCGGAATCGCTTTTAGCAGCGAGTTGATCAGGAACCGGAGCTCCGGAACCACCGACACCAGGCGCAACACCCGGAAAACCCGCAACAGACGTCCCAGCAGAACCGCTTCGGAGTTATCCAGAGGAATCAGGCTGCCGATGACCACGAGGGTATCGAACAGGTTCCATCCGTCGAACAGAAAACGTTTCTTGTTAGCGCACACACCAAATCGGAACAGGATTTCCAGCAGGAAAAACAGGGTGATGGCGTTGTCCATCACGATGAGCGACTTCTCCACCAGGGGAGGCAGATCATAGGTTTTGGCGCCGATGGTCAGTGCCGACAGGATGATGATGGTGATGACTGCGCCCTGGAAAACCTTGCTGGACTCAATGCGGCGGAGTTTCTCGAAACCGGAGGCGGGGTTCAGTTGGGACGGCATGGCAGGCGACGGCTCCAGAAGATTCGGGGAAGGCCGAATTCTAAAGGGCCGGGACAGAATTGGATAGCCTCAACAAGGGTCGTTCGTTGTGCAAGGTGTCCCGCTGGGTGTAATTAGCAGGATTTATTCAGCCTGATCAGAAATATTCATTCGTGCGATCCGCAAACCCTTCCCATAATCAAGTCGCAAACAATAAAACCAAAAAGCGAGTGACAATCCATGGAAGATAGACCGGAGTTAGCCGGCTGGCGCTGGGGGCCGTTCACGTTCCGCGTGCCCTTTTACCACACGCGCCTGTGTTGGTCCGAGTTCCTGCAAGGGCTGTTTGTTTCAGCCGCTACAGGCCTGGCATTGATTCCCGTAATGACCGCCTTCTTCGGCCTCAGTTTTGAAGAAGCCGTCGCATTGTCGATGATCCATGCCTCCCTGATTGCCTCGGCGGTGATTGTTTTCGGCGAGCCCTACGCTGGCGGCTGGATTACCCCCGCGTTGCCCCTGATTCTGGCGTTTGTAATAGGGGGCTACGAGGACCCGGTGAGCCGGTTCCAGGCGATGACCGCGCTGAGCCTGGTGTTTGCCTCGCTTGTCCTGTTTCTCGGGATAACCGGCCTGGGTCGTCGCTTCGTGATCTGGCTACCCGACACGCTCAAGGCCGGCATCATTCTCGGGGCGTCGATAGCTGCGCTCAAGCGGGTGTTCGTGGACGATGCCGAGCGCTTTCTGCTTGAACAGCCCATCGCCACGGGTCTTGCCTGTGCCATCTGTTTGATATTCACGTTCTCCATTCCAATGCAGAAGCTCAAGGAGCGCAGCCGATTCTTCTTTATGTTGGGAGCCCTGGGCCTGCTGCCGGGCTTTCTGGCCGCGGCCATCGTCGGGCCCTTGGTTGGCGAGGTGGATTTCGATATTCAATGGGGAATCCTGGTGCCACCACTGGGCGAGGCATTGGCGAAGGTTTCTCCACTGGCCATCGGCTGGCCGTCCCAGGAGATGATTCTCCAGAGTATTCCGCTGGCACTGATTGCCTACATCATTCTGTTTGGCGATCTGGTCACCGGGAATGAAGTGCTCCGGGATGGCTTGAAGGTGCGCAAGGACGAGCACGTGGATATCAACCTGAACCGCACCCATTTCTCCCTGTCGATCCGTAACGCCATCATGGGTGTTGTGGCGCCCTTCTTCCCTACCCAGGGAGCGGTGTGGACCGGCGTACATGTAATTGTGGTGCAGCGCTGGAAGCAGGGGCCGAAGGCCATGAACAGCTTGCACAGCGGCCTGGCCTCCTACTACCTGATGGGCCTGCCGTTCATCTTCTTCCTGTTGCCGCTGCTGACCGGGCTCAAACCGCTGCTGGGTGTTGCGCTGTCGCTGACTCTCGTGCTGACCGGTTTTGCCTGTGCTTACATTGCCATGTCGATCCCGAGGGACAATGCCTCAAGGGGTACGGTGGTTCTGATCGGCGCTGCTCTGGCGTTCTTTGAGCCATGGATGGGGCTGTTGATAGGCGTGGTGGCAACCCTGGCTCTCGTGGGCTGGGATCGCAGCCCGGACCCGATTCCCCACGACGAGTGACGAGCTGATGGCAGATCCCTGGTGTCAGCCAGCCTGGCCCAGGATGATCTGCCATTCCTCCTCGCTCACGGGCATCACCGAGAGCCGGTTACCCTTGCGGACCAAAGGCAGGTCCTCAAGCCCGGCCATGGATTTAAGCTTATCCAGCGGGATCAGTTTCGGCAGGGAGCGAACGTACTTCATGTCCACGGCTTGCCAGCGAGGCTTCTCAGCGGTGCTCTTGGCATCAAAATAGGGCGATTCAGGATCAAACTGGGTCGGATCTGGATAGGCGCTGCGAACGACCTTTACGATACCGGCTATCCCGATGTGTTTGCAGCTGGAGTGGTAAAGAAAGACCTCGTCACCCTCTGCCATGCGCGCCAGAAAATTCCGGGCCTGGTAGTTGCGCACGCCATCCCAGGGGATTACACCGTTCGGGGCCTTGGCAAAATCCTCGATGCCGCATTCTGCAGGTTCTGATTTAACCAGCCACTTCGTCATGATGTCTCACCCCTGTTTCCGGATCTGCCTCATCGCACCTGGCAATTATACGGAAAAGCCCCGCTGTGCGGGGCAACAAGGCGTAATTGGTGAAACGCTTCATGAGCGTCCCGCGGTTGGCGGTGGCGCCAGCGGTTCTCTCGGCTTTTTGCGGTTCAGCGGGTAAAACAACTGTGGCGAAGCCAATTCCGGCAAGTCCGTTCTTTCCTCGTTTGCGGCCCATTCCACCCGCTCGGCAGACCGGATTGCGTAGTGCATCCACATAAGAGCAGCGGCGACGATCACGAACATCAGCATGAAACAGCTCTGCCAGATCCCGGTGAGATCGTTCAGTACGCCGAATGTCAGCGGCAGGATGAATCCGCCGAGGCCGCCAATCATGCCGACTACACCGCCCACTGCGCCGACGTGCATGGGGTAGTAAACCGGAATGTGTTTGTATACGGCGGCCTTGCCCAGGGACATGAAAAAGCCGAGGACAAAGATCAGGGCTACAAACATGGGCAGGTTCATGGCCAGGGTAAAGCGGATATCGCCATCAATGCCCTGTACCACATAATCGGTGGGCGGGTAGCTCAACAGAAACGTGCACAGAACCGACGCTCCGAAGGTCCAGTACATTACCCGGCGGGCGCCGAAACGGTCCGACATCCAGCCACCGAGAATCCGGAACAGGGACGCTGGGATGGTATAGAGCGCCGCAATGATGCCGGCGGTTTTGATGTCCAGGCCGTAAACGCCGATCAGGAAGTGCGGCAGCCAGAGCGCCAGGGCCACGAACGCGCCAAAAACGAAAAAATAGTACAGGGCAAACCGCCAGACCCTCAGTTCCCGCAGCGGCTCCATCTGCTCCATGAAGGACTTTGCCTTTTCGCCCGCGCGCTCGGCGGCCATCGGGTCTTCCTTGGCCAACACGATGAAAACAACACCCATGATTGCCAGCACCGTGGCGTAGATCTGGGCAGTGCTTTCCCAGCCGAATGCGACCAGCAGGAATGGCGCTCCGAAATTGGTCACCGCCGCCCCAACGTTACCTGCACCAAAAATCCCCAGCGCCGTTCCCTGCCGTGCCGGCTCAAACCAGGCCGCTGTGTAGGCAACGCCCACGATGAATGCGCCACCGGCCAGGCCAACGCCGAGAGCCCCTACCAGAAGCATGATGTAGGTGGTTGCGAAGGTCAGCAGGTAAACGCAGGCAGCGGTGGTGAGCATCAGTATGCCAAAGACCCAGCGACCACCGTACCGGTCTGTCCAGATGCCCAGGAAGAGTCGGCTGATGGAGCCGGTGAGAATGGGGGTCGCCATCAGAAGGCCCAACTGGGTATCCGATAAACCCAGATCCTCGCTTATCCGGATGCCGATGATGGAAAAGATGGTCCACACAGCGAAGCACAGGGTGAAGGCGAACGTGGACAGACCCAGGGCGCGATACTGCTCGGGTTTTGACGGGCTGATGGCCATGCGTACCTCCTTCCGAATGTTGATCGAGGATGTTTGAAAGCACCTCTGAAACCCTATCAAAACCCGGGATTTCGGGTGCGGGGCATTGGAGGTACCTCCTGCTGGGTGCAGTGGTGGTAGGCAATTCCGGGATTTTGAAGGGAGAGGGATAGATCCTTGATTTCTCTCGTGGGGTACGCGCTGTCAGCGTTGATTTACGTCAATTATGGGCGGCATCGGAGTGTGGGCTAATGCTGACAGATATCAATGGATGTCCTTTGATCTGCCCTTGAGTAGGGCACCGGAAAATGCCTTCGGGAGAACCCAGAAATGAAAATCATGATTGCCTACGACGGCTCGCGAAATGCCAGGTTGGCACTGGCACAGACCATCACCATGTTCCGCGACCTCAAGCCTGTGATCACTCTGGTCGCAGTTGCTGAAAACCCACGGGACATCACCTCCGGAAACGAGGATATGTTCCAGCAGGAAGTTGCCGATCTCAAGAAGCATCTTGCCGAGGCCATGGAGGTTTGCAGCCAGGAACAGATCTCTGCTGCAAACATGCTTCTGGAGGGTGACCCCAGAAAGATGCTGTTGTTCGCGGCGGAGAAGAAGATCCATCCCGACATGCTGGTCCTCGCACGTCACAGCCATGAGCCCGATGGCGGCTTTATTGCCCGCTCACTGACCTATTTCGTGGACGAACTGGATTACATGACCTTCGGCAGTGTGAGTTCGTTTCTCGCCCGCCGCATCCAGTGCCCGCTTCTTATCCTGCCCAGCCGCTAGGTCTGGCTATAACCGTTTCTGTAATTGAAAGCCCAGGGAGGCTGACATGAAAGTCGCAGACGTTTTCCACGTCAAGAATCCGGAAGTCAGGGCACTGCACCTGACCTGGATTGCATTCTTCATTACCTTTTACGTGTGGTTCAACATGGCGCCGCTGGCATCGAGTATGCTCAAAAGCGTCGACTGGCTGACCGCCGATGACCTACGCCTGTTTGCCATCTGCAACGTGGCATTAACCATTCCAGCCCGGATCATCGTGGGCATGGCCCTGGACCGTTTTGGTCCCCGTCGCGTGTTTTCCGTTCTGATGGTCCTGATGTCCATCCCGGCCCTGGTGTTTGCCTTTGGTAACACCATGACCCAGCTCCTGGTCAGCCGTCTGGTGCTCAGCTCCATTGGTGCCAGCTTTGTGGTGGGTATCCACATGACCGCCATGTGGTTCAAGCCGAAAGACATCGGCTTTGCCGAGGGCTTTTATGCCGGTTGGGGCAACTTTGGCTCCGCCGCGGCGGCCATAACACTGCCAACCATCGCGCTGCACATGTATGGCGGTGAAGACGGCTGGCGCTGGGCCATCGCCCAGAGCGCGATCGTGATGGCGGCCTATGGTGTCTACTACTGGTTTGCGATTACCGACGGCCCGGCAGGCACGGTCCACCGCAAGCCCCGCAAGGCCGTTGCGCTGGAAGTCAGCAGCTGGGTCGACATGATCAAGCTGATCCTCTGGACCATCCCGCTGGTGGGCGTTCTGGCCATTCTGGTATGGCGCATCGAGAACATGGGCTATCTGAGTGCCACCGGCGCCTTCATCTGCTACGCCGTGATTGTCGCAATCGTGTGTTACCAGATTATCCAGATTCTCAGAGTAAACGTTCCCTTGCTGAAACAGGGCGTGCCGGAAGACGACAAATACCCGTTTAACAGCGTGGCAGCGTTGAACAGCACGTACTTCGCCAACTTCGGCGCCGAGCTTGCCGTGGTCTCCATGCTGCCGATGTTCTTCGAGGAAACCTGGAGCCTGAGTGCGACCGCCGCCGGCCTTATTGCTGCTTCTTTCGCCTTCGTGAACCTGGTGGCGCGCCCGATGGGTGGCCTGGTTTCAGACCGTATGGGTAACCGCCGGTTTGTGATGCTCAGCTACATGTTCGGCATCTCGGTCGGCTTCGCGCTCATGGGTCTGATGAACTCCAACTGGCCGCTGATTATCGCCGTGGGCATTACCGTATTCACCTCCTTCTTCGTACAGGGTGCCGAGGGCGCAACCTTTGGTATTATTCCCTCTATCAAGCGGCGCCTGACAGGCCAGATTTCAGGCATGGCCGGGGCTTATGGCAATGTGGGCGCGGTTGTGTACCTCACCATCTTCACCTTCGTAACCCCGACTCAATTCTTCTACATCATTGCCGGTGGCGCGTTCATCAGCTGGCTACTGTGTATCATGTGGCTGAAAGAGCCGGAATCCGGGTTTGCCGACGAGTATCAGGTGTCTTCTGTGGATCTCCAGATCGAAGAGGAAGAGCGGCGTCGACAGGCTGCGGCGACCAGCTAACCCTGCACTATTGAAGAAAAGGCCGCCGAGGCACTGCCCGGCGGCCTTTTTTCGTTGGTAGGGGAGTCTTTCGGGGATCACTGTTGGTCTTCACGCGGCCCGGGCGCAGGTCTTGCTGTAAATCAGATCTGACGGGAATCTGGATCTGGTGCTCACCTCAGATCAGAAATGATCGTATCCGAATTTCATGTATGTGATTCCAGGACTCAGTACCAACCGCCAGGCCAGTTCGATATCGTCGCTGCACTCCCGATCATAGGCCCATACGGTGTCCGTCAGGCATTCGAGCCAGAGGTCGTAGAGGTAGGGCTTGATATTCAGATGGCGGGCGCTGTGCAGGCAGGCAATTCGATGGAGGACATTGTCAACGTTGCCGCTGGCGTAAAAGGCCACGAGGCTGAAAAAGGATTTCTTCAGCATGCTTCGCTAAACCGCCATATCCGTGTTGCGAAACAGTACCCGGACTTCAGGTGAAGACATGAGGAACCGGCGATAGAAGGCTTCAAAGAAGTCAGGTAGCTCAGGTGGACTCTTGAGGACGCGCTCGTAGCTTGCGTCGAACAGCTCTTCGAAGGACATGGCAGGCTCCCTGGTTCTATCGGGATTAAATCCAATATTCTGAATCTGGCATTTGCCGGCGTTTGCGTCATTTCGTCCGGTCGAGGCAGTCGAGGCGGGAGCCTTCAGTAGAGATCAGGCGTAAAAAAACCGGCGTCCTTGACGGACGCCGGCTGTTTTTAGGAGCGTGGTATCAGGGATTCTCGATGTACGCGCCCTTGCGCAGGTAGAACCACCAGTTAACCACCAGGCAGAGGGCGTAGAACACCGCAAATCCGTACATGGCCACTTCCGGGGTGCCGGCCTGGATTTCCTGGCCCATGACCCGGGGAGCGATGAACGCGCCGTAGGCGGCAACCGCGGAGGTCCAGCCCAGAACCGGGCCTTTCTGCTGCTGGTTGAAGATGAAGCCGATGCTGCGGAAGGTGGAACCGTTGCCGATGCCGCTGGCCGCAAACATGATGATGAACAGGATCAGGAACGGCGCAAAGTAGGCGTTCGGATCGGTGGAGTTGTAGGCCAGCATCATCACATAGCCAGTCGCCACAGATGCCGCGACCATCACAACCGAGATGATCTGGGTAACGATGGATCCGCCCACCTTGTCGGAAATCCAGCCGCCTACAGGGCGAATCAGCGCGCCCACAAACGGTCCCATCCAGGCCCAGGTCAGTGCGCTTGGCGCATCCGGGTTCACCACGCGGGTCACGGTGCCGTCGGCTGCGACGTCCATCATGTTGCCGAAGATAACGCTGATGGACAGCGGCAGGGCCGCGGAGAAGCCGATGAATGAGCCGAAGGTCAGTATGTAGAGCACGGTCATGGACCAAGTGTGCTTGTTGCTGAAGATGGCAAACTGATTCTGGATGTTCGGTTTGATATCGCCGGGGATCAGTCGCAGAAGAATCAGCGTGAGCACGATGGTCAGGGGCAGGGCCAGCCACATGTTCAGTACGCTGAGAGCCCAGACGCCGGCGATGGAAGCGAGAATACCCACGCCATACAGTCCGAGAATCTTGCCAAATGCTGAAAGCGGGTTGCCCGGGTTCGGGGTAACCACTTTCAGGTTGTTCATGCCGAACCAGCCGGCAAACGCCAGCGGAATCAGGAATACCAGCCAGATAAAGCCGGCGTTCTGGATCCAGGTATCGGTACCCGCTTCAATGCGGCCAATCAAGGTGCCGCTCGGGCTCTGTAGCTGCATCGGGTCGCCGGCGAGAGCGCCGAAGATGCCCACTGTCATTACCAGTGGGATGACCACCTGCATGGTGGTGACACCGAAGTTACCGAGACCGGCATTCATGCCCAGGCCATAGCCCTGTTTGCTTTTCGGGTAGAAGGTGCTGATGTTGCTCATGGAGCAGGCAAAGTTACCGCCACCGATACCGGAGAGCAGTGCCAGGGCCTGGAACACGATAAACGGTGTGTCTGGGTTCATCAGGGCGATGCCGGTACCGGCAGCAGGAATCATCAGCAGGGCGGTGGTCAGGAACACCGTGTTTCGCCCGCCGGCAATCTTGATCATGAACGAGGCCGGGATCCGCAAGGTGGCCCCGGACAGGCCGGCAATCGCAGAAAGGGTAAACAGCTGATCAATGGTGAATGGAAAACCCAGGTTCTTCATCTGGGTGGTGATCATTCCCCACATCAGCCAGACGGCAAAGCCCATCAGCAGGCTGGGTATGGAAATCCACAGGTTGCGGGAAGCGATACGCTTGCCTTCCCGTTCCCAGAATTCTTCGCTTTCGACATCCCAGTGTTCGATGTCTGCGTTGGTCCTGCTCTTTGCGCCAATGTGGCCGGCGCTCGCTGTACTGTTAGCCATGATTCGTGCTCCTCGGTTTGCATACCCCTTTGCCTCCGGTCAGAGGCGTCAGGGCTTTGTGCCATTGTGCAAAGCAGGAGGGGGGCTAATTCTTGATATTGCTCAAGGACAAGACGGCGGGGTGAGTGGCCGGTTTTTATACGCTCTTCAAGGGCTGTTTGAGCTCTGAAAAAATAATTAAAATCAAAAAGATACGGTGGTAATAATCCGAAGGGGGTAGGCAAGCCGGTTGTCAGCGCAGTGGAGGTAGCCAATCATTTCCACCCGGGCGGGCGTGAGTTGCTCCAGGTCATGCCGCATTCTTGACCCCCAAGACTCCCGAAACTATCAGTAAAAATAACGCGGGATACATTTCAAAGGTGCATCATGAATATTACAGAGCTTGCCCGTCTACCTTTTTCCGGCAATGGCGCGTGGTCCGAATTGCGACGCCTCGACCTCTCCATTCCGTTCCTGGCCTGGGTGGTGGTAGTACCGATGTCGTTTCTGCCGCCGGTGCTGCTCTATTATGCCGGCACGCACTACGGCGACGCCTTCATGCAGGGCTTCGGTGACAAAGAGTGGCGGTTTATAACCACGATCCTTTTCCTGGCAGAGCTACTGACGTTCTTCGTGATGGGGTGGCTGATTCACGCGGTTATGAACAGTCATCAATTGAAAATCCGCTATCAGGATGCCTATTTGCTGGCCGCAATTGCGCCGCTGCCGCTCTGGTTGTCATCACTGGCATTGTTGATGCCGGTGCTGGCAGTGAGCGTGGTGGCGGTTTTCGCTGCTTTGTTCCTTTCCTGCGCACTGGTGTACCAGGGCGTTCGTTCATTTTGCGAGCGAAGCGATAACGATGTGGTGGTCATGTCCGCCACTTACACGGTGATGGCAGCGTCCTTGCTGGCATGGGGTGTTCTGATGGCCATGGTCTGGGCATTCTGATCAGACCACATGGGGCAGCACGCCATAGTAGATGGCACTGAAGTGGCAGGCGCTGCCGCCGATCACGAACAGGTGCCAGATCGCATGCATGTAAGGTATGCGGTCAGCCAGGTAGAAGGCGACGCCGGCGGTGTAGACAACGCCGCCGGCAATCGTCAGGTTCAGGGCGGTCTCACTCAGGTTGGCCACCAGATCGGAAGAGGCGAAAGTGATCAACCAGCCCATGGCGATATAGATGCCGACCCTCGCCAGTTTGAACCGGTTCTTGAAAATAACCTTCAGCACCACCCCGGTAATCGCCAGTGACCAGATCACCGCAAACAGCGTCCAGCCCACTGAGCCTCGCATGTTTACCAGGAGGAACGGCGTATAGGTACCGGCGATCAGCAGAAAAATGGCGCAATGATCCAGGGTCTTGAAGGCGCTTTTCAGTTCCGGCCGCCTGGCACTGTGATACAGGGCGGAGGCCAGGTATAGCAGGATCAGCGAAGCGCCAAAAATACTGAAGCTGACTATCTTCCAAATATCCCCGAACTGGCTGGCGCCAATGATCAAGGCCGCAGTGCCGATAATGCTCAGGATGGCTCCGAGCCCGTGGGTGGCACTGT
Organism: Marinobacter sp. 3-2; assembly: GCF_003751355.1. NCBI lineage: Bacteria > Pseudomonadati > Pseudomonadota > Gammaproteobacteria > Pseudomonadales > Marinobacteraceae > Marinobacter > Marinobacter sp. 3-2. The sequence continues at coordinate 1,053,842 of NZ_RJUQ01000011.1, read as the reverse complement.
TCAGCCATTCCTCAATGCGGTGATGGGTATTGGGTGCCGGGGATGGAGTTGCTGTCGCTGTCACTGAATGGTCTTCCTGATATGTCATGCCAATAAAATACTTGAGCGTACACGTGTACGCAATGGCCCAGAGTGACCATCCTGTGAGGCTGTTCAGAAAAACTGAATAACCTGTCGGAAAACTTCCGATTTCTCTCGAGTCTGCCTGTGGTTAGCATCCGTATATCGATTTAAAGACACGGGAGGTTTTTCTCATGGCAAAAGTACTTGTGCTCTATTACTCCATGTATGGCCACATCGAGACGATGGCAAACACCATTGCCGACGGCGCTAAAGGCGTTGACGGTGTCGATGTAACCATCAAGCGCGTGCCCGAGACGATGGGCGACGAAGCGTTTGCCAGTGCTGGCGGAAAGTCGGATCAGGAAGCGCCAGTGGCTGATCCGAAAGAGTTGGCAGAATACGATGCGGTGATTTTCGGTACGCCCACTCGTTTCGGCAACATGGCGGGCCAGATGCGTACCTTTCTGGACCAGACGGGTGGCTTGTGGGCTGAAGGCAAGCTCCACGGCAAAGTAGCCAGCGTGTTCACGTCTACCGGCACCGGGGGCGGACAGGAGCATACTATCAGCTCTTTCTGGACCACCCTGGCGCACCACGGCATGGTGATTGTGCCCCTCGGGTATGGCATTCCAGAGTTCTTCGATATCTCTGAAGTGAACGGTGGAACGCCCTATGGCGCTTCAACCATCGCCGGTGGCGATGGCTCCAGGCAACCGAGTGAAAAGGAACTCGCCATTGCCCGCTTCCAGGGTAAGCACGTTGCCGAACTGGCAGTAAAGCTGCACGGATAAGACTGAGGTTTTAGCAAAGCGTTGAGCGTTTTTCAGGGCGGCAGGCGAGAGCTTGCTGCCCTTTTTTATGCAGCGCTCCTGGAGCCTCGCCTTCACAGTCAGGTTCTTGCGGCTCCGGTTTTCAGACGGGAAAAAGTCGCCGGCACAACACCGAGCCATGACGCCAGCTGATTGTCCGGCACCCGTTTGACCAGTTCCGGATATTCCTCGAGCAATAACCGATATCGATCACGGGCCGGCATTGTGTGCTTTCGGAATTCCCTCATGCTGGTGAGCTCTGCGATTTCTTCTGTCAGTGCCAGGGCGAACTGGGGCCAGAGCCCCTCTCCATGAGACTGGATCGCCGACCGGAAAGCCGAGAAGTCGGCCACCCAGGTAGTCACCGGCGTGACCGTAGTCAGGCAAAGGGTATTGCGTACCGTGCGGGTTCGGCCAAAAACCGGCCAGACCATATCGCCTTCGGAAAAGAAATGGTGCACCGACACCTTGCCACTTGGCGCTTCCCGGAAAAGCCGGAGTATGCCGTACTGAATCAGGTAAACGTTTGCCCAGGGTTTATCGTGCTTTTCCAGTGCAGTTTCGGGGTCCACCCGTCTGAGGTGGAACAGGCGTGCAAGGTCTGCCAGAAACCGGGCGTCCGGATCATTTTCATGGCCCGCCAGACGAATACCGAATACCCGGCTCAGGCCATGCAGGAGGGCTGCCGACTCTGGTGCGGCATCCTGCTCAACAATATCCGGGTTGTTTTCTCCCAGCATGCATGGAGCCGAGGAGACGTCTGGCCTGAAAATACTGTTCATGGCATTGACCCTGTTATGAGTGTCACCTCAATTATGGTATCAGAGAAGAATCTTTTGAAATGACTTAAATCATTAAGGCTTTTTCACTGAGTCGATATCGCGATTCGCTGAAAGTTCAGTGATAGACTCCGCCTCCTGTCGCTGGAAGTTTACCCTTGCCTCACGGAGTTCCGATGGCTGCAGCCCTTGCCCTTTTCTTCAAGCTTATACCGCTCTATGTGACCGTCGCACTGGGCTGGATCGCCGGTCGCTATCTTGAGGCCAGTGGTCGCCATATTGCCGGCATCATGCTCTACATCGTGACACCATCCGTGGTTTTTTCCGGTGTTATGGCAGCGCCGCTTTCTCCCGAAGTCATCCTGCTGCCCTTTCTGGTATTCGGGATTTCTTCTGTTCTGGGAATTGTGCAATTAAAGCTGGCAAAGAGGGTGCTCTCCGACGGCAGTGCCAACATCATTCCCCTGTGTGTGGGTTCCGGTAACACCGGGTACTTCGGGGTGCCGGTTGCGTTGTTGCTGTTCGGTGAAGAGGGGCTCGGGCTCTACATCGTGTGCATGCTGGGCACCACACTGTTCGAGAACTCCGTGGGCTTCTATCTGGCGGCGAGAGGACGCTACAGCATCAAGGATGCGCTCTGGCGGGTGCTGAAACTCCCGTCTGTCTATGCCTTCCTGGCGGCCGTTGCCCTCAATCTGGCGGGTGTTGCGATTCCCGATATCTTCGTGCCGCTGTTCGATAACCTGCGCGGGGCCTACAGCATTCTGGGCATGATGATCATCGGCATGAGCATCACCAGCTTTCGTGGACTGGCGGGCAATGTCCGCTTCACCGCGCTGGCGTTTTTCGGGAAGTTCGTGATCTGGCCACTGGTGGCGATTGTGTTCTGGTGGGTTGATTCAGAAATGCTGGGCATATACGAGCCAGCGGTTCACAAGGCCATGTTTCTGATCTCGATCACCCCGATTGCCGCTAACACCGTGGTTATCGCCACGCTGCTGGATACCTCGCCGAGGCAGGCAGCGGGTACGGTGTTGCTTACCACGCTGTTTGCCCTGGCGTTTATCCCGGTAATGATTTCCCTGGCGTTTTAGCGGCTGCCCGATGCTGTAGCTGCCGGTTGCGCTTCACTGGCCCTGGCTTGGGCAATGTCGCTGCGGGCATGGCGCATCACGCTGATGCCGGCTGTAATCGCCAGGGTGCCCATGATGGCCGCCACAATCAGATCGGGCCAGGCGGTTCCGGTGCCGAACACGCCGAGCGCAGCCACCATAACGGCGATGTTGCTGATGGCATCGTTTCGGCTGCACAGCCAGACCGAGCGCATGTCCGAATCCCCTTCACGAAATTTGAACAGCATTGCGGCCACGCTTACATTGGCGGCAAGTGCCAGCAGCCCAACCGCTCCCATGGTCAGCGGCTCTGGTGTTATGCCCGCCTGCACCACCCAGACTGCCCGTGCCCAGACCACCAGGCCGAATGCCGTCATGGTAATACCCTTGACTATGGCTGCCCGGCCGCGCCACAACATTCCCATGGAAAGCACGGTCAGGGAGAGGATGTAGTTGGCGCTGTCGCCGAAGAAATCGATGGCGTCCGCCATCAGTGAGACAGAACCGGATGACAGGCTGGCGACGCCCTCGACAACGAACATGGCCAGGTTCACCCACAACGCAATCCATAATGCCTTGCGAAAGCCCGGGGCAGGGGATTTGGGTTCGGTGGCAGAACAACTGCACGCCATAAAGACCTCCTGTATTCGAATGTCTCTATTTAAAACCCTGTAGTTGCTACAGGGTCAACAGTTGTTGCCGAAATTTTTAACACCGGTCACTTTTGGCCGGGGCCATGGGTACCGGGTACGTGGTTGTGGCGATCCTCTGGCTCCAATGCACCGAGTTCGGAATTCAGGCCGCCAAGAATGCCGCACTCCCGGACCGTTCTGCCATCAGTACAGGCTTCCTGAAGCCGCACCAGGGTCTCTTCCAGGCTCGCCAGTTCTTTCAATCGCTCGCGCACGTGAGTCAGGTGGCGGGCAAGCAGGGCGTCTACATCGCTGCAGTCTGCTTCCGGTTGTTCGGCCAACCCGATCAGCTCGCGGATCTCGTCCTGAGCCATGTCCAGGTTGCGACAGCGTTTAATGAATAGAAGGCGGTCCAGGTGAGCGTTACGGTAAGAGCGGTAGCCGCTGCTGTCTCGATTCGGTTCCGGCAGTAGGCCGATCTTTTCATAGTAGCGGATGGTTTCAACGGGAATGTTTGTGACTTTCGCCAATTCACCGATTTTCATCGCATGATACCCCAGACACGACCTGGAAAATGGACGGTTGCCTTAAGTCCTGTCATCAAGGCAAAGCCTGAATTCAGGGTATCACAATGAGAGTTATGATCTCCCCGGGCGTTTGGATGACACAGATCAACCTGAGAGGACTTAAACGGGGTTCAAGGGGCCTTTTTCAGCCTCAATTCAGTTTCATGGTCTTTACTGATAAGGATGCACAAAGTTGCAGCCTATAAGGAGGATCTCATGAACAGATTAACCCGTTTCGTAGCGTGTTCCGTGCTCGTTGCTTTGCCTGCCTTCGCTTTTGCCCAGGGAAACCCGGGGCAAATGCCTCGCGGCGGCATGATGACTGAGGAACAAGTGCAGCAGATGAATGAAAACATGGCACGCATGCAGGCCATGATGCAGGAAATGCGGAACGCCAATTCCAACGCTGAACGCCAGAGACTGCGCGAGCAGCACATGGAGTACATGCAGGAGCACATGCAGATGATGCGTGGCGGCATGATGGGGCCCGGGATGATGGGCCAGGGCATGATGGGCAATAGTCAGGGAATGATGGGCAGCGGCCAGGGCATGATGAATAATCAGGGCCAGGGTAAAAAGCAGTCTGGTAATGCCCAGAGCAATCGCTCTGGCGGGCCCGGGATGGACAACGAGCAGCGTCTTCAGATGATGGAGAACCGGATAAACCAGATGCAGATGATGATGGAGCAAATGCTGGAGCATCAACGGCAAATGAACCGCAAATGATGTGATTGTGCCCTCTAGTCGAAGAGTGACAATTGATCGGGCTGCTGCTTCGCTGGCACGCCGGGGCGTTTCTGGACAGGTCCCTTGCGACTGCCGTGGCGTAACAGCACCCGGTCTGTTTCTGTCTTGCTGACATGCTGCTTGCGAAAGTCGCCAACCGCCTTGCGGGCAACCCGAGCGGCCTGCTCATGGTCACACACCGGTGAGATGTAGGTGTTGCCGCCATAACGCTCTTTCTGGGCCGGTGTCATCAGCCAGGGTGTGTGGATCATTTCACTGGGCACGCCGGCCAGCTCGGGAATCCACCGCCGGATGAACTCGCCCTCCGGGTCCAGTTTCTGGCTCTGCAGCACCGGGTTGTAGATTCGCAGGGCGTTGATGCCGGTCAGGCCGGACTGCATCTGGGTCTGTGAGTAGTGAATGCCCGGCTCGAAATCGGTAAACAAGCGGGCCAGGTGAAGGGTCGGATCGCGCCAGTGCAGCCACAGCTGGTAGCTGGCGATTGCCATCAGCATGGCTCGCATCCGGAAGTTGATCCAGCCAGAATGAGCCAGCGCACGCATGCTGGCGTCCACCAGGGGCCATCCGGTCTGGCCTTCCTGCCAGCGTTGCAGTCGCTCGGAATCATTGGGCCCGGTTTTCAACGCCTCCATTTCCCGGTGCATGGCCCGGAACTCCAACTCCGGCTCGTCTTCCAGTTTCTGGATGAAATGGCAATGCCAGTGCAACCGGGAGCGGAAGCTGGTCAGGCTTTTCTTTTTTCGGGGCAGGGTGTTGCGGTGGTTGCCGGTGGCCTTGGCCTCCTGGTAGATCTCCCGCAGGCTGACGGTGCCGTAGGCAATATGCGGACTCAGGCGCGAGCAGGCCCTGACGGCGGTGTTCGGGCTGGAAATGTTGTACTGGTAACCGACGCAGCGGCGATCCAGGAAGGAGTCGAGGAGCTTTTCCCCTCTCGCGCTGCCGCCTTTCTGGCGGTCCGGGCATGAGTCTGGCACTTCGAAACCCTGGCCATTGTCGGAAGCCCAATCGGTCTTCAGGGTATCCGATGTCGGGATTGCAGTCGGAGCCTCCAGCACTGGCTGGCGCATCAGCTCGGTCCACGCCCTGTCCCAGACATCCCGGTCGCTCAGGCGGCGAACCACACCGAACTGGTTCCACTCACGGAATTCCACCTGGTTTTCCGAACACCAGCCAATTACCGCCCTGTCTCGCTCGAAGGTCCAGTGTCCGCCGGTTTCCTGATGGCAGAAGATGCGGTTGATGCCCTGGCGGGCCTGAAGCTGCTTCAACGCATCGGTCACCGAGCTTCGAATCACCAGCAACTGGCTGCCGGCCTTGCGCAACTGTCGGTCCAGGTCGCCCAGAGAATCCCGGATAAACGCCCACTGCCGGCCGCTGGTATCCGGCAGTTGCCAGTACTCATCCTCGATAACATACAACGGAATGACGGGCTCTCCCAGGCTGGCTGCCGCCACCAGGGGGGCATGATCCCGTGTACGCAAATCGCGCTTGAACCACACAACGGTCGTCATGTGGATGCGTTCCTCTCGCGCCGGCAACGTTCGCTGCAGTAGCGGACATTTTCCCAGTCCTTTGCCCACTTTTTCCGCCACGCGAAGGGCCGCTGGCAGACCGGGCAGGTCTTTTCAGGGAGATTCAGCTTCTTGTGAGGCACTAGCGAGCTCCGTTCAGGTTTCTGGCCATAGTACGTCCGGCTCCTTCCCGGGGATCAGCAGTAGGCAAGTGTCGGGCAATTGCTGGCCTCCCGCTCCCATTGAATGGTCACATGCTGGATATTGAAGTCACTTGCCAGCATTCGGGTGGCCTGCTCGATGATCTGATCGTCACTGGCCGGGTCGGGCTTTACCAGATGGACTGTGAGAGCGTTCTCCGTTGTGCTCAGCCCCCAGATGTGGAGATGATGAACCGATTCAACACCGGGCAGTCCTTTCAGACTGTCGAGGACTTCCTGCGGGTTGATGTCCCTGGGTACCGCGTCTACCGCAAGATTGAGCGAATCCTTGAGCAACTGCCAGGTTCCCATAAAGATCACTGCTGCGATCACCAGACTTGCGAGCGGATCTATCCAGTCAAGGCCGGTAAGCAGGATCACAAGGCCGGCAACCACAACGCCTACGGACACAGCCGTGTCTGCCGCCATGTGGAGGAACGCCCCGCGGATATTAAGATCGCCCTCCTGGCCTTTCATGAACAGTAGCATCGTGAGGCCATTGATAATGACCCCGATGCCGGCGACCACGATGACGGTCAAACCGGTAACCTCCGCCGGTTCGCTGAAACGGCCAATGGCCTCCCAGGCAATGCCGCCAACGGCAGCAATCAGAAAAAGCGCATTGAACAGAGCTGCCAGGATAGTGGATTTTTTCAGTCCGTAGGTGTTCCGGTCGGTGGCTTTCTGGGTGGCAAGCCAACTCGCAACCCAGGCCATGACAAGGCCGAGCACATCGCTCAGGTTATGGCCGGCATCTGCCAGCAGGGCCAGGGATCCGGACAGGACACCGTAGACCGCCTCAATGGCAACAAAGACCACATTGAGCACGACGGCCAGCGCAAACGAGCGATTATGCGTGTCGAAATGCTGCGCATGGCCGTGCCCGTGGCTGTGATCGTGGTGGCTGTGCATTTTCTGCTCTCCGTTTTTTGATGATTCTGGGGAGCATTCAAAACCCTGTAGTTGCTACAGGGTCAAGGGTGAGATTAACCCGATTCCCGGGCCAGCTGGGCCAGATCTTCACTGATCTGCTCGGGCGACAGGCCGGGGCGTAGCAGCAGCCGGGCGTTGCCACTGCGATCGAACACGTAAACGGCGCTGCTGTGGGAGACGTTGTAGTTGCCGCTGGCGTCGGGCTTGTCGTAACCGAAGGTTGTTCGATAGCGTTTGGTGAGCTCTCGAAGCGCGGGTTCTTCCGCTGTCATGCCAACAACCCGATCACCGAAAAAATCCACGTAGCTGGCCAGGCGTTCCGGCGTATCCCTGCGCGGGTCAACGCTGACGAACAGGGTTGTTACATCGTCCCGGTACTCTTCGGGCAGTTGCCCAACGGACCGGCGAAGATCGGTCAGCGTGGTCGGGCAGACATCCGGGCAGGAGGTGAAGCCGAAGTACAATAGCCGGATGGTGCCTCGTGAGTCAGCGGGGGTCACGGTATTCCCATCAGTGCCCTCGAGCTGGAACTCAAGCTCGGGCATCAGGCCTGAGATGTCTTTGCCGTGCCAGCTTTCATCATTCCCGGTGCAGCCGGTGAACATCAGTGCCACGAAAATCAGCCAGAGTAGCCGTATTCTGTTCATGCGTTACCTCCCGCCAGAGAGCGGCTTTTCGGGAATTTGCCATCTTCATGCATGGCCCGGCGAAGCACGATCAGGATGCCCAGGATGCTCATCATGGCCGGGGGAATCCAGGTCAGCAGGCCGCCCAGCAACTGGTCCGTCTCCGGAGGCATGGGCCATGCCCGGCCGCAGACCTCGTAGACGTCATACACCATGCCCCTGGAGAATACGATCCAGGCTCCGAGAATCATCTGGGGAATCGCCACCAGCGCCAGCAGCAGGATACGTTTCCCGTAGCCAAGCGCATTCGTGACTGCAGGACTGCGGGGATCGAAGATCAGCCACCAGAACAGCAGGCCGTCCAGCAGCATGCTCCAGTTCATGATCCAGTACAGCTGCCGGCTGAGCATGGCGTCAAAATGGATGGACGGCCAGAGCCAGAAGTAGATCAGTCCCACGAAAAGTACCGAGGCGATCAGGGGTTGCTGCAATAGGCGGTAAAGCCACCCCAGAGGTTGCAGCCAATAACGCACAGACGGGGAGATCCTCTGATACCAGAATCGCATCACGGGCAGTGGATTGGACAGCGCAATCAGAATTGGCCCCAGGTGGTGAAGAATAAGGTGTTGTCCCCGGTGAACGAAAAACATGTACTGGGAGTAGTAGTCGAAGCGGGTCTGCATTACCGCATAGCAGAGCATGACCCCGAGCGTGAAAGTGACGATACGGCCCGATCCCGGCCGGTCCTGCTCCGGCATCCTCAGTAGCGCTACACCGTAAAACCCGAGCACCAGCATATAACTGAGCAGGGTCAGCGGTGAAAAGTCGTAGGGCAGCAGGTAGCTCGATACTGGCATGGATCAGACTCGATGCGTGCACGCAGTGGAAACCGGGTTTATCTTTCTTGTCAGTACCGCTGAGTTTTGCCGGCCCGGCGGCGGATTTCAAGGCCGGCTTGAGGCAACTTCTGATGGAGGCGAGGCATGGCCCGATTTTGCGATTCCATTTCAGCACCGTCGGCGTTGATCTTTGACTGGCACGGCACCCTCGTCGACACCCACGATGCCATGTTCAGTGCCATGGAAGATATGCTGCCGCAACTGGAAGAGCTGGGGCTCGTGGAGCGGCTGCTGCCGGAGGATAAATGCCGTACCGGCGACGACGCGCGCCTGGTGCGCTACATCCGGATCTTCCGGCGCCTGCATCCGCGTATTCTGGCAGAGCGGCGGGTTTCAAGGACGGACATTTTCAATGCCATCTTTGGCGACGACAAAGAAGCCAAGCTGATTGCCCACAAGGCCTACAACGAGGCCTACCGCCGTTATTTCGGGCAGGTAAAACCGTTTCAACCTGGCGCGTATGAGTACCTCAGCGCCCTGAAAGCGATGGGGATTCGGCTGGCGGTATCCACCAACCGGAACCGGGAGTTTCTGGATCGTGAATTACAGACGGTTGACGAAGGCCGATGGCGACGCCTGTTCGATGCCACGGTCTGTGCCGACGACGTAACCGAGTACAAGCCCGACCCCGAGGTGATTCTCAAGGCGCTTGAAAAGCTCGGTCTGCCAGCGGATGAAACGGCCTGGTATGTCGGCGACAGCTACGTCGACATGCTCACCGCCAACAAGGCCGGCGTGTCGGGCGTGTTCTACAACGGCGCCTGCTGGGAATCCGGCCGGATCGACAGCTGGTTCTCGCACCGGGACGCGCCCGCGGCCATTCTGGACAGCTTTGAGGACCTCATGGACCTTTTAGCCCTGCTTGAGCGGAGCCAGCCGGAGGCCTTCGAGCAGACGCCTGCCGAGGTTCGACCCCGGCCCTTTCCGCCGCCACAGCGACCCGAGCCGAGAATTGAGCCGGACTGGCACCCGGCGGTGGTCAAGCTCATCCGTCCGGCAGTCATCCTGTTCGACTGGCACGCCACCCTGGTAGATACCCTCGACGCCATGTACCACGCGGTGGACGACATGCTGCCGGATTTCCACAAACTCAAACTGATGGACCGCATGGTGGCGCCGGAAGACAGCAAAACCCCGGAAGATGTGAAGCTGGTTGCCTACGTCAGGGAGTTTGCGAAGCTGCATCCGAAGGTGAAGGCAGACCGCAAGATTTCCCGAACCGATATCTTTGAGGTGTTGTTCGGGGATGACCAGGAAGCCAAGCAGATTGCCCACCAGGCGTTCAACCACCACTACCGGAAACACTACGGTACCGTGAAGGCGTTTGAGCCGAAGGTGCGCGAAGTTCTGGAAGGGTTACGGCGGCTGGGCATCCAGGTGGGTGTCATTACCAACCGGGACCGCGAGTTTTTCGAGCACGAACTGGCGGCGGTGGAGGATACCGGCTGGACGCATCTGTTTGATGTTGACGTCTGCGGCGACGATACACCCCTGCGCAAGCCCCACCCGGATCAACTGCTGCTGGCGGTCCAGAAACTGGATTACCCGCCCGACCCGAGTGTGTGGTACGTGGGCGATAGCACGACTGACGTTATTGCCGCCAAGCGCGCGGGCCTGACCTCGGTATTCTTCAACGGAGCCCAGTGGGATCTGCCCTGGCTGAACAAGATTTTTCCGGGTACCCACAAACACCCGGATAAGCCGGATGTGGTGGTCAATGACTTCTCGGAGTTCTGGGCCCTGGTGTTGGCTTGTGAAGTCGGACCGCCCTAAGTGTCTGCTTTGCCGGGAGGGCGATTGAATCAATCAGTATTGTTCAGAGTTGCTCAGTGCTTCCTCGATACTGAGTCCGATCACGATCACACCGAGGGCCGGTTCCCCGTGATCATTCAAAACCGGCCTGCTGGCGGTAACCTGGAATCTGGCCGCGGACTTGTCATACCGAATGGGTGAGAGGTATATCGGTGGATCGCCACCGGGTTGGGTTGCCCGATTTTCCATGACTTTCTGGAATTTGGGCTCATCACCTTGCCAGTAGTCCGAGGTGAGCTGGCTCATCGCTGCGAGGGTTCCCATGTCATTGACCAGCATTACCTCTGTGACAAGGCCCTGGTGGGAATGTTGCCACGCCTGCAGCGCTTTGGAGCCTGGAAGTGCCAGTATGTCCGCTGCCAGATCTGGCACTGCAAGGGGTGACAGCGCCGTCCATTGGCTGTCGATGGTCATTACGTCAGTAAAGCTCTCCTGCCTCGGTCCTTCGTCGATGATCTGGCGAACATCGAGGATGCTGTTCATTTCCTTGAAAAGCCGGCTCGACAGCTCGGAAATGCGTCGATCTTCTTCCTGTGACAGCGCAAGTTGCCCAGCCATACAGCTGTTCAGCGTGCGGTTGAATATGCCGAGAAATTCGGGGTTGTCTGAGGTAAAGGTTTCGCCCAGATAAAGGTAGAGCGGGGCATAGCGAACGAAGTGCGCACGGAGCTGCGTGCCGGCCAATTCTTTGGCCTGGCGCAGACGATCCATGACTCGCTCATCCATCAGGGCGGTATCAATTCGGCCCCGCTTGAGCAGGGCCAACAGCTGTGAGGGGGAGGATACGCTCAGGAAAATCCCATAGCCTTTAGCGCTCAGCCAGGCCTCTTCGTTGCTGCCGGCGACAACGCCTATTCGAAGGTCTTTGGTAAACGCTTTGTCGTCGCGAGTGAAAAAGTACCACTTCTCAAGCGCCACCGGATCGCTCCGGGTGGCAATGGTGTCGAGTTCTGCAGAAGGATCAATGGCAAAATAGCCATCGATCATATTGCGTTCCAGCGAATGTATGGCCCGGTTCTGGGGCGTAATCCGGATGCGGGTTGACCAGCCGGCCCGGTTGGCAGCACAAATCACCGTGTCTGCGGTTTCACCGGAGATCTGACTTTCTCCACCCGTGTCAGAGCCCACCATCTGATACGGCGGGCTTTCAAAGGTGTAGAGGTTCAGGATTGGAGGCTGGGCCTGGCAAAGGGGTGATGCCAGTACAGTTGTCAGACCCACTGCCAGTCGAAGGTTCATCGTCGGGGCCGCGTCCATGGTGTTAACAATCCTAATGTCAGGCTAGCACCAATGTGGGGCTTTTGCTGCACAACTTAAGAACATATTCTGTTAACCATGAACAACAACAAAGTCCAACCCATGAACGAAAGAAAAGCATCAGTACTGGTCGTGGATGACGACGCCGCCATCCGCGAGCTGTTAGAGGAGCATTTGACCCGTGTAGGTTATGACGTGAGGACTGCGGGAGATGGCGATCAGATGCGAGAGCGGCTGAACTCCTCCCATGTCGATCTGATTGTGCTGGATGTCATGCTGCCGGGGGATGATGGTTTCACCCTTTGCCGGCAGATTCGCGAATACAGCCGGGTGCCCATCATCATGTTGACGGCGAGCTCTGACGAGACAGATCGTGTCGTTGGGCTGGAGCTGGGTGCTGATGACTACCTCGCCAAACCCTTCAGCGCCCGCGAATTGCAGGCCAGAGTGAAAGCTCTTCTCCGCAGGGCCAGCTTCAGTCGGTCCGACAACCCTCGCTACGTCGACTTCGATCGTTGGCGGTTGGATACGCTGGCCCATGAACTGATTGATGAGAACCAGCAAGGTACGGCACTGTCCGGGGCGGACTTTGCCTTGCTGCAGCTGTTTCTGAGCCATCCCAACGAGGTTCTGGATCGGGACACCATATCGGATGTTACTCGTGGCCGGGAGTCCATGCCCCTTGATAGGGTCGTCGATGTGGCGGTAAGCCGCCTGAGGCAACGGCTGGGAGATCAGGGTCGTAATCCCCGTCTGATCAAGACAGTCCGGGGTGCCGGTTACCTTCTGGCAGCAACGGTGACTCATGTTTCGGAGTAAGGCGGGTAAAGCGGAAAAGAAATCCTGGCGCTGGTTTCCTTCCTCATTGCTTGGACGGGTATTGCTGCTGACACTGCTGGCGATGGCCAGCGCCCAGATTATTTCCAGCGCCGCCTGGATAGCCACGTTTCGGGCCCAGCAGGTTGAGGGACTGGTGGCCACCACCCGTAACCTGGCTCAGTCGGCCGCGGCAACGGCGCAGTTTTTTAACTCGCTTCCGTTGGAATACCGGCACATTGTGCTGGATCAGCTACGTGACATGGGCGGCACCCGCTTTTTCGTCTCGCTCAATGATAAGCGTATCGATATGGTGCCGTTACCAGACACCGAACGAAAACAGCTGGTTACCGAAGAGGTTGAAACGGTACTGCACAAGAGACTGGGCAACCGGATCAACTTGTATGTCGATTTTGTCGACCCCGCCGAGTTGAGGATCCTGAACACTGAATTGCCCCTGGATGCGCTGCCGCAATCCTGGGCCCACTATGCGCTGACTCTGGAGCCTTTGAATCCGCCAGTGCTGGTCACCCAGATCGAAGTCGCAGACGGTGAATGGTTGTACCTGGCTGCGGCACTGCCGGCACCCTTCGTGTCACTGGAGGATGAAGGCATCCCGGGGCAGCAGATTCTGTTTCTGGTGGTGATGATCGCCATCCTTTTTCCCGTGCTCGCGTGGCTTATCCGGCAACAGACGCGCCCGCTAAGGAAGCTCGCCAAGGCGGCCCGGGATCTGCCGCTCGAGGACAATCAGCCACCCCTGGTCGAGAAGGGCAGTGCGGAAATCCTGGCCGTGACCCGCAGCTTTAACACCATGCGCCGCCGGTTGCAGAGTTACATAAGCGACCGGAACCAGCTATTCCGTGCCATTTCACACGACCTCAAGACACCCATCACGCGGTTACGTTTGCGCGTGGATCTGATTGAGGACGATGTGATGCGGGAACGTCTGGAAGCGGACCTCCGGGAACTGGAATTGCTGGCGAAAAATGCGCTCCAGTCCATGAAGGATACCGACATTCACGAAAATCCCGAGTCGGTGGATGTTGAGCAAATGCTGAGGGGAATGGCTGAAGCCTACCAGGGCGAGGGCTCCGGACAGGTGATCGTGCAGGGACATTGCAGTTCCTATCGGGGTAAGCCGCTGGCGCTGAAACGGTGCCTCGGAAATCTCGTGGACAACGCCGTCAAATACGGGGCCAGAGCAATGGTGAGGATTGAAGATACGGGGGGGCAGTTGGTGATCCATGTGGAGGACGAAGGCCCCGGTGTATCCGATGACCAGTTGTCCCGCATTTTCGAACCCTACTACAGGCTGGACAAAAATCAGCATCAGGGTTTTGGTCTCGGGCTCGGAATAGCGCGAAACATTGCCCAGAGTCACGGCGGTGAGCTGGAGATCAGCAACCGCCCCACCGGAGGATTGCACGTCCAGCTGACCTTGCCCCGCCACTGACAGCTTGTGTAACAACCTTGTTACATGGGCATTTCCCTTTGATACGTAGCGTGTTCGTTTCTTGCCATAGACTCCATCGTTGCCAATAAAACAAAAACAAGGAGTCAAGAATGCTCAATGTTACCTATGGCACTACCCCTGCAAACCCTGCAAAAAGAACACCCAACGTACGTCTGTTACCCGCTGCCGTTGGCCTGATATCGTTTAGCCTGATGACCGGACAGGCACAGGCTCAGGACCAGACCGTAGAAGAACGGCTCGCGACTCTCGAGGCAAAGCTGGCCGAGGTTGAACCGAAGGCCAGTGGTCTGGAGGGCTTTTCCTTCAACACCTATGCGCGCTCCGGCCTGCTTCTGAACGGCGATCTGCAAAGTGCCCCGGGCGGACCCTACCTGACCCCCGCCGGTTCCGTTGGCGGTGCAGTCGGTCGACTCGGCAATGAGCCTGATACCTATCTTGAGGCTATCCTGAACTACAAGCAGGTGGCCGAGAACGGGACCAAATCCCACTACAGGCTGATGATTGCCGACTCAACCACGTCCTCGAACGACTGGACGGCCGGTGACGGTGCCCTGAACGTTCGCCAGGCCTATGTGGAATTCAGTAACCTGGCCAGCTTTTCCGGTATTTTCGACGACGCCGCGATCTGGGCCGGCAAGCGTTTCGACCGGGATCTGAACTTCGATATCCACTGGCTCGACAGTGACATCGTTTTCCTGGGAGGTCTGGGCGCGGGTGTTTACGACGTCACGTTTTCAGACAGCCTGAAATCCAACTTCTCCCTCTATGGCCGAAGCTTCCTGGAGTTCCCTTCCGATATCCAGGATCAGGACATCACCGCAGACACTGACAATCTGATCCTCACTGCCAATAACTACTTCGGGAACGTCCAGTGGTTGATCAATGGTATGAAGGCTCAGGAGAACGATTTGCGGGTAGTCGGTGGCGTGACCGAAGCCGCCGAGACCGGCCTGCACACCATGCTTGCCTACCACGGGGACAGTTTCTTCGGAATCTCAGACGGTAGCTTCAAGGCCGCGATAATTCACGGTACCGGCCTGGGCGCCGAAACCAAGAACATCGGCGCCGATGGCGACCTGCACGAAGATGCGGTCAGCACCCGTGTAGCGGTATACGGCACCACCTACCTCAGCGAAACCTGGCGTTTCGCACCGGCGATTCTGGCGGAAACCAGTGAGGATCGTTACATCAAGGGCGACGAATACCAGTGGCTGACCTTTAATGCCCGTGTTGCCCAGGAGCTGAGTGCGAATTTTGAAATGCAGTACGAGGCCTCCTGGCAGACCATGGATCTCACCACCCTCGGCTATCAGGGTAGAAATTCCGTGGATGGAGACTACAGCCGTTTTACTGTAGCGCCCACCTTCAAGCCCCAGGTCGGCGGGTTCTGGAACCGTCCTGAAATCCGCGTGTTTGCAAGTTACTCAACATGGGATGACGAGCTTGAAACCTACGCTGCTGGCGATGCACTTGGCGTCGACAGTGATTTCGAAAGCAGTCAGTGGACCTTTGGCACCCAGATGGAAATCTGGTTCTGAACCTGATCAAGACAATAAAACAGGAAGGAATTGACCATGACTACGTTCAAGAAGACTCTCACCGCTGCAGCCGTATCCGCGGCATTGCTTCCGGCCCAGGCGCTCCAGGCCGGTGAAGTTGAAGTTCTGCACTGGTGGACAGCTGGCGGGGAAGCCCGCGCGGCGGTCGCACTGAAAGAAATGATGGAAGATCAGGGCCACACCTGGAAGGACTTTGCCGTGGCCGGCGGTGGCGGTGAAGCCGCCATGACCGTGCTCAAGACCCGCGCTGTTTCCGGCAACCCTCCGGCTGCCGCCCAGATCAAGGGGTTGGATATCCGGGAATGGGCCAAGCTTGGGTTTCTAACCAGTCTCGATGACGTGGCGGAGGCCAACAACTGGGGTCAACTGATTCCACCGGTTATTGCCGATGTCATGCAATACGAGGACAGCTATGTCGCGGTGCCGGTGAATGTGCACCGGGTTAACTGGCTGTGGGCAAATCCTGAGACCCTGAACAAGGTCGGTGTGGGTGTGCCCAAGACCCTGGATGAGTTCTATCAGGCCGCTGAGAAGCTTAAGGCGGCAGGCATTATTCCTCTGGCCCACGGAGGCCAGCCCTGGCAGGACGCAACGGTTTTCGAGGCCGTGGCGCTTGCGGTCATGGGCCCGGACGACTTCGCCAGTGCCTTTGTTGAGCACGACATGGACGTAATTAACAGCGCACAGATGGAAGAGGTCTTCGCCGAGTTTGCCAAGGTGATGAGCTACGTGGATGACAATGCCGCCGGGCGTGACTGGAACACCGCCACCGGCATGGTTATTCGGGGCGAAGCCGCCATGCAGATCATGGGCGACTGGGCCAAGGGTGAGTTCACTGCTGCCGGTCTGACGCCGGGTGAGGATTATGTGTGTGCCGCGGCACCGGGTACCGGTGGTCAGTTCACCTTTAACGTCGACTCGTTCGCCATGTTCAGTCTCAGCGATGAGGACAACACCAAGGCCCAGAAAGACCTGGCCCGCACGATCATGGAGCCGGAGTTCCAGGCCGTGTTCAACAAGGCCAAGGGTTCGATCCCGGTTCGTACCGACATGGACATGTCCGACTTTGACACCTGTGCGCAGGCGTCCATGGACACGTTCAAAAGCAGTGCTGAGGACGGCGGCCTGGTGCCCAGCTTTGCCCATGGCCTGGCTACCACCAGTTACGTGCAGGGCCAGATCTTTGATGTTGTCACCAACTTCGTGAACTCCGATAACAAGGATCCGGCCCGGGCGACTGACCAGCTGGCGGCAGCTATTCAGGCGGCACTCTGATCCGGTAGGGGCCGCCCCACTCGGGTGGCCCGCGATCCTCTCGGGAGACTCATCATGGAACACATTCAACGCCAACCCGCCAGGGTGGCCAGGGCGCCGTCACGCTTTCTCGACGCGTTGCAGCGCTGGCTGCCAAAGCTGGTTGTGGCGCCCACATTTGTCCTCATCGGTGTCGGCATATACGGCTACATGCTCTGGACCGGTGTGCTGTCGTTTACCAGCTCCAGCTTCCTGCCGGTGTATGACTTTGTCGGTTTCGATCAGTACGCCAAACTGATGGCCAACGACCGCTGGCTGACCGCCTCGATCAATCTGGGCATCTTCGGCGGTCTTTTCATTCTCAGTTGCCTGGTTATTGGGGTGATCCTGGCCATTTTCCTGGATCAGCGGATTCGTCAGGAAGGTGCGATCCGCACCATCTACCTCTACCCCATGGCCCTGTCGATGATTGTCACCGGCACCGTGTGGAAATGGATCCTGAATCCCAGCCTCGGGTTGGAAAAACTCATGCACGACTGGGGCTGGACCTCGTTCAGCTTCGACTGGCTGGTCAGCTCGGACATGGCTATCTATACCATCGTAATGGCCGCCGTCTGGCAGGCCTCCGGCTTCGTCATGGCGCTGTTTCTGGCGGGGCTGCGCGGTGTGGATTCCTCCATTATCCGCGCCGCCCGGGTCGATGGCGCCAGCCTGCCGCTGATCTACTGGAAAATCATCCTGCCGTCCCTGCGTCCGGTATTCTTCAGCGCAGTGATGGTTCTGGCTCACATAGCCATCAAGAGCTTTGATCTGGTGATGGCGATGACCTCCGGTGGTCCGGGCTACTCCACCGACCTGCCGGCGGTATTCATGTATGCCCACACCTTTACCCGTGGCCAGATGGGCCTGGGGTCCGCCAGTGCCATGCTGATGCTGGGCGCCATTCTGGCCCTGATCGTGCCTTACCTGTATTCGGAACTGAGGGAGAAACGCCATGACTGATGTGGTTCGCACCGGCTTTCGTCCCAGCCGCGTGGCCATCTACGGGCTTTTGCTCCTGGCCGCCCTGGTTTACCTGATTCCGCTATTTATCATGCTGGTGACCAGCTTCAAGACACCCATGGATATCCGAACCGGCAACCTGATGGCTCTGCCCACGGACTGGACTACCATTGGCTGGACCAAAGCCTGGTCCGAGGCCTGCACCGGTGTTCAGTGTGAGGGGATCAGCGGTTATTTCTGGAACTCGTTCAAGATGACCGTGCCTGCGGTATTGATTTCCACGTTGCTTGGTGCCTTCAACGGCTATGTATTGTCCAAGTGGAAGTTCAAGGGCTCTGACCTGTTTTTCGGAATGCTGCTGTTCGGCTGTTTTGTTCCGTTCCAGGTGGTCCTGTTGCCTATGGCTGCAACACTCGGAAAACTTGGCCTGGCCAATACCACCAGCGGCCTGGTGCTGGTTCATGTGATTTACGGGGTGGCCTTCACCACGCTGTTCTTCAGGAACTACTACGTGGCCATTCCGGATGCGCTCATCAAGGCAGCGCGGCTTGATGGCGCCGGCTTCTTTACGATTTTCTTCCGTATCCTGCTGCCCATGTCCACACCCATTTTCATGGTGTCGCTGATCTGGCAGTTCACCCAGATCTGGAACGATTTTCTGTTCGGCGTAGTGTTCGCCAGCGGTGACAGCCAGCCCATCACCGTGGCGCTCAACAATCTGGTGAACACCAGCACGGGGGTAAAGGAATACAACGTGGATATGGCGGCAGCCATGATCGCGGCGCTGCCCACGCTGGTGGTCTATATCGTTGCCGGCAAATACTTCATCCGGGGCCTGACCGCCGGATCTGTCAAAGGTTGACCTGAGAGGATAACAATAATGTCTCAACTGGAACTGCGGAGCATCCGCAAAACCTATCCGGGCGTTGCCGAGGAAACCCTCAAGGGCATCGACATCGACATCGCTTCCGGTGAATTCCTGATACTCGTTGGCCCTTCCGGCTGCGGAAAGTCGACCCTGATGAACACCATCGCCGGCCTGGAAACCATCACCGATGGCTCGATAGTTTTGGACGGCAAGGACATCTCCACCATGGAGCCCAAAGACCGGGACATTGCCATGGTGTTCCAGTCCTATGCTCTTTACCCGACCATGTCTGTGCGGGAGAACATCGCATTCGGCCTCAAGATCCGCGGTCTGCCAAAGCACGAGATTGATCAGGAAGTAGAGCGGGTGGCCGATTTGCTGCAAATCTCCCAGCTTATGAACAAGAAGCCAGCCAACCTGTCTGGCGGTCAGCAGCAGCGGGTAGCCATGGGCCGAGCGTTAGCCCGCCGGCCTCGTATTTACCTGTTTGACGAGCCGCTCTCCAACCTGGATGCCAAGCTGCGGGTGGAGATGCGCACCGAGATCAAGAAGCTGCACCAGCGCCTGAAAACGACCATTGTGTACGTCACTCATGACCAGATCGAGGCGATGACTCTGGCGGACCGGATTGCAGTGCTCAAGGATGGCGAGTTGCAACAGCTGGGCACACCGAAAGAAGTCTACGACCGACCGGAAAACCTGTTTGTGGCCGGTTTCATGGGCTCACCAGCGATGAGCTTTGTGCCGGTGACTGTGGAGCAGGGTGAAGGTGGTCTGCAGGTGGAAGTGCGTGGCAATGATGGCCGGTCGGTGAAGCTTCCGGTGCCGGAATATCTGGCCGACCGGGTGGGCAAAAAGGTCATTCTGGGTATCCGGCCGGAGCACATCACCCAGCCTCAGGATCAGAAAAACGACCAGACCCTGGTGGCGAAGGGCGAGTTCACCATCGAAGTGACCGAGCCCACTGGTCCGGATGTTATTGCTCTGATTCAGCTGAACGATACCAACGTTCATTGCCGGATTGATCCGGAACACCCGGTGACCTGGGGCGAGACTGCCGAGTTGATGTTCGATATGAAGAAGGTCGTGTTCTTCGATCCGGAAACGGAGAAGCGGATCGCCCCGCACTGACTGGCTGTTGCGGTTTTAAAGCTGCTCCACGTTCGCCAGCAGGTATTCGGCGCGCTGGAGCAGCGCTTCCCGTTTCTCGGGCTTCTGCTTGTCCCAGTTCCGGTACATCATGCCCATGCGCGGGTTTTTGGCAAAGTCGTCCCGATGGCGATCGATGAAATGCCAGTACAGGGCGTTGAACGGGCAGGCGTCATCTTCGGTGGCCTTGTTCACCTTATAATGACAGTTGGCGCAATGGTCCGACATGCGCTGGATATACTTGCCGCTGGCGGCGTAGGGCTTTGAGCCCAGGTAGCCGCCATCCGCGTGCATGACCATCCCCAGCACGTTGGGCAGTTCCACCCAGTCATAGGCATCGGCGTACACCGCCAGGTACCAGTCACAGATTTCCTCTGGCATGATACCCGCCAGCAGCGCGAAGTTGCCGGTAACCATCAGGCGCTGAATATGGTGGGCGTACGCGTTGCGGCGGGTGGCATCAATGGCCTTGTGCATGCACCGCATTTTCGTGTCCCCGGTCCAGTAGAACCAGGGCAGGGCGCGGGTGTTGCCCAGACGGTTTTCTTTGGCATATCCCGGCATATTCATCCAGTAAATGCCCCGCACGAACTCGCGCCAGCCCAGTACCTGACGGATAAATCCCTCCACCGCGTTGATCGGTGCACGGCCTGAATACCACGCCTGAGCGGCCGCCTCGCAAACCGCCACCGGATCCAGAAGCCCGGAATTGATGTAGGGCGACAGGATGGAATGAAACAGCCAGTCCTCGTTGTCCGAAATCGCGTCCTGATAATCGCCAAAGCAGGGCAGGGCATAATCGATGAAGTGCTCGAGCGCCGCCTGAGCGTCTTCGGCAGTAACGGCAAAATGGAAATCGTCGGTTGTGCCGAAGTGATCGCTGAAGTGCTCATCCACCCGGGCGATAACCTCCCGGGTAATGGCATCGGGCTCTATCCGGAATGGTGCGGGGGCTGGCGGCTTGCCGGTCCATTTCTTCCGGTTGTCCGCATCGAAATTCCACTGACCACCCTCGGGCTCGCCGTCGGAAGTCATCAACAACCCGGTCTTGCGCCGCATCTCGCGGTAGAAAAACTCCATCCGCAACTGTTTGCGGCCCTCGGCCCAGTCTGCAAATTCCTGTTTGGTGGCAATGAACCGTGAATCCGGCCGGATTTCCACCGGCACCCCAAGGCGCTCGTGCCAACCACTGATCTGCTCATGCAGCCGCCATTCACCACACTCTGTGGTGATTACGCTCTTGGCATTGATCTGCTTAACCTGCTCGCCAACCACTGCCTCGAGGCTCTGGTGCTCGTTGTCCGGGTGATAGGCCTGGTAGTGAACCTGCCAGCCATCGCTCTCCAGTTGCCGGGCGAAGTGACGCATGGCACTGAACAGCAGTACGATTTTCTTTTTGTGGTGATTGGTGTAGCTGGCTTCCTCATGGACTTCGGCCATCACCACGAGATCCCGATCCTTGTCGGCGTTGTCGAGAGCGCTGATGTTTCTCGTTAACTGGTCGCCGAGAATCAGAATCAGGTTGGCCATGCTGGGGAATCCTCCAATCAGTAAGCTGCGGGCTATGCCCACAAAGGGGTAAACCAAGTACGCCAACAGCCCAAGGGTGGTTCATATGCAGCGTTGGTAAACTGAAACCAACGTTCAGCTGACACGCATCAAAAAGAGCCGACAGGGATTGCCTTAGAATGGCCCCGATTTTATCTGACCCCGAGTTTGACATGACCCCCACATCCGCACTCAAAGCCCAAGACGCTACACTGCCAGAATTCATCTGGGATGACGCCCTGATCCGTCGCTATGACTTGAGCGGCCCGAGGTACACCTCCTATCCCACGGCCGTCGAGTTCAATCAGAACTACCCGATTGAGGACATGGTGAAAGCAGCGGCTCGCAGCAAGGCCAGTGGCCGACCGCTGTCGCTGTACACCCACCTGCCGTTCTGCGCGCACCTCTGCTACTACTGCGCCTGCAACAAGGTCATCACCAAAAAACGTGACAAGGCCATGCCTTACGTAGAGCGGGTGCTGAAAGAGGCGGCCATCCAGTCAAAACTGTTCGGGGCCGACCGGCCAGTAACCCAGCTGCACTGGGGCGGCGGTACCCCCACGTTTTTACCAAAGGATGTGATGGAACACCTGATGGCGGGTTACGGGGAGCTGTTCAAACTGCAAACCGGTGAGGAGCGGGATTACAGTGTGGAGATTGACCCGCGGGAAGTGGATCAGGATACCCTGCCAACCCTTTGGAACCTCGGCTTTAACCGGATCAGTCTGGGGGTACAGGATGTAAACCCGGAGGTTCAGAAAGCGGTCAACCGCATCCAGCCCCGGGCCATGACCGAAGCCGTGCTCAATGAGGCGCGGCGCATCGGCTTCCGTTCTATTAACCTGGACCTGATCTACGGCCTGCCGTACCAGACGCCGGAGAGCTTTGCGGAGACGCTGGAGGCGGTGATCGATATGTCGCCGGACCGGCTCTCTGTGTTCAGCTATGCCCACCTGCCGGAGCGTTTCTATCCGCAGACCCGGATTCAGGGCGACACCCTGCCCAGCCCCCAGCAGAAGCTGACCATCCTGCACAACACCATCAACCGCCTTCTTGAGGCCGGCTACGAATACATCGGTATGGACCACTTCGCCAAGCCGGATGACAGCCTGGCCGTTGCGCAACGGGAGGGACGCCTGCACCGGAATTTCCAGGGCTACACCACCCACTCCGAGTGCGATCTTGTGTCCCTGGGTGTTTCCGCCATTGGTCAGACCGACGACGCCTATTTCCAGAACAATCACGACCTGCCTTCCTGGGAAGCGGCCATCGATGCCGGCCAACTGGCGATCACCAAAGGCGTGAACCTGACCCGGGATGACCGCATCCGCCGCTGGGTGATCGGCCAGCTGATCTGCCAGTTCCGTCTGGATCGCCAGCTGTTCGCAGACGTCTGGAACGAAGATCTGAACCGTTATTTTGCCGATGAGCTCAGCCGTCTGAAGCCCATGGTTCAGGATGAACTGATTGCCGATGATGGCAATGCACTGCAGGTTCAGCCCGCAGGACGGTTGCTGATCCGGGCGATCTGCCAGATTTTTGATCTGTACCGCAAAGAGGGCGCCAGCCAGCGGTTCTCGCGGATTATCTGATCGTAGCGGCAGGGTCGGGGTCAGAAGAGTGCTTTCTTCTGACCCCATGTTCATTTGCAGAGCCAAAAAAGGGGCTGTCCGTTTCCGGAGAGCCCCTTTTGCGTCTTGCTGGTATCAGCTGTAGGCCGGTACCTTGAACTCGTTGGCAAGGTCCTGAAGGACCCTGGCCAGCCGTGCCTGCTCGCCGGTCACCTCGGTGATTTCCTGGGAGCCGGTCAGCGTCAGTATGGCGGCTTCACTGACCGATTCCATACTGCCCGCCAGCTCCCGGGTAACCGCCACCTGCTCTTCAGAGGCGGTCGCAATCTGGCCGGCCATATCGGAGATGCTGTTCACGTCGGTCAGGATATCCGCGAAGGTCTGCTCCAGCTCGGACGCCTGCTCACTGGTGGCGTTAGCCAACTTATGGCTTTCGACAATCGAGCGGCTGGCATTGTCTGTAATGCTCTGAAAGCTGGTGATAATCTCCTCGATCTGGGTGGTGGATTCATGGGTCTGTTGCGCCAGAGTGCGGACTTCGTCGGCGACCACCGCAAACCCTCGACCATGCTCGCCGGCGCGGGCGGCTTCAATAGCCGCGTTCAGCGCCAGCAGGTTGGTCTGGTCGGCAACCTTCCGGATCACATCGACCACATCGGCGATGGTTGAGCTGCGGCTTTCCAGCTCTTCGATCACCTCGTTCACCTTCTGAACAGACCTGGCCAGCGACCGGATGCTCTTCACGCTTACGTGCAATACCTGCTCGCCACTCCGGCTTTTCTCCATGGCACTGCGTGCGGCATCAGCAACCTGCTGGGTGTTCCGTGAGATTTCCTCGGAGGTGGCGGACATTTCTTCGGTCGCCGCCGCCACTTGCTCAATCTGTTGCTGCTGGTTCTTCACCTGGCTGGCGTTCTGACCGGCGGTGGAGCTGGTCTCTTCCGTGGCGGTGGCCAACTGGACGCTGGACTTGTCGATGTGCAGCAAGGCATTGCCGAAGCGTCCGAACAACTCGTTGATGGCCTTGCCAATGGTGCCCACTTCATCTCGACTCGAAATTTCGATTTCGCGGGTCAGGTCCTTGTTGTCCATGGCAAAGCGTACTCCATCCAGCAGTCGACCGACCTGCAAATTGATCGCGCGGATGATAACCAGCATCAGGATCAAGACGATCAGAACCGCGCCGGCGGAAATGACGGCAGCCACCATCAGGTCTCGACGGGCATCGGCGACGCCTGCCGAGGCGAGGCTCATGAGTCCGGAGAGCATTTCCTGTCTGGCCTGATTGAGGACACCGATTCTCTGGGTTGTGGTGGCAAACCAGTCAGATGCGTCCAGTGCGTACATGCCAGATGGACTGCTGAACAAGGTTTCACGACGCTCCGCCAGAGCCTGGCTCGCGACACTCAGGTGCTGTTTTTCCAGGGTTTCACGTGTCTTGTCATCCGCCGACAGCATGGCCATGGCTTCATTCAGGTAGGCCTCCTGATGGCCGCCAAGACGTGCAATTCGGGCCACGGCAGGCAGATTGAAGTCACCGCTGCGAATCATCGACGCGCCGGCAGCCCGCTCGCGACCGGCCATCTCTGCGACGTTGGCGAGGGCATAGTAGCCGTTAACCTCGCGAGTAATTTCTGGATCCGTCGAGCGCCGGACGATGAGGCCAATCCGGTCGATCAGCTCCATAATCATCGCGGTATAGCGGGGAGCAGCGTCGCTGCGGTTGTCCACCGAGTTGCGGAGGGCACCAAGATTTCCGAGACCCTCACGGACAGACCGAATGCTTGCTTCAACCGACTGATCGAACTCCGTGTCAGCCAGCAGGGCCTCGATTTCACGAAAGTAGGCCGAAATCCGGTTGTCGGTCTGGTTCCGTTGGTCCCTGAGGTCTCTCTCAGCCTGGCGAGCAGCATCGCTTCCCGGTTTGCTGGCAAGGAACACAGCAGAACGGCCACGCTCTTTTTGCAAAGCTTCGGTCAGCGGATCGCCGGCTTGGGCCAGTTCCACCATTTCGCCCAGTTCACGCATGTCGCCGAGTTTTCCATAGCTCAGCACGATACTGCCTGCGGCAAAGAAGAGAATAACGAGCAGAGCCGGCACCACCAGGGTAACCAGCTTGCCTCGCATAGAGAGGTTGTTAATGAGTTTCATAGCCGTGCCTTGATCAAATAGACGTTAAGTCAATTATCCCGGCCTGTCCCGCACAGGTTCTATAATCTTGACGGGGTAACCGATGGGGTAGTTTCAGGTGTGTAAGTTCCTGTGATCGTGTGTTAATTGCCTGATATTGATCAAGAAACGGTGCTGGTACGTAGCAATGCGGAGGGTACCTCTCCCGGGGTAGGTCCCTCGGTCGATGAACCAGCGAGGAGAGCGGCTTGCCCGAGGCTGACAATGGTCAAGGCATTTACTGCGTAAGTGCCGGTAACGTATGGGCATTCTAGTAGTGGAAAATGCCATGGAACTTGTCTGCCCTGCCGGTAGCCTTCCGGCCCTGAAAGCCGCCGTGGAAAACGGTGCCAACGCCGTCTATTTCGGTTTTCGTGACAGCACCAACGCCCGTCAGTTTGCTGGCCTGAACTTCAACGAAAAGCGCGCCGCAGAGGGTGTCGAATATGCCCACTCGCACGGTGCAAGAGTGTTCTGTGCCATCAATACGTACCCGCAACCAGACGGCTGGGAGCAATGGAAGGGGGCGGTAGACCGCGCCGCAAGTCTTGGTGTGGACGCCATCATTCTGGCCGACATGGGCCTGCTGGATTATGCCGCCAACCGGTATCCCAACATCCCACGGCATCTCTCAGTTCAAGGGTCTGCCACGAGCCACGAAGCGCTCTACTTCTACAAGGACAACTTCGATATTCGCCGGGCGGTGCTGCCCCGGGTTCTGTCACTGGATCAGGTTCGTAGTGTGGCCAAACACAGCCCGGTGGAACTGGAAGTGTTTGCCTTCGGTAGCCTCTGCATCATGGCCGAGGGCCGCTGCTATCTCTCCTCCTACCTGACCGACGAATCCCCTAATACTCGAGGTGCCTGCTCACCGGCCAAGGCCGTGCGCTGGCAGGAAACACCCCTGGGGCTTGAGTCCCGCCTCAACAATGTCTTGATTGACCGTTATGGCCAGGGCGAATCTGCCGGCTACCCGACGCTGTGCAAAGGTCGTTTTGAGGTTGAAGGCAATGTTTATCATGCCATTGAGGAGCCGGTTAGCCTGAACACCCTGGACCTGTTGCCGGAGCTTCAGGCGTTGGGTATCAGTGCCGTGAAGATTGAGGGGCGCCAACGAAGCCCGTCCTACATCGCAGACGTAGCCAGAACCTGGCGCCATGCCCTGGACGAGCTTGAGGCCGGCCACGACGGCTTCACTGTTGAACCTCAGTGGCAGCAGACGCTTGCGGGGCTTTCCGAGGGCGGCCTGACAACGCTGGGCGCTTACCATCGCAAATGGAAATAGGGTTTTACCATCCATGTTGAAGTTATCCTTGGGGCCGATCCTGTGGTTCTGGTCCAGGCAGACCGTTTTCGATTTCTATGCCAATGCCGCCGAGTGGCCGGTGGATACCATCTATCTGGGCGAAGTGGTGTGTTCCCGACGGCGGGAACTGAAACCGGATGACTGGCTCGATCTGGCCCGTGATCTGAAAGCCTGTGGCAAGAATGTGGTGCTCTCCACGCTCACGTTGATTGAGTCGGAGGCCGATTTGCGTCGCCTGCGCCGGTTTTGTGAGCAGGATGAATTCCTGGTGGAAGCCAACGATCAGAGCGCTCTGCAGGTGGCCATCCGGAACAGGATTCCGTTTGTTACCGGTCCCTCGATGAACATCTACAACACCGCAACCCTGAAGATCCTCGCCAAACAGGGGCTGAAAGCATGGAACCTGCCGGTGGAGCTGGGCAAGGAAACCCTTGAGCAGTTAATCAGGGAGCTGCAGCAGGAAGAACTGGACCTTCCCGCCGAAGTGTTTTCCTGGGGCTTCCTGCCCCTGGCATGGTCCTCCCGCTGCTTTACCGCCCGCCATTACAACCTGCCCAAGGACAATTGTGAGTTCCGCTGCCTGCAGCATCCGGATGGCATGGAATTGCGCTCCCGGGAAAGCCAGGAGCTGTTCCGTATCAACGGCATTTCCACCTTGTCTGGCTCCCGTTACGATCTGATGCGGGAGTTGCCGGATATGGAGCGTATGGGTGTAAGCACCGTGCGCCTGAGCCCGGAGCATCAGGGCATGGAGGAAGTGGTCAGACGCTTTGATCAGATACGCCGGGGTGAATTGCCGGCCACCGATCCGCTGAATTTGGTGGAGGCGCCCCCCTGCAACGGGTACTGGTATGGCAAGCCGGGGATGGATCTGGTCCCGACTTGATCCAGATAAACCTGCTGCTGCGACTTCGGCTGTTATTCTATTAGCGTAAACTACAAGAGATATTCATTATCCGGAGTTAAATTGGCTGGGAAATTCAGGAGGGGGAGCGCTTATGGATATCCGCCTGAAGCGAGCCTACGAAACCTCTGGCCGCTCAGACGGTCTGCGCATATTGGTGGATCGCATCTGGCCTCGGGGCGTGGCCGAAGAAGATGCCGACATTGCACACTGGCTGAAAGGGCTGGCACCGTCTACCGAATTGCGCAAATGGTTCGGCCATGATCCGGACAAGTGGTCTGAATTTTGTGAACGCTATCTGAAAGAGCTTGAATCTGACGATGCCTCTGAGGACCTTGATACGCTCCGGAAACTGCTCAATGACCACAAGCGCGTAACGCTGGTATTTGCTGCCAAAGATACCGAGCACAACAATGCAGTGGCGCTTCGAGATTTTATCCTGGGCGGCCAGCTTTGAGACGTCTGGCCCTCCTCAAAACGTCAGCGCGCTTAGTGTGAAGGCCAAACGAATCAGAACGGTTTGAGCTCTATGCCTGGCTGAGCGCTTCCTGGGCCCATTGCCAGGCGGCCACCGTCGCAGGAAAGCCTATCGAGTTCATGCCCAGCACCAGTGCGTGCTCAATGTCTTCGCGTGTGAGGCCCAGTTCCAGACTGCGATGAACGTGGGATTTCAGCGCCGATTCACGACCCGCTCCCACGCAAACGCCGAGCTTTACCAGAGCGCGCATTTTTTCATCCAGAGGGCCGGCATCGGCGAGGGCTTTACCGAGCTGCTGGTGCACTTCTTGAAGCTCTGGAAATCGATCCCTGAAGGCAACGAAGGTTTTTGGGAGCTCACTATCATGTTTATTCATTGGGTTTCCTCAAATTTGGGGTTTGCTTTGCCGCCACGGTCGGCTCTTGAATCTTGTGGAAAGGTAGTCAAACTTCACCCTCCAATCCACGCTGTCGAGCAGGTTTTTCAGGCGCAGTCCCAGTTCGGTGTCGCCTTCAATGACCAGCCGACGCTGGAAAAACAACTGATCGGGATCCTGCCTGCGTTCCGCGAGCGTTCTGAAAGCAGCCATTGAGCCGCGGATGGTTGCCTCGCCAGGGCCGTCGACCACTCTGAGGCGCTCGGCCCAGAAGCCAATGGTGATACCGGGTTGTCCACCATGCACCTCGAGGCGAATACGCCGCCCTTCGAAGTCATCAAATTCTCCGTCTTCGATTGCCCGGGCAAAAATGCGATTAAGCGGCGCTTCTACGGCCAGCTGCTTCAGGGGCACCGGGATTCGGCGATCAATAGCGCCCAGCACGGGCACGGGGGAGGGCAGGTATTCCCGAAAGACCGAAAGCGTCTGCTCCACGAGGGGAGAGTTCAGCGAGGTGATGGAAGCTAGTGGAAAAGCCATGCTTTACTCCGGGCGGTCAGTAACCGGCCTAGAGTAAAGCAAAGTTCTCCGGAAGGATTTGATATAACTCAGCCCTTGTGAAGGCCTTCCTCTACTGCCCAGACAGCCACTTCCACCCGGGAACGCAGGTTCAGTTTCTTCAGCAGGTGCTTCACGTGCACCTTAACCGTTCCGTCACTGATGTCGAGTTTGCGGCCAATCATCTTGTTGGATAGTCCCTCGGCGATCAGACGCAGGATATCCTTTTCCCTTGGGGTCAGGCTGTCAAAATCCGGGCGTGATGCCTGCTGGGGCTTGTTGGAGCGCAGGGCTTCGGCCAGCAGCGTGGTGAGTCGGTCGCTGATGACCATTTTGCCGACCGCCGCCTGATGGAGCTGGGTGATCATGTCTTCCGGCTCCATGTCCTTCAGCAGGTAACCGTCAGCGCCGGCCCGGAGAGCCGCTACCACGTCGTCTTCCTGATCAGAGACTGTGAACATGACAATGCGGGAACTGATGTTTTGTTCCCGCAACTTCTTGAGGGCTTCAATACCGTCCATCTCCGGCATGTTTAGGTCCATCAGGATCAGGTCTGGCTCCAGCTCGGTTGCCAGCCGTATACCGTCGGCAGCGTTGCTGGCCTCGCCAGCCACGACCATATCGTCTTCCATGTCGATCAGCTGTTTGATGCCCTGGCGAAGAAGCGGGTGATCATCGATCAGCAGAATACTTGCGGGTGACTCAGACATCAGGTTCTCTCTTGTTGTCAGGCATTTGATGCTTCTGTAGGAATCAGGTTCCGGCTTTTGGGGACGTAGCCCAGGGTGACTTCCACACCCCCTTCCTCCCGGTTGCTTACTTCGACTTTGCCGCCCAGCGTTCGGGCACGGTCCTGCATGATGATCAGGCCGTAGTGATTGACGGGCTGGTCACTGCCGGGCAGCCCCTTGCCATTGTCCCGAATCCGGACCCGCACCTGCGGTGATTCGAACAGGACATCCACGGTTATGTCTGTGGCATCCGCATGTTTAACCGCGTTGGCCAGGCCTTCCCTCACGATCTGAAGGGTATGGATCTCCTCGTTTGGCGACAAGGTTTGCGGTGGCAGATTGTAGTGCAGCTCAACCGGTTTACCCAGCCGCTCCGAGAACTCTTCAATGGTCTTTTGCAGGGCAGTGAACAGGTCCGGCGTATCTAGCTTCAGGCGGAAGGTAGCCAGCAGCTCCCTGAGCTGCCGGTAAGCACTGTTCAGGCCGTTACTCAGTTCATCGAGAATGGCCTCGTGAATCTCTTGCTTCTCGCCCTCAATATTGAGACGGCGCAATCGGGCCACCTGCATTTTCAGGTATGACAGTGACTGGGCCAGAGAATCATGAAGCTCCCGCGCAATCACGGTGCGCTCCTCGGCGAGGGTCTGCTGCTGCTCCTCGGTGATCTGACGTTCCAGGAAAATGGCGGTGGCCAGCTGGTCGCTGAGGGTTTCCAGCAGGCGGCGGTTGGTTTTTGACAGACCTTCCTTGGCCGGGTACCAGACTTCCAAAGTACCCAGTAATTGCCCGGGGGTGCGAATTGGAAGCAGGAGTCTGCGACCGTCGTTGGCTTCCACGGGAAGCTCGTCATACGCCTCTGGTGTCACCAGGCAGGCATTGCAATGATGATCACGGCAGTAGAAAGGGCGTTCCCGGGTGGCTGTCGTGATGGCTTCCACTGGTTCCGAGGACTGCTTGTCATGGAGAAAGAGGCGGATCGGCCCGATGCCCAGAAGCTGCTCAAGTTCCTGAAGCATGGGGATCGCTCCGTGACACAGGTCGTGCTTGGCGAACAGGTCGCGGCTTGCCGAGTGCAGCAGTTGGAGGGCCGTGTGGCTTTTTTCGAGCTCTTCCGTTTTCAGGCGTGCCCGTTCCTCCAGCTCGTGGTAAGTCAATGCCAGCTCGCTGGTCATCTGGTCGAAGGCCTGGCCCAGTTGCGCGAGCTCGTCCGAGCCGGCCAGGTCGGCTCGGCGGGAGAAATCTTGTTCGCCAACGGCGTTGGCAATGCTCACCAGCTTGCGCAATGGCCGCAGAATCCGGTTTTTCAGGTCAATGAATAGCGCGACGATGATCAGGATTGAAAAGGCCAGACTGATGATCTGGATCAGGTGCAGCAGGTCAATGCGCGCCTCGGTGCGTTGTTCCAGCATCTTGACCAGTTGGTCCACGCGATCAACGTATTGCTGCGTTGAGGCGAGCATATTCACGGTTATGGGCGTGCCCTGATCGTGATTCTGCATGGCCGGCCGGAGCATGGTTTCCCAGGATTCCAGAATCATCTGGTACTGAATGGCAAGCGGATGCTCCCGGCTCTCGGGGATCGCATGGGTAATGCTCGAATCGGCCAGCTTGGCCTCGTAACGTTCGAGCATCTGAACGATGGAATCTGGCCCCGATGCCGGCGCTTCCGGGCCGGCACTCCGGGCCAGTAACTGGAATGCCCCCATGCGCAAGGCACCTGCCAGATTGATGGCGGTGGCATTGCCTTCAATGCTTTTGGAAACCGCAAGCGTGGTCGCCATGCTGACAATGGCTGTCAGCACTACGGCGCCGACGACGATGGCGATTCGGGTTACAAGCGGGCTTCTGGGTGTCATTGACTCTTTTGCGCATCGATGTATTTGGCGGGACGGACTGAATTATGCCCGGCCCGGACAGTCCCTGATACCTCCTTGAGGATAGTCAATTACCCCAATGGTTGGTAACCCATCATAATCTTTGACCCTTTTGTGATCAAAAGATGAAACTGAAAAGCAGGTTTTTAGCAGAGCAAAAGTAATGAAGTCCGAAAGGGATGGTGCAGAGGACCGGCTGGCGTCACTGGCGGTGGTACTGCCGCTGGCGATGGCGGGCTTCGTTGTTGCTGCCGGATGCTGGACCCTGTTCGCGGTAGCCGGAGTCCACCTGCGCCTGGAACTGGATCTCAGCGACATCCAGTTTGGCTTCCTGCTGGCGATGCCGATGGCGGTTGGGGCAGCACTCGCCGTTCCGGCAGGGATTGCTGCACAGAAATTCGGTGCCCGTCGGATCATGCTGATCTGTCTGGCCGGACTTGCCGCCTGCATGCTGATACTTTTAATCACCGACACCTTTCCAGGCTACCTGATCGCCGCTGGAGGACTGGGGCTGGCGGGCGGATTCTACAGCGCCGGGTTACAGTTCGTGACGGGACACTGTGAATCTCCACGCCTGGGCCTTGTCCTGGGGGTATTCGGTGCCGGAGTCACCGGCGCCGGATTCAACTACTACCTGGTGCCTCTGTTTCATGAAGCTTTTTCCTGGCACGGGGTGCCGCTGGCGTACCTCATCGTCCTGGTGCTGGTTCTTGCTTTGCTGGTCATGCTGACCGATCCGGAAGACGCGGCGGCGGACCCGAGCGCTGAAACGTCAGTCAGGGTCTTGTTGCGCCAGATGCAGTCAAGGAGAGCCGGTCAGCTCTGCGGCTATTTTGGCATTGTCGCCGGTAGTTTTTTTGCCCTGGCGTTGTGGCTGCCGGATTATCTGTCGTCACAGTTCGAGCTGCCGGTGGATTCCGGTGCCCGGCTGGCGCAATGGTTTGTTATTCCGGGAGCCCTGGCCCAGATCGCTGGCGGAGGTTTTTCCGATCGGTTCGGCAGTGCAAGAGTTGTCAGCCGAGCTCTGGTTGTCTGCCTGATTGCGCTGTTTGTTCTGTCCTACCCACCCATGACGCTCTTCATCCAGGGCGTCGACGCCATGATCCGTGTTGAATTTGCCCTGCCCATGCAGGTCGAGAGCGTGTTTGTGGTGACTCTCGGGCTGGCCATGGGTTGCACCATGGGTAGTCTCCAGCGGCTGGTCATTATCGAAAATCGGCCTGTGGCGGCCTTTGTTGCCGGGCTGCTTCTGGTTAGCGCCTGTTCCGTGGCGTTTCTTCTACCAGTGATCTTCAGCAGTGTGAACCACTGGCTGGGCATCCGCAGTGCGGTCTTCATGATTCTCTTCCTCTTACTTGTGGGCTGCCTGTTCCTGTTTGCCCGGGAAAGTCGCCGGCACGAGCGCGAGCACCTTCTCCACCCGGGGATATAGGCCGCCTACCCCCTGGGTGGTAGAAGCGGGTTATGAGGTAGTAACCACGCAGATTTCGCGGTTTTTCTCACACACAATGGTCTCAAATCGGAGCAACGATCCAGCAGACGGGTTGATGGAGAAAGAGACCATGAGTCATTTGATCGATAAACTGAATTACTTCAGGAAGAAGCGCGAGCCGTTCGCCAACGGCCATGGCGAAACCCACGAAGTCAGTCGCGAGTGGGAAGACAGCTACCGCCAGCGCTGGCAGCACGACAAGATCGTGCGTTCCACCCACGGCGTAAACTGCACCGGTTCCTGCAGCTGGAAAATCTACGTCAAGAACGGCCTGGTGACCTGGGAAACCCAGCAGACCGATTACCCCCGTACCCGTCCGGATCTGCCCAACCATGAACCCCGCGGTTGCCCACGTGGTGCCAGCTACTCCTGGTACATGTACAGCGCCAACCGCCTGAAGTACCCGCTTATGCGCAAGCATCTGATGAAGCTCTGGCGTGCGGCGAAGGTTGAGCACAAGGATCCGGTGGATGCCTGGGCGTCTATTGTTGAAGATCCCAAGAAAACGGCGGAATACAAGCCACGCCGGGGTATGGGCGGGTTCGTGCGTTCCAGCTGGGACGAAGTGAACGAGCTGATTGGCGCCTCCAACGTCTACACCGCCAAGAAGTATGGCCCGGACCGCATCATCGGCTTCTCGCCGATTCCTGCCATGTCCATGGTCTCCTACGCAGCCGGCAGCCGCTACCTGTCGATGATTGGCGGCGTTTGCATGAGCTTCTACGACTGGTACTGCGACTTGCCGCCGGCCTCCCCGCAAACCTGGGGCGAGCAGACCGACGTGCCTGAATCCGCCGACTGGTACAACTCGGGCTACATCATCGCCTGGGGCTCCAACGTGCCCCAGACCCGTACCCCGGATGCTCACTTCTTCACCGAAGTGCGCTACAAAGGCACCAAGACCGTGGCTATCACGCCGGACTACGCCGAAGTTTCCAAGCTGTCCGACGAGTGGATGAACCCCAAGCAGGGCACCGATGCCGCCCTGGGCATGGCCATGGGCCACGTCATCCTGAAAGAGTTCCACGTCGACAAGCCCAGTGAGTACTTCACCGACTACGTGCGTCGCTACACCGACATGCCTTACCTGGTCATGCTGGAAGAAAAGGACGACGGTAGCTTCGTGCCGGGCCGGTTCTTGCGCGCCAGCGACCTGGTGGACGGATTGGGTGAAGAGAACAACCCCGAGTGGAAAACCATCGCAATCGACGAGGCTTCCGGTGAGCTGACGGCCCCCAATGGCTCTATTGGCTATCGCTGGGGCGAAAAGGGCAAGTGGAACCTGAAACAGACCGCCAAGGGCTCCGATGTTAACCTGCAGCTGTCCATGGTCGAGAAACACGACGACGTTGTGGACGTGGCCTTCCCGTACTTCGGTGGTATCGAGCACGACCACTTCAAGCATGTGGAAATCAAGGACATCCTCAAGCACAAGCTGGGCACCCGCAAGGTCCAGCTGGCGGATGGCTCCGAAGGTCGCGTGGTCACCGTCTATGACCTTATGGTCGCCAACTACGGTATCAGCCGTGGCCTGGGCGAGGATGACGGTGCCACTTCCTATGACGAGGTGAAGCCCTACACCCCGGCCTGGCAGGAAAAGATCACCGGCGTGCCCGCCGAGAAAGTGATCCGCATTGCCCGTGAGTTCGCCGACAACGCCGACAAGACCAAGGGCCGTTCCATGGTCATCGTGGGTGCCGGTATGAACCACTGGTATCACATGGACATGAATTACCGTGGCCTGATCAACATGCTGATCATGTGTGGCTGCATCGGCCAGAGCGGTGGTGGCTGGGCCCACTACGTTGGCCAGGAGAAGCTGCGCCCGCAGACCGGCTGGCAACCGCTGGCGTTTGGTCTGGACTGGCAGCGTCCGCCCCGGCACATGAACTCCACCTCCTTCTTTTACGCGCACTCAGGGCAGTGGCGCTACGAGAAGCTGGGTGTCGACGAGATCCTGTCTCCGCTGGCGGACAAATCCAAATTTGGTGGCAGCCTGATCGACTACAACGTGCGCGCCGAGCGTATGGGCTGGCTGCCGTCTGCGCCGCAGCTGAACCGCAACCCGCTGGGTATTGCGGCCGAGGCTGAAAAGGCGGGTATGGAAGTGGCTGATTATGTGGCCCAATCCATGAAAGACGGTTCCCTGGCGTTTGCCAGTGAGGATCCGGAAGCGCCCCAGAACCACCCGCGCAACCTGTTCATCTGGCGCTCCAACCTGTTGGGTTCCTCGGGTAAGGGCCACGAGTACATGCTGAAATATCTGCTGGGCACCAAGAGTGGCCTGCAGGGCAAGGACCTGGGCCACGAAGGTGGCGCCAAGCCGAAAGAGGTCAAATGGCATGACGAGGCGCCGGAAGGCAAGCTCGACCTGCTGGTGACCCTGGACTTCCGCATGTCCACCACCTGCCTGTATTCCGACATCGTTCTGCCGACGGCCACCTGGTACGAGAAGAACGACCTGAACACCTCGGATATGCACCCGTTCATCCACCCGCTGACCGCAGCCACCGATCCGGCCTGGGAAGCGCGCAGTGACTGGGAAATCTACAAGGGCATCGCCAAGGCGTTCTCGAAAGCCACCGAAGGCCATCTCGGTGTCGAGAAAGACGTGGTCACCCTGCCGTTGCTGCACGACGCGCCGGCCGAGCTGGGCCAGCCGTTCGATGTGAAGGACTGGAAGCGCGGCGAGTGCGAGCTGATCCCGGGCAAGACGGCGCCCAATTTCATGACCGTTGAGCGGGATTACCCGAACACCTACGCGCGCTTTACCTCCCTTGGACCGCTCATGGACAAGCTGGGGAACGGTGGCAAAGGCATCAACTGGAACACCGAGAAAGAGGTGAAGTTCCTGGGGGACCTGAACTTCAAGCACATCGACGGTGCCAACGCCGGCCGCCCGAAAATTGAGAGCGCCATCGATGCTGCGGAAGTGATCCTGACTCTGGCGCCGGAAACCAACGGCCAGGTTGCGGTCAAGGCCTGGCAGGCGCTCTCCGACATTACCGGTCTGGACCACACCCATCTGGCCACCAACAAGGAAGAGGAAAAAATCCGCTTCCGGGACATCGTGGCGCAGCCGCGCAAGATCATTTCCAGCCCGACCTGGTCTGGCCTGGAAGACGAGCATGTGTCCTACAACGCCGGCTACACCAACGTTCACGAACTGATCCCCTGGCGCACCCTGACCGGCCGTCAGCAGTTCTACCAGGACCACGAGTGGATGCGCGCCTTTGGCGAAAGCCTGCTGGTCTACCGTCCGCCGATCAACACCAAGACGGTCAGCAGCATGCTGAACCAGCGCAGCAACGGCAATGCCGAGAAAGCGCTGAACTGGATTACGCCGCACCAGAAGTGGGGTATCCACAGCACCTACAGCGACAACCTGCTGATGCTGACCCTTTCACGCGGTGGGCCAATCGTGTGGCTGAGTGAAGACGATGCCAAAGAACTGGCGATCGAAGACAACGACTGGATCGAGCTGTTCAACGCCAATGGCGCGATTGCAGCTCGGGCAGTGGTCAGCCAGCGAGTGATGCCGGGCATGGTCATGATGTACCACGCCCAGGAGCGGATCGTGAACATTCCGGGCTCGGAAATCACCGGCACCCGTGGCGGTATCCATAACTCGGTTACCCGGGTGTGCCCGAAGCCGACCCACATGATTGGCGGTTACGCCCAGTATTCCTACGGCTTCAACTACTACGGCACCGTAGGTTCCAACCGCGACGAATTCGTGGTGGTTCGCAAGATGCACAACGTCGACTGGCTCGACGGTGAAGGCAATGACACTGTTCAGGAGGCTGTAAAATGAAAATCCGTTCCCAAGTCGGCATGGTGCTGAACCTGGACAAGTGCATCGGTTGCCACACCTGTTCAGTGACCTGCAAAAACGTATGGACCAGCCGTGAAGGCATGGAGTACGCCTGGTTTAATAACGTCGAAACCAAGCCCGGTATCGGCTACCCGAAAGAGTGGGAGAACCAGGACAAGTGGAAGGGCGGTTGGATGCGTGACAGCTCCGGCAAGATCCGCCCGAAGATCGGTGGCCGTTTCCGGGTGCTGGCGAACATCTTCGCCAACCCCGATTTGCCGCAGATCGACGATTACTACGAGCCGTTTGATTTCGATTACCAGCACCTGCACACCGCTGGCGACACCAAGCACCAGCCGGTGGCACGGCCGCGCTCGCTGATCTCCGGCCAGCGCATGCAAAAAATCGAATGGGGCCCGAACTGGGAAGAGATTCTCGGTACCGAGTTCGCCAAGCGCCGCAAGGACAAGAACTTTGACCAGGTGCAGGCGGACATCTACGGCCAGTTTGAAAACACCTTCATGATGTACCTGCCGCGTCTGTGTGAGCACTGCCTGAACCCGGCGTGCGTTGCCAGCTGCCCTAGCGGTGCCATCTACAAGCGTGAGGAAGACGGTATCGTCCTGATCGACCAGGACAAGTGCCGTGGCTGGCGGATGTGTGTCTCCGGCTGCCCGTACAAGAAGATCTACTTCAACTGGAAAACCGGCAAGTCCGAGAAGTGCATTTTCTGCTACCCGCGGATCGAAGCCGGCATGCCCACCGTGTGCTCCGAGACCTGCGTCGGCCGGATTCGCTACCTGGGCGTGTTGCTGTACGACGCCGACCGCATCGAAGAAGTGGCCAGCGCCCCGGGCGAGCATGAGCTGTACGAGAAGCAGCTGGAAATCTTCCTGGACCCGTTCGACCCGAAAGTGATCGAGCAGGCGAAGAAAGATGGCATTCCGATGAATGTGATCGAAGCCGCCCAGCAGAGCCCGGTCTACAAGATGGCGGTGGACTGGAAGCTGGCCCTGCCGCTGCACCCGGAGTACCGCACCCTGCCCATGGTCTGGTACGTACCGCCCCTGAGCCCGATTCAGTCTGCCGCCGAGGCCGGCAAGGTCGAGTTCGACGGCGTACTGCCGAAGATCGAAAGCTTGCGGATCCCGGTGAAGTACCTGGCCAACCTGCTTACCGCCGGTGATGAGAAGCCGATCGTGCTGGCCCTCAAGCGGATCATGGCCATGCGCCTTTACAAGCGCGCAGAGACCGTGGAAGGCAAGGAAGACCTGCGCGCCCTTGAGGAAGCCGGTCTGACCAAGGCCCAGGCGGACGAGATGTACCGCTACCTGGCCATCGCCAACTATGAGGACCGCTTCGTGATCCCCACCAGCCACCGTGAGCTGGCGAAGGAAGCCTTCCCCGATGCCACCGCCCATGGCGAGCGCAACGGCTGCGGCTTCAGCTTCGGTGAAGGCTGCAACGGCGACAGCAAGTTCAACATGTTCGGTGGCCGTAAACAGACCACCAGCATGGTCCAGAAGCTGTCGACCGTGAAGCAGGTCGATCCGAAGCAACTGCAGGAATAAGGAGGCCGATATGCAAGTTTTGAAAGTACTGGCAAGGGTGCTTGAGTACCCGACCGAAGAACTCCAGGCCTCCAAAGACGCCCTGATTGCCGCTGTCCTCGAGGACAGCCGGCTGCCGAGGCAGAACAAGGA
Organism: Marinobacter sp. 3-2; assembly: GCF_003751355.1. Taxonomy (NCBI): domain Bacteria; kingdom Pseudomonadati; phylum Pseudomonadota; class Gammaproteobacteria; order Pseudomonadales; family Marinobacteraceae; genus Marinobacter; species Marinobacter sp. 3-2. Next base: position 1,015,247 of record NZ_RJUQ01000011.1, on the reverse strand, counting down.
GCAACTGCTGCGCTGTGTGGATATGCTGTGCGATGGCGACCTGCTGGACATGCAGGAAAACTACGTCGGCATGTTCGACAAAGGCCGCGCCACGTCGCTGCTGCTGTTCGAACACGTGCACGGGGAATCCCGCGACCGGGGCCAGGCCATGGTGGACCTGATGGAGGAGTACCGCACCAACGGTCTGGAGATCGACGCCCGGGAGCTGCCGGACTACCTGCCGCTGTTCCTGGAATACCTTTCCACTCGCCCCTGGGACGAGATCCGGAACTGGCTGGAGGACATCCACCACATCCTCGGACTGCTGGGCGAGCGCCTGTACCAGCGGGAGAGCTTTTATCACGTGGTGATGGACTCCCTGCTGGTCCTGTCGGGCCGCAATGCCAATCGCCAGGAGCTGGCGCAGATTGTCGCCTCGGAAGAACGTGACGACACGCCTGAGGCCCTGGACAAGGTCTGGGAAGAGGAAATGGTGAAGTTTGTCGATGATCAGGGCAGTTCCTGCAGCAGTAGCAGCGTTGTTGGTCAGCGCCGCCGCGAACTGGAACAGACCCAGACCATTCACCTGAGTGATCAGCTGATGACGGATGCAACACCCCGTCAGGCAGGGCGCGCCTGAGGGCGCAGGAGGAAACGGAAATGATGTCCTATCTGAACACACTGATTTTCGGGGTTTATCCCTACATTGCGATCGCCATTCTGGTGATTGGAACCTGGGCCCGCTACGACCAGGGCCAGTTTACCTGGAAGGCTCACTCCAGCCAGATGTTGCGCAAGAAGAACATGGTGATGGCCAGCGTGCTGTTCCATGTTGGCGTACTGGTGATCTTTTTCGGCCACCTAGTGGGCCTGCTGACACCGCACGCACTCTATGAGCCGTTCATGACTCCCGGAACCAAGCAGGTGATGGCAATCGTGGTTGGCGGGATCGCCGGCGTGATGGCCATTATCGGTGGTAGCATGCTCGCCTGGCGCCGGCTGACCGATCCACGTGTCAAGGCCAGCAGCACCTTTGCGGACAACATGATCATCGTCATCCTTGTCATTCAGCTGGCCCTCGGCCTGCTGACCATTCTGCCCACCATGGGTCACCTGGATGGCAGCACCATGCTCAAGTTCTCCGCTTGGGCCCAGGGCATTGTCACCCTCCAGGGCGGCGTGGCCGGCTACATTGCCGACGTGCACTGGATCTACAAGACCCACATCTTCCTGGGCCTGACCATCTTCGTACTCTTCCCGTTTACCCGACTGGTGCACATGCTCAGCGTGCCGGTGGAGTATTTCGGGCGCAGGTACCAGGTGGTTCGCAAGCGCGCCTGATGCAAATGAAAACGGGGTCGGATGAAAGCATTCATCTGACCCCATGTTTACCGAGGTTATTGCTATGCAACTCATCCCCGTCGGCGATGCCGAAAAACCCAGAAACCAGTTCCCGCCGGTGTACGTCGGGGAAATCCTGATCCACGAAGACGACATCGCCCGGGAAATGCAGCACCACCCGGCCGAAGAAGTCGCCGAAGCCTGGCACGAAGCCGCCAGAAGCCTCGTTATCCGCGAGCTCCTCCTGCAACAGGCCAGCCGTCTCAAGCTCGATGACATTGCCGATGAAGAAGACCGCATTGCCCGTGTCCTGGAACTCGAACTCAACGTACCGGACCCAACCGAAGAGGACTGCGAACGCTTTTACAACGCCAATCCGGCCCGCTTCCGCAGCCCCACGCTGATGGCCGTCAGCCACATACTCCTTGCCGCCGCCCCGGACGACGTCCAGGAACGCATCCGCCAGGAAGAAGCCGGCCAACAGTTGCTGTCGTCCCTCATCAACGGCCGCTCCCAGTTCGCCGAACTGGCCAAACAATACTCCGCCTGCGAATCCCGCCATCAGGGCGGCAGCCTCGGCCAGATCAGCAAGGGCCAGACAGTGGAAGAATTCGAGCGCCCCGTCCTGTCCCTGGAAGAAGGCCTCAACCCGGAACTGATCGAAACCCGCTACGGCTGGCACATCGTCCGCGTCGACCAGCGAATCGACGGCCAGCAACTTCCCTATGAGCATGTAAAACCGCAAATCCGGCAGTACCTGAGCGAGAGCGTAACCCGCCGGGCATTCCGTCAGTACCTGCAGGTTCTGGCCGCGGAAACCGGGGTGGAAGGTGTGGATCTGGAGTTGCCTGACTCACCCCTTATGCAGTGAAGGGTAGCGAGAGAAGGTGACTCCACTGCCCGGAGGTTGGTACGGAGCTGCTTCCCAAAACTGTGCGGAGCCATGGATGGCGGAGCCCAAGCGCCACACGGATGTGCCGCAAGGAGCGTGTTTTGGGAAGCAGCTCCGTGCCAGCCTGTGCTCGCAATCCATACGCCCAAATTCTTGGTTCTCGGTGCTCAATTAGTTAGCCATAAAACACTTTGCGATAGATCAATTACTCCCGAATAACCCCTCAACTACCCCCATGGGGGGAGCGATTTTCGCCCCGTATCCTTCTACTATTTAAATCATGATTTCGAATGCATGAATATGCAAAGAGGATAGCCCCATGGCACTGACCCAAGCGGCCCAAACCCGCTATACCAAACCCGTGCTTGTCGCCATCAGCAAACCCTTTGACGACGAAGACGGCCTCCAGGCCCTGCGCAGTCATCCATTGTTCTCGGAACTCAGCGGCAAGGACCTGCAGCACCTGATCCAGCAATCCCGAAGAGTCCGTCTTGGCCATCACCAGTTGCTTTATCGCCAGGACATGCCGGCCCACAACTTCTTCTTCGTGATCTCTGGTCGCTTGCGGCTTTACCGCCTGGATTCCTCCGGCATCGACCGGACCCTCGATAGCATCGCCCCAGGCGACTGCTTCGCCGAAGTCATGATTTACGCTGATCCGCCACGCTACGCCTGCTACGCCGAGGCGCTGAAATCCAGCGAAGTTCTGATGATCCCGGTCAAGGCCTATCAGGACATGCTGGAAAGTAATCCCCGATATGCCCAGGCGGCGCTTCGGCACTACGCGAAACGCGCGGTTTCCCGGTTTCACGACCTGGAGATCATGACCGTTCAGAACGCCCGGGACCGGCTGATCCGCTACCTGATCGACCTGCTGCCCAACGGAGCAGAAGAGGGCGGTGAGGTGGAGCTGCCGCTACCAAAGTGCCTGGTCGCGTCCAGACTGGCCATGCAGCCGGAAACCTTCTCCCGGATTCTGGCGGACCTGAGATCCAACGGCCTTGTGCGGGTCAATCGCAGTCGGCTGTTTATCTCCGATCCCGGTCGCCTGATTGAGATCAGCCAGTAACCGCCAATTATCCACCCTCCAGGCTCCCGAAAGGAGGAAGCGTGACAGCAAGAAAGCAGCGACCGCTGATCTACTCCTGTTCTGGCTGCTCCGATGTCGCACAGCTGGCCAACAATGCAGCAGTGACGCTCGACCATGCCGGTGAATTCGAGATGTCCTGCATCTCCGGCGTGGGTGGCAAGGTGCCCTCCCTGGTCAAGACCGCCAGATCCGGGCGCAAGCTCACGGTGATCGATGGCTGCCCACTGCATTGCGCCCGTGCCTGTCTGGAGAACATTGGAGTCGAGCCCGATGACCATGTCCGCCTCTACGAATTCGGCTTCAAGAAACACTATGGACAGAGCTACGGCAACGATGCCGTGGAAGAAGTGTGCGACGAAATACGCAGACTCGCCTCGTCCGATCAGCTCATTGCCCGCCAGGCGTAAAGCGCAGCGGCCCGGAACCAGCAAGGATTCACCAGCATGATCAGCAGTTACAGCGACCTGATTCAGGCCTCCTACAGCCAGCAGGAACCTCAGCGCCTGCTATTCGTTTTCTGTCGGGCCGAGTTGCCGGACGAGGCTTCGCCGGAAGAAAAAGCCGCCTTTGAGCGCGGCGAGGGTGGTGCCCTGACGCCGGTGGTCTGCGTTGACAAAACCCCCGATGAGGCACCGGATTTTAAGGTCCTTTCTGAGGAATCCCGGGCTACGGGCCAGGCGTGGGATGTCGTCTTCGTCGCCGCCATGTCCGGGCGCGGTGGCACGCCCCCGTCCACCGATGAGGCGCAGCAGCCGCTGACCATGATGGTGGAGTCCATCCGTCTTGGCCATATCAACAACTACCTCCCTCTCGATTCACAGGGCAACGCTGTCAGCCTCGGCTGACAGCGTTTATGAGATGGAACCATCCGCCGGGTGTATTCAATAAGAGGTATTTGATTTTCCTCTAATTCGCCTAGGCTGAAGCAATAGGGCGTTTTTCTCCAGGAGTCTTCTGTGTCCGCTTTTTTCCGCCTCGTTTTCCTCGTTTTTGCCTTCGTCATAGCCCCGGCTCTGGAAGCAGCGCCGCTGTCTGAATACGAACCGGTGGCCGGTCGCCAGGTAATACAGCAAACGTTGCCCGGCGTGGATGCCGTGGAGCCCCGTGAGGGCAACCGGGCAATTCAGGAGTTGTACTCGGGAGATGAGCTCAAAGGGTATGCCTATCAGTCCCTGGATTTTGTTCAGACTCCGGCCTATTCGGGCAAGCCTCTGAATATTGTCGTGGTCCTGGATACCGAAGGGAGCATCGTAAATACCCGTGTTATCGAGCATCACGAACCGATTCTGCTTGTTGGTATTCCCGAGACCAAGCTGCACGAGTTTACCGACCAGTACGTGGGTCTGAAGGCAGATCAGCGGGTGACTGTTGGCGGAACCTCCACGGAACGCAAGGTGGCCGTGGACGGCCTGTCGGGCGCTACCGTCACGGTGATGGTAGTGAACGAGGTCATTATGAAGTCCGCCCACCGCGTTGCGGCGGAGCTGGGCCTGGTTGAGAGCCTGAGCGATGCCCGTCCGTCACCCGCGAACATTCAGGCCGACACCTTCCAGGAGAAAAGCTGGCAAACGCTGCTGGGTGAAGGGTCTGTACGTCGGCTCAAGCTCACCAGGGGCCAGGTGGATGATGCTTTCAAGGGAACTGCTGCGGAAGGCATTGATACCACGCCGAAGAAACAGCGTGGCAAGCCCCTTATCGACCTGTACACCGCTTATCTGGATGTACCCACCATTGGTCGCAACCTGCTGGGCGAGAGCCAGTTCCAGTGGCTGACCGGTGAGCTGAAAGAAGGCGAGCATGCGATCGCCGTCATGGCCAGCGGTGACTACTCCTTCAAAGGATCGGGTTACGTTCGCGGCGGCATCTTCGATCGTATCCAGATTCGCCAGTTTGGTGACACCTTTAACTTCCGTGATCTGGATTTCTACCGGTTGAGTGACGTTTATGCCGAGGGCATGCCGGAGTTTTCCGAGATGGCGATTTTCATCATTCGCCAGCAGTACAATTTTGACCCTGGCACCGAATGGACTCTGGAACTCACGGTCAAGCGCCAGACCGGGCCCTTGGACAGTGAGTTTCAGGTTTTCCCGCTCACTTACCAGTTACCGGGCCAGTACTATACCCGACCCGCACCGGTCCTGACCGAAGAGGAAATGCTGGCGGACCAGCCCATGTGGGTGCAGGTCTGGTACCAGCGTGAATTCCAGATCACGGTATTGGGCGTTGGCATCGGCGTCCTGCTGTTCATCCTGTTCTTCCAGGACTGGCTGGTCAAAAAGCCAAAAATGATGCGCTGGATCCGCCACGCGTTTCTCACCTATACCCTGGTGTTCATTGGCTGGTATGCGATGGGTCAGTTGTCCATCGTTAACGTGCTGACCTTTGCCAACAGTCTCATCAGTGGCTTCAGCTGGAACACCTTCCTGATTGATCCGGTCATTTTCATCCTCTGGGCCGTGGTCGCCGGCATCATACTGCTGTGGGGAAGGGCGGTTTATTGTGGCTGGCTGTGTCCGTTCGGGGCGCTGCAGGAATTGCTGAACGAGATCGCCCGCAAACTCAAGGTACCCCAGTACACCGTGCCATTCGCTTTGCACGAGCGGCTTTGGGCCATCAAGTACATCGTTCTGCTGGTGCTGTTCGGTGTATCCCTGGACTCCATGGCAACCGCCGAGCGACTGGCCGAGATTGAGCCCTTCAAGACCACTATCACCCTGAAATTCGATCGCAGCTGGCCATTTGTCATCTACGCCGCCCTGCTGCTGGTGGTCAACCTTTTCACCCGCAAGGTGTTCTGCCGGTACATGTGCCCGCTGGGCGCAGCACTGGCGTTGCCGACCAAGCTGAGGGTGTTCGACTGGCTCAAGCGGCGCAAGGAATGCGGCAATCCCTGCCGGCTGTGCGATCACGAGTGTGAGGTACAGGCCATCCACCCGGACGGGCACATCAATTACATGGAATGCCATTACTGCCTGGATTGCCAGATGACCTATTTCGATGACCACAAGTGCCCGCCGCTGATCGTAAAACGGCGCGGCAAGCGCCGGGGTCGTAACGCACCGGGCCACCCGGAGGAAATTCCAGTGGTTCAGGTGACTTGAGCAGTCCCATAAAAAGAAAGCATGAGAAGTAAAACCGCCATTACCAATAACGGAGTTGGATGTTATGAAAAAGAAAGATGATCTGACCAGGAATACGCCGGAGCTGCCGGAAAGCGGCCAGAGCCGTCGCCGGTTCATGGGCGCAGCAGCACTGGCCGGCGTGGCCGGTGCAACGGGGCTTGGAGGTGCAGTGATGTCCCGTGAGTCGTTCGCTGCGGCGGCCGAAGAAGCCCGTAACAACTTTATTGTGCACCCCGGTGAGCTGGATGAGTATTACGGCTTCTGGAGCGGTGGTCATTCTGGGGAAGTACGGGTTCTGGGTGTGCCCTCCATGCGTGAACTGATGCGGATTCCGGTTTTCAACGTGGACTCCGCCACGGGTTGGGGCATCACCAACGAGAGCAAGGACGTTCTGGGCCATGACAATACCCACCTGAACGGCGATTCCCACCACCCCCACATTTCCATGACGGACGGTCGTTACGACGGCAAATACCTGTTCATCAACGACAAGGCCAACACCCGGGTAGCCCGGATCCGTCTGGATATCATGAAGTGTGACAAGATCACCACGATTCCGAACGTTCAGGCCATTCACGGCCTGCGGCTTCAGAAGGTGCCCAAGACCAAGTATGTGTTCTGCAACGCCGAGTATGTCATTCCCCATCCGAATGACGGCAGCGACACCAGCCTTGAGAGCAGCTTTACCATGTTTAACGCCCTGGATGCGGAAACCATGGAGGTGGCCTTCCAGGTGATTGTTGACGGTAACCTCGATAACACCGATGCCGACTACACCGGCAAATACGCCTGCTCCACCTGCTACAACTCGGAGAAGGCGCTGGATTTGGCCGGTACCATGCGCAACGATCGCGACTGGGCCGTTGTATTCAACATCGAGCGTATTGAACAGGCGGTCAAGAATGGCAACTACAAGACCCTGGGTGATTCCAAGGTGCCTGTGGTAGACGGTCGTGCCGGCTCGGAGCTGACCCGTTACATTCCGGTTCCGAAGAACCCGCACGGCCTGAATACCTCCCCGGACGGCAAATACTTCATTGCCAACGGCAAGCTGTCTCCGACGGTGACCATCATTGCGATCGACAAGCTGGATGATCTGTTTGATGGCAAGATCGAGCCGCGGGATACCGTGGTGGGCGAGCCAGAACTGGGTCTTGGGCCCCTTCACACAACCTTTGACGGCCGTGGCAATGCCTACACCACTCTGTTTATCGACAGCCAGGTGGCCAAGTGGAACATTGCCGATGCCATCAGGCACTACAACGGCGAGGATGTGAACTACATCCGCCAGAAGCTGGACGTGCATTATCAGCCGGGCCACAACCACGCGTCCCTGACCGAATCCCGGGATGCTGATGGCAAGTGGCTGGTGGTACTGTCGAAGTTCTCCAAGGACCGGTTCCTGCCGGTTGGACCTCTGCACGCGGAGAACGACCAGTTGATCGATATCTCCGGCGAGGAGATGAAGCTGGTTCACGACGGCCCGACCTTCGCTGAGCCCCACGACTGTATCCTTGTACGTCGTGATCAGATCAAGACACGGAAGATCTACGAGCGCGACGATCCGTTCTTTGCCTCTGCTGTTGAGCAGGCCAAGAAGGATGGTGTGACTCTGGAAGCCGACAACAAGGTTATCCGGGATGGCAACAAGGTTCGTGTTTACATGACCTCGATTGCGCCGCAGTACGGGATGACCGAGTTCAAGGTGAAGCAGGGTGATGAGGTGACGGTGTACGTGACCAACCTGGACACCATTGAGGATGTGACTCACGGTTTCTGCATGGTGAACCATGGCGTGAGCATGGAGATCAGTCCGCAGCAGACGTCTTCAGTGACCTTCAAGGCGGATCGCCCCGGGGTGCACTGGTACTACTGCAACTGGTTCTGTCATGCGCTGCATATGGAGATGCGCGGTCGCATGATTGTAGAGAAGGCCTGATTTAGGTCGGTCTTCCCGGGGCCTGATGGTCGGGCCCCGGCAAGCCTGCTGTTTGGGAGTGGCAAACCGATGGCAAAGGGCTTTCCGAAACACGCCCGCGAGTACGTCCCTGTAGGGCTCGGATCGGGCCATCCTTGGCCCTCTACGGTTTCGGAAAGCCCTTTGCCATCGATTTGCTTGAGACAGAGTGCAGTTCGCCAATTTCCTTACTTTTGAGAAACGTTGATGTATCGAATCGTGCGTTATGGAGTGGCCCTGACAGTCGCTCTGTTTTCGCTGACCGCGCAAGCGGACCTGCAAGAACAGCTTGATGCTCTGGAGCCTGGTGCGAGCTTTGAGCTTCCCCCTGAACAGATTTCGTCTCTGGCAATCCGGGTGCCCGGGGTGTCTGTGTCTTGTCATGAAGAAACAGTGATTGACCCGGGCGGGCAGGGCAATGCGGTGGATATCGTCGCCGAGGAGGTGACGTTTTCCGGCTGTGCCGTTCGTAACTGGGGCAGCAATCTGAACGAGCTGGATGCGGGGATTTTTGTGGCCCGGGAGGCGCGTGGTGCCGTGGTGGAGAACAACCGGTTAGAGGGGCCGGGTTTTGGGGTGTGGCTGGATGCAACGTCGGATGTGACGGTTCGCAATAATACGATTCGAGGTGATGACTCGCTGCGTCCGAATGACCGGGGTAACGGGATTCATCTGTTCAACACGACCGGGGCCCTGATTGAGGGCAATGACATTCGTCAGACCCGGGATGCGATCTATATCGAGACGGCCAATAACAATACGATCCGCGGCAATGAGATGGCGGATCTGCGTTATGGCATTCATTACATGTACTCGATGAACAATCTGCTTGAGAACAACGTTACCCGGAACACGCGAACGGGTTATGCGCTGATGCAGAGCAAGCGTCTGACGGTGATCAACAACCGGTCGGTGAATGATGAGAACTACGGGATTCTGATGAATTTCATTACCCAGTCAGAGCTGCGGGGGAACGTGGTGAAGGGCGTGTCACAGGGCCAGACCGCAGGGGTGACCATTGAAGGCGCCGAAGGCAAGGCGGTGTTTATCTACAACTCGCTGTACAACACGTTCGAAGGCAATGTACTTGCCGACAGTAACATCGGGATTCACCTGACCGCCGGTTCGGAAGACAACGAGGTGTTTGGCAACGCGTTCGTAAACAACCAGCGCCAGGTGAAGTATGTGGCCACGCGGACCCAGGAGTGGTCCAGGGATGGCAGGGGTAATTACTGGAGCGATTATCTGGGCTGGGATCGCAATCAGGATGGGGTTGGCGACGTGCCCTATGAGCCCAACGACAATATTGATCGGCTACTGTGGAAGTATCCGGAAGCAAAGATTCTGATGTTCAGCCCGGCAGTGGATACCCTGCGCTGGGTGCAGGATACGTTTCCGGTAGTGAAAGACGCAGGAGTTGCCGATTCTCATCCCCTGATGCGAATTCCCGCCGATCTGAAAACGGAGATCCGATGAGCTGTTTTCGTCTTGAAAATGTGAGTTACCGGTACGACAAGAGCCCGGTGCTGCAAGGTATTGATCTGAGCCTGGAGCCGGGTGAGATTCTGGGTCTGTTCGGCCACAACGGTGCCGGGAAGACCACATCGATCAAGCTTATCCTCGGCCTGATGCAGCCGACCCAGGGCACGGTATCGGTGCTTGGCGGCCATGCCGGAGATCCTCAGGTTACCCAGCACATTGGTTACCTGCCGGAGAATGTGATGTTCTACCCGCAGCTGACCGGGCGGGAGATCCTGAGCCATTTCGCACGGCTCAAAGGCGCTTCGTTACAACAGGTGCCCGAGCTGTTGGAGCAGGTGGGTTTGAGCGATGCCATGGATGCCCGCACCAAAACTTATTCCAAAGGCATGCGGCAGCGCCTAGGGCTTGCCCAGGCGCTCTTGGGCAAGCCGAAGCTTCTCATGCTTGATGAGCCGACCGTGGGGTTGGATCCGGTGGCCACGGCCGATCTTTACCGGCTGCTCCGGGATTTGCGGGATGGGGGCGCGGGGATTGTTCTGTGTTCCCACGTTCTGCCGGGTGTCGAGCCCTACATTGACCGGGCGGCGATTCTGACTGAGGGCGCACTGAAAGCGGCCGGTGATCTGACCGCGCTCCGCAGGCAGGCGAACATGCCGGTAACACTGTCGCTGGATCCTGCCAACAGCATTTGTGCACTTGAGAAGGTCGTCGATCGCTCGGCAAGTCGCAACGGGCTGATGGTGAAAGCCGGCAATGGCCGTTTGAGGGTGGATGTACAACCGCGGGAGAAGATGGCTCTGCTGCAAACGCTGTTCGAATCGGGTGAACTGGCTGATGTGGGTATTCACCAACCCAGCCTGGAAGATATCTACGTGCACTTTATCGGTGCCGGTGGCCTGGCCCATCGGGGAGGCTGCCAATGACCAGCATCTGGACCATTGCCCGGAAGGAACTGAGCGACAGCCTGCGCAACCGCTGGCTGATGGCGATCTCTCTGGTTTTCGCCACCCTGGCCCTCGGCATCGCCTGGTTCGGCGCCGCGGCCTCCGGCCAGGTTGGCTACGCCTCGACGCCAGCCACCATCGCCAGTCTCGCGAGCCTGGGAATTTTCCTGATTCCTTTGATCGCACTGCTCCTGGCATACGATGCCATCGTCGGCGAAGAGGAGGGTGGCACGCTCCTGCTGCTGCTGACGTACCCGCTGAGTCGAAGCCAACTGCTGCTGGGCAAGTTCCTGGGCCACGGCCTGACCCTTGCTCTTGCCACTGTGATCGGTTTCGGTGTCGCTGGCGTTGCTATTGCCGTGCTGGTGGAAGACGTTGCCATTGCCAGTCTCGCGGCAGCCATGCTGCGGTTTATTGGCTCCACCGTGCTGCTGGGATGGGGGTTTATTGCCCTTGCCTACGTGATCAGTGTTCGGGTCAGCGAAAAGCCTATCGCCGCCGGTCTGGCCCTGGCGATCTGGTTTTTCTTCGTACTGATCTTCGATCTGATGCTGTTGGGAACCCTTGTGGCCAGCGAGGGCCAGTTCAGCGCGGAACTGCTGCCCTGGCTGTTGATGCTCAATCCCACCGACATTTACCGCCTGCTTAATATTGTTGCCTTCGGCGACAGCGCACAGCTCAGTGGCGTTCTCAGCCTGGGAGCCGACCTTCCCATTGGGGCCACGGGACTGTGGATAGGTCTGGTGTTCTGGTTTGTCATCCCGCTGGCAGGCGCCCTGTTACTTTTCCGAAACCGCCGTATCTGAACGGAGTTGTCCCGATGAACACAAGCAAACTCAACTGGCTCCTCGCCGTCTTTGCAGTTATTACGCTGACCGCTTGCTCAGGCAGCGAGGAGCAATCCACCGGCACGCCTGGTCCGGTCCATTTCGAAAGCGGCGACGAATGCCACGTCTGCGGCATGGTTATCGAGGGTTTTCCCGGCCCCAAAGGCCAGGCCTTCACTGAAAAAGACCAGCAGGTTCGAAAATTCTGCTCCACTCGAGACATGTTCGCGTGGTTCTTGCAGCCAGAGAATGCAAACCGTGATCACACCCTTTATGTGCACGATATGGCCCAGACCGAATGGCAAAGCCCCACCGACACTGCCCTGATTGATGCCCGTGACGCTTTCTATGTGGTCGGTTCCAGTCGTACAGGCGCAATGGGGCCAACGCTTGCTTCATTTGCAGCAAAGGCCGAGGCCGAGACATTCGCAGGAGAACATGGCGGTAAGGTGTTGGCTTTTCAGGAAATCACCATGGACCACCTGAATAGCGGCATGGCAATGCACAGTATGGATGGAATGGACCACCAGAAATGAAAAAGGGGGCAGATGAAAGTCTTCATCTGCCCCCTTCGTTGTACTGGCCGCTTAGCCGCCGGTCATGTTCATGAAGCGGAGAATCTGCACATCGCCATTCGCTGAAAAGTGATGCCGCTCCGGCTTCAGATCCATGGCGTTGATGATGGTCTCGCGCAGTTTGTCATCGGTCACCGGGTTTCCACGCAGCACGCGGCGCAAATCCACCGAGTGCTCGTTACCGAGGCAAAGAAGCAGCCGCCCCTCAACGGTGACTCTGACCCGGTTGCAGGTCGAGCAGAAGTTGTGGGAGTGGGGAGAAATGAAACCCACCCGCGTTTCGCTATCTTCCATACGGTAGTAGCGGGCTGGACCGCCGGAATCCTCGGTTGCCGGAACCAGCTCGTGGTGCTTGCGGATAATGTCCCGAACCTCTTCGCTGGTGCACAGCGCCAGGCCGCGATCGTGCTCGGAAATCTCGCCCAGGGGCATCTCTTCAATAAAGGTGATGTCCACCTGCTTTTTCCGGGCGAACTCGACCAGCTCGGGGACCTCTTCATCATTGCGGCCTTTCATGACCACGGTATTGATCTTGATGCCCCGGAAGCCGGCCTCCCGGGCAGCATCAATACCGTCCAGAACCTGCGAGAGTTTGCCAGTGCGGGTGATGTTGCGGAATTTTTCGGGGTCCAGAGAATCCAGACTGATGTTCAGGCGGTGCATCCCCGCCTTGCGCAGAGGCTCTGCCATGGTGGCGAGCTGACTGCCATTGGTAGTCATGGCGAAGTCGCGCAAGCCGTAGGTACCGATTTCCTTGACCAGCTCCAGAATGTCCTTTCGTACCATCGGTTCGCCGCCGGTCAGACGGATTTTTTCGGTACCGAGATCCACAAAGCTACGGGCAACGCGAGCGATTTCTTCGAGGGTGAGAACCTGCTGACGGGGCAGGAAGGTCATATCCTCGGCCATACAGTACACGCAGCGGAAGTCGCAACGGTCAGTGACGGACAGACGCACGTAATTGACAGTGCGACCAAAACGGTCTGTCAGCTTGTTCTGGGACATCGGGAGGGTCCTGTTGCCGGTTGTTTTTTAACCTGAGTATAGCCCAAGTATTGCAGATTGGATCACCAATTCCGATACCCCTCGGGAGGTAAGCCCATTACCCTTGGGCAGTCAGGCCGTCTATCCGGGCAAACAGCACCGAGTTTTCCAGAGCAATGTGCTCCTTCAGGTCTTCACGAAAAACAGCAATCTGTTCATAGAGCCTGCGCCAGGTGTTGCAGGCATCCTCGGGGAGGCTCAGATTATTGGTGAGCGTATCCAGGCGGATGAGGGCCGAATCGTGGCTTTCATGCTCTGCGCGCATGACGGAGATTGGACCCAACGCCATGCCGGATATGCCGCGGGAGATCATCGGGAACAGAATCTGCTCTTCCTTCGCCATATGGGTCTCCAGTTCCTCGGCCATCTGCGCAAGGTGAGCCGAGAGGCCTGCAGGGCAGTCGGTATGGCCGCCGTGGACCCTTTCCACCCGCTCGGAAAGCCGAACCAGTTCCGGTAGCTGGTCCCGGTGAGTGTCGTGATAACGGGTAAGGATATGTTCGATCAACTCTTCGTTGGATGCCTTGGTTACAGGTTCAGTCATTGTCATGACAGTACTCCTTGGTTGAGGTTCAGAAAGAGGGGCCATCCCTGGCCCGCACTCTCTATCAGGCGCTCAGCTCGCTGGCTGTTCCGCTCTCATCAGTTTCGAGGGCAACCGGCTCCAGGTCCGGGAAGAAGACCCCTTTCACCACTTGCCAGGTGACGGCGAGGGCTCCGACGATGAAGACCACGTCCCCAATGGTTCTGACCCAGCGCAGGGTCTGCAGGATATCGCTCTGCATGAAGGCCTCACTGCGTGCGTACCACAGGCCCTCGCTGGCGCTGGCAATGAACTGGATGAAGCCGACCGGCAACAGACTGGTAAACAGCATCATTACCAGGCCAATGTTCAGCCACCAGAAGCCGACTTTCATTAGACGCTCGTCAAAGACAATGCGCGGGCGAATGTAGCGCAGGATCATCAGCGCGAAGCCCAGGGCCAGGAATCCGTAAACACCGAACAGGGCAGCATGGGCGTGGGTCGGCGTGGTGTTCAGGCCCTGGATGTAGTAGAGAGCGATCGGTGGGTTGATCATGAACCCGAGTACGCCGGCACCCAGCATGTTCCAGAAGGCAACCGCCACAAAGAACGTCAGCGGCCAGCGGATGTTTTCCATCCATGGTGCACGGGACTTCAGGCGCCAGTTCTCCCAGGCTTCGTAACCGAGTACCACCAGCGGAACCACTTCCAGCGCACTGAAGGTGGCGCCTACCGCCATCACAGGCGTGGTGGTGCCGGCGAAGTAAAGGTGGTGGAAGGTACCGGGCACGCCGCCCAGCATGAACAGGCTGGCGGATGCCAGGCTGGCCGATGTTGCCACGGTGCGGGACACCAGACCCATGCTGCAGAAGATGAAAGCCAGGGCAGCGGTAGCGAACACCTCAAAGAAGCCTTCGACCCAAAGGTGAACGATCCACCAGCGCCAGTATTCCATGATCGAGATGTGAGTGCGCTCACCGTAGAAGAAACCAGCGCCGTAGAACAGGCCAATGGCAACGACCGAGGCAGTCAGCAGGGCCAGCAGGTTCTTGTCGCCAGGCTGGCGCAGGGCGGGAACGATGCCGCGGAGCATCAGCAACAGCCAGAACACGATGCCAAGGAACTTTCCGATCTGCCAGAGGCGGCCAAGATCGACATACTCGTAACCCTGGTGGCCCAGCATGAAGCTGAGGTTGGCCGGCATGATCTGGTTGATAGCAAGGAAGTTGCCAATAAAGGAGCCGACAACCACCGCGACCAGAGCCCAGAACAGGATATCTACACCGAGCTTCTGGAACTTCGGGTCCTTTCCGCCGTTGATGATGGGGGCTAGGAACAGGCCGGCGGCGAGAAAACCGGTCGCAATCCAGAACATGGCGGACTGAATATGCCAGGTACGCATCAGGGAATAGGGGAGCCACTCGGAAGTATTGATTCCGTAGAAGCTTTGTCCTTCAACCGTATAGTGCGCAGTAAAGCCGCCCACCATGACCTGGAACGTGAACAGACCTACAACCAGCAGAAGATATTTGCCCAATGCTTTCTGGGACGGCGTGAGCCCGACTGCAGCCAGCGGATCCTTGAGCGGCGCTTCGGGTTCTTCATCCTCTTTGCGCAGGAAGGCCCAGGCCCAGATCAGGCCGCCAACGCCTGCAATTAAAAGCACCACGCTGATGAGCGACCAGACTATATTCTCTCCGCTCGGCCTGTTGTCGATCAGGGGCTCGTGCGGCCAGTTATTGGTGTAGGTAACGTTGCTGTCCGGCCGCTCGGTGGCGGCGGCCCAGGCCGTCCAGAAGAAAAACTCGGTCAGCCTTTCCCGCCGTTCCGGGTCCGGCAGGGTGTTTTCCTTCATGGCATAGTTTTCCCGCGTGGACTGCAGCAGAGGGTCAGCACCGAACAGGTTGTGATAGTAGTCGGCGGTCTGCTTTATCGCTTTTGCGCGCCGCTCCGAGACTTCTGCGGTGCCACGACTACTGTCGTAGGTGTTGGCGCGATACTCGGTTTTCAGTTCGTATTGCAAGGCGTTCTGTTGTTGCGCGCTGAGGCTGTGCCAGCCCTCTCCGTATTCTTCCCGGGCGCCTATTTCCAACCAGTTTTCCAGCTCCCTGTGCAACCAGTCGGCGGTCCAGTCCGGCGCCTGGTAGGCGCCGTGACCCCATATCGAGCCTAGTTGCATGCCGCCAACGGACTGCCAGGCCGTCTGCCCGTCAAGAATGCTTTTCTCCGTCATCAGGGTGTCGCCGTTTGCTGACACAACCCTGTCTGGAATTGGCGGTGCTGCGCGATAAACCTCGGCTCCGAAATAGCCCAGCAATGTGAATGTTGCTGCCAAGATCCCGATCAGCAAAAACCATAGGCGGCGGTATTTAGCCATGGTGCGCTCCCCCTGTTTTGCTCCGTTTGACGTGTTCTGATTTCATGGTCATTTCTCCTAAAACATTTATACAAAATATGTCTTTAATGACTAAATATTGATTTGATGTATTTCAGGTGTCAACTTTTTCTAGGGGTATCCCCGAATGCGTAGTTGATTTAGAGGTATTCGTGCAGAACAGCGCAATCTTTATGGTTGATTTCTCACGAGAGTGTGGCTATCTTAAAAAAGTATTGGAAATATATGTTAAGGGTTTGATTATGGGTGGCTTCGAAAAATGGCTGTTCGCGGCGAACAGCGCTCTGGGACTATCGGTGCTGGGTTTACTGATCACAATTGCGTGTGCCTACCCTCTGGCAGGTGCACTTGCGATGCCCGTTCAGATTGCGGCGCACATCGGGACGCTGATTTTCGCGGTCGGCATCAAGGTGGCCTATGTGGCACGACTCGTATTTCTTAGCCGGTTGGGCAGACCTGTTCATTGAATCCCGGTAGAATAGATGCAGTTATGAACCTTGGTGAGAACCCCGCGATGGGCGATCGTATCGGGAAAACCGGATTTCGCATTCTTGCGTATATATCAATCGGTCTGGCATTTGCCGGGGTGGTTTTGCCGCTTATGCCCACGACGATCTTTGTCCTGTTGGCCGCCTTTTTTGCCAGCAAGGGATCGCCAGCCTTTGCCCAGTGGCTTGAAGATCACCCGAGGTTTGGGCCGGCCATTGATCAGTGGCGCACACGCAGGGCGGTGCCGGCAAGGGCAAAGGTGTTGGCGTGCAGCATGATGGCGCTCAGTTGGGGCATGCTGTTTGTGTTGGGCGCTTCCGGTTTGGTGCTGGGGATTTCTGGCGTGTTTTTATGCGGCACCGCATGTTACCTGGTGACCCGCCCTTCTTACTGAACGATTGTCATAACGACTGGAGCTTTGAATGCACATCACCCGTTACACGGATTATTCACTTCGAGTACTGATTTATCTGGCAGTACAGGGTGATCGTCTGGCGACCATACAGGAAATCGCCGACAGTTATGATATCTCCAAAAACCACCTTATGAAGGTGGTGCACCAGTTGAACAAAAAAGGCTATATAGAGACTATCCGTGGCAAAAAAGGTGGCATGCGTCTGCATCGTTCGCCCTCGGATATCAGCATCGGCATCCTGGTGCGGGAAACCGAGCAGGATCTGAGCATCGTGGAGTGCTTCTCCTCCAAGAATGCGTGCAAGATAACGCCGGTGTGCGGTCTCAAATCAATGTTTGGGGAAGCGTTGAAAGCGTTTCTGGAGGTGCTCGACAAGTACACGCTTGCCGACGTCATTCAGGAACAGCACAGACCCCAGCTTTTGAGATTGCTTCAGATAGCCTGAACCGGCCAGGTCCCCCTTCGCTTGCCTGGCCGGCTCGACCCGGTCAGGCAGCTCTGGCAAGCCCAGCCATCTTTCCGGGCAGGGAATGCCTCAATATTCTCTTGATGACTGTTCCATACTGACTGGCAAAACTACCTGTGTTGTAGTGTATGCCGTGCTTTTGACACACTTCCTGCACCTTCGCGGAAATTTCCGGATATCGGTGGGCAGGCAGGTCAGGAAACACGTGGTGCTCTACCTGGTAACTGAGGTGCCCACTCAGGATGTGCAACCAACGACCACCGGTGAAGTTTGAAGACCCGGTGAGTTGGCGCAGATACCAGTGGCCTTTGCTCTCGCCCTCACACTCCTCTTCGGTAAAGGTTTCCGCATCCTGTGTGAAATGGCCGCAGAAAATCACGGTGGATGACCAGAGGTTACGGATCAGGTTGGCGCCAACATTTCCCGCCAGAACAACAGGCGCCACCGGCAAGGTGAGCAGCGGAAAGAACACGTAATCCTTGAAGGCCTGGCGGCCACCCTTGCGGGCGAATTGCTTCAGGAACGGCAGTTTTTCCCGCCAGCTTATTTCCCGGCTTCGCAGCTTCTCGGTTTCGAGTTCGTGCAGGCCCACGCCCCATTGGAAGAACACGCTAAGCAGAATGTAATTGATGAACTGCAGCGTGTGCCAGGGTTTCCAGGGCTCGTCATCGGTCAGTCGTAAGACGGCGTAGCCGTAGTCACGGTCCTTGCCGATGATGTTGGTGTAGGTGTGATGTTCATAGTTATGGGTGCGGCGCCAGGAGTCACCTGTGCAGACCGTATCCCACTCGTAGGTCTGGGAATGCAGGCTCGGGTCGTTCATCCAGTCATACTGGCCGTGCATGACATTGTGGCCGATCTCCATATTTTCCAGGATCTTGGCAATGCCCAGGGTTGCCGTGGCAGCAACGAACACCGGCGGAAGGAAGCCGAATGGCATCATGATCCGGCCACCGGCTTCGAGACTCCGGTGCAGCCGGATCATTCTCCGGATGTAACGTGCGTCCCGTTCTCCGAGGTCCGCCAGAACCTCCTCCCGGATCGCGTTCAGATCTGTTTCAAGTTCTGCGAGTTGCGCTTCGGTCATCTTTTTCATGGTCATACTCCCTGCGGTGCACTCTTACCCCGCAATAAAATCGGATGTGGGTTATTAAAGGTCGAGTGAGACCGGGCCGCGGGGAACGGAGATACAAAGTTGGACAGTCTCCTCGCCGGGGCCGGAAGTTTGGCCGGTCAGACGGTTGATGACGGTACCCGTGGTTTTCCGGCAACTGCACTGGTGGCAGATGCCCATGCGGCATCCGTGGCGCGGGGTCAGTCCGGCGGCTTCGGCGATTTCCAGCAGGGTGGCATCGCCCTCGGAACCGACCATCATCTGGCTGCTCTCAAACTGAACCTCACCACCGAGCGTTTCGTTTCCAAGGTTGGCACTTGGCACGGAAAAGAACGTGCTGTGGATATCCGCGTCAGCAAAGCCTCTCTCGGAGAGGAGGTCCTGGGCCAGATCCATCAGGCCTTTGGGGCCGCAGAGATAGACCTGCCGAGCCTTGATGCCCGGCACTGCATCCAGATCCTGGCCACGCAGGTAGCGGGGTTCCCTGGACTCGTTGGTGGCGATGATATTAAGCGTGAGGGCGCTATAGCGTGCCTTCAGGGCCAACAGTTTCTCCCGGGCGATAACGTCATCGCGGGTTCTGACGAAATACAGCAGTGTCACCGGTGCCCGGTAACTCAGGGCCGCCATGGTCTCAAGCTGGCTCAACACTGGCGTGATGCCGCTGCCACCGGCAATGAACAGCACCGGCCGGACCGGTTCTGGTATCAGAAAATCACCAAAGGCCTCGCCCAGACCGATTACCGCACCAGTTTGCAGGTGATCGTGAAGCCAGTTGGTCACCAGGCCGCCGGGAAGGCGTTTGATGGTCAGCGTGACCAGTCCCTGTTCCTGCCAGAGCAGGGGTGAGCTCGAGAGGCTGAACGTGCGGTTTCGGCGTATTCCATCCACTTCAACACAGATGTTCACATGCTGGCCCGCGCGGAAGCCCGACCAGCGCCTGGCCGGTTTCAGAACCAGTGTCTTGGTGTCCCCGGTTTCAGGAAGGATCTGCTCCACTCTGGCCGGTGTGTACTCTTGTACCCACATGGGGTTGATGCGTTCCAGCAGTGGGTCAAAAAACGCTTCCGGGTCATCCCGGTTGAATAGCTGCCTGCCGAGCCAGTGAAGGGCTTTTTGCTGGGTCTGTTTCGCTAACATGGTCATTGCCTCCCTGAGGCTTTCTGTTGTCCGTGTGTACAAGTGTTCACTAATGTGTACGAATGTACACACGACTGCGTCAGCAGACAACGGCTGAGCTCGTAATGGCTCAAAATGACAAGCATTCTGTACTTTTATTTTTTGGGATGTGTACACTTGTGAACCATTGGCTAACGGCAGGCGGTATGGGTACAGGATGGCGGAAAAACAGCGAAGAAAGCCCGGTGAAACCCGCGAGAAACTGATGACCGCGGCGTTAACCCTGGTAGGCAAGGGCCGGCATTTCGCCAGTCTTGGTATCCGGGAGGTGACACGTCAGGCAGGCGTGGTGCCCACCTCGTTTTACCGGCATTTCCGCAATATGGACGATCTGGGGTTGCAGCTTGTGGATGAGCTGGGCCTGGTGCTACGCAGGATGATGCGAGAAGCCCGGGCGAATGTGTTGCAGGCGGACAAACTGATTGAAGAGTCGGTGGCCATCTTTATCAGCCACGCGCAGGCCAACCGGAGTTTCTTTCTGTTCATGGCCCAGGGGCTGGCCGGTGAGAGCAGGGCGGTGCAGGAAGGTATCCGGAGCGAGATGCGTTTCTTTGCCAGTGAGCTTGCCAATGATCTGCGCAGGTTGAGGCTGGTGGACCATCTGACCGATCAGGATCTGGACATGACCTGTGATCTGGTGGTGCGCAGTGTCGCCTTCAGCCTGACTGATCTGCTCGGCGTATCCGCCGACGACGACTATCAGATCGAGCAGATCAGGAAGCGGACCACCCGCTTCCTGCAACTGATTTTCGTGGGCGCCGCCCACTGGCAAAGCGCGGGCTGATTGTCCGTTGTATCAGTCCGCTTTACTCTTTTTCGTCGGCTGTTTGCGCGGCGCACTGGGCTTGGCCGCAGCTTTCGGTTTGGCCTTTGGCGGAAGAATCAGGCTTTCCAGTTCGTCCAGTGCTTCACCCGTGTAAACCGCAAGTCTCTGCATGCTTGGCAGGGTATCCCTGCAGCCCGTATAGCCGAAGTTCAGTGAGCCGTCATAGCTCAGGCAGGTGATGTTCAAAGCGCCACCGTGAGTAATCAGCGAGACAGGGTACATGGCTTCCAGTTTCGCGCCCTCGTAGTAGAGCGTTCTCTGGGGGCCCGGCACATTGGAAATCGTGACGTTAAATACCGGCCGCATGCGACCGCCAAGGCCGGACATCAGCTGCAGTATATAAGGCGACATCAGGAGCATGGTGTACTGGGTGAGCGCGCTTTTGGGCAGCTTCTGCAAATGCTCTTTGGCCCTTCTCGTTGATGCCTTGATGTTTTGCAGGCGGGTCAGCGGATCGGCTTCGTCGGTCGCAAGCGAAGAGATCATGAAACTGATCTGGGTGCCTGTCCCTTCGTCATCGGACGGCCGGATGTTAACCGGTATGCCGGCTGTGAGGGGAGCGTCCGGCAGTTCATTCTGTTCCAGCAGAAAACGCCTGAGGGCAGTTCCGCACAGGTACAGAACGATATCGTTGAGGGAAGCGCCGGAAACGTGGGCAAGCTCCTTGATCCTGTCGAGCTGATAATGCTGGGTGGCAAACCGGCGCTGGCCGGTAACCCGGTGATTGATCTTGGACACGGGCCCGGTAAACGGTGCCGTGAGACCATCCTCGGGGTGACGGACCGAATGCACCAGCCTGTTGCCCGCTTGCAACAGACGTGGCGCCATATCCGCTTGCAGTTTCAGTGCCTCCATGGCCTGTGAGACCGCGCCGGGCACGCTGGCCTCGGAATCGGATTTGCTGCCGCGACGGCGCTCCGGCCGAACCGACCAGGGTGGCGGCATGTCCCGTTTGTCGGGATCGGTTGTCAGTACCCGTTGCATCAGGCGTACACCACTGATGCCATCAATCATGGAATGATGCATCTTGGTGTAGAGCGCAAAACGGTTATTCTCGAGGCCCTCGATAACGTGGCATTCCCAGAGTGGGCGGGCAAAGTCCAGGGGGTTGGAGTGCAGGCGCGATACCAATATGCCCAGTTCCCGTTCACCGCCGGGGCGCGGCAGTGCCGAGTGACGCACGTGGTAATCCAGATCGATTTTCTTGTCGACTTTCCAGCCCGGCGCCAGTACCCGACCCAACAGTCCGGACCAGGCAAGCTTTAAACCCCAGGGGGGCGCGACATCGCCGGTTTCCTTCATGCGGGTCACCATGTCCCGGAGGAAGGTTTCAGGGGCGCCCTCCGGTAGCGAAAAGATCTGCAGGTTGCCCACATGCATGGGGGTGTCTTCAGATTCTACGGCCAGCCAAGAGGCATCCAGCGTTCCCAGGCGTTTCATTCCTTGTGCGTCTCCACCAGTATTCAGGTATTTTAGTTATCTCATGCAAGTATACTTGCAACTGCTTCGTGACACGATGTTTCAGGTCATAAAGTTCCCCGGTTCTGCAGTGCCTTATCACCTCAAACCTTTGCCGTTTTAGTCTCCCGAAAGAGGCGAGTGTGTGCTACTTTTCATCGGTTGGTTGCAGTAAAAACAAAAACATCCGGAGGCGTTGTGGAATCCAGCCCGCTTATCTCGGCAGGACTGCCGATTGCTCTGTTCATCATCATGATCGGTATCGGCATGACCCTGACGATACGAGACTTCCGCCAGGTGGCGGTGTATCCGAAAGGGATGATCGTCGGCACCATTGCCCAGATTCTTGTCATGCCGCTCATCGCCTTCATTTTGGCCACGTTGCTGGCGGTTCCGCCGGCCATAGCGGTCGGACTGGTGATCATCGCCGCCTGCCCTGGAGGCACCACCTCGAATCTGTTTGTGCTGCTCTCGCGGGGGAACATTGCCCTGTCCATAGTACTGACCGTCAGCGCCAGCCTGATCACCATTCTCACCCTGCCGCTGTTTACCAATATTGCCCTTCAGCACTACATGGGAACCGAGGAAGACATTGTGCTGCCGGTCTGGAAAACCGTGGGCATGCTGATTGGCATCGTGCTCTTCCCGGTCGCTATCGGGATGGTGGTTCGCACCCGTAAGCCGGAAGTTGCCCGCAAGGCAGAGGGCATTGTGAGTATCTTCGGTGGCATTGTGCTGGCGGTGCTGATCGTGGCGCTGGTGTACGGGGTTCGCGACCAGATCTGGGAGCTCCTGAAGCAGGCGGGGCCGGCAACCATCCTGCTGAATCTGGCCGGTATTGGTCTTGGTCTGGCGGCCGGCCGGGTGGCGGGTCTGACCCAGCGGGAATCCCTGGCAGTGGCGGTGGAGTTGGGTGTAAAGAACGGCACCATTGCCCTCATGGTCACCCTGACTCTGCTGGAATCCAGCGCCATGTCGATCCCGGCTGCGGTATACGGGGTGCTGATGTTCCCCATCGGCTTTGTTCTCGCCATGTATGGTCGAAGCATCATTCCCATTTCGACGGTACAGAGCAAAAACTGACTGGAGTCCTGCGTTATGCAGTTCCTGAACGGCATTACCCTTCTGCTTGTCTACCAGTTGGTAGGGGAGGTTACAGTTCGATTGCTCGGTGTTCCCATCCCCGGGCCCGTACTTGGCATGGTGATGCTGTTCGTAACTTTGATGATACGGGGCAAGGCGCCGGAGTCTGTCGATCAGGCGTCCACGGCCTTGCTCAGTCATCTCTCGCTTCTGTTTGTTCCCGCTGGCGTGGGCATGATGGCGCACTTTGGCCGCATCGCCGACGAGTGGCTTCCGATAACCCTGGCGCTATTGTTGAGCACGGTAATTACTATGGTCGCCACCGCCCTGATTATGCAGGTGACCACCCGCTGGTTTGCCAAGCCGCTTGCTGAAAAGGAGGGTGGCGATGAATGAGCCGGGCCTGCAAGACATCTGGGTATATCTCTCCGCATCACCGCTATTGGGGCTCACGATCACCCTGGTGGCCTATGGCCTGGCCTACCGGCTGTATCTGAAAACCAACTCCAACCCTCTGGCCAACCCGGTGGTCACGTCCGTCGCCATGCTCATTATCCTGCTGCTGGCAACAGGCACCTCCTACAGCGATTATTTTGAAGGCGGCCAGTTTGTTCACTTTCTGCTGGGGCCGGCCACGGTGGCGTTGGCCGTCCCCCTGTATCAGCAGTTTTCCAGGCTTAGACAGCTGTGGTTGCCGGTGACCATTTCGCTCTTTTGCGGCGTGGTGATCGCCGCTGGCAGCTCCATTGGCCTGGCCCGTCTTCTGGGCGGCTCCACGGAGATCCAGATGTCCCTGGCACCGAAATCGGCAACGGCGCCGGTGGCCATGGGGATTTCCGAAAAAATTGGCGGCCTTCCGTCGCTGACCGCCGTATTGGTTGTTATCACGGGCATCACCGGCGCCGTTCTGGGCACCAAGCTCTTTGAGTGGATCCGGGTTCGTGATGACACCGCCAGGGGCATTGCCATGGGTGTTGCAGCACACGGTATCGGGACCGCCCGGGCGTTTCAGGTAAGTTCGCAGATGGGTGCTTTTTCCGGGCTTGCGATGGCGCTTTCCGCCTTCGCTACCGCCTTGCTCGTGCCCTGGCTGGTCGATCTGCTTGAAGCCTGGATCCCCGCCTGAGCCGGCTCTTCCGATGGATTCAATGGGATAACTCCATTTCCCCATCGCTGGCGTACCCGTTATCAAGAGAACCCTTGATAAGCGAACCCTGAGGAGGCCCCTTGAGCAGGAATAACTACCTGGCAGTGCTTGTTCTGTCACCGGTGTGGATGTCGAGCTCGCTTCCAGCGATTGCACAGTCGTCATTGGACAACGATGAGGAGCTAGTGCTTCAAGTAACGTCACCAAGACTGGTTCGGGATCTGTACGAAACGCCCGCGGCGGTCTCTGTTATCAACGCACCCGATATCCGTGAGGGCCAGCAGCGCCTGCAACTGGATGAATCACTCAACACTGTCCCGGGCCTGTTCTTTCAGAACCGCTACAATTTCGCCCAGAATCTAAGATTGTCTACTCGCGGATTTGGCGCCAGAGCGCCCTTCGGTATTCGGGGTATCCGGATACAGGTGGATGGCATCCCCTACACGCTGCCCGATGGTCAGTCCCAGATCGATGCCATTGATCTGGATTCCGCCCAGCGAATCGAGGTCATTCGGGGGCCTGCCTCCGTTCAGTATGGGAATGCCGCGGGTGGTGTGATCGATATTTCCACGGCGTTGGGTGATGAGTTGCCCCAGGGCGGTCGGCTGCGGCTCGATGGCGGCAGTGACGACTATCGCAAGGCCGCGATACAGGGAAATGGCGTTGATGGTGATACCAGCGGTATAGCAACGCTTTCCTGGCTAACTCTTGATGGCCACCGGGAACAGAGCAAGGCAGAGAAAGCCCTGTTCAACGCCCGTGTGGCACGGGATCTGGATTCTGGACGGCGGGTAACCGCCACATTCAACGCGCTCCATAACCCCAAATCCGAAGATCCGGGTGGGCTCACCCTGGCCCAGGCCGAAGAAGATCCGGAGCAGGCCACCGCATTGGCCAAGAGGCTGGACAGTAGCCAGACCGTGAACCAGCAGACCCTGGGTGTAAGATTTGAAGACTCGGGCGTCCTTCCCGGCCAACTCACCCTCGATACCTTCTACACTCACCGGGATTTCGCACAGCAGTTGCCGTTTCCCGGAAGCAGCCGCATAGCCTACGACCGGCACTTTTACGGCATCAGTTCCCAGTACCAGCAGGAATCGACTCTGGCCGGATTGCCGCTGGTGTGGGTTACCGGCCTGGATGTTCACCATCAGTCCGACGACCGGCGCCGCTATTCGGTGTCTATCGATGGCGATATCACCGGCCAGACCCAGGCGGAAAACCAGAGTGCTACCAATGTGGCGGTGTTTGGCCAGGGCGACCTGGCGCTGAGCGACGCACTCAACGTCTCCCTTGGCGTGCGGTTCGACCGGTTGCGTCTGGCCATTGACGACGACTGGCTGCAAGACGGTAACGATGATTCGGGCAACCGGACTTTCCGGGAATACAGTGGCGTTGCCGGTATCAGCTACAAACTGGCACCGGCGCACCAGGTATATGCCACCCTCGGTACGGCGTTCGAGTCACCCACCTTTACCGAGTTTGCCAATCCGAATGGCGGCGGCTTCAATCCCGAGCTGGAGCCGCAGCAGGCATTGAATCGCGAGCTGGGTATGCGCGGCATGCTTGGCCGTGGCCTCAGCTATGACATGGCCCTGTTCTCAATCCGGGTGGAGGACGAGATCCTGCCCTTTAACATGGGCGATCAGACCTTCTACGAAAACGCCGGTGAAACCCGTCGCAATGGCTTTGAACTCGGTCTGGCCTGGGACCTTTCGTACGCCTGGCGGGTAACCAGCGCGCTGACCCTGGCGGATTACGAGCTAAGGGACTTTGTGGATGAGCAGGGCAACGACGCCAGCGGCAACGCTATTCCAGGTCTGCCGGAGCAGCTCTGGGTGAGCGAGCTGGAGTGGCGCGGTGCAGCCGGTCGTTTCGCGGCTCTGGAGTGGCAGTATGTGGGCGAGTTCTACGCCGAAAACAGCAACCAGACCCTGGTGAGTGACTATTGGCTGGTCGGTATACGTGCCGGCGATTCAGTGCGCATGGCGGATCAGACCCTGAACCTGTATGCCGGGATCCGCAATCTGCTGGATCAGGACTACTTCAGTAACGTGCGGATAAACGCCAATGCGAACCGCCCGGTGGAAGATCGGGGCTATTTCGAACCCGCCCCGGGAAGAACTTTTTATGCGGGCCTGGAATGGGTATTCTGAGGGGCGATAACAACACAAACAGTAGGGATTTTTAATTCATGCAAACCAAGTTCCTTCTCGAAGAAAGCCAGATGCCGAAATACTGGTACAACCTGCAGGCGGACCTCCCCGAGCCGCTGCCGGCCGTCTTGCACCCGGGTACCCAGCAGCCGGTGGGCCCATCGGATCTGGAACCGTTGTTTCCGATGGCGCTGATCGAACAGGAAGTGACCACCGAACGGGAAATAGAGATTCCTGAGCCGGTGCGTGATGTCTACAACCTCTGGCGTCCGGCGCCGCTTTATCGGGCCCATCGCCTCGAGAAGGCCCTCGGCACGCCGGCAAAGATTTTCTACAAATACGAAGGCGTGAGCCCGGCCGGCAGCCACAAGCCGAACACCGCGATTCCGCAGGCGTTCTACAACCGCGAAGCGGGCATCCGCACTCTCACCACCGAAACCGGTGCAGGGCAGTGGGGCACATCGCTGTCCTTTGCCGGCTCTCTGTTCGATATCGACGTTACGGTGTTCCAGGTTAGGGTTTCCTACAACCAGAAACCGTATCGCCGGGCGGTCATGGAAACCTACGGCGCCAAATGTGTGGCCTCGCCTTCGGAACTGACCGAGTTCGGCCGCAAGGTGCTGGCTGAGACGCCGGACCACACTGGCAGCCTGGGTATTGCCATCTCCGAAGCGGTGGAACTGGCGGTCCAGGACCCGAACACGAAGTATGCCCTGGGTTCGGTGCTCAATCATGTCTTGCTGCACCAGAGCATCATTGGCCTGGAAGCCATGCAGCAGATGGAAATGGCGGACTGCTGGCCCGATGTGATCGTGGGTTGTACTGGCGGTGGTTCCAACTTTGCAGGAATTGCTTTCCCGTTTATGGGGCACGCCCTGAGAGGCGGCGAGAAATCCCGGATTGTGGCGGTAGAGCCCTCGGCCTGTCCCACGCTGACCCGGGGCAAATACGCCTACGATTACGGCGATACCGCCCACATGACCCCGCTCACCAAGATGCACACTCTGGGCTCCGGGTTTACACCGCCGGGATTCCACGCTGGTGGTTTGAGGTATCACGGTATGGCACCGCTGGTGTCCCACGCCAAAGAGTTAGGGCTGTTCGATGCGGTGTCTTACACCCAGCGTGAGTGCTTCGAGGCGGGTGTCCTGTTCGCCAGGAACGAGGGTATTGTCCCGGCTCCGGAAGCCAACCATGCGGTCAAGGGCGCCATTGATGAGGCCCTGCGCTGCAAGCGGGAAGGCAAGGAAGAGGTGATCCTGTTCAACCTCTGCGGTCATGGCCATTTTGATATGGCGGCCTACACCTCCTACTTCGCCGGTGAACTGAGCGACCATGAATACGACGAACAGGAACTGGCCATGGCCCTGTCCGGGCTGCCCTCGGTCAACGCCTGATCAGTCGTCTTTAGCCCGCTGTTTGAAAATCGTACCCCCGCCGCCGGCATCCAGTTGTCGGATGGCGGTGGGTGCGCCCTCGTCATCCAGTCGCACGTCTCCGATGCCCGCGCCGTTCCACAGCCGCTCGCCGGCCTCCCGGCCCTCGGGTAGCCTGGGGGAAATCCACATACGCCGTCTCTTGGTGAACCAGTTGAGGGGCGACCAGGGTGCGAACAGCCAGCGATTGAGCCGGTCCAGCCATTCTAGCAGGGCGTTGGGGAATTCGTTCTTGATGCCGCTACTGGTGATCTGCCAGACGCGGGGGCCGTTCTGTTTGTGGCGCACCCTCACATCGTAGGCAAACGAATAGTGAACATCGCCTGAGAGAATCACGAAGTGTCGGGGCGTTCGGGGGTGGCCGAAAATATTCAGTAGCACACTGGCCGCGCCCCGATGCGCCATCCAGTTTTCAGCATCCACCAACAGCGGCTTGCCAAAGAAGGTAAACACCCGCTGGATCATCTCGATGAGCTTTACCCCGAACATCGGCGCCGGCGAAACCACCACGACGGCATCCTCGCCCATGATTTCGTGTTGAAAATCGGTCAGTGATTCCCAGTCCATCAGTCCGGAGGGGTGACTGCGCCGGATTTCACTCCGCCAGCGATGGGTGCGGGTGTCCAGCACCACCAGTCTGGGTGATGTTGGCAGGCTGTAGTGCCAGTGTTGAAAGTGGAACAGCTGGTCGATCAGATCATCCTTAATGGCCGTATCCAGCTCGTGTTGCCCGTTGCTGGACTCGAACAGCCTGTGACACTGTTCGATAAGCTGCCCGAAATTGCCAGGCTGGTTGCCCCAGCCCTGGCACAAAAGATAGCCCAGCAGGGCATTGCCAATAATGCGTCGGGAAAAGGGGTGTTCGTAAGCGGTGGTTTCCCAGAGCGCGGAGAGATTCCAGTCGTCCGTCACGTCATGATCGTCAAAGATCATATAGACGGGCACGTTGGCCATGGCCCGCGCTGCCTGCGGAAGGCTCTTGCGGAACTCGTTGATGGCGGCCTGTTCTTTCCGATAGCGCGCCAGCTCGTCCGGCTCATCGACCGGCTCGGCACTGGTCACAAAAGCCCAGGGCTCCGGGGACCAGACCAGCAGATACATGGCCATCACCTCGGCAAAGGAAATCAGGTGATTGCCGGCATTGGCGGTGGTGAACACCGGCTTGCGAACGCCACCGAAGAAACGCTCGGTCAGGTCTTCATTGAATTCGGATTCCGGCAGCAGTTCATCCCGGTGGTAATAGGCATTCGCCACCGAAGTCAGTTCCTTGCTGTGCGACAGCGAGGCGCCTTCCAGTACCTCCTGGTAAAGGCCCAGTTGGTGAATGACACACTGGATGGCATGCAGCATAGGGCCGGCCACATCATCGGCGTAAACCTGGTCGCCGGTCATCAGGAGCAGAGACGGAACGTCCTCAAGCTTCTGTGCCTTCTGCAGTTCTTCATCCACTCGAACCAGCCCGTCAGGAGAGGGGTGGTGGGGTTTTCGGCAAGAGCCGTGGAGTATTCGGTCCAGCCTGGATTTCAGGGTAAAGCCTGGCCTCTCCCGGCCCTCGGGGCAGAGATGTGGAGCCCACGTCCGGATCCATTGGCAAGCCTCTGAGCCGTCGGTGGTGAGCCCCAGGTCGTATTCCAGCCGGGTGTCCTGTGGGAGAGTAGCCTCAGGCGTAATGGTCAGCAGGTTCAGCCAGGCTCGGGTACCCATTCGCAGCCGGATCACCTCTGAATCGGCTAGCGGCCGGTTCAGAAGCGTCTGGGTGTCATGGAACACCTGAACGGCAAACTCTGCCGGCTCACTGGTTACCAGCCACAGCACCAGTGAGTCCGGTGCTGCATGTCGCAAGACCGGGCCGGCTAGGACCGGCCCCGGCGTTGTTGGTTTCATGGCTGCGTGCCCGTCAGTCAATTTTAGTCATCCCGTTCAATCCTGACCGGCGTCAGGTCGCCGACGCGAAAATCAATTTCGAGTTCCTGGCCGGAAGGGTCATTACCTTCCACTTCAATATAGCCCCGGGAACTGACCTTGAGCTCCTCGAGCCTGTCCATTCCTTCTGCCTGTGCTGCCTTCAGGTAGTTGCGGACCTCTTCCGCAGTCAGTCCGGAAGGCTCTCCGGCGTGCTTGCGACGCTGCTCTCGTTCTATAGAGCCATCGTCGTTCATGTCCAGCTCAACATACCAATCGTTGTCGACCCAACCTTCCAGTTCTATATCGTCATAGCCTTCATACTCAAATTCGAGACTTCGGAACTGGGTGATGCCATAGTCGCTGCCCGCCTTAAGAATACGTTCAGCATCCTCAAAAGAGCCCATTGCCATCGCTGCGGGAGCGGAAATCATGCCGCCGGCCAGCGCAAGCGCTATGATCGTCTTCATAGTAATCTCCTTAGTGCCGTTGAAAGTTTTGAAAACAGGATCGGAGACAGGAAGGGTTTTCCCGTCAACCTGAGTGCATCCTAGGCGGGATGTGCTTACCGCAGCGTGAGTGCTCCGTTCATGATTCGTTCATCCGGGCTTTGACAAAATGACGCCATGAAAAATGCCACGAAAGCAGCAAATCACTACCTCCGTCTCTCGGTGCTCACGGTATTGCTGGTGCTGGTGATCGCCTCGGTAGCTGGCGTGCCCAACGCTCTTGCCGATGACGATGAGGATTGGCACAGCCTGCACCGGGAGGTACAGGCGGGTAGAATCAAACCTCTTGGCGAGATTCTCAAGAGCCTTTCGAAGGACTGGATCGGTGACGTAATCGATGTGGACCTGGATCACGATGATGGCCGGCGGATATACGAGATCGAGCTTCTTGGGCCTCAGGGACAGGTCGTGGAATTTGAAGTGGATGCCCAAACCGGTGAAATAATTGAAATGGAAGGTCGTAATATCCAGGGGATGAGGCGCCGATGAAAGTATTGCTGGTGGAAGATGATAGGGCTCTTGCCGAGGGCCTTGCCGCTGCGCTGAGCAATGCCGGGCTCCTGGTGGAAGTGGCAGAAGATGGTCGCAGTGCAGATTTTCTGGTGAGCACTGAACGCTACGACGTGGTGATTCTGGACCTCGGATTGCCTGATGGTAGCGGTGTGCAATGGCTTGCTGGTTGGCGGGAGCGAGGAATTGACCTGCCGGTCCTGATACTGACAGCCCGGGAGCGATGGTCCGACAAGGCCGCCGGTTTTTCTGCCGGGGCGGATGATTATGTCACCAAACCGTTCGAAACGGCGGAGGTCCTGTTCCGGCTTCGTGCGCTGATGCGCCGGGCCCATGGTCATGCCCATCCGATGATTACGGTCGGCGAAATTGCCCTGGATACCCACGCAGGGCAAGTCACGCGTGCCGGAATGCCGGTTGCCCTGACCGCCCAGGAGTTCAGGCTGCTGTCCCGCCTGATCCACGCCGCCCCGAGGGTAGTGAGCCGTACCGAACTTTCCGAACATGTGTATGACGGTGATCAGGAGCCGGATTCCAATGTGATTGATGTCCAGGTCAGCCGGTTGCGTCGGAAGCTTGGCGGAGAGTCGATCGAAACCGTTCGTGGCCAAGGTTACCGGATGAATGGCGGGAAAGCTCCAGCATGATCCTGTCGGGCTTGAAACGCTGGGGCATTGCCAGACGGATGATGGTGTCCGCCCTTGTGTTGATTCTGCTGGTTTTGCCTGTCGCTGGAGGGCTGCTGGCCTGGAATTTCCGCGAGGCCGTGAATACATCATTTAACAACCGGTTGGATTCCCTGCTGAATGTGGTGATTGCCGGTGTCGCCTATGACCTTCCCAACGATGCATTGGTCCTGGAGCGCCAATTGGGCGACCCGCGGTTTGAGCGGGTTTTTTCAGGTTGGTACTGGCAGGTAACTGATGGTGCCGAACGCGTGATCACCTCACGATCCCTGTGGGATCAGCGGCTTCCAGTTGTAGAAGGTTCACAGGTTGTCTATCGGCAGTCAGCAGGCCCCGGGGGGCAAACGCTGAGAGTGGCGGCGCGCACGATCCAGATTCCGAACCTGCCGGACCCGTTGCATGTATCAGTGGCGGCCGACCTGACCGAAGTTCGAGCCGAGGTCGCTCGTTTCCACAGGTTGCTTGCTGTGTCTCTGGCGACGCTTGGGGTTCTCTTGTTGATCCTTATCGGGCTCCAGATACGCTGGGGTCTTGATCCCATGAGACGCGTCGAAAAAAGCCTGAAGAGTGTCGAAGCCGGTCGACAGAATAGCCTCGCAACCGATCTTCCTGAGGAACTTGCCCGCCTTGCGCGGGCGATTAACCTGGTCCTCGAGCGGGACCAGACGCTGATTGAACGTGGCCGTTCCGCGGCCGGCAATCTCGCTCACGCGCTGAAAACGCCGCTGTCTGTGCTGGGCACGTTATCCGAGCAGTTACCCGCGTCTCAACAACAGGCTTTCCGGGCGGAACTGCAGCGCCTGAATGCCGCTGTCAGGCATCATCTGGCCCGGGCGTCGGCGGCGGGCCCGGTCGGCTTGGGTCGGAAAACCGATCTGGCTGAGGCCCTGACTCCGGTCTTTGCCGCGCTGGAGGGGCTCGCCTCGCGCAGGGGCGTTCAGTTTGAAAAGAATCTTGAACTGGCCGGGCCTGTCAGGTTCGAGCAGCAGGATATTCAGGAAATAGTCGGTAATTTGCTGGAAAATGCTGTCAAATGGGCAGAAAAGCGCGTTGAATTGGTTCTTGAGCAATCGCCTGAGAGTCTCTCCATCGTTGTCGAAGATGACGGACCGGGAATGTCCGAAACCCAGTGCGCCGGGGCTCTCAGCCGGGGTGCCCGCCTTGACGAAGAGCGCTCGGGGTCTGGACTCGGACTCTCGATCGTGAACGACCTTGTCAGAATCTATGGCGGGACCCTCACGCTGACACGTTCAGGCCTCGGGGGCCTGAGGGTCAGCGTTGAATTGCCGGCTTAATCCTCCTCAACTTCTCTGGGCGGGCAGTGGTGGTCCTCCACCACGGTGCCATCGTCCACGCTCTCGAGGTGCACATCAAAGCCCCATAGCCGGTGCACGTGCCGCAGGACTTCATCAGTTTCCTTGCCCAGGGGGACGCGGTCCACGGGAATATGGCGCAGGGTCAGTGAGCGGTCGCCGCGCACATCCACATTCCATACCTGAATGTTGGGTTCGCGATAGCTGAGGTTGTACTGGCGCGCCAGTTTCTCTCGCAGGTCCCGGTAGCCGGGGTCATCGTGGATGGCGGTTACCCGGTACACATCTTCCTGATCATCATTCTGGATTGCGAAAAGTTTCAGATCCCGCATTACCTTGGGGGAGAGGAACTGCTGGATGAAGCTCTCATCCTTGAAGTTCTTCATCGCAAAGTGCAGGGTTTCCAGCCAGTCGCTGCCGGCGATGTCCGGGAACCACTCACGGTCTTCGTCTGTCGGGTTCTCGCAGATCCTGCGCAGGTCCGTAAAGATGGAGAATCCCAGGGTGTATGGGTTAATGCCCGAATACCACGGGCTGTTGAATGGCGGCTGGTACACCACCGCCGAGTGGCTCTGGAGAAACTCGAGCATGAAGCCGTCGGTCACCAGCCCCTTGTCGTACATGCGATGCAGCAGGGTGTAGTGCCAAAAGGTGGCCCAGCCTTCATTCATGACCTGGGTCTGGCGCTGGGGATAGAAGTACTGCCCAAGCTTCCGCACGATGCGAATGATTTCCCGTTGCCAGGTTTCCAACAGGGGCGCGTTCTTCTCGATGAAATAGAGAATGTTTTCCTGGGGCTCTTCTGGATAGCGTTTGCGACGCCTTACCGGGTCATCGTCTTCGTCAAGCTTCGGTATTGTCCGCCAGAGATCGTTGATGCGCCTCTGCTGGTATTCTTCCCGCTCTTTCTGGCGCCGCACTTCTTCCGACGCCGATATCGGGGCTGGCCGCTTGTAGCGGTCTACCCCATAGTTCATCAGGGCGTGGCAGGAATCCAGAATCTCCTCCACGGCGTCCACGCCATGGCGCTCCTCACACTCCGCCACGTAATGACGGGCAAACACCAGGTAATCGATGATCGCGCTGGCGTCGGTCCAGGTGCGGAACAGGTAGTTACCCTTGAAGAAGGAGTTGTGGCCATAAGAGGCATGGGCAATAACCAGCGCCTGCATCGGCAGGGTGTTTTCCTCCATCAGGTAGGCGATGCAGGGATTGGAGTTGATCACGATCTCGTAGGCCAGGCCCATCTGGCCGCGCTGATAGCCCTTGGATGTGCTGAGAAACTGTTTGCCGAAGGACCAGTGATGGTAGCCAACGGGCATGCCCACGGAGCTGTAGGCGTCCATCATCTGCTCGGCGCTGATCACCTCGATCTGGTTCGGGTAGGTGTCCAGGCCGAACTCGGCGGCGCACTTGGCAATCTCGTCATCGTATTCCTGGATCAGCTCGAAGGTCCACTCAGAGCCCGTGGAAATCGGCTCCCGGGCCCTGGGCTGGTCGCTTTCGGGCGGATTGGGTCGGTCCATGAGGTTAGTCATGCGGCTTTCCTCTCGAACAGCTGGCGGAATACAGGGTAAATTTCACCGGGGTCGGCGATCTGCTGCAGGGCAAAGCTCTGGGGGAATTGCTCCTGAATCTTCTCGTATTCATACCAGAGCATCTGATGGTCCTGCGGCGTGATTTCCACATAGGCAAAGTACTGCACCAGTGGCAGGATATTGTCGGCCAGGATCTTGCCGCACACCGGCGAGTCATCGTTCCAGTTATCACCGTCGGACGCCTGCGCTGCGTAGATGTTCCATTCAGCCGGGGAATAACGGGACTCAATAATCTTGTGCATCAGCTTGAGGGCGCTGGAGACAATCGTGCCCCCGGTTTCCCGCGAATAGAAGAACTCTTCCTCGTCCACTTCCTTGGCGCTGGTGTGGTGCCGGATGAAGACCACTTCGATCTTCTTGTAGTTCTTCTTGAGGAACAGGTACAGCAGGATGAAAAACCGCTTGGCGATGTCCTTGTGCATCTGGGTCATGGATCCGGATACATCCATCAGGCAAAACATCACGGCGCTGGTGGCCGGCTGCGGTTTTTTCAGGTGCTGGCGATAGCGCAGGTCGATTTCATCAATGAAGGGAATGCGGCGAACGTTTGCTTTCAGTCGCGCAATTTCCTCCTCGAGTACCTGGATCTGATCCTCATGGCTGAACGCCGGGTCCAGATCCTCGGGCGCCGATTTCAAGGCTTCCAGTTGTTTCTCCAGATCCCGGATCTTCTTCTTGCGCGCCCCTCCCAGGCCCAGACGTCGGGCGTGGGCGCCTCGCAATGAGCGCACCACATCCAGCTTGGCCGGCACCCCATCGGTGCTGAAGCCGGAGCGGACGTACTTGAAGGCCTCGGTATCCTTGAGTTTCTTGCGGGCCAGATTGGGCAGTTCGAGATCGTCGAACAGGAAATCCAGGAACTCTTCCTGGGTTATCTGGAAAGCGAACTCATCCATGCCTTCCCCGTCCGGGCTGGCCTGCCCCTGCCCGGAGCCCTGGCCCCCACCACCATCGGGCTTGGGAATGGTGTCACCGGCCACAAATTCCTGGTTGCCCGGATGCACCATCTCCCGCTTGCCGCCCTGGCCATGGTGAAAGATGGGTTCTTCAATGTCGCGAGACGGAATGCTGACTTTCTCGCCCCGCTCTATATCGGTGATCGAGCGTTTCTGAACAGCATCCGACACCGCACGTTTGATGTGGTGTCGGTAACGGCGCAGGAATCGTTCACGGTTCACTGCGCTCTTGTTCTTACCGTTCAGTCGCCGGTCGACTATGTGGGTCATTCCCATGGCGTTACTCCAGCTCAGTGAATGGTCACTGACTTAGTGAGACTTGCGAACCCGCAGGTACCATTCAGCCAACAGCCGCACCTGCTTCTCCGTGTAGCCTCGGTCGACCATACGCTCGACGAACTGCTTGTGCTTGTTCTGATCTTCCTGACTCGCTTTCGGGTTGAAAGAAATCACTGGCAACAGATCCTCGGTGTTCGAGAACATCTTCTTCTCGATCACGGCGCGCAGTTTCTCGTAGCTGAGCCAGGACGGATTCTTGCCACCGTTGTTCGCCCGGGCCCGCAGGACGAAGTTGACCACTTCGTTGCGGAAATCCTTCGGGTTGGAAATACCCGCCGGTTTCTCGATTTTTTCCAGCTCTTCGTTGATTGAGGAGCGGTCGAGGATCTCGCCGGTATCCGGATCCCGGTATTCCTGATCCTGAATCCAGAAATCAGCATAGGTGACATAACGGTCGAACAGGTTCTGGCCGTATTCGCTGTAGCTTTCGAGGTATGCAGTCTGGATTTCCTTGCCGATAAACTGCACATAGTGCGGTGCCAGGAATTCCTTGATGAACCGGAGATACTTCTCATGGGTTTCAGCAGGGAACTGCTCCTGTTCGATCTGTTTTTCAAGAACGTAGAGCAGATGCACCGGGTTGGCAGCCACTTCGGTGGTGTCGAAGTTGAACACCTTGGACAGGATCTTGAAGGCGAAACGTGTGGAGAGCCCGTCCATACCTTCCATCACGCCGGCGGCGTCACGGTACTCCTGGATGGATTTGGCTTTCGGGTCGGTGTCCTTGATGTTCTGGCCGTCATAAACCCGCATCTTGGAGAAGATACTGGAGTTTTCCGGCTCCTTGATGCGCGACAGCACCGAGAACTGGGCCAGCATGTCCAGGGTGTCGGGCGCGCAGGGAGCCCCTTCCAGGGAGCTGTTGCTCAGCAGTTTCTTGTAGATCTCGATTTCTTCCGTCACCCGAACACAGTAGGGCACCTTGACGATATAGACCCGGTCAAGGAACGCTTCGTTGTGTTTGTTGTTGCGGAAGGTCTGCCACTCTGATTCGTTGGAGTGGGCCAGGATTACGCCATCAAAGGGCACCGAGCCCATGCCTTCGGTGGTGTTGTAGTTGCCTTCCTGGGTCGCTGTCAGCAACGGATGCAGGACTTTGATGGGAGCCTTGAACATCTCCACGAACTCCATCAGGCCCTGGTTGGCCTTACAC
Organism: Marinobacter sp. 3-2; assembly: GCF_003751355.1. NCBI lineage: Bacteria > Pseudomonadati > Pseudomonadota > Gammaproteobacteria > Pseudomonadales > Marinobacteraceae > Marinobacter > Marinobacter sp. 3-2. Next base: position 978,341 of record NZ_RJUQ01000011.1, on the reverse strand, counting down.
AGGCCACCGCTGAAGCTGTAGGCATCCGGATCATCCTGGGAGAAATCCTCCAGCATGCGGATGTTGACCTTGCCCACGAGGGCGGAAATGTCCTGGTTGTTGTCGTCCCCGGGTTCGGTCTTGGAAACGGCAACCTGGTCGAGTACCGACGGATACATCTTTACAACGCGGAACTGGCTGATGTCGCCGCCGAATTCGTGCAGCCGTTTAACGGCCCAGGGCGACATGATGTTTTTCAGGTAGCGAGCGGGGATGCCGTATTCTTCTTCCAGGATCTGGGCGTCTTCGGCCGGATCGAACAGGCCAAGTGGAGATTCGTTCACTGGCGAGCCCTTGATGGCGTAGAAGGGCACTTTTTGCATCAGTGACTTGAGCTTTTCCGCCAGGGAGGATTTACCACCGCCCACGGGACCAAGCAGGTAAAGAATCTGTTTCTTTTCTTCCAGGCCCTGGGCGGCATGGCGGAAGAAGGAGACGATGTTTTCTACGGCGTCTTCCATGCCATAGAACTCGGAAAACTCGGGGTACCGCTTGATGACCTTGTTGGAAAATATCCTTGAAAGCCTCGGATCTTTCGAGGTGTCGACGAACTCTGGTTCGCCGATGGCAATTAACATTCTCTCAGCGGCCGTGGCGTAGGCCGTTGGGTCCTTTTTGCAGATCTCCAGGTATTCCTCAAGACTGTATTCTTCTTCCTGAGTACTCTCATACCGGTCTTTGAAGTGCTGCAGTATGCTCATAGATCGCCCTCGCTCGCTGTATCTTCAGCTTTCAGTTCACGCAATTTCCCCGTTGCAGTCAGTTCCGCCCGTCCGGGCGGTTTATTTAGTTATGGGTGGAAGGAATGGATACTTACAAGCCTGTGCACGATCTTGTCGAGGTCGGCTTGCTTACTTTGAGCTTAGTTCACGGTTCGGGAGTTGGACAGTGTGTGAGTGGTTAAGGTTCATTAAATTATGTTAGGCGGGTGTGTTGGTTTTGTAGCTTGCCGGGTTTCTGGGGGACAGTGTGAGGGGGCTGGAGTGCACCGGGTGGCTTTCTGACAACGAATTGGTAACTCGCTTCGCTCAGACATCAAATTCGTTGTCAGAAAGCCACCCGATACACTCCGATCAGGCCGCGGAGGCGACCGCCTGAAGGCAGGCTAGAGTTTGGTTAAACGGAAGACGCTTTCAGAGGCGTTTTCCAGACCTTTTCTCTTTGTAAACGGATGATCCTTGGCCAGGGTGTTGGTCAGGATGTGCTCGATCTTGTAGTCGTCCTGGTAGAGTTCCTGCACTTCTTCGTTGCTGACGTTGAACGGCGGGCCCTTGATTTCGGTGTCGTAGTCCAGGGTGATGAGCAGGATTCTGGTGCCGTCGGGGATGATGGCGGTCAGGTGGTTCACATAGTCTCTGCGCATGTGGGGCGGCAGTGCGATCAGGGCGGCCCGGTCGTAGACCAGTCGAACGTGTTTGAGGTCTTCCGGTACCAGTTGAAAGAAGTCGCCGCACCAGAGCTGCAGGTTGTCGTGTTTGAAGGTTATGAAGGGTTCGCCGGGGTGAACTTTGGCTTTCTCGCCGGCTTCTTCGAAGAAGTCCTTGCAGGCCAGTTCGCTCAGCTCCACACCGATGATCGGGTGGCCGCGGTCGTGGAGCCACCACATGTCGTGGGCTTTGCCGCAGAGGGGCACGAAAACGGCGTCGGTGCCTTTGCCAGCCAGTTCCGGCCAATGGTCGTGGAGATACTGGTTAACCGTGCCCTCGTGGAAACCGATTTCTTTTTTGGCCCAGCGTTCGTGCCAGAATTCATGTTCCATGGTTCATACCCTGTTCGTGCTTGGACATGTTGAGTTTTGGACGTTTAACCAAGTCTACCCTAATCTGTGGCCATCTGGATTCAGGAGAAAAGTATGAAAGCGGTGTTTCTTGATGCCAAAACCCTTGGCGACGATGTGGATCTCTCGCCCATCGAGTCGGTGACCGGCGGGTTGGAAAAGTATGATCGGACCACGCCAGATCAGATACTGGAACGTATCCGGGGGTTCGATACCGTGCTGGTCAATAAAGTCGTGCTCTCCCGTGAGCATTTCGAGGCCTGCCCCGAACTCAAGACCATCGCCGTGGTGGCGACCGGATTGAATAACATCGATCAGGCGGCGGCGAAGGATCACGGCATCAAGGTCATGAACGTGACCAACTACGGCCGCTCAACGGTGGCGCAGCACACCATGGCTTTGATGTTGGCACTGGCCACTCGGCTTCTGGATTACACCCGCGATGTCCAGGCAGGGCGCTGGGGCAAAAGTGACATGTTCTGCCTGATGGATCATCCGATCATGGAGCTGGAGGGGCGCACTCTCGGTATTGTCGGCTACGGCGATCTGGGGCAGGGCGTTGCGGAGCGGGCTGCGGCCTTTGGTATGAAGGTTCTTCTTGGAGCTCGGCCCGGGCAGGAGCCGGGTGTGGTCGATGGCTATTCGCGAATTCCACTGGACGAATTGCTGCCCCAGGCAGACGTGCTCTCGCTGCACTGCCTGCTGACCGACGAGACCCGGGATCTGATCGGTGCCCGCGAACTGAAAATGATGAAGCCTGACTCGTTGCTCATCAACACCAGCCGAGGAGGCCTGGTGAACGAACAGGCGCTGGCGGATGCGCTTCGCGCCGGAGAGATCGGCGGCGCCGGTTTCGATGTCTTGACTGAGGAACCGCCCCGCAACGGCAATCCCTTGCTGGCGGGCGATATTCCCAATCTGATTGTGACCCCGCACTCGGCCTGGGCCAGTAGGGAAGCGCGGCAGAGGATCGTCGGCATCACCGCTGTTAACCTGAAATCTGTGCTGTAACAGCAAAGCCCCGGAGGATCCGGGGCTTTGCTGACTGGCCCTGGGAGATCAGTATTTCCAGCCCACGCTCACCGAGGCGCCGAGCTGGTACATTTCCAGATCAATGGTCTGGTTCGGTGCCAGCGGGTTGGGACCGGTCACTGTCTTGGCCGGGGAATAAAAGGCCATGCCAGACACATCGAGGGTTTCGCTGAAGCTGTGGGTGAATCCGCCAGTGAAGTGCCACTCCTGAACGCCCGGCGCCAGGATGTTGAACAGCACATCTTCGTCGGAGATAGGATTCTCTCCATAGCTGACGCCGGCCCGCCAGGCATGCGCCGGTGTTTGCTGCCACTGCCAACCCAGCTTGACGATGGTCATGTCGTCCCAGCCAAAGCCTGCGCCGTTATCATTGCCGAGCTGTGCGGTCTGCAGATTGGGCAGCAGCGGGTTGCCCACGCTGTTGATCTCGCTGTAACGGATGTGCTGGATATCCAGCAGAAACCAGTGGTTTTGAAGTCCAGACCAGGCGATACCCGCGTTGAACATCTGGGGAATGTCGAAGTCGCCCTGTTCCGCAAAAAGGCCGCGGTATTTGTCGAACTCGTTCATCTTCAGAATGTTGCGCCAGCTCAGGCCGCCGCGGAGGGTGTCGGTGATTTCACCTTGCCAGCCGATCTGGTAACCGTAACCCCAGGCATCGTCGGTGCCGTTGTTGGAAAGTGCGCCCGGGTCTGACGAGAATGGCGCGAAGCTCTGCAGGCCTTCAGCTTCAAAGCGCTGATAGGCAATGACTGGTGAAATGCCGAAGGCCTGGTTGTCGGAGAACTCCCAGGACCAGGTCGGAGCAATAAAAAGCTGCTCGAGGTTTACGCCGGTACGGCCTGCGTAGAAAGGCCCGCCACTTTCACCAGAGTAGTCGGTATTCATGCCACCATTGGCAAACACCGAAACGCCGAAACTTGTGGTGTCGGAAAGTTCCCGATTAAAGCCCAGATGGGGGATAACGAAACCGTTGCGGCTGCTTTTATAGCTGCCGGGCGCCAGAGGGAACATGTCGCCCGGTCCAGGGTTGCCGTTAACTGAATATTCCCGCCGGGGCGAAAAAACTTCGAATCCACCGTCAATCCGGTTCCCGACAAAAGCCATACCGGCCGGGTTGGTTGCCGCTGCAATGCTGTCCTGGGACAGTGCAGTGCCCGCGCCGGCCATGCCTTTACTGATGGTGCCGTAGCCGTGACTGAAATAGCCGTTGGTGGCCAGGGCAGTCACCGGTGAGAAGGCGGTAAGTGCAGCAACGCCCAGAGCAAGTTTGATTCGCATGAGAAAATACCTGATCAGAAAATACCATTTCTTGAATAGCGGCCTTTTTACAGAAGATCTGTTATAAGAGGAAGTAATAAATGATGATATGGTTATATTGGATGTGTAGCCCTCGCAAACTGCCGTTAATCGGCCATACTCTGGTTACACCGGATATCTGACTGATAATCTGAACAAAACATGGAACGACAGGACCTAAAGTGGCTTCATTCCAATTAAAAGACCGGCTTCAGGCAGCTGAGCGCTGGATTCTGGCGAATCCCAATCCGCCCCAGAGTTGGCCCTGGACCTGGTTGTACAAGGTCGGCCGCACTGCCTATGCGATGGCCCGGGATGTTCTCAGTGGACAATTGACTCTCCACGCCATGAGTCTTGTGTACACAACCCTGCTGAGTATCGTGCCCCTCCTTGCCCTGAGCTTCTCGGTATTGAAGGCGCTGGGAGTGCATCAGCGGATGGAGCCGTTCCTGTTCCAGTTCTTTGAGCCGCTGGGACCGCAGGGCATTGATCTTGCCGAACAGATCCTGGGCTTCGTCGATAATATGAAAGTCGGCGTACTGGGATCGGTGGGCCTGGCGCTGCTGGTTTATACGGTGGTGTCACTGCTCCAGAAAATCGAGCGTTCCTTCAATATGATCTGGCGCGTGCCAGACATGCGTTCCATGGCGCAGCGATTCAGCAATTACCTGAGCGTGATCATGGTGGGACCGCTTCTGATGGTTTCGGCCATTGGCGTCAGCGCGACCATTTTTTCCTCAACCATCGTCCAGAAGCTCATCGAAATCGAACCGTTCGGCTCGGTGATTCTTGTGGCCAGCCGGTTCACCCCGTTTTTCCTGGTGGTTGGCGCTTTCACATTCGTCTATGTATTCATGCCCAATACCCGGGTCAAGCTCCGTTATGCGGCCATCGGTGGTCTGGTAGCCGGGGTATCCTGGCAGGCGGCCGGCATGCTGTTCGCCTCTTTCGTTGCCGGGTCTGCGAAGTACGCGGCAATCTATTCCAGTTTCGCCATCGGCATTATTCTGCTCATCTGGATCTATCTGAACTGGATGATTCTCCTTTTGGGCGCCAGCATCGGGTTCTATCTGCAGAATCCCGGCTCCGTGGCCAAGCGGCGCGAGGTGCAACTGGCACCAGAGCTGCAGGAAAACGTGGCGCTGGCGACCATGTGGCTGGTGGCCAAGCCCTTCAGCGAGGGCAAGCCTGCGCCCCAGCAGGAATTACTGGAATACGAGCTGAGGGTGCCGGGTGAGGTAACCCGGGCTCTCAGTGACAAACTGATCCGTGCCGGTTTACTGAGCCTGGCCGGGAGTCAGGGCGATCGACTGGTGCCCGGGCGGGCGCTGGATCTGATAACGATCGGAGACGTTCTCAGGGTTGTTCGCCACGACGAGGACCGGATTGTTGATCGGCTCCCGAAAGTGATTCCCGCCGAATTGGTGGGAGTCCGCAAGGTGGAGGAAACACGAACCTTTGCGGAGTTGTTGCGCGGCGACGAGGCAAAGGAAAAACCAGGAGCTGTGGCGGAGAGGGAGCCTGTCTCAACTTCTGACAGTTGAACGGCCGCCTTCCCGAAGCATCTTCTGCAGCGCGTTGCGAATGTTGCTGATCTGATCCGGGGTCAGGCGCACCACTTTTGGCAGGTCCTCTTCTGCGAGGTTGCGCTGATGGGCGTGCCTCAGCACTTCCCGGGTGCCAATAACCATGCCGTCCGTCAGCGGAGTGTGCTTCTGTTTCGGGGCTGGCCGTTCCGCGGCCAGCAGGTAGGCATGGTACTTGGGGGGAAGGTTCCATTCGTTCGCCAGGAGCTGGCAGGTAGCCCACTGGTATCTAGCCAGAGCATGCCGAATAAGCGCCGGCTCCGGTTCGCCGATTGCTGTGCGCGACCGGCAGATTCGCTGAAGTTCGCGGCGGATCGTGATGTACGCCAGTGAAGGCAGCAGGCCCACCATAAAGTGTGCACTGGTGTCTTCGCCTTGGGTTCTGGCAATGAGTTCTGCGGCTCGCGCGCAGGTCAGGCCCCAGCGCCAGCCACGCTGACCAAACAGCGCTTCCCGGCTGTTCCTTGCGGCCATCATGGGGCGCATAACCGCCGCGGAAATCACGTTCCGGATGCCATCTACCCCCAGTACAAATACCGCCTGGTCCACCGATTCGATGGCGTGGTCGCTGGTTCGGAAGTAGGGGCTATTGGCAATCTGAAGCAATTGATCGGTCAGCGAGGGATCACCAAGAATGATCTCCGTGAGCCGCTGGCGGTCGGTGGACTCGTCGGACAGGGCCCGCATGAGCATGGGCAGGCTCATGGGTTGGCGAGGCAGTTCCTCCATTTTGTTGCTGGTGAGCCGCCGATAAAGCTCCTCCAGCACGTCCTCGTAGGAAGAAAGGTCAGCGCGGAGGGCTGCCGGCTCGGCATCCAGCAGCCAGCAGAACAGATGTTCCTCAAGCTGTTGGGCAAGCTCCGGGCTGGTGTCAGGGATGTCGGTCGCCGGTTTCTCCGGGGATGGATTGAACAGCCGCGCTTCCGGAGCGGGTGGTGCAGATTGTTTGCTTGGGAATAATCCTGAAATCCAGGAGAGAAAACCTGGCATCCGTTGCCTCCGGGTCGAACCTGTGCGAAGTAATGAACCTCCGTTTCCGAGAGTATAGATGTACGACGCATCCTTGCACAGGTTTTAAGCCGGTGAATTATGGCAGGAATTTACAGGAACGACTCCCCGAACACGAACACCAGTTGGCAGATACCGGCGCCAAAGCCGAGGAATGCGCCCACCAGAATCAGTTTGATTTCATCCTCCTGGAAACAGGGCCGTAGCAAGTCCTGAAACTCTTCGGAAGACAGTGCAATCATCCGCTCGACCATGATCGATTCGACGGCTCTGGCCCGGTCCCTCTCGAACACCGGGTTGTTGAACGATGTCTGTGATATTTCGATGGCCTTCTCGCCAACCTTGTTCTTGAGCGTTGCAAAGCCGGTGGGTCCGAAGGCCATCTGGGTCAGCGCTTTGCCCATGCCGGCGGTTTCATCCACCAGTGGTTTGATGTGCTTCTTGACCATGTTGCGGGCGCGATCACCCTTGGGCCCATCGAGAATCGCGTTGATGATGTTGCCAACGGTGAGTATCTCGTGGGTCACGATGTGGCAGAACGACTCTGCCACGGCCGGCTGGCGTTTCAGGAACAGACCCTGAATCCGGAAGGGGCCGACTTTTTTGGCGTGCAGCGGCCGGAAAATCACATTCAGGGCAATCCAGTTGGTTGCCCAACCCACCAGAAGACCGAAGAAAGGCAGCACCCACCAGCTCGGATAGACATACCAGACTGCCATCTGGATCAGGCCGAACAAAAAGCCGAAGTAGAGCCCCGAGTTGATGATGAACCGGAATTCCACTTCACCGCACTCGATAAAGATCCGGTTCAGCAGCTCCTTGTCGCTGGCCAGGCGCTCGATAACCATGCCCTTGATATCCAGCAGGTCTTCAATGTTGTCGGAGACATCTTCCACCAGGTTGTCCACGAGCTGGGGCGTGGATTTGCGGACGCGATCGTAGACCATCTTCCTGGCCGAGGCCGGCAGGTTTTCCCAGAAGGTGGGGTATTCCTTGAGCATCATTTCGTCCACGTATTCCTCGATGCGGGGTTCGACGGAGTGAACGATATGGGTGGCGAGAACTTTCGGATCGATCTGCTGGAAGATCTCCCGAACGGTTCCGATCTTGGAGATAGTGGCGTCGACACTGATGGCCGCCATTTTGCGGGCCTTCGAGGGAATAATACCTTGCCAGCCAAGCAGCGGTGGTTTGCCGATGAATTCCAGGGGGTAGAAGGTCATCTTGATGGCAAGCCAGTTGGTGGTCCAGCCAATCAGGGCGGCAATGACCGGAATACTGAGGTATTGCCAGAATTCTTGGGTGCTTAGCAGGCTTGTCATCCCGTTACTCGCGTGTGATCGTTTTTTTGCTTCCGGAGTCGACAGGGATAATGTTGTTGGCACCCCGTTATGTCAATGACTTGCGTGCCAACATGAGACGGCGGTACGGTCGGTGCCGGTCAGCCGCCGATGTCGCCCCACAGCCATTGGCAAAGCGCCATGGCCGCGACCGGGGCGGTTTCCGTTCGCAGTACCCGGGGGCCGAGGGCTACCGGCAGGAAGCCTTCCTTTTCTGCGTGTGCGATTTCCTCGGGAGAGAGGCCGCCTTCCGGGCCGATCATGAGAGCCACCCGCTCTGGGGGAATGATGGACTTCAGCGCGTGTTCGGTGCGGTGGTGGAGAACCAGGCGGACTTCGCAATCGCGGCTGTGTTCCAGCCACTCGGAAACCGTCATCACCGGCAGGATCTCTGGCACCCTGGCGCGCCCGCACTGCTCGGCGGCGCTGATGGCAACGGATTGCCAGTGGCGCAGGCGCTTGTCTTCCCGGTCGCCCTTCAGTTTTACGTCGCATCGTTCGGTGGTTAGCGGCACGATACGGGTAACACCCATTTCCACCGCTTTCTGCACTGCGTAGTCCATGCGGTCACCCTTGGAGAGGGTCTGGCCGAGAACGATTTCCAGTGGGGATTCGGTGGTGTTGGCTTCCGGGGTGCCAACCTGGACTTCCACGTTCTTCTTGCTGGCACTGGAAATGGTGGCGGGGTAGTTGTTGCCATCACCGTTGAAGAGCAGTAGCTCCTGTCCCGGCTGCATGCGCAATACCCGGCCCACATGCTGTGCGGCGTTGTCATCAAGTTCGGCAGTGCTGCCCTGGGCAAGGGCAGAATTGGTATAGATGCGGGGTATGCGCATGAGCTGGTCTCTCAGGTTCCTGGCGGTTGTCAGTCGCGAACCGCAATCTCTATGCCTTCCGTTGCAACCTGGGCCAGGTGGCGGATCTGCTCTTCAGTGATCACGTAAGGCGGCATGAAGTAAACCACATTACCCAGGGGGCGAAGCAAGGCCTGGCGGGTCAATGCGTGCTGATAAACACGAATGCCACGGCGTTCCTGCCAGGGAAAAGGCGTTTTCGACGCTTTATCTTTCACCATCTCCACGGCCAAAGTCATCCCATGCTGGCGGATGTCGCCGACATTGGGGTGGTCTGCCAGGTGCGCCACCGATTCGGCCATGCAGGTGGAGAGCGCGCGGTTGCTCTCAATCACATTGTCATCCCGGAAGATGTCCAGGGTCGCCAACGCCACGGCGCAGCCAATGGGGTTGCCCGTGTAGCTGTGGCTGTGCAGAAACGCCTTGAGGGTTTCATAGTCATCGTAGAAGGCGTTGTAGACATCATCGGTGGTCAGTACCACCGACAGAGGCAGGTAGCCGGCGGTAAGCCCCTTGGACAGGCACATGAAATCCGGAGTGATGCCCGACTGTTCACAGGCAAACAGGGTACCGGTGCGACCAAAACCGACGGCGATCTCATCCGCAATCAGGTGCACGCCATAGCGGTCGCAGGCTTCCCGCAGCTTGGTGTGGTATATGGGATGGTGCATCCGCATGCCGCCGGCGCACTGGATCAGCGGTTCCACCACCACGGCGCAGATTTCGTCGTGCTTCTCGGCCAGCAGCTTTTCCATGGCTTCAAACTGTCGCAGCGCGTAGGCTTCGTCGGTCTCACCCGGCTCCTTGTTGAAGGCGTCCGGGGAGGGCGCTGTCAGCACTTCCATCAGTAGCGGCTGATAGGTGTCCTTGTAGAGCGAGACATCGCCGAGTGCAAGGGCGCCCAGGGTTTCACCGTGGTAGCTGTTGCTCAGGTTCACAAAGTTCTTCTTGCCCGGTTTGCCGTGGTTCTTCCAGTAGTGGAAGCTCATCTTCAGGGCAGCTTCGATGGCCGAGGAGCCGTTGTCGGCGTAAAAGACCTTGTTCAGACCGGGCGGGGTCACTTCAATCAGTCGCTCGGACAGATTGACCACCGGCTCGTGGGTAAAACCGGCGAGGATAACGTGTTCCAGCTCGCCAATCTGCTTCTGGATCGCCGCGTTGATTCTCGGATTGGCGTGGCCAAAGAGATTGACCCACCAGGAGCTGACGGCATCGATAAATCGATTGCCTTCAAAGTCCTCAAGCCAGACACCCTCGCCACGCTTGATGGGCACCAGGGGCACGGCGCCTTCGTGGTCTTTCATCTGGGTGCAGGGGTGCCACACGGACTTGAGGCCACGGGTGACGAGGTCAGCATTGCGCATGATAATTCTCCGTCAGACGGTCTGATTCTGGGTTGTCGCTGTTAACCTGTGCGGATATTACAGTTAACAGCGGATATCGGCCACCCGGATTTCGGGTCGAGCTGGCCCGGTATTGCCTGACGTTTCCTCGCTCTTGATTCCGTCACACTGTGAGATCGATGGGTTTGGCTGGAAGAGCGCTTCAGTATAAACTGCCGTTTTACCCGCAACGGGCCAGGATGGCCCGGCAAATAACGCAAAGGACGCGACATGAGTAAAGCGATTGTTCTGCTCGGAGACCTCGGCTCCGATCACGAAGGTTTCCCGCCCACGCCGGTGATTGCCGGTTCCCCCGATGTGCTGGTTGATGGCAGGCCCGTTGCCCGGGTAGGCGACCCGCTGGCACCTCATTCCAAACCCAAGCATCCACCTCATCCGCGCACCATCACCGGTGGTTCGTCCACCGTCATGATCAACGGCAAACCGGCGGCGGTGACAGGTGGTGCGATTTCATGCGGTGGTGTGACTATTGGGTCGGGGTCGGTGGTTATTGGCAATTGAGCCGTTTCAATTTCACTGCTGATTTACGAGCTTCGGAGCGATGGGTGACGAGGTGCTTTATGCACTGGCCTTTCGTACTCTGAGTTGCATGTCAACTGAGTAGGGTGGGGAGAGTCCCGTTCGTGACGGATTTCCCTGCTATATTTAACGATACACATCCGGATTGGGTCCTGATTATTGCTGTGCAGGCCATCCGCTTTCATGATTTTGGCTAAGGAAGCGGAACATGGACTATCGCGCGGTTTTTCTGACAATCAGTTTTTCGTGCGCTATTTTCTCCCAGGGTGCGTCAGCTCAGGATGCCGTTGCAGAGCTAACGCTTAAAGGCGACAGGTTTCTGGAATCGTTGACAAAAGAGGCGTCCGTTAGTGGTCGGGTTGTGGCTGGTGTGCTGGCCTCGAATGCTAGGCCCGCTCAGACCCTGTCGCTTTTTTCATCACCGGTAAGGGAAGGTGAGGACGTCTGTGTCCGGGTAGTCTCCCGTGATGGATTGTACTGGTCTGAAAACACTTTTCGCTGGCCGGCTGGAACGGAGGCTGACAGGGTTCGGGTGCCTAACCACTCTGAATATGACCTCAGCCGCTACGCGGGAAAGGACCTCTCTGTCCTCGGATACGAGGGCGATTGCAATGAGGTGGAGCGTGGCCCTGTTCTGATCGCTTTCCGTGGAGAAAGTAATCAATTACCGGACTCTCTGGATATCCTGGTTAATTCCGGCCGGTCGGATACCTTTGCGGTGGTTACTTCGCCGGATGCCTCCGCCCGGACAATTGCATGTGGTCTTATCCGCGAGGGCCGCCGAACCGGATACGACACGATTTGCACGGTGCCCATTACCGATGCCGGGACGGGAAGCCTGGCCCTTCGCATCATGCGCAGACGGTTTGATCGGATGATGCCGCCGACAGAGCTTGTCGTGCGTTTGCCCGATAGAGCTGGTGGGTGAAGCGTATGGGACTTGTCTATTCAGCAAGAAAGCGTCTTCGCAGAATCCGGTTTCTGTCTGCAATGAGCCTGAATAAGCAGTCCCGCAAGGTGGCTTTGTGCTTCTCAGCAGGACTTATCCTGGTTTTTCTGGGCCTGTATCTGGATGGCCGTGATCGCATCTTTACACTGAATGCCGTAACGGAAACCGCGTCTCTGGTTACATCCGATGGTGCTTTCTCTGAGTGGCGTGTGGGCGGGGCCGTCCTGTACACGGATCCTTTCACGACAGAGGATGCCGCAATATCACTGTCAGAGAATGCTTATCTTTTGATTCGCCGGGGTACCCGGGTGGATATACAGCGTCACGGTATCCAGGATGTTCGGCTCACGCTTCGTACCACCAAAGGGGCGGTTGGCAGCATCGTCAGTCCCGATAACGACGATCGGCTTCTCGGAAACTGGGCTTCTTTGACAGTGTCGTCGGACGACCGGCCACTTGTCTGGCCCTTTCGGGGAACTATTGTTGTTGGGGATGATGTGAGCAGTGGCGTCGACATTGTTCTGCTGCAGGGAACCGTCAACGTGCTTGAAGAGCAGCTTTTCCGGGATACCCGCTACAATGCGGGTACCAGTGAGCTGGATCGGGGCGACAAGGTCGGGTTCTGGGCGCAGCCCGAAGAGCATGATGAAGCGGTTGTCGAGGGTTTTTTGAGAATCGAACCCTCCAATCAGGAAAGGTTCACCGAGGCCTTGAACGCCATCCAGCTCGTTGCCCACGGAAGCGCGGACCACGTTAAGGTAGAGAGGCTGGGCAGTTCAGGATATCAGATAAGAGCCACGAGCTGGGCCCGGTTCCTTTACGACCCCTTACTGTCTTTTCTCGCTGGTATTGGAGCCCTGCTTTTCGCAGCAATAGAGATCTATACCAACGTTCGTGAAATTCTGAGGGATGTGTCAACCCGTGATTAGAACGAGAGCTCTGGTCCTCTTCATTCTGTTTCAGATATTTCGCACGGCAGAGGCGATACCTCCCCAGGCCTATGTCAAGGCTGGGGAGCACGGGCAGGCAGTGCTGATGAGCCGCCTGAATGAGTGTTATGCCGTCACCCCCGCGCACGTGATCGGTGATGGTTTCTTCGCCACCCTGGTCGGTGGAAGCAGTGCCCGGCCCAGAGGAGAAGCCGATCTTTTACAACGCTTTGGTTACGATCTTGCTGTATTGCGTGTGACCGGAGCCGTCACGGATGGCTGTGACTTTGATCTGGGCGCTCTCTCTTCCCTGGATCGGGTCTTGTCGACGGCGGGAAACGGCCAGATCGTATCGGTTAATTCGGACGGCAGTCTGAGCCGGAGAGACGTCCGGGTGTCGGATGTGGGTCTTCTGTACCTGAGAGTCAGCCCCGTCGGGCCTGAAAGCCAGTTGTACAAAGGTCTCAGTGGCAGTTTGCTGGTGCTGGATAATGCACCGGCGGGAATTCTGATGTCTGTTGATCCGCAGAGTGAAGAAGGCAAGGTGCTTCGGTTCGATCGCGCCTTGGAAACCGTGCGACCATTTTTTGGCATGGCAACTGGTAGCCTGGAAACACCAACAACCTCGCCCGACGGAGCTGATGCCAGCGAGGGCAATCTGGCAGTAACAGTTGATAGTTGGTCGAGTCCGGCGTTGTCCGCCGAGTACCGGGTATCAAACCTTATTGATAAGAATGACTCCGGTACTGTCTGGTTGGCCGAACCACACGGATTCCCAATCGAAGTGGTTGTCGACCTGAAGGGAGACCGGGTGCATGCGATTGACCGAGTGGTACTGATCGGGGATGGCGTTGTTCCTCCGGAACGTCTGCCACGCGACTTTGAGCTTCTTGTCAGCTCCAGGGAAGACGGAGGCTGGATGCCCGTAGTGACGAGAACCTACTTTATCTCTGACGGTTCTAGGGAGGTGGCTTTTGCGCCAGTCCGTGCACGAAAGGTAATGCTACGAATCTATTCTCACTGGGGTGATGAGACCGGCGTTGGGCTTGCCGGCCTGGTGATCCCCGTCAGGTAACTACTGTAGCCTTGCTGTGGCGCTGTAGGTTCCTTCGTAGGCGCCGCTGCAACGCAGTTCTCCATTCAGATTTGCACTGTCTCCCAGCGTAAAGTAGCCCTGACAATAACGAGACTGGAACTCAAGCCCCGTTCCACTTATCTGTCCATTGTATTTCCCGGGGGGATAGTCGCCACCAGAGAAAGTGAATTGACCCGTGTCCTCGTGAAACTCGCCTAGTTTGAAGCTGTAAGAGTTCGCCAGCTTTTGCAGAGTGCTTTTTTCGGCTTCCGTTTCCTTTTCGCCGGCTGTCAGTTTAAATGGCAGAACGGTGACGTCTCTGAATTTTCCTTTCAAGGCCAGCGCTCTCATCGCATCATCGGCGCTATTGAAGCCAATTCCATAAGCCACTTCCTTCATGGCAAGGTCGTCGGATTTCAGCATGACATCCAGGGCTGCAAGTCGGGTGCTCTGGTCGGGATCATTCAGCAGTGCTCGGAACTGATTGATGCGCTCCTTGCGCTCGTTGATTTCCTTTAATAACTCTTCTGCCGACTGCGCAAGAGCTAAACTGGACACGGAAAGGAGTAAGAGTGATGGCAGCAGGTAGTGACGGATCTCAGGCACGCGCATAGACACCTCCCTTTGACTATTGACCGCTCAGATAAGGATAGCCGCTGGATTCGAGTTGTCTAATTTGTGAACAGTTTAGTCTTCAAGGTTAGACGTCGGGCAAGAAAAGAAAGCCCCCGAAGCGGGGGCTGATTGCGTGGTTGCTTCAGTGCGCAAGAACCCGCGAAAGAAACGCCTGGGTGCGTTCGTTCTGCGGGTTGTCGAACACATCGTCCGGTTTGCCCTGTTCCACAATCGCACCTTCGTGGATGTAGATCACGCGGTCGGCTACTTCACGGGCGAAGCCCATCTCGTGGGTGACGACCATCATGGTCATGCCTTCCTTGGCCAGCTCCCGCATAACATCCAGCACTTCACCGATCATTTCCGGATCGAGTGCTGAGGTGGGTTCATCGAACAGCATCAGGCGAGGTTCCATCGCCAGCGCCCGGGCGATTGCGACCCGCTGTTGCTGTCCGCCGGAAAGCTGACTGGGGTACTTGTCGGCCTGGTTGCCGATGCCTACCCGGTTCAGCAAACGCTCTGCGGTGGCGTTGGCGACGGTTTCGGGAGTCTCTTTGACCTTCTTGGGCGCCAGCATAATGTTTCTCTTCACCGTGAGGTGAGGGAAGAGATTGAACTGCTGGAATACCATCCCCACTTCCTTGCGGATTTCAGCCAGAGCTTTCGGATTGCCGCTCTTGGGCGCGAGCTGCTGGCCGTCCACTTCCAGTGTTCCGGATTCATACTCTTCAAGTCCGTTCACGCAGCGAATAAGGGTAGATTTGCCGGACCCACTGGCGCCGATGATTACCACCACTTCGCCCTGTTCAACGGTAAGGTCAATATCTTTAAGGACATGCAGTTTCCCGAAGTACTTGTTCATGCCCTTCATTTTCACAATCTGAGTCATGGGTAACGTTCCTTCAGACAGAAGCCAGTCCGCGCCGCTCAACGAAGCGGAGAATGATGGACAGGGACAGGGTAATGGCCAGGTATAGGATCGCGACCACAAAATACACCTCGAACGCGGTAAAGGTGTTGGCAATATAGATCTGGCCCTGGCGTACCAGTTCGCCCACGCCAATCACCGAGAACAGGGATGTATCCTTGATGCTGACGATAGCCTGGTTGCCCAGCGGCGGAATCATCCGGCGGAACGCCTGAGGCCACACGACAGACCAGAAGGTCTGGGTACGGGATAGCCCCAGAGAGAGGCCGGCCTCGGTCTGGCCTTTATCGATGGACTGAACACCACCGCGGACCACCTCGGATATGTAGGCGCCGGAGTTCAGAGCGATGGCCGCGATGCCGGCCGTCAAGGGATCAATGGGACCGCCAATCAGGTCGGGCAGGCCGTAGAAGATAAAGAGGACCTGAACCAGGATCGGTGTGCCACGAAAGATTTCGATGTAGGCGGTTGCCGGCCACCGCAGGAACCACTTCTTGTTGATGCTCAGCAGGCCAAAGAAAATGCCCAGAGCAAAACCGATCAGAAGACCGCCGAAGGAAATCAGCAGGGTGTAGGGGATCCCTTTTATCAGAAAAGGGATGGAGTCGATGGCTGCCTGCCAGTCGAACTGAAACTGGAATTCCACAGTGAGAGTCTCCGCAGAGTTTTGGAGTCACGAAGTGCCGGGGCAGTGAAGCCCCGGCAAAGGGAATCAGACCTCTGGGGTCCGGGAGCCCTTACATGCCCTCGGGCATGGGGCCAAACCATTTTTCGTAGATGGTTTTGTAAGTACCATCTTCCTTCATTGCGGCAAGGGCTTCGTTTACATCATCAACCCACTCACTGCCACTCTTGAGGGCGATACCATACTGCTGGCCTTCGTACAGCGGGCCGACGGTTGTCACCTTGCCTTCACCTTTGGTGCGGGCAAAGTAGCCAACGTTTGGCGCATCGTAGAACACTGCGTCAATGGCACGGGACATCAGCGCCATGTACATATCAGAGCTGCCCGGGTAGGGGGTTACACCGTCATCGGCGTCAAGGTTCTTGACCAGGTAGTCATAACTGGTGCTACCAATCTTGGTGCCGATTTTCTTGCCTTCGAGGTCGTCGAATTCACTAACGTCGTCATTACCCTCGCGAACGAGGATTCGCAGACCCGAGTCGTAGTACGGGTCGGAGAAATCGACGATTTCTTCACGCTCTTCAGTAATCGTGATGCCGGCAATGGCAATGTCGACGTTGCCGGTTTGCAGGGCCGGGATGATGCCGTTGAAATCCATGGTGTTGAGGTCAATTTCGAAACCTGCACGGTCGGCTACCTCGCGGATGATCTCCATATCGAAACCGATCATCTCACCGGTTTCCTGGTCCATCATTTCAAACGGAACGAAACTCGGGTCAGTGACGACGCGCAGGGTTTCTGCGCTCACGGTTCCTGCGGCAACGGTCAGTGCCAGGCTGGCGCTTACGGTCTTCAGCCACTTCGTGCTCATACATTCTCCTTTTCTTTCTTATGAGGCTCCATTTGCCCGGTAAGGCAAGCCGGACCAATCACTGCTGTTGACGGCGATCTCCGGGGAGCGTTGATGGAACTGCATCACATACACTTTAGACTATTACGCAGATGTGCACAGGAAATCAAATGCTTGGCGGGGAGGTCCCGCCGGACGGGGAATAAAAAAGGGGCAGATGAAAGTGTTCATCTGCCCCTTTTTATTTCGTGGAGAGCGGATAGCGCGATGCCTTAAAACGCAATCTTCTCCCGCTCACTGATGCCCAGATTCTTCCAGATGCTGATGCTGGGCTCTACCTGATTCAGGGTGTAGAAATGCAAGCCTGGCGCGCCTGCCGCCAGGAGCTTCTCGCACATCTCAGTAACCACTTCCTCACCGAACTTGCGGATGGAATCGCTGTCGTCGCCATAGGCTTCAAGCTGTTTGCGAATCCAGCGAGGAATTTCCGCGCCGCACATGTCGGAGAAACGAACCAGGTTGGAGAAATTGACGATGGGCATGATGCCCGGTACCACCGGAATGGTAACGCCCATTTTCTCCAGCCGGTCGATGAAGTAGAAGTAGCTGTCTGCATTAAAGAAGTACTGGGTGATGGCGCTATTCGCACCGGCCTGAACCTTGCGCGCAAAGTTCTTCAGATCTTCCTCGGCGTTGCGGGCCTGGGGATGAAACTCAGGGTACGCGGCTACTTCCAGGTTAAAGGTATCGCCGCTGTGCTCGCGGATAAACTCCACCAGCTCGTTGGCATAGCGCAGCTCACCGGCGGCTCCCATACCGGATGGCATGTCGCCCCGCAGGGCGACAATCCGGTTGATTCCGTGCTCCCGGTACAGATCCAGCAGCTCGCCGATTTCCTGGCGGGTGCCCCCGACGCAGGAAAGGTGAGGTGCCGTGGAAATGCCCTGGCTATGCAGATTGAGCACGGTCTCGATGGTACGGTCCCGGGTGGAACCACCGGCGCCGAAGGTAACCGAGAAAAAGTCAGGGTTCACCTCGGCCAGCTGGTTGCGCACGTTCTGCAGCTTTTCCTTGCCCTGGTCGGTCTTGGGCGGGAAAAACTCAAAGCTGAAACGGCGCTTGAACTGTTTCTGGGATTGCATCTGTTTACCCGATCAGTACTTGTAGCTTTCTGGCTTGTACGGGCCTTCGACCGGTACACCGATGTATTTGGCCTGCTCCGGCGTCATCTTGGTGATCACGCCACCAAAGCCTTCCACCATGGCCCGAGCCACTTCCTCGTCCAGGTGCTTGGGCAGAACCTGAACGTATACCCCTTTCTCGCGGGCATCTTCCGGCAGATCGGCGAACTTGCGCTCGAACAGGTACATCTGGGCCAGAACCTGGTTGGCAAAGGAGCCATCCATGATCCGTGACGGGTGACCGGTGGCGTTGCCCAGATTTACCAGGCGGCCTTCGGACAGCAGGATCAGGTGGTCGTTGGTGGCCTTGTCACGGTACACAACGTGCACCTGCGGCTTCACCTCGTCCCATTCCCAGTTCTTGCGCATGTAGGCGGTATCGATCTCGTTGTCGAAGTGACCGATGTTGCACACCACGGCACCGCTTTTCAGGGCTTTGAGCATGTGCGCGTCGCACACGTTCATGTTGCCGGTGGTGGTGACCAGCAGATCGGTGTTCTGCAGCAGGTCGCGGTTCACGGCAGATTCGGTACCGGTGTTCACGCCGTCAATGTACGGAGACACGACTTCGAATCCATCCATGCAGGCTTGCATTGCGCAAATCGGGTCGGCCTCGGTCACTTTTACAATCATGCCTTCCTGACGCAGCGAAGCAGCAGAGCCCTTGCCGACATCACCATATCCGATCACCAGGGCTTTCTTGCCTGCCATCAGGTGGTCGGTAGCGCGCTTGATGGCGTCGTTCAGGCTGTGGCGACAACCGTATTTGTTGTCGTTCTTGGCCTTGGTGACCGCGTCATTCACGTTGATGGCCGGTACCTTCAGAGTGCCCTCGCGCAGCATTTCCTGCAGACGATGAACACCGGTGGTGGTTTCTTCGGTCACGCCGTGGCAGTTAGCCAGGATTTCCGGGTACTTCTCATGGAGCAGGGCGGTCAGATCGCCGCCGTCGTCCAGAATCATGTTCGGTTCCCAGCCGTCTACATCGGCTCCGACCGTACGCTCCAGGCACCAGTCGTACTCTTCGTCGGTTTCGCCTTTCCAGGCAAACACGGGAATGCCCTGCGCAGCGATGGCGGCCGCGGCCTGGTCCTGGGTAGAGAAGATGTTGCACGAGGACCAGCGCACGTTCGCACCCAGTTCGATCAGCGTCTCGATCAGCACGGCGGTCTGGATGGTCATGTGGATACAGCCCATCACATTCGCGCCTTTCAGCGGCTGCTCGGCTTTGTACTTCTCGCGGAGTTTCATCAGGGCCGGCATTTCGCCTTCAGCGATCTTGATTTCCTTGCGGCCCCAGCCGGCCAGGGAAATATCGCGAACTTTGTAATCGTCAAAGCTGTTCAGCTTTTCTGCGGGAGTGCTCATGGTGTTCTCCTGTCAGTTCAATCAGTTTGGCTTGGGCGTATGCCTGATGACATACGCCCGAAATCGGTTTAGATACCAGCAGCATCCTTCAGGGCCGCGGCGCGATCGGTCTTTTCCCACGGGAAGGCGGTAAAGGTTTTGCCGCCGACCGTCATTTCATAGGGGTCGCGACCGAAGTGGCCGTAGGCGGCCGTTGCCCGATACATCGGATGCAGCAGGTCAAGCATGTTGGTAATCGCATACGGGCGCAGATCGAAGTTCTGGCGTACCAGCTCAATGATCTTGTCGTCGCTGATCTTGCCGGTTCCGAATGTGTTCAGGGAGATCGACGTCGGTTGGGCCACGCCGATGGCGTAGGACACCTGGATCTCGCACTTGTCGGCCAGGCCGGCGGCGACGATGTTCTTGGCTACGTAACGGCCGGCGTAAGCGGCAGAGCGGTCAACTTTGGACGGATCCTTGCCCGAGAACGCACCGCCACCGTGGCGTGCCATTCCGCCGTAGGTGTCGACAATGATCTTGCGGCCGGTCAGGCCACAGTCACCAACGGGGCCACCGATCACGAACTTGCCAGTCGGGTTGATGTGGAACTGGGTGTCCTTGTGCAGGAGCTCAGGCGGCAAGGCGTGCTTGACGATCAGTTCCATCACCGCTTCTTTCAGGTCTTCCTGGGTCACGTCCTCATCGTGCTGGGTGGACAGAACTACCGCGTCGATACCGGCAACTCGGCCGTTTTCGTAGCGGCAGGTCACCTGGCTCTTGGCGTCCGGGCGCAGCCACGGCAGCAGGCCGCTTTTGCGGGCCTCGGCCTGGCGCTGCACCAGACGGTGAGAGAAAGTGATCGGCGCCGGCATGAGTACGTCGGTTTCGTTGCTGGCATAGCCGAACATCAGGCCCTGATCGCCGGCACCCTGGTCTTCAGGCTTCTGGCGATCAACGCCCTGGGCGATATCGACGGACTGCTTGCCGATAATGTTGATGATGCCGCAGGTGTCGCCGTCGTAGCCCACTTTCGAGGAGGTGTAGCCAATGTCCTTGATGACACCGCGCACCAGGTCTTCCAGATCCACCCAGGCGCTGGTGGTGATCTCACCGCCAACGATGGCCACACCGGTTTTTACCATGGTCTCGCAGGCAACGCGGGCATGGGGGTCGTCGGTCAGGATGGCGTCCAGCACGGCATCAGAGATCTGGTCTGCCAGTTTGTCCGGATGGCCTTCAGAGACCGATTCGGAAGTGAAGATGTTGTAGTCAGCCATAGCGCATGCTCCTCTGTGAGCGATTCAAATTCAGGCCGGTAAGCGGTTTTCTTAAAGCGCTTTCCGGTATCCGGTTTGTTGGTCTGTGTGAGGATACGTAAAACTACGTATTCGTATATCAAAATTTGTTGATATTGCGATCCAGGTCGTCAAATCTGACCGCTGTGTTTCCAGAATTCCCGGACCTGGATCTGGAACCCGTTCCGCAAGCCGATAAACAGCTGTTCTCCGGCAACCAGGCCGGCGTCCGCGGCCCAGGTGGTAAGCTCTTCCGGCTCAAACCCGAGCCAGAGATCACCGCAGTTTGCTTTTGCCCAGTCCTGGTCGTGACTGCACAGGTCGCTGATTACGAAGCAGCCGCCGTTGTTCATCAACGCCGCGGCATCGAGGAAGATGTCAGCGGGGCTGGGCACGTGATGCAGAACCATATTCGCAACGACCAGGTCGAAGGCGTCGCCCCTTGCCAGCAGGGTGTCGGTAACACCTTCTATCAGGTCGATGTTGTTCAGCCGTTCGTCAATGCAGGTGCGGGTGGCCTTGGCCAGCATGTCCCGGCTGTTATCCAGGGCAACCACATGCCCACAAAGCTCTGCCAGAACCGGCAGGAAGGCACCCTCGCCGGGGCCGATTTCCAGTGCGGCCTGCCATTGATGCTTGCGGGACCGTTTTCGGATCATTTCCGCGACCGGCTCTGCGTAAAGATCAAAAGCGGCGATCAGTTCCTGCTGCTCGCGGAACTGCTCCGCATGCCGGGCGAAGAAAGCCTGGGACTGGTCTGCGCGCTGTGTGCGGATGGCCTCAATGCGCTCCTGCAGATGTGGTGGCAGTGGCACCCGGTCTACCGCTTCAAATATCTGCCGGATGGTCTGGTCGGTTGGCTTGTCGCTGTCCAGGTGCAGTGGGCGACGATAGAAAATCGCATTGCCTTCACGCTGGGGCTCAAGCAGACCAGCCTTGTTCATTACCTTCAGATGGTGACTCATGCCGGACTGGCGCATATCAAACAACTGGCTCAGCTCCAGAACTCCGAACGTATCCCGTCTCAACACACGCAGAATCTCCAGGCGCAACGGATCCCCGCCTGCTTTGAAGATCGGGGCCAGTGCGTCCACGGAGGACAGGTTATCGGCGTGTGTGTTCATGGATGTCATGGAAACGAAGTGTAGGGGGCTTCGGGTGGTCAATCAATAGGCATATCAAAAAATTTTGATATAGATTTATCGTTCTTTGAAATCAGACCTTTCGGAAATCCACAGGCAAACAATCGTGAAACAGGCACATGCCGATTTGCCCCGGCACACACTAATCGGCGAAAATACGCGCCTCATTTTGATCGCCCTTTAATCACTACGAATTCTTTTCCTGCAAAACACTGGAGAAACGTCAATGCCGTCTCGTAAAGATCTCGCCAACGCCATTCGCGCGCTGAGCATGGATGCGGTTCAGAAAGCCAAGTCCGGCCACCCGGGTGCGCCCATGGGTATGGCGGATATCGCCGAGGTACTGTGGAACGATTACCTGAGCCACAACCCGGCCAACCCTCAGTGGGCCAACCGGGACCGCTTCGTGTTGTCCAACGGTCACGGCTCCATGCTGCAGTATTCCCTGCTGCACCTGAGCGGTTACGACGTTTCCATCGACGACATCAAGAATTTCCGTCAGCTGCACTCAAAGACGCCGGGCCATCCCGAATATGGCTACACCCCGGGCATTGAAACCACCACCGGCCCCCTCGGCCAAGGCATTGCCAACGCCGTTGGTTTCGCCATTGCCGAGAAGTCCCTGGCAGCGCAGTTCAACCGTCCGGGCCACGAGATTGTTGATCACTACACCTATGCGTTCCTCGGCGACGGCTGCCTCATGGAGGGTATCTCCCACGAAGTGGCATCCCTGGCAGGCACCCTGGGCCTCGGCAAGCTTGTGTTCTTCTACGACGACAACGGCATCTCCATCGATGGCGAAGTTGACGGCTGGTTTACTGATAACACCCCGCAGCGTTTCGAGTCCTACGGCTGGCAGGTGATTCCCGCAGTCGACGGCCACGACGCCGACGCTATTCGCGCCGCAATCGAAGCCGCTCGCGCCAACACCGAGCAGCCCACGCTGATCTGCTGCAAGACCATCATCGGCTTCGGTTCCCCGAACAAACAGGGCAAGGAAAGCTGTCACGGTGCCCCCCTGGGTGACGACGAAATCACCCTGACCCGCGAGCAGTTGGGCTGGCAGCATGGCCCGTTCGAAATCCCGGCCGACATTGCCAGTGCCTGGAATGCCCGTGAAAAAGGTGCTGCTGCCCAGTTCGAGTGGGAGCAGAAGTTTGCCGCCTACGAAAAGGCGGAGCCGGAACTGGCGGCTGAGTTCAAGCGCCGCATGGCTGGCGACCTGCCTGCCGACTTTGCCGAGAAGGCCCAGGCATACATCCAGGAGTGCCAGGACAAGGCCGAGACTGTGGCTTCCCGCAAGGCGTCCCAGAACACTCTGAACGCCTACGGCCCGCTGCTGCCGGAACTGATGGGCGGCTCTGCCGACCTGGCCGGCTCCAATCTGACGATCTGGTCTGGCTCCAAGGGGCTGACCAAGGAAGACGCCAGCGGTAACTACATCTACTACGGCGTTCGTGAATTCGGCATGGCCGCCATCATGAACGGGATTGCCCTGCACGGTGGTTTCGTACCCTACGGCGCAACCTTCCTGATCTTCATGGAATATTGCCGCAACGCCGTGCGCATGGCTGCGCTGATGAAGCAGCGTTCCATCTTCGTGTTCACCCACGACTCCATCGGCCTGGGCGAAGACGGCCCGACACACCAGCCGATCGAGCAGATGGCGAGCCTGCGTACCACGCCCAACATGAGCATGTGGCGTCCGGCGGATACTGTTGAATCCGCAGTGGCCTGGAAAGCAGCTCTTGAGCGCACCGATGGCCCGACCGCCATGGTCTTCTCCCGTCAGGGGTTGCCGGCACAGCCGCGCGATGCCCAACAGTTGGCGGACGTAGCCAAGGGCGCCTATATCCTGTCAGACAGCGAAGGCACGCCGGACCTGATCCTGATTGCCACCGGCTCCGAAGTCGGCCTGGCGCAGGATGCGGCTGGCCAGCTTCGTGATCAGGGCAAGAACGTGCGCGTGGTTTCCATGCCGTCCACGGACGTGTTCGATGCCCAGAGCGCCGAGTACAAGCAGCAGGTCCTGCCGCTGGATGTCACCAACCGCATCGCCATTGAAGCCGGCATTGCCGATTACTGGTACAAGTACGTTGGCCTGGACGGTCGCATCATCGGCATGACCACCTTCGGTGAGTCCGCGCCGGCCGGTGAGCTGTTCAAGGAATTCGGCTTCACCGTCGACAATGTTCTGGAAGTGGCTGCTGAGCTTCTGGACGCCTGATGACGGACTCTGCGCCTTTTCGTGTCGCCATCAACGGGTACGGCCGAATCGGCCAGTGCGTGTTGCGTGCGCTTTATGAAAACGGCTTCCGCGACCACCTGCAGGTGGTCGCGATCAACGAATTGTCGGATATCGACACCATTGCCCACCTGACCCGATACGATTCCACCCACGGGCGTTTCCAGGGTGACATTTCGGTTTCGGGTCAGGACCTGATGGTCAATGGCGATGCCATCCGCGTATTGAGTCACGCTGACCCGGCAGAGCTGCCCTGGCGCCTGCTTGATGTCGATCTGGTGCTGGAATGTTCCGGCGCCTTCTCGGATCGTGCTACGGCCGAGAAGCACATCGATTCCGGGGCCAGCCGCCTGCTTTTCTCGCAGCCGGCCGAGTCCGATGTGGACCGCACCGTTGTCTACGGGGTCAACCACGCCGATCTCACACCGGAAGATGTGATCGTTGCAGCCGCTTCCTGCACCACCAACTGCCTGGTGCCTGTGATCAAGGTACTGGACGACGCCTTTGGTGTGCAGCAGGGCAGTACCACCACGATTCACGCGGCCATGAATGACCAGCCGGTTATCGATGCCTACCACCACCAGGATTTGCGACGAACCCGCAGCGCCCTGCACAACATCGTTCCGGTGGAAACCGGTCTTGCGAAAGGTATTGAGCGGTTGTTGCCGAGCATGGAAGGCAAGTTCAGTTCGGTCGCCATGCGGGTTCCGACCATGAATGTCTCCGCCATCGACATGGTGGTGAATGTGGGCAAAGCCACCGACGTGGCAGCGGTGAACAGGCTGTTAAAAGAGGCCGCTTACGGCCCGTTAAAGAGCATACTCGGCTATACCGACGAACTGCTGGCCAGCTCCGACTTCAACCACGACGCCCATTCCGGCGTGGTGGATGGCGGCCAGACCCGGGTCACCGGGGGCACCATGGTGAAAGTGCTGTGTTGGTTCGATAATGAGTGGGGGTTCGCGAACCGGATGCTCGATGTCAGCAAAAGCTGGTTAACCAAACATTCTTAATCTGAAATTTTGTTGAAGGGACGAACGTTATGGCCATCAAGAGAATGACCGACCTTAACCTCGCCGGCAAGCGAGTGCTGATCCGCGAAGACCTGAACGTGCCGGTCAAGGACGGCAAAGTCTCCAGCGACGCACGCATTCGCGCGTCACTGCCCACCATCAAAGCGGCTAAAGACGCGGGCGCCAAAGTCATGCTGATGTCCCATCTGGGCCGTCCGGAAGAAGGCGTGTACGACGAAGCCTCCTCCATGAAGCCGGTCGCCGACCACCTGACCAAGGTGCTGGGCCAGGAAGTTCGCCTGATCAAGGACTACCTGGATGGCGTTGAAGTGGCCGATGGCGAAGTTGTCCTGTTTGAGAACGTGCGCTTCAACAAGGGCGAAAAGAAAGACAACGAAGACCTCGCGAAGAAGTACGCGGCTCTGTGCGATGTTTACGTGATGGACGCCTTCGGCACCGCCCATCGCGCCCAGGCCTCCACCCACGGCGTGGCCAGGTTTGCCCCCGAAGCCTGCGCAGGCCCGTTGCTGGCGGCCGAACTCGAAGCCCTGGGCAAAGCCCTGGATAACCCGGCCAAACCCGTGGTGGCCATCGTTGGCGGCTCCAAGGTCTCCACCAAACTGGACGTGCTCAACGCCCTTGAGAAGGTTTGCGACTCCATCATCGTGGGCGGCGGCATCGCCAACACCTTCCTGGCAGCGGCCGGTCACCCGGTGGGCAAGTCCTTGTGCGAGCACGACCTGATCGACACCGCCAAAGACATCGCCAGCCGCGTCAAAATCCCGCTGCCGGTCGACGTGGTGGTCGCCAGCGAGTTTGCCGAAACCGCCACCGCAACGGTCAAGAACATCTCCGACGTCACCGAGGACGACATGATTCTCGACGTGGGCCCGGAGACCGCGGGCGAATTCGCTGAACTGCTGAAAAACGCCAAAACCATCCTCTGGAACGGCCCGGTTGGCGTTTTTGAATTCGCCCAGTTCGGCAACGGCACCAAAGCACTTGCTCAGGCCATCGCCGATAGCGACGCCTTCTCCCTCGCCGGCGGTGGTGATACCGTCGCCGCCGTTGACAAGTACGGCGTTGCTGACAAAATCTCGTATATCTCCACCGGTGGTGGCGCCTTCCTGGAATTCGTAGAAGGCAAGACGCTCCCGGCAGTAGCGGTGCTGGAAGAACGCGGCGCGTAACGAGTTACTGAAAGAATCTAACTATCCCCAAAGTCCAAATGAAGGAGACGACCCATGGCCCTGATTTCGATGCGGCAAATGCTGGATCACGCCGCCGAGCATGGTTACGGTGTGCCAGCCTTTAACGTCAACAACCTGGAACAGATGCGCGCCATCATGGAAGCCGCGGACAAAACCGATTCGCCGGTGATTGTCCAGGCCTCCGCCGGTGCCCGTAAGTACGCCGGTGCGCCATTTCTGCGCCATCTGATCCTGGCAGCCATCGAAGAATTCCCGCACATCCCGGTGGTCATGCACCAGGACCATGGCACCAGTCCCTCCGTGTGCCAGCGCTCCATCCAGCTGGGCTTCAGCTCCGTGATGATGGACGGCTCCCTCGGTGAAGACGGTAAAACCCCCACCGACTACGAATACAACGTCGACGTTACCCGTCGCACCGTTGAAATGGCCCATGCCTGTGGTGTCTCCGTGGAAGGCGAGCTGGGTTGTCTGGGTTCTCTCGAAACCGGCCAGGCCGGTGAAGAAGACGGCATCGGTGCGGAAGGTACCCTGGATCACAGCCAGATGCTGACCGACCCGGAAGAAGCGGCGGACTTCGTCAAGAAAACCCACGTTGATGCCCTGGCCATCGCCATCGGCACCAGCCACGGCGCCTACAAGTTTACCCGTCCGCCCACAGGCGACATCCTGGCCATCGACCAGATAAAAGCCATCCACGCCCGCATCCCGGACACCCACCTGGTTATGCACGGCTCCAGCTCCGTACCCCAGGAGTGGCTGAAGATCATCAACGAATACGGTGGCGAGATTCCGGAAACCTATGGTGTGCCGGTCGAAGAAATCGTAGAGGGCATCAAGCACGGCGTGCGCAAGGTCAACATTGATACCGACCTGCGTCTTGCCAGCACTGGTGCCGTTCGTCGCTTCCTGGCTGAAAACCCGGCCGAGTTCGACCCGCGCAAATTCCTCAAGGAAACCATGAAGGCCATGACCGACGTGTGCATCGCACGCTACGAAGCCTTCGGTTGTGCCGGCAACGCCAGCAAGATCAAGCCGGTGAACCTTGAGCGCATGTTCGAGCGTTACGCCTCCGGTGAGCTGGATCCGAAAGTTAAGTAAGTTCTGTTATTCATTTGGGGCGGATCTCCGCCCCAAATGCCTGACCCACCTCAAGTACGAACGACCTTCCCCTTGTAATTTCCCCAATCTCATCAAATATAGTGGTTAGTAAGCGGGCATACGCCCAGCAGAATAACCAGTGGTGAGGATCCTGATGGACTTCAAAGACTATTACGCCGTACTCGGTGTGAGTGAGTCTGCCTCCGCCGAGGAGATAAAAAAAGCCTACCGAAAGCTGGCACGGAAATACCATCCGGATGTCAGTAAGGAAGAGGACGCCGACACCAAATTCAAGGAAGTGGGTGAAGCCTACGAAGTACTGAAAGATCCCGAGAAGCGCGCGGAGTACGACCAGCTGCGTAAATACGGCGCCAGGGCGGATGGTTCTTTCGAGCCGCCTCCGGGCTGGCAAAGCGGTGCCGGATTCGGTGGCGGAGGTTATACCGATGCCGACGCGCGCCAGTTCAGCGACTTCTTCGAGGAGATATTCGGAGGTGGTCGCCAGGGCGGTTTCTCCGGGGGCTACGGTGGTGGCGGTTTCCGCCAGAACATGAGAATGCGCGGTGAGGATGTGCATGCGAGGCTCGCCCTGTTCCTCGAAGAAGCGTTTCACGGCTGTGAAAAGCAGGTTTCTTTTGCGGTACATGAGGCCGATGAGCATGGCCGGGTGATGCCGCGGCAAAAGGCCCTGAAAGTGAAGATTCCCGCAGGCATGCGCGAGGGCCAGCATATTCGCCTCAAAGGCCAGGGGGCGCCGGGCGTTGGTGGCGGAGAACCAGGCGATCTGTTCATTGAAGTGGAGCTGGCACCCCATCCGCATTTCACGGTGGAGGGCCGGGACGTATTGGTCACGGTTCCGATCGCCCCCTGGGAAGCGGCTCTGGGAGCAACGGTGACCGTGCCAACGATTGGCTCAAAGGTGAATGTGAAGGTGCCGAAGGGCTCCACCAGTGGACGGAAGCTGCGCCTCAAGGGTAAGGGTTTCCCGGGCAAGCATCCGGGCGATCAGATTGTCATCCTGCAGATCGCCATGCCCGAGAAACACAGCCCCGAGGCCGAAAAGCTCTACGAGCAGCTGGCCGAGGCCGAGAAGCAATTCAATCCACGCAGCAAGCTTCACGTGTGAGCGGGAGTAAGGTATGAGCAAGAAAGATCATGTGCTGACGGTAGAGGTACTTGACCAGAGTGGCAGCACCTTCACCCTGCGTGAAATCTGCGAACGTGGCGAGTGCCACGCAGAGTTCGTTATCAAACTGGTCAATTTCGGCATCATCGCCCCGTTAGAAGATTTGCCCGAGACCGTTCATTGGCAGTTCGACATAGCGGCCCTCAGCCGGCTGCGCAAGGCCCAGAGACTGCAAAGGGATCTGAAAATGAATCTGCCGGGGCTGGCCATGTCGCTGGAACTGCTGGATGAAGTTGAAACCATGCGCAGGAAGGTCGCGCGCCTGGAACAGCGGCTGGCCCAGCTGTCTCCGGATCAGGGCACTGGCTGAGCGCTGAAAATCCTTTCGAGGGTGCCTTCATCGCGCATGTGGGCGATGGCCTGGTTGAAACGTTCCAGCTCGAAGATCACGGGTGATGCCTTGGACAGCCCTATATAAAACGGCAGGGCTTCGAAAGGGCCATCTGCGTAAGTAAGCCGCTGTCGCAAATCGGGGAATTCAACCATCGAAAATTCGGCTGCAGGTTTGTTGACCAGGAATACGTCTACACGTCCCAGGTCGAGGCGCCGGAGGTTGCTCAATATGTTCGGCGCCTCTTCAACCACAAGATCGAATTCATCAACGGCTTGGTTGAACCTTTCACCGTAGTTGAACCCGGCTGTTACACC
Source organism: Marinobacter sp. 3-2 (assembly GCF_003751355.1). Lineage (NCBI taxonomy): Bacteria > Pseudomonadati > Pseudomonadota > Gammaproteobacteria > Pseudomonadales > Marinobacteraceae > Marinobacter > Marinobacter sp. 3-2. The sequence goes on along the minus strand of NZ_RJUQ01000011.1, from coordinate 949,144 downwards.
GATACGAACACCCTTGAAGTCGGCAAAGTTTTCAAAGCTGTGATCGAAACGCCTGTTTGCCTGGTGCCAGACCAGGTTTTTGTCTTCATGAACAGAATCGGTAAACGTTAGGTAGGCTGCCCGCTCATCGTTCCGGGTCAGAAGCATGACGCCGTCGTAGTCGCCGGTTTCTGCCCACAAGAGACAACGTTTCCACGGTAACAGCTTTAGCTGAAAGTCGACGTCCAGCCTTTCTCCGAGTTCCTTGAATAACTCGACGGCAATACCGCCCTCGGGCACAGAGTCAATCTCTCCCAGTGTGTAGGGGGCCCAGGGATCTTCGCAGAACCTGAGCTGCGCGCGCCGCTCCGCCGAAGCGGACTGGGCGAAAAACATCAGGGCTGAAAACGTTAACAGGAACCCTGTAAAGACACCCGGGAGAACTTTCATGCTTATGCCAATTTGCCAGTTGCGCTTCCGATGACAAATTGTAGAACCTGGTGGGCTTCTGTGCCGCTGTTATTTTTCCTGTGAAGAAAGCTGTTGTATCTCGGCATAGATTTTCTCGGCCTCCTCCATGAGGGTTCCATGGGTCCGCAGGTCGCCGTTGCGCTGTGCGTCCAGTGCTTTGGCAAGTTTCGCCTCGTATTGTTTCTGCAGCTTTTTCTTCGGATCGCCTTTCAAAAATCCCAGCATGGTAATAAACCTGTTTTGGCTGAACGTTCAAAGATTTACGTTTTCCACCCCATAAAGTTCACAAAATTTTCATGATCAAAAACTGGACAACTCCAGAAAATGGGAATAAATTCCCAAATAACGGGTTGGGAAAAATATCCCAATTTATGGTTGGGTGGTTAAGCGTGGTCGCCCGCGGACGCAATATCAAGCCTGGAGAAGAACGATGAATCACAAACCTTTAGCAATTGCAGTGAAGTTGGCCATGACCGGCGCTCTTGCTGGCGCGCTCGCCGCTTGCGGAGGCGGCGGCTCTGGAGACGCCTCAACAAGTGATGCCTCATCGGGGACCAGTGTCGGGGCGGTTTCCGGTTTCGGCAGTGTTTACGTGAACGGTACACGCTTTGAGACCAACGGCAGCGTTAGCAGCGACGATGGCCTGGAACGCGAGGATCAGCTCGAAAAGGGCATGATCCTCAAAGTTGAGGGCGATTGGGATGACAGTGGTCAGGGGCGGGCGGACAAAGTCAGTTATGACGATACCCTGCGCGGGCCGATTTCCGGCATGACTTGGGATGAGGTTACCCGCACCGGAACTCTGACCATGCTTGGCCAGAGCATTGCCCTGGATGGCAAAACCGTCTTCCGCGGCGCAACACCAACGGCCCTTGCCGGCAATCCCCAGGGCTATCGTGTAAGGGTCAGCGCCTGGCGCCTTGAGGATGGCAGCTTTCGGGCAAGCTTTGTTGGTGCCCGGGCCATTGGCCTGGAATTCGATGACAACAACGAAGTAGAAATCGAAGGCGTTGTTGCCGATCTGGACACAAGCGCCCAGACCTTCACCATCAACGGTTTTCTGGTTGATTACGCCAGCGCTGTCGGCGATGACGGCTTCTCCCTGGACGATCTGGCAAACGGAATCGTGGTGGAAGTGGAAGGCTACCTGGACGGCAACACCATCATGGCCGAGGAGATCGATGATGAGGACGACCTCTTCGACGATGATGACGATGTAGAAATCTCCGGAAGCATTTATGACTATGACGCCGCCAGTGGTCAGTTCTCGGTGAATGGGGTGCGCGTCCAGATTGATGGTGGCACGTCGTTCGACGATCTCCGCGAAAGCAGCCTTGCCGATGGCCTGTTTGTGAAAGTGGAAGGGGATTTCCGCAATGGCGTCCTGGTGGCTGAAGAAATCGAAGGCCGGGATTCCGATGCCGAGCTGGATGGTCGCATCGAGTCTCTTGATCTGACCAATGAAACCATGGTCGTCAGTGGCGTTCGGGTCCAGCTGACCGGCAATACTCTGATTGATGACGACGACGATGACGAAGATGACCGTCGCAGTCGCGTCCAGGATATCCAGAGCCTGCAGGTGGGAGACTATCTCGAAATTGAGGGTCGCCAGCGCAGCAGTGACGGAGGGTTCCTGGAAGCCATCAGCATTGAGCGCGAGGATGATGACGAGGATGACGATTTCGAACTCGAAGCACGGGTAGATTCGATCGGTGTCGACTCCATCACCATTATGAATCTTGAGGTGCTTCGCAATGGCTACAGCCTGTCCGGCGTTCAGGTTGGTGATGAAGTCGAAATCGGGTACCGCCAGACCAGTGGCGGCCTGTATGAGCTGACCGAGAACGTCGAGGTCGACGACAGCGATGATTGATCAGTGAACCGCCGGAGCGGGCCGTGGTGTTGTCGGCCCGCATTCTGGCTTTCGAAGTCGCTATGGGAATACAATCCCAAACATGAAAAAGCCCAACCCCCTGCATCAAGCGCTGTTTCGCATTCTGCGCCCTCTGGCGAGGTTGCTGTTGCGCAATGGTATTCCTTTCGGAGAGTTCTCCGAGCTGGTTAAACGTGCCTACGTGGAAGCCGCCCTGGAGGACTTCACCGACAACCGGCGAAAGCCCACGGACTCACGGGCTGCAGTCATGACCGGGCTGACCCGAAAGGAAGTCAAACGCCAGCGGGAGATCCTGGCAGGGGAGGATGCTGGGAGCCGCGACGTGCTCCATACCAACCGGGCGTCCCGGGTGGTATCGGGCTGGGTCCACGATGCGGTGTTTCAGGCCAAGGACGGAGAGCCTGCCATGCTGGCTTTCGACGGGCCTGCAAGCTTCAGTGAGCTGGTCAAACGCTACAGCGGCGACATGCCGCCCCGTTCCGTGCTGGATGAACTGCTTCGGGTGGGGGTGGTTTCCGTGGAGGGGGAATCTGGCCGCCTGGTCCTGCAGCAAAGGGCCTTTGTCCCGGCCGGAGATAGCGAGGAAATGCTGCAGATTTTCGGTGAGGACGTATCGGATCTCATCGCAACCATTGATCACAATCTGGTCAGTGACGAGTCCGGGCAGCCACCGCTGTTCCAGCGAACCCTGACCTACAACAATATCCCTCCGGAAGTGATGGAGCGCTGGCGCAGGCACGCAGCCGAACGGTCCCAGTCTCTTCTGGAAGAACTGGACAAGTGGCTTGGTCCCCATGATCGGGATATATCCGGTCAAGAGACTGAAAGTGTATCCGGTGAGCCCGTCCGAACCGGCGTGAGCATCTTCTTCTTCGAAGAGCCCGCCGGAAACGGCGGCCGGGGTGGGGAATAAAAAAGTTTCCGCAGGCGCTTTAAAGAAGCGATATGACAGATGCCGGCCAGGAACGCCGGCTACGGAGATAAAAGTTATGAAACGGCACTTCTGCAATCGTGTTATTGGGCTGGCAGCCGGAACAGTGGTCTTCGGGGCGATCTCCGCCTGCGGTGGCGCTGGCGGAGGTCTTGATGTTGCCGATGGTGGTATCCGGGGCACCGGGTCCAGCGTTGGTCCGGTTTCCGGATTCGGAAGTGTTTTTGTTAATGGCGTTGAATTCAGCACCGATGACATTCCGAATCGGGAAGTGGAAAGCAATGACGGCATCACTGCCGAAGGCCTTCTGAGCGAAGGAATGATTCTCAGGGTTGAAGGCGAGTGGTTTGATGATGGCAAAGGCACGGCCGAGAAGCTCAGTTACGACGATACATTGCGGGGTCCGGTAGACCTGGTGACTGCCGATCCAAGTGGTGCCGGTGAATTCGTGACCCTTTCAGTGATGGGGCAATCCGTGCGGGTTGATCGCCAGACGGTGGTTCGCGGCACAACTTACGCCACACTGCTTGGCGAACCCTCTATCACAGATCATGTCCGTGTCAGCGCCTGGCGTCAGGCCGATGGCTCCTATCGGGCCGGCTACATTGAGGTCATCAATCCGGATCTGACTAGTATCGAGTTGGAAGGCACATTGTCAGCGGTGGATATATCCCAGAATCAATTCACGATTGGCACGATCACCGTTGAATATGATGAGAACAGCGTCAGTTTTGGATCAGACCTGACCGAGGCGAACCTGATCAACGGCGCTGTCCTGGAGGTAGAAGGAACCCTGTCAGGAAGCGTGGTGACTGCCGCTACCATTGACCGGGACGACGCCCGACGCTTCAGTCGCAGCAGTGCTGACGATATCGAGTTCACCGCGACAATTGATGCGCCCTATACCGCTTCCGGTATCAGCTCACGCCCGGGAGAGTTTACGATGGGAGGTCTGACCGTTCGGGTGACAGATGCAACCGAACTGGATGACAGCATTACTCTCGACGAGCTTACCGAAGGGCTCCTGATACAGGTGGAAGGGCAGTTCGTCTCGGATACGGTTGTTGAAGCGGAAGAAATTGAACTCCGGGACGGCAATGCGAAAGTGAAGGGAGTAGTTTCTTCCTCTGCTGACAACTCTTTCCTAGTCGGCGGTGTTGAAGTTCGGATTTCGTCGACGACTGCCTTCACTGTCGAAGACGGCTCTGGTATCTCATTCCAGACCCTCCCCATTGGTTCGACCACAGTGGAGGTCGAGGGCATTGAGAAAGAGCAGGGTGCAGATGTATTTATCGAAGCTTTGAAGGTGGAGGTTGATGACGAAATTGCAGATTTCGATGATCGAGATCTTTACGAGCTTGAAGGAAAGCTTACGAGCATCACTCCGAGCACCATCAAGGTTCTCGGTGTATCGATCGATGCCGGACCAGCGGTTTACGACAGTAATACTCAAAGTGAAATTATTGATCGTTTTGATGATGGCGAGCTTTTGATTCTCGAAGTTGAATATTCGAGGAACGGGAACAACTTCATCGCCGACGAAATCGATCTGGAAGAAAGCGATGACGATTAACTACAAAACCCGTACATAAATGCGGCCCACTCCGGCCCGGGTTTTGCTATACATACGGACACGCCAAGCAGGGACGCTGTTGCCGACTGTGCAGGATGCATGAAGCACACATGCTAGCGGAGTCCGTATGTCACTCAGTTTTATCCGGCGGCTGATTTCTAGCCGCCTTCTCCGACCGGTTTTTGTTGTTCTGGTCGTTGCCGGTCTGGTTCAGGTCCTGGTCAGCCAGTGGCTGATTTCCAGCCAGGTAGAGCGCCTGGTAGACACCGCAGGGGCCGCCCTTGAGGCCAGCAGCCAGCAGGTCAGTGCCTCCTTCGGGGACACCCGCGAGGATGTTCGAACTCGCCTGGAGACCATGCGGCAGAAGACCACCGAGGAACTCTCCGCCGAACTCACCCGCCAGCAGACGGCGCAGCAGGAACGCGTTGCCGGCAACGTTCGCACTGCTGTCATGGCGGAAGCCCAGGGTCTGGCTGATGTCCTCGCCGCTGTTGCGGCCCCGCTGATCTGGGATCGGGATGTCCCGCGCCTCACCGATCTTGTCGAACTGGCCGACGCCCGTGAATCGGTTCTGTTTGCCGTGTATTACGACCAGTACGGTGAACGCCTGACCCGTTATGTGGACCGCACCGATGACCGGGTGCGCACCTTAATGGAGCAGGGGGAAGGTCGTGGTGCGGCAAATCGGGTCCTGGATGCGGCAAGTCGCGATCCCAACGTGGTCATCATTACTGCCGATATCGCTCCCCAGGGTTCCGCCATTGGTCAGCTGAAGCTGGGACTGTCGCTCGAAGGCATCAATCAGGACTTGGCGGCTCTGGAGCAGGAATTCAGCGCTACCATAACCGGCAGCATCGACGCGCTGCATGACACCCTCGAAGCAGAAACCGAGCAGGTTAACCAGCGCCTCCAGCAGCAGTTGGCGAGTATGGACGCTGACACTCGCTCCAGAATCCAGAACACTGTGGAGGCGTTGAATACCGAAGCCTCGAGCCTCTCCGCCAATTTGAGCATGTTGGCAATCGGTTCCGTGGTGGTTCTGATCCTGCTGGTGGCACTGGTGCTCGGCGGAGGCTTGCTGCCCAGAGTTTTCCGTTTGAGCTCGGCGATCTGGGGTATCGCCGATGGCGAGGCCGATCTTACCCGCCGGGTGTCCATGAAAGGCAAGGATGAGCTTACTGAGATGGCCGAGGGCGTGAACCGGTTCATTGCCCGTATCCAGGAGCTGGTCTCCGACGTGAAAGAGTCTGCCGAATCGGCCGCCGGCCAGGCCCAGGCTCAGGGTGACATCAGCCGCAGTGCGGTGGCGGCCGTGAACCGTCAGGAACAGGAAGTGGCGGAGGTGTCCGGCACCATGGATGCCATGTCCCGTAGTATTTCCGAGGTGGCAGAAAACATTCAGGATATCGCAGGCTCGGTCAGCAACGTCAGTTCCGAGAGTGAGGCCACCGCGGGGATTTCCCGGGAAGTGCGGAACCGGTTGGATCAGGTAGTCCGTAATGTTGAACAGGCGGTGGAAGCGGTCAATCAGCTGGACCACCAGAGCAAGGAAATCGGATCGGTGCTGTCGGTGATCGGCGCCATCGCAGAGCAGACCAACCTGCTGGCTCTCAACGCCGCCATCGAGGCCGCTCGCGCCGGAGAATCCGGCCGGGGCTTTGCCGTGGTGGCCGATGAGGTCCGCACTCTGGCGAGCCGGACCCAGGAATCCACCACTGAAATCCAGTCCATCATTGAACGTCTGCAGCAGGGCAGCCGGCAGGCGGTCAGCGCCATTGGCGAGGTGTCAGGGCAAGTTGCGGAGTCGTCGTCGGAGTTCCGTCGGGCTGACGAGCATTTCGACCGGATCAACCAGTTGCTCAGCAGCCTTCAGGATCGGGCCATGGCTATTTCATCCGTGGCGGAAGAGCAGGGCCGGCATGCCAGTGAGGTCAGCGTGAGCGTGAGCGATATTGCAGGCTCATCCCGCCAGACGGTAGAAGCCATTGAGCGCTCCGACGAGGCCAGCGGCCAGATTGCCCGGACACTGACCTCGTTGAAGGACAAAGCCTCTCAGTTCCAGGTCTAGTGCCCCGGGGATAGCAGGCGTTCCCGGGCGCTTCTGTATTCGTCGGTCAGACGGCTCACCAGGTCCGGGACGGTGAGCACGTCGTGGATCTGGCTGACGCCCTGGCCGGCCGACCACACGGTTTTCCAGGCCTTGGCTTCATCATCAATGGGCTTCAGTTTTTCGCCGTAGTTGATCTCGCCGGCCTGGTTAAGTTTGTCCATGGGGAAGCCGGCCGCTTCCAGGCTTTGGCGCATAAAGCTGGCGGGCACACCGGATACCGCCGGGGTATGAATTATGTCGCCTGACACCGCTTCAATGATCATGTTCCGGTAGGCCTCATCGGCCTCGGACTCGAAGGTGTTGATAAAGCGGGTGCCCAGGTAGGCCAGGTCCGCACCGAGGGCCTGGGCCGCCAGCAGATCCTCACCATGGGACAGCCCCCCGGCCAGCAAAATCGTGCCGTCAAAGACTTCCCGGATTTCATGCACCAGAACGAACGGGTTGATCGTGCCCGCATGGCCACCGGCACCCGCTGCCACGGCAATAATGCCGTCCACACCGGCTTCGGCCGCCTTGCGGGCATGCTTCTGGTTGGTCACGTCATGGAACACCACCCCGCCGTAGCTGTGCACCGCCTCCACCACCTGGCTGGCGGCACCCAGTGAGGTGATGATGATGGGCACCTTGTGTTTAACACACAGTTCCAGGTCTGCCTGCCAGCGCGGATTGGTCCGGTGCACGATCAGGTTCACGGCGTAGGGCGCCGTTTTTGCTTCCGGATTGGCGCTTCGGTAAGCGGCCAGCTCTTCGTTCATCTGGATCAGCCATTCCTCAAAGCCCTCGCTGGTGCGTTGGTTCAAAGCCGGGAAACTGCCAACGATGCCCTGCTTGCAGCAGGCCAGCGCCAGTTCGGGCCCGGAGATCAGAAACATGGGTGCGGCCACCAGGGGCAGTGAGAGAGAGTCTGTCAGGGAAGCGGGCAATGGCATGAGGATTCCTTAATTTTTGTTGGAACTTTTGTAGGATATAAAGGATCTTAGCGTGCCACGCTCGATCTGAAAACGGTCGCGAGCTAATTAATTCCGGAAACCAGAAACACAATAAGGAGTCCCTCCATGGGTGAAGCAAAACGTCGCAAGGAAACCGGTGCGCCGCCGCCCCAAAAAGGAAAATCAAACAAGCTTTTGTATGCGGGTATCGGACTGCTTGCGCTTGCGGCAGTGCTTCTTGGCGTATTTTTCCTGACCGCTCCACCAAAACCCACGTCTGACGGGCTGCCTGTGGCCGCTCCGAATGCCGAGGACTTCCCCGCCCAGTTGGACCAGTTCGGTGTCTCCGTGGGTCCCGACGACGCACCGGTCGTGGTGCGTGAGTTTGCCGACTATCAATGCCCCGCCTGCGGCAACTTTGCCTCTGCCAGCAAGCAGTTGAAGGAAGAGTATGTGGCTGAGGGCAAGGTTCGCTTTGTCTACTTTGATCTGCCATTACAGCAGCATCAGAACGCCATGCCAGCCGCCCAGGCAGCACGCTGTGCCGGAGACCAGGACGCCTACTGGGCCATGCACGAACGCCTGTACGATTCCCAGACCGAGTGGAGCGGCTCGAACGATCCGGTTGCCACCTTTACCCGCTACGCCGGTGATCTGGGCCTTGAAGAGCGGCGCTTCCGCCGGTGCATGACCACCGAATTGCACCGGGAAGCTGTCGAGCAGAGCCGCCAGGTGGCCATGCAACTGAGAGTCACCAGTACACCAACGGTTCTGGTGGATAACATCCGCCTGACTCGTCCCGGCTGGGGACAGCTCTCTGCCGTAGTTGAACGTGAACTGGCCAACGGGGCGGAGTGACCTGTTGAGCCACGGGTAACCCCGCACTTGATCGTGAGCCTGAGTTGGTTAAAATTTGCGCCCTCTCAGGCTCCCGCCTCAGATGAACCCCGAAACCATGCTCCGGATTTACGGTCCGGCCCGCAGGAGAATATGATGAGCAATAACGTTGTTGTCTGCGCACTGTACAAGTTCGCAGTCCTGAACGATTACAAATCCCTCCGCCAGCCGCTGCTGGATCTGATGCTTGATAAAGACGTGCATGGCACTTTGCTGCTGGCGCGCGAAGGCATCAACGGCACTATTGCCGGCAGCCGCGAAGGCATTGATGCCGTGAAAGCCTGGATCGCCAGCGACGAGCGGTTCGACGGCATTGATTACAAAGAGTCCTTTGTGGACATCCAGCCGTTCAAACGCACCAAAGTGAAGCTCAAGAAAGAGATCGTCACCATGGGTGTGGACGGTATCGATCCGAAGCGGATTGTTGGCACGTATGTGGATCCAAAAGAGTGGAACGATCTGATTTCCGATCCGGACGTGGTGCTGGTGGATACCCGCAACCAGTACGAAGTGGAAATCGGCACCTTCAGGAATGCCGTAAATCCGGCCACGGATACCTTCCGGGAGTTCCCGGAATACGTGAAGCAGAACCTGGATCCTTCGAAGCACAAGAAGGTGGCTATGTTCTGCACAGGCGGTATCCGTTGCGAGAAATCCACCGCCTATCTCAAGGAGCAGGGTTTCGAAGAGGTTTATCACCTCAAGGGCGGCATTCTGAAATACCTGGAAGAGGTACCGGAAGAGCAGAGCCTGTGGCACGGAGAGTGCTTTGTTTTTGATGACCGGGTAACGGTTAACCACCGGCTGGAGCGTGGCGATTACGACCAGTGCCATGCCTGCCGCAGGCCGATTACCGAAGAAGACAAGCAGCGCCCCGAATATGAGCAGGGTGTGAGCTGCCATCAGTGCATTGATTCGCTGACCGAAGAGCAGAAAGCCCGGTTTGCCGAGCGTGAACGCCAGATGCGCCTGGCAGAGGAGCGGGGCGAAGCCCACGTGGGCGGGGAAGCCGCGCGCATCATTGCCGAGCGCAAGGCGCGGAAAAAGGCTGAAAGAGAACGTCAGGCCCGGAAAAGCCTGGATGGCGAGAGGGCGAGAAGCACCGACGGGGCCTGACCAACCCAGAAAGGAGACTTCATGGATTTACGACAGGCTGTAGCCATTACCGCAGTTGCTATCGCGCCCTTTGCCAGCGCGCAGGACGCCGATAACTGGAAGGGCGAAACCGAACTGGGTGTGTTGATTACCTCGGGCAATACCGAAGAGACCAACATCAAGGGGCGCCTGGGGTTGGTCCATGAAGTCGAAACCTGGCGCAACACCGGCGAATTCCGCACCAACTATTCCGAGACTGAAGACGAAACCACTGCCGAGAAATATCAGGCCGCCCTGGAGACCGACTACAAGTTCGCCGAGAACCAGTACTGGTTTCTCCGTGGCTCCTATGAGGATGACCGCTTCTCCGGTTACGATTTTGAATCGTCGGTAACCACGGGTTATGGCAACCGGGTCTGGAACTCTGGTGAGCGGTCCTTCCTCGACCTGTCAGCCGGTGTCGGTTATCGGTATAACAAGCTGGATATGGTGAATGCCGAAGGCGAGGACACCGAGGAAGAGGCCATCGCCCGCCTTGCTGGCCAGTTTGATTACGCCCTTTCGGAAAATTCCCTGTTCCGTCAGAAGCTCAGCACCGAAGTTGGCCTGGACGAAAACAACACGGTGACCGAATCGGAAACATCGCTGCAGGCGAACGTGGTGGGCAACCTCTCCATGAAGGCGGCTTTCCGGGTCAAGCACGTGTCTGACGCTCCGGCCGGCTCCGAAAACACCGACACCGAAACGTCACTCTCGCTGCTCTACGGTTTCTAGACGTTGTTTCTGAGTCCCAGCTCATCGGGATAAGGCGTCAGGTACTGCTGGGCATGCAGGTAATCCACCGGCTCCCTTCTCTGGGCCATACGCAGCAGCGTCATGGGAACCACCAGCGGTACCTCGCCACGATGGTAGGCCTCCATCTGCTCCATCAACACCTTGCGGTCTTCATCGCCCATGGAATCCCTGAGGTAGCCCATCAGATGCTGCATGGCGTTCATGTGTGAACCCCGGCTTACCTTCTTGCTCATGGCCTCCATGAACTGGTGGATATAGCGTTCAGCAATGTCTTCCAACGGCTCGGACTTCAGGTCTCCAAGCATCGGACCAAGCTGGCGGTAGATTTTTTCGGAGTGAGCCAGAAGCTGGAATTTGTGGCGGGTATGGAATTCAATCAGCGCCCTGGCCGAGAGCTTGTCTCCGGCCACGTTCTGCATCCAGTCGTCGTAGGCGAAAACCCTTTCAACGAAATTCTCCCGGATCATGTTGTCGTTCAGTCGGCCTTCCTCTTCCACCGGCATCAGCGGGTAGGCCTTCAGCAGCGCCTCGGCAAACATGCCCCGGCCATCCCGGCGGGTTACATTGCCATCCTCGTTATGTACCTTGATCCGCTCCATGCCACAGCTGGGGGACTTGGCCATCAGGATGTAACCACGAAGGTCTGCCAGGGTAGGCATCACCTGTTCGATAAAGCCCTGCATGGCGTCGGTGTGGTCCGCCGCGCCCTTGGTCTCGATCAGGCGCAGGCCATCACTGTATTCGCGCAGGTGGATCGCCGGGCGCGGAACGCCCAGGCCCGCTTCCAGCTCCGGGCAGATGGAGCGGAAATCAAAGTGTCTCGAGAGCACTTGGGTGCAGTAGCGGGAATGCTTATGGCCGCCATCATGGCGAACTTCCTTGCCCAGCAGGCAGGTGCTGATTCCGACGGGGATGCCGCTCACGTTAGTCTCCGATAATTAACCAGGTCAGATAGCTAAAACTATCTTTGTAATACGTGAATTCAGTCTAGCCCGATCAGGCCGCTGCGGAAAACTGTAACCCCACCTATTCAGGATGGATTATCGAGCCTTTTCGTTTCTTCGCGGCCATGGCGAGTGTGGTGGCGTAGATTGTGCGAACGTCTTGGGCGAACTGCTCTACGGAGTAGTCCCTGGCAAATTCCAGGGCCTGTTCGGAGAGTTTTTCGCGCAGCTCGTCGTCTTCCAGAAGTTTTTTGACCTGCGCCCGCCACTGGTCCTGTTTTTCCGGCGTCTTGAAGCCGTTGAACCCGTGTCGGACCACGTCTTCAATACCGCTGGAGCGAACCGCTACGACCGGCAAACCGGCAGCCATAGCCTCCAGAATCACCATGCCCTGGGTTTCGGAGATGGAGGCGAACAGGAAGGCATCCCCCAGTCGGTACCAGGTGGCCATTTCGTCCGGCGGCACGGCACCAACAAGGGTGAAGTGTTGTTGAAGTCCCAGGTCTTCGATCTTCTTCTGCAAGCGGTCCTTCTGGTGGCCATCGCCGATCATCAGGAACCGGAAGGGCACATCGGTTTCCCGCCGCAGGGCATCAATGGCCTCAATCATGAAGTCGATGTTTTTCTCGTTCGAAAGCCGGGAAACACTGACAAACACTTTCTCATTCTTGAGCTTCAGCTTCTCCCGGAGTTGCTCGACGTCCTTTTCCTGAACCTCCTGGAACTTGTGATATTCAATGCCGGTAGGCTGCACGAAGGTCGGTGTTTTAACCCCGATCATCCGCAGGTATTCCTCCGTGGAGTAGGTAGGCACGATCACACCGTCGCACTTGTTGGCAAAGCGTTTGATCAGCGCGTGGGAAATCAGGTTCCGGAACAGCATGCCGGGCAGCGGCACGAAGTGGGCGTAATGCTCCAGGCGGGTATGGTAGGTGTATATGGCCGGGATGTTCAGGGTGCGCGCCACGAACAGGCCCAGCGACCCCAGCCAGAACGGATGGTGCAGATGGATGATATCCGGCTTGAACGCCCGTACCCGTTTGCGAATCCGCCCGAGGAAAATATTGGCCAGCCGGAATTCCCGCTTCTCGCCCATGGCCAGTAGCGAGGGCACTCGCAAAACGTGGGATTCGGTTTCCGGCTGCCCCTTGTAGCGGGGCGCCACGACCAGCAGTTTATCGCCAAGCGCTTCCAGGCCCCGGCGCAGCCGTTCAATGGAAATGGGTACCCCACCGATGAACGGCAGGTAGTTGTTGGTAAACATGGCCACCCGCATCGGTTTGTCCAGCCAGGGCGAGGGGTCCAGGTCGTAGTCCGGGTAATAATCCTTGCCGATGAAAATGGCGCCGTACAGCTTGATCGCAATGGCCGCAAACACGGCGACGATCAGAATAAAGTTCAGATAACCGGTATAGAACAGCGAGTAGATAAAGAACCACAGGCTTTCCAGGCGCTTCAGGATCGGGTGCTGGCCCACTTCCAGCCGCTGGAGGCTGTGGCTTACCTCGCCGTCGGCGTCTACGTTCACCCGCACGTAGTGATAGAAGCTGGTGTCATTGTTCATCACCAGCCCACCGGCACCGCCGGTCGTCACAAACGTGGTCTCGCCTACCTGCTCCTCGGCATAGAGCGAAAGATTGGCGGAAAATACCCGGTCAACGCCATGGTCCCTGATTGCCGCCAGCAGGGCATCCCGGAACTCGGGGGGCGCAAGGTAATCGTCCTTCTGATCAAACGGGGCATTCTCGTCCGGATGGAGGGGAGGGTGGCCAATAAACAGTATCCGTGCCCGGGAGGTGTCCTGGGCCAACAGGTCTTTCAGCCAGCGGATCTGCCAGCGCCAGGGTGTTTTGCCGGTGCTGTCCAGGAAAATCAGCCGGCTGTTGCCGGCCTCGATACTGAAGAAGTGCGGGCCGAAGTGATCGTAGAATCGGAAACTGCCAAAATCCTCGTACTCGTGGGCGCCGAAGGTAAGCAGATAGGGGATCTCCAGGTGGCTCAGAGTGCCGTAGAGTGCGCGGTACTTGTCTTCGCCGCCACCACTGACAGCGTTCCCCGCCGAAACCAGAAAATCCAGCCCGGATCGATTCAGTTCCGGAATGATGCGGTCCTCGAAGATGCCCACCGAGTTATTGATATTGCCCACCACCGCAAAACTGAAGGGCTCGCCGGGTTCAAGTGCCTGATAAATCCGTTCTACCTGCTCGGTATGAACCCCCTCGAAATCCTCCGTGAACAGATTCAGGTAGGTTTTGTAGCCAACCAGCAGAAACACCACCAGAAGACAGAGGTAAAACAGCAGCTTGAGTGGGTTTCGGAAGATCATCCGGCTCTCCTGCGATTGGCAACAAGTTCCTTCTGTAGCACCACCAGCCCGATAATCATGCCCAGATAGATGGTCAGCAGACGCCAGCAGACGATGACCAGAATCAGGTGGTTTCCCGAGAGGATATCCCGGAAGAAGCTCCCGAAAACACCCTCCGAGATGCCTGAGGCGCCCGGCGTGGGCGAGAAGTACATCACGAAGGTGGTCACAACCAGCAGGCCCACGGACATCACATAGTCAACACTGTAGTCCAGGCTGTGCATCAGCAGCGCCGGGAAGCTGAACAGGCTAAGCAGAAACACGGCGGTGAACAGGATGGACAGCCAGACGAACACCGGCGCACCACGCAGGTAATCACCAAAACTCCGTGACAGCCGCAGCATTTCCCGGCGTGCCTTGAACTGCCAGCGCCGATGGCGGGATTCACTGATCAGATGGAGCCGACGCGCGGCCCTCAGCAGCCGGGTCAGGGGGCCGATCAGCCAGCGGGTCCGGAACAGCAGAACCAGGAAAAAGCCGAGGTACAACGCAATCAGAATTGCCAGAGCGGTGCCGATATCGCCAGTGATGGAATTACCGTCCAGGGGTTTGAGCGTGAGCAGGAATACGGGCGTCAGCGAAAATATGAACAGCACCGCCAGGATCGTCCGGATCGTGGTCGCAGCCGTCGCACGCCCAATCGGAACGCCATGGTGGCTCAGGAACCAGATCTGGGCGAAACCGCCCCCGGTGGCCATCGGCGTGATGTTGGAAAAGAACAGATTGATAAACACCAGCCGCACCATGGCCGGCAGGGGAATCCTGTGCCCCAGGGCTCTCAGCGTAAAATAGAGCCGAAGGCCATCCGAAATGAAATAAACCAGCAGAAGGCCAGCCACCGATAACAGAGTTCCCGGAGCGATCAGCCTGGTATCGAAGGTAAGGGTGCGTTCGGCGAACAGATGGTAAACGGTATACAGCCCGGCAGCGGTGAGTACCAGAAACAACAGACTGAACATCGCCAGTCTTTTTCCAGAAGCGCGCTTTGAATAGCTGATTTCAGTGGAGTCAGTCATGGGCTGCCCGTCAGAGTGAGACGGGCAGTTTACAGGGTAGGGTGTGGTCGGTGTCCAGTGTCGGGCTAGTGGCCATACACCATCATGGTGGTGTTGGTGATGGCGAAGTCCGTGAACTGAACACTGCCGATACTGGTACCGCCCATCTTGAAGACCGGCATATCAATATCCGCCCGGAACTCAACATCATGCACCGAAAGCCCATCGTTGCCCGAAGCGGCACTCGTGCCCCTGGAAAGCTTTGCAGTGGCACTGGCCATACCGAAATGGCCCAGCGTGTCATCGCCGCGCCGATTATGAATCTGAAGTCCTTCAATACCGACCGCGGCAAAGTTGAACAGCAGAATCACATCCGCAGCATCCCAGTTCAGACTGCCGTCGGTAATTTCGAAATGGGTATCCAGCTGCAGTTCAGAACCGGACACCTCGTTGCCGTTCGCCAGAGTGCGAGTGGAACTGCCCCCGTTACGAATCACCAGATCCGTCGGCCCGATATGCCCTTGCAGAATAACGTCCGAGAACAGCGTCGCCGAACCCTCGCTGCCTGAAGTGGTCACACTGTCCACCGCCAGCTCAAAATCCACCGCCTGCAGGTATTCATCCAGACTGGTTGGATCGCCATAATCGGTTGCACCGAGGTGCATCACCAGATCACCGCTATTGAACTGCTTGCCAAAAGAGCCCGCGACGGAATACTTCGCCAGAGCATCGGCCACATCCGGATTGGTTGGGTCCAACAACCCCGCATCGGCCCGCCGGGCAATCTCCGAAAACCCGTGCTCCAGCACCTCCCCATCGCCGGCAATATCGATCGTCAGCTTCATGTTATCCAGCACCGTATCGTTCTGCCCGGATAACCGCAGCCCGTTCACATTCAACGAACCCTCATCAATCCAGCTGAACCGATCAATGCTGAGCTTGGTCTCCAGCTCAATCGTCACACCTGCCTGCCCGGTCACACCCGACATCGCCCCATCGTCCAACGGCTTGAACTCCGCCATCGCTGGCAATGGCAGCGAGAGGGCGAGCACCCAGAGCGAGAGAGTGGAAGATGTGGTGTTTCGTCGACAGGCAAGTGACTGAGTCATGGTGGCCCCAAAAGTCTGGTTTATTGTTTTTTAGTGGTGAGCGTTCAACGCTCCCCGGGCCGCAGGGGGACAGCACAACCAATGCAGCAAAAACTTTGGTTTGTTACAGACTGTTACGATAGGGGGTGAAGCGAAAAAGATCCGTGAGCTCTGTCACACGAAGAGGCCACCGGAGAGGTTGGGGCAAAGCGGGCGGGAGGTCTTCCCAAAACTGTGCGGAGCCAAGCGTACACGGATGTATTCACAGCGTGTTTTGGGAAGACCTCCCGCCCGATTTGCAGGCACCAAAAGATGAAGGGCGAAGCTCGGACTACGAAGCCAAAGCCTGCTGAATAAGAGACTTCTGGTGCTCCGCAAACTCCCGTATCAACGCCTGCGCCTTGACCGAATCCCGCGCCAGCACCGCCTGCGGAAGATTGGCAAAAAACTCACTGGTCTGCGTCAAACCCCGACGATACCGATCGGCACTCAGATAATAGGCCCGACTGACCGCCGGCTTGAAATTCGACAGCGCCTCCGTGAGATACGGATTCCCCACCACCTCACAACAGGCATCCATCACATCAAAACTCGCCTCAACCACCCCGGAGATGTCGGCAGAGCCATCGTTTATCTTGTCAACAACCTTGCTCACCGCCCCAAGCACCAGAGGCTTGTCGCGTTCCTGCCAGCGCTCGCACAAACGCACCGCCATCATCATCAGCAAGTGCATATAAACGTCGTAGAGCTCCGACGCGTGTGCCGCATCCAGCCGGGTTGCCGAAGCGCCCTTACGGGGCGTGATCTCCACCAGATGCCAGCGCTCCAGGGTGTACAGGGCTTCCTTCACCGATGCCCGGCTCACCTTCAGTTCACCGGCGAGCGTGGCCTCCTGAATCCGCTCACCCGGGCGAATCTGCCCGGTCATGATCCGTTCTGCCAGGTAATTGGCAATCTGCTCGGCCAGTGTGTTCGGCACCTGAAAATCCATAAAGGCTCTCTGGACAGGTCGTAAAAACCGGTCGGCTGCTGCGGTAAGCCGACCGGCGGAAGAGTGTATGCGCATGAGTTTATCACAGCCTCTGAGTGCCATAGCGACAACGCCTTGATTCGGCGGGGCTTCCTGACGATTGTCAAAAAACCTCGCCAGAAATGTTGACGACTGATGTATTGTAGGACAATAATGCAGAAAACAACAGGTGATCAGAGTTTCACCAACAAGCATTTGATGGAGAGAACCCAATGCGCACAACGCAGTTATCGGTCAATCGCGAGGCCACCCGCCGAAGGATCTTGCTGACCCTCAAGAAGTACAGCTACCTGATCGCCATGGTGCCCCTGTTGCTGCCGCCTCTGCTGCTGGCCGCCGGCCAGGCCACTGATCTGGTGAACCTGTTTTCCTGGGGCGTCCCCGTGGTCGTGTTCGGGATCATCCCGGTACTGGACATGCTGCTCGGCAAGGATTCCCTGAACCCGGATGAAGAAACCGACGTACCGCGGATGGTCGGCGAACGGTTTTATAAAGCGATTACCCTGGGCTGGGTGGCAGGCTTTGCAGCCTTACTGGTCTGGAGCATGCTGGAACTGGCGTCCGGCACCTTCAGCCTGGTGGGCAGTATTGGCTGGATCGTCTCCATCGGCATCGTCGGAGGCCTCGGCATCAACGTCGCCCACGAACTCATCCACAAAGACGAAAAACTCGAAACCCGGGCTGGCGGCTTCCTGCTGTCACTGGTCTGCTACGCCGGCTTCAAAGTCGAACACCTGCGCGGCCACCACGTTCACGTCTCCACCCCGGAAGACGCCTCCTCCTCGCGCTACAACCAGTCCCTCTACAACTTCCTGCCCCAGGCCTACATGCGCAACTTCCTGAATGCCTGGAAACTGGAAGCCGAACGCCTCCAACGCAAAGGCCACAAGGCCCTCAGCTGGCGCAACGAACTGATCTGGTGGTACAGCATCAGCGCCCTGGCACTGGCTGGTTTCACCATCGCCTTCGGCTGGCTTGGCGCCCTCTTCTTCCTGGGCCAGAGCTTCATCGCCTTCACCCTGCTGGAAATCGTCAACTACCTCGAACACTACGGCCTGCACCGCAGAAAACTCGACAACGGCCGCTACGAACGCACCGGCCCGGAACACAGCTGGAACAGCAACTACTTCCTCACCAACGTCTTCCTGTTTCACCTCCAACGCCACAGCGACCACCACGCCTGGGCCAAACGCAGATACCAGATCCTCCGCCACCACGAAGTAGCCCCCCAGCTCCCGGCTGGCTACTCCGCAATGATCGTCCTGGCGATGTTCCCCCCACTCTGGCGGCGGGTAATGAACCCAAGAGTGGAGGCTTATTACGAAGGAGAAGAACACCAGTTGGCATAATGTCTGCGGGCAAAACCCCCAAGCGGCCCAAACGAGATGCCGGCAACAAAGTGAGCCGGCCGGGGTATGAGGGGTAATTTCTGCAGGGAAACGAATGTCTGAGCAAAGCGAGTTCGGCTTCCCGAAAGAAATTACCCCTCATGCCTCGGCCAGCCCCCAAACCCAGATCGGCCTGAACCGATAGGCCACAACAGCTTCAGAGCGTCTCTGAAGAAACGCCGGCCTAAAAAACCGGCCCTCAAGACCCCGGCGGTTCGTCTCTGGCCCCGGGGTCTTTTTTCACGCCCTTGAAATCTCCCTGAAACGCACACAGGTATAACCTTTGAATCCTGCGAAAAAAAGGGAAAACCAACATGCCCAAGCATTTCGAACAGGCCCCTGGCCTATACGAAGAAACCGTTCCCGAAACCGAAGGTTACGTCTTCAACCAGACCATGATGCGCATCAAAGAACCCGAGCGCTCCATGGACTTCTACACCCGAGTGATGGGCATGCGCCTCGTTCGCAAACTGGACTTCCCCGAAATGAAGTTCACCCTGTATTTCCTTGGCTACCTGGATGATCGCCAGGCCGGCCTCGTGCCGCAGGACGATGCCCACCGCACCACCTACACCTTCGGCCGCGAAGCCATGCTTGAGCTCACCCACAACTGGGGCACCGAAGACGACAACGACTTCGGCTACCACAATGGTAACGACGAACCCCAGGGCTTCGGCCACATCGGCGTAGCGGTGCCAGACGTTTACGCCGCCTGCGACCGCTTTCAAAAGCTCGGTGTGGAGTTTGTGAAAAAGCCGGACGACGGCAAGATGAAAGGCCTGGCCTTTATCAAAGACCCGGACGGCTACTGGATTGAAATCCTGCAGCCGGACATGCTTGAGAAACAGCGCAAGGAAGACTGATCTTCCTTACTCCGCACCGGCCTCCTGGCCGGCTGCGGGTTTACGGCCGTAGCGGGAGGCCACCACCACCGCTGCGGTCAGTATCAGTGCCCCCGCAATACCAATCGGCCCCAGAATCTCCTCCAGAAACACCCAGGCCAGCAGCGCCACAAACAGCGGTTCCAGAGTCACAATGATGCTGGAGAGCGTGGCCGGTGTCGTTTTCATGCCAGAGAAAAAGCACACATAGCCAATACAGGTTGGCACCACCCCCACATACACCACCATCAGCCAGTGCCCGATACCAAGGGTTTCCAGCCCCTCGAATCCGCCAGACAGGGCGACCACCGGCAACAGAATCAGCGCCGCCGTGAAGAAGCAGATAAATGCCGTGGTGAACACCGGTGTCCCGGCAGAGCTGTAACGGCTGGTCAGCGTGAAACCGGTGTACACACAGGCGGCCAGTAACGCCACCAGAATGCCCGCAAGCCGGAGTGTACCGGTTGTGTCCATATCGCTGAGAACCAGCATGCCCGTGCCCGCGATGGCGGCAAACAGCGACAGAACCGTCAAAAGGCTGGGCTTCTCTCCCAGAAGAGGCGCAGCAAGAATTGCCACCAGCACTGGCGGAAGGCAGAGCGCGATCAGGGTGGCGATACCGGCACCGGTGAGGTCCACGGCCAGAAGGTAGCTGCCCTGGTAGAACGCCTGGAACAGGCCAAGGGCTGCCAGCGGAATCAGGGTCTGGCGTGTGAGGCTCCGTAGGGAACTGCCGGGCACTTTAGCGCCCGGATTGGCCCGCTCAAGGCGTGCCTGCTCCCGTCGCATCAGCAGCCAGAAAAACGGCAAGGCCACCGCCAGTCGCAGGAAGCCCAATGTAATGGCCTGCAGCTCGGTACCGGTAAACAGAAATTTCGCAACAATGCCCGTGGTCGCCCATAGCAGGGCAGCCAGGGCGATCAACAGGGCGCCTTGGATCATTCAATAATCAACACAATCAGCTCTTTGGGACCGTGAACACCGTAGGCAAGGGTTTGCTCGATGTCAGCGGTTTTGGAAGGGCCAGAGATTAGCAGGGCATTGGTCGGCATGCCAGCGGCCCAGTTCTGGGCCTTCATGGCTTCGTGGAAGGTGGTATAGAGCTCAGAGGCCCGTAGCACGGCAATGTGCACCGGCGGCACCAGGCTCATGAGCCGTGGCTCGTCCTCGTTTGGCCACAGGATCAGCGAGCCGGTTTCGGCAATACCGCCGCGGGTGGACGTAATGCTGGCGTCCACCTCGTTGAACAGGTGCCCCTGCCAGCTTTCGATAGGCTCGTCGTAGATCAGCAGTTCCGGCAGATCGTTACGACCGGCAGTGCGAAGGGACTGTCCGATTTCGTGTTGCTTCGGAATCAGCAGATTCCTGGCGCCGCGAGTGTTCAGCACCTCGGCCAGGCGGTCCATCCACATGTCTTCGGTGCAGTGGTGCACCTCGCCGTGGACCGATTCGATCATCTTCTCGAACCGCTCGATACGCTCCTTTGTCGACCAGTCATCCCGTACCAGAACAGAGAAGTCGCACTCCGGCACCGTCAGTTCACCGCCGGTTCGGTTGCGCAGACGCTGAAGAATCGTTTCGCGGGAACTCATTGGCCACGCTCCTTCATCCGCTGGTGCAGGGTTTTGGCTGCCAGTTTTGGTGCAGTGCGGTAATCGGTCCAGGCGCCGGCTTTCGAGGGCTGCAATGCCCTGAATTTGCTGGCGGCACCGGTGCCGAAGCGATAAATGCCGGGGCTGGCGTGCATCCAGGCCCAGCCTTTCCAGATCATCGCTTCCATGGAGCTTCGCTTGGCCCCGTGGCCACGGACCTTGGCCGGGTGGAGCTTGTCGCCATCCACCGATTCCTGGCGCAGTCGCACCAACAGATCGGGAATGGGGATTTTCACCGGGCAGACCTCACCGCAGGCGCCACACAGGCTGGAGGCGCTGGGCAGGTGCCGGCCTTCGTCCAGGCCAATCAGATGGGGCATCAGTATCTTGCCGATGGGCCCCGGGTAGGTGGTGCCATAGGCATGGCCGCCTACCCGCGTGTACACCGGGCAGTGGTTCATGCAGGCGCCGCAACGTATGCAGCGCAGGGTGTCCAGCAGCTCGTCGTCCTGGTAGATCGACGAGCGGCCGTTATCCACCAGCACCAGATGCACTTCCTCCGGCCCGTCCAGCTCCTCGGCCTTGCGCGGGCCGGAAATCATGTTGAAGTAGGTGGTGATGTGCTGGCCGGTAGCAGACCGGGTCAGCAGGGCGAGCAGGGCAGAGACGTCCTCCATGCTCGGCACTACCTTCTCGATACCGGTAACGGCAATATGGCACTTGGGCACCGTGGTGGTCATCCGGCCATTGCCTTCGTTTTCCACCAGGCATAGGGTGCCGGTCTCCGCTACCGCAAAGTTAACCCCCGAAACGCCCACATCGGCATTCATGAACTTTTCCCGCAATTGCAGGCGGGCGCTGGCGGTTAGGTATTCCACATCGTTGGAGAGATCCGTGCCGGTTTTCTCGTGCAGCAACTGGGAGATCTCGCCGGTGTTCTTGTGAATCGCCGGCATGATGATGTGCGATGGCGTTTCATCCGCCAACTGCACAATGTACTCGCCCAGGTCCGATTCCAGGGCTTCGATCCCCTGTTCCTCCAGGTAATGGTTCAGCTCCATTTCCTCGGAGACCATGGACTTGCCCTTGATCACCGTCTTGGCATCCCGGGCCTTGCAGATATCCCGCACAATCCGGCAGGCCTCGTCGCCGTCCACCGCCCAGTGCACCTTGATGCCGTTTTCGATCAGCTTTTTTTCTAGCTGCTCAAGCAAGTCTGGTAGGTTGGCCAGGGCGCGGAGGCGAACGTTGGCACCGAGATCCCGGAGGGTTTCCAGATCCCAGCCCTCGAACGCCGTCTTGCGCTTGGACATCAGCCCGTCCATGGCGCTGCGGAAATTCTTGCGGATCTTGGGGTCGTGGATGGCCGCCTGAGCCCGCGGGTGAAACTCTTTTACGTCGATGTGATGGCCAGTGTGCTCGGCTGTCTCACTCATGACTGCTGCCCCCCTTTGCCCTGGGTGCGCGACCACAGGAAACTGAGAATGTGCTGGCCTTCAACAGGCTTCTGGTTCTTTTCTGCGTAGCCGGCGATGTTCATCAGGCAGCCGCAATCGGTGGTGACAAACTGTCTGGTGCCGGTATCCACCAGTGCATCCACCTTCTCGCTCACCATGGCGCCGGAGATCTCCGGGTGGCGAACCGCAAAGGTGCCGCCAAACCCGCAGCATTCCTCCGGCCGGATTTGCTCCACCAGATTCACGTTCTTCAACTGGCCCAGAAGCTTAGGGCCCACTTCGGCCACGCCCATCTCACGGCGGGCGGAGCAGGAGGTGTGCATGGCCACGGTGGTGGGTTCGCCCAAATCTTCCAGTTTGATGTGGCACACATTGAGCAGAAAGTCCGTCAGCTCCCAGACCCGGCCCGCAATCTCAGCAGCTTTCACCTCATCCGTAGTGTCTTTGAACAGGTCCGGGTAGTGCTTGCGCATCATGCCGCCGCAGGAGCCGGACGGCACCACAATGGGCCAGTCGCCGGGAAAGAGGTCGAGCTGGGCCCTGGCTACCGACCGGGCCTGGTCGTGGTAACCGGAGGTGTAGGCGGGCTGGCCACAGCAGGTCTGGTTCTGGGGAAACAGGACCTCGATGCCTTCACGTTCCAGGAGTTCCACGCCGGCAATGCCCGCATCGGGGTAGAACATGTCCACCAGACAGGTGCCGTAGAAATAGACTTTCGCGGGTTTTGCAGGATAAACCTTGATCGGATCAACCATGTGCGGATGCTCAACGGTTTTTGAATTGTTATCCAGCAATAATAGGGTGGCGAGCGCGGTGTTGCCAGACGACTTTATGGGCAGCCGTAAAGAGGAAGGGAGGGGATTCAGAAAGAGGAAGGGCAGCGGCAGCGCGCCACTGCCCGGGGTATTACTTCACGGTCAGGCGCGCGGCATTTTTCTCGATGGTACGTTCGCCAATGCCCTTCACATTTGCCAGGTCTGCGGTAACTGCAAAAGGGCCATTCGCTTCGCGATAGGCAACGATCGCCTCGGCCTTGCTCTGGCCAATGCCGTTCAGGCTGGCGAGGGTAGCCACATCGGCTGTGTTGATATTGATAGCGGCGTCCTGGGCGTAGGCAAAACCGGTAACCAGGCTGAACAGCAGAATGAGAGTTGCGAAAAGCGGTGTGCGCTTCATGAATTCAAGCTCCTGAGATTTGCATTTATGGTTGTGTGCCAGGGCGCAAAGCAGCAGAAGCGAAATGTAAGAAGAGAGCAGAAATGTCTGTGGGTATGGGAAGTGCACGGACGGGACCACATTCCTTGTGATCCCCGATTCCGTGGCTGACCCCTGCCTGTTCCCTCAGGCGTGCGACTCATCCTGAGCGCGTCTTCCCTGTGATCATCCCTGTAAGCCCTGATCCTTCGGGCAACTCCCGAGCCGCGGAGGGCTCTTCCCTGGAGTTCTCGTCCTTGAGCCAACGTTCCTTGCTGGCTTGTCATCCCTGACACTGATCATTCTACTGTGTATCGAATTCCTACCTATCGGAGAATCGCTCCATGGTTTGTGCGATATATCTTACGAATCTGTAAGCGTTTCGGCGGGTTCAATTATGAACCTGAGTTCAGTATTTTCGGGACCTGAGAGGCAATTTATTGCTCACTGCGGTGGGCCGCAGCCGCCTCGCGGATTCGCTCCATGGTGATTTCCCGCACGGCCTTCTGGCTGGCACGGATATGACGGGTGAGACGATCCGCCGCCTCGCTTGCCTGCCCGTTGCGCAGTGCCTCCAGAATCGCGGCATGCTCCACGTAAGTGGCATCAATACGCTCGTCCCGGCTGAAGTCCAGGCGCCGCACAATTCTCAGCCTGTCGGTGATCTCACGATGAATTCGTGTCATCTCCCGGTTTCCGGCAGCGGCCACCAGATCGCAGTGAAAGCTCTCGTCCAGCATCCTGACGGTGCTGCCCACCGCGCGTTCGGATGGATGGTCCGGGTTCCAGAGGGCTACCAGGGTTCGCAGTGCTGCAGGCTCTTCAGGCAGGTTGCAGATTTTGTGCACGGCCGCCCGTTCGAGGGTGATGCGCAGGTCATAGAGTTCCTCCACCTGCTGAAAATCGAATGGCTTTACCTGCCAGCCACTGCGGAACAGCACCTCCACGTGGCCCTCCCGCTGCAAGCGGTAAAGCGCCTCCCGCACCGGTGTCCGGCTTGCGTTCAGGCGGGTGCCGACATCCCCCTCGCTGAATCGGTCGCCGGGGATCAGGCGGAACTCGAAGATGTCCTCTTTCAGGGCCTCATAGACCCTGTCGGCTACGGACTCTTTTCGTCTAGGGTTTGCCATTGGCACCGTTTCCCTCGTGGGGCGCCAGATTGCCCCGGTATGGTCAGGCTCTGGAAGCGATAAAGGCGCGCCAGCCACCGAACTCTGTTACGTCCTCTGCACCCTCGAAGCCGTAGCCCTCGCAAACAAAACCGTTTACCCACCGGCCATCAGCCAGCTCGACGTTGCCTATACCCAGCGGCGCAGGAATCAGGTCCACAAAGGAGCCAAAGGCCGAGGCCGGCATTTCCCAGACTTCCACAATGATTTCCCTGCCTTCGCCAGGGGCCGCCCGTTTCAGCCCCGGCTTCGGTGGTGTGGTGTTTGGCAGGGCGAACAGCCGGTAGTTGGCAGACGTTGTGGTTTGCTCAAGCAGAACCGCGTAGCGCTCACTGAGCTGGGTGTTCAGCGGCATGCCACTGAGGTGGGCACCAACAACGGCCACCTTGATGGTGGGTGTCGAAATGGCGGCCCCGGGGGCTTCTTCGGGGCGGTCGTTGCCTGTAGTGCCCAGAGGTGTCGGGTGGGCATTCAGCCACTGGCACGCGAGACGTTGCAGCTCGGTGTCTTTCCAGGCGCCACTGATCAGGGTAACGCCAAAGGGCAGGCCGTCGTCCCGGAAACCGGCAGGAACTGCGAGCGCACTCATATCGGCCAGGTTCACGAAATTGGTGTAGGTGCCGAGTTGGCTGTTCAGGGCAACCGGGTCCGCATTTACCGCTTCGATGGTGGGAGCCGTCGGAGCCGTGGGCACCAGCAGCGCATCCACATCGGCTAACAGTTCATCGATCTGGCGCTGCAGCTCTTCCTTGCGGTACTGGGCCTTGAAGGTATCCGTGGCGCTGAAATTCCCGGCCTTGCTGATAATGCCTTTGACCACCGGATTCATATCATCGCCGTGGCTGGCCATGAACGATTCCACCGCCGCGTGGCGTTCAGCCACCCAGGGCCCTTCGTAGAGCAGTGCAGCCAGTTCCAGCATGGGGCTGAAATCCAGCGGCACCAGTTCTACATTCTGTTGTCGCCACTGGCTGATGGCGGTATTCCAGGCCGCTTCTGCCTGCTGATCACCAAACCATTGCGGGTGGTCGGGAATCGCCAGTCGTTGGATGGGGCCGGGCCGCCGAAGGGCGGGCCCATCCAGAGGCAGCGCATAGGGAGGCTTGCGGGAAAACGCATCGGCGGCATCGAAGCCCGCCATGGTATCCGAGACCAGGCCGGCGTCATTCACGGTCAGCGCAAAAATGGACACGCAATCCAGTGAACGACAGGCCGGCACCACGCCGCGAATGCTGAACAGCCCTTTGGTTGGTTTCAGCCCTACCAGATTATTCAGCCCGGCAGGCACCCGGCCGGAACCGGCGGTGTCGGTACCCAGGGCAAAAGGCACCAGGCCTCTTGCAACCACAGAAGCCGAACCGGAGCTGGAGCCGCCGCTTACCACGTCCGGTTTGAAACTGTTGGGCACGGCGCCGTAGGGAGAGCGGGTGCCCACCAGGCCGGTTGCGAACTGGTCCAGGTTGGTTTTGCCAATGACGATGGCGCCGGCGGCCTTGAGCCTGGCCACGGTGGTGGCGTCTTCTTCCGGGGTATAGGCAAAGGCCGGGCAGGCCGCCGTTGTTTCAAATCCTGCCGCATCAATGTTGTCTTTCGCGGCAAAGGGAATGCCGTAGAGCGGCAGCTTGTCGATCTCTCCGCCGGCGTCCTGGAGTTTCTGTTTCAGCCCGGCAAGGGCCTCATCCAGGCCTTTCTGGTCCAGAAGCGAAATCCAGGCAACGTCTGTTGTGTCCAGGCCGGTCAGTAACTCACCCAGCAATGACTCGGGCGTAGCGCCCTCTTTATAGGCTTGCTGCCAGTCCCTGATGGTCCATCCGAGCATTGAAGGCATTGGTCATCCTCATGTGCGTAATCAACTTGTATACATGTGGAATGGCAATGCTTGTGCCATTTGCCAATTTTTCTTGATAGTGACCAGAAAACATAAGGTTATGAGTATTTTTGAGGCACAAGGCGGTTCAGCTCTGCCCGTATCAGGTGCGGCCGCACCAAAAACGCTCAGGAATGCTGCACTGCAGAGGCATATTCAGGAGCACGGATGCCTCTGGGTTGCCTTGTATACTAGATAAGCCGCTGTTTTTAATGGAGATATAAGGGTTATGGAACAGCAGATGCAAAGGCCCTGCTGCGTTTGAAGACGAACTGCATACCCAACTAAGAAAAGGACGCCTGAAATGAACCTCAAAAAACACGTGAAACTCGGACTCTCTGCGCTCGCTCTCTCCATCTCTTTTAACTCCGTTGCAGCGGAAGATCCCATCAAGGTGGGCATCCTGCATTCGCTTTCCGGCACCATGGCCATCAGTGAAACCGTTCTGAAAGACACCGTTGAAATGCTGATCGAACAACAGAACGCCAAGGGCGGTGTGCTTGGTCGTCAGATGGAAGCGGTTGTTGTAGACCCGGCCTCCAACTGGCCGCTGTTTGCTGAAAAAGCCCGCGAGCTTCTGGCCCAGGAAAAGGTCGACGTGATCTTCGGTAACTGGACCTCGGTTTCCCGTAAGTCCGTACTGCCGGTGGTGGAAGAGCTGAACGGCCTTCTGTTTTACCCGGTTCAGTACGAGGGTGAGGAATCCTCCGAAAACGTCTTCTACACCGGCGCTGCGCCCAACCAGCAGGCGATTCCTGCGGTTAACTACCTGATGAACGAAATCGGCGTGGAGCGCTGGGTTCTGGCAGGTACCGACTACGTCTACCCGCGCACCACCAACAAGATCCTTGAGACCTACCTGATGGACATGGGTGTGGCCAAGGAAGACATTATGATCAACTACACGCCGTTCGGTCACTCGGATTGGCAAAACATCGTCTCCGACATCAAGCGCTTCGGCTCTGCCGGCAAGAAGACCGCGGTAGTCTCCACCATTAACGGTGACGCCAACGTGCCGTTCTACCGTGAGCTGGGCAACCAGGGTATTGCGGCCTCCGACATCCCGGTCGTTGCCTTCTCCGTAGGCGAGCAGGAACTCTCCGGCATCGACACCGGCCCGCTGGTTGGCCACCTGGCCGCCTGGAACTACTTCATGAGCGTGGACAACGACGCCAACTACGACTTCATCGACCAGTGGATCGAGCACACCGGCAATGATGAAGCGGTCACCAACGACCCGATGGAAGCGCATTACATCGGCTTCAACATGTACGTGGAAGCGGTCAAGAAGGCCGGCACCACAGATGTTGACGCGGTAAAAGACGCCATCATCGGTGTAACTGTACCCAACCTCACCGGTGGATACGCCGCCATGATGCCCAACCACCACATCACCAAGCCGGTGCTGATCGGCGAGATCCAGGACAACGGTCAGTTCTCTGTGGTTTGGGAAACCTCTGGTCTGGTCGCGGGCGATGCCTGGTCTGACTACCTGCCTGGTTCGCGGGACATGATTGCAGATTGGCGCAAGCCGTTGTTCTGCGGAACGTTTAACACCGCAACCGGCACCTGTGGCGCGTCTGCGGGCGAAATGGCCGCTGAAGCCGAATAAGGCCAGGACAGCATAGCGCTGTGAAATAGCACCGTGGACAACCGGGGGTGGCAGGCGCTGCCTCCGGTTGTTGCCCCGCAACACGCTTGAAACAGACAGGACACTCTCATGAGCATCTGCCGATCGCTCACATTGCTGCTTATCGCCCTGTTTTCCCTGCTATCGCTACCTGCAACGGCGCAGGAAGAGGATCCTGGCAAGGCTCTGCTGATCAATCTCGCAGAAGCGCCGGCCAGTAAAGTGGAAGAGGCGGTGAACGCCATTGTCAGCAGTGGTGATGAAAGAGCCAGGGGCTGGCTCGAAGCCTACGGAAATAACCGCCTGAGCCGGGTAAAAGACACCGGGCAGGTTGTTTTGGTACTGAACAACCGGGGCAGGGACTGGGAAATTGCCGATCCGCTGACCGGAGAGAATATGGGTGAAATGTCCCGCCGTGAGCTGGACAGAGTCGCCATCAATAACCGCATACGGGGCCAGCTTGAAGGCATACTGGCCATGCTGGACCTGAATGCCAAAGACCCGGATGTGCGCGAAGCGTCCGCGCAGGACATGATGGGCAAAGTGGATGCTTCCCTGGTCGAGCCGCTCGAGGCTCAGCTGGCGAAAGAAGAAGATGCGGCCGTCCGCAACCGCATTGAAGAAGCCCTGGCCATCTACCGGGTGGGCGAGGGCAACCTGGAGGCCGTGGACGTGCTCGCCGGGAGCCTGCATCCCCGGGCCCGCGCCGCTTTGAACGAAGCCGTTCGCGGTGACAACGAGGCGCTGGCTCAACGTGCCGCCAAGGCCCTCGAAAGCATTGAACAGAAACTCCAACTGAACCGCGCCGCCGAGACCCTGTATTTCGGCCTCTCTCTTGGTTCGGTTCTGGTACTCGCCGCCATCGGCCTGGCCATCACCTTTGGCGTGATGGGCGTGATCAACATGGCCCACGGCGAACTGATCATGCTGGGTGCCTACACCACCTGGGGCATGCAGCAACTCTTTCCCGGCCAACCCGGACTGGCGCTGATTCTGTCGATTCCCGCCGGGTTCATGGTGGCGGCCACCGCCGGCATCATCATAGAACGCAGCGTAATCCAGTACCTCAAAGGCCGGCCGCTGGAAACCCTGCTGGCCACCTTCGGCATCAGCCTGATCCTGCAGCAGCTGGTGCGCACCGTGATCTCGCCGCAAAACCGCACCGTGGTAACGCCGGACTGGATGAGCGGCTCCCTGGTGATCAACGACGCGCTGTCGCTGACCCTGAACCGTCTATACGTCCTGGCCTTCGCTCTGATCGTCTTCGCCGGGCTGATGCTGATCATGCGCAAGACCCGCCTGGGCCTGGAAGTGCGCGCCGTTACCCAGAACCGCGCCATGGCCCGTTCCATGGGCATCCGCGCCACCCGGGTAGACATCATGACCTTTGCCCTGGGCTCCGGCGTGGCTGGCCTGGCCGGTGTGGCGCTGTCCCAGCTCACCAACGTGGGCCCGAACCTGGGCCAGAACTACATCATCGACTCGTTCATGGTGGTGGTGTTTGGCGGCGTCGGTAACCTCTGGGGCACGCTCATTGCCGGGCTTTCCCTGGGCACCATCAACCAGCTGCTCGAACCCTGGGCCGGTGCCGTACTCGCCAAGATCATCGTGTTGGTGTTCATCATCCTGTTCATCCAGAAACGGCCGAAGGGGCTCTTCCCCCAGAAAGGCCGGGCAGCGGAGGGTTAAGTTATGTGGTTAACAAGACCCCTGCAGGAACGTTCAACCCAGATCTTTCTCGGCGTGCTGTTCTCGGCCGTGGTGCTGGTGACCTTCCTTCACCTGTTCATGCCCCAGGACAGCGCCCTGCACGTGAGCGCCTTTACCGTCACCCTGCTGGGCAAATACCTCTGCTACGCCCTGCTGGCGGTGGCAGTGGACCTGGTGTGGGGCTACCTCGGTATCCTCAGCCTGGGCCATGGCGCCTTCTTTGCCCTCGGCGGCTATGCCATGGGCATGTATCTGATGCGCCAGATTGGTGATCGCGGCGTGTATGGCGACCCCATCCTGCCGGACTTCATGGTGTTCCTGAATTGGCAGGAGCTGCCCTGGTTCTGGCACGGGTTCGACATGGCCTGGTTTGCCTTCATCATGGTGCTGCTGGCCCCGGGCCTGCTGGCGCTGGTGTTCGGCTTCCTGGCCTTCCGCTCACGGGTGACCGGGGTGTACCTCTCCATCATCACCCAGGCGCTCACCTTCGCGCTGATGCTGGCCTTCTTCCGCAACGAGATGGGCTTTGGTGGCAACAACGGCCTCACTGACTTCAAAGACATTCTCGGGTTTAACCTGCGTACCGACGCCACCCGCCTCGGGCTGTTCATTGCCACCGGTATCGCCCTG
Organism: Marinobacter sp. 3-2; assembly: GCF_003751355.1. NCBI lineage: Bacteria > Pseudomonadati > Pseudomonadota > Gammaproteobacteria > Pseudomonadales > Marinobacteraceae > Marinobacter > Marinobacter sp. 3-2. Next base: position 918,530 of record NZ_RJUQ01000011.1, on the reverse strand, counting down.
GCCATTGGCTACGTGATTTGCCGCGGCATTGTGACCAGCAAACTGGGCCGGGTGAGTGTGGCCTGCCGGGATGCCGAGGCCCGTACCCGCTTCCTGGGCTACCGGGTGGAGCGGGTGCAGCTGTTCGTGTTCGTGGTCTCCGCCATGCTGGCGGGTGTGGCCGGGGCGCTGTATGTGCCTCAAGTAGGAATCATAAACCCCAGTGAATTCTCGCCGCTGTTCTCCATCGAGATCGTGGTGTGGGTGGCCCTGGGCGGCCGTGCAACGCTTTATGGCGCGGTCATCGGGGCACTCCTGGTGAACTACGCCAAAACCCTGTTCACCGGCATCATGCCGGACGCCTGGCTATTCGCCCTTGGTGGCCTCTTCGTGCTGGTCACCGTGTTCCTGCCCAAGGGCATTGCCGGGTTGTTGCAGAAACGCCGCAAAGCCAACGCCGATGACGATACACCTGCTGGCCAGGAGGCAACCGCATGAGCATTTTCAAGGAACTGGCAGACCGGGAGCACGTGTTTGAATTCCTCACCCAGGTGCAGTCGCCCGTGGATGTGCGCCACGGCCCTATCCTGTACCTGGAGGACGTGAACGTAAGCTTTGATGGCTTCAAGGCCATCAACAACCTCAACCTCACCATCGACGACGGCGAGCTGCGCTGCATCATCGGCCCCAACGGCGCGGGCAAGACCACCATGATGGACATCATCACCGGTAAAACCCGCCCGGACACCGGCTCGGTGTGGTTCGGCAGCCGCCATAACCTGCTCACCATGAACGAGCCGGACATCGCCACCCTCGGCATTGGCCGCAAGTTCCAGAAACCCACCGTATTCGAAGCCCTCACCGTGTTCGAAAACCTGGAACTGGCCATGGCGGCGGACAAGCGCGTGTTCCCCACGCTCACTGCCGTGATGAAAGCCGAATACCGGGATCGCATCGACGAAGTGCTGGAGATGATCGGCCTGGAATCCCTCCGTGACCGCCTGGCCGGCATTCTCTCCCACGGCCAGAAGCAGTGGCTGGAAATCGGCATGTTGCTGATGCAGAAGCCCCGCCTGCTGCTGGTGGACGAGCCGGTAGCGGGCATGACCGAGCAGGAAATGGAACGCACCGCCGAGCTGCTCACCAGCCTGGCCGGCAAACAGTCGGTTGTGGTGGTGGAGCACGACATGGGTTTCGTGCGTTCCATCGCCCGTAAGGTGACCGTGCTGCACCAGGGCAGTGTGCTGGCGGAAGGCAGCATGGATCAGGTCTCCAACGATCCGGAAGTGATCAAGGTGTATCTCGGGGAGGAGGCGTAATGCTGAAGATTGAAAAGCTCAACCAGTTCTATGGCGAAAGCCACACCCTCTGGGATCTGGACCTGGATGTGCCCCAGGGCCAGTGCACCTGCGTGATGGGCCGCAACGGCGTGGGCAAGACCACCCTGATGAAATGCATCATGGGCGAGGAAACCACCAAGAATGGCAGCATTGAATTTGCCGGCGACGTGGAACTCACCAAAAAGAAGGTGGAAGACCGCTCCCGCCTGGGCATTGGCTATGTGCCCCAGGGCCGGCAGATCTTCCCGTTGCTGACCGTGGAAGAAAACCTGCGCACCGGCCTGGCGGTACGCAAGGACGGCAGCAAGAAAATCCCTGAGCGGGTGTACGAACTCTTCCCGGTGCTGAAAGAAATGCGCCATCGCCGCGGCGGTGACCTCTCCGGCGGCCAGCAGCAGCAACTGGCCATCGGCCGCGCCCTGGTGATCGAGCCGCGCCTGCTGATCCTCGACGAACCGGGTGAGGGCATCCAGCCCAACATCGTGGCCCAGATTGGTGAGGTGATTCGCAAGCTGATCGAGGAAGACGGCCTGACCGTGCTTTTGGTAGAGCAGAAGCTTCCGTTCGCCCGCAAATACGCCGACCGGTTTGCCATTCTCGACCGGGGTCGCCGGGTGGCGGAAGACGAAATCGCGGGCCTGACCGATGAACTCATCAAGAAGCACCTGACGGTATGACGGTTTTTGAACGCATCGAACCCGCCCACGACTCCGGCCATCGCTTCGACGCCGGGCGGCACTGGGCCGCGTCCATTGCCCTGGGCTTCGACGCCCGGCCGGATGGCAGCAACACCGCCACCCGGATGACCCATGTGCGCCACAAAGGCCCGTTGCGGGTGCAACGTCCGTTTTACCCGGAAGGCCGCCATGGCTGTTGCCACGTGTACCTGCTGCATCCGCCGGGCGGCTTGGTGAGTGGCGATGCCCTGAGCATCGAGGCGCGGGTAGGTAAAGACTCACACACCCTGCTCACCACGCCAGCGGCGGCCAAACTCTACAAGGCCGACAGCCACGGCGTCGCCTGGGCCCAGCACACCCGGCTGAAAGTGGAGCAGGGCGGCATTCTCGAATACCTGCCCCAGGAAACCCTGGCATTTGATGGCTCCCGGGGCGAACAGAGCACCACCATCGAACTGGAAGCCGGCGCCCGATGCATCGGCTGGGAAATCCTCGCCCTCGGCCGCCCGGCCAGCAAGCTGCCGTTTGTCTCGGGCCATCTGGAGCAGAAATTCCGCCTGCTGATGGACGGCCGCCCCCTGTGGCTGGAACGCCAGCTTATGGAGCCGGACCACGCTCGGTTCAAAGGCTACTGGGGCCAGGGCGGCGCCACCGTACAGGCCACTCTCTGGGTGGTCGGCCTGGACGACGAAGCCGCCGCCATTGAAGAACTCAGGGAAACCCTGCCGGAAAGCCACCGCTGGGCGGTGACCCGCCGACGGGGTGTAGTGCTGCTGCGCTACCTGGGGCAGGAACGAAACGAAGCCTGGGCCCTGTGTCAGCAAGCCTGGGAACTGATCAGACCAAGACTCACCGGCCAGCCGGCCAGCGTTCCCCGAATCTGGCTGACCTGAATAACAAGCAGAATGCGACGCGATCAACGGAGCAAACAACGATGGAATTAACGCCAAGAGACAAAGACAAACTGCTGCTGTTCACCGCAGCCCTGCTGGCCGAGCGCCGCAAAGCCAAAGGCCTGAAGCTCAACTACCCGGAAGCCGTGGCCCTGATCAGCGCCGAAATCATGGAGGGCGCCCGCGAAGGCCGTACCGTGGCCGAGCTGATGACCGCCGGCACAGAAGTCCTCACCCGTGATGACGTGATGGACGGCATCGCCGAAATGGTCGACGAAGTGCAGGTGGAAGCCACCTTCCCCGATGGCACCAAGCTCGTCACCGTCCACAACCCCATCGTGTAAGGAGCGCGCCATGATCCCCGGTGAATACCAGCTCAAAGACGGCGACATCGAACTCTGCGAAGGCCGTGAGCGCATCCAGATAGAGGTGGCCAATACCGGCGACCGCCCGATCCAGATTGGCTCTCACTACCATTTTGCCGAGGCCAACCCGGCGCTGGATTTCGACCGTGCCAAGGCCCGTGGCTACCGCCTGGATGTGGCGGCGGGCACGGCGATCCGCTTCGAACCCGGCCAGAGCCGCGAAGTGACGCTGATCCCGTTCGCGGGTGGGCGTGAAATCTACGGTTTCCGGCAGGAAGTCATGGGCAAACTGGAGGGCCAGAAATGAAAATTACCCGACAAGCCTACGCCGACATGTACGGCCCAACCACCGGCGACCGGGTTCGGCTCGGCGACACCGACCTGTGGATTGAAGTGGAAAGCGACGCCGCCCACTACGGCGACGAAGTAAAATTCGGCGGCGGCAAGGTTATCCGCGACGGCATGGGCCAGAGCCAGCGCGCCGATGCGGCGGTGATGGACACCGTGATCACCAACGCCCTGATTCTGGACTGGTGGGGCATCGTCAAAGCCGACGTGGGCATCCAGAAAGGCCGCATTGCCGCCATCGGCAAGGCCGGCAACCCGGATACCCAGCCCGACGTGACCATCGTGATCGGCCCCGGCACTGAAATCATCGCTGGTGAGGGCAAGATTCTCACCGCCGGCGGCATCGATGCCCACATTCACTTCATCTGCCCCCAGCAGGTGGAAGAGGCGCTGATGAGCGGCATCACCACCATGCTCGGTGGCGGCACCGGCCCGGCTACGGGCACCAACGCCACCACCTGCACGCCGGGCCCCTGGCACATTGGCAAAATGCTCCAGGCGGTGGATTCCCTGCCCATGAACATCGGCTTCCTGGGCAAGGGCAACGCCTCCCTGCCGGAATCCCTGGAACTGCAGATCCAGGCCGGCGCCATTGGCCTCAAACTGCATGAAGACTGGGGCACCACCCCGGCCAGCATCGACAACTGCCTCACGGTGGCGGACAAGTACGACGTGCAGGTGGCGATCCACACCGACACCCTGAATGAATCCGGCTTTGTGGAAGACACCCTGGCCGCGTTCAAGGGGCGCTGTATCCATACCTACCACACCGAAGGCGCCGGCGGCGGCCACGCACCGGACATCATCACCGCCTGCTCCAAGGATTACGTGCTGCCGTCGTCTACAAACCCGACACGGCCCTACACCGTGAACACCATCGACGAACACCTGGACATGCTGATGGTGTGCCACCACCTGGACCCGAACATCCCGGAAGATGTGGCCTTCGCCGACTCCCGCATCCGCCGCGAGACCATCGCCGCCGAGGATATCCTGCAGGACATGGGCGTGATCTCCATGATCGCCTCAGACTCCCAGGCCATGGGCCGGGTGGGCGAAGTGGTGTGCCGCACCTGGCAGACCGCCCACAAGATGAAACAGCAGCGCGGCCTGCTGCCGGAAGACGAAGACCTGGGCGCCGACAACCTGCGCGCAAAACGCTACATCGCCAAGTACACCATTAACCCGGCTATCACACACGGCATTGCCCATGAAGTGGGTTCCGTGGAAGTGGGCAAGCTTGCGGACCTGGTGCTCTGGAGCCCCGCGTTCTTCGGCGTTAAGCCCGCCACCATTCTCAAGGGCGGCATGATTGCCGCCGCGCCCATGGGCGACCCGAACGCCTCGATTCCCACGCCCCAGCCGGTGCATTACCGCCCCATGTTCGGCGCCTTCGGCAAAGCGGCCAGTGCCACCCGCCTGAGCTTTGTGAGCCAGGCTGCGATTGATGCGGGCATTGGCAAAGAGCTTGGCCTGGACAGCCCATTATCCGCCTGCAAGGGCGTGCGTGACGTGCGCAAGGGCGACATGAAACTGAACGACGCGTGCCCGCACATCACCGTGGACCCGCAAACCTACGAAGTGCATGCCGATGGCGAACTGCTTACCTGTGAGCCCGCCACCGAGCTGCCCCTGGCCCAGCGTTATCATCTTTTTTAATCAAGACAGCTCAGGGCTGCTCTGAGAGGAACACACTATGTTGGAACTGACAAAACGACTGAGTGAACAGGAAGCGGCCGGGATCGAGAGCTCCGAGATTCTCGACAACCTGATCCTGCCCTACGAACTGCGCATTCGTGGCCGCCTGCGAGCCACCACTCAAACAAAAGTGGACGTGGGCCTGTTTCTCGACCGCGGCCCGGTACTCCGTGACGGCGACCTGCTGCAGGCCAAAACCGGCGAGATCATCCGCATCCGCGCGGCCGAAGAGCAGGTGGTGACCGCCCGCATCGAAAACGGCCAGCCCCTGGCCCGCCTGTGCTACCACCTGGGCAACCGCCACGTGACCCTGGCCATCGGTATGGATGACAAGGGCGCCTTCGTGCGTATCACCCCGGACCACGTGCTGGAAGAACTGGCGGAACGCCTCGGCGCCACGCTGATTCACCACACCGCCCCGTTCGACCCGGAACCCGGTGCCTACACCCAGGCCGGCTACTCTCATGGAAACGGACATGGAAACGGTCACAGCCACGGGCACAGCCATTCACACGATCACGACCACGGGCATAGCCATGGCCACAGCCACAAGCACACCCACTGAGGCCGGCGCGGGCCCGGCTGGCGATCTGGCCCTGTTGGGCCTCATGCAACTGGTGAGCCCCGCACTGCCCATCGGCGCCTTCGCCTGGTCCCAGGGCCTGGAAAGCGCCTTCGAACTGGGCTGGGTGAACAACGAAGCCGAACTGGCCGAGTGGATTGAAGGCGTGCTGGAAGATGGCCTGAGCCGCTGCGAACTGCCCCTGCTGGTGCGTTTGCAGGCTGCCTGGGCGGAAAGCAATGCCGAGACGCTGGCCCACTGGAACGACTGGCTGCACGCCACCCGGGAAACCGCCGAACTGAGCGACGAGGATACCCGCCTGGGCGGTGCCCTGGTCACCCTGCTGCGCAACCTCGAGCTGCTGCCAGAGCCACACCTGATTCCGGAAGAGCCGGGCTACATCACCATGTTCGCCTGGGCCGCCCATAAACGGTTTGTGCCCGTGCGCCAGACGCTGCTCGGCTTCGCCTGGGCCTGGCTGGAAAACCAGCTCGCGGTGGCCTGCAAGGCATTGCCCCTCGGCCATACCGCCGCACAGCGCATCATTGAACGGCTGCGGCCGCAACTGGCAGTGGCGGTGGACACGGCCCTGGAACGAAACGATCACGAACTCGGGCCCATCCTGCCGGGACTGGCGCTCGGAAGTGCAATGCATGAAACACAGTATTCACGGCTTTTCAGAAGCTGAATAACAATTGAGGAGATCTGCCATGACACATTGTCTGAGAGTTGGAGTGGGTGGCCCGGTTGGTTCCGGTAAAACCGCCCTGTTGCGCCAGTTGTGCAAAGCCCTGCGGGAGCACTACGACATCGCCGTGGTGACCAACGACATCTACACCCGGGAAGACGCCGACTTCCTCCTGCGCCACGAAGCCCTGGCCGCAGACCGCATCCTCGGCGTGGAAACCGGCGGCTGCCCCCATACAGCCATCCGTGAGGACGCCTCCATGAACCTGGCGGCCATCGACGACCTGCAAAACCGCCATCCGAACCTGGAACTGGTGCTGGTGGAATCCGGCGGTGACAACCTCTCCGCCACCTTCAGCCCGGAACTGAGCGACCTCACCCTGTACGTGATCGACGTCTCCGCCGGCGACAAGATCCCCCGCAAAGGCGGCCCCGGCATCACCAAATCCGACCTGCTGATCATCAACAAGATCGACATCGCCGAACAGGTGCACGCCTCCCTGGACGTGATGGAGCGGGACAGCAAGAAAATGCGTGGCGAACGCCCCTTCGTGTTCACCAACCTGTACGACGGGGTAGGGCTGGAAACGATCATCAGCTTCATCCTGGAGCGGGGCATGTTGCCGGAGCGGCGGCCTGAGAAGCTTGCCGAGACTGCTTAACGACACCGGATTTTGAGATACAAACGAACTACGGAGAAACGACCATGAAACTGACTAACCGACTGACTCTGACTGCCGGCCTGCTGCTGATCTCAGGCGCTGTCTTCGGCCACGCTGGCCACGAAGCGCTGGGTGATGGTGTGCATATTGAATACTTCCTGGCGGCTGGTGCGGCTGTGGCTGCGGGCATCTACGCACTGATGAAGCATAAGCGTGATGAGCAAGACTGAGGAAAAGTCTTAGCTGTTCTGCTCCTAATTGGTTTATGAAGCCGCTCCAAACCTGAGCGGCTTTTTCATATTCGAGTTACCAAATTTTACGTCCGACGGGTAGGAAGTTTCCTTACGATTAGGCTAGTGTGTAGTGATAAGAAACGGACTGACGCCGCTGTTAAGGATAACGGATGGAACACACCCAGCTACTGCAAACCCTCCAGAACAACATTCCGATCGAGATCTGGTACCTGATTCCCCTGCTTATCGTGGCGGCGGTCATCAAATCGCCTTGGTTCAAAGGCAAATCTGGGGAAGCGGTGGTAAACCTTTCCGCCAAACTCTTTCTCGATAAAACCCGTTACCACCTGATCAAGAACGTCACCCTGCCCACCGAAGACGGCACCACCCAGATCGACCACATCATCGTCTCCCGGTACGGCGTGTTCGTGGTGGAAACCAAGAATATGAAAGGGTGGATTTTCGGCAACGCCAAGCAGCGGTATTGGACGCAGAAGATCTTCAAGTACTCGCAGAAATTTCAGAACCCGCTGCACCAGAACTACAAACACGTGAAGACACTGCAAAACCTGTTGGACCTGACTGATGAGCAGGTGTTTTCGGTAGTGGTCTTTGTGGGGGATTCGACGTTCAAAACGGCCATGCCGGAGAACGTGACCCACGGTGGTGGGTATGTCCGTTATATCAAAGCCCAAACCGTGCAGCGGCTGTCGGATGTTGAGGTTCAGAAGGTGATCGAAGCCATTGAATCCGGACGGCTGGCGGGCACGTTCAGAAATCACCGGAAGCACGTGGCGCAAGTGAAGGAAATTGCGGCGAAGAAAAGCAGTGAGCCACGGTGTCCTAAGTGCCAGGGTGAGATGGTAAAGCGCACGGCGAAGCGCGGAGAGAATATTGGAAAGGCGTTTTTTGGCTGTAAAGCATTTCCCAAGTGCAAGGGGATGGTTGGTGCTTCGTTATCGCATTAACAAAGCTGTCAAATGATTACGCCGCGACCAGAGTTTTAACGCAGCGTGGCTCGTTAATTTAAATGGTTTAATTGGCGAAATCTGAGTTTTCAGCTCTGAGCTTTTTTACGCTCAAATGTTTGCAATAACGAAGCGCGCTATCTAATGACTGTTAAGCAATTGAGAAAAAGAGAATCAAAGTATGAAGATGACATCCGAACGAATTGCGCTCGATAAAATCTACAAACGTAGGGATCGGTACGAAATCCCTGACTGGCAGCGCGAAGAAGTTTGGAATAAAGCAAAAAAGCAAAAATTGATTGATTCCGTGCTGAGAGGCTGGAAGCTGCCGAAATTTTATTTCCTTCTAACCAATGATAGCCCAAAAGAATATGACGTATTGGATGGCCAGCAAAGGTTAAGTGCGATATGGGAATTCTTTGATGGGGAGCTTAAGCTTACGGCTGAATCTGCGGCGGAATTTGGTGCTGCGAGCTATGAAGGTTTGCCAGATGATGTTTCTGACGCTTTCGATGACTACGAAATTAATTTTGATGTCATTGAAGATGCTGAAGAGGAAGACCAAAAAGAGTTTTTTCAGCGATTACAAGAAGGTCTACCATTAACGAGCAGCGAAAAACTTAACTCTATTCATAGTAAGTTAAGAGATTATTGTTCCAAGCTTGCCAAGCATAAGTTTTTCTTGGAAACAACATCCGTCTCAGGGAAACGATACGCATATTTTGATATTTGTGCCAAAGTCATGGTTTTGGAGATAGAGGGGCTTGATTGTGGAACTCGGTTTGATGACATAAGAGAGGTTTTTCTACAACAAGCGGGTTTTTCAGGTAATTCAGCTGTCGCAAAACAAGTTAGGAAGTCTTTGGATTTGCTTCACAAAGAGCTGCCTAATCCAGACAAGCACTTGCGCAACAGAACAATCGTGCAGGCTATCATCACATTTTGCTGCCATCTGCAAAGAGTTGGCTTGAAGAGCCAGCAAAATAAAATACTGGCAAAATTTATAGATCATTTTCTAGCAGAGCTTTCTAAGCAAGTTGAGTTGGGACAAGCCGCAACAGACCATGATTACGTAGCTTTTCAGCGCACTGTCAATGCTAATGTTAAATCTGGGCCGAAGACTAGGAACGACATTCTTCTTAGAAAACTTTTTAAGTATGATCCGTCATTCTATTCAGAGGTTCCGCAAAGTAATTCTCTTTCAAAATCGCTAGACGAGCAGATTAGCCGCTTGGCGGAGTCGGTGCGACAGCTAATTTATGAAGTTAATAACATCTATAGCGGCCACCATGGGAAAGATTTATTCAAGCCAACTAACAAAACAATTAAAGCACTCACATCTGAGTTATCCAAGCCCACAAAAGGGATGGATGACTACAAGGCTTTTATCGAAAACCTGTACTTTATATTTCGGGAAAGTATTGGCACGAGGCTAGAGGGCAATCTCCCACCATCGTTTGTGAACGTAAATGATCTCCGAACATTGAATGAGCATGACGTTGACCACGGAAAGCAAAATAAGGCCGCAAAAAAGAAGAAGGAACTTGCTGCCGTGTTTGAACAGTTTTCAGGAGAGAAATCGCCTTCGGCAGTAGATCCGACAAAATTTGTAATAATTCAGGCTAATATTTTGTCGGCCTTGGAGCTTGACATGCGAAAGCTAGCCAAGGCGGACTTCGATGGTTAACAAGATGGTCAACGGGACGCTGCGCTTCGTCGTCGCCCACTAGTACTAATGTTAGGGCTCAAAGTTTCTGAAAATTTACTGTTCAGGTGTGAAATGCGTGGCCTGATTTTATTATCCCCAATCTGGATCTGTTTCGGAGTACAAAGCATTGGACCCAGTGAGTTTGGTGTTTTCCGCTTACCTGAATACTGTTCAATCGACGGTGTCGAGTCATTTCAATGAATCTAGAAACCTTCAGGTTACTCCCGTAACCATCGAATATGAGGGTACGCCTGTCTCTTATCAGCACCAGTTATGGCGAATTCGTCCGGAGAGTGTCTGTGCGAACTATCAACAGAACATCGGTCAGTTTTCCGAATGTACCGTGAAGGCTTCTCGGCTCTTCAATGCACTTTGTTCGGAGCTTAGGCGGGCAGGGTCAGACCAATGGCAGCAGGTAGCAGTCCAGAATATGTACTGTAATGCAGCTCTGTCTTTCAAACCTACTGTGGCTAATTTGGGCTCGGCAGAAGCGCTATCCGGATTGGAAGAGATGCGTCAGGCCTGCAATGCGGCGACGGTTGCGTCCATGGGAAATAGTAATCCTAGGTTGGCGCGAGAGCGAGATAAGGCCTGTGAGTCATACCGGAACTCGAAAGGCAGTGACAATTAGTTTTGCGAAGAAAAGGGTAGTGAGCTTAGTCGGGACTCTCACTTAACCGTTCTAAACGCGGCCTGAATGTATTTACGAAAGCGTTCACAGCGCCCGAAAAATAGGATTTTGTGTTTTGATCTCGTACCGGGGGCCACTCACCCTGCACTCGTTTGTGTGTAATAACACGGCAATTCTTGTCGTCCCATTCGATCGCATACGGTAGCTCATTTCCAATAGCTTCAGCGTCCTCTTTTAAAGCATGGTACAGCGCTACACCCTCTTCAGAGCTCGACAGTCGCAAAAAACAGCCAATTTCAGAAGCAGCTTTTAAAAAATATAATGTTATCCAAGCTGTAGTTGAGGAGGGCGGCAATGAAAAGAAGACGTTACCTCTGGCGAGCGGATTTGCTATCGGTTGTTCTGGGTCGTCGAGTCTTAGTTGATCAATAAACTCTTTCCAAAATTCATGGTATTGCTCAAAAAGAGGGTTTATTTCGTCTTGAATCTGTTCTTGCTGGGTCGTGGGTTCTGAAAAGTCCGAAATGTAAACCGTTCGCTGAATCTCTTTCGTCTGGAATAATGTACGAGGCTGGATAAACGTCAAGTCCCTGTCCTCGGTTTGGTACACCGCAGTTTCAATCATTGCCAGTGTAAATTTCATATTGGCGGTAAGATCTAAATATTGGACCATCGCCTGAGTGTCGCTGCGAATGCCGTCTCCCGCGATCACAAGCATGAAATCACCTTGCTTTAGCGAGTTGCTTACGCCATCAACAAATTCGCTTTCTTCTGTGTTGGGGAAGTGTCGTTTGACCAACTCGTAGGGGATATTTCCTTTTTCCCCGGTTCTGCGAGTGACCTCACGTTGCAGGTCCGAATAGCTCCAGGTTTGCAGCTCTTTTGCGTAATCAAGAATCTGCCCAATTACTTTTCTTCGAGCCTCTGGGTTTCTCCAAAGCTTGGTTTCCACAATGACCACTTTGCCTTGTGGAGTTACGTAAACGATATCTATTGGTCCAGCGCCTGTTCCCATTTCCATGCATAAAGGCACCACGTCTCTGTAACCAGGATTTATTTCACCGAAAGGAAGGCTGCTCGGGTTTTTGAACAGTTGCTCTTGTAGCCACTGCTCGGTGAAACCTTCATTGAAAGCAAGGCGAAAAAGTGGCCTGGTGTTTGAATTCGCGTCGATAAGAAAGGGTACTGCGCGCAATGTAGTGATCCTGATAAAGATGCTTTGCTTAGTATCCTAGTCTAGAGTCTTTCGACTTTAAGGACTTGGGACGCAACTCCGGAAACCGGGGAAGCCGGTTTCCGGCACATAGATCTTTTTTGGTGTTTGGCCCTTCACCGTCGGTCAGTAGGGTCGGGAAAGTTTCTTAATAGCTTGTATTTAATGCTGTTATTGTTCGCTTCGATGACCTCTATAAGTGCGCCCTTGTATCCAATAGTCGAACTCTCCCCTAGGTCATACTCAACCTCGTTGTTAAACGCTGGCCGTGCCAGATTGCTTGAAAATTCACGATAACCGATGTTGATTTTATCTCCGACACGGCCGCTGTAAATCAGTGTTTGTTGGAAACTGTTGCTACTTTCTGAAACCACTTCTTGTCGTTCAAACTGGCCTGCATAACAGCTTTCAACGCCGAAGATAGTAACCACACAGATCTGCGAGTCCTGGTTGTGATCAACTGAAAGGGCGTTGAACGGATCTGCGAAAGGGTTCTTGGTCACGCCCGACGCCTCGTAAAAGTCTTGCGATGAGTCGAAACCGAGCTGGGCAAAAGTCTTTGCAGGAATGTTGTACATCGCACCGTCGATCGGTTGAAGTACTCGTAGAACTTCTATCTGAGAAATTACACCTTTCTCTACCATGTGGTCGCCGACATAGGCAGTAACCGTCTTGTCAATTGGGGGATAGTTGACCTTCTGCATTTCAGTCTTTGCGCCGTTGTATTGAACCGAGGTGCAACCTGACAAAAGAATTAGCGTTGTTAACGTAATTATCACTGCGCGCGTGGTTCTGAATAACATCTCTTCGCCTTTAGTTAAGAAAGTGAATGCACAGATAAATCAAGGTCCTAAAGGTTCGTCGACTTCTTTGCCCTCGGGAGCTCGCTCGGATTTCGGGATTTTTGGCGGCGGCGGCGTCCAAGCTTTCAAAAGTTGTCCCGCTTCTTGATAAAAGTGCGGAACTGCTTTTTCCAGTTCCTCAACAAACACTTTCCGTCCACTGAACTTCCCTGCGAGATCCACCTCGTAAACCACTTCCAGCGTCGTCGCAGCAGTGTTGGAGGTGTCCGATTCCAGCAACTCCGGCGAATCCCGCAAATCCTTCAAAGTCTGATAGGTCGTTTCTGCTTTTCCGGGCCTGGTGGCGCGAACGAAAAAACCGGCTGGTTCGGTCTTCTTTAGTTGCCGCAGGAGCCAATTCACTCTGGCTTTGGTGCTCTGCTTGTCTTTCGGCGCTGCAAGGCGCATTGAGCAATAAATCATTCGCCGCTGAAGGTCCGCCGTAACTTCCAGATCAGCCGCCGCGTTAATGATGTTAAGCGCACATTGCAGAGCCGGTGTTTTACAAAAGGCTTCTGCATCGTCTTTCAGGCGTTTCGCTGGGTCCAAGCGGTGGTCGTTTTTCAGCTTCAGTGAGACGTCGCTGCCAGTCAGGCGGGACATGATCAGGCACAGATCCCGTTGCTCCTGGTGCCACGCGGCTATTGTGTTTTGAACTTCGTCACTGGTTTTGGCGAGTGGTGCGTTGCTCTTCACCTTGTTGACGACATCTTTCCATTCGCTATTCATCTGGTCGAAATGGCTGATCCCGGAGCGGTCGCTTTCCAAGTAACGCAGTATCTCGCTTAGGATGAACACTTGGTCTTCATCTTCAACGCCATCGTTTTTAAGTAGCAACTGGCACTGTGTGCGGATAAATGCCCACGACCAATGATATAGGGCGACAGACTTGGTGGCGTTTTTCGGGAGTTTTACCGGGTGGTGGGTTGGTAGTGCAGCAAACTGGTTGGTGATGGTGATCACTGCATCCAGCTTGTGGGTTTTTGCTTGTTGCAGGTAACGCGATACCTGGTCTTCACCAATGGTGTCGTTATTAACTTTGGCTTCGATCAACGCTCGCCATTCACGCCGACCGGTACGTAGGATCAACAGCCCATCGGGTCGATCTTTTAGCTTTACGGCTTTCTTGTCCTCGTTCTGAAAAACCACCTCTGTCCAGGCTTCCAGGGTTGCGCTCGTTCCGACACGCACGTTCAGGGATTTTAAAAGAGACTGGCGCAGCTCAAGCACGGAGCGGAGTCCGGCGAGGATAACGGAGACGGATTTCTGTTCTCTTGCGCTGTCTGCGGCTATCGGAATAAGTCGGGCAGGTTCTCCGCCGGTGAGGAAGTCAGGACGGTTTTTCACAGCTAGCTCCATGCTTTTCTTAGATTTAGTTTCCTACCTAAGCCTAGCAGTGATTTTTGGTGCTGCCTGTTTCTTTGGTGATGAATTGTTAAACCCTGAAAAAGGTAAGGGACCTACCGTAGTAACTGGCTGATTTCCGCTGTACCTTGCCGAGCTCCGGAAAAGCATGCTTGAACAAGCTCTCTTGCTGAGCAACTTGATCATGTAGCCCCGTTGGACCGAGCCGAGTAAGGCGAGGGCGAATGTTTATAGTCTGTTCTTTCTGGGGAAACTTCAAAGGGTGACACGGTTGTCACCTAATAATGTATGAGGGTATACAAATGATAAGAATGAATTCACTTACGGTGGCGGCCGCTCTTGCGATTGCAGCGGTTCCAGTAGCGGCCCAGGATCTTAATGCGGGTCTTGGCAAAAGCAATTTTTCGTATAGCACGCTGGGTATTCAACTCGGTAAGGTAACACCAGATGAGGAAATCGTGTTCCTCAACGAGGTATACGAGGATTTTGGCGCAGCCGCACTGAATGGTTCTTTTCAGGTTGCTGGCAACTTTGCGATTGGCGCTGGCGCCAGTGCATTCGCGAATGAAGGTAATCGCACTGAAATCACTAGTTCTTCAGTCAACCTAGATCTCTACATTCCCGTCCCCCTAGGTGACCGCGTTGATTTGATTCCTCGCATCGGGTACGTCAGTTCAGAAATCGAGCTTTGTGCAGATGGTTTATGCGCTACTGAAGATGACAGCGCTATGTCGTATGGCTTGGCTGCCAGAATCTGGGCAGTACCTGGCGCCTTGGAGATCAGCGGAGGCTTCTCCGATACGAATGAGGAAGAGTCTGAGTCCGTTACCTCAATCGGAGCTGCGCTCTGGGCTGGTGAGCATCACAGGTTTGCTCTGAACTACGACGCCAGTGACAGCTTTGATGCTGTGTTATTGGGGTATAGCTACAACTGGTGATCTAGTTCTGATTTAGGATGTTTGTGAACCCCGGTTTTCCGGGGTTTTATGTTGGTTTTAGGGGAAGCCGAGTAAACCGGGACAGGAAAATCGGGAAAGATCTACTTTTCGGGGCTTTTAATATAGAAAACGTTTTTATCACGCACACTCATCTCGAAGAGTTCACTGGCTCGGATAAGATCGCTCAGCTTCTTGTACCCATAGTTCACCGGGGAGAAAGAGCTGTTATTGGAAATGTATTGGCCAACCTTGCCGAGATGGGCCCAACCATCATCATCAGCCGTCTGTTCCACCGCAGTTCGTAGGGTTCGCACCAATACGGTGTCGCCCCTCAGTTTGTTCCGTCCCCACTTGGTTTCCACGGTTGGTTTTGGCGTGCCCCCGTTGCTGACGCTATCGGGTTCCTCGGTTTCTTCGCGCAGGTTCTCTGTGTAGATGAATTGCGAACAGGCGTTAACGAACGGCATGGGGGTTTTGCGCTCGCCGAAGCCAAAGACGGGCAGCCCAGCTTCGAGAATTCGCATCACCAGAGGGGTAAAGTCGGAATCGCTAGTCATGAGGGCGAAGGCATCGACGTTCCCGCTGTAGAGCAGGTCCATGGCGTCAATGATCATTGAGGCATCGGTCGCGTTCTTGCCGGTGGTATAGGCAAACTGCTGAACCGGCCGGATAGCGTTGGCGTGGAGCTTTTCGATCCAGCCACCCAGTTGCGGACCGTTCCAGTTTCCGTGGGCATGGCGCACGTTCACAGCCCCGTATTTGGCGAGCTCCTGGAGTACCCCTTCGATGGATTGGTGACTGACGTTGTCACAGTCGATGAGAAGAGCGATTTTGTAGTTGCTGTTCATCGTGTTTGAGCTGTCCCTGTCTCGGATGGTGGTCCTGAATACTAGCAGTAAAGCCGGAACCGCGGAAAACCGTGCCAGATCTATGGTTGCGGTTATCTGGGTAAGCTGGCGCGCTTCTCCGGAGAAAATCCCTTTCCCCACTCAGCTTCATCGCCCGGCGCTGGCAAAAACCGCCCAAACTCGATCATTTGGATGGCGGGAATGTCCTGCAGATAGACCCAGACGTCCTCAGCCGTGATGCCCGCAACTCGAACTATCTCTTCAAGCATCTGGCTCATCAGGGCCTGTTTGATCTCAATGCTTCTGCCCTCCCGCACCAAGCCGTGCACAAACACCTGAGGCGCGGTGTTCGCTCTGCCACCCACAAAGTGGTCGCCCTTATTGGCCGCAGAAAACAGAACCTGGGCAAAGAACCGGGGAGCGCCGGTTTGGGCGCTGTGAGCCGCTGTGATGGCCTCGGCGATCTGCGATTTCTGCTGCGGCGACAGAGACAGATTCGCGACCGTGACGGTGTAAGTGGGCATGGGAAACTCCTGCCATGGGTTGTAGGTTTGCACTGGATCTCGCCACTATGTGAGTGAGGCGGGCTTGTTTCACTATAGCAACGCTTATCTGCCTGGCCACGCGCACGGGCCAGGTAGGTCGACTGAGAGACTGAACGAGGCGTAAACATGCAAATCGGGGTAATCGCAGACACCCACAGCAAAATGCGTCCCGAAGCCCTGGCGGCTTTGGAAGGCTCGGATCTGATCCTGCATGCCGGTGACGTGGGGCGGGATGAGGTTCTGGAAGCACTGGAGGCCATCGCTCCCCTGGTTGCTATCCGCGGCAATATCGATACATCAGGCCGTGCAGCGACGCTCCCTGATGTTCAGGATCTGGAATTTCTCGGCCATGCCTTTTACATGCTTCACGACGTGAAAACCCTCGAATTCGATCCGCAAGGCCGTTACCGAGTGGTGATCGCCGGCCATTCCCACAAACCCCGCAATGAATGGATTGGCGGCGTGCTTTACTTCAATCCCGGTGGCGCCGGGCCCCGGCGTTTTACGCTTCCGATCACGGTAGGGCGGCTGCAGGTGAATGAAGACGGTGTGGTTGGTGAGATTATTGAACTGCCGGTTTGATCCTGAAGCAATGAGCTATCCTGAGACTCTCGACCTTCAAGCATGCGAGCCAAACAATGATCGAAACGCCCCTGGAATTTCAGAGCGATGGCACAACCTGTCGCGGTGTTCTTTACACGCCGGATGCCGGCAGTAAAGGGTTACCGTGTGTCGTCATGGCCCATGGTTTTGGGCTGACTCATGCCAGTGGTCTGGCACCGTTTAAGGAGGCCTTCTGCAATGCGGGTTACGCGGTTTTTGCCTTTGACTACCGCCATTTCGGTGACAGTGATGGCCAGCCACGGCAGACGCTGAGCCCTTGGAAGGAAGTGGCGGATTGGCTGGCGGCACTGGATTTCGCGCGGCAGCTGGATCGTATCGATGGCGGCCGCATTTGCCTGTGGGGAACGTCGTTTTCTGGCGGGTTGGTGATTGCAGCCGCAGCAAAGGATGGCAATGTGCAATGCACCATCTCCCAGTGCCCGATGATGGATGGTCTGGCGTCTTTGCTTGGGGTAGTCGGTTATGCCGGCCTCATGCAGGCGCTGCGCTTGACCTGGCACGGAACGGTCGACTGGCTGCGTCGCGGGCTGGGAATGGCTCCCCGGTATATTGCATCGGCCGGCCGCCCGGGCGAGTTGGGCATGATGACGGCTGAGGACTGCCAGGAGGGGTATGTTCCCTTGCTGGCCGATAACGCGTCGAATTACGTCGCAGCGGGCGTGAGTTATGCCATTCCTCTTTTCCGGCCCATCCGGTTGGCCAGCAAAGTCGCCTGCCCGGCACTGGTGTTGATTTGCGACCACGATACCGTCGCCCCGGCGAGTGCTGCGGTTAAAGCGGCCGCGAGAATGCCGAAGGCGGAAGTGAAGCACTATCCGGTCGGTCATTTTGATGTCTATCGGGGCGAAGCTCTCGATCAGTCCATCGAGGATCAGTTGGATTTCCTGGCCCGGTTTTTACGGTGACAGCGAAAACCGGCGCAGAGCTATTTTGGATGGGGTTAAGGGCATAGAATTGGCGAATGGTATCGACTGGGTGTGGATATGCACTCAGATAACAACCGCAGCGACAGGCCCTCACTATGAATGTGGATAAAGCAAAAAAGCGTATCGCAAAGCAGGTCAAGAAGGGCTTTCACGGCTATCCGTTGGTTTCGCTGGAGTACTTTGGTAAAGCGAGCTCTGGCAAAACCCCCGATTCAGCCAGCGAAGTTGTGATTTCTTATACCGAGGAGGAGGGCGCGGAACCCCAGAAGCAAACGTTCGCAAGTGGCGGTGATGCCAGGGAAGACGAAATCATTCAATCTACACTTCTCAAAATCATTGAGCGGGCGGATGCAAAAACGGTTACTGAGATCGACGGTATTTCCACTGTCCGTGAAAGCTGAAGCTCGGGAAACCGGGTGACCGCTCAGAATCGGGACAGGCCCATTTGCTGAAAGCGTTCGACATAACCATGCACAGCAGCAGCCTGCGAGGCAGCGATTTCAAAATCACCCACGATGGCGAGGCCATTCCGCACGCGGACTTGTTTTCGTCGTTTCAGGATACCGATCGCCTTGGCATCATTGTCCCTCATCGGTTTGAGGGCATTGGTGCAATGACCCTCATCATGGCCTACGTTACCGCGTTCTATGACCGCTATCGCGAGCGGGGTCCAGAGTTTTATTCCTACCCGGATTTCTTTACGTTTCAGCGAGAGGCCCCCTGTGCCGACTATGGCATGTTCGACATCTGGCCAAACCACAAGAACGTCCACGTTCCACAAGGCGCGCAGCAGACCGCCGAGGCCATTACCGGGCGGGGCGTGAACGTTTTACTGGTTCCCGACAACGACGCGCGGGAGGTGGCGATCTCACCGGTTGAACGGGAAAGCGCCAGGCGCAATGTCCAGCACTGCTTTGCCTACTCGGAGTCCGGTACGGCGGCGTCGTCCGATCTTGTTATCGAGTGTCGGAGTGAGTTGCTCCGGGATTATGCATTGTCCGTTCTCGACTCCCTGCCTGCCGACGGATCGATGCGGGAACAGCGCAGACAATGGGAGGCACGATTGGCCGGCGACACGTTGCGCCAAACCTTTCGCAAGTTGGATCTTGATGATGCTTTGAGGAGGATCTGATTTGAACGATGGCCGACTTTGTGTCCACTGATGACTCAGGGCTGGGGTATTAGCAACGCCTGCACTTCGTCACCAAGAGCCAGCTCACCGCCTTCAACCACCCGCGTAGTAATGCCTCCATGCCCACGCATGGCGTTGTACCCACCCGGCCCGAGGGCCGTCTCCATCTTGCTGCAGGGGTGGCACAGGCCCGTGTATTCCAGCACCACACCACCGATCCGGAACCGTTTGCCTTTCAGGGCCAGCAGGTTCAGTCCAGACACCACAATGTTGCGCCGGAAAACCTCGGGTTCAATGGCTTCCCGCTGCAGACACGAGGCAATGGCATGCAGATGTTCTTTCTGGATCAGGGTCACTTGCCGTTTGCTGGTGTCGCGGCCCTTGAATCGATCTCCGTCCAGCCCTTTGCCCGGGCTGGCCGTTGCCCTCTGGAGCACCTGCATGGGCTCGCCGCGTGCAGGGCGGATGCCAATCCACTCAACGCGGCCGCATTGGGGAAGTGTGTCCAGCAGGGTTTGCATTGGGGTCGATTCGGGCATGGGCGTTATAAAACTCCTTGTGCGATGAGTTGGCGGCTCAGGACAAAACCTGGCCACCGTCCACCACCAGTGTCTGGCCGGTAATCCAGCGGGCCATATCGGAGGCCAGGAATAACGCCACGTCGGCGACTTCCTCCGGCGTGCCCAGGCGCCCGAAAGGAATCCCCTCGCGAATACGCTGGTAGAGCTCTGGATTGTTCTGCCGGGCTTGATCCCACACGCCGCCCGGAAACTCGATCGAGCCCGGGGCAATGCCATTAACCCGCACTTTATGCGGGGCCATGGCCACCGCCAGGCTGCCGGTGTAGTGAGCGACCGCGGCCTTGATGGCTGCGTAGGGGGCGGTGCGTGTCGAGGCGTGCAGGGCGGCAATGGAGGCAATGTTGATGATCGTGCCCCCGGTTTCCTTGAGTGCCGGAAGGCAGATGTGGCCGGCGCGAACCGTGCCCATCAGATCCACTTCAACACTGCTCAACCAGCCTTCTTCGTTGTCTTCCCGCCCGAATGCCGATGCGCAATTGACCAGCACGTCCAGGCCGCCCAGCTCGCCCATGGCGTTCTGCAGATAAGTTTCCAGCTCGGCCTTGTCGCCGATGTCGCAGGGGGCCACATGCAGTGCCAGCCCCTCGCTTGCCACTTCTTCTGCCAGAGCGTCCAGGGACGCCTGCCCGCGGGCGCACACAGAGACGCTGGCCCCGGCCCGGACAAACCCCAACGCGATTGCCCGGCCAATACCCTTGCTGCCGCCAGCGACGATGACGCGCCGGCCGAGGAAATCAAACATCACTGAATGCTCCTTTTTCCCATAAGGTTTGGTCTCGCCCTCGGGCATCGCGAAGTGTTTTGTCTAGGTTCTCTTTTTGAATTTCACTTTGCAATTGCCGTTCATGCGCTGTGGAAACCGGGACAGATTTATTTTTTTATCGCCCTCACGCAACGGCGGAACAGCTCGGCCGAAAAGTACCGGTGTTCGCCGGGCTGCTCTGCCACGAAGAGCTGGCCACCGGAACTGTAGATTCCGCCCTCGATCATCAGGTTGTCGCTCATTTCAAAGTCTTCAATGGTATGGCCCAGTTCGTCCAGGTCGGTGGCGCCTGCTCGTTCCCGGTAATATCGGCTTTCGAGGGTAAACCCGAAGGCGGGTTTACCCTGTCCGATCACATACCCCACCTCAAAGACGGTGCCCGGGTCCGCGCTGATACCGCGGAAGGGGGTCAGGTTGGCGATGATGGCCTCGCAGCTGTCCATCAGTTCCCGGTTGGCCCGGTAGATCCGATGCCCGCGCCTGAATTTCGCCTCGTTGGCGGACAGTGCCAGTTCAGTATCCAGCGGGTCTACGCCCTCCAGTCCGTTTTCCTGTAGCAGGCGTTTTTTCTCGGCCACGATGGCCTGATGTTCAGCTGCAGGGAAGAAAACTTCCGGGCCGGCGAGGTAGATTCGTTTTGGCTTCGTCATGGGTGCCTCATAGAGCTGATCAAACTGCAGGATAGCATCCAGTATTTTCCAGGTAGCAGAAATGGTGCAGCGTGGTCATACTCGCCAGCCTGCTTTCACGTTCCTTTGTGACCGTTCGGATGAGTGAAAATCGGGACAGACGTATTTTGTGCACGCTGGTGTTTTGCCTTGGGCTGTGTTTTTCGAAAAATATGTATCAAACAAGAGCTATCAAACAATCATGACGAGAAAGACATTAGGTTTAACCGGAACACGAAAAAAAGACCCTAAACCAGTGGCTACGGAAACCGAAGCTAAGGTTGAGGTTGAAAGTGAGGCTGATCCACAAAAACGTTTTTTAAATGCTGTGGCTATCAATCCCGCGCCGGGGATTCGGCTGGAGTTGGGTTCCGAACAGCTCACGGTGCGCGCGATGGATTTGATCACGCCAATTGGCATGGGGCAGCGAGGTTTGATCGTTGCGCCGCCGGGGTCTGGAAAATCGACGGTTTTAAAACACATTTGCCAGGCGGTGGGAAAGGCGTATCCCGAGATTAAACTGTACGCGTTATTGATAGATGAGCGACCCGAAGAGGTCACTGATTTCAGGCGTACCGTCCCGGCTGAGGTACACGCTTCTTCTTCGGATGAAAGCTATGCTCATCACGTTCGCGTTGCCGATGAACTTCTTGATATCGCCCGCGAACAAGCGGGCGAGGGTCACAACGTTATGATTGTGATTGACTCTCTCACGAGGCTTTCGCGTGTGCATAATGCGGAGCGAAAGAGCAGCGGTCGTACTATGTCTGGCGGGGTGGATGCTCGAGCGATGGAGATCCCGCGGAGGTTGTTTGGCGCTGCACGAAATATCGAGAATGGCGGCTCGCTGACCATTTTGGCAACCGTTCTGGTTGATACCGGTAGCCGCATGGACCAGGTTATCTTTGAGGAATTCAAGGGCACGGGGAACATGGAGCTGGTGTTATCGAGAGACGTTGCGAATCAGAGAATCTTTCCCGCGCTGGATATTTCGAAAAGCAGTACACGCCGTGAAGAGCTGCTGTTGGATCCAAAAGATTTAGACAAAATAAGAGCATTGCGCCGGGCGCTTGGCGGTCTCAAACCGCTAGAGGGCACAAAAAAGTTGGTTGAGCTGCTTGAGAAGTATCCCACAAACGCCGAGCTTCTGAAAAACATCCCCCATTCTTTTGATTAGGCGTAAGCGTATCGTTCAAGACAGGGCGTTTTTGAGGAGTAGGTATGTTTCACATTCACGTCGAGCGGGTGCTTGAAAAGGATATTGATACGGTTTTTGAGGCCATGGAATCGGCTTTTCCTTTCGGGCTCTCGAGCCGAAGATGAACCCGGAGATGCCAACGATGCAGTCCTCGGCGCCAATGTCGCAGAGGTTTTCTGTGGTTTCTTCAGCCACAGTTTTAGAGAGGTGCTTTCCGACCCATTTTGGGTATAATTGTACCTTAATTGGGTATTTCGGGGTTTGTATGGGAAATCAACAGCTTTCGAAGCAAATGGGAATGGCGGAAGCGCTTTTCCCCGCGACCCGGCAAAAGGTTTTAAAGCTTTTTTTCTTGAGGCCCGATGCCGAATTTGCTCTACGTGAGGTAATTGATGCGGTTGGCGCAGGGTCTGGTGCAGTGCAACGAGAGGTAGCGCGGCTGGTCGATTGCGGACTCGTTTTTCAAGATCATCGAGGTCGGCAAAAGCGCTACAGAGTAAATAGAGAATCCCCGATTTACTTTGAGCTCGCCTCTCTGGTGACGAAATTGCTCGGCCCAGAATCTCAGATCGATTCTGCGTTGCAACCTCTGTACCCTGAGATTGATATCGCGTTGCTTTACGGCTCGGTGGCGAAGGGTGTTGATCACGCGGGAAGCGATGTTGATCTCTTGCTAGTATCCGACACTGTGAGTCTGGAAGATATTTTCGAGACCCTTGATCCGGCAGAACGTTCGCTCGCTCGGACCATTAATCCTACGGTGTATACTCGAAGCGACTTCAGAAGCCGTATTGTAAAACAGCAATCTTTCCTTACCAGGGTCCTGGATGGGCCTTACATCCTACTTAAAGGGAATTTGGATGAATTCGGAATCTCTCGACAATCTGGTCAAGATTAATAAGCTGCATCGGGAGCCTCCCGATGGAGAAGAAATCAAAGGATTGATACGCTCTGGGACCGTTCGTTTGAACGATGCACGTTTTGAATCGCTTAGCATCGAAAGCCGTTTTGATCTCTCGTATAACGCTGCACATGCGCTGTCACTCGCCGCTTTACGGCATTGCGGTTATCGGTCGGACAATCGCTATCTCGTCTTTCAATGTTTACAACACACCCTGGGGTTGTCGGCGGCGAAATGGCGGGTGCTTGATCAAGCCCATAAAAAGAGAAATCTGGCGGAATATGAAGGGGAGATCGACCTGAGCCCTGCGTTGGTTCAGAGTGTTCTTAAAATTGCAGAAGAGATCGAGGAGGCCGTGCTCAGGCTAACGGGCGATTGAAAAACGTATCGTCAAACTCTTGCATCGAATCCAGGGCTCCTCACCTCATTGAGCCAATGAAATCCAGTCGAAGCATTCGAAGCCCAAATTGGGTACAAAAATACCCGATTTGGGTATTTTGATAAGCGGTCAGCAAAGCGGGGCGGTCAGCGCATCGCGGAAAACACGCTGCACCTGTTCGAGCTGTGTTGTCACTGGCCCGGCGCACTGGTCGCCCAGCAGTTGGGCTTTGATTTGTCGAAGTCTTTGCAGCCGCTTATCTGCTAGTCGCCACTGGTTTCACGATCCACTCAGGCAGTTCGCTTGATCAACTGAGCACAAACTCTCGTAGCTCTACAGGGAGAACGATAACGGGAGCAAGAAAATGAGCTTCACTTTTTCCATCACTAAGAAACGCACTGTTCTGACGTTGATGCTTTTACTCATCACGCTGACCACGCACGGAGCCGACATGAACAGCCTGAGCGACTACCAGTGGAAAAACCGACTCATTCTGGTGCAAGCCGCAGATGCGGATGGCGGCGAAATTGAAACGCTCAGGAGTGCCCGGGCCGCAGTCGATGACCGTGATATCGTCTGGTTCGTAAACACCGGCGCAAACCTGGTTTCAAATCAGGATGAGGTTTCGAGCAGTCTAGAGAACGAGATCAAGGCTCTGCTTGACCAGTTCCGTTCGGATGAGAGGGTTCTGTTGATCGGCAAGGACGGCGGTATGAAAAGCCGAGAGCCCAGTCTCGATCTTGACGCTATTTTCCGCCGTATCGACCGCATGCCAATGCGCATGCGAGAGATGCGCTCTGATTGAAGCACCCGACTCGATCTCCGTGTTCAAGGGCTATACTGAAGGGGCCTTACATCGACTGAGATCGACGTTCCACTCCATGTCACGTGACTGCGTTGGGATGAGGGTTTCTGGCAGGCTTTGAAGTTGGGTAGATTGAATGACTAAAGGAAGGGAAGCAAACTAGCCAGATGAAACCGCTCCTTCTGATCGTTGCTTACCTTGTCGCTGTTACCCTGCCGTTGCTCCTGTCCGCATGGGTAGGAGGTCCACCACGCCAGTTTCACCAGGAACTGGCCTCCGGCCTTGGCATTCTTGCCTTCTCGATGATCCTCGCGGAATTCATACTGTCCGGGCGTTTTCGGGCCATTTCCAATGGCGTCGGCATGGATGTGACCATGCGGTTTCACCAGGTTATGGCTCGCACAGCCCTGGCTTTTGCTCTGTTGCACCCGTTTCTTTACCAGGGGACGCCGACAGGAGGGCAGCGCCCATGGGACCCCACGCGCCAGTTGACGCTCACAACGGATTTTTCTGATCTGGCGACAGGCATTGTCGCCTGGCTGTTGCTTACCGGCCTTGTTGTGATGGCCATCGGCCGCACCCAGCTGGGCTACCGATACGAGACATGGCGCCTGTTACACGGAATTGGCGCGCTGCTGATCGCGGTACTTCTGTTGCACCATACCGTGTATGCCGGGCGTTACGGGTCGCAGCCGGTGATGACCTGGGTGTGGCTGGTCATGACGGGGGTGGCGGTTGGGTCATTGCTGATGGTTTACCTGGTGGTCCCCTGGCTGCAGAAGGCTCGCCCCTGGCGCGTGACGTCCGTCGTTCGGTTGACGCCCAAGCAATGGGAAGTGACCGTGACCCCCAACGGTCACCGTGGTCTGGATTACAAGGCCGGGCAATTCGCCTGGCTGAACTTGGGGCGTAGCCCGTTCTCGATGAGCGAAAACCCGTTCTCCATTTCCGCAGCACCGGCGGCCGGGCCGGAGGTCTCCTTCATGATCAAGGAGCTTGGCGACTTCACCCGAACCATTGGCGAGATAAAACCTGACACCGTCGCCTATCTGGATGGCCCCTATGGCAACCTTACGGTCGAGGAACGCGAAGAACCCGGGGTCGCGCTCATCGCCGGTGGCGTTGGCCTCGCGCCGCTGCTGGGCATACTCCGGCAAATGCGCCTGACCAGCGATTCGCGCAAGGTGAAGGTGGTTTATGGCAACCGGATCGCCGAGCAGATCGCCTATCAGGACGAGTTGGGTGATGAGGGTGTGGTCTATGTGCTGTCAGAGCCGCCAGAAGACTGGCAGGGAGAGACCGGCTTCATTGATGCAGCGCTGATGGACCGTGTCTTTTCAGAGCAGGAGTTCCGTGGCTGGGTCTTCGTAATGTGCGGGCCGGCGGCCATGATGGACGTTGCTGAGGATCACCTGATCCAGCGGGGCACACCCGCTCACCAGATTCTCTCGGAGCGGTTCAGCTATGACTAATCCAATCCAGCGGCTGACTCAGCGGCGGCGGCTTTCTCTGGTCATCTGGGGGCTGAATATTACCTTGGTCCTGATCCTGCTGGTTTTTGTGTTGCGCTGATGCCAAGGCAGGCCAGGGTATGATCAGGTGAGACTAGGTTCTCGTGTCGCCACCTGCGCTTCGACTTCCTGCTTGCGCGCTTCCTGCCGGTCTTTGAAGAAAATTTGTCTAACATCCTGAGATCCTGGTGGGGAGAATGCCCGACCTATTGCGAAACACATTCAAAGCCTGGATGTTCTCACTGGAATAATTGGCGTAATTTACTTGTCATTTTACATTATATGACCGTTACTAACTGGCTGAATTACTGTGATTTTGTTAGTTTTCATGCCGCGAATTGAGTCGCATAAAAACTATTAGGAGATACAATGAAAGAATTAACGAACGCAGTGATTCCAGCCATTTTGCAAGCCTTGATTGTCTGCGTGTTACGGGTGTTTACGATTCCGTGGACGATCTGGAAAGGTGCTGCGTTCCGGTTGGCAGAAATGCGCAACAGTAGTAAATCAGCCAAGCCTACCTCCCACACTGAATTTCCCGTTTTCGAATGGCTTAAGACGTCTTGGGACGGCGTTATTTTCTTGTCCTGGTTCGTTGGTATCGTAGCTGCGTGCGTTATGGCTGCTTCAGCTTACCGCGGTGGATTCGGTATTTTTCTCTCCACACTTGCCTCTACCTATTTTGGTGTGATCGGCCTGTCGCTGGCGAAGGAGTTCCTTATTCTCGCACTGTCGATCGCGCTCAATGTCGAGAAAATCTCGAATAAGCCAGAGAGTGCCCCTCAAGCCTGAAGAAGTGATGGGCGTTGCCGCTGTGAGCTACACCTAGATTTGGCTCCTTTTTTAAGCGAACGCCCTTTGTCTTTTTCTGTTCATTCCGCTCCCTTTGTAATGCATCGCGTCTTTGGCGATGCATTTTCGAGAAATTCAGAATATTGATGAATCTCTGGGCCCCTACCTCCACGTTTGGCCGCGTCCGCGAAGGCAAGTACTGAGGGTAGGGTTCCCCAAGCATCAAACTCAAACAGGAAACATGTAATGAAGACTTTCATCACGATTGCCCTTCTTTTCTCTCTTCTTTCGCTACAGGGTTGTGGCGTCATCATGAGCATGCGCGGAGCTGCTTTTGAAACTGATCTCCAGAATGTAAATCCGAACAAACTCGAAGATCCTGTTCGATCAGACGTGTTTATGCAGGTTCAGTCAGTGGCTGTCGCCGATCTGTCTGACGGTCTAACGGATTACCCAAAAGACAACGTGCTCATGTACCAGGCGATGATTACCGAACTGCACAACCTGCTGGAAGAATCCGGCAAGTTTCGTGTCGTGTCGCCTGAAGAATTCCGCGCTGAGCTTCGTAAGGTCAACGGTCCCATCAATCCGCGCATCACGCCCGATTACGAGATCGACTCCATTTATCATGAGGTTGGCCAATCGCTGGGTGTCCATGCGGTGGTATCAGCAGGATTGGAGGAAGTTGGTAACGTAAAAGGCATCGACAACCAGATCCGTTACATGGGGCAGATCCTGAAAGATGGTGGGCTTACCATTGAGCTTGAAGGCGTCATGAAAATGATTCGTAGCCGCAAGGAAGAAATCCTTTACGAGCAGAAAAGCGACGTGACGTGGGCAAGTGGTACTTCTGGTCTCGAGACAATTTCAGCGACTAAGCTTCGCACCATGACCCGGGAAATGCTGAAGCCGATGGTTGATCAAATGCTGGAGAAACACAGCGGCTGATTGCTTTTAGTTTGGCTGGCAATGCCAGCCAAAAACTTTGATGCCCATAATCAAGGAAAATTATGACTTTCAAAAAGCTTCTCGGCACAGTTGGTATTGCTTTCTCCGTGCTTTTCGTCGGCTGTAGCGATGTGCCCCGTTCTGGATACCTCGATACCCAGATCGCAAGCGATATCGCTGACATCGTGGATATACGTGGTGATGTTTACGGTGCAAAGGCGGGTACCTTTGCACTTATCGAGCAGTTCGAAAACGATCGCATCGCGTTGATGACTTATTCGGGCGATGACAGGTTCAGTTATCCCGATGAAGTCTTTAAAGCGATCCGGGCGGGCGGTGAAATGCCGTCTCTTTCGCTGACTTTTCCTGAAGGCGAGGGCTTTCCTGATATGTCCAACATTGAGAGCGTTATTCAGGACGAAGTCCGCGGGTATATCAAACGTGTTGAAAGTGAGGTAAGCGAGCAAATCGCCGGGAAGGAAAAGGAAATTGCTGAGCTTGAGGCAAAAATTACTCAGTACGACGCCAAGCTGAACAAGTATCAGAGCGACGTGAAAGCAGCCAAGGCTGAGTATGAATCGGCGAGGACAAAGCTCAATGCGGCAATTGGTGCATATAACCAGCTCAGGGAGACCTCTGTTGCCAAATTGAACGAGGTCGTTGCAACCTCGGGTATCAATAAGCGTTACGATGCCAATCCGCTTGAACGCTACCGCTACATTGACTTTTCGGGTAAGACCAAACCTGCTGCATGCCCGTCCCAGCGACGGCGCCTTCCTGTAAACATGCTTGATGAATGGGGTAAGTGTCTCTACATCCAAGATCTTTCTGGCGGGAACAACTACGGCACCAAAGGTTCAGAAGTGGCCAAAGTGGCTAAGAAGTATCTGCTCGAACTCGACCAGGTACGTGCCGAAATTGGCAAAGAAGGCGGTTGGAGCAGCAAGCCAACTGGACTGTACTTAACCGTAGACTCTGCAGAAAATGCCTACCGGAACGCCCAGCGCGGTAAAACGGTCGACCTTCGCAATCCTGGCACGGTCGAGCGGAACGTGAATCGCGCCAAAGAGCAGATCCTTCGTTTTGAGGGAGAATTGGCTGAATACAGAGCGCCCGAGTATCTGCAGGAAAAGCTGATGAGCAACGGGCGGATGGATGGCTATCGCCGCAGCATCTCAGATGAAAGTGCAGATCTACTCCAAGACTATATTGGGGCGATGCGTGATCAACTTGATAACCAGGTCGTGAAAGTGACCGAACTTACCTTTGATGAAGAGTCGGAAGACGGGCACTTTGAGAACTTCGAGGGGGATTTTGATGCCATCTCCATCGCTTCAAACATTGTTGCCAGCGTGCGAGGTCGCCGGAGCGCCCAATCCATGATTACGGTGGAACCATTGCTTGATCCAACATTGGCCGAACAAGATCGGTTGCAGGTAGAGCTGACCAAACGTGACGCAGAGCGCTTTGAAATGAGCGATGTGTCCAAGATTCGAAAGGAGACTATTGATCGTCTTTTGAAGATGGATCTCAAGGCTACAGCTGGCTAATCCAGCCCGTATTTGATCCGATGAAAACGTCATGAATACAACGCTGCAGTGATTTGCTTTGCTCACTGCAGCGAAAGATTCGCGACCACGACGAGTTTCTGAAAGCGCTTGAGGTGCTTGCCGACCTTAGGCGCTTTCTCTGCCGATTAATGAGGGGCGTCTCAAGGTGAGGGTGGTGTGGTTGGTGAGATTATTGAGCTGAGTCAGTTCGGAGTATCGCCACCAACGGTTCGGTGTCATTAATATGCCAACGTTTTATAACTAGCAGCCACTCGTAGTCAATGCGATGGCGGGTTGCCTGTCCTGCCGGGCGGACGTGTAGCGGATCTTGCAATTGGGAGGATCCGGCGCGTCAGTGATCCGCACATCTATTGCTCCCAATTGGCCACCGCAGTTTCCGCCAACGAATGAGTAGTTGCCTGTGGCGTCAACCGCCCTGCCAATGCCGTTGGGATGAGGGCAGGGGTAACCGCAGCGAAGGGTGACCGTTTCCCCTCCCATTTCCACGGTTGGATCAGCTGCGCAGTCGGTTTTGTTCTGAAGCACTGCGAGGGAATGTGCAGTGCCCGCGGCCGAGCGCATGGCACCCTCCAGAGCCTCAAGGGTGGCAACACGGGCGTCTGAACCGAGATCCGCAAAGCGTGGCAGAGCAAAGGCAGCGAGAATACCCAGGATGACAATCACCATGACCAGCTCTATCAAGGTAAAGCCCTGTGCAGATGCGTTTTCAACCGGTTTGTGAGGAGGCCTGCCCTGTTTGAAATGGATCACGACGGTGCTCTTTTTGATTGTGGGTGGGGTGACGAGGGGTGTCGAAACCTGAACCTACGACTACGTTTTGCTGGTAACTATATCATTACCTGAGGTTTCCGTTTCGGTTCCGCTTTTCGCTGCAGCTTGGTCAGCTCTACAACCAATGTAAGCTTCAAACGGCAGCCATTATGATCAGGTGAGCCCAAATTCTCGTATCGTCTTGGGATAATGTTCAGGGGAACAGAGGCATGAGCTCCAATCTTGTCGCCACCATAAGGCAAGCCACTCTGACGGTGGTGCTTTCGCTTATCACACTGACGACACACGGGGCCGACATGAACAGGCTGGACGACTACCAGTGGAAAAACCGGCTTATCCTGGTTCAAGCCACCAGTGAAAATGGCGGTGAGATCGAAACGCTCAGGAGTGCCCGGGCCGAGATCGACGACCGGGATATTGTCTGGTTTGTGAACACCGGGTCGGATGTGGTTTCAAATCAGAAAGCGGTTTCGAGCAGCCTCGAAAGCGACATCAAGGCTTTTCTTGATGAGTCCCGTTCGTATGGCCGGGTCCTGTTGATCGGCAAAGACGGCGGTATCAAAAGCCGCGAATCCAGTCTCGATC
Source organism: Marinobacter sp. 3-2 (assembly GCF_003751355.1). NCBI lineage: Bacteria > Pseudomonadati > Pseudomonadota > Gammaproteobacteria > Pseudomonadales > Marinobacteraceae > Marinobacter > Marinobacter sp. 3-2. The sequence goes on along the minus strand of NZ_RJUQ01000011.1, from coordinate 887,873 downwards.
TCGACGCTATTTTCCGCCGTATCGACGGCATGCCGATGCGCATTCGGGAGATGCGCGCTGATTGAAGCATGAGACCCGATCAATAACCTCATACAGCGCATCCAGCCCCTCGGTCAGCACTCCAGTTGTCGGCTTTCCCCCGTTTCCACATCGGTATACGTGACCTTCACGGTTTTGAAGTTCAGGTCTACAAACAGGTGGCAGTAATAGTCTCCATGGCGCCAGGCCATGGCCACGCTTGAGTTGTTGGAATAGTTCAGTTCGAAGTGCCCATCAAAGGCCGGGTAGTTGCTGCGGAACTTCATCAGGCTTAGCAGGCGTTGTACCACCGGTTTCTGGATGTCCTGCTCCACTTCTTCGAGGGTGTAGTAATGGCGGTTGATGTCTCGCAACTCGCCACTTTGTTCCATCAGCTCGTGATCGTTACAGCCGGCCAGTAGCCCCACGTAGTAAACCTGTGGGATGCCCGGGGTGAAAAACTGGATGGCCCGGGCGGCGATGTAGGCGTCGTCGTTTTGCATCAGCGCGTCATAAAAGGTGCAGGTGAGCTGATAGATGGCACCCACGCTGTGAATGTTGGCCGCTGAGCGCCGCATGATGGGGTCCGCGCTGCGGGCGTCGATGTTGTCGATCAGTACTTTGATTTTCTCATCCGGCAAAACGCCTTCCACATCGGGAATGCAGATGCCGTCATGGGTATCCAGCACGGTGACCATGTTGCGCGGGCACATGCGCAGCCAGTTCTTCAGATACACACTGTTGGCGTCCAGCAGTGAGTAGAGCAGCAGCGGCGGCAGGGCGAAGCCATAGGGGTGCATGTTGCGCCGGCTGATGGCGTACTGGTAGCTGGTGTGGTCGTGTACTTCCGGGAGGCATTCCGCCCCGTGTTTCAAGGCAACCTGGTTGACCCAGTCGAGGATTTGATACACCTCCGGTTCCACCAGAAAGCAGCTGGTGCCGATCCGTTTGGTGGTGTATCCGAAGGCGTCGAGCCGCAGCAGATTAACGCCTTTTGATGTCAGAAATCCGATGTAGCTTTCCATCAGCTGATAGGCCAGGTCGGATTCGTAATTCAGGTCGATTTGCTGTTCGGTGAAGGTACACCACACTCGGGTTTTGGTGCCGTTGGACAGGGTCACTTCCCGGAAGGGCTCTTTCTCCTTGCGGATGTGAATCTTCGCCATGTCGTCCGGTGAGATCTCGCCGAATTTGTCCACGTGCACAAACAGATCGGCGTATTCCGAGTCGAAGCCGTTGGCAATGAAGTCGGTGAACTCCGGCGATTCGTCTGAGATATGATTAACCGTCAGATCCACGCACAGATCGTACTTTGCCGTAAAGGCTTCGATGTCGTCCCAGGTGCCCACCTTCGGGTCCACTTCCTTGTGGGTCAGCGGCGAGAAGCCGCCATCGGCGTTGGAGGGAAAAAACGGCAGGATGTGCAGCCCGCCGATGGCTTCGGACAGATGCGTGTCCACCACGGTGTAAAGGTCTTTCAGATTGTTGCCGATCCGGTCCGGGTAACAGATCAGCTGCACCGCATTTTTGAGCAACATGGTGTGGTTTCCTCCGTTCAGGCGGCGCAATGACCAATGGGCAGAATCTTTTCCAGTTTGGTGGCGCGGCGCTGTTCGGCGGTGTCGATGAATTCCCGCCCCCAGTAATCGATGTCGTAACGGCTGACCACTTCAAAGGCCTCGCTGAGCCGATTCTGTGCTTCGCTGCGGCTCATGGCCAGGGCGTAGTAGCAGGTGTCGGCAAGGTCCTGGGGGTGGTGGGGATTGGCCAGGATGGCACCGCGCAGTTCGGCGGCGGCGCCGGCGAATTCCGAGAGCACCAGCCTGCCACTGCCCTGGGTCAGGCCCTGGGTGGCAATGTATTCCTTGGCCACCAGGTTCAGGCCGTCCCGCAGCGGTGTAATCCACATCACGTCTGCCATGGTGTAGTAAGACACCAGTTCCTCGAATGGCAGGGCGCGGAAGAAGAATTGCACGGGCGTCCAGCCCACCTGTGCGAACTGGCCGTTGATGCGACCGACCGTCTGCTCGATCTGCGAAAGCAGTTCCTCGTAGATGGTCATCCCGGCGGCCGCCGGCACGCAGACCATCATCAGGGTAACTTTGGTTTTCAGCTCCGGGTGCTCGTTGAGCATGCGTTCGTAGGCATCCAGTTTTTCGATGATGCCTTTGGTGAAGTCGAGGCGCTCGACCGACAGAATCAGCCGAACGTCCTTCAGCTCTTCACGCAGGGTTTCCATGCGGTCAATCACGCTCTGGTCTGCGAGTGCATGTCGCACCCGGTTCAGGTCCAGCCCCACCGGGTGGGCGCCCAGGCCGATCTTGCGATCATTCACCTTGATTTCGGTGCTCATCTCATCAAGGCCCACGGCACAGCCGTAAGTCAGGAACCGGGGCGCACAGCCGGCTTTCTGAGTGACTTCCAGGGGCGTGACACCGCGAGCCACATCAACAAAGTTTTCCGCCTGCCTGGGAATGTGGAAGCCGATGTGATCGCACTGCAGCAGGCTGCCAACGATTTCACGGCGCCAGGGCAGCACGTTGAACACGTCTGCCGATGGGAAATAGGTGTGATGGAAAAAGGCAATGGTAAGGTCCGGGCGAATCTCGCGCAGATAGGCCGGCACCATCCATAGATTGTAATCGTGAATCCACACCACCGCGTTCTCTGCGGCTTCCTCGGCCGCGCGCTCCGCAAACTGCTTGTTGACCTTGAGGAACACCTGCCAGTGATCATCGTGGAAGGTGGCCCGTTCCCAGAAGGTGTGCAGGGTGGGCCAGAAGGCTTCCTTGGAGAACCGCTTGTAGAAAATCTCGACGTCGTCTTTGCTTAGGGGCACCCGCGCGGCCACCAGTTTTTCGTAACGGTCGGTATCCACTTCGGTGTGGGTCTGGAACGGGCCCAGGTCCGGGTCGTCAATGGACCAGGCCACCCAGGAGCCGGCTTTGCCGTCGGCAAAGAAGCTCAGCAGCGTGGGGATGATGCCATTGGGGGATTTGGGGCGACGGCGGATCAGTTCGCCGTTTTCCACCACTTCTTCGTAGGGCAGGCGGTGGTACACGATCACCAGGTCGGATTTGCCCCGGTTCATGTAGTCCGGCGCTTCCGCTTCAATGCCCAGATGGCCGAGATACCCGAAGTGTTCGAACGCCTCAAGGATACCGCCACAGCCGGTGGCCACGGCGTGAAGAACCCTTGCCTTGTGCATGGTAGCGTCCAGCAGGCCGGGCTCAGATTCGCCCACGCACACGCCTTTGAAGCCGTGCTCGTACATCGACAGGTCATTCAGGGTGTCGCCGGCCACCAGCACGGATTCCGGGTCGACGTTCAGGTGTTTCACCAGTCGTGACAGGGTACGCCCCTTGTTCACGCCCTGGGGCAGGATATCCAGGTACTTGTGGTTGGAGAAGAGCGCAGTGCAGGACAGCGCCTCGATGCGGGCGACCATCTTGTCAGTGACCACATCGCCGGCGCAGAAATAGGACACGCGGCGTTCCTGGGGGACTTCCTGTCGCTGCAGGCCGTCAAAGGGGAGCAGGGCGTCTTCGATCATCTGTTCGCCCGGCCAGAGCTCGTCGATCTCTCCTTGCAGCGGTTGGATGGCCTGCTGGGTCTCGCCGTGAACCACGGTGCAGCCGACGTCACAGATGATGTAGTCCGGCTGCGGAATGGTGGGGTCGGACAGCAGCGGCAGCACGGATTCCAGGCCGCGACCGGTCACAAATACCAGGTCTATTTCGGGGTGGGCGGCAACCAGTCGGTAGAGCTTGAGGCGGTTATCGGGATCACCCGCGAGAAAAGTACCATCGAGATCGGTGGCCAGTAACATAGTCTGCTCCTATCGAAACTTTTGCTCAGATAAGGAATGCGTTGCAGCTTTCATACCGGAATCGGATTTAACAGCGTCACCTATGGCGCAGCGATTGCAGGCCAGTAAGCAGTGGCACGGCGATCAGGGCGATACAAAAACTGAACAACACACCCCAAGTGCTTGCTGTCTGAGGCAAACAAGCCCTTTCATTTCAGGGCAGGGAGGTGTGTATCTGGACTTTAATGCGCCCTATTGGTGCAATTCTCGCGAGTGTCGCGCTATTACAGCTCGGCAGTGGCTTGTTGAATACGCTGCTGGCGGTTACGGCCAATGAGCAGGGTTTTTCCACGGCGCGGATCGGCGTCATCATGTCCGGCTTTTTCGTGGGGTTCGCCTGCGGCATCTTTATCAGTGGCCGTTTGATCCGCCGCATGGGCCATATCCGTACCTTTGCTTTCTGCGCGGCGGTGTGCGCGTCCATCGCGCTGCTGCACTCCCTATGGGTTGATCCCTGGGCATGGATGGCGCTTCGCTTTCTTTACGGATTGTCCCTGGTCACCCTGATGACGGTGACGGAGAGCTGGCTAAACGCCCGCGCTGAGAAGCACGAGCGCGGGCGGGTCTTCGCCATGTATATGGTGGTCAACCTTGGGGGAATTGCCCTGGCTCAGCAACTGCTCAGGCTGAGCCCGGGCGAGCTGTTGGTACTGTTTTCGGTGTCGGCCATCCTCAGTTGCTGGGCGCTGCTGCCCATCACCATCAGCAGTCGCAGCCAACCCCACATTCCCGAGCGGGCTAAGAGCAGCCTGAAGAAAATCATCGGCTTTGCGCCGCTGGCCGTTGCTACCTCGGCGCTCTCCGGCCTGGCCATGGGCGCTTTCTGGGCGATGGCGCCGTTGTACGCGAGCAAGCTCGGATTCGGGTTGTCGGAGGTGGGGCTGTTGATGAGCCTCACCATTGTGGGCGGTGCGTTGCTGCAGATCCCTATCGGCCGGTTTTCCGATACTCAGGACCGTCGGAAGGTGCTGGTCGTTGTGGCGGCGCTGGCGGCTGGAATGTGCCTGATGATGCCGTTGGCCTGGAGCAACACGTCACTGATGGCGGTGTTCTTTGTGTGGGGCGGTCTGTCGTTCTCGCTGTACCCGCTGGGTGTGGCGCAACTACTCGATCAGCTGCACCCCGACGAGGTGGTTTCCGGTTCCACGGACATGCTGGTACTGCACGGTGCGGGCGCTGCCCTGGCGCCTCTGCTCGTGGGTTTGATTATGAATCTGGTGGGCCCGCAGGGCATGCCTGTTTACATGGCCGTTGTTCTGGGCTTGCTCGCCACCTATGCGATCTATCAGGTTCGCCATGTCTCCGTGCTCACCGCGGGCGAGCAGGCGCATTTTGAGCCGATGGCGCAGTCGTCCCATGAGATTGTTGAAATGATTGAGCGATAGATAGTTATCGCACCGTCTCACCGCTCCAGGGACGCTGAGTGACCCGCGTTCGAGCTTCCGATAGCCGGGAAGTCATTGGCTCTGTAGCTGCCCTACATAGGCGGAAACGAAGGCCGCTTCCTGGAAGGCCTTCAACCCCGTCTCTGCAAACGCAATGGGCAGCGGATTGGCTGCCAGTGTGGACTTGATGAGAGCGGAGGGCAGCAGAGTCACCCGCAATTCGATGTCGGTGATCAGTTGAATGGCGGCTTCCATTTTGAAGCTGACAGCGCCACCGGCAAATTTGCCTTTTGGCATTCGCTCTTTGATCGCGACGTGAGTCACGCCGTACTCGGCCATTAACGCCGCAAAGGCCGCCTGGAACTGCTTCAGGTCTTCACGGCTGTGGTTTTTTGGCAGTGACAGTTTGCGCACCTTGCACTCCGGCAGATTGAACTGCCCCCGGTCCATATTCAGGAAACACACCACTGCATCACTGCCGGTAAGCTCAACACCGCAAACAATCATAGCCATTTCCCCCGTGCCCGCCGGTTATCAGCCGCAGCACTTCTTGAATTTGAGCCCGCTACCGCAGTTGCAGATATCGTTACGTGAAGGCGATTTTACCGTGGTAACCGTCCCGCCTTTGGTCAGGATAGCAGTGAGCTCGGTAATGGACTCAACGGCGCCCTCGCGGGTATCCACCGAAATGTTCGCGTACAGCTTAGCCCTGGCCACTTGCGCTTCGACTTCCTGCTTGCGCGCGTCACTGGTCACCACCAGCGTAAGCGGGTATTTCTTGCTGCCACTCTTCTGGCTGGCGTTGGTCTGAAAGCCGCCGTAAGTGGTGTGGTGCTGGCGTGCGTCCTGCCGGCCTTTGAAGAAAAATTTGTCTGACATGCTGAGATCCTGATGGGGAGAATGCCCGGGCTATTGCCGGGAGGAGTCTTTTAGCATGCTTATGGAGACGGCGATATAGGGAGATACAAAATCCGCCCGCTCCCCCGTGACGGTTTTGTGACCTTTCCTTGATCGACTTTTTACCCAGCCGTGACGGCCGCGTAAGCGTTCCTGCTTAGTCTGCATTCTGATGCTGCTGGTCTTCAGGTATGGGGTCGGCAGTGTCGAATAGACACTATTTCCAATAAGGAGAATGCACAATGAAAAGCCTGACAGCGACGCTTCTGGCCCTCGGTACCACCCTGGCCCTGATGGCCCCGGCCCATGCGGACGACATGGACAAGGGCAACAAGGGAATGGACGACACCATGATGCAGGACGACATGAAAGGTGACGGTATGGCCAAAGACTCCATGAAGTCCGACACCATGGACACCATGCATGACGGGATGAAGACCGAAAGCATGATGGATGAGGACATGAAGAAAGAGGCTATGGAAAAAGAGGCCATGAAAAAGGATGGAATGTCCGAAGGGGATAAAACATCCATGTAATGGCCGGAAATTTTCCAGAGTGGCGCTCTATTGAACGCCGTAAACCTCAATAATCGTCTTGGCCAGCTCCAGGTCGTTCTGGTTCGCCAGCGCGAGCTGGTTCAGTGCCCGGATGGTGGTGTCTTTCTGGGAGGCATCGACACCCAGCAGTTGCACGATGGTGTCCACCTTTTCACCGCCACCGCTCGCCAGTTGGTGGCGAAACTCTCCGCTGAACGCGATGATGATTTCCTTGATCTGTCGCGGCTTGGAGGTGGAGATCCCGGTCGGGGTGTCAGGCTTCAGGGTGACGAAGTACTGGTCCGGTGAGAACTCGTGAATGGCCCCTGAAACACCATCGGTAGTGGAACCCAGAAGCCCGCCGATCACGATGTTCCCGAAGAACCAGGGGTTGGTTGAGGTAGAGAGCTGAGCGGTGTAGGTCTCGTAGCCTTCCTTCTCAAAGGTAATGGACTGGTTGGAGCCCCGGTCCACTGGCACTGTCAGTGGCGTTTTACCGAGCACTCGGCCGGAAACCGTAACGGTGGCTTCTTCGGGCTCGCTGTTGAAGGTGAGCTTCTGGTCGGTTCCTGAGACGACCGACGCGCAACCGGTCGACAGAAACGCGATTGCAGCGAGTGTGAGGAGTAGGGAGTACTTCATGATTCTTCCTTGTTGTAGAACGTGGTTCCAGAAACGTTATTGCGTGAGGGAGACGTCACCGGGCTGGATTTGCAGTTCGGCGAGTTTGTCGAGCAGACCCTGAATGTTGGCTTTGCCGGAGCCTTCGTTGGCCAGTCTCAGGCGCTTGATAGCGGCAAATGCATCGCCAATGGTGGCGGTGTAGGGGGCGACAACCGTTTCATTCAGAACCACGGCACCGTTGTTTTCGCGGTCAGTGAGGATGTATCTCACGTGGGTGGTTACCTCGAAGTCCAGACCGAACATGGGTTGGTCAACTTCCAGCAGGAGCGCTTCGAGCTGGTAGCGGCCGGAGCCTGCGAGCAGTCCCTGTTTCTGCAGGGTTTGCTTCAGGGCGCCAGCGAACGCGTCGTTGTCGATTTCAGAAGTCCAGGCGGGGTTTGTTTTTTCACCGCCAGATACGTTGGTGACATCCACATTGTCTTCCAGGGCTGTGTCGTAGGCCTTCACTGGCCCCTTATACACCATGTTGCCCATTTTGGCGCCGGAGGCGCAGCCTGTGAGGTACAGCAGAGCAGCCAGCACTGCCAGGATCCTTGCGTTTCGCACAGTAGATTCCTTCTTACTTAATTGATTATTTTGAGTTATTCCCTGCCGACACGCCGGAGCTTATGGCGGCGCGCCATGGTAGCCGAGCGTTGGTGAGCTTGCTATGAACTGAGGGGCTAACCGGAGTAAAATCTCGTGAAATGTCACGGAAAGTCCGCTCTGGAGCTTGTTTCAGTGCTGCGGGCTTTTTGTGTCAGGCACAAAACTTACTATTCAGGGAAGAAATAAGTGAATCAAAAAGGCTCTCTCACCTCATGGAACGATGCCAAGGGCTTCGGTTTTATCACACCGGAAAACGGGGGCGAGCGTCTGTTTGCTCACATCAGCGCCTACAAGGGGCAGGGCAGGCCCTCGGCCAGCCGTAAGGTGGTTTACTCGCAGACCAAAGACGAGAAAGGGCGGTTAAGAGCGGCCAGTTTCCAGTACGCCGGCGTCGCACGGCATCGCGCAGCGGTCGCGCCCGGAGTATGGGTTGCGCTGTTGATTGCTGCTGCAGTCGGTGGAGCGGTGTCGACGTTGTATCTTTTGGGCTATGTGCCGGTTCTGTTGCCGGTGGCTTATGGGGTGATGAGCCTGGTTACCTTCTTGATGTACGCGATCGACAAAGGAGCCGCCGAGAGTGGCAACCGGCGCGTGCCGGAGGGACGGCTACACCTTTTTGAGCTTCTGTGTGGCTGGCCGGGTGCGCTGGTGGGCCAACAATTCTTTCGTCATAAAACCCGCAAAACCTCGTTTCAGGTGGTCTTCTGGGTTTATGTGATCCTAAATCTTGCGGTGCTCGGCTGGCTGTTGTTCTGGCCGGATGCCGAGTTTGCGCGGCAGGCGCTGGAGATTAAACCGGTCATGCTCATCAGGATGTAGTTATGCAGAAAGTCTGTTCAGAAGAGACTTTGGCGGACTTGTTGAAGTCCAGCCCTGCGGTGCTGCTTCTATATGGGGGAGCAACCTGTGGCGTCTGTCAGGCCATCAAGCCGCGGTTGGAGGCGCTGGCCAACGAGGAATTCCCCAAGCTGGCCACCGCTTACATCGATTGTCAGGAGACTGCCGGTCCATTATGTGCGGCGCAGGGTATTTTTTCTCTGCCTGTTGTCCAGCTTTGGTTTGACGGGCAGCGATTCGCGGAATTCGCCAGGGTGTTTTCTATTGGCGATGTACGTTCTGCGCTGGAGCGGCCCTACGAGCTTATGACGCAGAACTGAATCGGGCATACGATCTGCTTCTGAGTTGGCCACGAAACACGTCAGGGGCTACTCCTTGAGCCGAACGAGCAACCGCCCATCCTGGACCTGGATATAGTCCACGCCGGCTGCAAAGGATTGCCAGAACCCCGGGTTGGCACCGAACTCGTTGATCAGATCCACGTTCTTGAGGTTGCCCAGCCAGGCGTTGGGGATGGGAACGCCCATCAGGCTCACTCCCTTTAACTTAACCAGCGGGCGACCGTTGGCAAAGGAGAGTTCAACTCCCGCATTTACTCGCACCGTTCGGCCGCCGAGTACAGGGAAACCCTCTTCAAAAGGCACGAGAAGCACAGCGCTCAGAAGATCGTCCGAGAGATCGACGGCAAGGCGTTGAGCCAGATCCGTGTTGTTGGCGAGCATGCCATTGAGTTCCCGCTCGCTGAAGCGTACCTCCCGGCTGGCACCTTCCTCACTGTAGGGCTCCGGCTGCAACGGGCCGCCAGGTTCACCGCCAAGGGTATCAATGCCCAGCGTATTCAGTTTGGTGTTGAGTGAATCCTGTTCACTGGCATTCAGGGTTACGGGTTCGAAGTTGTCTGGAAACACATAGTGGCTTAACCACCAGTAACCAATGCTTGCTGTGGCAACGATGGTGAGCAGCACAATGCCAAAGACGTGTAAGCCACTGAAGCCCTTCTTTTCGGGCGGCCGTGCGGAGGGCGTTTTTGCTTCGGTTGTCTCATTCATTGCCAATGCCACCTGATTGCCATTTGGATTCGTTCCGTTAGTTCCGTGCAGCCATCGGCTCTTCTGCCACCGCCGTCAAACCCTCCCGGAAAGTTGTTACGCGAAACTCCGGAAAGCGCTTTTTGAACTTGTCAGACACGAAAATGTTGTCCACCTCGTAGCGTGGCAACAGCTCCGCTGCATCCCGTACTTGCTGATTCAGCAACCCGGCCAGCTTCAGCTGCCAGCGCTTGAGTACCTTGTATTGGCTGTCGGTATGGAAGATCTCACTCGCCAGCTGAATAAATTGCCGATAGGTCAGGCGCTGGTCATCGCAGGGCAGGTGCCACGTTTGTCCGTAGGCGTCGGGCGTATTGCCCAGCAGGGCCATGGCACGGCTGGCGTCCGGCGTGTAGATCAGGCTTCGTAGCGTATCGTCGCGAAGAAAGACGGTTGGCTTCTTGCCGGCTTTCAGTTTGTTGAGGACTGTCGCGTTGGTGATGCTCTGGGTTTTTCCGGGGCCATAAAACTCCGGGGCGCGGCAGATCATGGCATTCACTCGCCCCTCGTCCATCGCTTGCATCAGTTCTCTGGCGATGGCGGCGCGAACTTCCCCTTTCTCGCCATTGGGCTGAAACGGCGTTTCTTCGGTCTGGGGTGTTGCCGTTTGCGGGTACATGTAGGTGTTATCGAAAAACACGAGTTTTGCGTTGTGTCGCTCACAGGCCTGAAGGATGTTGCGCATCAGGACAGGCCATTGCTCCACCCAGCGCTTGGTGTCCATTGGCAAACCCACGGTCACGTAGACGATGCCCGAGCCCTCAACCGCTCGCAAGGCGTCATCGGCATTCAGCAGGTCCGCGCTGACCAGCTGGTCGGTGTCGTTTACTTTCTGCGGCTTTCGACTGACCAGCCGTATGTCACTGGTAAAGTCGCGTTTCAGGCTGAGCGCCAGTTCCCGCCCAATCTGCCCGCTTGCACCTAGGATGGTTTGCATGAGTATGGCTCCTTGGATTGCTGCAGGGCAGTTTAAGCCGGCTGAAATGATAATCCCAAGGGTAGGACGCTTTCGAAAAACGGAACAGGTCTAATGACGCTGCTCCCGAGTCTCATTCAGGAGCTTACGCTTGATCAGCAGCCAATAGGTGTCTTGGCTGACAGACTTGATCATGATGATCCGCACTTTGGTCGGCTCCATCTGGTAATCGAACACATACTCAAATACGGCGTTGAATTCGCCTGTTTCGACCCCTTTGAAGAAGCGCCCGGAAAACTCGTCGCTGTTGGTGCACGGAGCAACGTCGTTGAAGAAATTCCGGCCAATCACCTCGTCGGGCTTTCGGCCGGTCAGTTCGGATTCCGCAATGTTGTAACGCAGGATGGTGCCCTCTGCGTCCAGCTCAATGGCGCCGAACATGAGGTTATCGATTTCGGAGTCGCTCAGACTGGACATCGCGTTTTCGAGGTCTTCCACTTCAAACTTCACGCGTTTCACTTTCATTCAGTGCACCCCTTACAGCAGTAGATAGGTTGTCAAACCTTACGTACAAGGCGGGAAATCGGTGCACGGATAAGCGGCTGCTGACAATTTTTTACATAAGCCTCAGCCAGGCGAACGTCGTTTTTTAACAAATCAGCGTAACCGTTGGTGATGAAGTTCATGAGCAATCGTAGCCTCAGACCTGTATTAAACGCCGTTGAGTACTGACCATGCCGCTTTCCCGTTCTAATTGCATCGCAACCCTGCAGCACTTGGTGGCTGCGACGCTGGCTGCCGACCGTGGGGTAGCAGTAAACGAATTGCTGCTTGATTTACAGGCCAGCGACCATTTGCGAGATGGCCCAGCCGCACTGGATTCTCTGGATGAGTTGGCGGTTGCCCGTCGTGTGACGGAGTTCTTTGAGCTTGAGAAAACCGGCGCTGAGGAATGGCTGTTGCGGCGCCATCGATTGAGCGAATGGAGTGAACTTATTTGTGACAACCTCAACGATGGCACGCTCGATCAGATCTGGTTCCGTTCTGGCGGCACCACGGGCGAACCAAAGTTGGTGGCCCAGAGGCTTGCTCATCTTCTTTCGGAAGTCGGGGAAATCAGAGAGATTGTTGGTAATGCCCGGCGCATCATTGCCCTGGTGCCCCTGCATCATATCTATGGATTCATCTGGGGACCGCTGCTTAGTGAGGAACTGAACCTGACGCTTATCCACGGTGGAGAGGCTGTTGAAGAAGCCCATCACAACCTCCAGCATGGCGACCTGCTGCTGGCCGTTCCGGAGTGGTGGCAGTATCTGGGCAGTGCCCGCCATGCGCTGCCGCCGGGAGTGATCGGCGTGACGTCGACTGGGCCTTGCCCACCGGAGGTTGTTCGGGCGGCTCTGGCGAAGGGCCTGGAGACGATGATTGAGGTGTACGGCGCCAGCGATACCGGCGGCATTGCATGGCGCACGGAGACCGGGCGTGGCTTTCAGCTATTCCGACATTGGAAGAGGCAGGATGGCGACCATTTGGTGTCTGATGCGGGCACTGTCGGCCTGTTACCCGATCACGTTGAATGGCAATCAGAGCGTACCCTGATTCCCCTGCGGCGGCGAGATGAGGCCATCCAGGTGGGCGGTGTCAACGTCTGGCCAGACCGGGTCAGGGCCTTCATTGAAAGTCACCCCGGGGTCGAGAGCTGTTCTGTGCGTCCGATGGCGACCGACCATGGCACGCGCCTGAAAGCTTTCATTGTTGCCGAACATCACGCAAATGATGGGTTGAAAGCCGAACTGCGTGACTGGCTGAAGGCGAGTCTTTCTGCCGCTGAACGCCCCATCAACCTGACGCTGGGCGATGCGCTGCCCAGGAACGCCATGGGAAAACTCTGTGACTGGTAAGTGTGTGGAACTCACCACCGCGGGTTTATCGCTGAACCAGCTTGAAGCCGTTGCCCACGGATTGCCGTTACTTCTGACCGAGGCGGTGGAACGCAATATTGTCTCCAGCCACGATCGCCTCTCTCGCTACCTGCAGGAAAACCGCCGCATCTACGGTGTGACCACGGGTTACGGGCCACTGGCCGATACCCTGGTGGGCAGTGATTATTCCGGAGCGTTGCAGAGAAACCTCATTGCCCACTTGAGCGCCGGCGTTGGCGCACCCCTGAGCCGCCTGCAAACCCGCGCTACGATGGCGGCGCGCATCAGTGCCCTGGCGCAAGGCCATTCGGGCATTTCTCCCGCGGCTTTCAATACGCTCTTGCAGTGCCTGAATCGCGATGCCGTTCCGGTGGTGCCCTCCATGGGCACCGTTGGTGCCAGCGGCGACCTTACCCCGCTTGCTCACATTGCCGGCGCCCTGATGGGGCAGGGCGAGATGTGTCTGGCGGGCGGTGAGCCCAGGCGGGCCGACGAGGTGTTGCGGAGTATTGGCATCAAGCCGTTTGAGCCTGGCGGGAAAGATGCCCTGGCGCTGGTGAACGGCACGTCTGCAATGACCGGCATTGCAGGTCTGAATGGAACAGGCGCTGAACGGGCGCTGCGCTGGAGCACGCTGCTATGCGCAGGCCATGCTGAAGTGCTAGATGGCAGGTTGGAAGCCTGGCATCCGGCTTTCGGTGAGGTTCGGCCTCATTCGGGCCAGCAGCGCCCGCACCGATGGTTGAATCTTCTGGTCAAGCCAACAGATCAAAGATCAGAAGATTCGCATACGGTCAGTCCCGGCGAAGTGACCCGCCTGGACAGCGCCATCCAAGACCCCTACAGCCTGCGCTGTGCGCCCCAGCTTTTAGGCGCCGTCAGCGATCAGATCGACTGGCACAACCAGATTGTTCATATCGAACTGAACAGCGTGACCGATAACCCGATTCTTCCGGACGATCTAGACGGCGTGCTCCATGGCGGCAATTTTTACGGCCAGCACGTGGCGTTTGCCTCAGACGCCCTGGCCAACGCTGTTATCACGATGGCCGTGCACGCGGAGCGGCGGATTGCCCGTCTGTGCAACCCACGGCTGAACAAAGGCCTGCCGGCGTTTCTGCAACCCGACAACACGGGGCTTCAGAGTGGCTTTATGGGTGCCCAAGTGACGGCCAGCGCCCTGCTCGCGGAGATGCGCACCAAAGCGATTCCGGCGTCTATCCAGTCGATACCGACCAACGGCGATAATCAGGACGTGGTCACCATGGGAACGATCGGCGCCCGCCGCACCGCAGAGCTTCTAGCTTTATTGAAGAACCTGCTGGCCATTGATGCGTTAATGGTGGCCCAGGCTGTGGACCTGAGATTGCAGCAAGCCCCGGATTACGCCCCCGGCAACGCAGTTGCCGAATTGCTGGCCTGGGTTCGCTTGAGGGTGCCTCGGCTGACCAACGACCGCCCTCTGAATCGAGATATCGCCGACCTTGCGCAGAGCATTCAGTTGCCGGGCACTCTGGCGGATATTCAACTCCAGCGGTGATTTCAGTTCCCTTTCTTAAATTTCGCTTTGCAGTTCCCGCTCATGCACATGGTGCAGTAATGCTCACGGTCCTCGTGCTTGGTGCCCTCTGTGATCTTGATGCCACAGCCGTTGCAGAGCAGAACGGCAACGTCGCCTTCAAATTTCACAATAGCGTGTTCGTATTCCATAAGACACCCCGGTCCTGATTTAAAATGCATCATGAATAGTACGGTATTTGCAGCGGGGCAGACCGCTGGCGGGCTTGCTACCACCGGTGTGTTTGAGATTAAACCGAGACCAATTCTATTCGTTATTCCAGAATCTTTGGCCAGTTGGCGTCTGCCTGACGAATGAAGCCCTCTGTGTCCTTCAGCCATCGATCCTGAACTGACTCATTGTAGTTGAGATACAGCCGGCCATCGCGGATGGCCCAGTGTTGAGGGTCGCCTTTGGCGAGGTAGCCTTGGGCAACCGCCCAGGCGCAGTAGCCGCCGTAGGCAGGCAAGTAGCGTTCAGGATTGGCTTCGAAGCGCGTCAGGTTCTCCGCACTCGCGAATCGCCAGGTTACGCCCAGGTGCTCTGTGGTGTATTCGCGCGAGCCTTTGGCTGGTTTTCCCGTTTCGAAGTAGCTGACTGTGTCGTAGCCGCCCGCCCCGGTATTGCTCAGCAGGCCGGTGTAGACGGCAGGCTCAGAGGCCCGGGCGCTGGCGGTCAAGAAGAATACGAGGGTGATGAATGTCAGCTGTCTGTTCATATCGATTTCCCCGAAGGATTTCAGGCATTTTGGAATTCTGCGCCGTGCTATCCGGTTTTAGAACCGGAATCATCAGTTTTGTTTCACTGGATCGACGTTAACGTGGGAAAACCGGCCCCCTCATTCAGGGTGTCGCAAATCCTCCCTCGGGTGGCTAATCTGAAAAGCAATCTATAGGGATTGTGGAGGATTTCAGATGGCACCCAGGCAGCGGTTTCTGCTGATTGCCGTCGTGGCCCTGGCGGCCATTGCCATCTCAGCGCAGGTTGCGCTGTCGTCGCCCTGGCTGGGGCTCGAGCTTTCGCCCCATGATGGGCCGGAAGGGCTCCGGGTTGATCGGGTGCACCCGGATTCACCGAACGCCGGTGTTATTCGGGTGGGCAGCGTAATTGTGGGGCTGCAAGCGGCGGATGGCCGGCAAATCCCGCTGCATGGAAATCTGGTGATGGAAGAACCAGACCTGCTGAGCCACACCGATCTTAATCTGTTTATGAAGCGCCAGACCGAGTTGGATCAGGCGCTGCGCTCAGGCGGGGCACGGTTTGTTCTCGCATCCGGTGACCAGGTGCCGGCTGTGGCCATCGATACGCCGTGGCATCAGCTCTCGGGCGGCTTTTCGATTCACACCTTTTACGGGATGATTGCTTTGATGGTGGCGGTTGGCATCTGGGCCTTCCGCCCGAAAAGCGCAGCGACCCGGCTTTACGCGCTTTCCGGCGTAGCAACCATGGTGAACACCCTGACTCTTGCCATCTACGGCGATCGGGAGTTTGTGCTGAGTGGCGATGTGTTTGCGGTGGTTTCTGCGGTTAACCACCTAGCCACGCTCATGGTGAACGCTTCCCTGGTCTCCCTGTTTTGGGTGTATCCGCGCCCGCTTGCCCGTTTTCCCGTTCCGGCACTGATGATTTGCATCGCACTGATCATGTGGGTTCTGAGCGAACTCCAGGTGGGCGAAAGCGCCCAGGTGACGGTCTACCTGCCTATTGTCGTCGGTTATGTGCTTGGCTTGTGCTTTGCGGGTGCCCAATGGGTGGCCTCGAAAGGTCGCCCCCTCGAACGCGCTGCCCTGAAATGGTGTGTATTGGCAATTTTCCTGGGCAGTGTTTTGCTGATGGGGCTGGTGATCATACCGCCAGCCTTCGGCCACCCCCCGCTCGTGCCGCTGCTGGTGGGGTTCGGCGCCTACCTGATTCTGTACCTCGGCATCGCGGCGGGGCTGGTGCGCTATCGCCTGTTTGATATTGAGCGGTGGTGGTTCAAGACCTGGCTCTGGTTTGCCGGGGGGCTGATGGTGCTGGTGTTGGATGCGATCCTGATCATGGGTGTTGGTTTGACCAGCACCTATGCGCTGACTCTTTCGCTTGCCATTGCGGGCTGGCTTTACTTTCCATTGCGGCAATGGCTGTGGGATCGATTCGGGCAGCGTTCCAGCATTTCTCTGAACGAGGCTCTCCGCGAACTGGTGGATAAGCTGTTCTCTGCGTCCACGGAAGCGGAAGTTCGCCGGGCCTGGCCGGACTTGCTGCGTATGACCTTCCAGCCGCTGAACCTGGAGATGCCCGATGCGTCGGATAAAATGACCGCGGTGGCAGTATCGTCGGACGGTGTGTTGATGGAGCTGCCAGCGCTTCCGGGCGATTCGCGGCGGGCCAGCCTTGAATTTGCCAGCAATGGCGCTCGGCTGTTTACCAAGGAGGATATGCGGGTGGCGAACCTGCTGTATGACCTCACCGGCAAAGCGTTGCAGGCGTTGCAGGCCCGTGATGCGGGAGCGAAAAAGGAGCGCAGCAGAATCATGCGGGACCTTCATGACGATCTGGGTGCCCGGTTGCTGAGCCTCGTGTACGCCACTGACACAGGAACGGTGCGCGAGGTGGCCCGATCGGCCCTCAGGGACCTCCATGGGCTGGTAGACACCACTGCAGGGAAACCAGCCAGCCTTTTGGAGGTGGCCAACGGCTGTGAGGGCGAAATACGCCAGCGGCTGACGGACTCGGGTATCGAACTGGATTGGCAGGCAGATCCCATGAGTCTGTCGGACCAGGAGCTTTCGGCCCGGGCCGCTGCCAATATCGCGCGCATTCTCAGGGAGGCAATTTCCAATATCATCAAACACGCCAATGCTGATCGGGTAGAGGTAACGTGGGGGCGTGACAGGGAGTCTCTGTCGGTGAGGGTTTCCGACAACGGCAAAGCGAACAACTCGGATGGTCAGGGTGACGGGCACGGCCTCAGGACCATGCAGGTTCGTGCCGAAGACCTGGGCGGTCGCGTTGATTGCCGGGTGTTGGTGGAAGGCGGCTTTGTCGTGGAGCTGACGCTGCCGGTAGCCTAGTTGTCGATCATACCCATTCGCATGGCTTCCCGGGTGGCCTCCGCCCGGGAGGACACCTCCAGCTTGCGATACACGGTTTTCACGTAACCGGCCGTTGTATGGCGGGTAATGCCCAGGGCCTGGCCAACCTGAGCCAGGGTGAAGCCTCTGGCAATCAGTTCCAGTACTTCCTGCTCACGCGGGGTTAGATCCGGCTGTGCGGTGGTATCCGGCGGTGCAAAGGTTGCCAGGACCCGCCTCGCCACCGACGGCGACAGTGGCGGCTCATCGTCAATAATACCCGCCAGCCGGCGAGCTAACTCGGATTGGGATTGCTGTTTCAGCAGGTATCCCCTGGCACCGGCCCGTAGTGCCGGGAACACATGGCGGTCGTCGTCGTGGATGGTTATCACGATGCAGAGGCACTCTGGCACCGCCTCGCGCAGATCGCGAATAAAGTCGATGCCACTACCGTCTGGCAGGCTGAGATCAATCAGAGCAATGTCTGGCTCAAGATCCGCCTGTTGAAGATGAGACAGTTTGTCCCTCGCCTCGGTGAGCCGGTCGGCAACGGTCACCGAAATCTCCGGAAAAACTTCCTTGAGCACGTCGCGCAGCCAATCCTGAGCGCCTGCGTGATCTTCCAGAATAAACCCCAACTTCATTTGATCGTCCTGATGCTCTTGGGTTGCCGCTCTTTCACCATAGCCCCCTCGAATGGGGGAGTCAAAGCGGGCCAAGGTCCCCCCAGGTGCGGTCTGCTGCCGTTGGTTCATGTCCGATAGCCTAGTGATGGACAGCGTAAAGCAGAGGCTTTACGAACAAGGAGGCAGTCGAATGAAAACATTGAATGTTATGTTACTCAGGGTGTTAACCGTTTTGGCCGTGTGCTTTGCCTTGGCGGGCTGCTTACGGAGCAGTGATTCAAATGATGATGACCTGGTTGGGGAAGATTCCAGCGAGCAGAGCGGTGGCGATGATGTCGCTGACAGCGGTGATACCGGGGACAGCAGCGGTGATGGCGGGGGTGGTGGCACAGCCTCTGGCGCACCAGCCGCGCCAGTGGTTACGCCCGCCTACGATGACTGGACGCTGACTTTTACCTGGCCGGCAGTGGCCGACGCAGACTTCTACCAGGTGTTTGAAGACCCGGACGGCGTGAGTGGCTTCACCCAGATAGGTTCGGACCTGACTACCAACGAATACACCAACAATATCAGCCTGACCGAACGCAACGGCGCCCGTTATGTCGTTGCCGCCTGCAACAGTGAGGGCTGTACCGATTCCAGTGAAGTGACGGTTGATGGCCTGGACAGCGGGATCACGCCCATCGTGGTCAGTGGCGATCCGGCGCCGGGCATTGGCAGTGGCGCCGTGTTCAGCGGTGAAGTTGGCACCCAGCTGAGGTTTGATGTTAATCAGTCTGGCACCGTCGCAATTCTCGGTGCAACCGATCAGACGGACAGCAGTGGTAGCTTGAGAGACGGTATTTTCAGCTACAGCTCGGGCGCGGGCCTGAGCCTGATCCAGGCCGACGACGCCACGCTGCCCTCCAGCGATGCCACCTACAACGGTTTTTTCAACGTACTGATCGATAACACGGGTCAAATCATCTTCGGCGGTATCCTGAATCAGCAATCGGGCTCGGTGACGGATCAGGTCGATGGGCTTAACAATGAGGTGCTGTTACGCAGCAATGCCGGCACAACGTCTGTGATCGCCCGGGAAGGCGACCCTGCGAGGAATGGCACCGAGTTCCCGACACTGGATGCGGGAAATATTTATTTTGCCGAAAACGTCCAGGGCAACCGGGTATTCTCCTTGGTCAGTTCGGATGGTAGTGGGGCCGTTACCTTTAAGCCGGGTTCGAACACGGATGCTTCCAGGGTATCCGATGACTCGACGTATCCTGCGGGTGGCGCTCTGTGGTCGATTACCGGACTGGGGCAGAAGGGCCAGTCGCTCAAGGCTGGCGAGACGTTGCTGCCGGGTAACCTCGAGCCTAAAAACTTTGGTTCCCTCGATTTCGACAGCAACCAGGCAGAGCAACTGGTGTTTGGGCTTTCGCTTCAAAACGCGGACGGGACGGCGCTGGCCGGCTCGGAGGACACTGGTATATACGTCCGTAATGCCGATGGCAGCTATCGGGAGGTCGTGCGGGAGGCTGGCGGCTCAGCGCGGGACTTTATTTATAACCTGAACTCGGCGAGACCTCTGCTGACCGATAACGGTGAAGTGTTCTACTACGCCCTTAGAGGGGTTTCCGGGCCGGCCAATCGGGGCATCTACACCGATTCGCTGGGTAACGGAGATTTTACCCGGATCAGCCGTAGCGAGCAGACGCTCCTGCTGGATGATGGCTCGCTCTTTGAGGTCACCGGCTTTATTGGCGGCACGAACTCGTTCGATGTGGGCGCCGACGACTCCGTGGCCTTCCTGGTCAACTCCGGCACCCTGGATCAGGAAGACGCTTTGCTGGTCTGGACCAACGACGGAACCAGTGCCACCACGGAGGTGTTTTTCCAGGAAGGGGATCCCGTTCGAGGTTTGCCGGATGCCTCCGGTGTGGAGCTTGCTGTTAGCTTGGGCTCGAACACAACCAGATTGGCGTTCAGCCGGCAATCCTGGGCGGCATTCCGGGCGAGCGATGAGGCGGACATCAATAACCGCAAGAGTCTGCTGCTTGCCTCTAGCCCTTCAGGTTATACCCGCGTGATCGCGAGGGAAGGGCAGCAGTTCGCGGTTGATGGCGTCAATTACGGTGTTGTGACCGAAATCCTGGATTTCAAAATGGCTGCGCCGGCCGAAATGATTGTGTCATTGCGATTTGATGAAGATGGTATATCCGGCCTGCAACCAGACGGCTCTTTTGTGGGGCCAGACGGCAAGAATGGGCTCTTCCGTGTTGTATTGTGCAGCCCCTCAGAGCCCTGTTAATCGAGATGATTATTGCCCTGTTGCTTGGAATTATTGACGTATAAAGGCTTCGGTCAGAAGGAACAGGTGCTGCCTTAACGTATCCGAAAACTCCAGCTGGAAAACGGTCAGCGGTTCCAGCTGCATGGCTTTTCGGGCCGGCTCCGGCGGGTGAGACATATGCCAGCAGCCAATCAGTGCTTGCTGGCACTGCAGGAGGTATCGCAGGCAAGCGGCTTCTTCCCGGTTTGTTGCTTTGCCGATGACAGCGGTGATGCGCCGGGACTGTGACAGCAGGAACAGTTTGAACTCCCGGGCCTCCTCTTCGCTCAGGCCGGTTTCAAGAGCAATGTGCAGAATGGCGGTGAGACCGCAGAACACGGGATGAGCCAGAATGCGGTCAACGAACTGTTCAGGGAAGCCGTCTGGGCCAATCGCTTCAACGTCTGAAACCCAGCCTGACATTGCGCGGCGATAAACGGCAATGAACAGCAGTTCCTTGCTGCGGAAGTAGCGATATAGAGCCGCTTTGGTGAGCCCGGTTTCGCGGGCCACATCCGCCAGGGTCAGGCCGTGGAACCGGTGCGCCAGAAACAGCCTTTCCGCCGCATCGAGTATCTGCTGTTCCCGCAGCGCCTTGTCCGACTCGGTCCGGGCGCGTTGTTTACCACCGCATAGTCTGTGCTTCAAAACCACCTCAAAATGCTCGTTTGTTGGCCCACATCAGGCTTGCAGCCACCCGGCCAGCCGTCGTGTTACGGCACGGGGCGAGAGTTTACCAGACCAGACCATCAGCAGGTTGCGCAGCCCCGGAATAACAATGGCGCTTCTGCGTTGGGCCAGGGATTTCTTGACCACATCCTCGGCTGTCATGGTGCCGGCTTTGAAGAGTTTGGTGTCAGTCATGTGTGCTTCCTGGGCAAATTCCGAATCGGTGGCACCCGGGCACAAGGCACTCACCGCAACACCTGCCCCTTTGAGTTCCTCATGAAGCGCTTCGGAGAACGACAACACAAACGCTTTGGTGGCGTAGTAAATGGCCATATTCGGCCCGGCCTGGAATGCCGCGGTGGAAGCCACGTTGATCACAAAACTGCCGCTCTCTTTGCGCAGGGCTGGCAGCAGCTGCCAGGTGAGGTAGACCAGCGAGGTGATGTTCACCTGGATCATTGCCAGCTGTCGTTCCAGGGCCAGATCGGCAAAGGCGCCGCGGTCGCCAAACCCGGCGTTGTTGATCAAGCCGGCAAGCGGCCAGCCGCCCTCGTTGATCCGCCGGGCCAGTGCGTCGGCGCCGGTTTGGTCCGCCAGGTCGGCTTTCAGGACGATGGCCTCAATTCCATGCTGTTTCTTTAATTCTGCGGCCAGAGCATTCAGGCGCTCCTCACGGCGAGCCACCAGAATCAGATTCTGTTTTTCCGCGGCGAGTGCCCGGGCGAAGCACTCGCCAATGCCGGCGCTGGCGCCAGTGATAACCACGTACGACATGATTCTCTCCATTTAAATGAACGATAGTCACTTAATATACTGCGGCGATTCCTGCCTGTAAATAACCGGTGGTTACTTATTTGTGTTTCCGGTGCTGAAATTGAAAGTCCGACTGATCAATAGGGCCCTGGGGTTGCCTGATAGTGCGATGTGAACTGCGAGGTTTATCGGGCCTCAAATTTGGGATAGGCTTTCAAGTCCCTAATATCAGGGACAAATTTTCAAACATAAGGAAATGGAATGACGGCTCAACGTTTCACCGAATACAAGATGGTCCATATTTCGGAAGGTGGCTGTGGCACGCTCCTGCTCGGCTCCTCTGGCCTGCCTTTGAAAAAAATTGAAGCAGAATTAAATCGGTATGCTGCCGAGGGTTGGCAGGTGGTATTCCAGGTTCTGGAGATGAAGCGTTTCTGGCTGTTCTGGCAGCGTGAATCCGTGATTGTGACCCTGGGGCGCTAACCGGTGCTGCAGGCGTTAGCACTGAAGGCCATCGGGTTTTATCGTCGGACAGGCGGTGGTACTCGATGGTTTGGCATCGACTGCAACTTTGAGCCGAGTTGCTCGGCTTACTCCGAGGAAGCTATCCGCCGGTTCGGATTCTATGAGGGAGTGAGGTTAACGTTTCACCGCCTTCGCAGGTGCAACAGGCCGGACGCGATCTGCAAATGCATTGAGCCGGTCACGGGGGATATCGGGCATGCTGAGACAAGAAGAGGTTGATGCCGAGGAAGAAGCCCTCAGAAAGGCGATTCGAGAGCTTTCAGAAGAACAGCGGGCGGAATTCTACCGGCAAGCCGGGAAGGCGGTGAAGGACCCGGACACCTACGCGGCACTTAACTGGTTTTTTGTCACCGGGTTGCACCATTTTTACCTGGGGCGCTGGCAATGGGGGCTGATAGATGTTGGCGCTTTGCTTGTTGCAATAGGGTGTTTCGTCGCTGGTTTGGTTTGGCTCGGTGTTATCCTGCTTGTCATCGTTTATTCCTGGGAATTGTGGCAACTTTTTAGGTCTCAGATTATTGTCCAGGACTGGAATAACCGGCTTTATCGGGATTTGTTGCGGCGTTATTAACCTATGAAAAACGGATGGGTAAATCGCTTAGTGTGTTCAAAAAAAGGCAGCCCTGAGGCTGCCTTTTTTGATCACTTATTGGCTGTTATTTACAGGCCAATAACGTTTTCTGCTTGCGGGCCTTTCTGGCCCTGAGTCACGGTGAACTCAACTTCCTGGCCTTCGGCCAGAGTTTTGAAACCGCCACCCTGAATATTGCTGTAATGAACAAAGACGTCTGCGCCGCCTTCACGAGTAATAAAACCAAAACCTTTTGCTTCGTTGAAGAACTTAACGTTGCCGGTAATTGTAGACATAAATAGTTATCCTGAAATTAATCAATAAGGTGCCGTCAAAGAGTTATGGTGATTTCTGGTGTATGGAAGCAGGTTGAAGGGGTGGCGTATCCTGTTGGTTGATCACCGCGACGATCACAACCAACAGAGGAATGATACGCCATGTCCAAGTCTAACCTGCATGCTCTTTCACAACCAGAGGTAGCCGGCAACGATCCCTTGCACGAGTTAATCCGTCAGGGTGCCCGTGATCTGATTGCACAGGCTGTCGAGACGGAGCTGGAGAGCCTGTTGAAGCAGTGCGCAGACGTCAAGACACCGGATGGCCGCCGTGCTGTGGTGCGCAATGGGCACCTTCCCAAACGCACTGTTCAGACCGGCGTCGGCGACGTAGAAGTCCAGGTTCCCAAAGTCCGGGACCGCAGTGGCTCTGGCATTCGCTTCAACAGCCACCTGCTGCCACCCTACCTGAAGCGTGCCCGGAGTCTGGAGGAACTGATTCCCTGGCTCTACCTGCGGGGCGTCTCCTCCGGTGACTTCCAGGAGGCCCTGAGCGCGCTGGTCGGCGAGCAGGCCAACGGGTTGTCGGCGAACACGGTCTCCCGGCTCAAGGCGAAGTGGCTGGATGAGCACAAGGACTGGCAGCGCCGGGACTTGAGCCAGAAACGCTATGTGTACTGGTGGGCCGACGGCGTGTACAGCAACGTCCGGCTGGACGATCGACTCTGTCTGCTGGTAATCATCGGCGTGACTGAGCATGGCCACAAGGAATTGGTGGCTGTCGAGGATGGCCACCGGGAGTCCGAGGCCAGTTGGCGAGAGCTGCTCACGGACTTGCGGGAACGTGGTCTGGAGCCGTCGCCCAGGCTGGCTGTGGGTGACGGCGCACTGGGCTTCTGGAAGGCTCTGAGCAAAGTGTTTCCGGACACCCGGCACCAGCGGTGCTGGGTGCACAAGACGGCCAATGTGCTGGACAAGCTGCCCAAGTCGGTGCAACCGAAGGTGAAGTCAGCCTTGCATGAGATCTACCTGGCAGAGACTCGTGACAGCGCCCACAAGGCGTTTGACAGCGCTTTGCGGCGGTTCCGGGACAAGTACCCGAAGGCCATGGAAAACCTGGAGAAGGACCGGGATGAGCTGCTGGCCTTCTACGATTTCCCGGCGATTCACTGGATTCACTTACGGACCACCAATCCGATTGAATCCACCTTCGCCACAGTACGGCTGAGAACCAAGCGGAGCCGGTCTTGTGGCAATCGCGACACCACGTTATCGATGGTGTTCAAGTTGCTCCAATCCGCCCAGAAACGCTGGAAGCGGATCAAGGGGTTCAACCAACTGAAGCTGGTCGTGGACAACGTGCAGTTTCAGGATGGAATACCGGTGGAGGATCAATCTGACAGGAGCGCTGCCTGATGGTCATACACCAGATTTGACAATAACTCGCCGTCAAAGGATCGTTGTGATCATTGATCAGCGATATGCGGGAAATAAAAAAACGTGCAGGATCAAAAACAGGACAAAAGGTGTGGCAACACAAGAGGTCTTATTCGTGAAATGCTTTGCTAGATCTTTCCAACGAGAAAGACAGTACGCTAATTAGGAGGCCCTGCATAGCAAAGTTTTCAACTGTTGCGAGAAACCGGAACAGACTTGTTTGCTGGGCAAACACTCTGTTCCGGTGTTCATTCGCGTTCTAACGTTCTTTTATATTTCCGTCCGCATCGGAAATCACTATCTCGACCCGCCTGTTCTGTTGGCGCCCTGCGGATGTTTCGTTCGTCGCAACCGGGTATTGTTCCCCGAATCCCTGCACTTCAATCCGGGCCCGATTAATACCTCTATCCATCAGAGCCTCTCTTACAGCCTCAGCCCGACGCTCTGACAGTTGTTGGTTGTAAGATTCTGCTCCGGTGCTGTCCGTGTATCCTTCCACGCGCACGCGACGGTTTTCATATTCAGCCATGAATTCAGCCAGGCGGCCTACTGTCGTTTCCCCGGCAGGTTTCAGTTCAGCACGATTCAGGTCGAACAGAACGTCACCCAGGGTAAGTACCATGCCGCGGTCTGTCTGTTCGGCCTGCATAGCTTCCATTTGACGGCGCAATTCAGCAGCTTCCTGCTGGGCAGCCTGGGCCTCTGCAGAGCGAGCCTGCAACTCCAGTTCCTTGCGTCTTTCTTCGGCGGAGTTTATCTGTTGCTGCAGCTTGGCGCGTTCGGCCTGCTCCCGGGCAATCTCGGCATGGCGATTGGCCAGGTAGGCCGCATGCTCGATTTCCGCGGTGCTGGCACCCTCTTCCAGTAATCGCTCAGCGCGGGCAAGCTGATCCCTGGCGCTTCTCAGCTGGCGGTCGCCACTGCGGGCAACGTCTGGATCGGTTCGAATGTCCTCATAGGCCGCCTTTGCTTCGTCAACCATCTGATTGTCCTTGGGCGTACTGGCACATCCGGCCAGGAAGATGGAAAAGCCGACAACCATGCTCAAAATCATGTATCGATTGTTCATATCAATCTCCTGTTTAAGCTGGCGCCCTTACTGGCTTCCATTCATGCGTTGGCGAAGAGACTCAATGTTCCTGTTGATCTCTTCCACAGCCTGTTTGGCCTTTGCAGTTTCGGCACGCGCGCCGGCCAACTGAGCATCGACGGATGCCTGTTCCAAAAGGTGCAATGCTTTCTGATAATTCTCCTCGCTCATTTCATCGTCGATGAGCTCTTCGGCATCGGCAAGCTTGTTCTGGGCCTGATTCAGCAGCACTGGCTCAAAGTTTCTTGCGTCGGATGACACCGCTTGTTGAACGGAAGATTCGGCGGCTCGCATTTGAGAGGTGGGGGGCTCCACGGAGCCTGCGCAACCGGTGATGGCGACGGCGATGCCGGCAATCCCGACGGTGCCCAATATCGACATATAATTGCTCATGCAATATCTCCTTATACTGGAAAACGGAGGCCTGACTGATTCCTTTTATCCAGTCAGGTTGCTGATCTGTGGTAATGGACCTGGAGGAGAACTCAGGGTATCTGTCAGCTCAAACGCCTCTACTTCCTCAATTCAAAGATAGCAGTCAGTGGTGTTGTGCACATGAGCATTTATCAATGAACATTAAGAGCCGAAACACACCGTCTGAGAACGAGTAAGCCCTCCAAAATGAATGCTCCTTTCAAACTCCGGCCTTACCAGCGGGAAGCGGTTGACGCCACGCTGGCTCATTTTCGGAAAACCGATGAGTCCGCCGTTATCGTGCTGCCAACCGGTGCGGGGAAAAGCCTGGTTATTGCCGAGTTGGCGCGTCTCGCGAAGCGAAAGATCCTGGTGGCAACCCACGTAAAGGAGCTGGTGGAGCAGAATCACGCCAAGTATCAGAGTTATGGATTAACCGGCGGAATTTTCTCCGCCGGGCTGAAGCGGAAGGAAAGTCACCACCAGGTGACCTTTGCCAGTGTGCAGTCGGTATCGGCGAACCTGGATCAGTTTCGGGACGAATACTCGCTGGTCATTATTGATGAATGCCATCGCGTCAGCGGAGAAGAAACTAGCCAATATCAGCGCATCATAGAGCTCTTGCGGCAACAGAACGATTCTCTGAAAGTGCTCGGGCTGACTGCTACGCCTTACCGTCTGGCCATGGGCTGGATCTATCGCTATCACTATCGGGGCTTTGTTCGGGGCGAGGATGACAAGCCTTTTCAGCACTGCATTTACGAGCTACCGCTGAGTTACATGATCAACCGGGGGTATCTCACCCGGCCGGAGCTGGTGAACGCGGCAGTGGCGCAATACGATTTCTCTGCGCTGCCCCGGGACCGCTTTGGCGAATACGCCGAGAGGGACGTTAACCAGCTGCTGAGCAAACACAAGCGCGTGACCCGGGCGATCATTGAGCAGGTTGTGGAGTTGGCTGCCGAGCGTCAGGGCGTGATGATCTTTGCGGCCACCGTGGAGCATGCGCGGGAGGTCGCCGGGTACCTGCCAGAACACGAAACTGCCCTGATAACGGGCGCCACCGATCTGAAGGATCGGGACTTGCTGATTCAGCGCTTCAAGCAGCAGCAGTTGAAATATCTGGTGAACGTGTCTGTGCTCACCACGGGCTTTGATGCGCCCCATGTGGACTTCATCGCCATTCTTCGGCCCACCCAGTCGGTGAGTCTCTATCAGCAAATAGTAGGCCGCGGACTTCGTCTGGATGAGGGTAAACAGGATTGCCTGGTGATCGATTACGCCGGCAACCATGTGAATCTGCATCATCCGGAAGTGGGGGAGCCAAAGCCGAACCCCGACAGTGAACCGGTGCAGGTGTTCTGCCCGGGATGTGGGTTTGCAAACATTTTCTGGGGCAAGACTGACGGTGAAGGCCTGGTGATTGAGCATTACGGGCGTCGTTGTCAGGGACTGCTCGAGCCTGCTGACGGGGTTCAGGATGAACGCCCGCAGCAGTGCGATTACCGTTTTCGCTTCAAGGAGTGCCCGCATTGCGGGGCAGAGAATGATATTGCGGCCCGCAACTGTCACCAGTGCCACAAAGCCATCATCGACCCGGATGATCAGCTGAGAGATGCGCTGAAACTCAAGGATGCCATGGTCATCCGCTGCGCCGGGATATCGCTGGTTGCCGATGGCCGCAAGTTGAAGATCACCTATCACGGGGAAGATGGGGAAGAACTCGGCGAGTCGTTTGATTTCAGCAAGCCGGGCCCACGCGCTGTTTTTAATAAACTGTTCGGGCGTCGTTTTGCCAATAGCCAGGCCCCGAAAGCGTTCAGCTCAGCGGATGAGGTGCTTGAGCTGGAGGCCTTATTGCCGGCACCGGATTTCGTGATTGCGCGTAAGCAGAAGCACTATTGGCAGGTGCAGGAACGGGTTTTTGATTATCAGGGGCAGTTTCGGAAGGCGAATGAGGTGTGAGCCTCTGGAAATCTAAACCGTCAAACCACAAAACAACTGGCAATTGTGTGGCTGGAAGCGCCCAGCCACACAAGATCAGTTCTTCGAGCAACTCATTAGCCGAACGCAGGCTGCTCTGGTTTGCTGCTGGCAACCCGCTTCATCCATGCCATGTCCAGCGGAACCAGCACATTCAGGGCGAACAGCGCCCAGCCCAGAGGCTGCAGGCTTGGGGCAAACCAGACCATCAGGGCAAGGGCCATCAGGCTCCAGGTGACATCTACCATAATCATCAGCTTGAGGAACTTCTCTTGCCACTGTTCCTTGCTGGCGATAACGGCCATATCCACGCACCACAGCAGCATCACGACGCCGACCACCATATAGAATGTTGCGCCAGGGCCGCCCGCCCACTGAGCAATTGGTTCTGCAGCCAGGATTAACGCCAGCGCCAGGGGCGTGGAGAGGAAGACATCGCTCAGGATAATTTGCTTCACGCTGAATCGACGGACTAGATTTTTCATGTGGTCACCTCAATCGGGTTTCGCAATGGGTTGGACTACACTACAAAGCTTCTACCCCGGCGGTGATCCTCTCAATTACCTGTGAGGTAATGGTTCCGCCTACCCTTGGCCAGGATAATGGCCAAATACACGGAATTTACGGGAAGCCCAATGAGCGCCTTCGGTACTCTGTTCAGAGAAATGCGG
Organism: Marinobacter sp. 3-2; assembly: GCF_003751355.1. Classification (NCBI taxonomy): domain Bacteria; kingdom Pseudomonadati; phylum Pseudomonadota; class Gammaproteobacteria; order Pseudomonadales; family Marinobacteraceae; genus Marinobacter; species Marinobacter sp. 3-2. Next base: position 859,195 of record NZ_RJUQ01000011.1, on the reverse strand, counting down.
CAGGGCAAGCGCCTGAGCCAGATGGATTTTGCACTTGCGTGTGAGGTGTCGCCCAAGCACATCAGCTTTCTGGAAACCGGCCGTAGCAAGCCCAGCAAAGGTATGGTTCTGCATTTAGCGCAGATGCTGAAGGCGGACCTGGCCGGAACCAATCGGCTCCTGTCTGCGGCGGGTTACAGCCAGGTCTACTCCGATCAGGATCTGAGCGCGCCAGGTATGGCCATGATCAGAGAGGCGCTTCAGCACTTGCTGGCGGGGCATCTGCCGTACCCGGCCGTGGTGTTTGACCACGAGTATTATCTGGTGATGGCCAACCAAGCCATGCAGGCGATGATGGCGAGGATGATTGAGCTGGGGGCCCGGTTTCCGGCCCGGCCAAACTTTCTGCTCTCGCTGCTGGATGAGCATGGCATGAAGCCCTTCGTGGGTGATTGGGAGAATATCGCCTGCCACATGCTGCAACGTGTCTACCATGAGCATCTTGCCGGCCCCTTCCGGGATCAGCCCAATCGATTGCTGGAGCAGGCTCTGACGGTGCCTGGCGTGCCAGAAAGCTGGAAAAGCCACGTGGTGGAACACCTGGATTACCCGGCGATTCCCTTCACGCTGAATCTGGGCGACGAACAGCTCAGAATCTTTTCCACCATCGCAACGATAGGCACGCCGCTGGATGTGACTGCTCAGAATTTGCGGATTGAGCATTTCTTTCCGATGGATGAGGCAAGTAAGGCGTATTGGCAGGGTTGAAGCCAATTTCCACTCTGACGTTACAGCCGCTGCCGGTTACAATGGCGCATCTTTAAACGTGAAAGAGAGCCTTATGCCAATTGAAAAGAACCAAGTCGTCCTGTTCCATTACAGTGTGCGTGATGAGCAAGACAACGTTGTTGAAGATTCCCACGGAGGTGAGCCGAACGCCTACCTGCATGGACACGGCGGCATCATCAAGGGCCTTGAAGAAGCCCTGGAAGGTCGCGATGCGGGTGATACGTTCAGCGTTACAGTCACTCCGGATAAGGCCTACGGGCCCCGCAAGCCCGACGCCATTCAGCGGGTGCCGATCAAGCACTTGATGGGCGCCAAACGCTGGAAGGCGGGTATGGTCGCTCAGGTGCAAACCGAACAGGGCCCGCGCCATGTGGTTGTTGCCAAGGTGGGCCACAAATTTGCCGACGTTGACACCAACCATCCGATGGCGGGCAGAACCCTGACTTTCGATATTGAAGTGATTGATGTGCGCGCTGCGACCTCGGAAGAAATAGCCCACGGTCACGCCCATGGCCCGGGTGGCCACCACCACTAAGCGCTCGAAGGGGGCAGGCATGCGGATCGGTGTGATTGCCGGCCCGCGGCGCTAGCGTCGTTGTAAATCCGATTTCCCCTCACTGAATTCTCCGTGTGCTTTTTGCAGTCTGTTCTAGACTTCAATAACGACCAGTTGTTGTTGGCCGGATTCATGCGATTTTTTGCCATCAAACGTTACAGGCTGGCTCAGCACCATGCTCCTGGAGGGGCTCGAACCGCCTGCCAGGAGCATACCAATGGAAAGGCACTCAATTATCGTTAAACCGAGCGATTACCAGGGTGCGCTGAGTGTAGTCGGTACGGATGTAACCGTTCTCGCCGCAAAGAAGGTCACTCAGGGACAGGAGTTTACGTTCCAGCAGGGTGAGCAGGGCATGGGGCCGCCCCCGCATAGTCATGACTGGGATGAGGCGTTTTTTGTTCTCAAGGGAAGCGTTGATTTTACCTGTGAGGGCAAACAGGAGACCTGCGTTCCAGGCACGCTGGTGTTCGTACCGGCCGGTGCGGTGCACTCGTTCCAGTATGGGCCAGAGGGTGGCGAGATGCTGGAAGTGACTGGCGCAGGGAGTATGGCCACGCAGATGTTTAGTGCGGTGGACAGGGAAATTCCGCCCGGCCCACCGAACATTGAGAACATCACGAAAGTCCTCAAGGAAAACGGCGTGACTTTGCACTTATAGGCGTTGGCGGCACCTTTATTTCGCTGTACCGTTTTGTTTTTCCAAACCGTTTTCCAATTTTTGATCGGGTAAGGCGCAGTGTTTAAAAGGTTGAGGAAAGCCGTGCATCCAGTGGTGGTTTTAACGCTGTTTATGATGGCTGCGTGCCCGGTTTCTGCAAAGATCTATAAATGGGTGGATGAAAACGGCCAGGTGCATTTTGGCGATCGGCAGGATCACCGGGTCGCGCAGGAAGTGGTCAATGTTAAGCCAGGTGCCTCTGAATGGTCCCGTTTTGAGATCGATATCAGAACTGTTGATGTTGAGCTGAGCGAAGAAGAACACCAGCAGATCGTTGAAGGCGTTAACAACGTGTATGAGTTCTTCGACCGGGTAATGTCTTTTGATATGCACAGGACAGTGCCGGTCAATATCCTGATTCTCAAAGACAGCGCGGCATACCGGAACTACCTCGTCCGTCGGAACAGGGGGATGGCTGTTGCCTCTTACGGGCTTTACATACCGTCCGAACACCAGATCGTCGTCTATGTTCGTAAAAACAGAAATCTCACCTTCAAAACCATCAAGCACGAAGTGAGTCATGCGGTTGTCGATACCATCGTTCCCTATGCGCCAGCCTGGCTGAACGAAGGGTTGGCAGAGCAGATGGAGACCATTGAGCGCGATGAATCCGGCTTGTATTTTGAGCGCCACCGTGAAAATCAGTGGGTGGTTGATCAGGCACTTGAACAGGGCCGTCTGGCGGGCATCGATCAGCTATTGAAGCTGCCAAGCAATAAGTGGCGACATTCTGATCTGTCTGGGCGCGGAAGCCTGCGGGCCCAGTCTGGCCAGTTCGTGTATTTCCTGATGTCCAAACCTACCCGAAGAAACTTTGTGGTGCGCCTGATGCACAACTTTAATCGGGGTGATCGCACCATCTCCTATTATCTGGTCAACGACAATTACATTGGTGGTGTAAGCATGCTGGCCCTCGACTGGCGGCGCTGGTTGCACGATCAGGGGGCGGGGGTTGTTCGGCTCTAGACGTCTGTCCTTGCTCGGGCACGATTCTCTGGCTTGCCGGTCATAGTCTGGTGTAATAGCAATTTCGTACATTGGTTGAGTAGTAACGAGTGTGCGGGGCGCATTGTCCCGACAAAACCGCGATAAGAGGATTCGATATGCCTCAGCTTCGTTTTACCTATCTGATATGTGTTGCCTTTCTTGCTGCTTTAGTCGTTGCCTCTGCTGCACAGGCCCACCACGGCTGGGCGTGGGCCACAGATGAGGAATTTGAAATTACTGGAGTCATTCAGTCAGTACGCCTTGGAAATCCCCATGGCGAGGTGACACTGCGCGTGGATGGCGAGGACTGGGTTGTGGAGGTTGGTCAGCCCTGGCGCAACGACCGTGTTGGGCTTACCAAAGAAATGTTGAGCCAGGGTCAGGAAATAACCGTGCACGGCCATCGTTCTGCGCGGGAGAACGAGCGTCTGGTGAAGGCTGAGCGGGTTGTGATTGACGGGCAGGATTACAATTTGTACCCCGGCCGCACGTCCTGAATTCCGGGATGATTGAGCAAGCGCTGATCTCCGTTGAAAATCTGGCCTTTGTCTCAGCCCTGCGCAATTCCACCTTCATGTACCCGCTGGTAAACGCCGGCCATATACTCGGCGTTTCCCTGTTGGTGGGGAGCATCGTGCCGCTGGATCTGCGTCTGCTGGGGCTTTGGCGGAACTACCCGGTGATGGTATTTGTTGATGTGCTCCGCGTTACGGCAGCAATTGGTCTGGCGCTGGCGGTTATCTGCGGACTGTTGTTGTTCGCCACCAACGCTCCGGACTATGCCGCCTCTCCGCTGTTCCAGGCGAAAATTGCTTTTGTTGTGCTGGGTGCGTTGAATGCGTTGACTCTGGGGCGGGTAATGGCGCGCCGGGATATACGAGGCTTGCCGATGGAGTCACCCATGCCTTTGGCCCTCAGGGCAGGGGGTTTGCTCTCGTTGGTAGTCTGGATCAGCGCACTGGCTCTCGGCAGGTTACTGGGGTATTTCTGAATCCGGATCGCTACCCGGGCGTGGCGACCAGACTTCCCCGTGCTGCATCACCCGAAAGTCCGTTTCGTTCAGCCCTTGTCGCTCCAGGGCGGCCCTTAGCCGTCGGGGCGGCTCGTCCATGGGCTCGTCGGTGAGCACGAACGTGCCCCAGTGCATCGCCACCGACTGTCGGGAACCGATATCTTGATGAATGCTCACCGCCTCTTCCGGGGCCACGTGCACCGGCGCCATGAACCAGCGCGGGTCGTAGGCTCCAATGGGGAGCAGCGCCAGATCAATGGGCGAGAACAGCTCGCCGATTTTCCTGAAGATTCCCCCATAGCCGGTATCGCCGGCGAAATAGAGCCGGAAACCGTCGATCTCCAGTAGCCAGCTGCACCAGAGTGAGGTGTTGGTATCCGTGGGGGTCCGGCCGCTGAAGTGCTGGGCCGGAAGGCAGAACACTTCGCGGTTGCCAGACAGGGGCTCGGATTGCCACCAGTCCAATTCCAACAGGTTATGGATGCCCCGTTTCTCGAACCATTGCTTGAGCCCTCGGGGAATGCAGAAGCGCAGGTTATCTCCGAAGCGCCGGTGTAACTGGCGCACGGTTTTTTCATCAAGGTGGTCATAGTGGTTGTGGGAAATCAGCACCAAATGAATCGGCGGCATGTCTGCGACCGTCAGGGCCGGCGGTGTGTAACGCTTCGGCCCGACCAGTTGAAAGGGGCTGGCGCGTTCCGACAGGACCGGGTCGGTGAGCACGTTCAGACCACGATACTGGAACAGGAACGAGGCGTGACCCAGCCAGACCAATTGTGGTTCTTTGGGCGGACTCATCAGGGAATGCGTATCTGGCCGCAGCAGCGTGAAGCGTTTTCCCTTCGGGAAGTTGCGGCCCGGGGCCAGTTGCCAGCGCATAAAATCGCCAATGCCATGTCGGGGGACTGGCTCCAGGTTGCGGTACCTGCCCCGATAGAAATGCGGTTCCGCAGCGAGAGCGGCAAGGCGGTTACGGTCAACGGTCATGGATCGAACTCTCATTCTTGCCAGGGGCCAATGCCAGTAGCTCCTGCAACATGCTGTAGCTTAATCCCCAGATGCAGGCATCCTGGTAACGGCAACAGGGCATGTTGAGTGTGCCCAGGGGCGTGCGCCAGGAAAGTCGGCCCTGGTTCGCGTCTGCGCCGAGGTAGTCCATCGGCACCCAGACCGCTCGCTCGACTTCGTGGTTCGTTGAGACCGACTTCGGTCCCCGCCACTCGAACACATAGGGGGTGATCACCATCGGGCGCCAGCGGCTGTGATGGCGGGTGACCAGGTCGGAAAGCCGGGTGAGAAAGCGGCCGTGGCGCCTCAGATCCATGCCGGTTTCTTCCAGTGTTTCCCGCTCGGCAGCGGCTCGTGCAGATGCATCTTCAGGTTGCAGGCGGCCGCCCGGGAACGCCATGTCGCCAGACCAGGGGTCACCCTCCCGACGGGCTCGCTGGATAAAGAGCAGCTCCTTGCCACCGTTTTCTGTGCTTCGAAAGATAAGGGCGACGGACGCTCGGGCGAATCGGCGCCGAAACGGTATCTTGTGGGGGCGCAAATGGCTTAGCCAGGATTTCGAGGTCAAGAAAGCCTATCCTCTTCCATAAGCTCCCTCAGTTTGGCAAGTTGCGCCTCAACAACTCGCAGGCGAACTTCTGTTTGAGCGGGTGTTTCCCCCGGGGCGCCGGAAGTCAGTCGGTCGCGGTATTTCTCCTGCTTCTCCACCAGGCGCTCTTCAAGACGCTTCAGTTCTTCAAGCGCCAGAGATTTACCTTTGTCATGGTCGCCCAGAATATCGTCAAGCTTCTCCACCAGATCCTTGAAACCCACTGTTCCGTCCCTCTGTTTCAAGCCTACTCGGAATTCATCATGGCATGACCTCTGCCCGCCCTGCGTCGCTCACCGACAGCTGCTCTGTGGTTCGAGCAGCTTCAACATCCATGGCAGTCAGGAGCTCGCGGGTTCCTGTCAGAATAGCATCGACGGTTTCGCTGGCGTAGGCAGAATCGTTTAGCAGGGATGTAGCCATGGCGGCATCAATCCGCTTTGCGCCCAGGAGTTTTGTGACACGCCCGACCATCGATTCGCGGTCTACTCGCGCACGCACAGCGATCTCGTCGAGCTCCAGTATCGCTGTGCTGGCATCCTCGAACCGGCCTTCGTAAAAACGATGGGTCTCACGCAATACCATCGCGACTCGCAGCCGAAGCTCGTTGTACTCTTTACGAATCGTGGCGTTATCCGACGCCATATAAATTGTGAGATTCTTGCGTAGGTGTTTGACATGCTTGATGGCTTCGACCATCTCCGAGGCCGCATGCTGAAGGCGGTAAAGCGATTCGGTGGAATTTGCCGGTGATTCCCGGGTCATTCGCGCGGAAATAAAGTCGAGAATGGCGTTGTACAGGCGTTTTACCCGCTGTCGGTAGATCAGGTCGATGTCGATATCGATGCGTTCCCGGGAATTGTTAATCATCGCTGCAAGGTCATCGGTCTGGCGAATATTCTCGCGGTGCAGGTGGAGGCCATGGGCAAGGATAACGAATGCTTGATCGAACAGGTGCCATACCTCCCTGCGCACTGCCGCGATTGCACTATCGGGTGAGTCCATCGCAGCCTGATTCAGGTACCGCGGCTGTGCGGCGACCTCTTCCTCTCGCTCTGGCAGCCAGCGTTCGAGTGCTCGCGCCATTCTCGAGATCAATGGCAGCATGATGGCGACACCAAGGCAGTTGAACAGTGTGTGGAATAACGCGAGCTTGATCGTATAGTCATCGTCGGCGATCGACATGAGCGCTGACAGGGCATCCACTGACCAACGCAGGGGCTCGATCAGCACCAGGGCGATCACTGCCGTTACCGCGTTGAACAGGAGATGGGCGCCTGCCAGACGCTTGCCAGTGATATTTGCACCCAGACCACCGATCAGCGCGGTGACGGTTGTGCCAATATTCGCACCAATGGCCAGTGCCAGAGCGTTTTCGTAGGTAATCTGCCCCGTGGCCAGACCGGCCAGAGTCAGCGCCAGCGTCGCATGGCTGGATTGCATCACGACGGTCGCCAGAATTCCGAGGCCTGTGTAGACAAGAAGTCCTGCGACACCGTCCATTGCATACTCGCGCAGATCGACAGCCGACTCGTAACTTTCGAATCCCGCCTTCATGAAATCGATGCCGAGAAACAGAAACCCGAGCCCGGCGAGAACTGCACCGAAGGCTTTCCAGGCTCGTGGTTGCTGGAAATTCAGTACCACGCCAAAGACAAGCATCGGCAAAGCAAAGGCCGAAAGGCTCATTTTCATACCGATGGTGGCGAACAACCAGGCGCCGGTCGTAGTGCCGAGATTGGCGCCGAAGATAATGCCGATACCCGTGATCAGCGGAAGCAAGCCGGCGCTCAAAAACGAGATCGTGATCACCGATACCAGGGAACTGGACTGCATGATGGCGGTACTGACGATGCCAAAACCGAGGCTTTTCGGAATCGTATCTGTTGTGCGACGCAGCACGTTCTCGAGAAAGCCGCCGGTAAACTGGCGAAACCCGTTCTCCAGCGAGAGCATTCCGAACAGAAAAATGGCAACGCCGGCCGCAATCTGTTTGAACTCTGGGCTCAACCAGAGCGCAAGGGCGAGGATTCCGAGGATCAGAGCAAGAAAGAGCTGGCGATAGTTCACTGGGATTTAACGTTCCCTTTTATGAATTATTTGACCATTAGTTTGCACTGGGACCATATCAGTGGTCATCCTTTTGAATTGTAGGCTGTTAACTTTTTAAACGCGTACCCGAACCCTGAATCGAGATTTAATGGCCCGGCATTCATCGCAAAAAAGCGAGCAATTGAAACCATGCCTTACGATGCGCACGACAGGAGGCCAGATGACGTTCGAGCATATCGTTCAGATAAACGACCTGACCAAGCCGGAGCTACCGGTTCTGACCCGATTCCAGGTGTGGGAGGGGCTGGTGCTCAGGGCCCGGCGCCCGGACAAGTTCCTCGTTGGTGTCGATGATTACGAGGTTCTGGATCAGGGTCCGGCTTACCTGAAGCGTAGCCTCCAGCTGCCGGGACTGCAGGTGGTCGATGAAGTCACTTTCTGGCACGAGGCGAGGATAGAGTATCGGACCCAGCCAACGGCTACCCTCCCGGCCGCAACACTTGTTATGGATATCGAAGAGCCCGAGCCGGCATCACTGTTTGTCCGTTTCCGGTATGAAACAGCGAGCATCGAGAACCGTGGTGATTCGATGCCCTATGACCAGTATCTTGAACAGGCCTATGTAGCCACAGACATTGAGACGATTCAGATCATTCGGCAGTTGGCTGAGACAGGGGTATTCTGATTTCCAACGGCAGCTTTTGCAGACCTGGTTCTGTTTTAGCGCCCGGTTCAAACTTCGAGCTTTTCGAGGGCTTTCAATTCTCTGCTCAAGTCTATTGAGCGGCTCTAGGATTTCAGCTCAGCCGGGACGACATGCTGGCCTGCCAGTTCGTCATTCCTCGATCATTTCCCGTTCAAACCGGCCCAGCACAACCATGATAATGAGTGCCAACACGGTCACCATGCTGGCAAGAACCAGCGTGCCCAGACCGCAGGCGACACCGATCGCTCCGCAAATCCAGATGGAAGCGCCGGTGGTAATGCCCTGAACGCTTCCGCGGCTTTGAATAATGCAGCCGGCGCCGAGAAACCCGATACCGCCGATCACACCTTCAACGATCCGCGACGGGTCTATCCGTGCCGAAGGGTCGCCTTCTGCGGTCGTCATCAGGATATGCAAGCCAATCAGAATGAATGCAGAGGCTCCTACGGAAACCAGCATGTGAGAGCGGAGCCCCGCGGGTTTCCCTCGCAGTTCCCGCTCAAGCCCGAGTACCAGCGCCAAACCGGCGGCCATGAGCAGGCGGACAATGATGTCCAGTGGTGGGATTTCACTCTCGAACATGCGAGGTCCCCAACGGAAAGGTTAAGTGTATTTTGGCGTTCGGGACATGCCCTAGACTTTGGGGCCCTTGCCCCGGAAGACGTTCACTATTAAAGATACAACCAGCAGTACCAGAAAAATGAAGAACAATATCTTCGCAAAGCCGGCGGCCGTTCCTGCAATACCTCCAAAACCAAGAACGCCCGCAATGATCGCGATTACCAGACAGACGATAGCCCAATAGAGCATTTGCCATCCTCCTTTTCAGGGTTGTGTTCTAACCGTGGCACGCGGAGGGGCAGTGCGCAACTTTCAGGCGTCTTTGTGAAGGGATAGTAACGGGGCATTAATCCGGCATCAGAGTTCGACAAACCGTGGCACAACCATGAGCCCCACACCCACTGCCAGCATCTCCCAGGCGCTGCTGGCCAGGTAGGGATACAGGATCATGGCAATGCCGCAGTAGCGGGTGACGATGTTTTTCCTGCGCCGGCCATACATGAAATAGGCGAAACCGATGCAGCCGAACAGCAGCGACAGGAAGATGTCAGCGGTTTCCATGCGGTGAACTCCTCCGGCAAGTTTACCCGTATAGACTAATTGTAGAGTCTCAAAATAGGGAGCAAGTTGGTTATGAGAGTGTCTTTTTCAGTGAAAGCGGTGCTAATCCTGCTATCACTTGCGCTGGCACCGATAGTAGCGCATGCAAAGCCCGTGTGGATCGATGTCCGCACAGAGGCGGAACATCGGCAAAGCCACATAGATGGAGACCCGCTGATTCCGCATGACCAGATCGTTGCGGAGGTTACCGAGAGGTTCCCGGACAAAGACACCGAGATTAATCTTTATTGCCGCAGTGGCAACAGGGCAGGTAAAGCAAAATCGGCTCTGGAGCGTGCCGGTTATACAAATGTTGAGAACAAGGGGAGCGTGGCTGAGGCGCGTGAAGCGCGTAGTCTATAGGGAACGAACAATTTTTAGCCACTTCAGGTATAATGGAGGGCTTACGATATTAATTAAGCCATCCCGACCTGGATATCACTATGAGCAAGAAACCCGAGAAAGTTACCCTGACCTCTGCTGCGATTGAAGAACAGACAGCCGCGTTTTTGAAAGCGGGCGGATCTGTGGAATACGTCGGCAAGGGCAAAAGCGGACAAGTATCCCCCACGGGTTCAAAGCAGATCAGCCTGAAAAAGTAACGCCCATCTCAGTGACGAGGATTGCTCTGATCGGGGGAGGACTCGTCATCTGAGGCGTTGTCATTCGATGTGAGGTAGTAGTCTTTCTCATCGAATGTTTTCACATCAGGATCTTCAATATAGTTTTTGCGTTTGCCCCGATACAGCCAGACGGCGATGATCGCGACAATTACTGCGAGCACAATCCATTTCATTGTTATCTCCTCCACAAGGTCGTCGTTCTTATATTGAGCACCTTGCAGAGTGATCCGTCAATGTAACTTGCACATACGCTTCAAAGAGGCTCGGGTCGGCATTTGAGCAAAATGCCATTCGCGCCTTTACTTGATGTATGGACAGCAAAGGTGTCGTGCAGATCATGATGGAATCATTCGGTGCAGATTTGATTGAACAGCTCCGTCGAAATCTTGGCGATGCCTTTCAGGCAGTGTCAGGCGAGAATCTCGACTGGGGTGCGTTGCTGGTACAGATACTCGGCCAGCTGCTGGTCTCTGTAATCTACCTTGGCGTCTTCCTGGGCGTTTATCTGATTCTGATCGCTGCCATCAGGCTGGGCCTTGGTGAGCGGCGAACCAAAACCCCTCTTTACATCCAGATGCGCAGCGGCCTGCGCTATCTGGCCGGGTTGGGTGCGCTGGTAGTTATTCTTGCGCAATTCGGGGTTTCTCCTGAGGTTCTTAAGGCGATGGCGAGGGCGGGTTTCATGGTCCTCGGTTTCTACGTGGTCTGGGTAGTTTTCCGGCGTCTGATCAAGGAAGGCACTTCACGCTATCGAATGGATCCTTCCATCCGGCAACTGGTCGAGAATCTGTTTGCGGTTATCGCCGCAACCCTTGCGGTGGTATCGGTGCTTGCCCAGTTCGGTTTCGATGTTGTGTCGATTATCGCCGGTCTGGGCATCGTCGGTATTGCCGTTGGTTTTGCAGCGCAATCCACTCTCTCCAATTTCATTGCGGGTATCACCCTGCTCATTGAAAGGCCTTTTCGCATCGGTGATTGGGTCACTATCAACGGACAGGAAGGCAAAGTGGTGAAGATTGCCTTGCGAACCACCTGGCTGCGAACCCGGGATAATATCTTCACGATGATTCCAAACGACAGTGTTGCCTCCACGGATATCATCAATTACAGCGCAGAGGGCGTGACACGCCTGAATATTCCCGTGGGGATTGCTTACAAGGAATCTGCGAAGGCGGCGAGGGAAGTGCTGATGCCGGTTTTGCTGGCTCATCCCGAAGTTTTGCAGGGCGCTGGCATGGAGCCCCGTGTTTTGCTCAAAAGCCTCGGTGATTCGTCAGTGAACCTCGAAGTCAAAGTGTGGATAACGCCGGATAACCTGGATGTTCGGCCCAGAATCATGGCCGATATTCTCGAGCAGATGAAAGAAGCCCTGGATGCCGCCGGTATAGAGATTCCCTTCCCGCATCTGCAGCTGTTCATTGACGATGCAAAAGGATTGAAGCCGGTTCTAGAACCCTTCTACAGGCTGCGGGGATAAAACGGAAAATCTCTGCAGGCAGGCCTTTGGATGCTTGCATCTTTTGACTCGAGATCCTTTCGCAATCGTCTTGATAGTGGAGGGTCGGGCTCGCTTCCTGGCCTGTAAGGGTCTAGATTGTTGTGTATGGAAACTAATTTCCGCGTTTGGCTGGGACACTCTGGTCTGACGTATCGGGCTGTTGCCAATGCCCTTTGCGTTATTTCGAATATAAAAGGTTAACTTATGGCGATCACACCGGAATCCAAAATGTCGCAGGAAGTGCTGGCCTGGCGCGATCCCTCCATGGACTCGGTACTCGGAACGGAAACACCCAAGGATCCAAACAAGGGCTATATTGCCCTTCTGGGCTGGAGTATTAATGCGATCAAGGCGGCTCAAAAGTTCGATCGCCGCTATATCGTGGTTGCCCCGGATTGGGCTGCCGATTTTTGCACGGCCAACAATATTCCTTTCATCCCCTGGGATTTTGTTCGCCTGAACGATCGGTCCATGGAAATCGCTGAAAAGCTGAAAGCCGAAGGCGTGGATGTCGCAATCCCATTGTTCGAGGAAACGGTGGAATGGTCAGGCGCGATCAACTCTGTCCTGTTGAATAATCCGCGTATGTACGGCCAGTCCATTTTGTTCCGGGACAAGGCGCTGATGAAACGTCGGGCCCAGCTTGGTGGTATTCGCGTCGGGATTTTCGAAGAAGCCCACGAAAAGGATGACATCATTCGCTTCATGAAGCGGGTTAACCAGACGCTGCTCAAACTGGATGGTGACCCGGACGATCCGATTCACGTGAAGGCCTTCGATAAAGCCGGCTGCCTGGGTCACCGCATGATCCGGACGCTGGAAGAAATCGATACGATTCCGGACGAGGAATACCCCCTGCTCATGGAAAGTCACCTGAGTGGCTGGGAATTCGCTGTTGAGGCCTGGATCCACGATGGCAAAATCAAATTCCTGAATATTTCAGAGTACGTCACCCTGGGTTACTCGGTATTTGTTCCTGCCACGAAGGAACTTGAAAGCTGGCGCGAAGCAATCACCAAGCAGATCGAGTTGCTGGTCAAAACATTTGATATCCAGTTCGGTCTGATCCATCCGGAGTACTTTGTAACCAGCGACGGCACCATGTACTTTGGCGAAGTTGCGTATCGCCCACCCGGGTTCAAGGCCTTCGAATTGATTGAACGCGCGTATGGATTCAATGCCTACCAGGCTTCCATGCTGGTGTTTGATCCCAAGAGCACCAAGGAAGAGGTCGATGCCTTCTTCCCCCGCGAAGTGGTCGATGCTAAAGGTTATGCCGGCTGCTTTGGTGTGTATCCGAGACGCCGCGTGGTGAGCAAGCTGGAAATGCCCAAAGAGTGCATTGAGCATCCTTACTTCGAGTCTCACGAGCTGGTGGCCCCTGCGGAGGAAACAGTTCCGGACCGATCCGCTTTTGGTACTCACTGGGGGCTTGTGTTCTTCTTCGGTGACGATCCGATCAAGATGCGGGATCTTCTGAAATCCCAGGAGGAGCTGGACTTCTACGTCTAGGAACGACAGGAGCCGGCTGATACCCGGCTCCTGATAGTCCGACTCAGCTTCTACGGGGCGTCACCACTTCTCTGAGAAAGGCCGCGCATCGAGCTCGAAAGTCCAGGCTGAGCGTGGCTGGTTGTGTAGCTGCCAATAGATTTCCGCGAGGTCGTCGGGCTCGATAATGCCGTCCTCGCCCTTGCTCGCATAGAGGTCTGGCAAAAATTCTGCCGTGGCTTCATTGCGGATGAGGCCATCCACCACCACGTGAGCGACGTGTATCCCTTGAGGGCCCAGTTCCCTTGCCATGCTTTGCGCCAGGGCGCGCAACGCATGCTTACCGCCGGCAAAGGCCGCAAAGCCGCGTCCGCCGCGGAGGCTGGCGGAGGCGCCGGTAAAGAGGAGTGTGCCTTCATTGCGTTGCAGCATTTTCTTTGCGACCTCGCGCCCGACCAGAAAACCGGCCAGTGCGCACATCTCCCAGACTTTCCGGTAGATCCGGGTGCTGGTCTCGCAGATATCGTATCGAACGTTTCCGCCAACGTTGAAGACGGCTACCCGTATTGGGCCATGCTCTGACTCAACGCGTTCAATCAGCTCAATGACCTGGTCTTCGTCCCTTGCATCGGAGTGGATGGCTGTCGCGCTCGAGCCGAGAGCCTGAATTTCCGAGCTGAGAAGATCAAGATCCCCGCGCCGGCGGGTGACCACAAGGTGGAAGCCTTCCTTTGCAAAGCGCCGGGCGATGGCAGAACCTAGGTGGTCTCCGGCCCCGATGATTAGAGCAACTGGTTTGTCTTTTGTTGTCATTTTGGCACCTGTAGTGAGGCCTTTATCCGTCGGTTCGAATCGTATCGGCGATCTTTTCGGCAATCATGATCGTCGGGGCGTTGGTGTTACCACCAATCAAAGTCGGCATGACTGAAGCGTCGACCACCCGCAAACCCTCAAGCCCGTGAACCTTGAGGCTGGAGTCAACCACGGCCAGATCATCTATGCCCATCTTGCAGGTGCCTACCGGGTGATAGATCGTATCCGCGCGGGCGCGAATGTGGCGTTCCCATTCCTCATCGCTCATGCCGTCGTGAACGCCGAACATTTCGGATTGTCGGTACGGCGAGAGTGCAGGCCCTTCGAGAATCTCCCGGGTGATTTTTGCGCCTTTGATAGTCAGATTCAGGTCGTCTGGATCGGACAGATAGTTGGGGTCGATGCCGGGATCGGCCATTGGGTCGGCGCTGAGCAGAAAAACACGCCCTCGGGATTTCGGCCGCAGGTTGCAGACGTGGCAACTGAAGCCGTGTCCCCAATGCAGTTTACGGGCATGATCCTCCACGATGGAGACGACGAAGTGCAGCTGCAGGTCTGGCTTGTCCTGTTCCGGGTCAGACTTCAGGAATGCCGCCCCCTCTGCAAAGGGCGAGGCAATCATACCCGTCCCAGCCGTTCGCCATTGGAGGGAATGGCGAAGCATGTTTTTCATGCCCGTTAAACTGAAGCCAAAGTTATCGGTATCCGCGGACTTGTAGGCCAGAATGAAATCCAGATGATCCTGCAGATTTCGGCCGACGCCCGGCAGCTCGTGAATCATGGGAATACCGTGCGGGAGGATGTCTTCAGGGTTTCCCACTCCGGATAGCTGAAGTAACTGCGGGGAGCCGAAGGCACCGGCGGATAGGATGACTTCGCGGTTGGCTGAGGCCGTGAGCGATCGGCCCTTGAGTCGATACTCAACGCCGGAAGCACGTTTTCCGTTAAAAAGAATTCGGGTCGCACGGGCACCGGTCACAACCTTTAGGTTGTTGCGCTGTTCCATGATCGGATACAAATACGCCGCAGCGGTGGAGCAGCGTTCACCGTTGCGTTCGGTGTCATGAAACTGGGTAACTTCATAGAGGCCAACGCCCTCGTTGTCGCCGGTATTGAAGTCGTCGCTTGCGGGATAGCCGTGCTCTTTAGCCGCTTCGATAAAGGCTTCGGAAATGGGCCTTGGTGATCGCTGTTTGCAAACATGCAGTGGGCCATCGGCCCCATGGTATTCGCTGGCTCCACCTTCATGGCATTCCGCTTTGCGGAAGTAGGGCAAAACATCGTCCCATCCCCATCCGTCGCAACCCAGCTCGGCCCATCCATCATAATCCGCGCTGTGTCCACGCACATAAAGCATTGCGTTGATCAGGCTGGAACCACCCAGCCCACGGCCTCTGGGTTGGAATCCTCGACGCCCAGCCAGCTCGGGCTGATGCTCTGTATTGAACGCCCAGTTGTTGATCTTGCCATGGCCGGGCATGATCGCGACCACACCAGCTGGCGCGCGGGTCAACAAGTGATCGCCCTTGCCGCCTGCCTCCAGGAGACAGACGCTGACATCAGGGTCCTCACTCAATCGCGCCGCCATCACGGCGCCAGCCGATCCGCCACCTACAATGATGTAATCAAAAATCATACGGTCCCCGGTTCCTGTTTTTGTTTTGGGTGTACGCTTTCTGAGCCAGAAAAGGCCGCAGTCAACGAGATGCAGGATCAAGGTTAGACCATCGCCTGGCCGAGCGCCTCTTGGCAGATGGACAGACTGCTAAGAGCATAGGATGCTATGCTGATCCGACAACAAACAACAAAAGAGGATGTGTGATGGCTTTCGCCGAGGTAAATGGCCAAAGGCTTTACTACGAGGACACTGGCGGGACTGGACCGGTCGTGGTGTTCTCGCACGGTCTGCTGATGGACCACGACATGTTTGCTCCGCAGGTGTCGGCGTTTCGCGACCGTTTCCGTTGTATCACCTGGGATGAGCGTGGGCACGGGCTCACCGCCGTTGCCCAGCCCGAGCCCTTCAGTTACTACGACTCGGCAGATGACCTGGCTGCACTGCTCACGCATCTGGGCGTAGAAAAAGCCGTTCTGGTAGGGATGTCTCAGGGTGGCTTCATGTCACTACGGTGTGCTCTGACTCATCCTGATCGGGTGGTCGGCCTGGTGATGCTTGATAGCCAGGCAGGCACCGAGCAGGAAGAAAAACTGCCCCTCTACCAGCAACTGATCAGTTCTTTTATGGAGCAGGGGCTGACCCCGGAAGTGGGTACCACCATTGCCAACATCATTCTGGGAAGTGATTACCCTGACAGTGAACACTGGAAGGAAAAGTGGAAAACGATGTCGGCGGCAAACATCGGCAACAACTTCCAGACGCTGGCAAGCCGCGATGACCTGACAGAGCGTCTTTCAGAGGTTTCCCAGCCCACGCTTATTATCCATGGCGATGCTGACATTGCGATTCCGATGGAGCGGGCACAGGTGATGGCGGACAAGATCCCGGATGCGGAATTGGTCGTGATTCCAGGTGCAGGGCACGCCGCAAATCTGTCGCATCCGGATCCGGTTAATCAGGCATTGGATAATTTCTTGAAGCGACTGTAGGCCGCGGATTCATTCCGCGGCATCCGCTTCTTGCTTGGTTTCATGCTCGGTTCCCGGGGCGTGCTCTGGTGGGCAGTAGGTTGTGTAAAGCTTGAGCATGCCGTTTCCGGTGTTACTGAAGTTGTGAAAGGTACCCGAGGGCACGATGCTGACGTCGCCCGCCTTTACAGGAACCTTCGTTTCGCCGATCGTCGCTTCTCCCTCGCCCGAGACGAAATAAAGCAGTTGATCATGTCCCTCGTGAACTTCACCGCCAATCTCGCCGCCTTCGGGAATGGCCATCAGAACGAGTTGCGTATGATCTCCGGTCCATAATACCTGCCGGAACTCTTCGTTGCTTTTCGCCATTTCCACAACGGGTAGCGTGGTTCTGCGAACTTCTTTCATTCCAGTATCTCCATCCGTGAATTCAGTATTTGATACTCCTTTTAGCCGCAATCAGATCGCCGGTCTTCAGGCGAAGTCGTAATCACCGCCTTTCTCGAGCGCCCTCTGATAAGCCGGTCGGGCATGAACGCGTTTGACCCATCCGCTGATGTGAGGCCGGTTCCTGCCGACGATGCCCCTGGCTACGGAAGCCTCAAGCGGGAAGCTCATCTGGATGTCCGCCGCGCTCAGTTTGTCCCCCAGGAACCAGGTGTTCTTCGCCAGATGGCTTTCCACGAAATCCAGGTGGGTCTTGATCATCGGGCCGATAAACATCTCGTTGGTTTTGTCCGAAATGCCTTTGGCGACAGGTTTAACAAAGAACGGCATCGGGCTGGTTTTTACCTTTTCGAAGACAAGGCGCAACACCAGAGGCGGCATCAATGAGCCTTCGGCGTAGTGCAACCAATAGGTGTAGTCGAGCCAGGCTTGCCCCCCGCTCTCCGGGAGCATGGTGTCTTTGCCGTAGGTGTGCGCCAGGTATTCAATGATGGCACCGGATTCGGCCACCACCAGATCGCCGTCTGTGATCACCGGGGATTTTCCAAGCGGGTGCACCTTTTTCAGGCTTTCGGGGGCCAGCATGGTCTTGGGATCTCGCTGGTAATGCTTGATCTCGTAGGGAACACCCAGTTCTTCCAGCATCCAGAGAACGCGCTGTGAGCGGGAGTTGTTGAGGTGGTGAACTGTAATCATGCGCTAGCTCCGTTCGCATTGAAAAATGGTCGGGTGTGAAGAGTAGTCTGCAAAGAGCGTTTTGGTTCACCGCTGTCGGTGATTAAGTGGCTAATTACGATTGCGCACCGCAAAGCCGTGGCGCCTGAGCTCCTTCAGAATCTCGGGCACCTTGAAGGGCATCAACGTTCGGGTTGTTTTCAGAAGGCTTATGGCAACATGCATCCGTTTGTACCAGAGTACCTGGCGGATCTTCTTCTTCATCGGGTGATAGCCTTCCCGATAAAGCTCGTCAACGCGGTCGGCGTTATTGGTAAGGCTGTAGTCGCTCAGGTCCAGAGGTACCGATATGTCGGCATGCTTCAGTTGCTTGCGGGTGTTGAAATCGATGCCAATGTTGATGGCGTTGGAAATGACATCGAAGGTGTTGTCCGGCTTCGGATAACGGCTGACATGGCTGAGATCAACGGCCACCGTAATACCAGCACCCATTTTGGCCAATGGCGAAATGGGGACGTTTTCCACCAGCCCCCCGTCCACCAGAATCCGCCCATCGATTTCAACAGGTACAAACAGGCCGGGAACCGCCATTGAGGCGCAGACGACATCCGCCAGATTGCCTTCCCGGAAGATCAGCTGTTCACCGGTTTCGATATCCGTGGCACAGATGGCCAGCGGAATCTCGGCGTCCTCGATCCGGACATCGCCCAGATCGCGGTGAATCATCTCCCGAATGGCGTTGGTGCTGAACAGCCCGCCGCGCTCAAAGGTAAAGTTGATGATTTTGGAGAGGTTCAGTGTTGAGCAAATGCTGAGGATGGATTCCGCCGGGCGGCCGAAAGCGTAATAGCTCGCGATAAGCGCGCCGGCGCTCGTACCCGAAATGCAATGAATCTTGATTTGCTCTTCTTCAAACGCTTTCAGCACACCAATGTGCGCAATGCCTTTGGCAGCGCCGCCTCCCAGAGCCAGACCGATGCGGGTGTTAAAGGGGTTGAGTTTCATCAGCGGGAACCTTCAGGCCTTGCGAGGATTCGTAGCGCCCAAGTCTAACAGAGTTGGAAATTTTAATTCTTAGAGTTCAAAATATTGGGGTGGCACTTAGAGAGGTAAACTTTCCAACCGACTGCCGGGTTATGCAGTCATAGGAGTCCTCACATTGGGTGACGTCATTTCAGACGATTATCAGACCGACTACGTAGCCGGTCAGGATAATATCGAGAAGTTCGGCTTCGATATCCACAATATCGTATTTCCGTTAACCGCAATCCTGATTGTTGCCTTCGTTGTCGGAACACTTATTTTCCCCGCAGGTGCAAAGGAGTTGCTCGATAGCGCCAAGAATGGTGCGATCGCTGTGTTCGACTGGGGCTTTCTTCTCAGCGCAAACCTGTTTGTTGTTTTCTGTCTGGCCCTTATTTTCATGCCGGTGGGCAAGATTCGGATTGGCGGGCTTGATGCCAAGCCAGAGTTCTCTCTGCTGTCCTGGTTTGCCATGTTGTTCGCAGCTGGTATGGGTACCGGGCTTATGTTCTGGTCGGTTGCCGAGCCGGTGGCCTATTACACCGACTGGTATGGAACGCCCCTGGGTGTTGAGCCAAACACTGCTGAGGGTGCCCGCCTTGCGATGGGCGCAACGATGTACCACTGGGGTCTGCATCCTTGGGCAATCTACGCGATTGTCGGGCTCTCGCTGTCGTTTTTTGCCTTTAATAAAGGCCTGCCGCTAACCATTCGCTCTGCCTTTTTTCCAATTCTGGGAGACAAGGTGTGGGGGTGGCCCGGCAATGTTATCGACACTGTGTCGGTGCTGGCGACCATCTTTGGTCTTGCAACCTCGCTGGGGTTTGGCGCCCAGCAAGCGGCATCCGGTATTTCCTACCTGTTTGATATTGAGGGAGGCCTGAATATTCAGGTCGGCGTGATCGCCGGCGTTACGGCTGTTGCTACCCTCTCCGTGATTCGGGGGATCCATGGTGGTGTCCGGATTCTCAGTAACGCGAACATGATCATGGCCGGGCTGCTGCTTCTGTTTGTAATATTTGCCGGCCCCACACTTGCCGTGTTCCAGTGGCTCTGGGATACGTCGGTCTCCTACGCGTCCAATATGTTCTCGCTCAGTAATCCCTTTGGCCGCGAGGAAGACACCACCTGGTTCCATGGTTGGACGGTCTTCTACTGGGCCTGGTGGATTTCCTGGTCACCGTTCGTAGGTATGTTTATCGCGCGGGTCTCCCATGGTCGCACGGTGCGTGAGTTCGTCACGGCGGTTCTGATCATCCCGACCATCATTACTCTGTTCTGGATGAGCGCATTCGGAGGCGGGGCGCTTAATCAGGTCCAGAACGAGATTGGCGTGTTGGGTTCCGAGGGTCTTACCGAAGTGTCGTTGGCCATGTTCCAGATGCTGGAAAATATCTCACTGTCTGGAATCACCTCGTTTATCGGGATCACTCTGGTGTTGACGTTCTTCGTTACATCCTCAGATTCCGGTTCCCTGGTGATTGACAGCATCACGTCTGGCGGCAAGACCGATGCCCCGAAAGCCCAGCGCATCTTCTGGGCGGTCACTGAAGGGACCATTGCCGGGGTGCTTCTGTTCGTTGGCGGTGAACAAGCCCTCAACGCTCTGCAAGCTGGCGCCCTGAGTGTCGGGCTGCCGTTTACGCTGGTGCTGTTGGTGATGACCTACAGCCTGTTCAAAGGCCTTCATCATGAACGCCGCTTGCTGATTGCCGAAGGCAAGATGGTGTAACCCCAGGCTGATATAAGGTGACGCTGGAAGGGCCCCTCATTGAGGGGCCCTTTTTTGAGCGAGAGTATCCGGTCAGGACGGGTAGAATTGCCGGATGGCCGTCAGCAGCGTGTCGACATCCTCACGGCTGACATCCTGGTGGGTCACAAAGCGGATCGGGTCTCCGGCCGTAATCAGGATGCCCTGTTCGGCCAGGTAGTCTTTCAGCTGTGACGCCTGGCCCGCCTTGCACCTTGCGTAAACGATGTTGGTCTGGGTACTGGCCGGGTTGACCTCAAGTTCCGGAATCTTTGCCAGGCCGTTGCTCAGGTATTCGGCGTTTTCATGGTCCTCGAGCAGTCTAAGCGGCCCCTTTTCGAGCGCGATACGTCCCGCGGCGGCCAGAATGCCGGCCTGGCGCATGCCGCCTCCCACCATTTTGCGCAGCCGGGTGGCCCGCTTGATGAATGATTCCGACCCCAGCAACAGCGATCCGACCGGTGCGCCCAGGCCTTTGGACAGACACACGCTGACGGAATCGTAGTGCCGGGTTATTTCGGTGACATCGCAGTTTGATTTTACGGCGGCATTGAAGACACGTGCGCCGTCCAGGTGCAGAAGAAGCCCGTGTTCGTCGCAGAACGCACGGGCCTGCGCCTGGTACTCAAGGGGCAGTACTTTGCCTCCGATGGTGTTCTCAAGGGAGAGCAGACGGGTGACGGCAAAATGAAAATCGTCCGCCTTGATCGCGGCCCGGGCTTTTTCCAGATCAATGCTCCCGTCCGGCTCGTTCTCGATCGGTTGGGGCTGGACACTGCCCAGCACCGCGGCGCCTCCGCCCTCATACTTGTAATTGTGAGCGGACTGGCCACAGAGATACTCATCCCCGCGGCCACAATGGCTCATGATGGCAAGCAGGTTAGCCTGGGTGCCTGTGGCAGTAAAAAGGGCCGCTTCGAAGCCGAGCCGCTGGGCGGCGTAGGCCTGCAGGCTGTTAACCGTCGGGTCGTCGCCATAGACATCGTCTCCCACCTCGGCGCTGGCCATGGCTTCGCGCATCTCGGGGGTAGGGCGGGTCACAGTATCGCTGCGGAAATCAATCATTGTTCCTGGCGCCTTTTTCTTTCCTCGGATGCCTGCATTCTACAGTGCAGCAGGAATCATGGAATTCCCACCCTTTGCATTATTCCCGATTCGTCCCCATAAAACAGAACAAAGCCAAACAACAGGAGATCAGCAATGACGGCACCAACCCTTAAGGAACAACTGTACAGCGCGGTAAAAGAAGCAATGCGGAACAAGGATAAAACCCGCCTGGTTACTTTGCGCATGGCCCAGTCTGCCGTGAAGCAGATCGAGATTGATGAACGCCGCGAGCTCAATGACGAGGATGTTCTCAAGGTGCTGGACAAGATGCTCAAACAGCGCCGCGACGCGGCCAGTCAGTACGATGAAGCCGGCCGCAAGGAACTGGGCGATAAAGAGCGAGCGGAAATGGTGATCATTGAGGAGTTCATGCCGGCGGCCCTCAGCGAGGATGATCTTGACGGGTTGATTCGGATGGCCATCAGTTCAACGGATGCCCAGGGCATGCAGGACATGGGTAAGGTGATGAATGAACTGAAGCCCCAGGTACTTGGCCGGGTTGAGATGGGGCATTTGAGCAAGAAAGTGCGGGCCGCGCTGGCGGGTTGATCCAGTTAACCATTTCTATCGCATAAAACGGGGCGACGCGTCGTTTAGAAAATCGTCGCGCGGAAATGCCTCGGAAGGTATTTCTGTTCAAATTCGAAGGAAAAAGGAAAGTGTTATGTCTATCGAACAAGTGCTCTATCGTGCCCATGCAGAAGCAACCGGTGGTCGTGACGGCCGTGCCATTTCGTCAGACGGCATTCTCGATGTAGAGCTGGCAACCCCGAAAGAAATGGGCGGTGCCGGCGGCAAGGGGACCAACCCGGAGCAACTTTTTGCTGCAGGCTATTCCGCATGCTTTATCGGCGCCATGAAATTTGTGGCCGGTCGCGACAAGCTCAAGATGCCGGAGGATGCTTCCATTGAAGGCGTGGTTGGCATCGGCCAGATCCCCAATGGGTTTGGCATTGAAGTGGAATTGCGCATCAGCCTCCCGGGTATGGACGACGCCGAGGCCAAGCAGCTGATCGATGAAGCGCACAAGGTTTGCCCATATTCCAACGCGACCCGTGGCAACATCGACGTAACACTCAACCGGGTAGGCTGATACCCGGTTTGGATCCGGTCTCGGAACCTGGATCTACCAATCGAGCCTGAGGCTTGCCAGCAGGGCATCCCCAAGGCTCAGATCCTCGGTGCCCGTGTTCAGGTCCTTGTATTGAACACGGGTAGCCAGACTGGCTCCTATACCAAGAACGATGGTTGGCCAGGATTGTCCCCCCTGGTGCAGCCGATAAGTCAGTTGGGTTCTCCACTCGCGTAAATAGAGCGCGCTTTCTACTTCCCTGTCCTTGTCCAGCGTGGCCCAACGGTCCCCGTTTCGTTCCACCCGGAACGCCCAAACCTGCCCCGGGCTCTGCCACTGCATCAAAACAGGCAGGTCTACCAGCCAATGGCCGTGTGCGTTGCTTTGTTCCCAGCGTGCTCTGGGGAGCCAACGGAAGGAGCCGAACCTGTGATCGCCGCCGATACCCAGGCTCAGGGCGCTGGAGCTGTTTACGGCCCGAAAGACCGCGACACGCCCGTTAAGGACATCGCTGTGAAAATCCTGATATTTGAACATATTGGAGGTACCGGCGATGCCGGCCCGCGCTTCCAGGCGGTAGAGCTGATGCCGCCATTCGCCACCGGAGGTTAACCGATGCAGGTGCCCGTTGTGGGCCGGCTCGCCTGTACGGATGCGTAGTGGCTGGTAATCGTAATCAATACCTAAGACGCTGCCAGAGCCCTGGGCTTGCCAGCCGAGTCCTCGCTGTGAGCGGGTGACCTCGTTGGCAGATGGCACATTCTCGGGCCAATCGTAAGGCTGCCATTGGCGATAGAGCAGGTAATACGTGTTTGAAGCATGCGCCATGCTCGGCAGCGCAATGGCGGTCAAAAGCAGGGGAGCAAGGAGCAAAAGCCGGAATCTGGCCGCACTCCTGATTCGGTACCAACGCCCTGTTTTCACCATGCGTTGCCCTCGTCAAACCTGTGAATTGCGCGATCTATGCCCTACTATTTTAGCGTCAGTTTTTTCAGCCGCCGTGATTTCCAGGAGCCTATGTCCGATAAAGAGCTACGCACCCGATCCGACAAACAGGCGATCGACCAGTTTATCAATGAGGTTCGCACGTTGCCCAAGCAGGGTGGCGGGCAGGGGCGGCTGATTTTCGCGCTGGACGCGACTGCAAGCCGGGAAGCTACCTGGGACCAGGCCTGCCATCTGCAGAGCGAACTGTTCATAGCAACCCGGGATCTGGGTGGCCTGGCCATTCAGCTCTGCTACTACCGTGGCTTCGGTGAGTTCAAGGCCACGGGGTTTGTGACCGAAACCGGGCAGTTGCTGAATCTGATGAACGGCGTTTCCTGCCTCGGTGGGCGCACCCAGATCAGCCGGGTATTGGCCCACGCGGTGAAAGAGACCCGTGCAAAGCCCGTCAAAGCTGTGGTGTTTATCGGTGACTGTTGCGAGGAACCGGTGGACGAGCTCTGTCACACCGCCGGGGAACTGGGAATGCTGCGCACACCGGTGTTCATGTTTCATGAGGGCAATGATGCCCATGCAAGGGCGGTTTTCCAGCAGGTGAGCAAGCTTTCAGGGGGCGCATACGCACCCTTTGACCGTAACAGTCCTCAGGTGCTCAAGGATCTTATGGCGGCAGTTGCGGTCTATGCTTCCGGAGGAGCCAAGGCGCTGCAAGATTTTTCCAGCCGTAGTTCCCCGGAAGTGAAACGCCTGACCAGACAGATCCGATAGTGTTTGTGAGAATCCATTGATGGGCCGGTGTGCCCGGGGTATTTGAGTGCCTTTAACGCTTGTTGCCATCGTTGTCGCGGTTGTGGCCTGGGTGTGGTTGCGCAATCAGCCTGCCAGTCAGCGCAATGCCGCCATTCTCAAGCTGGTTCTGCTGGCCGGTATCGGCATCGTCGTCTTGCTGGCTGTAACCGGGCGACTGCATTTTGTCTTCGCCGGTTTGGCCTTTCTCTATCCTCTGTTGCGTCGCCTGCTGCCATCTCTATTACGTGGTGGGCTCGGTCGCGTGGCCGGCGGTGCCGGGGCCAAGTCGGGCAACCAGTCCCATGTTTCCAGCGATATTCTGGAAATGACTCTGGACCACGACTCGGGAATCATGAGCGGCAAGATCATCAAGGGCCCGATGGAAGGGAGAGAACTGGCGGAGCTAAGCGAAAGCGAGTTCCTCGAGCTATTGCGCTATTGCCGCGGCCAGGACGAGGATTCTGCCCGGCTACTTGAAACTTACCTGGATCGCCGGTTCGGAGACTCCTGGCGAGCAGACGATGAGGCGGCCTCTGAAAGCGATCCGTCGGGCGGCAGTGGCAATACGAGCGGCCCGCTTACCGAGAGCGAAGCGCTGGACATCCTGGGGCTCGAGCCCGGAGCCAGTCGCGAAGAGATCATCAAGGCTCACCGAAGGATGATGCAAAAACTTCACCCGGACCATGGTGGCAGCAATTACCTGGCGGCGCGCATCAATGAGGCCAAGGAGTGTCTCCTGGGCTGAGGTGCATCCTGGTTTGCAGGCATTTGCTCAGAGTGATTGCCTGCACGCCGGGATAAGGATATTGTTCAAAAACTGAACTTTTTAGCCCGAGGTGAGAAGACAGCGGTTTGAAGATTTCAACGCTCGCCCAGTGTTTTTTATTGCTTCTGACAGGGTTCCCGCTGGTCGCGAATTCGGAGCCACTGCCGCGGCTAACAGTTCTTGCTGCTGAGATACCGGGGGCAGCGGAGCCAAGTCTCGAGGGGCGAGATATTGAATTGGTTTTGGCGACTTTCGATGAGTGCGGATTTGAGGCCGAATTCATCATGCAGCCTTTTGAGCGCCATGCAAGAACCTACACGGATCGTCAGGACTTCGATGCTATTGCCACAGTACCTTTGCACTGGCGTCTTCCCGGTTATTCCACATCCGCCTACATCTGGTACCAGAACGGTGCCTTCTACAATCATTCTCGAGTAGGCCCGATCGAAAGGCTCACAGACCTCGCCGGTCTTGACGTGGTGACCTTCCGCGAAGGGGTCGATGTGCTGGGAATCAGCGACAATGTACCCGAATTCGCCTCCCTCACCGAGATCGCCGATCAGACCATTCAATCCCGGCTACTGTTTATGGGCCGGGTCGATGCGATCCTGGCCGACGGATTCGTGGTCGCCGAAGTGAACCGAAGAATCTTCGACAAGAAGCGCCGCGGTGAAAGCTGGCCCTCGCAGTCTGATGCTTTTCGTTTCGCGCCAATCTTCAACCCGGCGCCGCACAAGATGGTTTTTCGGAACCCCGCATTCGCCGCAGCCTTTGATCAATGCTTCGACGATTTGCGGAAATCGGGTGTGATTGGTCTCATCAATCAGAAATACATCGATAAGTATCAGAATGTGCTACGTTTCAGGTATCTGGGGCGATAAGTACAGATCCTTACGGAAAACCAAGCGAACGTGGACGATCGTGTGCGTATAAAGTGAAAGCGTGCAGCCTCATGGAGCGGAGCGATGCATTATTTAACCTTTCCAATCGTCATTGGCGTGCTGGTTCTCTTTTCGAAACTTGCGGCCGCTTCGGTTCCTGTCGCCGTTGGTGAAGGATTGAAGGGCGTGATCGGGTACTCCGATGGCAAGCTCCATGGGTCCCTGGCGCCGCTCTACGAATGTGTCTTTGATCGCGCTGACATCCAGCCCCAGTATATTCAGGTGCCTCTGAAAAGAGGCCTGGGGTATTTGCACTCGGGAGAAGTCTCGATGGTTCTGCCCCTTGCCCAGAGTGAGCGTCGGGACAGAATCGGCGAGTTCGCCGGTGAGTTATTTTCGGCGGACTATGTTTTTGTCTCGAATCGCCAACTTCCGCCGATATCTGAAACCTCGGGCCTTAAATATGGGCTGCCTCGGAGCTTTGTTGGTGAACAGTTCATTACCGACAAAAACCCGAGAATCGAAGAGGTGACGGACTGGATGCAGTTGGTCGCCATGCTTCACTACGACCGCCTGGATGCCATCGTTCTGCCCGCCCTTCTTGTCGGGGATCTGTTCGGCCCGGAGGTTGTGAATGTCTTCGAACAGCCCGCGGGCACGCTGCCTGTCTCTCTCTATATGTCTCGGGACACGCTAGCGAAGGCAGATATGAACCGCATTAAAGGCGCGATTGAAAACTGTCGGAACGGCGATCTGGTATCCGAACTGAAGTAGGGCGCCGACTCAGGCGCCCTCGGGAGACCTTACTTTCTGTTTACCGGAAGCCGCTTTCCTTCTCGACGGTTGCCTTGGTTTTCTGACTATTGGGGTTGGAGGCGCCGGCTCGTTGCGCAAGTAAGCCCCGGGCGCCGGTTCAATAACCGGCAGATTGCCCTCTCCCGGAATGCGAGCCTTAACTTCACCGCCACCGAACTGCTCGGCCCAAGCCACCCAATCGGGCCACCAGGAACCTTCAAACTGCTCGGCACCTTTCAGCCATTCCTCTGGATTGGCCGGGTTGTCTTCGTTCAGGCGATAGCCGTACTTCTTCTTCTCGGGCGGATTGATGATGCCGGCGATGTGCCCTGAACCGCCGAGGACAAAACGCAACGGGCCGCCCAGGTTACGTGCGCCTTTGTAGCAGGAGATCCAGGGTGCGATGTGGTCTTCAATCGCAGATGCAAAGTAGGCGGGGGCCTTTACCTTTCTCAAATCGATCGGTGTACCCGCCAGTGTAATACCCCCGGGCTCACGCAGCCGGTTGTTCAGGTACATATTGCGGAGGTAAAAGCTGTGCATGGCCGCTGGCATGCGGGTGGCGTCCGAGTTCCAGTACAACAGGTCAAAGGGCGCAGTGTCGCGGCCGAGAAGGTAATTATTGACGAAAAAAGACCATATCAGACTGTTGGCCCGCAGCATGTTGAAGGCCGTTGCCATGGAAGCGCCTTCAAGATAGCCCTGTTTGTTCATGGCCTTTTCGATTTTGGCAATAGAGTCCTCGTCGATGAACACTTCGAGATCGCCGACTTCCGAGAAATCCATCATGCTGTTGAGAAACGTCGCGCTTTTTACCCGATCATCCCCGCGGGCCGCCAGCCAGGCAAGTGTGCAACCAAGCAGGGTGCCACCGATGCAGTATCCAACCGTGTTGATTTCGCTCTCACCGGTTGCCTGTTCAATGGCATCCATCGCGGCGACCGGACCTTCGAGCATGTAGTCTTCAAAGGTCTTGTGTGCCAACTCCGGGCCGGGATTTACCCAGGAAACCACAAACACGGTGTGGCCCTGTTCCACCCAATAACGGATGAACGATTTTTTCTCGCCAAGATCAAGGATGTAATACTTGTTGATCCAGGGCGGTATCACCAGCAAGGGCCGGCGATGGACGGTCTCGGTGGTCGGCCGGTATTGGATGAGTTGCATCAGGTCGTTCTGGAACACCACGTCGCCGGGTGTGTTGGCCAGATTGTCGCCCACCTCAAACGCGTCCGGGTCGGACATGCGGAAAGGCATGGGGCCCTTGCCTTCGTCCAGATCACGCAGCAGGTTGGCGAGGCCGCGTAGGAGGTTCTTGCCTCGTGTCTTGACGGTTGTGCGCAACACTTCCGGATTGCTCAGAATGAAGTTGCTGGGTGCGAGGGCGTCGGTCATCTGGCTGGTGAAAAAACGGACTTTCCGTCTATCGTGATCATCCAGATCCCGGACATCGTCGATGGTGTCCATCACCCAGCGAGTTGACAGTAAATACGCCTGCTTGAGGGCGTTGAAGGCGATGACGTCGTTCCAGGCCTGGTCACGGAAGCGACCGTCGCCAGGCTCTGGTTCGGCTACGGTCAACGGTTTCTTGCCAATACCGCTGGCCAGAATGCCAGACCAGAACAGACTGGTGTCCTTGAGCAGCCGCATCTGTGCAAACAGAAGCGTGTCTGGCTGGGTTGCAAGCTTGCCGGTCAGGGTGACGAAGGGTTTGGTCATGCTCCCCACGCTGGCCGGATTGGGCGGGCCACCGCGCAAACGTCGCATTATGGAGCGCTTGAGCAGGTGACCACCATGGACACCCACTCGCGCCAGAGAGCGGCTTACCACATTGGGTTCGAAGTCAGGCGTTGATTGCTTTTTTATTGGTTTGTCAGCCATTTTTTCGCCTTCTGTCTTTCAGGTGTTACATGTAAACGCCGCCGTTAACGTTGATCTGCTGGCCGGTGATGTAATCGCCTTCTGCGGCCAGGAAGACCACGGCGCGGGCAATTTCCTCCGGCTTGCCAAAACGACCCATCGGAACCCTGGCAATGATCTGTTCACGGATATTCTCCGGGACCTGGGCCAGCATTTCGGTTTCAGTGAAGCCCGGGGCAATGGCATTGACCGTGATGTTGTACTTTGCCATTTCCAGTGCCAGGGTCTTGGTAAACGCAATAATGCCCCCCTTGCTGGCCGCATAGTTGGCTTGCCCGAAGTTGCCCGCCTGCCCGACGAAAGAGGTGATGTTGATGATGCGACCGTATTTCTGATCCATCATGATCTTCAACACTTCGGAGCACGTGGCGTAGACGCTGCCCAGGTTGGTGTCGAGAACGTCGTTCCAATCGTCGTCGGTAAGCTTCTTCATGGACTTGTCTTTGGTGATGCCGGCGTTGTTCACCAGGATATCGATACGGCCCCACTGTTCCTGGACCTGGCGAACCAGGCTGCGCGCTTCCGGCATTTTTGACAGGTCTGCTTTGAAGGAAAGTGCCCGGACGCCGGTTGCCTCGATTTCTTTGGCGACTTCTTCGCCTTCAGACTGGCGGGAGCGGTAGTTGATGGCGACGTCGGCGCCGCGTTGGGCAAGTTGCAGTGCGATGTGACGACCGATGCCGCGTGAGGCACCGGTTACGAGGGCGACCTTGCCCTTCAGATCCTGCATGAAATCCTCCCTGGAGCGGTGGTCCGCTCTGGTTGTTATTCCTTATTATTGATCACCTCATTCAAGCTAGCAGAGCACCGGATTCGCGACAAGAAAATGTGATTTCCGTCACGCTTCCCGTATGAACGTCTTGAGCCGAGGCGCAATGGATTCGCGCCATTGGCTGCCGTTGAAGACGCCGTAGTGGCCAACCCCCTTTTGCAGATGGTGCAGACGCCTGGCATCCGGGATGTTCACGCACAGGTCGTGGGCGGCCCGGGTCTGTCCCGGACTGGAAATGTCATCTTTCTCGCCTTCGATTGTCATCAATGCCGTGTTTTCAATGGCGGCCGGGTTCACTTTTCGGCCCCGGTGCATGAAGCAACCCCGGGCAAGGTGGAACTCCTGAAAGACACGCTTGATAGTATCGAGGTAGTAAGTGGCCGGCAGATCCATGACAGCGAGGTACTCGTCGTAGAACTCACGATGGCGCCTGATTTTCTCGACTTCCTTGTTCCGCATGGACTTGAACAGGCCCCGGTAGGCGTCTACGTGGCGGTCGAAGTTCATGTTCACGAAACCGGTCAGCTGCAGAAAGCCGGGATAAACTTTCCGCATGGCTCCCGGATAAGGCGCGGGCACAGGGTGAACCAGATTGCGCCGGAACCACGCCAGATTGTGTTTAGTGGCCAGCTCGCATGGCGCGGTGGGGTCGACGCGTCCATCTATGGGGCCGCTCATCAGGGCGAGTGAGCGTGGTGTCGCGAGGTTATTGTCCTCGGCCATGATGGCGGTAGCCGCGAGCACTGGCACGACTGGTTGGCAAACCGCCAATACATGAGTGTCCGGCCCAAGCTCTTCAATGAAATCGATCACGTAGTCGATATAGTCGTCCAGCCCAAAGTCGCCCGCGGAGAGAGGAACCCTGCAGGCATCACGCCAGTCGGTGATGTAGACGTCGTGGTCTGGCAGCATTTCCTTCACAGTGCCACGCAGCAGTGAGGCAAAGTGCCCGGACAAGGGCGCAACGATCAGGAGTTTCGGGTCATCGGGGCGAGATACGCTGCGCTGGAAATGCTTGAGCTGGGCAAAGGGTTTGCGTTTGACGATGACTTCACTGATGTCGACCTCCTCCCCATCGCACACCGTTGTGTGCAGATTGAAGGCCGGTTTCGGGTAGCGTCGGGTCAGGTCGCCGAACACGCCGTAGGCGGAAGCAATACTGCGAGCGCCAGGTAAGCGGGACAAAGGGCTGAGAGGGTGCCTGAGCAATTTGCTCTGTGCGTCTGTCATCATGCGCAAGGGCATCAGCGCGGCACGGCTCATTTCATGGGCAAAATACATCATGATACTGTCCTGCTTGAGTTATGGAGTCCGGAAGTCAACGCAAAACTCAACAGCCATCGATTTCCGCGCTCGATCTTTGATACCCGATGCTCATAGAGATCCGGGCGAAACAGATACAATCTTCCAAAAAGGTTGAAAATATTCTTGTCGCAGATGAATTCGCCACCGGCTTTGGGTTTCGCCAGAACCCAATTGAGTTTGTAGAGCCGGCCCTCGGAAACCATGTCCACGTGCGGCCCTACCTTGTGGCCCTCTGGATATCGGACCAGGTATATATTCAGGCGTCTGGAATGAAAGAGAATCCGGGTTTTTACTTTTGCAGGCATGGTAGTGGCATACGCTCTCGCAGAATCGCTATCAGCAGTTTGCGCGCTGTGCGGCCCGTTGGTCAATTATGGCCGGGAACTCGCTCGTACAAAGATGAGGATTTGAACTGATGGCCAGAGCATCAGGTGGTCGCAAGCTTTTGCGATGGTTTTTGCTGCTATGCGCCGGCGCTATCGTGCTGGTGCTGTTGGTGGTCCTGATGTTCCGGTTCGTAAATCCACCCACCTCGGCCTTCATGCTGGGTTATCAGCTTCAGGGCGCGAACAAATCCCTCGCCCATGAATGGGTGCCCATGGGCGAGATCTCTCCCTGGATGCCGCTGGCGGTGGTTGCCAGCGAGGACCAGCGGTTCCCGCATCATTTGGGCGTGGATTTTGAGGCGGTTCGCCAGGCGCTCTCGGAGTACCGGGCCGGCGACGGGCTTCGAGGAGCCAGTACCATCACCCAGCAAACGGCCAAGAACCTCTTTCTCTGGAACGGTCGCAGTTTCATTCGCAAGGCCATCGAGGCGGGGTTGGCACTTGTAATAGACGGCCTCTGGCCAAAACAGCGGGTACTGGAAGTTTATCTGAATATTGCCGAGTTTGGCCCCGGAATTTATGGCGTTGAAGCCGCCAGCCAGGCCTACTTCGGCAAGCCTGCCCGTCACCTTACCGAGTACCAGGCCGCGCTGCTCGCGGCCGTACTCCCGAATCCGAAAGTCCTGCGGGTCAATTCGCTATCTTCGTATGTGTTGGAGCGAGTGGCCTGGATTCGGGGCCAGATTGCACAGCTGGGTGCTGGATACCTGCGAGATCTCTAGTCTTGCAGATGAGCAGATTTATTGGCGTGACCCCTGGCGCGGACTCGTTGATACTAGGGGTATTGCAGGACCACTTATATTTTAAAGGATTGCACGAATGTCTCTCTTCCCCGACGACAACGGCGAGAACGATCTGTTCATGTCACGAACCGACCCGGAAAACCCGCTGGGCACCCATGCCGCCTACAGTTTCGAGTTGGAAGGCAAGATCTGGCCAACCGTGGAACACTATTTCCAGGGAATGAAGTTCACAGACGACAACCGCCAGGAAAAGGTGCGCAACGCCGACACGCCCGGCAAGGCAGGAAAGCTTGGGCGCAAGCGTCACAAGAGCCTGCGGCGGGATTGGAAACAGGTGCGCGAAACCGTTATGACGCGGGGGATCTACGTGCGCTGCCGCACCCACCCCGAGCTGGCGGAGGCTCTGCTGGATACCGGCGACACGAAAATCGTTGAAAACAGCAATTTCGATTATTTCTGGGGTTGTGGCCGGGATCGGCGGGGTGAAAACCGGTACGGGAAAGTGTTGATGAATGTGCGGGCCAGATTGCGGGAAGAGCGGGCGGCGCAGGCTTGAACTCCAGCCTGCGCGCCAACTGCAAAGCTGGTAGCACAGGTTAATCGCTCTGCTTCAAGCCCATTTCCCAGAAATCAATCTCAAGCCGGGTGGCGTCGCTGAAAATCCGGGTTAGTTCCTTGAAGCGGGCAGGGGAGACTTCGGCCAGTCGCTCATTGAGCCAGCTGATCTCTGCCTGCATGGCGTCCTGGAACTCGTCGCTCTCGTACATGGCGATCCAGGCGTCGTAAGGGTTGTTCTCACCCCGAATCGTTTCCGCCCGGCTGTTCAGCCAGTTGGCGATTTCACCGTAACCCACCATGCAAGGCGACAGGGCGACGTGGAGGTCCAGCAGATCACCACGGTTGCCGGTATCCAGAACATAGCGCGTGTAGGCGAGTGTGGCGCGGGCTTCCGGTAGTTCGGCCAGCTCTTGTTCGGAAATTCCCCATTCCTTGCAGTAGCTGATGTGCAAATCCAGCTCCACATCCACAATGGCCTGCAAACCTTCCTTGGCCTGGCGGAGATCCGACAGTGTCGGGCTTTTATAGGCTGCAAGAGCAAAGGCACGCGCGAACTGGATCAGGAACAGGTAGTCCTGCTTGAGGTAATGCTGGAACGCTTCGGGCGCCAACGACGCATTACCCAGTTGCTGCACAAAGCTGTGCTCAATATAGGCTTGCCATTCCGTCTGACAGCTCTTTTTCAGGTCTTCGAACTGATAAGGCATGCGTTCTCCTGGAGGACGGTCGACTCAGTAACAGGAATTAGGTGACGAGTCCGGGTTGATCTCACCGGCGACTTCTTCCGGATCAATGCCGTGACTGACCAGTACTTCCCGCACGAAATTCACCTGCGTGAGAATTCTGTCAGCATCGTCGCCGTATTCGAACCGATTGATTTCGACCGGTTGGGGCATGAAGGTAAAGGCGGTTTTCAGGGCGGTGAGCGTGTCTTCGTCGGCCATTGGCATACTCCTCTGCGGTTTGAGTTACACATGAGGAGTATACGCATCTCTTCCGGGAAAGGCCGATAGGTAGCCTTGGACTGGTCGCCTTGCTCGACGATGTGTCAGGTTCAGGCTCGTCGACGGCTGGCTGCCACCAGCGAACCAAGAACTACGAGCATCGCAGCCAGCGGAAGCCGCCAGTCTGGCGCAGCAATTCCGGCCAGTACCAGGAAAAGAGCGGCCAGCACAGGTACCGCATAGGCCAGGCTGCCCACCAGTGCGGTAGGGCCTTTCCTTAATGCCAGATCCCAGGCCACCATGGCCAGGCCATATGGACCCAGACCCAGGGCGACACCAGCGGCGAGCGCGGTTCCTGAAGGCAGCACATGGGCGGAGCCGGAAACGGTATCTGCGGCTGCCGCTCCGGCGCCAGCCAGAAGGAACAGGCCTGGCATGACAGGAGCGATCGCTACGGGTGTTGCCTGGCAGATCCAGGAGTAAAGAGCCCAGCAACCCCCAGCCAGAAGAGCCAGCCCATAACCGGTCAGGTTGCCTGAAAAACCATTATTCAGGGCCTCCGGGCCCAGCAGCAAAGCCGCGCCGGAAAAGGCAATCAGTGCCCCCGCAATAACCGGGAGGGCGATCCGCCGATGGAAGGCCCACTGGCTGATCAGGATGAACATGACCGGCCAGGTATAGGTGATCAATGACGCCTCTGCGGTGGGTACCATGCCAAGCCCGGCCAGGTAGGCGCCGACCGCCCCCAGAACCAGCAAAGGCACAAGACCGAAAATCACCAGCTTCCATTGCCAGGATACTTTCACAGATTTACGCGCTTCGCGGCCCCGGAAACTCATGGGCAGCACGGCCAGTGCGCCACTGATCAGGGCGATGGTCGTAAGCTGGAAGGGCGGGATGGAACGCGCTGCATCGACCAGCAAAGGGGCAACAGCCCAAAGAACGACGGCAACCAGAGCCGCGATGATGCTCAGGATGTTGGGCAGACGTATGGGCGCGTTGACAATCCTCATGGGCAGTCCTCCTTTAGCTGGTGTGTTGTGATCTGACAGCGGGAGGATATACTCGCTTGAGATATCACAAAAACAACGTTTAGTGATTAAAAGCATCACAGGAGTTGATGAATTGCGTCCCCGTATTCTGGATCTGAACGTGCTGCAAACACTGGTGGCCATTGCCGACACGGGAACGGTAACCGCGGCGGCTGACCGGCTTGCCTATACCCAGTCAACTGTCAGCATGCAGTTGCATCGCCTGGAAGCCCTGTTGGAGGTGTCCCTTCACGAGCGAGAGGGCCGGCGTATTCGGTTTACCGCGGAGGGCGAGCAACTGATCGGTTACGCCCGGAAGATGCTGGCCCTTAACAACGAGGCACTGGATTCGCTAAGGCAGCGGCAGGTATCGGGGCAACTGAGCCTGGGTATCCCGGAAGACTATGCGTTTCTGCTGACCTCCGTTCTCTCCCATTTCAGCCAGCTGTTCCCGGCGGTTCAGCTGCAGGTTATCTGCGGATCAAGCGTCAGGCTGCTGGAGCAGGTGCAGGCTGGTGAGCTGGACCTGGCGGTTGTGACCCGTCAGACCCGTTCGCCCGGGGGCGAAGTGATTCGCCGGGAGCCATTGGTGTGGGCGGTTGGCGCCGAGAAACAGCCGTCCCTTACAGATCCCATTCCTCTCGCGCTTTACTCGCCGGGCGCTGATGTGTTCAGAGAGGTGGCAGAACAGGCGCTGTTTTCTGCGGGTCGGCAATGGCGCCTGGCTTACTCAAGCCAGTCGATGACAGGATTGATGCCCGTTGTCGTGGCCGGGTTGGCGGTGGTGCCCGTAACCCGCGATATGCTCACACCCCAGCTGCGGGTTCTGGACGAACGAAGCGGTATGCCGGCCCTGCAATCCATCGAGATGGCCCTGCATCGGCCGTCGGGCCGTCCGACTGAACCGGCCCGGCAGATGGCAGAGCTGATCCGGGAACATCTGGCGGGAGATGGCTGATCTGTCTCCGTGTTAGGCTGGCAGTATCGTGTCTAAACGCAATTAACGGGATACCCCATGAAAACGATCAACATCGACATTGTTTCCGACATTGCCTGCCCATGGTGCGCGATTGGTTATGCCCGCCTGGAACAGGCTATGAAACAGTTGGCGTCGGAGTATGAATTCGGCCTGCAATGGCACGCGTTTGAACTGAACCCGGACCACTCTGGCACGGGCGAGCCCATCCTGCCGGCCCTGGCCCGCAAGTACGGTCGAAGTGAGCAGGAAATGCGCGCGACCCAGGATCAGATGATGACGATCGCGAAAGATCTGGGCCTCAACTTTGAGAAAATGCAGGAGCGCTTCACCTGCAATACCTTCGACGCCCATCGGCTGGTGAAGTGGGCGGCTGAGCAGGGCAAGCAGACGGAGATGAAGCAGGCGCTCTTCGAGGCTTACTTTGGAAAGGCGGAAGACGTTTCAGACCAGGACGTGTTGCTGGCCTGTGCCGAGAGCCTGGGGCTGGACCGCGGGAGGGCAAAGCAGATTCTGGATTCCGATGAATTCGCCAACGTGGTACGCGAGGATGAAGCAACCTATCAACAGGCCGGTGTTTCTGCGGTGCCGGCCTTCATCGTGAACGGTAAATACCTGATCTCCGGCGCCCAGGAACCCGACACCCTGGTTCAGGCATTCGAAGAAATCAGCGCAAAGCCTGAGTGAGCGCCTTCGTTGGAGAGAGAATGCAGAAACCATCCGAAGCCCGGCAACGGGCCATTTTGGCACGGCTGGATAAGTTCAGCCGCTTTACCGATAGCAACATCGCTATTCCGTTCACCAATGTACGGATTGGCGCGGAGGCCGTAATTGGCCTGCTGCCCGTGGTCGGGGACGCCGTGGGCCTGGTCCTGGCCGGATACGTACTGGTGGAAGCGCAGCGAGCAGGCGCCACCAAGGCGGTGAAGATGCGCATGTTGCGGAACATGGGCATCGACTTTCTCGGCGGGCTGTTGCCAGTGGTAGGCGATGCCTTCGACGCGGTTTATAAAGCCAACACCCGCAACACTCGTCTGCTTCGTAACTACCTGGAAAAGGAGTTGGCGATTGAACCACCGCCTCCGCCTTTCCCCTGGCGGACCGTGATTGGTCTATCCGTGCTGTTCGCTGTGGTGACCGGCGGCCTCACGCTTTTATTCTGAGCCGCATAATGCTCTTAAAGCATCAGGCCGGTTTCCGGATGGGAGGCCTCCCGCCGGACCAACACCTGCCCGTCCCTTACAGACGCCAGCACCGGTCGCTGCCCGAGTAGCACTTCATAGGGCGAGGCCCCCTGAAGAACCACGCATCGTGCTGGCATCCCTTCGTCAAGGCCATACTCATCAAGGTCAAGCGCAGCCGCGCCATTCTCGGTGATCAGCTCCAGTGAACGGTCGATCCGGCTCATGCCCAGCATATGGCAGGCGTGCAGGCCGACATCAAGGGTCCGGAGCATGTTGCCGTTGCCCATTGGATACCAGGGGTCGCGAATTGAGTCCTGGCCAAAGGCGACTTTCAGTCCGGCATCAAGCAGCTCGGGGACCCGGGTGATGCCACGGCGTTTGGGATAGCTGTCGAATCGGCCCTGCAAATGCAGGCTTTCAGTGGGCATGGAAAGAAAGCGCAGGCCTGACTTTTTCAGCAATCGAAACAGGCGGCTGCAGTAGGCATCGTTGTAGGAGCCCATTGCACAGGTATGGCTGGCGGATACCCTGGAACCGTAGTCGAGTCTCAGGGCCTCGGCGGCCAGAACTTCGAGGAACCGGGATTCCGGATCATCAATTTCGTCGCAGTGAACATCCACCAGTCGGTCGTTTTTATGGGCAAGCTCCATCAGCCAGCGAACCGACTCTGCACCGTAATCCCGGGTAAACTCGAAGTGGGGAATGCCACCCACCACATCAGCGCCGAGACGCACGGCTTCCTCCATGAGCTCACGCCCGTTTTTGAAAGACCAGATGCCCTCCTGGGGAAACGCGACGATCTGCAGGTCAATGAAGGCTGCGGTCTGTTCGCGAACCTCAAGCATGGCCTTGAGGGCAGTCAGGTTCGGATCGGTCACATCCACGTGGGTACGCACGTACTGGATGCCATGGGCGGCAAAGAGCTTCAGCGTCTGGCTGGCGCGACTGATCACATCGTCGTGGCTCAGGGTTGTCTTGCGCTCGGACCAGCATTCAATGCCTTCAAACAGGGTGCCGCTCTTGTTCCAGCGCGGCTCCCCGGCGGTCATGGCAGCGTCGAGATGGATGTGTGGCTCCACGAAAGGGGCTGTGACCAGATTTTCTCCGGCATCCAGTTCGCCTTCATTGACGGTGGTATTTTCGGCTTGGGCGGTGATACCTGAAAAGCGTCCGTTGCTGATCTCAAGCCGGAATAGCCCATCCCGGCCCTGTAGACGTGCGTTCGCTATTGCATTCAATGGTTTAGTCATTTTATCTCCGGTCAGTGGCTAACCCGCATCTATGGTCTCAGTAGCAGGTGTGCCAGTAACAGTGTTCTGAATTGTTCTGTCGGGGTGCCCTGGCCAGGCATTGATTCACTGAGCTGGTTCATTCTGTTGCGTACTGTGTTCCTGTGACAGCCCAATGCTTCTGCCATGGCGCTCTGGTTGCCCCGGCAGGTAATCCAGGCATCGAGCAAGTCTGCATAATCGGCCAGGATGGCTTGATCCATCTGCTCAATCGATGTGTGTTCGGACCAGACAATGGCCCTGCCGATGGCTTCCGTGACTTCCACCATGGGCAGAGAATAGGGCTGTTCGAACAGAGGTATCGCAAGCTCGTCGGCCAGCCGGCATAACATGTTGGGCAGTTGACCGATGTAAGCATCTCCGGTCAGGACAACGAGTCCGGAGACATTGCATTCCTTGCCCTCATACAGGCATTCCGCCAGATTCTGGGGGCTGCGATGTCGGCTGATGCCGGTAACAAAAACCAGTTCGCCACCTTTGACCCAGCTCTTGAACGAGCGGTTTTCCGCTACATAGGGCCAGCGTACCGGGTTATCCCCGGCGGACTCCCCGCCCCGGAGCCGAATGGCATCCAGGCCGGGGAGGTGTGGCACGTTCCGGCATCGCAGGGTCACTCAGATCGCTCCCATCACCTGGGCTTTACGCTCACGGACCGCTTCGCTGACAACCAGAATAATGCTGTAGCTCAGGGCCGCGACGAGAACACCCACAATGGGCGCAATCCAGGGAGAAGTATAGGCGGCTGCGGAGCCGATGGCGTAGGCCGCGAGCCCAGGGAAGTTGAAGGCTGGCAGCGTAACCGTGGTCAGCTCCGGATACTGGCGTTTATAGCCGACAAAGTAGCTTGCCATGATGACGCCACCGATCGGCGGGATAAAGGTGCCAAGCAGAACAAGGAACGGGATCAGCCATTCGTACATGCCCAGTACCGCCAGAACTGTCCCGATCGCGGCACCAGCAATGGTCACCGATTTTCGGCGGCGGGTACGGATCAGGTTGCAGCCCGCGACCGCAAAGTTGTAAACCGTGTTGTCCTGGGTGGTCCAGAGATTCAGGAACAGCATCAGGATACCGAGTGTGGCGAGGCCCTGGGCGATCATGATGTCGACGATGTCGGCTTGCTGGTAAACGAGGGCACCAAAGGCGCCGATCAGGGTCATCAGACCGTTGCCAAGGAAGAACGCAAGCAATGTGGCGATCACAGCGGTTTTGCCGGATTTCGCGAAGCGGGTCCAGTTGGTGGCCTGGGTGCCGCCACTGACAAAGGTGCCGAAGACCAGCGTGATTGCAGCTGCAACGCTCATCTCATTGGTCGGGGTAATAGCCAGCAGCCCGGACAGGCCGCCAGCATCGGATGTGGCGATGGACATACTGACGGCGACCAGAATAATCATGGCGGGGACGGCAACCCTCGATAGCCACTCCAGTCCTTGGTAACCGATAAACGCAGTAACACAGAAGGCGAACCCGAACAGCACCATCAGCGGTGTTGTCATCCCTTCCGGCATCCCGGTGAGTTTGACCAGCAGAATTGCCATAGTGGCCGTGCCCCAGGCGTACCAGCCAATCTGGGTGAAACCCAGAATAAAGTCGGACAGCTTGCTGCCCAGCTCGCCAAAGGTGAACCGGCTCATCAGGGCTGTGTTCAGGCCAGTCTTCGCGGCGATATAACCCAGCCCTGCTGCGTACAGCCCCAGCAGCAGATTGCCGACCGCCAGAACCATCAGCATTGTGGAAAAGTCGAAGGCAACACCAACGCTGCCACCAGCCCACATGGTGGCGGTAAAGAAAGTAAAGCCAAGGAGCACCAACCCCATGGACCAGACGCTTTTGCGCTGATCCATGGGAACCGGGCTTAAGGGATAATCCTGTTCTTTGGGTGTAGGTTCAGTGGTCATGACGATCTCTCCGTGTCTTGGGTAACACCAAGGGAGTTGGCAACGTTTGTGCCATGGAGGCTTATCGGGTCGAATCTTGCGGCGCAGTCCGCCAGATATTGTGCATAGTGCACAAAGGCACTGTTGAAGAGCCGTTGGCAGGAACCTCTCTGCTTCAATACGGTGCGATCTGGAGCCGGAGTTACTCCTTTGGTGCGTCGGGCGACGGCAGCAAACTGGACTACACTTCCAATTACTCCTTTGGCGAGAAGGAATTCACTCAATGACCAGGCGCGGTGCCAGCTACACCCTGTGGGTTGCCATCGCACTTGGCATCGCTCCGGCTGTGGTTACTGGCCACATTTCTCCTTTTTCCATGTTTGACGAGCGCTTTGGGCTTGAGGTTGAAAGCCTGATGTTCCTTCCCCCAGAGCTCTGCCTTGTCGTTTTCGTTGTTGGAATCGCGGCGTGCGTTGTTCTGCGACGCTTTGTCCTGATGCCACTGCTTTTGCCCTGGTTGGCGCTGGTCTTTTTCCCTCCTGAGAAGCTGGCTGAACCGTTTCCAAGCGCCTGGGATGCCCAGGAGAGGCTCTACGAAAATGAAAAGCTCGCCAGAGAAAGTGCTGAGCTACCGGACCTGGACTCACTCCGAAGCAGGATTGGTGACATAGATCATACGGACACGGGGCTGTTCCGTTTCGAGCGCGCCGAACTACTGAGCGAGTTGGACCAGCTTTCAGAACGGAGTGGTGCCTGGGACACGAACGTCAGCCAGCGGGCTGCCAAGATTGCTGTTCAGATAACGGCATTGAGGCTGAAGATCGCTCAGGCTAACTCGCA
Organism: Marinobacter sp. 3-2; assembly: GCF_003751355.1. NCBI lineage: Bacteria > Pseudomonadati > Pseudomonadota > Gammaproteobacteria > Pseudomonadales > Marinobacteraceae > Marinobacter > Marinobacter sp. 3-2. Next base: position 818,549 of record NZ_RJUQ01000011.1, on the reverse strand, counting down.
CCTGAGTATGATTGATAAGTCGCTGCGTGATCTGGCCATAGTCTCGCGTTTCAGCCTTGGACTGGCGAACAAGGTGTTGGGGGAGAAGCTCAGGCAAGGGCGAAACAAGGTTATCCGTCACCGTAATGCCCTGGAAACCACTCGCCGGGCATTGAGAGTGGAGCTGACATCGATCCAAACAGCACGATCGGATACTGAGCAGGCTCTGACACAGCTGCGGGACCTTGATGCACGAATCAGCACCTATCTCTGGGCAAGTGATGCTTACAGAGCCTGGCAGATTTCCATGACTTACAAACTGCTGTGTCTGGCAGTGTTGGTGGCTCTGCTCTGGGTCTTTCCTATGGGATCTACGGTTTACCTGTCGCTTCTGGGTGTTTCGCTGTTCGCCGCAGTGTTTTATTCAGAAGGCGCCCTGGGCTACAGGCTCTGGTTGATTGTTCAGTTCTTGATGCTTTGCTTCGCGCTGCGCATTGCGCGCTTGTTGGTACGGGAGAATTTCCCGTTGCTTCGCAGGCAGTCGGGACCTTTTCTATTGCAGACTTGCCGCAAAACACTGGTCTTCTACCTGCCGTTCCTGACGTTGCTGGCGCTTGGCCTGGCAGCCTCCCGGCAGGTTGATCGATGGGTCGATAACCAACTTTACAGTCTGGAATTCATGGCGGACTCCGACCCGAAAGCAAACCGGAGGCAGAACATCGATCGTGCGATCAGCGCCTATTTCGATGATCAGGAAGAGGCCGCTTTCAGAATGCTTGATGACCTCGACGCGAGGGCAAAATCGTCCCCGAAAGCCGTGGCTGCCGCAATGATGTCGTTCTATGAGCAAGAGGTGCCCAAGACCTTGCCTGATGTAGAGCCAGAAATGGCACCACCGGGTTGTAGTGGTTTCCTGCCCTGGGTTTTCCAGACGGCGTCATGCGCAGAAACGTCGGTCAAGGAACCGCTGAACGAGGCCTATGCTGAAAAGCGCGAGTCACAGCGCCAGAGCCTTGATCGCGCAACGCAGGGCTATGCGGAGCTTGCCACAAGCGGTGCCGGCAACCTTGTTGATGTTGCCCGCGAGGATTTGAGTGCGACTTTCCATGATATGGAAACGGCCATAAAGACGCAGTTGAGCGTGATCTACGCTGTTGTTGATATCTATTCTTGGGTTTCATGGTTCGTGTTGATCCTCGTTGTCATCAAGAGTCTGATGTACATTTTTGCGCGGGTATTTTTTGGAGCGAAGGTTGATGGCGAGCGTGTGATTCAGTTTGAGCCACAGTCAGAGCCCGGACAGTCCGGCGGGGTGCGAGAGGTGTCAGACCGTCTCGATCTCACGCCAGATATGGGAGAGCTGATATACGTTAGCAAACGCTATGATTTCGCCAATGCGCCGCCTGATGAGGTGACTCCGCAGGCCCAAAAGGCCTTCTTCTCCCGCTTCTTGCGCGGGGCCTGGCACATGAACCGGGTATGGACAGGCGCCCGCGTTGGCGGGGCAGCACCATATCGTCGGTTACCCGCCGATGAACGGATTGTGGTCTGGACCCTCAAGCCAGGTGATGCTGTGATCTTTTCCTGGAGGCAGTTCGTGGGGATGAGTGAGCGTATCGGTCTTCGCACCCGGTATAGCTGGCAGCTGGCCTCTTTAATATTCGGGCGGATGTTTTATGTGGTTGCTTTTGTACCCTCTGATGCCGTGGGCGATGGCACCCTGTTGCTTTCTGCCCGCGGCAGTGACGGCACAGATGGCGAGGAGACTCCCAGCAACAGTCCGGACCAGCTGCTCGCATGGCAGACCACCACCCGATTCGGGATGCATGCCAATTTGAGTTTCCGGAACGTTTACCGCAGCGGCGTCCAGATCCGTGCACTCAACAAAGATCTGGCTGTCATGCATTCCAACGTGCAGCGTCAGCGATCAGGGGCCGCACGGTTTCTGACTTGTTTTCTCCTGCCGGTATAACGGGGTAGCCGCCATGAGGAGTGCTCTAACCGCGATCGGATTCATACTGGTGGCGGTCGTTTTTTACATACTCTGGACCAACCTGAGCGCGCGCATTATCGCGATTGAGTCTGATACTGGCAGTTATATCTATAGCGAATCGGATAGTGCCGAAGTGATCGACCGGTCGGTTCAAGGCCCGGACATGGGCGCGTTGAATGCCAGGCTGGCTAACCTGGAGGCGTTGCAGAAGCAAAATGCAGACGCAATAAAAAGTCTGTCTGAACGCCTCGACCGTTTCGAGGCTGCCAACTGCCGCGGTGACGACTGTGGTCGCAGAATGCTGATTCGGGAAACGGTTTTGTTTGCCCTCAATGACAGTACGCTCAGTGAGCAGGCCAAAGACCGGATTAATCGTCTCATGGAAGGCGTCAAGGAAGGCGCTCTCATCTCGCTCAGGGGGCAAGCAGACGCCGTAGGGGATGAAACCTACAATTACCTGCTTTCGCTACGCCGTGCAGCGGCGGTTAAGCAATATCTCGATACTCTGCTGGCGGAGTTGGGGCAAACTGGTGATCTTCTTATTACGATTGATGGCACAGGGGAGGCCCTTTCGGGAGGATCCGACGAATCCGAAAACCCGGCCCGTCGAATGGTGGAAATCCTGATTTTTGAGTGAGGTGTGTGGGAAAATTGTACAGGTAGTACCTCTTTTGATTCGTTTATTTGCTGGTGGTCAGGGCGAGAATTTGTTTAGACTCGGCAGGTACAGGGAATAAAGTGCGTTGTGAGCTCCATTTTTATGCCGACTCCCTCGGTTGAAGCGAATACGGTATCCCCCCGCGACATGCTCATGCTGCGATTCTCCATCGTGGTGGGTGGCATTCTGATCTCCCTGTTCATGATTGGTGATCTTCAGTTGATCCCGCCGGATCTGGCGAGCGCCTACATAACGAACAGAGCCCTCATTCAGCTTCCGATTCTCGCAGGCCTGCTCGCCTTCACCTTCGTCCCGCAATTTCTTCGCTTTGCCCAGACCGCGTTTTTGGCGACTGTTCTGAGCATTACCTACGCCAATTACTACCTGATCCACGTGGCATGGGAGCAGGCAGCATTCAGCTTTCCTTACGAAGGGACGTTGCTGTACGCCTTCTTCGGTTTCTTTGTTTTTGGAATGAAATTCCATTACGCGCTGACCGCGATGGTGCTCAGTTCTCTGGGCTTTGTCGGCTTGATGCTCATGGATTCCGTTTACGGCGAGCGAACCTGGATGAACGCCGGGTTCGTGGCCGGCTCACTGTTTGTCGGTGTGATCGGCCGGCACAGGATTGATCGACTGCTGGGGCAGCTTCAGGAGGCCAACGAGCAGTTGGTTGGCCTGAGCACCATCGATGAACTGACCGATCTCTTCAATCGCCGGGCATTGATGAGTGAATCCGGGCGTTTGTTTGCCCGGCAGCGGCGCTCCAATCAGAGACTCGCCGTACTTATGATGGATCTTGATCATTTCAAGCAGTTCAACGACCACTACGGCCACCAGCAGGGTGATCAGGCTATTCGACAGCAGGCTGACATCATGAGGCAGGTATTCAAAAGACAGACCGATATCCTCGGGCGATACGGCGGCGAGGAATTCATGGCCGTCATTGAGGGCGAACATGCCGACCGGTTTGAACTTCTTGCTGCAGAGGTTCTGAAACAATGGCAGGACCGCGCGGTTCCAAATGAGGATAGCCCCGATAGCAAGGAACTTAGCTGTTCCATTGGAATCTGTCAGGGCCTGGCCACCGAGTTTGATTCCATCGATGAAATGATTCGAAGGGCCGATGAGGCATTGTACCGCGCGAAAAAACAGGGTCGCGCCAGATACGTAATGGCCTAGTGGACGTCGAGTAGCGATGGATAGCCGCTGGTTACTGATCTTTGCTGATGCGCTCCTGATCCTGCACACGATGCTGGTGGTTTTTGTCATCCTTGGGCTGATGGCAACCTTTGCCGGCTATTTCTGCCAGTGGCGCTGGGTTCGCAATTTCTGGTTCCGTCTCAGCCACCTGATTGTGATTGTTGTAGTGGTTCTGCAATCCTGGCTGGGTGTGCTTTGCCCACTTACGACCTGGGAAATGGCGCTTCGGGCAAAGGCCGGGGAGGCGGGCTATGAGGGATCGTTTATCCAGCACTGGCTGCAGTCCATTCTGTATTACAGTGCGCCGGACTGGGTGTTTATTCTGGCCTACACGGTTTTCGGAGCGCTCGTCCTGGCCAGCTGGTTTGTGGTCAGGCCCGAGCGGTGAAAAACCGGCAGGATTATTTCTTGAAAAATGTCAGGAAAGCGCCGGCTGCAGCCGCGGCCGCCCCGCCGATCAGATACCACATGGTCTGGTCTGTAAAACGCCCCGTGACCGTTTCGGACAACTGGTTCCCCAGTGACTGGGTTGATTGGTAGCCGAAATACAGCAGGCCGACGCCAACCACCAGCAAAACGATACCGACCAGCTTTGAACTTCCCATTGAATTCTCCTTCAGATTGAGGCCGCCATTCAGCGAGCCTTGGATTCAGGGAAGCTTGCCATCCCAGTGCGGGTTTTCCAACAGCTGTTTCAATCGATCGATATTGCTCTTCTCATGATGATTCTGGTTTTCTGGCAATCAGGAAGTAAACGTCTTTTGAGGTTTCAGGCACCCAGCGATAATCAATCTGGAATCCGGCGTACTCCAGATGCCTCTCCAACTGGCAACGGGACAAGAAATTTACATAGGGCGCGAGTCGCAGACCTCGGGCCAGGGACGCAACTGGTTTCAAATAGGGGCAAGTATCTTGAAGGCAGGCGGTGTTGCTGATGAACACTCCGCCAGGTTTCAACATGCTGAAAACCCGTTGTATCGCAACTTCGGGGTGTCGGAGGAGGTGCAGGATGTTCAACCCCAGGATCGCGTCGAACGCTTGCTGCCGATGTTGCATATCCTCAAGTGTGGCAACCACAAAGCGAAGGTTGTCGGCGTCTTTTCCTGCCTTTCGCTCTCGGGCGATGTCTATCATTCGGGAGGAGGCATCGGTTGCCAGGTAGCTGCGTACTCTGGGCGAGTGAATGAGGGCCGTTGATCCCGTACCACAGCCGAACTCCAGAACATCCATTTCCGGATTGAGATATTTCTGGGTGAGGGCGATCTTTCTCAGATAGGCGTTCTGGTCCGGGATGGGACGGCGGGCGTATCGAGCAGCGCTGCGGTTCCAGAAACGGATGGATGAATTCATGAGTTCGTCTCTCAGGGCGGTTGATTTAATTCCGGGAACAGATTCTATCTCTTCACTTCTGTTGGTAGTATCGACAGAAATTTATTGCAGATATGCATATTTGAATGAATTGGCGAACCGTTAACTTCGATTGGAACCGAGCCCGTGCGTTCCTGGTGACAGCCGAGGAAGGATCCCTCTCTGCTGCAGCAAAGGCTCTGGGGGTTTCGCAGCCGACCCTCGGAAGGCAGGTTGCGGCGTTGGAAGAGGAACTTTCTACGGCGCTGTTTGAGCGGGGAGGTCGTGGGCTGGAATTGACTCGGAATGGCCTCGAACTGCTTGCCTATGTCAGAGCGATGGGAGAGGCCGCAAGCAGCCTCTCACTTGCGGCAACGGGTCAGGCGAAGTCCATTGAGGGTGAGATTGCGATTTCGGCATCTGAAATCACTGCCGCTTACATTCTGCCTCCAATTCTTCAAAGGCTTCGGTACCAGTATCCCGGAATACGTATCAACCTTGTTGCCTCCAATGAGGCCAGCGATCTTCGCCGCCGTGCTGCGGACATTGCCATCCGGAACTTTCGACCCACAGAACCCGATCTGATTGCCCGCAAGGTGGGGGAATTCTCGGCGACTCTCTACGCCAGACCCGAAATCCTGGCTGATCTGCCATCGCCGTTGACCGAGGATCTTTGTAAGGCCCCATTCATAGGCTTTCTTTCAAACAATGAGAGATACGTGGGAGCCCTGGCGCAGCGTGGCCTCAAGCTGCGGGAAGAGCAATTCGTTGCCAGGACGGACAGCCATCTGGTGCATTGGCAAATGGCTCGGACGGGTATCGGTATTGGCATGATGCCCGTTGAGTTGGGTGATGCAGAGCCTGAAGTAGAGAGAGTCTTCGAGGATAGGGTTTTTGGCGGCGATGTCTGGCTGGTATCACATCGGGAACTCAGGATGAACCTTCGGGTTCGGACGGTTTTTGATTTTCTGGCCGCTGAGCTTTCCGAGTATTTTGAACCACAAAAATAATCGATTGGGGCGGTTGGCCCTCGTTGGCAGGTTCCCTGATTTCTGCCAACGTCAATCCGGATGTCCTGAACAGATTGAGCCAACCGGCGAGCGTTCGGAAGTACCAGGGAGCCGGATCGCCGAAATCGCCGGGAAGGCCAGCCCAGGTTCCGGGCTTCCAGCCAGTGGCGTATTCTCCTTGATGGAAAAAGGCGACAGGATGGAGAGTCTGGATGACGCACGCACCACCGGGATTGAGAAGTTTGGGCAGGGCCTTGAGAAACGCGGTCACCGACGTGTCTCCCAGCAAGGCAAAGTTGTTCACAACAAGATCAAACGTGCCCAGGTCGGCATTTTCCAGTTGTTCGTAGTTGAGGACCCTGAAGTCTTCCTCTCCCTGTTGCCGGGCATATTCGATCAATTCCGGCACGGCATCTGTTCCGGTGCCTCGGTAGCCAAGGCGCGTTAATTCTCTGATCAACCAGCCCTCGCCACATCCTGCGTCGAGAATTGAGCCACCCGAGGGGGCGTAATCTTCAATCACTCTTAAAACACTGCTGCTGGAGAGGTTCCCCGGCGCTCGAATGCCCGCTTGTTCCACGGCCCTGATCCAGGGCGAGGCATTTGAGTTCCATGCGGTAAGAATCTGTTTTTCGTACTTTGATGTCATGGTTTGGTGAGCCCCGATTGCAGGGTGTTGACGCATTCTCTGATCTCGCGCTCGTTGGCGCTCGCAAATCCCATTACGAGGCCGGTTCTGGAGGAATCTCCCAGAAAGTGCGCGCTCAGCGGTGTACTGCCAAATCCCCTGGCTTTCAACCATTGGCTCAGCGCCAGGTCGTCAAAATCTCCTTCAAGTACCAGGTGCATCCCCGCGCTTTCCGCCACCGGTTGAGCAAGTCCGCCGAGCTTTTTCGTAACCTCGCTCTGGAAGAGTTGCCATTTGTCCCGGTACAGCTGACGCATTCGCCGCAGATGGCGTGTGAACTGACCACTCTCAATGAATTCGGCGATGGTTGCCTGGACAAGAAGAGGGGTCTCTCCACCACTGATCTGCTTGGCCCAGAGCAAGGGGTCGACAACCGCTTCCGGGACCACCAGATAGCCGATGCGCAATGCTGGTAGTAACGTTTTGCTGAAGCTGCCCATGTAGAGCACGGGTGAATTCTCGTACAGGCCTTGAATGGCAGCGAAGGGTTTGTTGTAGAAGTGGAACTCGCTGTCGTAGTCGTCCTCGATGATCCAGCATCCGTTTTGCTGGGCCCATTGCACCAGAGCCATTCGCTGGGAAAGGTCGAGGATGCCGCCCATGGGGTATTGGTGCGTGGGCGTGCAGAACAGGAGCTTGGCCCCGGCAGGTTCAAGGCCCGGCAACGCTTCCACATCCAGGACGTGGTTCCTGAGGGGGATTGGAATCACGGGATTGCCCAACCGGCCCAGCGCGTTCCGGGCGCCCCGGTATCCCGGATTTTCACACAGGATACTGTCGTCCCGTTGCAGGAAAACGTCGGCAATAAGCGAGAGCGCTTGCTGCGCGCCATTGGTGATTATGACTTGGTGTTCTTCGCAGCGAACCCCTCGGGACGTTCTGACGTAAGCGGCGATGGCGCGTCGCAAGGGCTGGAATCCCTGGATGCTGTCATACCCTCTCAGTGTTCGCCGGCTTTCCTGGTGGTGCAGGATCCGGTTCCAGCTGCGGATGGGGAATGCATCCAGGTCTGGCAAGCCCGGCTGGAATGGCAAACTGGCGTCTTCAACAGGCTTCGGCGTTCCCGCTGGAAGTGGCGGCAGCGGTGGCAAATTCATGGAAACGCCACCGGATTTCTCCAGGCCCGGCCCTGAGGGGTTTATCGCTGATTTGATTTCTTCATGGACGAAGATACCCTTGCCCGCTCTGCTTTGAAGAAAGCCCTCCGCCTTGAGCTGCTCATAAACGGCGTTCACCGTATTGCGGCTGATGCCAAGATCCTTCGCCATCTGGCGGCTGGGCGGAAGCTGGCGCCCGGGTGGGTAGCGCTGGTCGAGTATCCGTTCGGACAACCGTTGATACAGCTGATGCTGCAGAGGATGCGCGCTGTCCAAGCGAATATCATCAATCACATCAACTGGTCCTATCAAAAGTCATAATCTGGATCTTTCGATGGTATCAGAAGTGCCTTTCAATAGAAGTACATTTTGTGAAGTGCAAGACCGGAAAGGAGCTTCTGATGACAACGACTGATTTGGCCGGGCCCAGCGCCTCCCCGCTGACTTCTTGTCCACGCAGCAGGGTGCAGAGGGCGGTAAAGCGAGCCAGCTATGACAGGGAAACAGCCTACAGGCTGATTGATCGGCTCAAAACGGCGCATCTAGGATTTGTGGAAGATGGCGAGCCTCGCATCATCCCGATCACTGCCTGGCGACTGGGCGACGACCTCTATGTGCACACGCTCAATGGTGGACGATTGTCCCGGCGTCTGGAATCGGGCGTATTGCTCTGCATTTCCTTCGCCGTGACAAATGAATGGGTGATGACAAAATCGGCGTTCAACCACAGTGCCAACTACGAGTCACTGGTGTTGTATGGCCATGCTGTGCCGGTCACGGACCATGCCGCCTTTGATGCCGCGTTCCGTGCCATCATCAACCAGATCGAGCCGGGGCGGTGGGAGCAGGTAAGGGCGCCGAATGACAAGGAACGAAAGGCAACCGCGCTGTTCCGGATACCGATTGAAGAAGGGGCCTTCAAAAGCCGCACCGGCGATCCGAATGACGATCCGGAGGATCTGGAGTTGCCGGTGTGGCATGGGACCCTGCCTGCCGGGGGCTGATTTTGATAGTGCCCGGCGGTGAGAGCTTTCATAGACTACCTGGCTGAGTGCTACTCTGAGATCAGGAAGAACTGAGTGTTTGTCTCATCAAAAGGTTTCCGATGTCTGAAGATCCCCTGAAAACCCTGTCCGACCTTGCCAGCGATGCCCATGCCCGCATCCAGGCAACCCATCAGCACATCAATCCGGTGGTAGAGGTGCGCCGTGGTATGCGCGATGCCGGTATACCGGCGGATGTGATGACCATTGACTGCCTGCGTACCCGCCGAAGGATTACGCTGATCCTTCACGATGAACAGCCGGGCACTCTTCTGTACCAGTTCGTGACCATTGAAGACGAAGTGGGGAACGACTTTCAGCAGATGGCGCTCAACGACATGACAACCACCAAACTGTTCGAGTGGATTCAGGAGTATTTTGGCTAATTTGCACAGATGCAGGCCCACCCTGAAGTAAACTTGGGGTAACCAATAACAATAGACCGAAAAGGTTTCCCCATATGCCACTATCCCGAAAGTTTCTTTTCGCTCCTTTGCTGGGCATTGCCCTAGTGATGACGGGTTGCGATTCCGGTCCTGATTCTTCCGCAGCCAACAGCGCCGGACACACTGCGCCGACCGCCACGACCGAGCAGGCCAATCGGGATGTGTTGGACCAGCGACCCTTCGATAACCGTGACGATTTCGAGAACGCGCGACGCGGACTGATTGCCCGGGACCCTGAACTGGTCATTGATCATCTGGAAGGCGGTGAAGTCTGGAACATGCCGGCCTACGGATTTATTGACGAGGATGGAGAAAACGCCCCGGCCTCGGTCAATCCAAGCCTCTGGCGCCAGGCTGCCCTCAACAACATTCACGGGTTGTTCAAGGTCACCGACGGGCTCTACCAGATCCGGGGTTACGACCTGGCGAACATGTCGATCATCGAAGGCGAAACCGGGTGGATCCTGGTGGATCCTCTGACCGCCCGGGAGACTGCCAGCAAAGCCTTCCTGTTTGCTCGAGAACATCTGGGCGAAAAGCCGGTGCGAGCGATTCTCTTTACCCACAGCCACATTGATCACTTTGGCGGCGTGCAGGGCATTCTCCAGCACCTTTCGGACGAGGAAAAAGCCAACCTGCGGATTATCGCGCCAGAGGGCTTTGAGGAGGAGGCAACCAGCGAGAACATTATCGCCGGCCCTGCCATGACACGCCGGGCCATGTTCATGTATGGCAAGCGTCTGGATCGAGACGAACGCGGCCATGTTGGCACTGGTCTGGGCAAAGGCCCGGCTTTTGGCATCTTTGGCTTTGCCCCGGCGACGGATCTGATCAGCGAAACCGGTACGGAGCTGGAGGTGGACGGCGTTCCGATGATTTTCCAGATTGTCTCTGGTTCCGAAGCGCCTGCAGAGTTCACCTTCTACCTCCCTGAACAAAAGGCCTTTTGCGGTGCCGAGCTGGTCAGCCGCAATATGCACAACATCTACACCCTGAGGGGCGCGAAGGTTCGGGATGCCCGTCTATGGAGCAGCTTTATCGACGAAGCAAAGACTCTGTTTGCCGACGCCGATATCTACTTCGGCAGCCATCACTGGCCGCTGTGGGGCCAAGAGAATATCCAGGACTTCCTGGCTGTTCAGCGGGATACCTACAAGTTCATTCACGATCAGACGGTGCGTTTGATGAATCAGGGTGCGACGCCCAGGGAGATCGCCGATCAGCTCAAGCTGCCGCCGGAGCTGAATCGGGCGTTCCATAACCAGGGGTACTACGGCACCGTGTCTCACAACGCCAAAGCGGTGTATCAGCACTACCTGGGGTGGTTTACAGCGAACCCGGCTCAGCTAGACCCACTTCCGGAAAGTGATTCGGCCCAGCGTTATGTCCAGATGATGGGTGGCGCTGAAAAGGTTCTGGAAAGAGCCCGCGAGGATTTCGAGGCGGCCTCTGCCATGGGGGCTAGCGAAGGGCGCGACACCTACCGGTGGCTGGCGGAATTGCTCAATCAGGTGGTCTTTGCCGAGCCGGGGAATGACGATGCAAAACAGCTTCTGGCCAACGTCTATGACCAGCTTGGCTATCAGGCGGAATCCGCCCCCTGGCGGGACTTCTACCTGACGGGGGCATACGAGCTGCGCCATGGTTCGCCGGAAGAGGGCATCAAACCGGCGATGATGAGAGAAGTGCTGCTGAACACGCCGGTATCCCTGTTCTTCGACAGCATGGCGGTGCGGCTGAAGGCCGAAGACGCAGAAGGGGAGAGCGCCGTCATCAAGATTACCTTCACGGATCTCAAGGAAAGTTATCTGCTGACTCTGAAACATTCCGTGCTTCACAACCGACTGGTTAATGAGGACACTCCCGCTGACGCCACATTGAATCTGACGCGGTCTTTGTTTGTGGATCTGTTGATCGGCCGTGCGGGGCTGAAGGAACTTCTGTTCAGCGACGAGATCAGCTTTGAGGGAAGCCGGCTCGACCTGATAGGCTTTTTCAGTATGCTGGACAAGCCTCAGGGCCGGTTCAATATCGTTACACCCTGATGAGTACTTTATGAAATCTGTTGCACTTCTCGATGGCGGCCTGGGCCAGGAAATCTACCGCAGGGCCATGAATGTTACGTCACTGCTCTGGTCAGTGGCGGTAATGCGGGAGCAGCCGGACGTTGTTACCGATGTCCATGCTGACTTTATCAGGGCCGGCGCCCGTACCCTGACACTGAACACCTATGCTGCAACGCCCACGCGACTGGCCAGAGAAGGCCTTGGTGACGAGATTGGTGCAATCCATCAACGGGCTTTCGAGGTGTTGGAGCGCGCCATCGCGTTAACGGGTGCCGACGTTGATATCGCCGGCTGCCTGCCGCCCCTGGTCGGAAGCTATCGGAGCCAGCCTGACCGGACGTTCGAGGATCTGAAATCGGAATTCGACATCCTCGTTAAACTGCAGAGTGGGGCGGACGTCTTCCTCATCGAAACCATGACCAACTCGCTGGAGGCGAAAGCCGCCTGTGCTGCCGCCAATGAATCAGGCAAACCCTTCGGAGTGGCTTTCAGACTGGAAGCCGATGGCAAGCTCCGGTCAGGGGAGACCCTCGCTGAGGCTGTTGAAGCGGTGAGGGCGTCAGGGCCAACGGCGATAATGCTCAATTGCTGCGACCCGGAAGTGATTTCGCAGGCAATGCCTGAACTGGCCGGCCTTTACCCCTGCACGGGTGGCTACGCAAACGCGTTCAAAACAGTTGAACCAATGGCCGGCGGAGCGCTGGTGGATGAACTGGAAGCCAGGCAGGACGTGTCACCCGGGGTGTATGGGCTTCAGGTGAAACAGTGGTTGGATGACGGCGCAGGTGTTGTTGGCGGCTGCTGTGAAATCACGCCCGAGCACATCAGCCATCTGGCCGATGTGCTGACAGGCGAGTATAACCTGATACGGTTCTCGGAATTGCCGCGCGCTTAGCCTGCGAGCCGAGGAGTTTTGGCTCTGCGCGCTTCCACAGCACGTCTGGAACGACGTGCCTCGATGTATTGCATTGCATCGTTCCGGATGGGAAGGTGCAAGGCGCCTTCCAGATCATGGCGGTCGTAGCCAAGATCCGAAAGCGTATCATCTTTTTCTTTCAGCAATGACTCTGCCATACGGCGGAATTGCTGGCGTCTGGAATATCCCTCAATCCAGGAGGTGATCGGCTGCATTGCGGAGTGTGCCTGATGCTCTGTGCTCTTCAACATGTCTACGGCCCCGACTGTTGGTGAATGACTTGCAGCAGCTCGTTTGGAGACGTCTTGTAACTCGCCTACGGGTGCCTACAGCCGCTATTCTGGTATTCTCTCTGCCTTCAATCAAACGAAAAGAATTTAAGATCTTGTTCAGTTATGCTTAAGGCAGTTGCCGGCCATAAATCTATCCGTAGGGTCCGCCCATGAACATGCCTCTGCTTGATAACGATGTGCTCCGGAGTTTCGTTGCCATTGCGGAACATGGCACGTTTACCAGTGCCGCCAAAGCCGTTCACCGAACACCTTCCGCCCTGAGCATGCAGATCAAACAGCTTGAGCGGAACCTCGGGAAAACCCTGTTTGTTCGCGAACCCAGGCGTGTCACGTTGACCGCAGAAGGGGAGGTTCTTCTTGATTATGGGCGCCGATTGCTGCGCCTGAATGAAGAGGCCGTGCAGTATTTCGTTTCGCCAACCCTTGAGGGGAAAGTGGGTATTGGCACATCTGACGATGTGGGTACCCGGATTCTGCCGGAAGTTCTGGCAGAATTTGCCAGATCCTATCCCGCCGTGCTGGTGGATGTCGTGGTTGGTTCGAGCAAACAGAATCTCGCTCGCCTGGACGCCGGGGAACTGGATATGACCCTGGTAACTGTGGCCGATGAGGGGCGTATTCCCCGCGGTGAGGTGGTGCACGAGGAACCGCTGGTTTGGGCCGGGCGAGAGGGCTCATCGGCCTATCAGCGTTCCCCGCTCCCGATTGCCATGGCCCATGAGGGATGTGCCTGGCGGCGTATGACCCTTCGGACACTGGACAAAGCGGGTATACCTTACAGGATTGCCTACACCTGTGAGCATTGTTCCGGTCAGGAGGCCGCTATGCTGGCGGATCTCGCCGTGGCCCCGTTTCCGCAAAGCCTGATTCGTCCGCCTCTGAAAGAGGTTGCCGGTGATAGCCTGCCGGAAATCGGCTTCTATCAGCTGGCGTTGGTACGCCGGGGTTCAAATCCCCTTAATGATGCGCTTGCCTCGCATGTCAAAGAGGCGTTCCTCGGTCTACGCTAAACGGTGCTGCAGGTAATAGTATTGCGCATTTCCTCTAGCCGCCCGACTTTGAATCAAGGAAATCATTGATGACAGTTTATTTTGTCCAGGCTTTTATCTACCTGGTGGCAGCAGTCATCGCTGTGCCCCTGGCAAAACGCCTGGGGCTGGGCTCTGTTCTCGGGTATCTCGTGGCCGGTGTGGTTATTGGACCGGTCACGGGGCTGGTAGGGCAGGAAGCCAATACCATTCAGCATTTTGCCGAGTTTGGTGTGGTCATGATGCTATTCCTGGTGGGTATGGAACTCGACCCCAGGGCGCTCTGGGCCATGCGTGTGCGCCTGGTCGGGCTGGGCGGGCTGCAGGTGGTGCTGACGGCGGCTGCAGGCATGGCAGTGGCCGCATGGTTGGGACTGCAGTGGCAGACAGCCATTGCGGTCGGTCTGATCTTTGCTCTGTCGTCCACGGCGATTGTTCTTCAAACCCTCAACGAAAAGGGATTGGTCAAAACCGAAGGTGGTCGCAGTGCTTTCTCTGTCCTGCTGTTTCAGGACATCGCTGTTATTCCGATGCTCGCCCTTATCCCCTTGCTGGCCCTGCCGGAACTCATGGACGCCACAGCAGGTTCCGACGCCCAGCAAGGTCACCTCAGCCTGGTGGATAATCTCTCGGGATGGGCTCATGGGCTGGTTGTGGTGGCGGCCGTTGGTGCCGTGATTGTTGGCGGCCACTATCTGAGCCGGCCCCTGTTTCGTTATGTGGTGCAGTCGGGCTTGCGTGAAGTATTCACCGCCACGGCGCTGATGCTGGTCATCGGGATTGCGGCCCTGATGAGTCTGGTAAATCTGTCCCCGGCGCTTGGGGCCTTCCTGGCTGGTGTCGTTCTGGCTAACAGTGAATTCCGGCATGAGTTGGAAGCGAACATCGAACCGTTCAAGGGACTGTTGCTGGGCCTGTTCTTCATCACCGTTGGCGCGGGCATCAACTTCGATGTGTTGTCCGAGCAATGGAGTACGGTGGTGTCACTTGCGGTTGCGGTGATCGCAGTCAAGGCCGCGATTCTGCTCGGCCTGGCGTTGCTGTTCCGGGTTCATGGCAGTAATGGCTGGCTGTTTACGTTGTCCCTGGCACAGGCCGGTGAGTTTGGCTTTGTGCTTCTGACCTACAGTGTCCAGAACAACGTGATTCCCATGGAAACGTCACAGGTCCTCTCACTGGTGGTGGCGCTGTCGATGTTCCTGACGCCTTTGCTGTTTATCGTGTACGACCGGATTGTCTTACCTCGTTATCGTCGTTCACAAAACGACGAGCGCGAGGCGGATACCATCGATGAACAGGCGCCGGTTATCGTCGCTGGTGTTGGTCGTTTCGGCCAGATTGTCTGCCGGCTATTGCGGGCCAATAATGTTCCCATCGTTGCATTGGACCATGAGATCGAACAGATCGAGAACCTCCGGCAGATCAATATCAAAAGTTTTTTCGGGGATGCGAGTCGCCCGGATTTGCTGGAAACCGCAGGCATCGAACAGGCCCGGCTGCTGGTCGTGGCGATCGACGACCGTGACCGTTCGGTGCAGATGGTGGAGCATGTGAAGCAGTTCTTCCCCGGTGTCTGGGTGCTGGCCCGCGCTTTCGACAGAGGCCACGGATACCGACTGCGCGAGGCCGGGGCCGATGATGTGGTGAGTGAAACCTATCATTCGGCACTTGAACTCGGTGGTCATGCCCTGACCGCCATGGGTGTGCACCCGATGCGTGCCCGTCAGATGACCTGGGCCTTCCTCGACAATGAAAAAGCCCACGAGGATGAGCTGTTCGACGCCTGGAAGGAAATCGAGGAGGGCATCCGGTTCAGCCCCCGCTACGGTGAGTTATTCATGAAGCTGGAAGAAGCACTCAGCAGTGCCATGCAGAGTGATTGGGATGAGCCGAAGCAGGAGGATGTCCCTGTCTGGAGACCGCCTGAACGCTGACATGGAGGCATCGCTGGGCTAAATTATTGTCTGGGCGCCTCGAGAGGTCAGTATGGTTTCCAGGAAAACGCTTGTTGTCTCGGGAATGGTTTTTGCCGGATCCTGCCTGGCCGCCGAATCGGGCCAGGGCGATTGTATTGCCAGCAGTATCCAGCCGGAAGCCATTGATCTGGACAAACCGAGAGATCAGCTCGCCCGCCAGAACGATCTGGTGATTTCCGAGGATGCACGCATCGCCAGCATCCGAGTTCTTCGCCGTCCCATCTTTGATACCACCGACCCTGAGCAGGACAACGCGCTCTATCGAACTCTGAACGCGCTCAACACGCCTACCTGGGAGTCCGCCTTGCGGGCCCAGTTGGTGTTTGAAGAAGGCGATGTCTACGAGCCCGAGCTTATCTCCGAATCCGAGCGGGTGCTGCGCCAGCGTGAGTATTTGACCGCTGCCTGGGTAGGCGTAACCCGGGTTTGTGGCAACGAGGTTGAGGTAAGCGTGCTTACCAGGGATACCTGGACACTGTTCCCGAGCGTGGGGGTATCCCGATCCGGGGGCGAGAATACCACCAACTTCGGGTTGTCTGACCCCAACTTTGCCGGATCAGGCAAGAGCCTTGGAATCGGCTATGCGAAGGACCCGGACCGCACCGAAACCAGTCTGTATTTTGATGATCCCAATGTACTGGGTTCGCATTGGCAGGCGGGGTTCTCGTTCGATGAGAGAAGCGACGGCCGGGGCCGCGGCGCCTATCTTGAGAGGCCTTTCTTCAGCGAGACCACCAACTGGCGTTTTGGGTTGAGCGGCATCGATGACGTAAGGGAAGAATCCCGCTATGTCGGCGCAAAGGCTATTGCCGATTATCGGCGCAGCCAGGAGTTCTTCAGTATCGATGGAGGCTGGCGCCTGGCGGAAAGGGACAGCCGGCAACTGAGGTTGCTCGCCGGCTACCGCTACAATGCACTCATGTTCGACCGTTTGCCCAACGAACCCGATCTCGACATCTTTCCGGACGACAGGACCCTGAGTTACCCCTGGATTGGCTTTGATTACCGCCAGAACCGTTTCCGTGAAATGACCAACCTGACCCGGCTCCAGCGGGTGGAAGATGTGCGGGACGGTTTCGTTTGGCGGACAGAGCTGGGCTACTCGGGCAGCGGGTTGGGTGCCACAGAAGACCGGGTGGTTCTGAATATGGATTTCCAGGATGCGCTGCATGCCTCGGAGACCAACTACGCCAGCTATTCCCTCAGCCAGAGCGGCACCTACCGTCTCGACGAAGATCGGGTGGAAAACCTGCTGGGCACAGTGAGCGTTCAGTACTTCCATGGCGGCTCAGAGCGCTGGAACAGCTGGTACACCAATCTCGCGTTCACCGCAGCACACAATCTGACAGCCGATCAGCAACTGCTGATTGGCGGGGAGAACGGCCTGCGTGGCTATCCCAGCGAATACCAGCAGGGTGACCGCAGGCTGCTATGGACCCTGGAGCGGCGCTATTTCCCGGACTGGCATCCGTTCAAGCTGTTTCGGGTTGGTGGTGTAATCTTCACCGACGTCGGCCGGGCCTGGTTCACTGACGACCGGAACAGTGGGCCGGACGAAGGTGTTCTGAAGGATGTTGGCTTCGGCATTCGGCTGGCGTCCAGCCGCATTGAGGTGCAGCGCATGCTGCACCTCGACTTCGCCTTTCCCCTGGATGGCGACGACAGTATTGATGATTTCCAGGTTCTGTTGCGGGGCAGAAGCCAATTCTAGAGCCCCCGCTCACCAGGTATCGACGAATTTCCCGCCTTCCCCAGACTGAATGCCGGAAGTGGAATTAAGTCCGCGTATCAACCACGCCCGCGTTTCCTGCGGGTCGATCACCGCATCAATCTCCAGATAACTGGCCACGTTGAGTGCCTTGCCTTGCTCATAGGCTTTGGCGACCAGGGTATCGAACATCTTCTGCCTTGATTCCTCATCAGGCTGGGCAGCCAGTTCTTTGGCAAAGCCCAGGCGCACGGCGCCTTCCCAGCCCATGGGCCCGAACTCACCGCTTGGCCAGGCGGCCGTAAAGAAGGGGGTGAGCATGCTGCCCGCTGCCATGGCCTGGGCGCCAAGACCGTACGCCTTACGCAGAATCACGGTGAAGAAAGGCACACTGAGTTTGGCTGCCGCCACGAACATACGTGAGATGTGGCGAATGGTGGCCTGTTTTTCGGCGTCAGGCCCCACCATGAAGCCCGGTGTGTCACACAGTGACAGGATCGGAAGGCTGTGGGCATTACAGAGCTGCATGAAGCGGGCAGCCTTGTCGCCTGCGCTGGAATCGACCGCTCCGCCCAGGTGGGCCGGGTTGTTGGCGATCAGGCCCATGGGACGACCTTCAATACGGACCAGCGCCGTGATCAGGCCTGGCGCAAACTGGCTGCGGAGTTCCAGGACACTGTCCTGATCGGCCAGGGTTTCGATAACCTGACGGATATCGTAGACCCGCATGCGGTTTTCCGGAATCAGGTGGCGTAGCCGTCGTTGATCGTCGCACTGCCAGCCTTCCAACGTGCCCTGAAAGTAGGACAGATATTTCTTCGCGACACTGACCGCTTCAGTTTCGTCCTCGACCAGGACATCAATCACACCGTTGGGCCCCATGACGGACACCGGCCCCACTTGTTCCGGGCTGAACCGCCCAAGGCCGCCGCCTTCAATCATGGCGGGTCCCGCCATCCCCAGATTGGCGTCTCTGGTGGCAATGATGGTGTCGCAGCAGCCGAGCAAGGCTGCGTTGCCGGCATAGCAACGGCCGGACACAATACCGAGCGTGGGCACGACGCCGGAGAGCCGTGCCATGCTGACAAAGGTATGACAGTCCAGAAAGGACACGCCGTTGGCGTCGGTGTCGGATGGGCGACCCCCGCCGCCTTCCGCGAATAGAACCAGTGGGATTCGCCATTGCTCCGCCAGAGCAAGAATTCGGTCTGCCTTGCGGTGATTCGTCAGCCCCTGAGTGCCTGCGAACACCGTGTAATCGTAGGCCATGGTGGCGCAACGCCCGGCTTCGGGGCCAAATGCCGGCGCGTTCACGGTGCCAATGGCGGTAATCAGGCCATCCGCCGGGCTCATTTCAGCCACTTTGTCCGCCGAACGTCGGCGTCGCTGTGCCGCCAGTGCAAGAGCTCCGTATTCATTGAAGCTGTCGGGGTCGAGCAGGTCTTCAACGTTCTCACGAGCGGTTCGCTGAGCAGTTTTACGCCGCTTTGCGACCGCCTCCGGTCGGCGCTGGTCAGTCAGCAGGTCATGACGCTCCAGAACCTCGGCGAGATCGGCCCGGATGTACTCCAAATCAACCGTCTCTTCATTCTGAATGCCGCCGGCCTCGACGTCGGCTGGTTCCAGGTAGACCAGTGCCTGCCCGTCGTTCACCGTTGTCCCTGGTTCTGCGGCAATAGCGTGGATGATGCCGGAGTTGGTTGCCTTGACCACAAACTCCATTTTCATGGCTTCAAGCACCGCCACCGGGTCGCCGATGGCGACGGAATCTCCTGGTGTCACATCGATACTGACAACCGTGCCTGAACTGGGCGCCTCAATGCCGATGGTGCCCGCCGGTGCGGCGATGGCGCCCGGGCTTTCGTCGACCGCCGAGGCAGATGCGTTGCCAAAGTGCAGGCGCGGGTGAGCGGTTTTGGTCGCTTCCGGGATCAGGTGTTTCAGGTTGTCTTCGACAAAGCGGGTGGTAACAGCCCAGGTTTCCACGCCGGAATGGCGGACCAGATTTTGCAGCAGACCAATATTGCTGCTGACACCGGTTAGCCGGAATTCGCACAGGGCGCGATAAAGCCGCCGAAGTGTTGAAGGGTAATCGCCGCCATGGGCAACCAGCTTGGCGAGCAGGGAGTCAAACGAAGGGCTGATGGTGTAACCGGTGTACCCGTAGCCATCGACCCGTAAACCCGGGCCAGACGGTGGCTCGTAGGTGCTCAGTGTGCCGGTAGCGGCGGTGGCATGACCATCGGCGTGGAGCGTTTCGCTGTTGATTCGCGCCTGAATCGCGAAGCCCCGCACGGTGGGTGCCGACTCAAGAGCCAGATCAGTGAGGCTCTGGCCGCCAAACAATTGCAGCTGGGTTTGAACGAGATCAACGCCGGTAATCTCCTCGGTGATGGTGTGCTCTACCTGGATGCGGGGATTGGCTTCCATGAAATAGAAACGGCCGGGGTGGTCCTCGTCCACCAGAAACTCAAAGGTGCCGAGACCACGGTAGTTAACGGCGCCGGCCAGTTTCAGGGCGCAGTCGATCATGGCGTCCCGGATCGAGGCGTCCAGTAAAGGACTCGGTGCAATCTCGATCAGCTTCTGATTTCGCCGTTGCAGGCTGCAGTCGCGTTCCCAGAGGTGACTGACGGCTCCGGTACCGTCGCCGACTATCTGGATTTCGATGTGCCTTGCCCGAGCGATCAACTGCTCAACGTAAAGTGAGCCGTTGCCGAACGCTGCCTGAGCCTCGGACTGGCAGCGCTGGAAGGCCTGCTCAAGTTCTGTTTCGGCGTGAACCGCCCGCATGCCGCGGCCGCCGCCACCGGCAATCGCTTTGATCATAAGAGGCCCGTGCTCGTCCAGGAAGGCGCGGGCCTCGGTGAGGCACACCGATCTGTTGATTCCCTTTATCAGGGGAACCTCGCAGCGCTCTGCCAGGGCCCTGGCAGCCGACTTGTCACCAAACCCCTCCAACACGTCGGGCGAAGGGCCAATAAAGATCAGCCCGGCCTGTTCGCATGCGCGGGCAAAACCGGCGTTTTCCGCCAGGAATCCGTAGCCAGGATGGACCGCCTCGCAGCCATGGGCCTTTGCGACGTCTATCAGTTGCGCTCCATCCAGGTAAGCCTTTACGCCATGGCCCGTTAAAGCCACCGCCTCATCGGCCATACGGGTATGCAGGCTGGCGTCGTCGTCTTCAGAGAATACGGCCACAGACCGCAATCCCAGTTCGCTGCAGGCTCGGGCAATGCGGATCGCGATTTCGCCGCGATTGGCAATCAGTACGGAGCGAAAAGTCATGGTGCCTTGTTCCCCGGGGTGTGATTTTTATTTTGGGCGACAGAAGCCACCATCCTAGAAACGGCATCCGGATCAGGCAAATGAATTTGTTTGAGGGTTGGTTATGAATGCCCTTGATGACTCAGGTTTCAGGGCTCGTTGGTTTCGTTCTGTTGCTTATCCGGAGCCCCAGGATAACCACGAGGGCGCCAAGCCAGATGCTCATTGAGTAGTGCTCGTTGAACCAGATTACGCCAATCAGTAACCCGAACATGGCGGCGACCGCGCCGAGCTGGCTGTAGAAAACCGGGTTGGAGCGACGCTGGAGTTCAAAGGCGCAGAGGTAGGTCAGCGCAGTTAAAAGGCCCTGCAGAATGACAATACCAAGAAGGTAAGATCCTGTGCCTACGGGAAAAATGGGCGTCCCAGTCAGACCTGCAAACAGACCAAGTGTCATAGCTGAAGCCAGCAATGTCCCTGCTGCGAGGACCATGGGCTTTACTGCATCAGGCCATGCCACTGAACGGTAGACGTTACCGATAGACAGCATGGCTGGGATGATCAGGCCCATGGCGAACCAGAGAAGGTTAGGGCTGCTGATCTCAGAATGACGTTGCAGCACGATCCAGGCGCAGGCAATGACCGCAATTGATAGCCCGGCCAGTTTGATCCAGCTGCGTTTTTCGAGCCCCATGCCAGTGGCGATCAGAAACGTAAATATTGGTGGCAGGGCATACATGATGCCCGTGAATCCTGCCCCCAGTTTTGTCACCAGATAAAACCCGATGACATTCGGGACCGCTATACCGGTCAGACCGCTGATAAGAAAATAGCAGCTCAGGCGACGTTCCAGCAGAGAGCGGCGTTTCTGGGAGAATACCAGCAGAACGGATCCTGCAATAAGCGTTTGCCAGAAAGCATAAGTGACGGCCGGCATACCTTGGGATGTTGCTGCTTTTGCCAGCGCCAACATCAAGGCGATCAGGAATCCATTGGCCAGCAGGAGGCCCCAAACTGCGGCCTGCGGCGGGAAAAGCGAACGCTGCATAGAGGCTATCATCACTGAGTGCTCCGGGTTGTGAGGGGCATTACCGTGAGCCAGTTTGCCGTAATTGATTAAGTTGATAACTGGGCGCATTCGAACAATACTTCTTCCAAATCGGAAATAATCAGGAGCGTTCAGTGGCCACCGACAAGCTGGTAGCGATGAACATCTTCAGGCGAGTGGCGGAGCTGGGCAGTTTTACCCGGGCTGCGGATGACCTGGAGATCACTGCGGCGACAGTCAGCAAACACATCGCTTTTCTGGAACGGGACCTCGATACGAGGCTGATCAACCGAACCACTCGCCGAATGAACCTGACCGATGCGGGGTTTGCCTTTCTCAAGCGTACCCAAGCCCTTTTGGATGAACTGGAAGACGCAGAACTGGAGGCAAGAGGGTTTCAGGCGGAGCCAAAGGGGACAATAAGGCTGAATGTGCCAATGTCTTTCGGGCTGACCCACATCTCAGAGGCTATCGACAGTTTTCTGAACCGCTTTCCCGAGATCGATATCGATTTGCAGCTCAGCGATCGGATGGTCGATCTGGTGGAGCAGGGCGTTGATATCGCCATCCGGGTTCGCAGTTCCCTGGCGGATTCGAGCCTGATGGCCAGACCACTCAGAAAGTCCAGGAACATCGTTTGTGCATCACCAGAGTATCTGAAGGATGTCCCGGAGATTCATGCCCCATCGGATCTGGCCAGGCATAATTGCTTGACGTTTACTCTCCATGACAGGCCGAGGGTTTGGAAGCTCGGTGATCAGGAAGTGATGGTCAGTGGCAACTTTCGAACAGACAGCAGTCTGGCAATCCGCCAGAGTCTTTTGAGTGGGGCTGGCATCGGTTACCTCCCACGCTTTTTGGTGCAGGAAGATATTGAATCAGGCTCCTTGATTCCTCTGCTTCCCGACTATCCACCCGAACCCTACACTGTATTTGCCCTTTTCCCACCCGGGCGTAAGCAACCCACGAAGGTCCGTCTGCTACTTGATCACCTCGATCAGTATCTGGGAGAGAAGCCGTACTGGGAATAGCGGCAATCTCGCGGCTAATCTTCTTTCTTTCCTTTATTGTTTCCGTTTTGGAAAATATATAGTTCTGTTCAGTCTGTTTTTTGGGCGTTTACGCACCCCTAGAGTTGCTACTTCAACCTGAAGGAGGCAACTCTATGAACCATCGCACTGCACTTTTCCAATCCACCTTTCTTGCCACTATTCTGGCACCGGCCATTGTGTTGGGCGCTGATGTGGCTTCGAGCCCCTGGGGGCCGGATGATGAAATTGGTCGCTTGAACATGATCACCCCGGAATCCCGAAAAGCGGCGCTGGAGAACCTGAACCCGGCGACAACCTACGATCTTAGCGTTGAGTACTACATCGGCATGCCCAGCTGGCAGGAAGCAGGAGACCCTCGATTCCAGATGTGGATGACCCATACTCCTAAGGGCACCCAAGTGGACGATCCCATGTCGGTAGGCGACGAGATGAACGCGCACGTCAGCTACACAGGCTCAGCATTCTCAATGTACGCGCACACGGGCACCCATATTGACGCACTTAACCATTTCGGCCTGAACGGCAAGGTCTGGAATCATTTTTCCGCTGAGGAGCATTTGGGCGACCGGGGTTGGAATCGGACAGGCGTAGAGAAACTGCCGCCGATTATTGCCCGGGGCGTGCTGCTGGATATTCCCGCGGCAAAAGGCCTTGACGAGCTTTCGCCCGGCTATCGAATTACGCGGGAAGACATCAAATACACGCTGACCGTTCAGGGGACCGATATTGCCCCGGGCGATGTGGTGCTGATTCGCACCGGCCGCATGCGCCATTACAGCGATGGACGCCGCTTTATGGTCAATGCGCCTGGGCTGGGAATGGATGCAGCGCACTATTTGGCCGGAGACAAGCAGGCATTGTCGCTGGGCGCTGACAATCTGAGCTTTGAGGGATTCCCGTCCGAGGACAGCGAAAACTACGTGCCCGTGCATACTTACCTGCTAGCCCAGCAGGGCGTCACGATTATGGAACTGGTAAACCTGGAGCAACTGGCAGAAGACAAGGTGTACGAGTTCGCGTTCATTGGAACACCTCTAAAGATTCGTGGCGGAGACGCCGCTCCGTTGCGGCCAATTGCAATACCGTATGCCTCTAATCGCTAATTTGCCGATCTTTGAATCTTTACTGGAGATATCGCTATGAACATTCATGAAGCCCTGGACTGGCGTTACGCCGTCCGCGAGTTTTCACCCGAAAAGCTTGGTGCCCATACGGTGGAAACACTGGTTGATGCGGCTCGCAAGAGCGCCTCTTCTTATGGACTGCAGCCCTATAAAATTCTGGTTGTCGAGAGCAAGTCGGTTCGGCAGGATTTGCTGGCCTACTCTTTTGGCCAACAGAAAGTGTTGGACTGCTCTCACTTGATCGTTTTTGCGGCGCAAACGGATATTGGTGACCACACGGTCGACAGGTATGTCACCCAGTTTGTGAAAACCCGCGACGTACCTGCCCAGGATATCTCCGGCTATGTGGCGCACATGAAAGAGGCGCTTGCAGCCAAATCCCGAGAAGAAAAACGGGTGTGGGCGCACCAGCAGGCCTATATTGCCCTGGGGACCCTGCTCACTGCGGCAGCTTCAATGCGAGTAGATAGCTGCCCGATGACCGGTTTCGATCACCAAGCCTACGATGACGTACTTGGACTGGCAAAACTGAGCCTTGAGACTACTGCCATCGTTGCTTTGGGTTACCGCAGTGCCCGTGACCGAACCTCCGGCTTACCGAAAGTACGTTTTGATTACGACGATCTGGTGATCAGCGTGTAAGTGATACCCGGTCGATTTGGTGGTCTGGCTGGTGTTCCTTGTCTATAGGGTATAGGTTCGGAAGAACGGCAACACATTTTCGAGCTTACTGCCGTTCAAGAGGAGCACCAGCTCTATGAAGGTTTTTTCCAACCCGGTTGGTTCCGGAAACCTGTGGTTTGACAATCTCACCACGGCACAGGGCACACCGGTCGCGTACGATCCACAGGCCAGGTCTTTCGTCCCGATGCCGCCCTTTTGCGCGAACCGGGACATCATCGGCTGCAACTGGATTGCGCCTGAACAGGGGGCCTTCTGTCGTTCCTGCGCGATGACTGCTCTGGCGCCCGACCCCAATATTCCTAACGCCATGCCCAATTGGGCCGAGACAGAAGCCTCCAAGCGCTGGGTGCTGGACAACCTCGGCCGTTGGCACTGGTTTCGCCCTGAGGATCCGGGCACGCGCCCGGTTTTCCACATGTTGGCCGAGGGGCTGACCCCGGTTGCCATGGGGCACGCGAACGGCGTGGTAACCATCAGCGTCGCAGAGGCGGATCCCGTGGTTCGTGCCACCCGACGGCAGGCCCTGGACGAACCCTATCGAACCATGGTCGGCCATATGCGCCATGAAATCGCCCACATGCTTTGGTGGCGCCTGAGCTTGCGTAAAGACTTTCTGGATGCGTTCCGGGAGATGTTCGGTGATGAACGCGCCGATTATCCGGCGGCCCTTGAGCATCACTACCATAACGGCCCGCCGCAAGACTGGCGACTGTTTTACCTGACCAGCTACGCCTCGGCACACCCGCACGAGGACTGGGCGGAGACTGCGGCACACCTGCTGCACCTTACGGACATCACCGACAGCCTGGTGTCATCCGGTCTGACCTCGCCCGAGGTGCCGAGACAGGGTTGGGATCCCTACTCGGAGCCCGACACGGCCATGCTGATCAATGTTGCTGCGTCACTGGCCATCCGGGTTAACCATGTGAACCGCTCCATGGGACTGTCTGACCTCTACCCGTTTGTCCTGTCCGAAACGGCGCAGCGCAAGCTTGCGTTCGTGCACGACTGGTTGCGCCGCGGGGCCCAGGGCCTCTAGTCCAGGTAAGTGCCGGTCAATCAGACCGGCGACACGCCAAAGAGCCACTGGTGGGCCCACACCACCATGACCACATACACGGCAAGGCCGCCAACGATCGCAATGACATCATTGGCTTTGGTCGCTGGCAACGTTGTGATGGCGCGCTGGGTTCTGCGCTTCATGGAGATCCGGTCGGCTACCGCCCAGGCAAGGAAGGAGCCGAACAGCAGAAGGTCGTGGAGCATCCCGTTCGCCAGAAGGTGAGCCAGAGCCCAGAGCTTGACGGCAATGAGCATGGGGTGCTTCAGTTTTGCCTTGATCTTACCCGGCAGGTAGGTGGCAAACAGCAAAGGGAAAACAGGCACCAGAAGCAGGAAGGCCACATGCTTGAGCCAGGCGGGCGGCATGTAGATCACCGTCGGATCCATCCGGGCGGCGCCGTAACCCCAGACGATTAGAACCAGACCGACGAGGGACACCACGGAATACAGTCCTTTGAAGGCTCCCTCGCCCATGGACGCGTTCAGTCGGTTGCGCAGGGGCTCGTTTACGATTGAAAGCGAATGCACGCCCAGAAACAGAATGAGACCAACGATCAGTGTGGTCATTTGCAAAACTCCTTTTGGCTTGAGCGACAGGGTTGTCTGATTGGCAGGACGCTTTCCTTGGAAAGCCCGTTTGGTTGAAATCCAGATAAGTATAGGAAACCGGGACAGCAGATGCCTGAGCGTTTATGATCGGCGATCTGATTCACCGGATTGAAAAGGCGCCCATGAAGTTTCCCAAGGTCACTGTTGTACTGGTATCTGCCGCCCTGCTATTTGTTCTATGGGACCAGACCCGTGAACAGCCCGACCCAATTGATGCAAACCGCCTGACCAATCTCCGGGCCAATCCCGTTGAACTCAGTGCCGCAGTCGACTGGATTTTCACCCAGATTCCGGACTTCTGTTCCGACGCCGCGGGCGAAGGCAGTGGCACGAAGGTTCACGCTGATTGCGTCGAAAAAGCCGAGGCAAGAACCTCTACTTGCCGTCGGATGCTTTACGATCGATTCCCGAGTGTTGTTGCTTCAGAGGCGACTTTCCGGGATGTTTCGCTCACCGCAATGGCGTGCCTTGTGCCCCGGTCTGGCTTGGTAAAGTAGGCTGCATTCAACCGATTTTCGGATAAGACGTGTGTCAGCATTCCGAGGTTATCTGGGTCACCGTGCATTCCGGATCGCCGAAGGAATCGTATTCGACATAGCAGCCGGGGCCGGCGCCAGATCCTGCAGGCAAAGAAAACCCTACACGGGTGTACTGGTTGTCGACGAAGGTCTCCAGGGAGGAATCGTTGGCGTCCACCGAGATGTAATCAAGCATTGTTAGCGTATCATCCGCCTCGGCGCGGCTTTCTGGGCACAGGTTGCGCCAGTCGACTTCCGAGCGGCCCGCTTCAGTTTCTATTACATAGTTGGTCTGTATTCCGCCGGGATTGCTGGCTGCTGGGGACAGCCCCTGTGCATAGGCTTTGCTTCTCACTATTCCTATTGTGCTTTTCATCGTGCCTTCCAGTGAATCCAATGCCGCCAGGCGGGCATCGGTTGAGAGGTCCGAAAATCGTGGCAGTGCAAAGGCGGCCAGAACTCCAAGAATGACAACGACGAGAACCAGTTCGATCAGCGTAAACCCGTTTGCATTCGGCTGTTTTTCGGGGCGAGTTGCGATGGCCATGGATAGTGCTCGTCTGAACGCTTTGATAAACAAAGTATTATTTCATGAAGTCTGAAACGGATCCATGTTGCTTCATTGATCGGACCCTGAGTGGGATCGATAGCCTGAAGGGCTGACTCCGAACCTGGACTTGAACGCCCGGCTGAACTGACTGGAATCATTGAATCCGCACGAGAGCGCAATGGCGGTGATTTTGTCTCGGCTGTTCCGAAGCTGGTCGCGAGCCAGGATCAAGCGTTGTTCCTGGACATATTGATAAGGCGCGCAACCGAACGTAGCCCTGAAAAGCCGGGCAAAATGATAGGGGCTCAGGTTGACCCAACTGGCCATTTCGGCAAGCGTTAATGACTGATCCAGATGAGCGTGGATTCGTTCCTGCAGCATTCTGCGGTACCGAAATGACAACTGCCCCGTGACTTCCGGCAGTGTCTGTCGGACGCCGGAATGGCGACTGACAACCTGGAGAAGGAGCCATTGTGCGAGGTGGTCCATGGCCATGGTCTGGCCGGGAGCCTGCCAGTCGCTGAGTGCCAGTAGCTTGCCGGCCTGGGCGAGAACCGGATCCTCGGCGTGGTACAGCTCGGAAAGCTGACGCTTGTCCGGATCGGCATCCCAGGTCTGTTCGGCGCATCGGGCGACGTCCAGATCGTTGAAATAGAGATGAAAAAATTCGAACTGTCCGCTGATTTGCCAACTTGAGCGGCTGCCTGCCGGGAACAGGCAGACGGCGCCCGGAAAGCCCTGGCTTACAACCTTTCCGTTCAATACCCTTCGGGCCTGCTCGCCCTTGTCTATGTAGATGCTCAGAGCATGGTGTCTGGGTCGCTCGTAACGCACTTCGCCCTGACGATTCTGCCATTGCGCCAGAGCCCGCCCCTGATCCAGTTCAAGCATTCGCTGCGGAGCGACGCCAGCCGTTCTCAGGGTATCGACAATGTCGCGATTGGCCGGCTGCAATTGCTTTGGGCATTCGGGCATGGGTTTGGAACCAGTCTGCATAGGGAGCCTCCGCAAGAATCATCCATGGTTCAGCAGGATCTGACAAGTTTTGGTGTGGCTTGTGCCCTATGCTCGTGCCTGCTCAACGATTGTTCCCGATAGCAACAGGAATCAACGCCATGCCCATCTCTGTTCACTATGGTTTGACGGTACTGATCTGGGGGCTCACCTGGACAGCGATTCGTTTGCAGGTTGAAGCGGCGCCGGTCGATCTATCCGTTTTCTACCGATTCGTCATGGCCTCTGCCGTCGCATTGCTGGTGGTAACTCTGGTGCGCAGACTGGAAAAACTGACCCTCAAACAGCACGGCTGGCTGGTGCTGCAGGGGGCAACCCTGTACAGCATCAACTTCCTGCTGATTTATCGTGCGGCTGAATCCATGACAAGCGGTTTGCTGGCGGTGGTGTTTTCTTTGGCCGCTCTGTTTAACGCGCTGAATGGCTGGCTCTGGTTGCGCCTGAGACCGACTGCCCGGCTCTATCCGGCAATTTCTCTGGGTATCACGGGCGTGGCCCTTCTGTTCTGGCATGATCTGCAGCTTGGCAATGCCACGGCGACCAGCATTCTGTTCGCAATTGCCGGAACCTTCTGGTTTTCCATGGGTAACCTGGTCAGCATCAAGGTGCGGATGTCCAAGGTGCCGCTCTTCCTCGCCAATGCGTGGGCCATGGTTTACGGCGCGGTGATTCTTGGCATCTGGTGCCTGATTCAGGGTGTGGAATGGGTGGTCCCCACTGCGGCGACATTCTGGGGAGCAACCGTCTTCCTGGCGGTGCCCGGCTCCATCATTGCCTTTTATTGCTACATCACCGTTATCCAGACTCTCGGGGCCGACAAGGCTGGCTACGCCACCGTGCTCTTCCCGGTGGTCGCCCTGAGCGTGTCGACCTGGCTCGAGGGTTTTGAATGGACAGCAACCGCGGTGCTGGGCGCATCCCTGGCCCTGCTTGGAAATTATGTTTTGTTTCGATCGGCCAAAGCATAACGCTGGTGTAGCTCGCGCACTGCGTCTGCCAGCGCGGGGAAGGGGCCCTCGGTGGGAACGCCCGGAACCACCTGGTTGATTGGCAGGGTTGCAACGGGCGGTGGCGCCACGTGCAGTTCATCCAGCCAGGTTGAAAGCTGCTCTGAAGAGCTTGCGTAGACGATGCGGCCGAGCCCCACCCAACCATGGGCAGCCGCACACATCGGGCAGTGTTCGCCAGAGGTATAGACCGTTGAAGCTGCTCGCTCGTCCGGGGTCATGTTGGCAGCCGCCCAACGGGCTATCTCAAACTCCGGGTGGCGGGTCTCATCACCGCCAGCGGTTTCGTTGTGTCCTTCGTACCTGACGGCACCGGTCTCATCCACCAGCACAGAGCCAAACGGCGGGTTCCCGCTATCAACGGCCATTGAAGCCAGTTCCACGCAGCGGGCAAGATGTTTCATTTCAGTTTCGTAGATCACAATTCCTCCTTCACTGACCTCGGGCGTCCAGGTAATGCATCCAGAGCATACGAGCCGCTACCGCGCGCCACGGCCCCCATTGTTCGGCAAAGGCCAGCTGCTCATTCTTTGTCGGGCGGGCATCGAGCTTTTTGATGTCCTGTATTGCGGATGCCAGTGCCAGATCGCCCTGGGGCCAGACGTCCGGCCTGCCCAAGGCCATCATGTAATAGATGTCGACGGTCCAGGGCCCCAAACCGGGTATATCCAAAAGGTGGCTTCGGCCCTCGGCATCGTCAAGTGTTGCGAGGCGGGAGAGGTCCAGCTCACCACTCGCTATCCGATTGGCCAGCTCAACACAATACCGGGATTTCTGCCGTGTGAGCCCGACATTCCTGAGCCCGGACTCGCCGGCGCGCCTCACAGAATCAGGCGTTACCATTTCAAGGTGGGACTCTAGCCGCTGGAACATGGTGGCGGCGGCTTTGATCGAGACCTGTTGTTCAAGAATGATGTGGACCAACGATGTAAACCCGGGTTCGCGAATCCAGGTTGGCGGGTATCCAAGTCGGGCTCGCACCTCGTAAAGGTCGGGATCTCTCTCAGACAGGACGTCAACGCCCATCCGCAAGGTTTCGTCAGTGATCGTCTTTTGTTGCATAAACCCCTTTTGCCTAGTGGCGAGCCGATTCCCGGTCTCCGTTCAAAATCTGCTGTTGCACATAGGAGCGAGCTTGCTCCGGCGGTAGAGACTCCATTGCAAAGGTCAGTGCCGACCAGACCAGAGCCATCATGACAGTCCGGAGTGAAACGCTGCCATCGGCGGGCAGTATCTGGTCGTCTGCCAATAAGGCATTGATGACCTGCAGGAGCTCGGGCGAAGAGCGGCAATCCTCAACAGTTGCAGGGATTGATGGTGCATCCGGGGAGACGTGTTCAAAGAAAAACGTTTGGGCCGCTCGGGCGTACCCGGCACGAAAAGGCTCCTGGTTCGAGCGTTCGATGATGTTTCCCATCGCGCTGCAGATGGAAGCGGCGATCGCGATGCCCGAGTAGCCGCCGGGTGTGTCGTGGCGAAGCTGGCGTTTCGATCGGAATTGTTCGAGCCGTTTCGAGATGGCCGTACCGTACTGGGCGATCTCGTCCACCATGTCAACGCCGCTGTCATCAAAGGGTTTGGATATCAGGCTCATGGAATGACTCTCAAATCAGTCGGGCAAACTGGACAGCCGCTTTGGAACCGGCCCCTACGAGCCCTGTCCATAGCCTCAGAACAAGACTCGCCTCAGCGGATCGATATTGCCCGGCTTCGTCACGATGGTGGACTTCGTCGAGCCGGCATGTCTCGAATCCTGCAAGTATAGCCCGCTCCGACTCGCGCCATGCATGCGGAGAAAGCGTTTTGATCTGCTCCTGGTAGTGCAGGTCAACAAAGGTTTCCACGGCTTCGATCGTGGCGAAAATCGCCTGTTTTCCCATCAATGCCGGGATAAGCCCCGTCAAAAAGCCGGCCAGGCGCCACAGTGGCAGCAGCAGGCTCGGGCGATAGCAGCACTGAAGCTGGTTAAAGAATCGCAGATGCTCGCTCTCCGAGGCCAGGTGCTCCGTCGCGAAATCCAGCAGCTCTTTTCGGGGGCGCGTCGCCAGAATTCCCCGGTAAATCCACACGGCACCGGTTTCCCCCGCATGACTGCAGCGCAGCTCCTGCTCGAACTGCCGGCTTACTCCAACCTGGGAGAGCTGCTGGTGGTGTATGCCGTCGATCTGTAGTTCCGCCATCATTCAATATCCGCAGACACGATGGCAGTTTGTACGAAACAGACCCTCATTGGTTCTCAGGACCGATCCCTGGCGAACGAGTGGTGTCATTCCCATAAGGATATGCCCTTAGAGTCGAAAGGGATCCTGATGTGGGTAGGATGCGTAGTACCTAGTGCTTTCAATGACCAACCAATGAGGTGAAGTCACTATGAAATTAACGCTTAAACACACCGTTGCTGCATTCGCGCTCGCTCTGATTTCCGGGGTTGCGATGGCGGCGGAACACGTCGTTGAAATGAAGAATTCCGGCGCTGACGGCGCCATGGTCTTTGAGCCGGGATTTGTGAAGGCCGAGCCTGGCGATACCGTCAAATTTGTTCTTGTCGATCCAGCACATAACTCCGTTTCCGTAGAAGTACCTGAGGGTGCTGAAGGCTGGCAGAGTGCTATCAACGAAGGCATTACGGTAACGCTCAACGAAGAAGGGGTATACGTGTACAAATGCACTCCCCACGCTGCGCTGAACATGGCCGGTGTCATTCAGGTAGGCGAAGCGGTCAATTACGACTCTGCGAAAGGCGCCGTGGATAAGCTCACTGCAGCCGCTGCAACGAACAAGGACCGTCTGACCGGTTACTTCGAGCAAGTCCAGAAGTAAGTTAGTCGGGATAAAGGCCGCTCAGATTGCTGCGCGGCCTTTTCTCTTTTAATCGAAGACAATGCGATTACGGCCGTCCCGCTTCGCTTTGTAGAGTCGCTGGTCGACCAGATCCAGGAAATCGGCGATGCAGTCGTCGCGTGAGGGAACCACAGTGCCTATTCCCATGCTCATCGTAACCTTTTTACTGTTCGGGCTGTCCCCCTGGGGAATCTGTTCCTCAAGGAGTAACTGACGGCAACGTTCAGCCACACTGATGGCAGCTGACGCGTCCGTTTCGGGCAAGACGATTACGAATTCCTCACCGCCGAACCTTGCCACGAAGTCGCGGGGACGTTGGGCCGCGTTCTCCAGTAGCGTAGCGATTCGTTTGAGACACTCATCGCCCTGCAAATGGCCGTTCAGATCGTTGTACGCTTTGAAATTGTCGATATCGAGCAGTATGACTGACAAAGAGGACTGGTGTCGGATGGCGTGGTTCCAGTTCTCGTTCATGACGGTATCAAACATTCGGCGGTTTGCGACGCCGGTAAGTCCATCCTTATAAGAGTACTCTTCCAGTTTTTTCTGCAGTGCGACCAATTCGTCCTCGGTTTTCTTGCGCTCGCTGATGTCGAACATAAAGCCGATAAGAGCCTCGACATCGCCGTTATCGTCACGCAGTACATGCACTACATCCCGCAACCAGACGTATTCTCCTTGCTCCGTCAGGGCCCGATAGTCCGCCTCATGATCGACTCCGGCCTCGGATTGCGATACGCAGAAATTGACAACCCGCTCCCGATCCTCGGGGTGCATGCGGGTGGCCCAATCGTCTACGGTTAGCCAGCTGTCCTGGGACCAGCCGAGCAAGGCTTCAATCTGGGGCCCTATGTACTCGAATCGCATGGTTCGCCAGTTGATTTTCCAGGGAATCGCTCTGGTTGATTCCAATAAGGTTCTGTAAACAGAGCTATCTTCAACCAGTCCAGCGGGGTTGTCACTCAATGCATTTTTCTCCGATTACCGAGCCAGAGCAGCTCTGTTTCTGGGTGATGAACGTAAAAGGAACGTGGTTTCCTATGGTTAAGATAAACCAGTCCCCGCATCAAAAATACCGCTTTTGGTGCTTGCCAGTCTTCGGGATGATCCCGTTGTTCCAGGAGGTGTGATTGTGAGCATTGATCCGGTGCGTAATTCTCGAGTCACGAACGCACTGAAAACACAGTTCGTTGCTGATGCCCTCGCCATGCCCGTCCACTGGTATTACAACCCCATGGACATTGAAAGGGCTTTTCCCGGCGGAGTCCAGAAATTCGAGGCCGCACCGGAGTTCCATCCTTCGTCGATCATGTCTTTGCACTCCACCCGCCGTGGTGGTCGCCGTTATGGTCAAAATGCTGAGGCGGAGCCGAAAATTGTAGGCGAGGTTATCCTCAAGGGCCGCGACCAGTTCTGGAATGTGCCGAACGTGCATTATCACCATGGCATGGGTGCGGGAGAGAATACCCTGAATGCCCATTGCAGCCGCGTGCTCATGCGTTCCCTGGCGGACGGGAACGGTGAATACAGTTCTCAGGCGTTTCTTTCGGCGTACATCGGCTTTATGACCGCCGATCCACCGGCGCATCCGGATACTTATGCTGAATCCTACCACCGAGGGTTTTTCGCCAATTATGCGAAGGGTTTACCGGCGCAGCAGTGTGCCATGGTTACCCACGATACGCCCTCCATCGGTGGCCTGGTGACGATTGCTGCACTGGTGTTTGCGGAGCGACTCCGTGGCAGGGACGTAACCGGTGTTCAGGCCCATTGTCGGGACCATCTTGCGCTGACCCATCCGGATGAGAGCTTGATGAGGGTATGCGACCGCTACGTAAAACTGCTCTGTGGTCTGCTCGAAGGTCCCGATGACGAGGGTATCAAGGCGCTGCTTTCAGAGGCTGGCAAGGGTGCTGGCGGGCTGGATGTCGTCGGATTGGTCAAGCGGAACCTGCCCGACAACCAGGTTGTGGGCCGGATGTATTCGCCAGCGTGTTATATCTCCGACTCCTGGCCGGTCGTTCTTTACCTGGCCTACAAGTACCGGAACGATCCATGGCTGGCGCTTCGCATGAACACCAACCTCGGTGGCGATAACGTTCACAGAGGCATCGTGCTGGGGACGCTGTTGGGGCTGACAACCGGTCAGGTGGCCACCAACTGGTTCGATCAGTTGGTGGACCACGAGGCGATCAGTGAGGAGATCACCGCGCTGATCAGCGCGGCAAGCGCTCCCAGATAGTCACTTCAGACAGGGTATGCTGGAACTTGTGTTGGGTTTCGCGGATAACGAAAGGCACCTTTTTCGGCTCACTGACTAACCGGAAATGCTGTGAGAGGTGTTCTTTCAGGCCATCCAGCGTGGTGTGATTCTCACCATCCTTCTTGAAACCGCCAATCCACTCTTCTTTGGGCGTATGTTCTTCCAGCCAGGTGTAGGGAGAGGCAATGACCAACAGGCCACCGTCGTTAATGCGCTCGTGAATGCTGTCCAGGAAGCGCCTTGGGCGGTAAAGGCGATCAATGAGGTTGGCCGCCAGAACAAGGTCGTAGCCCGAGTACTGCGGTTTCAGGTTACAGGCATCGCCCTGGTAGAAGCTTACCCGACCTGAGCATTCCTCAAGACCCAGCTCTTTAAGTGTCCGGGTGTGATAGCTGACCAGTTCACCTTCCTCTGCCAGCGCATAGCGAATGGAGCCCTGCTCGGCCATCTCCACGCCCAGCCTGATAAAGTTGGCCGAGAAATCGACACCTTCCACCTCGTCAAAGCGCCTTGCCAATTCAAAGCTGGACCGGCCGCAGGCACAGCCCAGATCCAGGGCTTTTCCGGTTGGCTTGCCCGTCATCGCATCCAGGGCAAGATCCGCCAGGGCTTTGGGGAAGTTCTCGACACCAAACCAGGTGTCACCGAAGTGGAATTCCGCGTATTCAGTCAGCAACCGGTCGCTTTCATAGTAGGCGTTGGGTTGCACGGCCTCGTTTTCGGAGGCGATGTAGCGGAAGCCGGCATGCTGGAAGAAGTGCCTGCGGAACGCATAACGAGCCGACAATCGGGCTTCGTTGCCGCAGGAAATCCAGGATCCGCCCTTGATCAGGTTGTGTTGCCCGTCGAACGTCGGCGTTGTGAAATCGTCGTACAGCGGATGAACCTTGAAATTATCGAACGGATAGGTCGGTGTCTCCGTCCATTGCCAGACGTTGCCAACAACGTCGAACCACTGACCGTGCCGGAACCGGGTAACCGGGCAAGAGGATGCTCCATGGTCGAGATGCAGGTTGGCATTGGCGGGATCATGGCCCACTTCTTCGATGCCGGCCTCGGCGCACAGGCGGTACCACTCGTCCTCGGTTGGCAGGCGGATTGGCTGGCCGGTTTGCTCCCGTTTCCACTCACAAAAGGCTTTGGCCTCGTGGTAGTTCACCTCGACGGGCCAGTCCCAGGGCATCTCGACCTCTTCAGTCATAAGGCGCAGATGCCAACCGTTCTGCCAGCGCCAGAAAGTCGGATGCTTCGCCCTGGCAAATTGCCGCCAGGCACAACCCTCCTCACTCCAGAATCGATCTTCCTGGTAACCACCGGCTTCAACAAACTCCAGGAATTCCTGGTTGCTGACGAGATACTGACTGGCCCTGAACTCATCAACCTGGGCCTCGTGTTCGCCGTACTCATTGTCCCAGCCGTAGAAGGCGTCGTCGTATGATTTGCCGATGGAAACTGTGCCAGCCGGTACGGTGAAAAGTTCGTTTTCGGGTGCTTCCCCGGTCTCGCGAATCGGCTCCCATTCTGGCTGCGGCCGCACCTTTGAGAGGTCGTGTTGCCGGATCAGCACGGACGAGGTCTCAAGGTGGATGCGTTCGTGCTCAACACCCATAACGATCGGCCACCAGGGATTCTCCCAGTTGATCGGCAGGCTGAGCGGGAGTGTTTCAATCAGGTCCAGAACGGTGGCGCGGACTTTAACGCGATAATCCAGCACCTCGGCAACGGTGGGCCAGTCGTAATGATCTTCGTCCAGGTCGTCCCAGCTCATCTCATCAACGCCCACCGCGAAAATCGACTCCATGTGAGGGTCGATGCGCTCTGGAAGGAGTTTGGCCAGCACCAGTTTATTGACGAAAAAAGTTGCGGTGTGGCCGAGGTAAAAAATGAGGGGGTGTCTCAGGGGAATCGACTTCTGGAAATAGCCCGAATCACCGGCGAGGCAGTCGAAGAGGCGCGTGTAGGTATCAAAGGTGTTGATGAAGTAGGAAGCAATTTCGGCGCGTTTGTCCTCCACAGACCCAACACTCAGATCCGGCGTTCTAAGCAGGCCGACTCCGGGTTTGAGGGCTCGGCTGGGGGACTGCACTTCCGGTATTGGCATTGTCATTTCTGGACACGTCCTTTGTTGTGTTTGCTAACAGCAATACGTCTTGTGGGTGGGGGATGGTTCAATTTCCCCCTAAAACTGTTCAGACGATTCCTTTGCCGAAATTGTTACAAGCCGGATTCTTTGGCCAAAGCTACCGCTCGGGGCGCGCCCAGTGCAAGAAGAACGGCACCCGATGAACAGGCAAGCATTGAAACTGCGATGCTCAGGAGTGTCTGGTCTCCAGAAACAGAGGATAGGGTGCTGACTGCCCCGGCAATGGTGAACTGCGATGCGCCCAGAAGAGCCGCCGCAGTGCCGCTGAGATTCGGAAAGAACTCCATGGCGTTGGCCATGTTATTGGGCACGATGCCGCCCTGGCAGCCGATGGCAACGATGATGCACCCTGCCACCAGCCAGAGGGGCCCCTGGAACTGCACGCTGGCAACCAGAGCCACAAGAGCCAGGCATTGTGCAATAACCTGGGCACGCACCAACTGCACCGAGGAAAATCGCCTCAGCAGCGGACGGTTAGTCAGATTCAGGGCAGCCATGAACGCAAT
The DNA here is from genome assembly GCF_003751355.1 of Marinobacter sp. 3-2. NCBI lineage: Bacteria > Pseudomonadati > Pseudomonadota > Gammaproteobacteria > Pseudomonadales > Marinobacteraceae > Marinobacter > Marinobacter sp. 3-2. The sequence goes on along the minus strand of NZ_RJUQ01000011.1, from coordinate 781,410 downwards.
GTTGGCGGCGAACAGAAGGGCGAAGGTGCTGTTGGAGAGCCCGTACCATTCCTGGTAGATAAATGAGGAGTGGGTGATGAACAGGAGCATAGTGCTGAAACACAGAACCTGAATGCCGATAAAACGCATGGTGGTTTTGTGTTTCAGCACCAGCAGGTAATTGGTCACCAGGGAGCGAATGGGCGTGGTTGTCGGTGTGCGCGGTTGAAGCCTGGGGAAAAGCGCCAGTTGGAGAGTCAGCACAAGAAACGCGGCATAGCCGGCCAGCATCAGGAATATCCAGTGCCACTCACCCAGTGCAAGCATCAGTGAACCCAGCGACGGCGCCGCAGCGGGCGCTATGAACATGATCAGGCCAATGAGCCCGAACAGCCGGGCAGCGTCCTGTCCACTGACTTCGTCGCGAACAATCGCAGGAACCGACACCGCACAGAAAGCGCCACCAATGCCCTGCGCGATCCGCCAGAACACCATGTCGGACAGGGTGTCAGCCAGCGATACCATGACTGCACCTGCCATAAAAATTAGCAATCCACCGAAAAGCACCGGTTTGCGACCGTATCGGTCAGACAGGGGGCCGCCCACCAGCTGGGCAAGCCCCAGGGTGGTGACATAGGCGCTGAGCGTGAGCCCCACGTGCCCGTGATCAACGCCCAAACCGTCGGCAATGTCCGGGAAAGCGGGCAGGTAGGCATCAAGTGCCAATGGCCCGAGCGCTACGGTCATGCCCAGCAGTATGGCCAGGTGCAGATGCGACAAGAGTGATCTCCTTGAAAGGTAGAATCCTAACAATACGGTGGCATATTTCATCAGACCATGCGTATTTTCAGAAATCCCCCGTGCATGATCCATTCACTTCCTGTAGCCTGCGCGGCTTTTTCTTCCGGAGGCAGACCTTATGACCGCTCAATCCCAATCTCTCCCGCGAGCCCGAAGCGGGCCGCTTGCAGACAGTGATCCCGTTGTTCTAGTGCTCACGATCGGCTTCATACTTCTGTTCGTGGGTGCCTCGATCGTCGACAGCGGATACGTGGCCGACCTGATCGGAGCCGGGTTTGCGTGGACTGCAACCTATCTGGGCTCTTTTTTCCAGGTGCTGCTGCTACTCACGTTTTTCATCGCTATGGGAACAGCCCTGAGCCGGGCCGGCGCTGCCCGAATCGGCGGACTGGATCGGCCGGAGATTGGTCGTTTTCGCTGGTTGTCGATGATCATGTGCACCCTGCTGGCCGGGGGCGGAGTGTTTTTTGCTGCCGGGGAACCGGTTTACCACTTCGTTGTCACACCGCCGGCCTTTGATACCGAAGCTGGCTCGGCCGCAGCGGTCGCGCCCGCCATGGCCCAGTCGTTCACGCACTGGGGTTTCCTGGCCTGGGCCGTGTTGGGCTCCCTTACAGCTTTGGTGCTGACCCGGGCCCACTACGGTCAGGGCAAACCCCTGCAGCCAAGAACCCTGCTATACCCGGTGTTTGGTGAGAAGGTCATTCAAGGGCGCCTTGGCGGTGTTATCGATGCCTTCTGTGTGATTGCCGTGGTAGCGGGGACGGTTGGCCCCATCGGTTTTCTGGCCACTCAGATGAGTTTTGGGTTGCATGAGCTGTTTGGCGTATCGGATGGATATGGCACTCAGTTGACGGTATTGGTGGTGCTGGCCGGCGTCTACATGACCTCTGCCATGACCGGACTGCACAAGGGCATTCAGTTGCTGAGCCGTTTCAACGTGATTCTGGCGCTCGTCATTGCCGGGGTCATCTTTGTCTTCGGGCCAACGCTCTTCCTGGCCAATACCTACACCCAGTCGATGGGCGAATACGTCACCTCGTTCTTTGCCATGGCAACCATGACCGCTGAAACCGCCCCGGCCTGGTGGATGAAATGGTGGACGGTGTTCTTCTTTGCCTGGTTCATTGGCTACACGCCGTTAATGGCGGTCTTCGTCGCCAGAATTTCCCGGGGCCGGACGGTTCGGGAAATGGTTCTGGCCGTGGCCGTTCTGGCGCCCATCGCGACCACCATCTGGTTCACACTGCTCGGTGGTTCCGGCATTTACCACCAGCTTGCCGGCACCTTCGACCTGACCGAAGCACTGAACAACTTCCGCTTTGATGTGGCCACACTGACCGTGGCACAGGCCCTGCCCGGCGGCACCTGGATGGCGGCTGCGATTCTGCTGCTGACAACCATTTTCGTGGCCACCACCGGCGACTCCATGAGCTATTCCATTGCCATGGTCGGGGCAGGCCATGACGAACCGAACCCGTGGATCCGTGTCTTCTGGGGGGGTGCCATGGCATTGATGGCAGCGATTCTTCTGTACATGGGGGCGGGCCAGATCGGCGTGCTCCAGCAGTTTATTGTGCTGACGGCGATTCCGGTTTCACTGATCATCCTTCCCTCGCTCTGGACCGGGCCGAAAGCGGCCATGGCAATGGCGCGTGAGCAAGGGCTGGTCTAGGCTTTTATGGAACACAGCGGGACAGGGACGTACTTCCCCGCGAACTCCTATGATCGAAAGCTCCTGGAGGGCTGATGCTGGAATCGTTTGAAGCCGGTTTCACGGCTTGGTTGTGGCCGGGGTCTTCGGCGATTCTTGCGGTTGCGGTTACTTACATCGTTTACCGTCTGGCCCTCGCTGTGTTCCGGCATTTCTCAGAGTCCAGAACGGTCATCCGGCTGTTCCTGGATGCCGCTGCTCGGGCTTTGGGTGTCGTTTTCTGCCTGCTTACCCTGGTCGGTTCCCTGGCCGCCGCGCCAGCGGATCTGCCCTTGATCTCAGCCATTCAGCAGGTCGCCACCCTGCTGCTCATCCTTGCCATCACATGGGCGGCAGTCAGACTGACCTCGGCTATTGGCGAAGTCATTGTTGCGCTCAATCCGGTGCTGGAAGGGCAGTGGAAGCGAGCCCGCAAGGTCGAAACCCAGACCCGATTCCTGGTCCGCGCACTTAACATCCTCATCGTGATCATCGGTCTTGGCGCTGCCCTGATGACCTTTGAATCGGTTCAGCACATGGGCGCCAGCCTTCTCGCCTCCGCGGGTGTCGGTGGCCTGATTCTCGGTTTCGCGGCCCGTCCTGTGTTGAGCAACCTGCTGGCCGGCATGCAGATTGCCCTGACCCAACCCTTCCGTATAGACGACGTGCTGTATGTGCAGGGTGAGTGGTGCTGGGTGGAAGAAGTAACAGCCACCTATGTGGTCTTGCGGGTCTGGGATCTGCGCCGCCTCGTAGTGCCACTGCAATGGTTTATCGAGAATCCGTTCCAGAACTGGTCCAGGAATACCGCAGAGCTGCTGGGAACAGTGTTTATCTGGGTCGACTACACCATGCCGGTTGAACCGCTCCGGCAGGAATTCACTCGCCTGCTCAATGAATCGGGGCTCTGGGATGGCGAATTTTCCTCAGTGCAGGTGACCGATTCCAGTGATCAGGCCATCCAGGTGCGTTTTTTGATGAGCGCCGCCAACTCCAGCAAGAACTGGGACCTGAGATGTGCGGTCCGGGAGGGCATGGTAACCTTCATTCAGGAACACTACCCGGCTCAGCTACCCAGGCTTCGGGCCCGGATGGTGGAAAACTGAGATTTCTCGAGGACCCTTCATGTCTGCCAAAACCGTCTGGATAACCGGTGCTTCCTCTGGCATTGGTGAAGCACTTGCCTTGCAGTTTGCGAAGAATGGCGACCGTCTGGTGCTTTCCGCTCGCCGGGAAGATGAGTTGGAGCGTGTTGCCGAACGTTGCCGGGCTGCCGCCGGGACAGGAACCGGGCAGGTACTGGTACTCCCACTGGACGTTACCGACTGGGATTCACTTCCGGGCAAGGTTGAGGCGGTCCGGGCTCAGTTCGGTACCGTCGATCTGCTGGTGAACAACGCCGGCGTTTCGCAACGGTCCCTGTGCAAGGACACAGACATGTCGGTCTACCAGAAACTGATGGATGTGGATGTCATGGGCCAGATTGCCCTGACCAAAGCGGTGCTTCCCCATATGCTCGAGCGTGGCTCAGGCCACCTCGCCGTGACCTCCAGCGTCGCCGGTAAAGTCGGCGCCCCCATGCGTACCGGCTATTGTGCAGCGAAGCATGCCGTTATGGGATTCTTCGATGCTTTACGGGCCGAGGTTGAAGGCGAGGGCGTGAGCGTCTCGACCATCACCCCCGGTTTCATTCGCACGGATATTTCCCGCAATGCCCTTGCCGGTGACGGCTCAGCCTACGGCAAGGAAGATGAGGACATTGCTGGCGGCATGGATGTGACCGAGTGCGCCGAGGTGGTGTTCAAGGGTCTCGAGGCAAAGAAGCGCGAAATCCCGGTGGGTAAGGGCAAGGAAATGGCTGCCCTCTGGATCAAGCGAATCTCGCCAGAGGCCCTGTTCCGTATGGCGAGGGCTCGATCCTAGGGTTCAGCCGATTAAAGCCGGGGCTGATCAGAACTTGTAGTTCAGCCCCACTGCAAGCAGATACGAGGATTCATCGTAGAAGGTCAGGTTGGACTGGGTGTCGCCGTAGCCTGCAAACGAAATAAACGACCAATCCTTCCAGCCCATGAACTGTGGGTACTCGTAGGCTGCGAACAGACTGAACTCATCATCCGAACGCGTCCTGTTGAACAGGGTGCTGGCGCTGTCGTAATCCCGTCTTGTGAATCCTGCGGTCAAAACCAGTCTGTGCCGGTCCAGAATATTGAACCAGCTGACTTCGGCTCCATAGGCGTCGAAGCTGCTGGCACTGCCATCGGCATCGTGCTGGATGTAAATAACAGAGGGTGAGACAAAGCTGGTCGGCGAGACGGTGAAGCGGTAGCTACCTTTCGTGTAGTAACTGTCTGCATCCCGGGCCAGGTCTGTACCCGCCGTCAGATCATCTTCGACATCCGTTGTTGCAAAGGCGAGATCCAGGCTGAAGCCGGAGCCGGAGATGCTGTTAAGTCGCAGACGGTAGGCGTTGCCCGAGACGTCTGTTTCTTTCCTCGGCGTGTTGAGCTGATAAGGATTTTGCCAGGTTTCTCCCGAAATCACCGTGGGCAGAAAGGAAACATCCACCACGGTGCCCGAGCTGAGACTGTATTTATACCCGAGTTGCACGGCCAGGGTGCCGACCGCAATATCTTCCCTGGTGGTACCAAAGTAAATCTGCTGATTCAGTCCATCGCCGAAGGTGTAGGCAACGTTGCCGAGGGGCGCGATCAGGCCCTCTGACTCGCTGTCCGCCTTGTTATCGAGGGAACTGATGGTTCGGTCGCCATCGACGTTAAAGTTGGACGTGGAAGAGATGATCCCTGCATTCAGTGAGACTTCACCGCTGAACCCCTTTTGAGGAGGCGCCGGTTGCGCGAAGACAGGCATCGCGATGAACAGAGCCGGGAGGGCAAGGTGCTTTTTCATTCGGAAGCTCCGATTATGGTGGATTGGGCGCGGTTTTCTGGGGTACGACCTCAATGATGCAGTATTTACGTGTAAACATTGTTTCGCGGTTCAGCCAGACGATGACTGCAGCCAGGGCTCCCACCGAGCAATGTCGAAACTCAGCAACAGAAACAGGTTTAACGAGCGAAAGGGAATGGAATCGGGTTGTGTGATGTGATCTTCTGAAGGCATTCACTGGCGTCCCGTTTGTGGCCGAATGCGGGGTAGGCCGGTTCCAACACACAGTGATAATACGCAGTTAAGTGGAGACGAGTGTAGTGCTATTGAAAAAGCAACCGTTGGTGGCCTTTCCTCTGGTTTACCTGGGTTGGGCGTATATCTTCTGGATACCGGTGTTGCTCTCGGATTCCTCGGTTTGGGCATTTCCAAACCTGATCTGGTTTTTGATTGGCGGGGCGAGCCCTGTCGTTGCCGGTCTTGGCATTGCAGCGGCGAACGGTGGAAAAGAGCACTTGGAAGACCTGTGGCGGCGCCTGACAGACTGGCGTCGTATACCTGGCCGCTGGTGGCTCATCATCCTGTTGTTCTGGCTTGCTTACGATCTTGCCATGGCCGGCCTGGCAATGCTTCTGGGCGTTGCTGGCGAGCCCCTCGATGCGAACTGGCAGTTGTTTGTTAATCCCGGGCCCTTGCTGTTTTTGTTGGTTCTTTCCTTTGTGTTCCCGGCAGTTGAAGAGGTTGGGTTACGCGGCTTTTATCTGGAGGCCCTGCAACAGCGCTTCAGTCCCCTTGTAGGGGGCCTGGTGAACGGTGTGGTCTGGGCGCTGTGGCACGCACCCTTCGTCTTTTTCCCCGGCTATTACGCCAACACCACGTTTCACCCCGAGCTTTACTGGTGGATGCCGATGATCATCTGCCATACGTTGTTGATTGTGCTCGTTTATAACCGCACTGGTCGAAGCATTCTGGCGGTCTTGATTTTCCACGCCATGATGAACTTCACCGGTGAATGGTTGCGAATTTCCCCTGAAATGTACCCCTTCATGCTCTTCGGCAACTTGGCCCTTGCAGCGCTGCTGGTCATGTTCTGGAAAAGCGGCCGCCAGTCTCTGCCAAATACGTGTTAGTCTCCGGCAAATACCCAAAAGCAAACGACTGGAGTGGCGTACCTGACATGAGCGGTGAAGACCTCAATCAAGTAATGGAAATGGATGGTGAAGAGCGGTACGACTACTTCCTGAGCCAGGTGGCCGAAGAGCGGGAAATATGGATTCTGGTGAACGGCGAGAGCCAGTTTCTCAAGATCGCCTCGGACGATGGCGACGTGGAATATCTGCCCGTGTGGCCGGCTTCGGGATTTGCCGCCGAATACGTCAACGGCGGCGAGGAGCTGACGCCCCGCAGTATTTCACTGCCAGACTTTTTCCGGAAATGGGTTCCAGGCCTAACAAGGGATGGCCTTGATGTGGGCGTGTTTCCCGGCCTCGATAAAACGGTATGGATCACCGAACCTGCAGAGCTCAAGCAGGATCTTCAGGACGTAATGTCCGATTTCTGAAGACGGCCTTATCGTCTGGCCGGAGCAGAGGCGCTTCCGGCCAGTATGCCCCCGTCGATGTTCAGCTCAATGCCGGTCACGTAGTTTGATTCGTCAGAGGCGAGGTAAAGGGCGGCATAGGCAACATCCTCGGGTTTTCCCATCCTTCCGATTGGAACGCCAGCCTCAACCTCGGCTATCGCGGCCTCTCTTGCTTCTCCCTCTCCAAGCATCGCTTCCCACATGGGGCTCATGATGGCGCCGGGATGGATGGAATTACACCGGATCGGATAGCCTTTTTCGGCGCAGTACAACGCGACTGACTTGGTATGATTCCGAACGCCGGCCTTGCTGGATGCGTAAGCCGCCGCCCCGGGAATGCCAACAATCCCGGATCGTGAGGAAACGTTGATGATGCTGGCGGACCTCGAGGACTTCATCAATCTGATTCCATATTTACAGCCCAGAGCAACGCCATTCAGGTTCGTGGCGTGGACTGTCTCCCAGGAAGCAAGGTCGAGGTGCTCCGGATCGTGGGGGCCAGCACTTTCGAGGAAACCGGTAATCCCGGCATTGTTCACCAGAATGTCCAGCCCACCGAACTGATCTTCGATAGACTTGGCGCAGGTTATCCACTGGGACTCATCGCTGACGTCCAGGTGAAGATAGTGCATGTCCAGTTTTGAGCCATCAACCAGTGCCTGTCCCATTTGGTCATCAATATCCGATACGATGACCGTTGCTCCCTGCTCAGCGAACTGAATGGCGATTGCTTCACCAATGCCGCGGGCCGCGCCGGTGATCAAAGCGGTCTTGCCATCGAGTCTTTTCATCCTGAACCCCAGCTTGATTTCTTTTCGTCTGCCCAGATCATCTATTCCAGTATACAACCTGAAGGTAATTAATCATGACTGACATCCGACACCTGGTCTGTCCCCACTGTCACAAGGTTAATCGCGTACCTGTGGATAAACTGTCAGCGGGTGGCAATTGCGGTGCCTGCAAAGAGCCGTTGTGGCCGGATCAGGTCCTGGAACTTACGGACCAGAGCTTTGCTGCCCATACAGGGCGCAGTGATGTGCCGGTATTGGTGGACTTCTGGGCAAGCTGGTGTGGCCCCTGCAAAATGATGGCGCCCCAGTTCGAGCAGGCTGCTAAAGACTGGCGGGGCAAGGTACGCTTTGCCAAGCTCAATACCGAACAGGCCCAGGGCCCGGCCGGCCAGTTTGGCATTCGCAGCATCCCTACCATGATCCTGTTTCAGAATGGCCGGGAAGTCGCCCGCCAGAGCGGCGCCATGAATCAGGCGCAGATCAGTCAGTGGCTGCAGTCCAAGGGTATTCGCTAGCCTGATAAGGCCATTTATTCGCTGGCCGGTCATTAAAACGCCACAATTGCTGAGGCCCTGCCATTGCAGGGCTGAAGACACCTATCCGAGCTGTTCCCACAAAGTTATCCACAGTTTTTGTGGGTAAAGCTGACGTTGCAGCGATGTCGACTTTTTCATGGCGTGTGGCCAGAATTCGAGCCAAACTGTCTGTACCGAGCAAGGCATAGTCGGGCAAGCGACCGCTTTATCCGAGTGATCACTCCACCGAGGACCGAATGAGAGTAGTCCTGTTTATCATCATGGCATTCTGGCTCCTCCCAGCTTCTTCCCAAACGCTCAAGATTATGGGATCGGACGAAGGCTTTCTGCCGTTTTATTACGGCAACGACCTCAAAGAGGGCATTCTGGTCGAGGTGATCAAAGAGTTCAGCCTTCAGACCGGTATCGCAGCCGATTTCCTCCCGATGGCGCGCAAACGCCAGCCCTGGGCTCTGGAGCGAGGGCTAGCCAACGCGGTTTTCGCCAACCCGTTATGGATGCCTTTGCCGGATCGAATGCACGCCGTGGGGCCGCTGTTGACCTGGCGTGATCGCGTCTTCGCGCAACCTGGCCGGCAACCGGACTCCTTCGACGACCTCAAGGGAGGCATTTGTCTTCGCAGATGGTTTGTCTACAGTGATCGGCTCGAGCGGCGGATCGGGAGCCATCTGGTGCGCCATGACGCGTACAACGCCGGGCAGATGCTGCAAATGTTTCTGCACGAACGCTGCGATTACATTGTAATGAACGAAACGGAGTTCCGGTTTCTTGCACAGCTGGGGGACGTCGATCCGGAGCTTTACCGCACGGAACTGGTAGACGCCGAGTGGCCGGTCTATCTCGGGATACTTAACAACGAGACTGCTTTAATTGAAGCGGCGGAAGCTTTTTTCTCTACCTACACGATTGACGTAGAAGACATGCTACCCAAATTGCCGCGGCCGGGCCGTTGAAGAAATCGGCTGTTTTTTTGTCCATGCGCCATGCAATCCAATACAACATTATTCAATTGTGTTTGCAGGTTTCCATTCTGCTTGTTGGCCTGACCGTTGCCTTGGGCCATTTCTCTGTCACGCAGCTGATTTATGTGGTTGCTCTATCCCAGTTTGGGGCAATTACTGAAGTCTTATCGGCAATCAAACGCGGGATCAGCTCACAAGTGGCAGCGAGCGTTGCTCAGGTAGGCGCAAGGCTGGCAGTCACTCTTGCTTTGTTTGTGTTTATATCCGTTGGGCCTATTTGGATAGCGGTTTTCCTGGCAATGGTATGGGCGGTAGCAGACGGAATACGCTATCTCTACTACATCAGAAAAGCGAGCAAGCTGCTTGTTTGGTTGCGTTACAACTCTTTCATTGTGCTTTACCCATTGGGCATGTCTCTTGAGAACATCATTGTCTGGAAAATTTTACTGAGATACTCAGAGTCTCCAGTCTGGCTGTTCCTCGCTTTCTTGGCCTGTTACTCGATTCCCGCAATCAAGATCTACATGTACATGTTGAGACAGAGAAAAAAGCATCTTCCAAACTGAGAGAGTTAGCGCCAAGTTTGGAGAGCCTGAGATCTCTGGCTTTCAGTTGCGAATATTCCTGGAATAAAGAAGCTGAGCTTTTCCAAGGGCAAGGGTTGTTCATTCACCTGAATTTCTACTTTGCGACCACTGATTCGACTAGACTAATTTGGATGCCTGCGCTCATATCAATCCTCAGTGCGCCTGGCTCGGAACTTGGTCAGCACAAGGCCTCCGTGACGCAGTCGAGGTACCGTTAAACTGGTCAGCGATATTGCATTGCTTGCGGAGATCACGACATGAAGCGTCCATGTTGTCTTGCCATAGCTCGATTTTTTTTCAAAGTATTTGTCTTGGCGGCCTGTATACAATCCGCTGCCGCGAGTATCGATCATCTCAGTGAACGCAATCTGCCACCCGGTAAGCTCATCTACACCAATGGCACAGATTACTATTACGCTGTAGTCACCACTCATGAATTGCAGAGCCCCAACGAACGCTGGGTAAAAGACGAAGATATTCAGTTCCGGGTTATCGCGTTTAGAAAAGCCCAGCCGGATGGGTCGCTGGTGCACCTGCTCGAGCAAACGGTGACAGATCGATTTGGCAAACAGGTGGAAGGCTATCGCTACCACCCCCAGGAAGCTGCGCTGATTAATGAGCATCTGATTTCAACGATAGACGAACAGTTTCCTGATCGAAGATTTCCCAACTACCTTACTATCCTGTTTTATTCGATTGGCGAGTATTTCTCCAATGGCGATCGCAGCAGTTCAGATATAGATTCGCCAGAGATGTACGTCACCCAGTTGATGTACGGCCGTCCAGCCACAGACCAAACCATGAAGCCCGCCTACGAGTTGCGCGGCCTGAGAGGCTCCCCAGCCAGCTGGCAGAAGCGCGGAACCCAGGATCTACATGCTACTCGAGCGCCTTTGGCCGCCGAGGTTGTTGCGATGAGAGTCCAGGCTCAACAGAAGCGAGCGGCTACCATGCCTGAAGAACTGGTGGGTCTGAATATGGTGGGGAAATACGGTTCCATAGAGACGTTTCGGGGTGAAAACCAGGATCTAGCCTTGCATGTGACCATGACGGACAGGCTGGGCAAAGAGATGGGGCACAAGCCCGGCGCGATTGTTGGCAAGGGCCATTACGACAACCGAACCGGATCGTTTGTTTATCGTCCGTTACTGTATACGCCAGACGTAAAGGGCAACCCAGCCCGCCATTGCAAAGATACCTATGGCTGGCCCAGGGAGTACAGCATTCGTGCGGTAGCGGCGACTGGTCCGTCAGAAATGCCTGGAAAATGGCAAGCGATTCCCGCCTACGCCGAGATCTGCGAAGTTCACGCGGTGGACGTACGGGACTGTCACGTAAAGAAATGCACGCGATACGTTGAGGCCGAAAAGTTTCTGATCGTTGCCAGCGAAGCCGACGCCGTCAATATTGCGGTGATCCGAGGACAGCGATCCGGTCAGAAAACGCTGGCTGAATCACAGCGGGAACTAAATGAACTCAATCGGGTAACCCAACGTTCCGCTACGTACTGGGAAGCAGGCGGCGAATGCGGCGCACGATCCTGCTACGAAGAAAACATCGACAACGTTAATCAGTTTCTGATCGACAACTACTGGTGAATTTACGTTGTCAGGGTATGGCGAGTGGACCCAGCGCTATCCAGAGTTTGAATGTCCGCTTTGCGACCGTTGCGGCCAATTTATCGAGTCCATTCCCGGAACTGTCATAGCGACATGACCATCTGATATTGAAACTCGGCCCCGCGTAACACACAATCAGGCTCACTGAAGTAAACAAACGCTCACTTTAATTCCGGTAAAGAGGTAGAACAGGTGACTGATCTGGTAAGTTATGATTTGAAAGACGGTGTTGCGACGATTGCCATCAGCAATGGCAAGGCCAATGCCCTGAGCCAGGAAGTGTTCCAGGGGCTCAATGCCGCGCTGGATCGGGCAGAGCAGGATAAGGCCGTTGTGATCCTGACCGGCCAGCCAGGCGTGTTCTCTGCCGGATATGACCTGAAAGAAATGCAGAAGGGGCCGAAAGAGGCAGCTGCGCTGGTCAAGACCGGCTCCACCTTCACCCGCCGTCTGGCGGCGTTCCCGTTGCCGATTATCGGTGCCTGTAGCGGTCATGCCATTGCCAAGGGCGCGTTTATTCTGCTGTCAGTGGATCACCGTATTGGTATTGAGGGGCCCTTCAAACTGGGTCTGAATGAAGTGGCCATCGGCATGACCATGCACCATGCCGGGATTGAAATTGCCCGCCATCGGCTGGCGCCGGCTCACTTCTACCGTTCCGTCGTGAATGCCGAAATATACAATCCGGAAGGCGCCGTAGAGGCGGGTTTCCTGGATGAGGTGGTTGCCCAGGACAAGCTGGTTGAGCGGGCCACCGAACTGGCGCTCCATTTCAAAACCCTGAACATGCGTGCCCATCGTGAAACCAAGGTGAAGGCCAAGGCGGACTACCTGGCGCTGCTGGATCGTTGCATTGAGCAGGATGCCGAGCACCTTGGCCTGAACGGCTAGTTCAGGTTTCCGAACTTAACTGCTGTGCTTCACGAAAACGGAACAGCTTTGCCAGGATCACGTCCGGGAACGACTGGATCCGCGTGTTGTAGATCATGGCACTCTCGGTAAAGCTGTTTCGCAGCAGTGAAAGGTAGTTTTCCGTCTCTGCCATGATCGACATGAATTTCTGAATCACCTCATTGTTCTTCAGGTCCGGGTATCCCTCGATCCGGGCCTGAAGCGCATTTGTTACCTTCTTTTCAAACTGCATCAACTTGTCTGCCTGCCCGTTCGAGCTCATTTCGACAGGGTCTGCGCTGCGTAATTGGGCAATGGCTTTCAGCAGTTGCTTTTCATGGGCTAGAGACGCCTTGACGACTTTCTCGAGGTTGGGCCAGAGCTCATGGCGTTGCTGGAGAATGGTGTCGATATTGGCGGCTGCCCGATCCACGCGGTTTTTCAGGAACACAATGTCGTTGTAGTGAAGTATTCCGGTGTAGATGAGCAAGATGGTCGGTACCGTAAGAGCCGACAGAATCAGGTTGTCCGGGCTGAAACCGCCGTCTGCAGCAAACAGTGCGGTGGTGGAGAACAGGAACAGCCCGAGTGTCAGGGCGATGCCCGCGAAACCCCGCGCCCCTCTGTCCAGCACAATGTCTTCCTCTTCATTACCGCTGATCAGGAAGGGTGAGGCTTCGTCCTTCTGGATGGTGAGCCGGTCCGGCTGATCGCGATCCAGGCCGGCAAAGCCCAGGCAGTAAACGTTCACGAAGGTATCGAGGAATCGAACGGTGTAACGCCTGTCGCCCTGGCGCTCTGAATGGTACTGCGGATATTCGATCTTCGCACCGTCTGGCTGGACCAGAACCTTTCCCTCGTTGTCCTCCAGCCAGAAAGGTGCTCGTTCTTCCCGATGCTCGATGACCCGCCATTTCTCGTTTTTTCCCGACCCCCGCTTTTCCTCCACCTTGTAGTCGAAGGCCACGCATTTCTCGTTTTTCAGTGGATCCCGGAGAGGAGGGTGCTCATCATCGACATCCACCATCGCCTTGAGCTCCGAGAGACCAAAACTGAGTCCCCGGGTGCTGCTGGTGGGCACCGCTTCGATCAGGCGCTTGAACTTGACGGTGCGAATGGACAGCCACAAAAGCAGCAGGGCGGCAATAATGCTGGCCACCGCAAGCCCTCGGCTGGTCCAGGCATGCTGGTATCGGCCAGCAGGCTGGCTGGCTACGATGGATCGGGCCATGCTGGCGGTCTGCTCGTCAAGCTCCGGGACTGGCAGGCGATTCTGGACCACGCTCCGGAACATCCAGCGGTCCAGCCAGCCACTGGTGCTCTGGCGGATCAATTGCTGTAAAGCAGCGACGTCGGCTAGCACCAGTGAGCGGGCGCTTGTTTCGTCGATTTTTTGATAGCGGGCCTCATACAAGTTGGCGATGGCAGACCATTCCTGCCGGAGTTTGTTGATGCCCAGTACCGAAAGTGTTCCAGAGACCGCAAAAGTCATCACCAACACATAGACCCAGAACCGGTGAATCCTGATAAGGGGAAGTATCAGCGCGATGCCCAGAGCCAGCAGACCCGTTGCGATGGAAATGCGGATGGCAGCGTCGAAGAACCGGTCGCCACTGTCCGCGGCCAGGGTGTTCCTGGATACCATGGCTGGCAGGCTGAAATCCTCGAGGCCAGCAAAGTTCAGCGATGTGCTTTCGCTGCTGTATTGGCCGATCACCCGAGCTGTGTGGCCGGGAACCAGCGCCCACTCAGAATAGATTCGCCGGCCGGACTGTTGGCGATAGGTTCGGTCCAGTATCCATTCCGCTGCGTCAGGATTGCCGCCCGCTGCCACAGTGACGGAGCCGGTCTGGTCCCTGAGCAGGAAATTGCGACCCCGAGCTCCGGAATCCAGGGTGCGGATACGCAGATCACCGTCGGAGTCGCGATATTCCTCTTCCAGTTTGTACCGGTAGTAGACCGCTTCGGTTTTGGAATAGGGCGTTTCCAGAGTTCCCAGCTGATCCGTGATTTCTCCCGCGATCACATAAGGCCCGGTGGTCAGGGCCCCGACGGGCGTCTCCGGGAGTCGTTCCAGTTGCCGGGCCTCGGTGAGCTTGCCCAGACCTGTTGTCATTGCGTAATAGCTGCCGGCAAGGCAGGCGACTGCAATAATGGCGGTAATAATCCGGCCGGGAATGCTGGCGATATTGAAACGCCTCATGGCAAGAGGGTCCTTATGATGATGGCTTCCAGGGGCACGAGTATAAAGTATCGGGCTTCGCCATTCCGCCGATCCGGTGGCAACCGGGTGATTGGCAAGTTGGCAACGGCTGGCGGTTCCTATAACGTTAAAGGCTTTCCTTCCAGTTTTCAGGAGCGGTTGTGTCCCAGTCCGAACAGTTTGCCAGCGATAACTACAGCGGTGTTTGCCCACAGGCCTGGAAAGCCATGGAAGCGGCCAACCGAATGGATGAGCCGGCCTACGGCGAGGACAGCTGGACGCAAAAAGCGGCGGATGGTCTGAGAACGCTGTTCGATACCGACTGCGATGTTTTCTTCGTGTTCAACGGCACCGCTGCCAACTCGCTGGCTCTGGCGTCCATCGGTCAGTCGTTTCACAGCGTGATCTGCCATGAGCTGGCACACATTGAAACCGACGAATGCGGTGGCCCGGAGTATGCCTCCAACGGTGCCAAACTGCTTTTGGGGCAGGGCGAGAACGGCAAGCTGACACCGGAGAGTATCGAGCACCTGGTAACCAAACGAACCGATATTCACTACCCAAAGCCTAAAGCGCTGAGCCTGACCCAGGCCACAGAGGTTGGCACGGTCTATACACCGGAGGAGCTGAAGGTTATCCGGTCGGTCGCCGATCGCCACAAGCTCAATATTCATATGGACGGTGCCCGCTTCGCCAATGCGGTGGCTGCGCTGGATGTGCATCCAGCGGAGATTACCTGGAAGGCCGGTGTCGATGTCTTATGCTTTTCCGGTACCAAGAACGGCCTGGCGCTCGGCGAGGCGGTGGTGTTCTTCAACCGGTCTCTGGCGGAGGACTTTGAGTGGCGTTGTAAGCAGGCTGGTCAGCTGGCCTCCAAGATGCGCTATATTTCTGCACCCTGGTGCGGGCTTCTCGAAGGCGATGTGTGGTTGCAGAACGCCCGCCACGCTAACGCCTGCGCCCAGCGTCTTGCCGCGGGTCTGGAAGGCCTTCCCGGTATCCAGCTACGCTACCCGAGACAGGTCAACGGTGTTTTCGTGGAAATGCCGGAGCCGTTGCAGGCAGCATTGCGGGCCAAAGGCTGGCGCTTCTACAACTTTATTGGAGGCAGTGCCCGCCTGATGTGTTCCTGGGCAACGACCAATGAACAGGTTGACCGCTTTCTATCTGATGTGAGAGCTCTAGTAGGCTAAGAGCTATCGATTCCGGGGCGAAGTCGTGATATATCAGCAGCCCCAAAACCCCAATTATTTTACGGAAACAGAAGACATGCCCAGAGCCAGTGAAATCAAAAAGAACTCCGCCGTTGAATACGATGGTCGGGTGTATTTTGTAAAGGACATCGAGCGTTCAGTGCCCCAGGGCCGGGCCGGCGGCAGTCTCTACCGCATGCGCATGTACGATGTCGTGACCAACCAGAAGCTGGACGAGACCTTCAAGGATTCGGACATGCTTAACCTGGCCGACCTCACTCGCCGGGAAGCCACCTTTTCTTACGCCGATGGCGATGAATACGTGTTCATGGATACCGAGGATTTCACCCAGTACAGCCTGAACCGCGAGGCCATTGCCGACGAGCTGCTGTTCATTTCCGAAGATACTCAGGGCGTGATGGTCATCCTGTTGAAGGATTCGCCGGTTTCGCTGGCTCTTCCGCCCACGGTTGAGCTGGTAATCGAGGAGACGGACCCGTCTGTGAAGGGTGGCTCTGCGACGGCCCGAACAAAGCCCGCCCGTTTTGCCACGGGATTGGTTGTTCAGGTTCCCGAGCACATCTCCACCGGCGATCGCATTCGCATCAACGTGGAGGAGCGCAAGTTCCTGGGTCGCGCCTGATCTGAAGCCGTTCCGAAGTAAGGAAACCCTGTGAAGCCAATAGAAACGATAAAGGTGCTGGTCGCCAGCGTGATTGCTGTTGTGGTCATGGTGGGGATTGCCCGGTTTTCCTACACGCCCATGATCCCGGAGATGGTGGCTGCACTGGGGCTGAGCAAATCCGTTGTCGGCATGCTGGCGACGGTTAACTACGCCGGCTATCTGACTGGTGCAGTGCTGATTACCCGCATCAGCGATCTCGGTCTCAAAGTCAGGCTTTACCAGCTCGGGCTGGTGGTCGCTGTGGTTTCGACGGTTCTCATGGGGTACACCACCAACGTTTGGCTCTGGTTCATCCTGCGTTTCATCTCAGGGCTGAGCACCTCCGCGGGCATGTTGCTTGGCGCGGGTCTGCTGATGAGCTGGTTGATCAAGAACAACCAGAAGTCCGAGCTTGGCGTTTTCTTTTCCGGCATCGGGCTCGGGATTGTTCTGACCGCTGTTACCGCGGAACTGATCAAGGATCCGTTTACCTGGGACCAGCAATGGGTGATCTATGGTCTGGTGGCCCTGGCGTTGCTGATCCCCGCCTGGCGCTGGATGCCCGATTACCGCGCCTGTGCCTTGCCAAAAACGGGGACAACCGCTGGTGGCGACGAGCGCAGTCGATTCATACGTATCCTGCAACTGGCGTATTTCTGCGCCGGCGTTGGCTATGTGGTCACGGCTACCTTTCTGGTGGCTATTGCTGAATCCATGCCCGAGCTTCAGGGGCAGGGCTGGCTGGTCTGGCTGATTGCAGGCCTTTCTGCTACTCCGGCCTGCTGGTTGTGGGATGTGTTCTCCCGTCGGTGGGGGCAGTGGCTGGCGCTATACCTGGCCTACACTCTGAACTCCGTAAGCATCCTGATGCTGATTGTAAATACCAGCCTGGCCAGTGTGATGGTCAGCTCGGTGATCTATGGCGTCAGCTTCATCGGTATCGTCAGCATGATGCTGGCGATGGTGGGGCGGGCTTTCCCGGAGAATCCCTCGCGGCCCATGAGCAGGCTGACTTTCAGCTATGGCATTGCACAGATGATGGCACCCGCCGTGGTCGGCTATCTGGCCGATGTCGAAGGTAACTATACCAACGGTCTCTGGCTGACCCTGGTGGTGATGGCGTTGGGGGTTATTGTTCTTCACTTGGCTCGTAGAGCCCAGGCGAGGGGAAGTGAAAGAAAACCTGCGGAGGTCACATGAAAGTTTCAGTCATTGGATTGGGGAATGTCGGGTCGACGCTGGCTTTCGTGCTGACGTTGAAAAACATTATCGATGAACTGGTTCTGGTTGGCCGAAGCAAAGAATCCGTGCTGGGTGATGTGCTTGATCTTCGCCACGGTCAGTTGTTTGTAAATACGCCTGCACAAGTTACTGCCGGTACGATTTCCGATACCGCCGGCTCGGATGTGATTGCCGTCTGCGCATCCGTTCCCACGCCAAAAAACATGAGCAGTCGTCTGGAACTGGCGCAGGGAAATGTCCAGTTAATGAAAGAGCTGATGCCAGAGTTGGCAAGGATGTCGCCCGACTGCAAGATTGTGATGGTGTCGAATCCGGTGGACGTTCTGGTGCATTATGCTCTGGAATTTGGCGGTTTTCGTCCGAATCAGGTTATCGGAACCGGCACATTGGTGGATTCGAGCAGGTTTCGCCAATTACTGGCAGAAGAGCTTCGCATCCACAGTGAGGATATTCGCGCCTACATTCTGGGCGAGCACGGAGACAGCCAGTTTCCCGCCATGAGTTGCGCGGATGTTGGTGGCGAAACACTCGATGCTACGCCCGGCCGGTATGCTTTGTTCGAGAGAGCGTCCCGTGCGGGTTTTGAGGTTTTGAAACACAAGGGCTGTACCAATTATGCGGTTGCCCTGGCGGCGGCAGAGATCATTGAATGCATTGCAAATGATTCGAAGCACACGCTACCGGTCAGTCTTCGCGTTGACGGCTTTCTCGGTGTGGATGATGTTTGCTTGAGCTTGCCTGCGGTTGTTGGCCGTAATGGCATTGAGCGAGTTCTGCATCCGCGATTGGATGAAAAGGAGCAGGCGGCATTTTTGCACAGCGCGAATGTCGTCAGAGAGGTAATTGCTTCATCGGCACCGGAAAAAGAGGATCATTAATGGCTGACAAGCCTTCAAAGCCCGTCTCAGCATCTGCAATTGAGAAGCACGTTTACAAGGTATTTCCGAACGACATGAACTCCCACGACACGGTGTTCGGCGGGATGATCATGGCCAAATGCGACCGGTTGGCGCTGGTTGTGGCAGAACGACATTCTGCCCATGTCTGTGTGACGGCTGCCGTGGATTCAATCCATTTCAGGGCGCCGGCGAAGGGAAATGATACGCTGTTGTTCAGCCTGTCGCTGAACCGCAGTTGGGGCTCGTCCATGGAGATCGGGGCCAGGGTAGAGGCGGAGAACAGCTATACCGGCGATACCCGGCATATTCTCTCGGCCTTCTTCACCTTTGTTGCGCTGGACGAGCATGACAGCCCTGTGGAGGTACCGGATGTGATTCCGGAGACGGAGGAGCAGCGGCGCCGATTCAAAAACGCACAGATCCGTCGGGAGGGGCGCCTGGCAACCAGAAAGCAGCTCTCTTCCGCTGACGGCAAATCACCTGACTGACCGTCGGTTACAACACCTCCGGTTCCGTCCTCAGGTCAGTCTGGGCAGCGGTATCTCTCAGGCCGCCAAAGCGTTTGTAGAACTTCTCACCGGGCCCCGGAAGCGGACCAGAAGCGTTCTCGAGGTTCGCGTCCAGCCACTGCTCAGCGCGCGCATAGATCTGCCGATAAAGGTTGCGGCAAAGCTGTTTGGCGCTGCGGCCTTCCCAGTCACCAGGTAACAGTTCATCCGGCAGCAGTGGATCCCTCAAAAGGATCTTTCGGTATTCGTGGATCAGCAGGATCCGGAGAATCAGGCACTCCTCGGGACTGAGGGTATCTTCTGTCTGCAGTTCCCGCCACAAAGGGCGGAACTGGCTCAGGAAGCGCCTGTAGCGACCGCCCAGCTCCTCGAGGTTCCAGCTTTCGCGAACTTGCAGCCTGAGGGCTCTTGGACTCTTCTGCTCCATGGGCATGGTCTGCATCACGATGGTGTCGTCCAGAGCGCCCCACTCCTGAAGCATCGGGATCAGTTCGCTACGCGTAAACCGCGGGTGCTCCATCAACCCGGGTGCCATGCTGCCAAAACTGAGCCATTTCAATTCTTCACGGACTTTCTGTCTTAGCTCCGGTGACAGTTGGTTCAGGTAAACCAGGCACCAGCTGCCGCTCCATTCTTCGGTATCCAGATTGTAAACATGCTGAAACGCCTGCTCGAACCGACGCAGTCCAGGGCCGGTCAGGCTGTAATAACTGCAACGGCCCACCTTCTCGGTCTGCAGCCAGGACTCCTGGACCAGTCGATACACCGAGGTGCGGACCAGTCGCTGGCTGATACCCATGGGTTCGACCAGCTTCATCAGGCTGCCCAGCCATACATTGCCGCCGCGGGGAACGATGGCATCACCGTAGATGGTGATGATGAGAGAGCCGGCCCGGAGGGGTCGCTTCTTCTGGAAGTTTTTGACGAGCAGTTCTAGCTGGCTTTTTGCAGTCATGGCCTGAGTTCGCAAATAAGAATCAATGAAACATGTTCCACGTATTATGCGGTTCTTACGTGTCAGGTAAAGGTTTGTCTTTCGATCAGCGGTGCTGGCGTGTTCCGCCAGTGTCGGCTTTACTGAAAGAGCCGCGTTGGCACTCCCGGAAATCAGTTGACACGAGCGTTATGATACAATAACTTCATTTGATATTCGTCAATGGTATCGAATCATACCGGGAGCGAAGAAACAAAAACTCAAGCCCCTGCAAAAAACGGGAGAACAAAAACAATGTTTAAAACAGTGATTCGTCGCGCAGGAAAATGCGCAGCCGTCGCAGCCGCCGGCCTCATGATGATGAGCGCACAGGCCGCTGAACCCATCAAGATCGGTTCCTTCCTGTCTGTCACAGGTCCGGCATCCTTTCTCGGCGATCCCGAGCTGAAAACGCTCGAGATGTACGTCGAAAAAATCAACGAAGAAGGTGGTGTACTTGGTCGTCAGCTGGAGCTGATCCACTACGACGACGTTGGCAACGCCTCCTCTGCCCGCAACTTTGCCAGTCGCCTGATCCGTTCGGACCGGGTTGATATCATCGTTGGCGGCAGTACCACCGGCGCCACCATGGCGGCGGTTCCTCTGATTGAACAGGCCCAGGTGCCGTTTATCTCCCTGGCCGGTGCGGTCGTTATTACCAACCCGGTCAAGAAGTGGGTGTTCAAGACCCCCCAGACTGATCGCATGGCGGCGGAACGTATCCTGAGCGATATGAAAGACCGCGGTATCACCAAGTTCGGCCTGATCTCAGGCACGGGTGGTTTCGGAAGCTCCGGTCGCACACAGACTCTGGAAGTCGCCGAACAGATGGGCATGGAAGTTGTGGCCGATGTTACCTACAGCGGATCTGATACAGACATGACCGCCCAGCTGACCAATATCCGTAACACAAGTGGTGTGGAAGCGGTGCTGAACTTCGGTTTCGGTCAGGGCCCGGCCATCGTAACCCGCAACTATGCTCAGTTGGGCATGGAACTCCCGTTCTATCAGTCCCACGGCGTTGCATCCGACAGCTTCCTCGAACTCGCCGGTTCGTCTGCAGAAGGCCTTCGCCTGCCAGCGTCCCCGCTGCTGGTGCCGGATTCCCTGCCGAACGACGATCCCCAGAAAGAAGTGGTTCAGAACTACAAGGCTGAATACGAAGCCCGTTGGGATTCCAAGGTGTCCACCTTCGGTGCCTACGCCTACGATGGCCTGATGCTGGCGGTCCGCGCTATGGAAGAAGCCGGCTCGACCGATCCGGAAGCCGTTCGTAACGCACTGGAGAATATCCAGGGCTATGTCGGCGTAACCGGTGTATTCAACATGTCACCGGAAGACCACAACGGCCTTGATCCAGACTCCTTCCGCATTCTGGAAGTCCAGAATGGCGAATGGAAACTGATCGACTGATACCCCTTTAACCTGTCTCGCGGCTGGCGACGACCCCTATTCAGGGTAAGTCGCCAGCCGATGTTCGACCGGAACCACCGCTATGCTCGCAGAATTCTTACAGTACCTGTTCACCGGGATTACTATCGGTGCGACTTACGCCCTGATAGCCCTCGGCTTTACCCTCATCTACAACGCCAGTCACGTCATCAACTTCGCCCAGGGCGAGTTTCTGATGATTGGAGGCATGGCTACGGTTTCGCTTACGGCCATGGGCGTGCCCATGATCCTGGCAGTCGTGTTGGCGGTCATTCTGGCCGGTATTCTTGGCGTCGCCCTGCAGCGGTTCGCGATTGCACCTGCCAAGCAGGCCGATGTTGTTACCCTGATCATTATCACCATCGGGGCGTCGATCTTTATCCGTGGTATTGCCCAGGTTGTCTGGGGCAAGGAATACCACGTGATGCAGAATTTCAGCACAGACCAGCCTATTGAAGTTTTCGGAGCGGTATTGAATAGCCAGAGCCTCTGGGTTCTCGGTATTGGCGCGATCCTGGTGGTCGGCCTGGTGCTGTTCTTTACCAAGACACTGATTGGCAAGGCTATCCTGGCGACATCCATGAACAAGGAGGCTGCGCGCCTTGTCGGTATCCGGACTCAGATGGTTCTGATGCTGGCATTCATGGTTTCGGCATTACTGGGCTCTGTGGCCGGTATTGTTGTTGCCCCGATCACGTTCACGTCCTACGACATCGGTATCATTCTCGGGCTGAAAGGCTTTGTGGCGGCTGCCATTGGCGGCCTGGGTAGCGGCGTTGGTGCGGTTGTCGGTGGTCTGTCGCTTGGTATCGTTGAAGCCATGGCGGCCGGCTACATTTCATCAGACTACAAGGATGCCGTGGCGTTCTCCATGATCCTGCTGGTGTTGTTCTTCATGCCCCGCGGATTGTTTGGTGCCAAGGTAGTGGAGCGCGTCTGATGTTAAACACCTTTATGCAGTCGCGTCTCCGGGGGCTGGTGATTCTCGCCCTCATTCTCATTATTCTGCCCGCTTTTCTGGGCAACCCGTTCCATTACGAACTGGTTACCCAGATGGCGATTATTGCCGCTACGGTGGTTGGCCTTAACCTGCTGGTAGGCTTTGCCGGCCAGATCAGCCTGGGGCATGCCGGCTTCTTTGGCCTCGGCGCTTATTTCACCGGCATCGCTACAGGTACCTATGGCTGGTCGTCGGTGCCCGCTCTGGTGGTCGGAGCCATCGTTGTGGGCGCTATTGCCTGGATTGTTGGCCG
This sequence comes from Marinobacter sp. 3-2, assembly GCF_003751355.1. Lineage (NCBI taxonomy): Bacteria > Pseudomonadati > Pseudomonadota > Gammaproteobacteria > Pseudomonadales > Marinobacteraceae > Marinobacter > Marinobacter sp. 3-2. The sequence continues at coordinate 758,716 of NZ_RJUQ01000011.1, read as the reverse complement.
GCCGATTCTGCGCCTGAAAGGCCACTACCTTTCCATGGCAACCCTTGCCGTTGGCTTCATCATTGCCATCATCCTGAACAACGAGCGTGCACTTACCGGCGGGCCAGACGGTATGCCGGTGCCGGCCTTCGAAATCTTTGGCTGGGAGCTGAGCGCCTTTGGCAGCTATTCGCTGTTCGGTATTCCAATCGAAGGTTTTCAGGCCTGGTATATCTTTGCAAGCGTGGTGCTGTTGGTAGCAGTCTGGTTTGCCCTGAACCTCATTGAATCGCCGATTGGCCGGGCACTGCGTTCGGTTCACGGCTCGGAAGTGGCTGCCAGCGTTGTTGGCGTGAACACCGCGAAATACAAAAGCCTGGTGTTTGTGATCTCGGCAATCTACGCCAGCCTGATGGGAAGCCTTTACGCCCACTTCCAGGGCTTCATTACGCCTGCGGTCGCAAGCTTCGAATTTTCCATTCTCTTCATCACCATGGTTGTACTGGGTGGCATGGGTTCTACCTTCGGCGTGATCCTCGGTGCCGTGGTGCTGAAGCTTTTGCCGCAGGTCCTGGCAGATTTCCAGGAGCTGGAGCATGTCATGTTCGGCCTGATACTGATGCTCACCATGATTTTTATGCCCAAAGGGCTGCTGCCCACACTGACCGCGTTTGTTTCCAAAAAGATGCGTAAGAAAGCGGGAGGTGAGGCATGACAGCACTGGTCGAAGTAAAGGGGCTGGATAAGGCCTTCGGTGGTGTCCATGCCGTGGAGGGCGTCAGCTTTTCGGTTGAAGCCGGTCAGGTGTATTCCGTTATCGGCCCCAACGGTGCCGGTAAGACAACGCTGTTCAACCTGATCACAGGGCTTTACACGCCGACCAAGGGCGAGATCCGGCTGAACGGTGAAAGCACCGCAAAGCTGGAGCCGAATGATCTGGCGGAGCGGGGTATGTGCCGAACGTTCCAGCAGATGCAGATCTGCATGAACATGACCGCCATCGAGAACGTGATGCTCGGTCGGCACCTGCAGCTCAAGAGCAGTCTGTTTACCACCCTGTTCCGTTTGCCTTCGCTGCGCCGCAACGAGGCCGCGGCACGTAAGCGTGCGGCCGAACTGATGGAATATGTGGGGTGCGGCGACTACCTGGATGCTGAAGCCTCGGCGATGTCCTATGGCGCGCTCAAGCGACTGGAGATAGCCCGGGCACTCGCTGCGGAACCCAAGGTCATTCTCCTGGACGAGCCTGCTGCCGGTTTGAACGCGGTTGAAACCGCGGCTCTGGAGGAATTGATCCGGAAGATTGCAGATCAGGGCACCACGGTCATGCTGGTTGAGCACGACATGAAACTGGTGATGGGGATATCCGATCGGTTGCTGGTGCTTAACTATGGCCGTGTTCTGGCGGAAGGGACCCCCGAGGAAATTCGCCAGAACCCGGATGTTATCGCCGCCTATCTGGGTGGCTGAGCAAGGAGACATTTCACATGAGCGAGCAAAATACTGAAATGGCGCCTGCCCAGTCACGCAGTGAGCAGGCCGTACGGATTATTGTTCATGAGCACCAGGCGCTGTGGCGGATCCTGGATCTGCTGGACCAGTTGCTGAGTGATATGAACCTTAACGACCAGCGCCCGGATGAGCGGCTGCTGAAGACCATTTTTGATTACATTCAGCACTTCTCCCAGCGGGTGCATAGCACGCCCACTGACATTGAGCTCTACAAACGGCTCAGTGAGAAGTCCCCCGAGACAGCGCCTCTTCTGGAGAAGCTGGCGAAGGGCTATGTCATCGGTCATGAAAAGCTGGTGGAGTTGCGCCAGTTGTTGGCGGAGTGCGAAAGAGGCTGGCCGGAAGGTCGCGAAGAGTTCAGCCATGCTCTGGCCCGTTTCACGGAAGCCTTGCGCAAACACATTCGCAAGGAAGAGGGCGTGGTTATTCCACGGGCCCGTAAACTCCTGACCGAGGAAGACTGGCAGCAGATCATTGAAGCGCGGGACGTGGAAAACGATCCGCTGTTCGGTGAGCGCGTCCGGGAGGAATTCCGGGAATTGCGGCACCAGATTGTCAGCTATACACCCGAGAAATTCGGTGGTCTTGGCCTGAAGCACGCAGACCGGGTGACGGCGCCTCATGCCAAAGAAGAGATGCTGTCCATCAAGGGACTGGTGACCTCCTACGGCCAGATTGAAGTCCTGCATGATGTGGACATCCACATCAACAGTGGTGAGATCGTGTCACTGGTAGGCGCCAATGGTGCTGGCAAATCCACACTGTTGATGACTATCTCGGGTCTTCAGCCCACAGACCGGGGTGCCATCACCTTTGAAGGCAAGGATCTCTCAAAGATCACTGCCGATCAGAGGGTAGCTGATGGCATCGTCCAGGTGCCTGAAGGCCGGCAGGTGTTCAAGGACTTGAGCGTTCATGACAACCTGCTTCTGGGCGCCTATACCCGTGGCAAAACCCCCGAGGTAATGGACGATCTGGAACGGATGTACACCAAGTTTCCGATTCTGCGACAGAAGCGCCATAACCTGGCAGGCGAGCTCTCCGGTGGCCAGCAACAGATGCTTGCGATGGGCCGTGCCCTGATGGCCAAGCCAAGACTGCTGCTTCTGGATGAGCCCAGCATGGGTCTGGCGCCGTTGATCATCGAGGAGATCTTCAACATCGTCAAGGAACTCAAGGAAGAGGGTATTACCATCTTCCTGGTAGAGCAGAATGCCTCCCAGGCGCTGGCTCTGGCGGATCGCGGCTACGTGCTGGAAACCGGCAAGGTGGTGATCGAAGGGACCGGCCGTGAGCTGCTCAGCAATGAGAAGGTGCGGGAGGCCTATCTGGGCATGTAAACACCCGGGTTTTTCTTGCACCAATAAAAGGGGGACAGGTCTTGCGACCTGTCCCCCTTTTATTTGCCTGACGCTTTCCCCCTGGGGTCCAGGACAGGGAGAAAACAGGAAAGCCCGGTGTTACTCGGGCTTCTTGGCAACCAGTGTCAGGATGTCGTAGCTCGCAACCATTTCGTCGTTCTGGTTGTGAACCTGGACGTCCCAGACCACTACACCCTGAGGATGTCCGTCCGGAGATGTCCGACCCTGATCGATCTTGCGCTTGCAGGTCAGTCGTGCCCGGATGGTGTCTCCCGGGGCAACCGGTTCAATGAAGCGCAGTGTGTCCAGACCATAGTTAGCCAGCACGGGGCCCTCGCCCGGATAGACAAACAGGCCGGCAGCAGCGGAAAGCACGAAATAACCGTGGGCAATACGCTTGCCGAACTGGGAGTCCCGCGCTGCGATTTCATCAAAGTGCATGTAGAAGTGATCACCGGACAGGCAGCCGAAGTTGACGATGTCGGCTTCGGTAACGGTGCGTCGGTGAGTCAGCAGCGATTCGTTGATCTGCAGGTCTTCGAAGTGGCGACGGAACGGGTGCACGTCGGTTTCGATCAGATCGGCACCGCGTACATACTCGCGGGTAACCGCAGCCAGCATGCTGGGTGAGCCCTGGATTGCGGTCCGCTGCAGGTAGTGGTGAACCGCACGGATACCGCCCAGTTCCTCACCACCACCGGCGCGACCGGGGCCGCCATGCTTCAGCATGGGCAGAGGAGAACCGTGGCCTGTGGATTCTTTTGCGGCTTCGGCATCCAGCAGGTGCAGGCGGCCATGGAACGCGGCCAGCAGCGGGGCGACCCTGCCAGCAATGGCGGGATCACGGGTGGTCAGAGTGGTGACCAGGGAGCCGCGGCCCCTGGAGCAAAGCTCAACCGCGTCCTCGATGGTGTCGTAAGGAATGACGGTAGCAACCGGGCCGAATGCCTCGATATCGTGGGCACCACAGCCGCTTTCCGGGTTCCGGCACAGCAGCAGGTGCGGCTCGATGAACGCGCCCTTCTCGGTGCCATCGCCGGTAGCCTTGAAGTTGCCTTCGCCACCCACAACCAGCTCACTGGTCTTGAGCAATTCCTGGATGTTGGCTTTCACATCTTCCAGCTGGTCGACGGAGGCCAGTGCACCCATGCGAACGCCCTCGACAGAGGGATCACCCACGGTGATCTTGGAGAGCTGCTCTTTCAGCTTGTCGCAGACCGCGTTCACCTGGTCTTTCGGTACGAAGATACGACGAATGGCGGTACATTTCTGACCGGCCTTGGCGGTCATCTCGCGGCGGATTTCCTTCACGAAGACGTCGAATTCTTCGTGCTGCGGGGTGACGTCCGGCGCCAGAATAGCACTGTTCAGTGAATCGGCCTCGGCGTTGAACGGAATCGAACGATTGATGATGTTCGGGTGGTTCCTGAGCTTCCGTGCCGTTGCGGCCGAGCCTGTGAAGGTCACCACATCCTGCTCTTCCAGATGGTCAAACAGGTCGCCGGTGCTGCCAATGATCAACTGCAGGCTGCCTTCCGGAAGCGCGCCGGATTCCTGCATCAGGCGGACGGCGAGTTCGGTCACGTAGCAGGTTGAGGTGGCCGGCTTCACGATGGACGGCATGCCTGCCAGGAAGGTGGGTGCAAACTTTTCGAGCATGCCCCACACCGGGAAGTTGTAGGCGTCAATGTGAACCGCAACGCCGCCGCGGGGAACCAGGATATGGGTGCCTGCAAAGTGGTTGTTCTTGCCCAGCGGAGTCACCGGGCCTTCGTGAACCACGTTGCCCGAGGGAAGTTCGCGGCGGCCCATGCTGGCGTAGGAAAACAGCGTGCCGAAACCACCGTCGATATCGATGCCGTTATCGCCCTTGGTGGAACCGGTATGCATCGACAGGGCGTAGAGTTCTTTTTTGTGCTCCTGGAGGTACAGGGCCATGGCCTTCAGGGCCAGGGCGCGCTCCTGGAAATCCATCGCCATGAGGTTTTTGCCGCCAACCTTGCGGCCATACTCAACAGCGTTCTTGAAATCGAGAGTGTCGTCGTGGGTGTGGGCGACGATCTCGCCGTTAACGGCGCTTGGCAGAGCCTTGGCGGGCTTTTCGCCGACCCACTGGCCGGCAATGAAACTTTTCAGGACTGACATGGGAAACTCCATTCGTTTCTGAAACGCGAAGGCAAGCCCCGTTGCTGCGGGACTTGCCTTGCTCTTGTCTTGTTTTGGGGGCGGAAACTACATTTCGTCGTAGTCCAGAACCACCTTGTCACTGATCGGGTAGCACTGGCAGGAGAGCACGTAACCGGCTTCCACCTCGTAGTCTTCCAGTGCAAAGTTCTGGTCCATCTCTACCTCGCCTTCCACGACCTTGGCTCGGCATGTGGAGCAGACGCCAGCCTTGCAGGAATAGGGCAGGTCCGCGCCTTCTTCATTGCCGGCATCCAGAATGCTCTTGGTGTCGCGCACCAGCGGGAAAGTCAGTGAGCGGCCATCAGCGATCACCGTTACTTCACTGATTGACTGGGGATCGACGTGTGCCGGATCCCGGTCTTTCCGGGCCTGGGGAACACCACCAGCCGGGGTAAACAGTTCGAAGTGGATCCTGCTCTTTTCCATGCCGTGGTTCAGCAGCGAGTCGCGCACGGTCTCGGTCATCATCTGCGGGCCGCAGATAAAGGCCGCCGTGAGCTCCTTGGCATTGATCCAGTGATCGAACAGCTTGTCGCACTTCTCGTGGTCGATACGACCGTTGTAAAGGTCGATGTCCTGTTCTTCACGGGTGAAGATGTACACCAGGTTAAGACGAGACATGTACTCGTTTTTCAGGTCCTGCAGCTCGTCACGGAACATGGTGCTGCTGGTGGCCTTGTTGCCGTAGAACAGGGTGACCTCGCTCTTGGGCTCGGTTTCCAGGGTGGTCTTCACGATCGAGAGGATCGGAGTAATACCACTGCCGGCGGCTACCGCCAGGTAGTTGCCTTCACGCTCGGGGTCCAGATCAACCGAGAAATGGCCCTGCGGCGGCATGACTTCCAGAGTCTGGCCGGGCTTGAGCTGCTCGTTGGCAAAGGTGGAGAAGCGACCGCCCGGAACCTGTTTGACGGCGATGCGAAGCTCCTGGTCGTTGACACTTCGGCAGATCGAGTAGGAGCGGCGAACTTCCTCGCCATCCAGCTTGGTGCGCACGATCAGGTGCTGGCCCTGCTGGTAGTTAAACTTGTCTGCCAGATCTTCCGGCACGTCAAAAGCAAGTGATACGGCGTTTCTTGTTTCAGGTCTGACCTCTTTGAGGGTCAGTGAGTAAAATTTGTTCATGATCGTATCGGCTCTAGATGCATTTGAAATAGTCGAAGGGCTCGAGGCATTCCTTGCAACGATAAAGGGCTTTGCAGGCGGTGGATCCGAACTCGCTGACCCGTTCGGTGTCTTTGCTGCCGCAATGAGGGCAGGCAATGACTTCCGGTTCTCCAAGCAGGCTCATTTTGCTGGAGCTGCCCTCGGGTGGCGCGATACCGAACGCCCGAAGCTTTTCTTTGCCTTCGTCTGTGATCCAGTCGGTGGTCCAGGCAGGGGTCAGCACCTGTTTGATTTTCGGATCGCGGAAGCCAGCGGCGCGTAGCGCCTCGGCGATCAGCTCCTCAATCAGTTCGGTTGCCGGGCACCCGGAGTAGGTCGGGGTCACGTCAATGGACAGTTCTTTACCGTCCCAGTGAACCGCCCGGACAATGCCGAGCTCCACGACACTGACTGCCGGCACTTCAGGGTCTTTGACCTCTTCAAGAAGTGCCCAGATGTCGTCCTCTGTCAGCAGATCGGGGCGGGCGTTGGCCGGCACCCGATCACTGGCAATCAGAATGTCGACAGCTGACCGGCTGTCTGAATCACCATGTTGTGGCATCGGGATAGGCCCTCTGCAGGAACTGCATTTCTGCCAGGATGAAACCGAGGTGTTCGGTGTGCTCGCCGTGCTTGCCACCCATGTACATCCAGGCGTCTTCCGCGCCAGGAGTCAGGGTTGCCTGGGTGAGCACCTCGTTGACCATGCCGCGCCAGTCTTTGGCCAGCTGGTCAGTATCCGGGCCAATGCCCGCCTCGGCCATCACACGATCGGTGTCGTCCGGCGTAATCAGCTCGCCGGTAAAACGCCAGAGGATGTCGACGGCGTCCTGCATGCGGCGGTGGCTTTCTTCAGTGCCATCACCAAAACGCTTCACCCACTCCGAGGAGCGGCGCAGGTGGTAGGTCACCTCTTTCAGCGCCTTAGCAGCGATGCCGGCAATGCGCTCGTCGCTGGATTCGGTCAGGCTCTTGAGCGTGAAGTAGTGGTAAACGTCGAAGAAGAACTGACGGCCCATGGTGACGGCGTAGTCCTCGTTGGGCTGCTCGGTCATCAGCAGGTTGCGATACTCGTGAGCGTCCCGGCGGAAGGCTAGCTTGTCAGCATCGCGGCCATCGTCGATCAGCTCGGCTGCATACTCGTACCAGTTGCGAGCCTGGCCGACGAGGTCGAGGGCAACGTTCATCAGTGCCATCTCTTCCTCAAGCGCCGGGGCCTTGCCACACAGCTCGCAAAGGCGCTGGCCGAGGATCATGTCGGAATCTGCCAGGCGCAGCAGGTATTCCTTTAATGCTTCTGTTTGTGTCATGGGTACCGCTCCTTACATGTGTCCGACTTCATCGGGCAGCTTGTAGAAGGAAGCGTGCCGGTAAACCTTGTCTTCCGACGGATCGAAAAGCACTTCCTTCTCGTCGGACGCGGACGCCGTGATCGCGTCGGAGGGAACCACCCAGATGCTTACGCCTTCGTTACGGCGTGTGTAAAGGTCACGGGCGTTTTCCATGGCCATCTCGGCGTCTGCGGCATGCACGCTGCCCACGTGTTTGTGGTTCAGGCCGTGCTTGGACCGTACAAAGACTTCGTAAAGGCGCCATTCAGACATGTTGTATTCCTCCGGTATCAGGCGGCTTGTGCGCGCTGTTTTTGTTTTTCGGCGTAGGCGACGGCCGCTTCACGGACCCAGGCACCTTCGTCAATAGCGTTCTTGCGAGTCTTGATGCGCTCGCGGTTGCAGGGACCGTTGCCCTTGAGGACGTCGTAGAACTCCTGCCAGTTGATTTCGCCGAAATCGTAATGGCCGGTTTCTTCGTTCCACTTCAGGTCCGGATCTGGTGCAGTGCAGCCAAGGAATTCGAGCTGCGGCACGGTCTGGTCAATAAACATCTGGCGCAGTTCGTCGTTGCTCTTGCGCTTGATCTTCCAGGCCATGGACTGCTGGGAGTTCGGGGACTCGTCGTCATGCGGTCCGAACATCATCAGTGCCGGCCACCACAGACGGTTAATGGCGTCCTGCACCATGGCTTTCTGTTCCTCGGTGCCTTCGCGCATCATGTCCAGCAGGATCTGGTAACCCTGACGCTGGTGGAAGCTTTCTTCCTTGCAGATGCGGATCATGGCGCGGGAATAGGGACCATAGGAGGTACGCTGCAGCACCACCTGATTAACGATGGCGGCGCCGTCTACCAGCCAGCCAACGGCACCCATGTCCGCCCAGTTCAGGGTCGGGTAGTTGAAGATGCTGGAATACTTGGCTTTGCCCTGGTGCAGCTTTTCGATCTCTTCGTCACGGTCAGCACCCAGGGTTTCCATGGCGCTGTACAGGTACAGGCCGTGGCCCGCTTCGTCCTGAATCTTGGCCATCAGCTGGAGCTTACGCTTGAGCGTAGGCGCGCGGGTAACCCAGTTGCCTTCCGGCAGCATGCCGACCACTTCAGAGTGGGCGTGCTGGGAAATCTGGCGAATCAGGGTCTTCCGGTAGCCTTCCGGCATCCAGTTTTTGGGTTCGATTTTGGTTTCGGCGTCGACCTTTTCCTGAAAGTCGCGCTCTTCGGGCGACATCTCTTCTTTGGTCTTAAGGCGCTTGGCGCCGGTTTCAACGAGCTGGGCGTACATAAACAAATACCTCCGGATCGGGCTTGTTGTTCTGTTGTCCGTGAACAGAGAACCCTCAATAACAACTGAGGATCAATGACTCCATATTATATGATACTGAATAAATATCAAGAACAGTCTTTGTGTGTCATGTTATATCTAAAAGCTTCCTTATGAGATCTTATAGTGCTGATTTGCATAATAAAAAAAGTGATACGTGAGCAAATGCTATTGAGATCAGCAAACGGAAAGCAATTTTAAATCGGTGATTGCGGGGCCTGGTGGTGGGAAAAGCAGCGAGAGTCAGCGGCATCCGCTGCGTGCTGACTCTCTGCTGGTCGGTCGGATTTACTGGTTACGGCGATCGAACACGCGCTTGGCCTTGCCTTCCGAGCGTGCCAGACGGTTGGTTTCCACCACCTCGACACGGGTACTGATGCCGATGTAGGACTTGATGTGGTGCGCCAGTTCCTTGGCCGCCGCAGCACGACTCTCGGGGGTGTCGGTTACGCCGGGTTTCAGTTCGGTCCGGATATCCACGCAGTCCAGGTTGCCTTCCTTGTAAACCTCGATCTCGTAGTGCGGTGCCAGGGCCTCGCACTTGAGCACCTGCTCCTCGATCTGGCTCGGGAACACGTTGACGCCGCGAATGATCAGCATGTCGTCGCTGCGACCGGTAATCTTGTCAATCCGGCGCATCGGGCGCGCTGTGCCCGGAAGCAGGCGGGTGAGGTCGCGGGTGCGGTAGCGCAGAATCGGCAGGGCCACCTTGGTCAATGACGTGAAGACCAGCTCACCGTATTCACCATCAGGCAGCACTTCACCGGTTTCCGGGTTGATGATTTCCGGATAGAAGTGATCTTCCCAGATGGTCGGGCCGTCTTTGGTTTCAATGCATTCCATGCCCACGCCCGGCCCCATGACTTCCGACAGGCCATAGATATCAAGAGCCTCGATGCCGAGGCGCTCCTCGATCTCGGATCGCATGGCGTTGGTCCACGGTTCTGCGCCGAAAATGCCGAGCCGCAGGGGCAGTTTATGGGGATCAATGCCCTGACGCTCCATTTCATCGGCAATGTTCAGCATGTAAGACGGCGTCACCATGATGATGTCCGGTTCGAAATCCTTGATCAGCTGAACCTGTTTCTCGGTCTGGCCGCCGGACATCGGAATAACCGTGCAGCCAAGGCGTTCGGCACCGTAGTGGGCGCCCAGACCGCCGGTGAACAGGCCATAGCCATAGGCTACATGAACCTTGTCGCCACGGGAGCCGCCGCCGGCCCGGATGGACCGTGCCACAATGTCGGCCCAGGTGTTGATATCACTCTGGGTGTAACCGACGACGGTTGGCTTGCCGGTGGTACCACTGGAGGCGTGCACCCGCACCACGTCGGACATGGGGGTGGCAAACATGCCGAACGGGTAGTTGTCCCGCAGATCCGCCTTGGTGGTGAATGGCACCTTGGCCAGGTCTTCCAGCGAGTTGATGTCCATGGGCTTCAGGCCCTGGTCATCAAACGCTTTGCGGTAGAACGGCACGTTGGTGTAGGCATGGACAACGCTCCAGCGCAGACGCTGCAGCTGTTCGTGGCGCAGCTCATCAATGCTGGCGGTTTCCATGCGGTCAAGTTTGCCAAGTTTTTGCAGTGGTAAGGTCATGGTTCTGTCCTGCGTTGTTCTTGTCGAATAAGGGTCTTTGTTCTTGTTGGCGAGTGGCTTCAGGCCACCGCATCCATCCGTTCAATGATCAGTGCGATGCCCTGGCCAACGCCGATGCACATGGTGCAGAGGGCATACCGGGCTTTCTGGCCCGCGGCGTGGCGACGCTCCAGTTCATTCAGGGCAGTGGTTACCAGCCGGGCGCCGCTCATGCCCAGGGGATGGCCGAGGGCAATGGCGCCACCGTTCGGATTTACGTGCTCGGCATCATCCGGCAGGCCGAGATCCCGGGTAACCGCCAGGGCCTGCGCAGCAAATGCCTCGTTCAGCTCGATAACATCCATATCTGCCAGTTCCAGACCAGCGGTGGCCAGAACCTTTCGGGTGGCCGGTGCAGGGCCAAAGCCCATGATCCGTGGCTCTACGCCAGCCGTTGCCATGGCAACTACCCGGGCGCGGGGTTTCAGGTTGTACTGTTTGAGGGCATCGGCTCCCGCCAGAAGCAGTGCGCAGGCTCCGTCGTTCACGCCGGACGCATTGCCCGCAGTCACCGTGCCGTTTTCACGGAACGGGGTTGGCAGAGAGGCGAGTTTTTCCAGGCTGGTTTCCCGGGGATGCTCGTCGGTGTCCACCACCAGCGGGTCCTGCTTGCGGCGGGGAATCGTGACCGGTGTGATCTCAGCGGCCAGGCGGCCTTCTTTCTGGGCAGCCGCGGTCCGCTGCTGACTGCGCAGGGCGAACGCGTCCTGGTCTTCCCGGGAAATGCCGAAGTCGGCCGCAACGTTTTCCGCCGTCTCGGGCATGGAATCAATGCCGTACTGCCTTTTCAGTACCGGGTTTACAAAGCGCCAGCCGATGGTGGTGTCAAAAATCTCCGCCTTGCGACTGAATGCAGAGTCGGCCTTGCCCATAACGAAGGGAGCACGGGACATGGATTCGACGCCGCCGGCAATCATCAGCTGTGTTTCGCCGGTACGGATGGCCCGGGCGGCGCTGCCGACTGCATCCATACCGGAACCGCACAGACGGTTGATGGTGCTGCCCGGTACGTCCACCGGAAGACCCGCCAGTAGCAGGGACATGCGGGCAACGTCGCGATTGTCTTCACCGGCCTGGTTGGCGCAGCCATAAAGAACGTCGTCAATTTTCGACCAGTCCAGATCCGGATGGCGCTCTGCCAGGGCCTTGATAGGAATGGCGCCCAGGTCATCTGCCCGCACGGCGGAGAGAGCACCGCCGTATCGACCGATGGGGGTGCGGATGGCATCGACGATGTAGGCGTCTTTCAGGATATTGTCGGCGCTCATGCAGTTTCCTCCGAATTGCGTACGGTGCCACGAACCTCATAGGAGCGGCCCCGGAACAGGGCAACCTTGCGGCCGTCCTGATTGGTTAGTGTGATGTCGTAAACGCCGGTGCGGCCGCCGCGGGCCTGTTCTTCGGCGGTGGCGGTCAGCAGGTCGCCCTCTTTGGCGCCGTACATGTAATCAATGCTGCAACCGGAGGCCACGGTGGCGCGGTCGTAGCTGTTACAGGCAAACGCAAACGCCGAATCGGCCAGGGTGAACAGGTAACCGCCGTGGCAGGAGCCGTGGCCCTGGATCATGTCGCCGGTGACCGTCATGGTGAGCACTGCCTTGCCCGGGGCAACGGACTCGATGTTCATACCCAGTTTCTGGCTGGCGCGGTCCCGCGCGAACATGGCCTTGGCGCATTCTTCGGCGAGTACTTGCGGATCCATCTCGCTCATGAATAAAACCCCTTCTGTGCAAATGCGTTCTTCCGGAGCAGCAGGGCAGGGCGATAGCGGTCCTCTGCGTAGCTGGTCTGGATGTTGGTGAGCACCTTGAACACGTGGCCCGCGCCCAGGCGGTCGCTCCAGCTCAGGGGGCCGTCGGGATAGTTCAGGCCCGCTTTCATTGCCAGATCGATATCCGCGACCGTTGCAACACCGTGAAGAGCCGCATCGGCCGCTTCATTCGCCAGCATGGCGACGGTACGCATGATGACCAGCCCCGGCCGGTCCGCGATCAGGCTGACTTCGATACCCGCTTTTTGCAGTAAAGCACAGGCACAGGAAACCGCTGCGTCGGACGCCTGATCGGCAGGCGCCAGGGCAAGCCGGCTTGCTTTGCTGTAGTCAAACGCAAGGTCGAACAGCACCAGATTGGCGACGCCCTCACTGGCGGCACGCTCGGTAGCCATCCGGCCGTCGGTAAGTGCCAGTACCGCATCGCCGAAGCGAATCTGGCCCGGGCCGTCGCGCTCGATAATGGTCAGGCCGGCTGCTTGCAGTCGTTCCAGCAGCGGTGCGGCTACGCCGGGATTGCCTTCGGCAATGACCACGGACTCATCGGATTGATGTGCAGGCTCGGTCTTTGGCTGCGGCTTTTCCGCACTCTCGCCATAGGGATAGAACCCCTGTCCGCTCTTGCGTCCCAGGCGACCGGCTTCCACAAGTTCTTTCTGGATCAGTGACGGCAGAAAGCGGGGGTCCTGATAATAGGAATTAAAAACAGAGCTGGTAACCGCATAATTGACGTCGTGTCCGATCAGGTCGGTCAGCTCGAATGCGCCCATGCGGAACTGGCCAGCTTCGCGGATAATCGCATCCAGTGTGGCGGCATCGGTGGCCTGCTCCTGAAGGAGGCGAAGGCTCTCTGCATAAAACGGACGGGCCACGCGGTTCACGATGAAGCCCGGAGTCGACGTTGCATACACCGGCTTCTTGCCCCAGGCGGTGGCCGTGGCATGGACGGTATCGGCAACGGTCTTGCAGGTCGCCAGCCCCATGACCACTTCGACCAGCGCCATCAGGGGTGCCGGGTTGAAGAAGTGCATGCCCACCAGACGCTCCGGTTTGCTCATGTCAGCACCGAGGGCGGTCACAGAGATGGAGGAGGTGTTGGTGGCGAGGATCGCATCGGCGGTACACATGTCTTCAAGGCTCGCCAGCAGCTGACGTTTGATCTGGAGGTCTTCGATGATGGCCTCGATCACCAGCCCGGCGTCTGCGACGTCATCAAGCTTTGCAACCGGGTGAATCCGGCCGATAACATCGTCCAGCTCCTGCTGCTGCATCTTGCCTTTGTCGACACGACGTTGAAGCTGTTTGGCGATACCGTCACGGCCCGCCTCGGCGGCACCCTCTCTCTGGTCGTGCAGGTAAACCTGATGGCCTGCCTGGGCGGCCACCTGGGCAATGCCGGAGCCCATGGCGCCGGCGCCGACGACGGCAACTTTGGTTTGAGTATCCAGTGCCGGCATGGCTTATTTCCCCTTGAAGTTCGGCGTGCGTTTTTCCATGAAGGCGGCAACGCCCTCACGGTAGTCTTCGGTCTGTCCCGCCATGCGCTGCAGATCGCGCTCCAGATTGATCTGCTCTTCAAAGGTGTTGCTGGCGCTGGCGTGCAGTGCCCGTTTGATCAGTGCAAGGCCCTTGGTCGGTTGGGTCGCGAAATGGCGGGCAAGTTTCATGGTCTCTTCCATGAGTTGCTCGTTATCAACGCAACGCCAGATCATGCCCCAGTTCTCGGCCTGCTCGGCGCTGATCTTGTCGCCCAGAAGTGCCATGCCTTTGGCACGTGCCATGCCCGCTACCCGGGGCAGAGTCCAGGTGCCGCCGGAATCGGGTACCAGCCCCAGTTTGCAGAAGGCCTGAACGAAATTCGCAGAACGGGCTGCCAGGGTAATGTCGCAGGCCAGGGCAATGTTGGCGCCGGCGCCAGCGGCCACCCCGTTAACCGCACAGAGCACGGGCATCGGCAGATCCCGGAGGCTCCGCATCAGCGGGTTGTAATAGTTCTCCAGAGAGGCGCCCAGGTCCGGCATTTCCTGATCTGGTGAGACGCTGCGGTCGGAAAGATCCTGCCCCGCACAAAAACCCCGGCCGGAGCCGGTGATGACCAGTACACGGACAGACTCATCCTTGCGCACGGTGCTGATGGCATCGCGCATACGCTCATGCATTTCAACGTTGAAACTGTTCAGGTTGTCCGGACGGTTCAGGGTAAGCAGAGCCACGCCCTGATCGATTTCAAGAAGAATGCTCGGCTGAGTCATGGCGGTATGTCCTGTTGTTTGTTGTAGGGGGGATAGCGCGAAAGGTGTGTTAAATCGGCACACTGCTATCGAATGTGGAAAATGAGTATATCTTAGAATTGATACTCGTCAAGGATTGTGCTGGCTTGGTTCTGTATCACTTTGGTCGGAGGTGATCGCCTGCTTTGTCTATATTGCTGAATATCCAAAAAAAATTCATCAGAGCTCTCAGGTTTGGGCCATTGCAGGGGTGGATTCTCGTCTCAAAACAGGCGCCAAGGTATGAAAAATCTCCCGGAAAAGGATAATGTGATACAGAAAATGAATCACAATGACTTTTCGGGTCCCACGTTCAGCCTGTCGTTTGGCGGAGCGCTGCCAGGCCCGTCCGCGAAGGAGACCGTTATGCCCAGCTACAGTATAGAAGGCGTTGTTCCTGTTGTTCATCCGTCCGCCTATGTGCATCCAACCGCCGTTCTCATTGGGGATGTCTGGATCGGACCGGATTGCTACGTGGGACCTGCGGCTTCGCTGCGTGCAGATTTCGGGCGGATCATTCTGAAACAGGGGTCGAATGTTCAGGACACGTGTGTCATGCATGCCTTTCCCGGGATGGATACGGTTGTCGAGAAAAACGGACACGTCGGCCATGGCGCAATCCTGCACGGCTGCGTTGTCGGCGAAGATGCCATGGTGGGCATGAATGCGGTGGTGATGGATGAGGCGCACATTGCACCCCGCTCCATTGTTGGCGCCTGCGCGTTTGTTAAGGCGAAGTTTACCTGTGAGCCGGGATCGCTGATTGTTGGCTCGCCGGCCAAGGTTATGCGCATGCTGAGCGACAAGGAAATCGCCTGGAAGAGAAAGGGTACAGAAGAGTACCAGCGACTCACGCTTCGTTCTCTGGCAAGCCTCGAGGAGGTCCAGCCACTGTCAGAAGCCGAGACGGATCGACCCCGGGTGGACGCCAGCGGTTACAAGCCCAAGTACGAGCAGTCCGAATAGATGGTTTGGCGCCGGCTAAGGGGAGGTTGCTCTCAGAGCCCGGCGTCCTTGACGTTCTCCATAACCACAAACGTGCTGGTTTGCAGCACGTGGGGCAGAGCCGAGATTTCCTCCCCAAGAACCTGCCGGTATTCCTGCATGTTGCGGGTTCGGACTTTTAGCAGGTAGTCGAAGTTGCCGGCAATCATGTGGCACTGCTCCACCGCCGAGACGCTCTGAACAGCTTTATTAAAGGCGGTCAGGGCGCCGCTGCTGGTGTCGTTCAGGGTAACCTGTGCGAAGGCAATGTGGCTGAGACCAAGTTTGGTCTGGTTAACCAGAGCCGTGTAACCGGTGATATAGCCGTGCTCCTCAAGCCGGCGCATCCGCACCTGGCAGGGCGTTTTGGAAAGGCCCACCCGGGACGCAAGCTCGGTAACCGTGATTCGGGAGTTCTTCTGAAGCTCGCGAATAATGGATTGGTCTATTCGATCCAATTCGGCCATGTTGTCTGTTCCAGGTTAAATTAACGGCTAAATCATATGGCAAATATAATCGAAACTCCTCTAATCCGAAACTATATGGTCTAAGTGACTTTCCGGCCTTGCGTATACTGGTAGGTTCATCAGCCCAGTAAGAACGTTTACCAAGTCCGGAGAGTTTCGATGACCGATTCCCGCGCATTACAAAAACAAACCCTGCTGGAACAGCTTGCCGATGTCCTCCAGAACCAGGCGTCCGATAACGACGACTCCCTTGAACTCCGGGAGATCGTGGCCCGGATGGTGGAGGAGTCCCGATCCTGGGATGACGACCTCCACGGCGAACTGGTCCGGAGTTTCGGCGAGTCGATTGGCGGGCGCTATGCCCAGGTGTTCAGTGGCGGGTTTCCTTCGGCCTACCGGGCGAGGTTTCCGGTGTCCGAGGCACTTGCCGATATTGAGCAGATCCAGTCCATTGCCGTCAGCACCGATGTGCCCATGCGGTTCTACCAACCCCGAGATCCCTCCGAAACCGGATTCCACTTCAAGCTCTACAGCGAAGGCCAGCCGGTTATCCTGTCAGATGTGATTCCGATTCTGGAGAACCTGGGTATGCGGGTTCTGGGCGAGCACCCCTACCGGGTTCGTCGACGGGATGGCGAAAATTTCGGCGTCAGTGATTTTACCGTCGAACTCCACGACCGGTGCCGGCAAGCCGACCTGAGTGCTGCAAGGCCGCTGATCCAGTCGGCGTTCCGTGAGATCTGGAACGGCTTTGCAGAAAACGACGATTTCAACCAGCTGATCATGCTCTGCGGCCTGAGCTGGCGGGAAGTGGCGCTGATCAGAGCCTATGCCCGCTACGTGAAACAACTGCGATTCGGATTCAGCCAGCCGTTCATTGCAGAAACCCTGGCCCGGCATCCGGATATCACGTCGCGGCTTGTGGCGTTCTTTTTCAATCGGTTCGAGCCCGGGGTAAAAGGACGTAAGTCCAGGACAGAAAAGCTTGAGGCAGAGCTGCGGGATTCGCTGGAAGCGGTGGCGAGCCTCGATGACGACCGCATTCTGCGGCGTTTCTTCATGCTCATTCGGGCAACGCTGAGAACCAACTATTTCCAGGTCCGGGAGGATGGCGGGTTTCCGTCCTATCTGTCGCTCAAGCTGGACCCGTCGTCGATTCCTGACATACCGCGCCCAAGGCCAAAGTTCGAGATTTTTGTGTACTCGCCCCGAATTGAAGGCGTGCATCTGCGTGCCGGGCCAGTGGCGCGGGGTGGCCTTCGCTGGTCCGACCGGATTGAGGATTACCGTACGGAGATCCTTGGCCTGGTGAAGGCCCAGCAGGTCAAGAACTCGGTGATCGTGCCTGCAGGCGCCAAGGGTGGCTTCGTGGTGAAGCAGCCGCCCAGGGATGGCTCTCGGGAGGCCGTTCGCGAAGAAGGGGTTGCCTGCTATCAGACCTTCATAAGGGGGCTGCTGGATATCACTGATAACCTTGATGACGGCCAGGTAGTCCCTCCTGCCAATGTCGTTCGCTATGACAGCGATGACACCTATCTGGTGGTCGCCGCCGACAAGGGCACAGCCACGTTTTCCGATATCGCCAACGCACTGGCGGCAGAGTACAACTTCTGGCTGGGCGATGCCTTTGCCTCCGGGGGCAGTGAGGGCTACGACCACAAGAAAATGGGTATCACCGCCCGGGGCGCCTGGGAGTCGGTGAAACGGCACTTCCTGGAAAAAGGCACCGATACCCAGAGCGATGAGTTCACCGTAGTCGGTATTGGCGATATGGGTGGCGATGTATTCGGCAACGGCATGCTCCTATCCGACCGAATTCGACTTATCGGTGCATTCAATCACCAGCATATTTTTGTCGACCCGGATCCGGATGCTGCGGCCTCGTTTCGCGAGCGAGAGCGGCTTTTCAAACTGTCCGGCTCATCCTGGGCCGATTACGATACCCAGCTGATCAGCGACGGGGGCGGTGTTTTCTCCCGGTCCATGAAGTCTATTCCTGTGTCGTCGCAGATGCGCAAGGTGTTGGGCATCAAGGCACGCAGCCTGTCGCCTGCGGATCTGATCAGCGCTTTGTTGAAAGCGCCGGTAGACATGCTCTGGAACGGTGGTATCGGGACCTATGTGAAGGCGCCTTCGGAGTCCCATGAGGATGTGGGCGACAAGGCCAACGATGCGCTTCGAATCGACAGTAACGAACTGCGATGCAAGGCATTGGGAGAAGGCGGGAACCTGGGTGTTACCCAGAAGGCCCGGATCGACTTCGCCCGTCGTGGCGGCTCCGTGAACAGTGATTTTATCGATAACGCCGGTGGCGTCGACTGCTCGGACCATGAGGTGAACATCAAGATTCTGCTGAATGACCTGGTGCACCGACAGCTGATGTCGCTTCCGGAGCGCAACCGGATGCTCAGGGCCATGACGTCTGAGGTGGCCGAACTGGTGCTGCGCAACAATTACCGACAGGCGATGGCGCTGAGTCTTGCCCAGAACCCCGCAGTTGCCACCGCAGACCAGTACGAACGGCTGATGCGCAGGCTGGAGACAGAAGGCAAACTGGACCGCAGTCTCGAATTTCTTCCGTCGGATGAAGAATTGCAGGCTCGCCGTGAGCACGGCGGCGGCCTGACACGCCCTGAACTGGCGGTACTGGTTTCCTACGCAAAAATTGAACTCAAGCAGGCCCTGGTCGCATCACCGATCGTCCATGACCCGCGATTCAATTCTGCGCTGCACTCGGCTTTCCCGGCCTCTCTGCTGGCCGCCTTCCCGGAAGCGGTGGGGGCCCATCCCCTGCGTGCAGAAATCTCGGCCACCCAGATTGCCAACGACATGGTAAATCGCATGGGGATCACCTGGTTTGACCGGATACGCAGCGCTACCGGGGCTGATGCTGGACGGATTGCCTCGGCCTACCTGATCTCCCTGCGAATACATGACGTAGACGCCCATTGGGAGAGTATGGAATCACTGGATGGAAAAATTGACGCCGGCGTTCAGGCAGACCTGTTCGCCGATGCCATCCGGTTGGTGACCCGAAGCACCAGCTGGCTCTTGCAGAACCGCCGGCAGGCGCTGGACCCGGTTTCCTGTATCGACCATTACCGGGCTCCCATGGCGGATGTGCTGGCCTCGAAAAGCCGACTTGAATCGGTGATTCCTGCAAGTCGCTGGTATGAACGCTATGCTGAATACTGTGAGCGGATGGTTCCGGAAGATCTTTCCGCCTGGTGCGCTTCCGCGGAAAGCCGCTACTGGCTGATGGACATGGTCGAGATCGCCCGTCAGCTGGACGAGAAGCTGGAGTCGGTGGCCTGGGTGTATTTCACCCTCGGTGAAAGCCTGAACCTGACCTGGTTGGACCGGCAAATGCGGGCCTTCCGGGCAAATGGCCACTGGCAAGTGTTGGCGACCATTCATTTCAGGGACGAGCTGGACCATCAGTTACGGAATCTCACGCTCAGCGTGTTTTCCGAGCCCGTTGATGGCGACGGAACGCCGGAGAAACGGATTGAGGCGTGGCGGGGGAACAAGCGGATGTTACTCGCCCGCTGGGAGCGGATGCTGAACGACATGCAGGCCGCCAATGATGTGGATTGTGCCGTTTTCTCGGTGGCTCATGGAGTGCTCAGAGAGCTGGCATTGAAAGCCGCATAGCAGGACTACGACAGGCAAAGTGACCGAAAATCACGTTTTTTGGAGAAAATTATTAATTTTTTGTGATGTATTAAAGACGTAATGGCACGCTTGCCTTGAATTTATAGCGAAATAGTCTTTGTCGATCTCGGTAGAATGCCGGAGAGACAAACAACTAAGAGGGTACAACTATGAGACCGCAGCAATCACAGACGCCCGAGCTTGTCGATAGCCGGCAGGCGATTCGTGATTATTATCTCGCTGACGAGCACAAGGTTATCCACGAGATGATTGCCGGTGCCCAGTTGTCCCAGGCCGAGCGCGACGCCATTTCCGCTCGTGCGGCTGAACTGGTGCGCAGCGTTCGCAAGAATGCCAAGTCCACCATCATGGAAAAATTCCTGGCGGAGTATGGCCTGACGACCAAGGAAGGCGTTGCCCTGATGTGTCTGGCCGAGGCGCTGTTGCGGGTGCCTGACAACACCACCATCCACGAGCTGATCGAAGACAAGATCACCTCCGGTGCCTGGGGCACCCACGTGGGCAAGGCGTCCTCTGGGCTGATCAACACCGCCACCGTTGCCCTGCTGATGACCAGCAACCTGCTCAAGGATTCCGAGCGCAACACCGTGGGTGAAACCCTGCGCAAGCTGCTCAAGCGCTTCGGCGAGCCGGTCATCCGTACCGTGGCCGGTCAGGCGATGAAAGAGATGGGTCGACAGTTCGTTCTGGGTCGCGATATCGATGAAGCCCAGGATGAGGCCAAGGAATACATGGCCAAGGGTTACACCTATTCCTACGACATGCTGGGCGAAGCTGCCCGCACCGATGATGACGCCAAGCGTTATTACGACTCCTATTCCAACGCCATCGACAGCATTGCCAAGGCGAGCAAGGGCGATGTCCGCAAGAACCCGGGCATCTCGGTCAAGTTATCCGCCCTGCTGGCCCGTTACGAGTACGGCAACAAAGAGCGCGTCATGAACGAGTTGCTGCCCCGGGCCCGCGAACTGGTCAAAAAGGCCGCGGCTGCGAATATGGGCTTCAATATCGATGCCGAGGAGCAGGATCGTCTGGATCTGTCTCTCGATGTGATTGAGGAGCTGGTGGCGGATCCCGAGCTTGCAGGCTGGGATGGCTTTGGCGTGGTTGTTCAGGCCTATGGCAAGCGCTCCTCTTTCGTACTCGACTGGCTCTACGGGCTGGCCGAGAAGTACGACCGCAAGTTCATGGTGCGTCTGGTGAAAGGTGCCTACTGGGATGCTGAAATCAAGCGTGCCCAGGTGATGGGTCTGAACGGGTTCCCCGTGTTTACCCGCAAGGCCTGCAGTGACGTCTCGTTCCTGTCCTGTGCCACCAAGCTGTTGAACATGACGAACCGGATTTACCCACAGTTCGCCACCCACAACGCGCATTCGGTATCTGCCATTCTCGAAATGGCCAAGACCAAGGGTGTGGACAACTACGAATTCCAACGCCTCCACGGCATGGGCGAATCCCTGCACAATGAGGTTCTGAAGGTCAGTGGCGTGCCCTGTCGCATTTATGCGCCGGTTGGCCCGCACAAGGATCTTCTGGCGTACCTGGTGCGTCGTTTGTTGGAGAACGGTGCCAACAGCTCCTTCGTGAACCAGATTGTGGACAAGCGCATCACACCGGAAGAGATCGCCAAGGACCCGATTGTCAGTGTTGAGGAGATGGGCAATAACATTTCCAGCAAGGCGATCGTGCACCCGTTCAAGCTGTTTGGCGATCAGCGTCGCAACTCCAAAGGCTGGGATATTACCGATCCGGTCACGGTTAACGAGATCGAGAAAGGTCGCGGAGCCTACAAAGACTATCGCTGGAAAGGTGGTCCGCTGATTGCGGGCGAGGTGGCCGGTACCGAAATCCAGGTGGTACGTAACCCGGCCGATCCGGATGATCTGGTTGGCCACGTCACCCAGGCCTCCGATGCTGATGTAGACACCGCGATTACCTTAGCGGCGGCCGCGTTCGAGAGCTGGTCCGCCAAATCGGCTGAAGAGCGTGCTGCCTGCGTTCGCAAGGTGGGCGACCTGTACGAGGAGAACTACGCCGAGTTGTTCGCGCTCACGACCCGCGAAGCGGGCAAATCCCTGCTGGATGCGGTTGCTGAGATCCGTGAAGCGGTCGATTTCTCACAGTACTACGCCAACGAGGCCATCCGCTATAAAGACAGCGGCGATGCCCGCGGCGTGATGTGTTGTATTTCGCCCTGGAACTTCCCGCTGGCGATCTTCACCGGGCAGATTCTGGCCAACCTCGCGGCAGGTAACACCGTGGTAGCGAAGCCGGCTGAGCAGACATCCCTGCTGGCTATTCGCGCCGTGGAACTGATGCATCAGGCGGGTATCCCGAAGGATGCCATCCAGTTGGTCCCGGGTACCGGCGCAACCGTGGGTGCAGCCCTGACCTCCGATTCGCGGGTGAGCGGCGTGTGCTTTACCGGTTCTACCGCTACTGCCCAGCGCATTAACAAGGTCATGACCGAGAACATGGCGCCGGACGCGCCGCTGGTGGCAGAGACCGGTGGTCTGAACGCGATGATCGTGGACTCCACGGCATTGCCGGAGCAGGTCGTCCGTGACGTGCTGGCGTCTTCGTTCCAGAGTGCCGGTCAGCGGTGTTCCGCCCTGCGTATGCTCTATGTGCAGAGAGACATTGCCGATGGCCTTCTGGAAATGCTCTACGGTGCAATGGAAGAGCTCGGCATCGGCGATCCCTGGCTGCTGTCCACGGATGTGGGCCCGGTGATCGACGAGAACGCCCGCAAGAAGATCGTGGACCACTGCGAGAAGTTCGAGCGCAACGGCAAGTTGCTGAAGAAAATGAAAGTCCCCGAGAAAGGCCTGTTCGTTTCGCCGGCAGTTCTCAGCGTCAGTGGTATTGAGGAGCTGGAAGAAGAAATCTTCGGGCCAGTCCTGCACGTGGCCACGTTCGAGGCGAAGAACATCGACAAGGTGGTGGACGACATCAACGCCAAGGGCTACGGCCTGACGTTTGGCATCCACAGCCGTGTGGATCGCCGCGTCGAGCGTATTACCAGCCGGATCAAGGTGGGTAACACCTATGTGAACCGCAACCAGATCGGTGCCATCGTGGGCTCCCAGCCATTCGGTGGTGAAGGCCTGTCTGGCACCGGTCCAAAGGCCGGTGGTCCGCAGTACGTCCGTCGTTTCCTGAAAGGTGAAACGGTCGAGCGCGAGGCGGATTCGAACGCCAGGAAGGTGGATGCCAAGCAGTTGCAGAAGCTCATCGGGCAGCTGGACAAACTGAAGGCGTCCAGGCCTGAAGCTCGTATGGACGCAATCCGGCCCATCTTTGGCAATGTTCCGGAGCCACTGGACGCTCACGTGGAAGCGCTACCCGGGCCAACGGGTGAGACCAACCGCCTGTCCAACCATGCCCGTGGCGTGGTGCTGTGTCTGGGACCGGACAAGGAAACTGCTCTGGAGCAGGCGGGTACCGCGTTGTCACAGGGCAACAAGGTGGTGGTGATTGCACCGGGCACCCAGGATGTGGTCGATCAAGCGAACAAGGCCGGGATGCCGATTGTTGGCGCCGAGGGCCTGTTGGAGCCGGAAGCACTGGCAACCATCGATGGCTTCGAGGCGGTAGTCAGCTGTGGCGATCAGCCCCTGCTAAAAGCATATCGCGAGGCACTGGCCAAGCGTGACGGTGCGTTGCTACCGCTGATCACTGAGCACACGCTGGATCAGCGATTTGTGATCGAACGCCACCTGTGTGTCGACACAACGGCCGCGGGCGGTAACGCCAGTCTGATTGCCGCCTCGGAATAAGCGGCGACAATCGGTGCCAAACGCGCCCGGCGTCAGGTCTACCTGACGCCGGGCGCGCCTGTTTTCAGCCTCTGGTTAAACAGCATTCGGCGGCCTTCGGCCTCGGCAACGTCCGAGAGGAAGAAGCTCACCGATGATCCCGGCCCACGCTGGGCCAGAAGGCCTGCATCCAGCGCGCTCAGGCAGCCGATTTTCGGGTAGCCGCCGATGGTTTGCCGGTCTTTCATCAGAACGATTGGCTGGCCATCTTTGGGCACCTGAATAGCTCCGTAGGCGATCCCTTCCGAAATAATCCCGTCCAGATCCGAATGAATCGCATCGCCCTTCAGGCGATAGCCCATGCGATCAATATTCTGGCTGATTTCGTAATCGCACGAGAAAAACTTCTCCCGCTGAACTATGGGGAAGCTCCGATACTGATAGCCGGGAATAACCCCCAGGCGCAGGTGTTGTTGATAATCGGGGACTTCCGGCTCGGGAAGAAAAGCTTCAACAAACGATGCGTTTTTCTCAAACTCCAGCGTATCGCCCTTGGCAAGTTTCGCGCCTTTGCCATCCAGGCCGCCCAGGCCCTCGCGTGCCACGGTGGCGCAACTGCCAAGCTTCATGGCTGGCTTGAATCCGCCGCTGACCGCCAGGTAGGCCCGCAAGCCGCTCACAGGCGCGGTGAAGTCCAGTCTGTCGCCCTTATTGATGTGATGGGTGCGCCAGGGCGCAATGGCCTGATCGTTGATACGGGCGCCCAGATCGCCGCCGGTAATGGCAATGCAGGCCTCATGGTTCGCCTTCAGGCTGAACCTGCCAAAGGTGATTTCGATCTGTGGGGCATTGAGATCATTGTCCAGCAGGCGGTTCGCCCAGAAAAATGCAAACTCGTCCATGGGGCCGCCGGTGGTCACGCCCATATGCTGGTAGCCGTGGCGGCCGGCATCCTGAACAAGGGCGAGCATTCCGGGTTCGAGGACTTCAAAGCTCATCGAGGTTGCCTCCCAGCTCGAGGAATTCGTCCCGGCTTATGGCGCGAAAGCGCACCTGATCGCCGACCTGTACCAGGGCCAGAGAGTCGCTGTCCCAATCCACCATTTTCTGCGGCGTGCGGCCAATGATTTGCCAGCCACCCGGTGTGCAGCTCGGGTAGATTGCGGTTTGGGTACCTGCGATACCGACGCTGCCGGTAGGGACTTTCAGTCGGGGCGTGGATTTCCGCGGAATGGCAATCCGTTCGTCGGTACTTCCCAGGTAGGCAAACCCCGGAGCGAAGCCGATGGCGTAGACCTGATAAAGCTGTTCACTGTGAATGCGAACGACCTCGTCCCGGGACAGGCCGGCATGCTCGCAGACATCCTCCAGGTCCAGACCCACTTCGGGATCATAGTAGACGGGGAGCTCGACGATGCGGGCAGAGTCGCCCCCGGTGGAACCATCATCCTCGGAGTCGATCGCTGCGCGCACCCTGCGGACGATGGCAAACCGGTCAGCCTGTTCCAGATCCCAGGTCACCAGAATTGAGGTGTATGAGGGGACCAGGTCAACAATGAGGTCGGACATGTCGCGCCGCAGCCGGTCCGTGGCCCGCTTGACCAGGCCTGCGGATTCCGCACCGATCTGGTCGCCAAAATACACCATGCAGGTGTTTTCGTTGACCGACTCGATCCTCATAGCGCTTCCACGACCTGTCGCATATGCCGTGCGGCGTCGACGGCATGGTAGCTGTCGCCGTGAATACAGATGGTGTCCGCTTTGATCGGAATAGGTTTGCCCGAGATCGAGGTGACCGTTCCTTCGCGGATAATCTGGGTGACCTGCGCCTCAATGGCTTCGGTTGTCTCGTGCACGGCACCGCGAACCGACCGTTTTACCAGTCTGCCCTCGTCGCTGTAGGCGCGATCAGAGAACGCCTCGAACCAGACCTCGATGCCGTATTCGTCTGCGCGATCCTTGACCTGTTGCCAGTCCGGCGTTGCCATGACCACCAGGGGGCACTTTGGTGCGTAGGAGCGAACGGCGGACATAACCACGGACAAGGTGGTGTTATCGACCATCATCCGGTTATACAGGGCGCCGTGGGGCTTCACGTAGGAGATGGAAGTGCCATGTACCTGGCAGATGCCGTTGAGCGCCGCCATTTGGTAAACCAGGATAGCCTTGAGCTCGTCCGGGCGGCAGTCCATGTCCCGACGGCCAAACCCCAGCAGGTCCGGGTAGCCCGGGTGGGCGCCAATGGTCACGTTCTGGGCCAGAGCCAGTTTGACCGTGTGGTCCATGGTCAGCGGGTCGGATGCATGAAACCCGCAGGCAATACTGGCCATATCAATGTAGGGCATGACTTCGGCATCCATGCCCTTGGTCCAGGTGCCAAAGCTCTCGCCCATGTCGCAGTTGAGTTTCATTGTGTACCTCCGAAAAACGTTGTGTCCTGCATTACCCCTGGCTCATGGTCTGGGGTAGGTAGGTGACAATCTCCGGGAACCAGCCGATCAGGAAAAGTGCTGCCATGATCAGCAGGAAGAACGGCAGGGCTGCCCGGGCCACGTACAGTATGTCTTTACCTGTCAGAGCCTGGATGACAAACAGGTTGAAGCCCACCGGGGGCGTAATCTGTGCCATCTCTACCACCAGCACAATAAAGATCCCGAACCAGAGCAAGTCGATGCCGGCCTGCTGAACCATCGGCATGACAACCGCCACGGTCAGAACCACAACCGAAATCCCGTCCAGGAAACAGCCGAGTAGGACGAACAGCACTGTCAGGCCAACCAGAAGTTCGAACGGTGACAGGGACATGCTGCCGATCCAGGCGGCCAGTTCCCGCGGAATACCCAGGAAGCCCATGGCCAGGGTCAGAAAGTGGGCACCGACGAGAATCAGGCCGATCATGCAGGAGCTTTTCACAGCGCCCAACAAGCTGTCCTTGAAACTCTGGATGCTGAGTGAACCGGTTGCGGCCGCGATGATCAGCGCGCCGAACACGCCCAGCGCAGCGGCTTCGGTTGGTGTGGCAAAACCGGTATAGATAGAACCGAGTACGAAAATGATCAGGCCAACGATCGGGAGCAGCATCTTCAGGGCCTTGATCTTGACCGAGAACGCCAGATTTTCCTTTTTGGTGGTTGGCAGCTGATCTTTGTTGAGCTTGGCCCAGATCATGGTGTAACCCATGAACATGGCCACCAGCATCAGGCCGGGCAGAGCACCGGCAATAAACAGGCGCCCAATGGAAACTTCCGCGGCCACGCCATAAACAATCAGAATAATGGAGGGCGGAATCAACAGCCCCAGCGTGCCGGAGCCGGCCAGGGTGCCTACCGCCATCTTGTCGCTGTAACCCTGGGCCTTCAGTTCCGGCAGGGTCATTCGGCCAATGGTTGCGGCCGTGGCAGCCGAGGAGCCGGAAACTGCCGCAAAAATGCCACAGCTCAGAATATTCACATGGAGGAGCTTGCCGGGCAGTCCGCCCATCCAGGGCGCCAGCCCCTTGAACAGATCCTCTGAAAGTCGGGTACGAAACAGAACCTCGCCCATCCAGATGAACATGGGCAGGGCGGTCAGGGACCAACTGGTGCTTGCGCCCCAGCTCGATGTGGCGAACAACAGGCCGATCTGATCGTTGCCTGAGAGCAGCAGGCCCAGAACGCCAATGCCAACCAGCGTCAGAGATACCCACACGCCCACCGCGAGCATCAGGATCATCGCCACGGCCAGTACAATGGAGAGAAACGCGATATCCATTACACGTCCTCCAGGTTCAGCTCGTCTTCATGCTGCTGATAGGACGGTGTGCGCTTGCGAATCACAGCAACCAGATCGTCCAGGATGGCAATGTTGAGTGCGGTCATCCCCAGTGCAACCGGAACCTGCGGGATCCAGATGGGAACGGGAATATAGCCGTGGGAGACCTCCTCGAAAATGTAGGATTCCCAGACCATGTGCCAGCAATAGAATGTCATATAGCAGGCGAGTGCGAACCCGAAAATAAGTACGACCAGCTCCTGCCAGAATCTCGGCCGTGCCGACCACTTCTGGATAACCAGGGTGACCCGGATATGGCCGCCGTTATGAAAGGTGTAGGCAAGACCGAAGAAGGTGGAGGCTGCAAGCGCCCAGCCGGACACGTCTTCCGCTGATGGAATGATAAAGCCGAACAGGCGGCCGACGATCTGCGCCAGGATGACGACCATGATCAGGGCGATGCAGAAACCAGCAGCGTAGCCGGATGCCAGATAAAATTTCTCTCGAAGAGAGTTCATAACGGATGCCTCCCGGAACAGCCTCCCGATACTCGGGAGGCTTCCGTTGAGTGAACTTTTAGCGGTAGTTGGAGAGGATAGCGCCGACTTCTTCCGGTGCTTCCTGTTTCCACTCTTCCACCATGATGTCGCCGATCTTCTGGAGTTCGGCCATCAGTTCATCAGACGGTTCGGAGACCGTGATGCCATTTTCCGCCAGAGTGGCGGTGTCTTCCGCGGCGGTCTTGCGAACGCCTTCCCAGCCTTTGGCCTCGGCAGCAGCGGCCGCATCCAGGATCACCTGGCGCTGTTCATCGCTCAGGCGACGGAAAGCACGCTTGTTGACGACCACAACGTTCTTGGGAATCCAGGCCTTGATATCGGTGTAGTGGGAAAGGTAATCCCAGGCCTGCCCGTTGGCGCCTGTCGACGGTGAGGTGATCATGGCATCGATAATGCCGGTGCTGAACGCCTGCGGGATCTCGGGCACCTGAACCGTTGTCGGGGTTGTGTTCATCAGGTCAGCGAGACGCGAAGTGGAAGGGCTGTAAGCCCGCATCTTCAGGCCTTGCAGGTCTTCCAGGGTGTTGACCGGGGCTTTGGTATACAGGCTCTGGGCTGGCCATGGCACGGTGTAAAGCAGGGTCATGCCTTCCTTGTCCAGCTGCTTTTCGATCTGGGGCTTGGCGGCTTCCCAGAGTCTTTTGGCATCTTCGAAGCTGGTTGCCAGGAACGGAATGTTGTCGTGTTTGAACACCGGATGGGTGTTGCCCATGATGCCGATGAAGATTTCACCCAGCTGCACCTGACCGGTTCTTACTGCCCGGGGAATTTCCGGGTGCTTGACCAGGGAGGCACCGGAATGAACGGTGATGGTGAGGTCACCATCGGTGCCGTTTTTAATGTCCTCGGCAAAACCGTAGGCAATCTGGGTAGGCAGGTTGGCATCGCCGTAAGGCGTTGGCATGTGCCATTGCTGAGCCTGGACGGATGAAGTCAGCAGCGCCCCGGTAACCAGGGTGGCTGTGGCGAGTTTTTTGAACATAACGAATCTCCCGTGTTTCTGTTTTTTTATCGTTTCAGTTGAACGGCGGCTTCAGAGTACCGCCAGTTCTTCATTCAGCCGCTCGGTAAGCAGCATTTTTCCCGGTACATGGGTTATTGCGAAAGGCAGGCGAGCGTTCTCGAGGGCCAGTTGCGGGGTAACCCCGCAGGCCCAGAACAGCGGAAGTTCGCCCGGCCTGATCGTTACCGGATCTCCAAAATCAGGCTGGTTAACGTCCTCAATGCCAATGAGCGCCGGATCGCCGATATGAACCGGTGCACCGTGGGCCTTTGGCAGGCGGGTCGTAATCTGTATCGCGCGGATTGCATCCGCACCATTGAACGGGCGCATGGAGACCACCATGTTGCCACTGAACGGGCCGGCGGGCCGGGTAGCGATATTCGAGCGGAACATTGAAACGTTCCGTCCCTCGTCCACGTTCCGCACCGAGAGCCCGGCCCTGATCAAGGCATCCTCAAACGAGAATGAACAGCCCAGGACAAAGGTCACCAGGTCGTCCCGCCAGAGGCTCTTGAGGTCTGTGGCTGTCTCTGCTCGCTCGCCATTCCGGAAAACCTGGTATTCAGGCACATCGGTCCGGATATCCAGATCGTGTCCAAGGTCGGGAAGGGTCGGGTCCCCGGGTTGAGACATGCCGATCAGGGGACAGGAAACCGGGTTATTCTGACAGTATAGGAGAAAATCCCCGGCCCATTCGGACGGCAGGATGACCACGTTCCCCTGCAAGAGGCTGTTGGCCAGGCCACTTGTGGGCGCTGTGTGGGCGCCCGAACGAATGCGAGCGCGTAATTCTGAGGCCTGATCAAGCAGGTTGTTCTTGAAATCGGAATACGCACCGGTGTGCATGACGGTAACCCCTGATTGAAATTGTTTTTTACAACTAAATTTCAGGGTATACCGGCTGGTGAAAAAGTCTAATTATCGTTTTTTAGGTCTGGCGATAAGTTTTCGTGATGTGTTGTCCGGTCGTATTCGTCAGAAACCATCACACCAAGGTTTGCTGCGAGTTCGGCAATCGGGTTGAAAGGGGCACCGGAATAAGACGCGGTGAAGGCGAGCTCGGAGGGCGACCACGAGGTGTTGAGCTGGACCAGACGACCGCTTTCCAGTTCATGCTTGATCACGCTCAGCGGAAGCGTAGAGATACCAATGCCATCCAGGGTCAATTGCCGGCAGGCTGCCAGCGAACTTGAGGAATAGAAACGGGCAGGGAGTTCATCCATCTCGCTGAATTTCTGGCTGATTTCAGCAAAGGGTTTGGTGTTCCTGGCATAAGTAATGATGGGCCATTCGGCCAGCTCCTTGAGAGCCAGGAGCCGATCCGGGAGGTTGAGCTCGGGACTGGCGACCCAGATCAGTGGGAAACTGCAAAGCGCGCGGTTTTCAATTTTCGGCTCAGATACGGGCCCCATCAGGAAGGCCAGATCGAGGCTCCGGTCCAGCAAACCGGATCGGAGGTTGCCGGAGACATCCACGGTAATTTCCACATCCAGATTGGGGGCCGTTTCGTGCAGTTCCCGGAAAAAACGCGGCAGCCAGGAGTGCACAATTGTTTCGGAGACCCCGAGCCTGAGAATGCCGGAGAGCGACGCCCCCCGGTCTGCGCGCTTGCGCAGCTGCTGGGCCATGAAGACAATTTTCTCGGCATAGGGCAGCAGCTCCTGCCCCTTGCTTGTAAGCTTGCTGTGCCCGGATTCCCGCTCGAACAGCCTGACGCCAAGCTCGTCTTCAAGCGCGGCAATTCGGTTTGAAATGGCTGGCTGGGTGGTGTGCTGGTGCTCGGCGGCCTTGCGGAAGCTGCCAAGCGTTGCAACCCAGATGAAGGTCTCCAGACGCTTGAAATTCATTGGTTATCGGACCTCTGAGGGGCCTACAGAGCGGCGTAGCGCTCGTGAAGGATGCCAACCCTTTCGACATAGGCCTTTGTTTCGGCGTAGGGCGGTACCCCCTGGTATCGACTGACGGCGCCAGGCCCCGCGTTGTAGGCGGCGGTGGCCAGCCGGATGTCACCATTGAACCGGTCGAGCATCTTGG
This sequence comes from Marinobacter sp. 3-2, assembly GCF_003751355.1. Classification (NCBI taxonomy): domain Bacteria; kingdom Pseudomonadati; phylum Pseudomonadota; class Gammaproteobacteria; order Pseudomonadales; family Marinobacteraceae; genus Marinobacter; species Marinobacter sp. 3-2. The sequence goes on along the minus strand of NZ_RJUQ01000011.1, from coordinate 727,968 downwards.
CCAGATAATGCACCCCGCCACGGATATTCTCGGCAGCCGCCAACGCGTTCCGTACACCCAGTTCTTCAGCCGTGCCGGGCATGAGTTGCATTAGCCCCTGGGCTCCCACCGGGGAGAGGGCTTTTTCATTGAAGGCCGATTCGGCGTGAATCACAGCGCGGACCAGCGCGGGATCAACTCCGAACTCCTGTGCCGCGGTCTGGATTTCTGAATTGAAGGGTTTGGTGAACAGCGGCGTTTTGCGCCAGTCGACGCTGGATTCCGGGTCGCAGGCATAGCAGTGGAAACGGATAACGTCGAACTCGGCAGCAGCCGGCTGAATACTGCTGTAGGCAACCACGCCGTTGTCATCCGTATAGCGGTAGACGGTGTCGTTACCGCTGGAGGCTCTGGGCTGGCCGGCACTTTTTACGTTGGTGAATTCGACGGTGCCATCCGGGTGCACGATACGCTTGATGCCGTCCGCCAGGGCGGATGCGGACAGGGCAAGCACAAGAGCTGCGATGGATGGGATCAGAAGAGATCTGCCGATGTTCATTACTCACTCGCGAAAGATGCCGTCTGTGGCCGGCTTCAGGTATTCTTTGAATACCGCCGTTGGCTGAATTATACGGGCTTGCGGGTCGGAATAAAGCGCGCGCTGTGTCGTAAAAATGTTACGTTCTGCGTTTAATGCCGGCCAGTTCTCATTCTATGAAGAGGTCCCTCCAGAGCATCATGGTTAACCCGACCGACACAGGCAACCTCGTTCTCATCGGCATGCCCGGCAGTGGCAAGAGCACGGTGGGTGTGCTGCTGGCCAAACGTCTGGGTTTCGGGTTTGTCGATACCGATTTGCTCATTCAGGAAGAAGCCGATCGTACTCTCCAGGCAATTGTAGACCAGGATGGCTACGAAGCCCTGCGTCGAATAGAAGAACAGGTGCTTCTCAAGCTGGATGTCCGGCACAAGGTTATCAGCACGGGAGGCAGCGCCGTCTATAGTGAACGTGCCATGGAACATCTCAAAAGCAACGGCACCGTCGTGTTTCTCGACATCCCGCTTGAACTGGTTATCGAGCGAATCGGCGATCACAGCATGCGGGGCATTTCCCGGAGGCCGGATCAATCTTTGGACGCCCTGTTCGAAGAGCGTTTTGAACTGTATTCCCGGTATGCGGACGTGACGGTGAAAGGGGAGGGTCTCAATCAGGATCAGGTCTGTGAGGCGGTGGTCGAGAGCCTTATTTCGCCGCAATACTGAACTTCAGTATTAGCTCAAGTTAAGGTGCATCCAGACAGACCTCGCTGCTACAGTCCCATGATGTGTTGGGAGGAATTAATGATGAAGAACTGGACTTACGCACTTGCGATCGTTTTTGCTGGACTGTTTTCAGGAACGGCCCTGGCCGAAACATCACCCGAGGATTCTTCCGTGGAGTCGCTTAAGCAGGAAACCCGTGAGTTGGGTGAGGCGCTTCAGGAGTATGGTTCTGATCAGAAAGAGCAGGCCGAGGATTCGATCAACAAAACATTGTCGGCCCTGGATAAACGCATCCAGGAGCTTGAGCAACAACTCTCGAAAAACTGGGACGATATGAGCGATACCGCCCGGGAGCGGTCCCAGAAGAGCCTCGAGTCGTTGCGGGAACAGAGGGCACGTGTTCAAAACTGGTATCAGGAACTGAAAGACAGCTCGGCATCTGCCTGGGAGAAGGCTCGAAAGGGATTCTCTGATGCCTATGAAGCGCTTTCAGAGCAATGGAACAACACCGAGGAGGAGTTGCAGGACTCGGAAAAACGCTCCGACAGCATCTGACCTGGCCCAGCGCTGGTCAAGTCACCTCCGCCCGATCAAGACGTTTCTTCCGGTACTGGTTCGGGCGGCAGTCTCTTTCCCGCCAGATTCTCCATCAGTCTGCAGGTCACCAGATCGCCCGTCACGTTGATGGCCGTCCGGCACATATCCAGGATTCGATCCACACCCATGATCAGTGCGATGCCGCTGGGAGGAATGCCCACGGTTTGCAGCACCATGGCAAGGATCACGATGCCTACCCCGGGTGTGGCGGGAGAGCCGATGGACGCGCCCACAGCCATGGCGACCACGAGCGCCATACTGCCCATGCTGAGATCAATGCCGTAGACCTGTGCCAGAAAGATGGTAGCAACGGCCTGGTAGAGTGCCGTGCCGTTCATGTTGATGGTGGCGCCCAGGGGAATCACGAACTGGGAAACCGACGGCCGGACACCGAGCTTGTCTTCGGCGGTTCTTATGGAAAGCGGCATGACGGCCGCCGAGCTGGATGTGGAAAAGGCCAGCAACAGCACATCCCGGGTGTCTTTCAGGAACCGGACGGGGGATTGGCCGGCGAGCAGCTTCAGGATCAGCATGTAAACGCCCAGAAGTACCAGCAAGCCCGCAATGACGGTTGCGACGTAGGATGCCATGCCCAGCATTGCCCGGAATCCCAGGGTGGTTGTGAGTTGGGCCATCAGGCCGAACACGGCAATCGGGGCAAGGCGCATTGCCCAGCGTACGACCGTCATGCAGATTTGCTGGAGGGAATCGAGCAGGTCCAGCATGGGCCTGGATTTTTCCGGGGCCATGCTCACCAGGGCAATGCCGACAATGATGGAGAAGATCACCACCTGGAGCATCTGGCCTTCAACCATGGCATCGAGCGGGTTGCCCGGTAGCAGCCCGATCAGGGTCTTGGGCAGCTCATCCACACCCGGCATTGAGGCGACAGGCATACTGTTTTCCCCGGCCGCAACGGGAGTGCCGAGCCCTGCCATCATTCTGCCGGGGTTGATCAGGTCGCCGATCCAGAGACCTATCGATGCTGCCATGGCCGTCGTGATTACGAAAAAGCCGGTGACCCTCAGGCCGAGCTTGCGCAACTGTTCAAGGTCTTCACTGGCGGCGAGCCCGCGAACCACCGAGGCAATTACCAGGGGGATTACGATCATCTGGATGGTGGCGAGGAACAGTTGCCCCGGGAAAGCCAGCCAGTTACCGATCAACGTCCCGGTTTCCGGTTCCACGAGTCCCACCGACGGTCCCAAGAGCGTGCCTGTAATCAACCCGAGGAACATGCCAATGAGCACCTTCAGCCAGAGCTTTCCCTGCACCAGCCCCGAGAGGTAGCTGCTGAGATGACGCAGTGGCCGTGGGTAAAAATCGCTCGTCTGGTTTGGCATTGCCTTGAATCTTCCCTGTTTCTGTTGGAGCTACCCTGAAAGCATAGCCCATGCTGGCTCTGCGTTTGTGAGGCAGATCAATCCGGCATCAGGTTGATTTCTTCAGCAGTCAGTGAGCGGTATTCGCCGGCCGCCAGGTCTTCGTCCAACCGGATATTCCCCATCCGTTCCCGGTGCAGGGTCGTTACGCGATTACCGACGGCATGGAACATGCGTTTCACCTGATGGTAGCGGCCTTCGTAAATGGTCACTCTGGCTTCGCAGGGGCTCAGAAGATCCAGGCCAGCAGGTGAGGTGGTGAGTTGCTCGAACTCAAACCAGATGCCTTCCGCGAATCGATGAGGGGTCTCTGGAGAGATCGGATAGGCGGTGCTGACCCGGTAGACTTTCGGGATCTTGATTCGGGGCTCGGTGAGCTGGCGTGACCAGCGGCCATCATTGGTGAGAATCAGCAGGCCCGTGCTGGCGCGGTCGAGTCGTCCGGCAATGTGCAGATCCTCGCGCAGTTCTGGCGAGATCAGCTCCATCACGGTCCGATGGGTGTCGTCGAGCGTTGCACTCAGAAAACCTGCAGGTTTGTGGAGCATGAGGTAATGGCAGGCTTCAGCCTCTTGAATGATATCGCCGTCCATCCGTACGCATGAAAACCGATCCACCTCGGCAGCAGCATCGCGGCAGGTGACGTCATTTACGGCCACCCGACCGGAAGCAATCAGAAAATTGGCCTGACGGCGACTGATGTCATTCCGGTTGCTGAGAATTCGTGAAAGCTTCATGGTGTGAATCGGCTATGCTGAATGTAAACCCCCGATAATAATACGAGGAAATGCCATGCCATTCTCTGTTGATCACCTTGCCGAACTCAATTTGCTGGGCCAATTTCCTTCCACCTCGACTCAGGAAGGGCTCAAGGTTCATGCCCATTCGGCGGCTCCGGAAACGGTGAAGGCCGCCGAAAACCTTCATGCCAAGGGGCTGATCAGCCAGAAAGATGGCGGCTATCTCACGCCGTTGGGGGCAGAGGCAGTCGATCTGACCCAGAAACTCCAGTCGATTCTCAGTAGCTCATAAAGCGCGGATGACCTGTCCGGCCTTTGAGACCCGGTGCCCTCCCGCGTTAGGGTGAGGCCATGAGCAACTGGAAGAAGTCGCCCGTCCTCTGGATGGGCGGGAGCATTGCCGCCGTTGGGCTGATAGTCGGTCTGCTTTACGCCTTCGGTGTGCATCAGCAGGTCGTCGAGCTTCTGCGCTGGTTTGATACCCAGGGGGCCTGGGCGGCTCTGCTGTTTGTCGGCATCATGGTGCTGGCCATGGTGCTGCTTCTGCCCGGGGTGTTGTTGACCACCGGAGCGGGTTTCGTGTTCGGCGTGTTGGAAGGCACAGCCTACGTGGTTGTGGGCACTACGTTGGGCTCGGCCATTGCCTTTCTGGTTGCCCGGCATTTTCTGGGTGAGCACGCCCGTGTGTACATTCGCAGCCGCGCGCGATTGTCTGTCGTTAGCAACGAAATGGCGCCTCACGGCTGGAAAATCGTACTGCTGACCCGCCTGATCCCTTTCTTCCCCGGCAAGCTGTCCAATTTTCTGTTCGGTCTCACCAATTTCTCGTTTGGCGGTTTCGTTGTCGGCACCTTTTTCGGTGTGATTCCCTTTTCCCTGCATAACGTGTATCTCGGCTCGCTTGCCGCCGACCTGTCAACTCTGGGTGTGCGGGAAACCGGCCGTTCACCCCTGGAGTGGGCCATTTACGGTGCCGGTTTCGTAGGCACGGTACTGGCCGTTGTGTTTCTCAATCGTCTCGCCCGGCGGGCACTCGCCCGTTACAAGGTCGAGACTGAGCCAACAGAACAGGAGGCAAACGAATGAGCTGGATGAAGTGGCTGCCCTGGCGTTACCTGGTAAAACGCGTGGCCCACCGCCATGGTTTCCTCGATCCGATCGCGCTGCTCGGGAAACTTCACAGTTTTGCCCAGCCTTCGGAAGTCGGCGAGCCCATCGAACTGCTCAGGGCCGGCGTGGTTTTCCATGCGCGGGGGCTGATCAACAGTCGGGTCATCCAGCACAACCTTGATTGGGTCTGGCCATACTGGGTGGAGCGCCAGTTTGACCCCGAAGACATTGCCTTCATTCCCCGGGCATTTTCGATTACCCACATCAATCTCAGTAACCGTAACTGGACGGCCATCGGACAGCCGGATGTGGATGAATTGCCCGTGGTGGATCCCCGGGGGTTGCTGACACCGTTCCATGACGGCTGGTCACTGGATGCGTGGCTGCTGGCGGACGATGGCCGGTGCCTTCTGCCCTCACGTTGCAAGACGGCCCGGCAACGCCAGGAACTTGAGGGTGGTCCCTGCGTGGTCACAGAGTCCGAACTGGACGGGCTGGCCCTGACCAGTCGTTCCCGGGTGGTAGTCGAAAACGGCCGGGCGGTTTGCGAAATGGTCGTGAAGGCCCGGGCCGAGACTTCCGGCTCTCTGGTCATATCCTTGCGCCCCGCCAATCCTGAAGGAATCAGCTTTATCAACAAGGTCCGGCTGTCCGAGCAGAGAGACGCCTGGACCATAGATGGCAAGCAGGCGGTGTTTTTCAGTCGCCCGGCAGAGCGGCATCATGTGTCGAACTATCGCGAGGGTGATGTTCGGATTCATCTGCAGGACAAGGAAGACCAGTGCGAAGGGCAGTGCGACGTCGGCATGGTCACCGCAGCGGCCCTGTTCCGGGTCGAAGCAGGTGAGGAGTCGGAGCTCAGGCTCAGGGTGCCGCTGCAGGATGAGTCGGCGCCAGTTATTCGCTCTGACGGCTGGGCGGCCGCCCTTCATGGCCATGCCCGCCTGGAGTGCCCCGACGAAAACTGGCAGTTCCTCTATGACGCCGCCCTGAATTCCCTGGTGCTGCACTCTCCGGAAGATGTGTACCCCGGGCCCTATACCTACAAGCGTTTCTGGTTTCGCGATGCCGCGTTCATTATCCATGCCTTGCTCTGTGCAGGTCTTACAGATCGCGCTGAGCGGGCGCTCTACCAGTTCCCGGCGCGGCAACTGAAAAACGGCTATTTCCGCTCCCAGGAAGGGGAATGGGATGCCAATGGAGAAGTGCTCTGGATTCTGAGGCGGTTCCATGAGCTTACGGGTCGACCTCTGCACCCGGAGTGGCAGGAGCCGGTGCGCAAGGGCGCTCGCTGGATCGAGAATAAACGCCTGAGTGAAAATATCGAAGGGCCTCACGCTGGCCTTTTGCCCGCCGGATTCAGCGCCGAACACCTGGGGCCCAATGACTATTACTACTGGGACGACTTCTGGGGCATCGCCGGCCTGAAGGCCGCCGAATCACTGTTTGCCACGATTGACCGGGAAATCGGCGAGCATTTCGGCGCCGGTGCCCGGGAGTTCAGCCAGACGGTGGATCGCAGCCTGGCAACCTGCGAGCAGCGACTCAAGCGACCGGGAATGCCGGCCTCACCCTATCGCCGCCTGGATGCGGGCGCCATTGGCTCACTGGCGATGGGTTATCCGACCCAGCTGTGTGAGCCGGATGATCCCAGGTTGCTGGACTGTGCCGAATTCCTCCTCGAAAAATGCTTTGTAAAAGGGGCGTTCTATCAGGACATGATTCACTCGGGCCTTAACGCCTACCTCACCCTGCATGTGGCTCAGGTTCTCCTGCGTGCGGGCGATGCTCGATTCCTGGATCTGGTGGATACGGTGGCCGGCCTGGCATCGCCCACCGGGCAATGGCCGGAAGCCATTCATCCGGCGACCGAGGGCGGCTGTATGGGCGATGGTCACCATGTCTGGGCGTCGGCCGAGTGGGTGTTGATGGTCCGCAACTGCTTTGTCCGGGAGGAGGGAGATCGTCTCATTCTCGGAGCTGGTATCCCTCCCCGGTGGCTGGAGCAGGACAAACCAATCCGCTTCGGACCGGCACCGACCAGTTTCGGATCCGTGTCCGTCACCATTACGCCCCGGCCGGGCGCAGCACCCGAAGTCACCTGGGAGGGTAACTGGCACGATTCCGAGCCGGCTATCGAGGTAAGGCTGCCGGAGACCCGTGCCTGACAAACTGTACCGGTCACGAAACCGGATTTCTGTATCTGTTTTGTTTGCCTGCTAACTTATAAAGTAAGCTGACTGACAAATACATCGAATCCGGTTGAGTTTCATGCGCTCACTGTTTTACTCGTTTTTCGTGCCCGCGCTGTTCGTCTGGCTGTGGAGTACTGGTTTTATCGGCGCCAAGTACGGTCTGCCCTTTGCGGAGCCGTTTACGCTGCTGCTGATCCGCATGCTGCTGACACTGGTGGTGCTTGGAGCCCTGGCCTGGGTCATGAAAACCCGCTGGCCGGGCTGGCGAGGTGCCGGACACCTTGCGGTTACCGGGATGTTGGTGCATGGCTGCTATCTGGGCGGTGTCTACTACGCGATTCAGGATGGCATGGCGTCCGGAATTGTTTCCCTGATTGTGGGGCTGCAACCCCTGGTGACGGCGGCGGCGGCGGTGGCAATCCTCAAGGAAACAGTCAGCGGACGTCAGTGGATTGGACTTATTCTGGGGCTGGTCGGTGTGGCGCTTGTCCTCCTTGAGAAGTTCGGTATGAGTGGTCAGGCCTCCGGCTTTTCTCCCTGGAGCCTGCTTTGGGCGGGTTTTGCCCTCGCTGGAATTTCCATGGGCACGGTCTACCAGAAGCGCTTCGGCGCCAGCGCGGATCTGGTGGCCGGCACGCTGATCCAATTTGCGGCAGCGGCCGCCCTGTTTGCCATTGGAGCCTTCGCCCTCGAAACCCGCGAGGTTGAGTGGAGCCTGCAGTTGCAGTTGTCCATGGCCTGGCTTGTGATTGGGTTATCCACCGGCGCCGTCCTTCTTCTGATGTGGCTGATACGCCAGGGTGCTGCTTCCCAGGTGGCCAGCCTGTTCTACCTGGTGCCTCCGGTTACCGCGCTGGAAGCGTATCTGCTGTTCGATGAGCGCCTTGGAGGACTGGCAATGACAGGCGGGCTCATCGCTATCGTTGGTGTGGCTCTGGTTGCCACCCAGAAAAAACCAGCCTAGGAAGGGTGTCCGGGAGTGGCTAATACATGACGGATGCGACCAAAGGGGTCTGGTATGGCCTGAGTGCCTACACGATCTGGGGCTGTTTTCCTCTGTTCTTTGCCCTGTTTGAGGGTGTGCCGGCCTTTGAAATCTTGATTCACCGGATCATCTGGTCCTGTGTTTTTCTCGCTGTGGTCATAAGTGGCCTCCGTCGCTGGCCTGCTGTGAGAGCGGCATTGGCGAATCCGAAGCAGCTCTGGCGCGTTCTTGCCTGTGCGCTGCTCATTGCCGCCAACTGGGGCATCTACATTTATTCCGTGGAAACCCGCCATGTTCTCCAGGCCAGCCTGGGCTATTTCCTGACGCCACTGGTGAATGTCGCCCTGGGCATGCTCGTGCTTCGCGAACGCATGGGGCCGTGGCAGATGGCTGCGGTGGTGCTCGCAGGCGTTGGTATTCTGATCCAGCTTGCGATGCTTGGTGAACTGCCGTGGATTTCACTCGCCCTTGCCATGAGTTTCGGTACTTATGGCCTCGTTCGAAAACAGGTGGTGCTCGATGGGCTTTCCGGCCTGTTCGTTGAAACCATGCTGCTGTTGCCGGTCGGCCTGCTGACCTTTGGATGGCTGGCGAGCGAGGGAATGTCGCACTTCGGCGACAGTGCCTACATTGGCAGCCTGCTGATGGCCAGCGGCATTGTGACAGCCATTCCGCTGCTACTTTTTGCCGGTGCCGCCCGGCGCCTGCGGTTGGCGACCGTCGGCTTCCTGATGTACATCAATCCCACCCTGCAGTTCTTTATTGCCCTGCTGGTGTTTGGCGAGCCTCTGAGTGACGCCCAACTGACGAGCTTTCTGGTGATCTGGATTGCACTGGGCCTGTACAGCTGGTCTTCCTGGCACTACCGGCCGCGGGTGCCGGTGGGCCAGGATTGAGTTTGCCACCCTCAGGACTACACCACTCAGGCGAGTGTCGCGAGCAGATCATTGATGGCCCGGGCGAAGGGCACGGGTGAATCTTCCTGAAGAAAATGACCGCCCTTGAGGGTTACATGGGGCTGGTCTTTTGCGCCAGGAATCCGCTTATGCATATAGGCGTCGCCGCCCCGGGTGATCGGATCGCCATTGCTGAAGGTGGTCAGAAATGGCTTTTCCCAACGTTCGAGCACTTTCCAGGCGTTCCGGTTAGCCTCACTGGCGGGATCGTCCGGGTGCATCGGCACCAGTCTGGGGAAGGCCCGGGCGCCGGCTTTGTACTTTTTGCCAGGGAAGGGGGCGTCGTAGGCCCGCATTTCATCGGGCCCCAGCTTGCGGAAAGAGCCGGTGTTGATGATCCGTGCAATGGGAAACCAGGGACTGTGCAGGGCAAAATTCTTCCAGATCTTGAACGCCGGCGGGGCTTTCTGATCGCCGGTAGGTAACATGCCGTTGCCCACCACAATGGCCCGGAACCGCTCCGGATTCTCCGCCGCCAGCCGCAGCCCCAGCAATGAGCCCCAATCCTGGCATACCAGAGTGATGTTGGTGAGTCCGAGCTGATCGAGGAACGACTGCATCCAGTCCATGTGCTGCTGGTAGGAATAGTCGTCAAGGGACGTGGGTTTGTCGGACTTGCCGAAACCGATCAGGTCCGGGGCGATAACCCGGTGGCCGGCCGCCGCGCAGATCGGAATCATATGCCGGTAGAGGTAGGACCAGGAAGGTTCGCCATGCATCATCAGAACGGGACTTGCGTCGGCCGGCCCTTCATCCACGTAGTGCATACGCAGCCCGTCCACCTCCACGTAGTGGGGCTCAAACGGGTAATCCAGGAGTCGTTCAAAGCGTTTTTCCGGGGTTCTGACAAAATCCATCGAGCTTGCCTTGTTGTTCATTATTGTGAGGGAATGGTCTAAAGGATTGTGATGGAGCAGGGGAGCAGAGACAAGCGCCATGGCTTATTGGCTGATATGCAATTCCGGTGCTGGCGATGGTGAGCGTGGCCGGGAGTTCTGGCTGGAGCACCTGGCAACTGCCGGTATCCACGATCCTCGATGCTTTGACTTTGAGGAATCCGACTGGAGCACCAGGCTCGACGACCGGGACACGCTTATTGTAGCGGGCGGAGACGGTTCGGTAAGCCGGGCCGCCGCCGTTTGCCGGGCGAAGGGGGCCACCCTTGCTGTCCTGCCGTCTGGTACAGCCAACGACTTTGCCCGGAATCTGGGGCTTCCCCGCCAGCCGGGAGCACTGTGTAAGTTGATTGCCAGCGGCCGAACGCAAATGGTGGATGTCGCGGATTATGGTGATGGTATGTTTTTGAACGTTGCCCATGTCGGCATGGGAACCCTCCATGCACGGGAATCCCGCGATACCGAAAAAAAGCTCTTCGGGCGTTTCAGCTATGTGGTCGAATTATTACGCCGGCTGAATGCGAAGCGAGGCTTCAGGGCAACCATCCGTTGCGATCGGGGCGTCGTGAAGGGCCGGTGGCTTTCCATCGCGGTGGCCAATGGCGCTTTTTTTGGCGGTGGCAACGAGATTCCCGAGGCATCCGTCAGCGATGGCCAGCTGGCTATTGTCGCGGTCCGGCCACGCCCCATTCTTCAGCTTTTGTTCACGTTTCTGATGGTTCGCCTGAACCGGCAAACTCCTCGGCGCACCAGTACGCTGGTCCATATCAGGAGCCAACGCTGCCTGGTACACACCGGCAAACCTAAGACCGTTACGGCCGACGGGGATGTGGTCTCCAGAACGCCTCTCAACGTAGTCTGCAAGAGCGGCTGCCTGCGTGTGATTGGTGACAGGATTGTCAGTACTGCCGACGGTGACGCAGGAGACGTTATCTCTGGTGGCACCTGAGCTCCACAGAAAGATGGCAGGTTTTCCAGATACGTTTTGTCACTGACTTTTTCTGCAGGAAACGCAATCATGGGTTTTGCTGGCATAATCAACCAAGAAGGCTGACATTAAATGCCAGTGTGTCGCTTTTGCAATCATATCCCTGGTTTATGGCCACTCAATGCGGCCGCCTGACTTCCGTTCCAGCTGAATCGTCGAAAAGGACTAGAGAATGCCCACAGAAACTGCACCGGTCTCCTCGAAGTTAATCACAGGCATTAAAACCGGCCTCATCGCGTTGACCCTGTCGGCCATTGGCCTCCCGGTCCTTGCGGCCGAGCGCCTGTATATCTTTACGGAAAACTACCCTCCCTATAATGCCTCTGAAACCGGAAAAGGGTTCGCCCACAATGAAGACGACATAACCGGCATCTGTGCGGATATGGTCAAGGCGATGCTGTCCCGGGTCGACTATGACTACGTGATGAAAATGCGGGACTGGAGTTACGCCTACAACTGGGTACAGGATCGCGAAAATCATGGTCTGTTCTGCACCGCGCGCACCGACGAGCGGGAAGATCAGTTTCAATGGGTAGGTCCTCTGGCATCAATCAAGTGGACGTTGTTCGCCGCGCCAGACTCCGATATCACTCTGGACTCCCTGGAAGAAGCCAAAGACCTGAGAATCGCCGGGTACAAGGGCGATGTGATGTCCGAGTACCTGGTTGATCAGGGATTCAACGTGGTGATGGGGGTTTCAGGTGATGTGAACACTCGTCGCCTTACCCTCGGCCAGGCCGACCTGTGGGTTACAGACGGCCTGGTGGGCCCCCTGATGGCAGAGGAAGAGCACGGTATCACCGGGCTGCAGCCGGTTCTGGTATTCCGGGAGACGCCCATGTATCTGGCATTCAGCAACAACACCGATCCGGCTGTGATCGAGGATCTCCAGCAGGCTCTGGACGAGGCTCGTGAGGCTGGAGAGATCGAAAGAATCGCTGCCAGCTACGAATAAGCAATCAGGGATGGGCGGAATTTTCAGAACCAGAGCCCGATCTGCGGATCGGGCTCTTTGCGTTCGATCAGCAACCCGTTCTTCTCAAGCATGCCAATGAGCTTTTCGGTATCCTCGATGTTCAGGAAGCCGCCAATTGATACTTCGGTATCCCGATGGGTCAGGGAGAGCTTAGCCGGTGTGAACGGGTGCGGTGGTGAGGCAACCCTCAGCCGCGCATAACGGGTGGGAAGGGTCCACTCGGCCTGCTTGCGCTTTCTGCCTTTCTCCAGATGAATGTCCTCATCGTCGATGGACAGCACCTCCTGCCGCTGGCACTCCCGTGAGGTCAGGTAGATGCCGCAAGCGAGGGCAATCAGCTCCAGCCCGGCAAACGGAATAATCACCCAGGCGCCCATAAGCGTAAAGCCCGTTGCGATAAGGGCTGAAAGCACGAACAGGGCGGCCCAGATCCGGACATTGCCATGCCAGCTGAGGGAACGGTTAGGTGTCAGGACCAGCCGGAAACCATCCGGATGTGGCAAGCGTTCCACCATGGAATCTGCCTCAGTTTTAACGCGCCGCTAGACTTGATGATAGTCAATTATACGGTGAGTGCGACTTGATCAGATCTGACAGTTGGCTGGAGGAACCGTTTCGAAAACCGAGCGGGCAGTCTCCAGCTGATTTTGCAGGGAGGCAATGCGGGTGTCGTGATTCGGATGGGTGGATAGAAATTCCAGCGGTTGTGCGCCCGAAGCCTGCGCCATGTTCTGCCAGAGCCTGACACTCTGGCCCGGTTCAAAACCGGCCCGGGCCATGATTTCCAGGCCCATCAAATCGGCCTCCTCCTCATGGGCACGACTGAACGGCAGCGTAATACCCAGTTGGGCGCCAATGCCCAGAGCCTGCTGTATCTGGTTCTCCGCAATTTCACTTTCGGTGAACAGGCCCACCAGCAGCATTCCTGCTTGCAGGCCCAGCTCCTGGGTCAGGCGTTCATTGCCGTGGTCGGCAAGAACATGGGCTATTTCGTGACCAATGACCGTGGCCAGCTGGGCCTGGTTTTCGGCCAGTTCGAGTAGCCCTGAATGCACGCCGATCTTGCCTCCGGGCAGGGCAAAAGCGTTGGGTGTGGCATTTTCAAAGACGGCAATATCCCAGGACTGTGGCATTGGAGCGTCCGGATATCGGGTGTGGGCGGCGCTGACCAGAGCTTCCGTAATACACTGTACTAAGCGGTTGATGTCAGGCCTTGTGATTACGGCATTCTGCTGCTTCATCTGCGCGAAGCTTTCCTGGCCCATATCAGCCAGAACAGCTTCGGGAACCAGGGCCAGGCGGTCCCGGCCGGTAGGGGATTCCTGGCAGCCGGTAAGGAAGATGACAGTCACGAGGATAAGCAAAAGCGATTTCAAGCAGGTCTCCGTTACCCGTAAAGTAAAACTCTGATTCTATCGTTAGTATCCGCGGTCGGGGAGACTTACGCCATCCTGTCAGCGTTTGTTGCGGGTCTTTGGTAGGATGGTAAGTCGGTTATGGGGGAAAGACGATTATGAGGGTGATGTTGCTGGGCGCTACCGGCCTGACTGGTGGCAAAGTGCTACAGGGTTTGCTGGGCAGAGAAGAGGTTACGCAGGTGGTGGCGCTGGTGAGGCACAAACTGCCGACGCTGCATGACAAACTGGCACAGCATGAAGTCGATTTCGATCGCTTGGAGGATCACGCCGAACTGTTCGATGTGGATGTGATTATCTGCTGCCTGGGCACCACCATCAAAAAAGCGGGCTCACAGGATCAGTTCCGGAAGGTGGATCTGGGCTACCCGATGAAAGCCGGTGAGCTGGGTCGCTCCCGTGGAGTACGAGCGTTCATCCTGATGTCTGCGATTGGAGCCTCGTCGTCGTCGACTATTTTTTATAATCGGGTAAAGGGCGAGCTTGAAGACGCCCTGAGAGATCTCGACTATCCCTACCTGTCCATCTATCACCCGAGTCTGTTGTTGGGCGATCGCAAAGAACAGCGCACCGCCGAGGCCCTTGGCATAAAAGCGATGCCGCTGGTGAACCGTCTGCTGATCGGTCCCCTGGATAAGTACCGCGGCATTGAGGCGCAAACAGTGGCCAGTGCCATGGTCAATGAGGCGTGTAGGCTGGCCTCAGAGCCCGCGGCCGAGCAGGTGGTCCAGACGCGCGAGTACGATGAGATTGTCCAGCTGGCGGGCTGAGCCGGTTATTTCCCGTTCAGAATCTCGACAACCAGACGGCCAGCCAGGCCAATGAGAATGGCCCCGAAGATACGCTCGAACCACACGGCTTTCTGTCTGAGCAGGGTCAGCCATTTCGGGTTGGAGAACAGCCAGGCAACGATCAGGTACCAGCTGGTATCAATGACAAGGGCGGTTGCGGCATAGCCGAACTTGGCCATCAGGCTGGTGTCGGTGCCCACCACCTGACTGAACAGGGCCAGGAAGAATACCGCGATTTTCGGGTTGAAGAAGGCAATCAGAAAACCGTCACGGGCCGCACTTTTGGTGGTGGGCGGCTCTGGCAGTTCGTCATCCGCCTGCCGCTTTGCCATCAGTCCTTTCACGCCCAGCCAGGCCAGGTACAGGGCGCCGCCCCATTGCAGAATTGAAAACGACGTTGGCGAGGCGGTGATGATGGCGGCGAGCCCGAGGATGCTCAGAAAGGCATAGATGCCGACACCGATGCCATGGCTAAGAGCGGTGATGATGCCGTTGCGCCGACCACCGGTGAGCGTCTGCTTGAGCACCAGTGCCAGCGAGGGTCCCGGGGACATAGCGCCCAGAATGCAGATGGTGACCACGGTCAGCCAGGTTGCAAGCGTCATGGTGGGTCAGTCCTTTGCAATTGAAACAGGCTGCCGATTCTAGCAGCCTGTCCGCCGGTAAAAACCTGGAAACTGCAATCAGTTCAATGCTCAATCACCCGCCAGAATCCACCTGGCGGCCTTCTCGGCAATCATCAGGGTTGGAGAATTGGTGTTGCCGCTGGTGATCGTGGGCATTATCCCGGCATCCACCACGCGCAATCCCGCCACACCCCGGACCCTCAGGTGTGGGTCCACTACTGCCTGTTCATCATCGGCTCGCCCCATACGGGTAGTGCCCACCGGGTGAAAGATCGTGGTGCCGATGTCGCCCGCCAGCTTCGCCAGCTCGTCGTCGGTCTGGTACTCAAGTCCGGGTTTGAATTCTTCCGGCTGGTACTGCATGAACGCGGGCTGTTCGGCAATGCGGCGCGTCACCCGCAAAGAGTCTGCCGCGACTTTCCGGTCTTCCGGCGTGCTCAGGTAATTGGGGGATATCGCCGGTGCTTGTTTTGGATCGTTGCTGCGGATGCGCACCGTACCCCGGCTGGTGGGGTTCAGATTGCAAACGCTGGCGGTGATGGCCGGGAAATTGTGAAGCGGCTGCCCGAAAGCGTCCAGGCTAAGGGGCTGCACATGGTATTCGATGTTGGCGTAATCGTATTCCTCGGAACTGCGGGTAAACAGACACAGCTGTGAGGGCGCCATACTCATCGGCCCCGAGCGTGTAAGCAGGTATTCCAGGCCAATTCTGGCCTTGCCGATCAGGGAGTTGGCCATGGTGTTCAGCGTTGTGGCCCCTTTCACCTTGTACACAGACCGGATCTGCAGGTGATCCTGGAGGTTCTCGCCAACGCCGGGCAGGTCGGCAACCACATCAATGCCGTGTTCCTTGAGGAGGTCGGCGGGACCAATGCCCGAGAGTTGCAGCAATTGCGGGGAGCCAATGGCGCCAGCGGACAGGATAACTTCCCGTTTTGCCCGGGCGATAACGTCATCTCCGCCAGACCGCTCGACCCGAACGCCGACACAGCGAGGTCCGGAGCCGGCGTTTTCTGTCTCGAGCCCTAATACATGGGTTGAGTGCCACAGGGTCAGGTTGGAACGCTTTTCCGCGTTCCTCAGGAACGCTTTGGACGTATTCCAGCGCCAGCCGGAGCGCTGGTTCACCTCAAAGTAATCCACGCCCTCGTTGTCGCCGCGGTTGAAATCCCGGGTCCGGGGTATGCCCGCCTCGACGCAGGCAGTGGCAAAGTCCTCCAGCACTTTCCACTTCAGGCGCTGATGCTCCACACGCCATTCCCCGCCGTGACCGTGGTACTTGCGGTGCTCCGGATCGGCATCGCCGCCCTCATCAAGGCGGTAGTGATCTTCGTGGCGCATGAAATCGGGAAGGCAGTTGTCCCAGTTCCAGGCGTCCTCGCCGGTAATTTCGGCCCACTGCTGGTAATCCCGGGCCTGGCCACGAATATAGAGCATTCCGTTGATGCTGGAGCAGCCTCCCAGAGTCTTGCCGCGGGGGTAGATGAGAGATCGGCCGTTCAGGCCAGGATCGGGCTCGGTACGGAAACGCCAGTCTGTTCGCGGATTGTCGATGCAGTACAGGTAGCCCACCGGGATATGAATCCAGTGGTAGTTATCCCGTCCGCCAGCCTCGATCAGTAGCACCCGATTCTCCGGGTTTGCGCTCAGCCGGTTGGCCAGCAGGCAGCCGGCAGTGCCGGCGCCGATAATGATGTAATCGAACTCCTGATGTCCCGTCGCATTGTTGTTGTCGGACATGGCGTTTTCTCCGCTGCTGGTTCTGTAGTTACTTGGCGGTCGGCATCACAAATTCCGCACCGGCATCAATGGAATCGGACCAGCGCTGCATGATGGATTTCTGGCGCGTGTAGAACTTCACGCCCTCTTCGCCGTAAGCGTGGGTGTCGCCAAACATCGAGCGCTTCCAGCCGCCAAAGCCGTGCCACGCCATGGGTACGGGAATGGGTACGTTAATCCCGACCATGCCGACCTGGATTCGGCGGCCAAATTCCCGGGCCACGCTGCCGCTCTCGGTGAAGCAGCTGACACCGTTGCCGAATTCGTGGTCGTTGATCAGACGAATCGCCGTTGCGATATCGGGTACCCGGACACAGGCCAGAACCGGTCCGAAGATTTCTTCACGATAGATCGTCATATCGGGCGTGACGTGATCAAACAGTGAACCGCCCATCCAGAAACCATCGGCGCAGCCATCGCCGGTGTTCGAGGCATCGAACTCCCGGCCATCCACGACCAGCTCGGCACCTTCTGCCACACCCTTGTCAATGTAGCCGGTAATGCGCTGGTGTGCGGCGGCGGTAACAATCGGGCCCATCTCGGCATCCAGCTGTTCGCCGTTTTTCACTTTCAGGCTTCGGGCCCGCTCGGCCAGTCTTGGCACGATCTTGTCCGCAACATCCCCGACAAGCACCGCCACACTGATGGCCATGCAGCGCTCGCCGGCACTGCCGTAGGCGGCGCCGATCAGGGCATCGACTGCTTTGTCGAGATCGGCGTCCGGCATCACCACCATGTGGTTCTTGGCCCCGCCGAGGGCCTGAATGCGCTTGCCGTGCTTGGCGCCTTTCTCGTAAAGCAGATTGGCAATCGGGGTGGATCCGACAAAACTCAGGGCCTGGACATCCGGATGTTCGATCAGGGCGTTCACCGCGTCCTTGTCGCCCTGAACTACGTTAAACACGCCATCGGGCAGGCCGGCCTGTTTGAGCAGGTCGGCGATCATCAGGGAAGCGCTCGGGTCGAGGGGGCTGGGCTTCAGGACAAAGGTGTTGCCTGCTGCGATGGCTACCGGAAACATCCACATGGGCACCATCGCCGGGAAGTTGAACGGAGTAACGCCGGCGACCACGCCGAGAGGCTGGCGAGTGGTCCAGTTATCGATACCCGTGCTGACCTGCTCGGTGTAATCGCCTTTCAGAAGCTGGGGAATTCCGCAGGCGAACTCGACGATGTCGATGCCCCGGGCTACTTCGCCCTGGGCGTCCGTGAATACCTTGCCATGCTCCGCGGTGATGGCGCGGGCCAGGTCATCCTTGTGGGTGTTCAACAGTTCCAGAAACTTGAACATGACTCTGGCCCGGCGAATGGGCGGTGTGTCGGCCCAGGCGGGGAATGCAGCATCGGCGGCAGCAACAGCAGCGTCCACGTCCTCATGGCCGGCCAGCGCTACGCGGCCTGTGACCTGTCCAGTGGCCGGATTGAACACGTCCTGGGACTGGCTGGATGTGCCGAGAGATATTTCGCCATTGATATAATGCTGGATGGTTGCGTTGGTCATGGATGCCTCTGTCTTTTCGCGATTGGCCGCTCGAAATGGCAGAAATGCATTCTGCTAAGGGCCCTTAAGGAGCTTTGGGTAATTTCTGACCATACAGGTTAGGTGTGGCAAAGGGGTAAAGCAATTGAGATTTTCAAAAGCCAGATATAAGGTAATCTTATATCAAGAACCTGAAACGAGACGCTTATGTACCCCCTTCAGAGCCTTCGGGCGTTCGTTACTGTCGCCCGTGAGGGCAGCGTAAGCCGCGCCGCCACTCGCCTCCATCTGACTCAGCCCGCTGTCAGCCTCAAACTCAAGCAACTGCAGGACGAACTGGAACTCAAACTGTTCCTGCGCAAGCCCCAGGGTCTGGTGTTGACCCCCGATGGTCAGGCTCTCTTGCCTTCGGCTGAAAAAGCACTCTCTGCCATGGCGGCGTTTGAGCAGAGCGCCCGGGCATTGCATAACACCCTTCGAGGGCGGTTGCGAATTGGTACCATCGTGGATCCGGAATTTATCCGTCTCGGGGCGTTTCTGCATCGCCTGGTGGAACGGGCGCCACAACTGGAAACCGAACTGCGTCAGGGTATGAGTGGCAGCGTGTTGGAGCAGGTGCGGGATGGCCGCCTCGATGTCGGCTTTTTTCTGGCGCCGCCCGGCGTCGGGCCGGGTGCACTGGCGCCGGATGTGGTTCACCGTGAGCTGACCCGGTTTCACTACTATGTGGTTGCGCCGGCGGGTTGGGGGCCGAGGCTTCGGTCGGCCCAGTGGTCCGACTTGGCAGCTATGCCCTGGATTGTGACCCCAGAAGACTCCGTTCATCACCGGCTGCTTAAAGGCACTCTGGAACCCATGGGGTTAATGCCGCGGGGCGTAGCCCAGGTCGATCAGGAGGCGTGCATGCTGGACCTGGTCAGGGCAGGTGTGGGTTTGAGTCTCGCGCGGGATGCATTGGCGATGGCTGAGCGCCAGGAAACCGGCCTGGAAATTGTTGAGGGGTTGCAGTTGCCTTGCGCGCTCAGTTTCGTATGGCACCAGGACCGACAGGGCGAGCCTCTGATCGCGGAGGCTCTGGAAGCCCTGGCGGGTGTCTGGGCGGTTAGCCCAACGTAGCATCCAGGAACATCATCACGGCAAAACCGCCCATCAGGCAGAAGGTGGACATGATTTTCCACTGCCGGTGATGGGTTTCGGGGATGATTTCGTTGCTGATGATGAACAGCATGGCGCCCGCTGCGAAGCCCAGGGTCCAGGGCATTATTGGCTCGGCAAGCCAGACAAGCGTCGCTCCGAAGAGACCGCCCAGGGGCTCGGCCAATCCAGTCATCAGGGCAATGCTGAAGGCCTTGATTCGCGAGTAGTTGATGGCCAATAGCGAAAAAGCGACGGCCAGCCCCTCCGGAATGTTCTGGAGTCCGATACCGGTGGCAAGAACATAGCCATTATTGACATCGCCGCCGGCGAAACCGACGCCCACCGCCATGCCTTCGGGGAAGTTGTGGAGGGTTATAGCGACAATAAAGAGCCATATGCCACGGATGTAAGAAGCGTTCGATCCTTCCCGGCCCAGCTCGAAGTGCTGATGCGGCAGCTTCTGGTGCACAAAGTAGAGGGCAGCGGCACCGGAGAGCAGGCCGAAAATGACAATCAGCGCGGCGGTCCAGGTTTCGCCAGTAATCTGTTCGCCGTACTCGAGGCCAGGTAGTAACAGAGAAAAAAATGAAGCCGCCAACATCACGCCCGCGGCTGAAGCCAGCATACCGTCCTGCAGTTTATGGGTGAGGGTACGGACAAGAAACACACCCAGGGCGCCCACGCCACTGGCGAGGCCCGCCAGCAGGCTGGCAATGGTTCCCAGCCAGACAATACTGATGTCAGAAGTCATTCAGTCTCCCGTTGGCTTGTAATGTCAGCATAGCAGCTTGAAGTAGCTACGCCGGAGGCCCCGCTGTGGGTTCCTCCGGCTGCATTTCTCGGGAGAGAAAGGCGCTCAGGCGGCGTTCTGCTTGCGCCAGGCCAGCTCGTTGGAAATGGTGGCCTTCGGTTGCAGCATCGCGAAATCGATGTCTGCAATCTCTTTGCCGTCCTTGAGGCGCTGCACGAAGTCCGGGTTTGCGAGCGCCTTCTTGCCCACGGCAAGCAATGTGTCCGGGAACTGGTTGGCCACATCCTGGCAGTTGGTTTCATCAATGTTGCCATTGAGGATAAGACCGATCCCTTCAACACTGGCGGCCACGCCAGCGAGGCTCTCATCACCCTCTACAAAATGCTTCCGGTTAACGTCACCGTCGGTTGTATGGACGAAATCGGCACCTGCATCGCGGACCGCTTCCACAATCTGACGGAATCCGGCTTCGCCTTCCGGCAACTGGTAGTCTGGATCAGTGACTGTGCCCTGAGACAGGCGGATGCCTAAGGTGAAGTCCTCGCCAACGGCCTCGCGAATCGCACGGACCACTTCAACCACCAGGCGCAGCCGGTTTTCCAGTGACCCACCGTACTCATCGTCGCGTTGGTTAAAGTAGGTGCTCAGGAACTGATTCAACAGATAGCCGTTGGCCCCGTGAATCTCAATGCCATCGAAGCCGGCGGCTTTCGCATTGGCGGCGGATTGTGCAAAACCTTCAACCGCCGCCTGAATGTCGGTCCTGATCATGGCGCTGGGCGTTTGCCACTCAGTCTGGTCGCCATAGAAACCAAGCGGGGCGCCTTTTGGGGTAACTTCGCTGGGCCCCTGTGGCTGGTCGGTGAAACGGTTGGCCTGAAACTGCGCGCCGGCGTGCATCAACTGAACGATGATCTTGCTGCCTGCGGCGTGTACCCGTTCGACAATGGTCTTCCAGCCATCTATCTGCGCTTCGTTGATGATGCCGGGCTGGTTGGCATAGCCCTGGCTTGCCTTGTCATCGGTATAGGTTCCCTCGGTGATCACCAGACCAAAGCCGCCCCTCGCGTAGCGTTCGTAATGGTCTGCCATCAGGGCATTCGGGGTGCCGTCCGGCTCCGCACTGGTGCGTGTCATTGGTGCCAGGGCGAATCGATTAGGTACCTCGATGGTGTTGAATTTGATGGATTGCATCACGTCGCTCATAGATACCCTTTCATGTTGTTGAATTGGACGAGGAGTACTATCGGGGCGCAGCGCCTTCTCTAAAAGCGAAGAATATCGACACAGCCTGTCAGTATTTTTGAATGATTATTCTGAGGTGCCGGTTTTGGTGTCGGAATGGCCAAGGGAGCGTTCCGGTGCAACCTGGTCGCGAACCAATTGCTTGAGTTTGGTAATTTCCGGGAAGCCGCCGTCTTGCTTGCGGGACCAGACCCGCTTGCCATTGACCCATACCTCGAAAATGCCGCCAGTGCCGGGGTGCAGGCTCAATTCACTGATCTCGCCTTCGAAGGTTGTCAGCAGCTCCTGCGCCATCCAGGCCGAGCGCAGAAGCCAGCGGCAACCGGTGCAATAGTGGATATCGATTTTGTTGGTCATGATGGTGTCTGTGACTCCTTTGTTTGATGGCGGTCCAGCTGCCGAGTGAGACGTTGAAAAAGCTGATCCTGAAAGTCCCGGCAAAGCGGGTACAGATGACCGAGGCCGGGCATCGGGGTCAGTTCTGCGACTGGTAGATTTTTGGCGAGGTGGCGAGCGTAGTCCATGGGCACGAATGGATCCTCCTCGCCCTGGTAGATGAATACCGGGGTCCGGACATCGCGAAGACTGAACCCCCAGTTTCCAAGTTCGGTCAGCAAATCGGTGGTAATGGCTCGTCCGCCACTGTTGAGACACATGAGCTGATCACGCTGGAATTCGCCGTCGCTCAATAGCTTCCTCAATAGCTGGCGGTCATGCCTGCTGGCCATTTCCTCGGCACTTTTGAGATACAGTCCCGGGTGACGCCTGGATAGCCAGGCAATCAATGTGACGGCCAGCCGGGTCAATCGGGGACTGAGCCTGACCAGTTGCGGGCCCGGCCATCGTGTGGCCTGAACCAGTCCGCCGGAGCCTGGATATTCCGCAAAATGGGTGAGCCCGGAAAGGCAGACCCCGAGATCAACCCGATCCGCGAGTCGGTAACAGCAGGCCAGGGTCCGGGAACCGCCGCTGGACCAGCCGATGTGACTGAATCGCGCCAATTCCAGAGAATCGGCAAGCTGCTCGATATCGGCCGGGTAATCGAGCAGCTTGCGCCCTTGCTGGAAATCGGAGTTGCCAATACCGGGGCGGTCGGGGGTCAGGATGCGAAACCCATGCTCCCTGGCTTTTTCATCAAAGAAGCGGCTTTCCAGACGGCTGCCCGGCATACCGTGCCCAAAGACAATCGGGTAGCCGAGGGGATCGCCAACGTCCGTGAACGCCAGGGTCCTGCCATCTGAAAGCGTTAGAATCCGGTCCCACCGCGCATTGGCACTAATTAGTGTCATTCGTGGGATAGACCGAGCGCGACAGGGTGGGCTCACAGCCGACAACTCTACGGGCCTGTTTGTGAGCGTGGAGGTACCAGCGTTGGCCGGCTTTTGCGAACGTGTTTTTGCTCACGGCAAAGTCTACGTTTTCCATGGTTGCCGGAATAGGCGAGCCGTCGGCGTGGCGATAAACGCAGCTCACGCCAATGGTCAGCGCTGTCGCTGCCGGTAGTTCAATGAATCCGTCTTCTCTTACAGCCGGCTCATTGCCATTTATCGCAATGACCTTGAGACAGGGACCGTAGTGAACCTTTTCAAGATCATCCAGGTATTCGTTGAGACAATGGTTGGCGCTGACGAAAACGGTGTCTCCGTCAATTTCGTCTTCGGCGGGTGGCAGCGACTGACATCCCTGCAGTAAGAGTATCCCGAAAACCAATAGCAGGGTCTGTTTCATGATATCTCCTCAACTGATGCGCGTATCCTGTTTCAGAGCTTGTCCTGTGCCGGGCCCGAGCCGGCTACCGGAGTATTGTAGCGCGTATCTCCCTCGGCGGTTCCACGGAGCTGATCAATCAGGCGTGCATCGCGGTTGTACAGATCATTGCGGAACTGCAGCCTGCCCTCGTTATCTACCCAGGAGGTCCAGTATTGGATGTGCACAGGCACCGGCTCCGGGAGCACGACAGTCTGGGGTTGTGCCTCGGAAACCACCCGGTCAATCTTTTCGCGGGACCAGTCGGGCGCCGACGCCAGAAGTCGCTCTGCAAGATCAAAAGGTTGCTCAACCCGGATGCAGCCAGAGCTGAATGAACGCTCGGCCCGGGAAAACAGGCCGCGCCCCGGCGTATCGTGCAGGTAAACATCGTACTGGTTCGGAAACATGAACTTGATCTGACCCAGGGCATTCTGAGGGCCGGGTTCCTGCACCAACTGGTACGGGAAGTTGTTCCGATTCAGTGATGGCCAGTCAACCTCCAGCGGGTCCACTCTTTCCCGGTCAGCGCCCCAGCCACGGTAAACGCTTATATTGAGTCGGGAGAGATAGTTCGGATCGCGGAGAATCCGGGGCAATTGATCCTGAATCATCAGCGTTCGCGGTACGGTCCAGGTGGGATTGAACACCAGATACCGGATGCGATCGCTGAACACCGGCGTTTGGCGGAAGGGCTGGCCGACGATCACTCGTTTGCGCAGTACTTCTGCGCCGTTTTCCACCATCTTCAGTTCAAATCCGGCGATATTGACCAGGACATAGGTGTCGCCGAGTGATTCTGGCAGCCACCGCCATCGTTCGAGCGTGGCGTCAATGTGGCGCAGGCGTTCCACCGGTATCAGGTTCAGTGCTGTCAGGGTGTCCTTCCCGATAAGGCCATCGGCTTCAAGCCCATGTCGAGCCTGGAAGCGCATGACCGCAGATTCAAGCTCCGCGTCGTAGTCACGCGGATCTGAAAACGTTGCCGGTGATTCTGCAAGCTCTCCCAATAGAGAGAGTCGTCGGCGGACCTCACTGAGCCGCTCATCCCTGTCGCCGGGGCGAATGGTCGGGCTCAACGCCAGAGGTAACCAGGGCTGGCCCAGCAGTCTGGTCAGGTCCTGCCTTGCAGCCATCAACTTCCGGTAAGCTGGGTCGGCCGGACGCAGTGAATCCAGCGTGCCGGTGATATCCGAGCGCTGCAACGCATCCTTCAGAACGGATTCCATCTGGCGCTGGCGCCTGTTGGCGGTCCATTCGGCGTGAACCGTCTGCGGGTTGACCTTGCCGACCAGCATGTGTGAGCTGAGCATCAGAAAAGCGTCAGAGAACAGCAGGTCCAGATCGGCCCTCAGGTCTTCAGAGAAATCGCTCATGGGTCTGAGTGCCAGGCCCGAGAGAATATCCGCGTGATAGTCAGCCGGGTTCAGACCGTCATGACTGGCTTGTTCAACCGAATCAATCAACTGCCGGCGAAGCTCAGCCGATTTCCATGCTGGCTGGTACCCGTCGGCCCCGTAAAAGGCTGACAGTGCCGAGTGGGCCAATAACCGGCTTCCGAGTACCTGAACCGGGAAGCCGGCTTCCATGGCCTCAATCCTGGCAACAATGGCTTCATCGGCTGCCAGGCAAACGGGGTGCCAGAGGGTGCCCAGCAGGGCAAACAATGTTGTGGCGAAGGAAAAACGTCTGATTCCATGCATGGGTGTTCTCCACCTCATCCCTGAGAGGCCTTATTCGCGGTGGTAAAGTGCAATAGTCTGATGCTACCACAGCGGCATTTGTTCCCCACCTGACCGCCGGAAAAGATCACCTCGCAGCGGTTCTTCTGCATGGAGGTTCAGCCCCAAACGCCGTGCTTTTTTGGTGAAACGCTGGCGAATCAGGTCCGAGTAAGGGCCCGTGCCCGTCATTCTGCGGCCGAAGGTGGCGTCATAACTCTTGCCGCCCCTGAGGTCGCGCATTCGGTTCATCACATGCTCGGCCCTTTGCGGGAAGTGCCGCTGCAGCCAGTCCTGGAACAGCTCGTCCAGTTCATGGGGTAACCGCAGCATGATCCAGCTGGCACGGGTGGCGCCCGCCTCTGCAGCGGCTTCCAGAATCGACTCGATTTCGTGATCGTTGATGAAGGGGATTACCGGCCCGAGGATGATACCGGTCGGAATGCCGGCCTCCGAGAGCTGCCTGATCATCTTGAGGCGGGTGGCCGGTGCGGCGGTCCTCGGCTCCATGCGTCGTTTCAGGTCGTTGCTCAGGCTGGTGAGGCTGATCCGCACAGAGCAGAGCCCATCAGAAGCCATTTCGCGGAGCAGATCAAGGTCTCTGAGGATGAGCGCGCCCTTGGTAA
The DNA here is from genome assembly GCF_003751355.1 of Marinobacter sp. 3-2. Lineage (NCBI taxonomy): Bacteria > Pseudomonadati > Pseudomonadota > Gammaproteobacteria > Pseudomonadales > Marinobacteraceae > Marinobacter > Marinobacter sp. 3-2. The sequence continues at coordinate 702,584 of NZ_RJUQ01000011.1, read as the reverse complement.
TGATCGACACCGGGTGGCGATACTCGGCCAGAACTTCCAGCACCTGGCGGGTAATCCTCTGGTCCCGCTCCAGTGGCTGGTAGGCATCCGTATTGACGCCCAGGGCGATGGGCGACACCCGGTAGCCGGGCCTGTCGAGCTCTTCTCTCAGGCGGGCGGCGGCGTTGGGTTTGGCGATCAGCCGGGTTTCAAAATCCAACCCCGGTGACATGTCCCAATAGGCGTGGGTAGGGCGGGCGAAACAGTAAATGCAGGCATGCTCGCAGCCACGGTATGGATTGATCGACTGGTCGAACGGTACGTCCGGTGACGTATTTCGACTGATTATGGATTTTGCGGTCTCAAGGACGACTTCCGTAGCGAGCGTATCGGGGTTCAGGTCGTCTTCGGGGTCGTGATACCAGTCATGGTCTGCCTCCCGGTCAGTGACAATGGGCTGGAACCGGTTGTGGGGATTCAGGGCCGTGGCGCGAGTTTTCATGGGCATGCTCGATACTGTTTAAATGTACAGTATCGAGCATGCTAACGCCTGAAACCCTGCCGTGCAACCTGTCCAGGGCCCACTGTTACAGACGGAAGCCCTGTGAGGCCTGGGTCAGGGTGGTTACCTGGGATGACAGTCGTTCGATATGGGCGTTGAGCTTCTGGCGGATATCCGAGGTTTCCCGGGTGTGCCCGTGGATCTGCTCCACCTTCTGGGCGATTTCCTCGGTGGTCGTTGATATCCCCTCAACAGAGGACACCACCTGATTCATGTCGCCAGCCAGTTGTTGTATCGAGCCGGTGATCTGTTCGATCGAGTGTGCCGCCTCTCTCGAGCTTTCCTCTCCCTCACCTGCGGAAGTCAGGCCCTCTTTCATTAGTCTGGAAATGGCCTGGGTTTCACGGTTGAGGGATTCCACGATCTCGGCAATCCCGTTGGTTGCCGATACGGTCTTCTCTGCGAGAGACCGAACTTCGTCGGCAACAACCGAGAAACCGCGTCCGGCCTCGCCGGCTCGTGCCGCCTCAATCGCAGCATTCAATGCCAGCAGGTTGGTCTGTTCAGCCAGGCCGTTGATTACGCCAACGATGGAGTTGACCTTCTCGCCGGTTTTGCTCAGCTGGCTGACCTGATCGTGGGTTTTCTGGATTCTTTCGGCCAGTTCGGTCATGGTCTTGGCGCTTTGCCTGACCACCTCGGCACCGGAATGGGCGGCGCCGTTGGCGCTCTGAACAGCGTCATTGACTGACTGGGTGTACTGGGCAATATCGACCGCCGTGTGGGAAATTTCCTGAACCGCAGTGGCGGTCTGCTCGGTCTCGTCTTCAACTTGCTCGCCGTTTCTGCCCATCTGTTCTACTAGAGCATCCAGTTCAACCTGAAGCGATGACAGCGTGCGGTTACCCTCGACGACTTGCCCGATAACGTCCGAGACATCGTCCAGCATCTTGTTGGCCGCTTCGCCCAGGCGATTGAATTCATCGTTCGGATTCCTGCCTGGCTCAAGGCGCTGACTGAGGTCACCGCCGGCGACCCGTGTGAGCAGGTTTACGGTCTCATTGAGTCGTTTCACCAGGGTTCTTGAGGCGGTCGTCAGGGTCAGGATAAGGATAATGACCACCGCAGCAGCGGTTGCAATGATCAGCCAGGTTGAGGCGGCGCGGGCCTCTTCGGCCTGCTGGCTGGTTGCCACAATAATGTCCTGGCGGAGGAGGGTGTTCTGCTCGGCAATCAGATCGCGAATACGGGTGCCGGTGGCTGACAGTTGGTTCTCAATGGCAGACAGGTTGGCGATGAGCGATTCGGCATCGGAAAAGGCATTGGCGAACGCCTGGACGGCCTGGCCGATGTCAATTTCCTGCCAGTCCATCTCCGTGACGGTGGTCTGCATCCGCGCCAGGGCCTCACGGGTTGACTCGGCGTAGGTCGCATCGAAGGTAGAGAGGTAGTCGCGGTAGGTGGAGGCGATGGTGTTGATGTCGTCGTTAAAGATGGAAATGCTGATTTGCCGAAGCCTGTCGTTTATGGCTTCGGACATTGTTGCTCTCAAACCGCTGGACGGAGTGAGGCCCAGCTGTTGATTCAGGGCCAGCCATTCGGTGCGAAGTCGGGTATACTCCGCAACCTGCTCCTGGATTTGTTGTGCAGTGGTCTTTATCGCGTCACCCGGCAGGGTTCCGGCGGATTCACTGAGTGCCGATGACTGGGCCGCGAGCGACGCCAGTCTCTCCTGATAGTTCTCAACCTGGTTAGGTTCCAGATTTTCACTCGTTCTCTCGAGTGCCAGCCAGTCGTTCAGCAGGGTCAGGGACGCGGATTCATAGGCTCTTGCTTCGCTTCGGGCCTCATAAGCGTCAGATACCTTGCCGAGCCCGCTCAGGGAGGCCAGAGTGGCAATCGCCAGACCAATCAGCGTTGCAACAATCAACAGCAGGAACTTCTGTTTCCATGACAGGGCCATTCACATCCTCCGGGGAATGTTGTTTTTCTTCGCAACTAACTGAGCTTAGACCAGTTCCGGATAAACGACGGCCCTTTTGACGACAACCGGGAATCCATGTCTGATCTCGCGATTTACCAATATCTGCTGATTGCCCTGATTTTCGTCTGGAGTGGTTTTGTCCGCTCCGGACTGGGATTCGGTGGCGCCGTTCTGTCCCTGCCATTTCTGTTGCTGGTTCTTGATCAACCGCTCGTCTTTCTGCCGATCATTGCGGTCCACCTTCTGGTGTTTTCATCCCTGACAATCTGGATGAACAATCGCACCGGGGCAGGCAAGCAACGCGAGGCGGGCTCGGGCACTGTCGACTGGCAATACCTGTGGCGGATCCTCGCCATCATGATTGTGCCCAAGCTGATTGGTGTATTCGGGTTGATTACCATGCCCAGTGACATCCTGAGTGCCATCATTTTCGTTATCGTGGCGCTTTATTCTGTCTCCTACATCATCAACCGACCGTTTCGCAGTGGCAGCAAAACGGTCGACGCGATATTCCTCATGGTGGGCGGATACATCAGTGGCACTTCCCTTATCGGTGCGCCCCTGATCATTGCCGTGGCAGCTCAGCACCTGCCCAAAGAAAAACTGCGGGATACCTTGTTCGCGCTCTGGTTCATTCTGGTGCTGATCAAGATGGCCGCTTTCGTCTGGGCCGGCATCGATCTGCAACTTATCCATCACCTCTGGCTGCTGCCATGCGCAGCCGTCGGCCACGTAATTGGGCTCTACGCCCATGACCGTATTCTCCAGGCGGAGACTCCGGTGTTCTTCCGTCTGCTGGGAACCGTGCTGCTGCTGGTGAGCAGCGTCGGTATTGTTAGCGTGCTCTGGTAGCAGCCAGGGCGCGAGGCTCAGCCTGCGCGCCCGAATACCCGTTCAAAGAAACCGGTCACCCGCACGTCTGGTATTGGCAGGCTGTCGACATCGTCCATGGCCCGTCGCCAGAACTTCTCGGGGTCGTCCAGGTGCGCAACTTTGGCGCGCTCGTCCGGACTGTAGTGGTTGTGCTCCCCGGCAATGCCCTCGGCCATCAGTTCCTGGGTCCAGAGGTAGATTGCAGCCCGAACGGTCCTGAGGAGCCGGCAATAAACGTCGCGACTCAGGTTGATGGCCAGCTCGGCGGTCAGGTTGATCTGCTTCTGCAACACGGCCATCTCGTCTTTTTCCAGCAAAACCCGGTTGCCGTTGCCCTTTTTGCAACTCACACAGGTTTTCTCAAGAGCTTTCACGCCCTCGAGCAGATCCATGTAGCCAAACTCCTCTTTTTGCTGATCATCTACTGGAGCGGGGATCCAACCATACTGGGGGGATTTGGCAACAATGTGCCCGTGTAGCTGCCTACGATAAGGCGGTGCGGCAGCAACATCCTGATATCCATCAAATTCGGTGCGTAGCCAGGCCGCCATTTTACGGTGACGAAGCATCATGGCCAGGGTAATGGCAGAGGGCATGATCTCTTCGAGCAGCTCTGCGGAGTCCCGCGTGCGTTCGTCGAGGTGGTTTACGGATGTCGACATTTCTCCTCCTCGGCAACGGGTTGGCCGGTTCGTGGACCCGTTGTCCGTTTGTTGTTTTTGGCATTCGGTGGTTGTATGTGTCATTACCGATGTCTAAAAAGTAGACAGATAATCTCAAGCGCGCCGTTGTAAAAAAGTTACTGCTTTGTAACGGCCGGTAAGCAGCCAGACCAGGGGAAGGAAGAGCGTCATGAATCAGGACAATGGCTTCGAGTTGCAGAGAGCGTCCATGGTGGATTATCAGCTTCGAGCCCGTGGAATCGGGTCGCCGCTGGTGCTGGATGCCATGGGTCGGGTGCCGCGTGAGCGCTTCATTCCCGAGCGCATGAAGGACTGCGCCTACGATGATGGACCTCTTCCGATAGGCGCGGGGCAGGCCATTTCGCAGCCTTACATCGTGGCGTTGATGACGGAAGCACTGGATCTGGAGGGTGGAGAAAGGGTTCTGGATATCGGGACAGGTTCGGGTTACGCGGCTGCCGTTCTGGGCTGTATTGCAAGCGAGGTGTTCAGCATCGAACGGGTTCAGGAACTGGCCGATCGCGCAGCCCGAACGCTGGCCGCCGAGGGGTTTGACAATGTCCGGGTTCGCTGTGGCGATGGCACGATAGGTTGGCCCGAGCACCAGCCTTTCGATGGCATCATCGTGGCTGCCGGTGCGCCAGCGGTGCCGGACTCATTGAAGCATCAGCTAGCGGTTGGCGGGCACCTGGTCATACCGGTGGGGTCGGAGCATTCGGTTCAGTCGCTGGAACGTGTTACCCGGCTGACGGAGAACGAATTCCGGACCGAGGACCTCGGCGCAGTCCGGTTCGTTCCCCTGATCGGTGAACAGGGGTGGTCGTGACCGCGAGTCTTTGCATGCAGACTCAGCTGCCGGCGTTCGTGCTCTCGAAGATCTTGTCGGCCGATGCCGCTACGAAGCCCGAGTAGAGCCGGCCATCCGGTTTCGGATAACGCAGGGCAAATTCGTAGAAACAACTGGGTATGGTTACCGTCTCGTCGGTAAAGGTAACCGGCACCCGGTCGGCCATGGTTGAGGACTGCTCCAGCAAGTCTTCCGGGGAGCCTTTTACTTCACCGCCGGATGAATTCACCGTATAGCCATGATCTTTCAGCAACTGATTGATTTCCGGAACCGAACCGAACTGTTCCAGATGGTTGATGCTGACCGTGAAATGGTTTGCGCGGTAGCCCCAGGCGGCCATCCAGGCGGCGTACTCGCTTTCCTTCATCAGCTGGCGGTAGGTGTCGTAGTCGACCTCCCAATGGCGACCCGAATAGAGAAAATCATCGGCAGTAACCGCCTCCGGCTTTACCTGGCCGACAAGACTTTTAACCACCGATTGCAGCTCCGGCGAGCATTGCTCTACAAGCAGCTCGGAAATAAACACCTTGGGCAGTTCCCGGGAGGGGTGCTCATAGTGGCGGGCATAAAGCTTTTTGGCCTCGAAGTGGTATTCGCCACCTTCTTCATAGCCGAGGCTGAGAAAATGCTCTGCCAGAGCGTCCAGCCGAACAGGGTCCAGGTTGAAGGTGCGAAGCGCAATGTGGTCGTTGACGATGGCCTGCCCCTCTTCGGCGCCCAGGATTTTATGTATGCGATCGGCCGAAGGGGTTACCTGGCGGTACGACTCCCAGAGTCTCGCAAACAGGGTGTCCGGATCAGTGTGCATAGCGAATCTCCTCAGTAACCGGTTTTTGGCAGGGCTGTTGACGTCCCCGTGACCCTTCCCTGGACTGGCTCAGTGGCAGATAGCAGGCCAGGCTATATCCGCCAAGGTTCAGTTCGTTCGCCAGTTGCTCTGGCACTGACAGGCTATTGGCATCGGGGTTCGGCAGGACCTGCTCGGTTACCGTAGCCCTGAAGCCCGAACAGCCAGCATTGGCAACTATAGCGGATCCAACGGTGTTTCCAGCAATATTCCAGGAACTCCGGTTGCCTTTCTGTAGCCTTGCGCGGGTAAGAAGGGTATCGCGCACGCTGGCGATGTCCGATCTGGCGCACTCAAGTGTTGGCCCTCCATCCAGAAGATCCACGAAGCCCCGGTGGCGAAAACCTTCGCGCTCCAGCATGTGTCGGGCAGGGCGCGTATCTTCATGGACCTGGCCGATAACCGCCCGGGCTGCATCGGTCATCTGCCGGGTAAACAATGGGGTTGCGGGGATAAAGCGTTCAACAAAACCGCTCTGGCCACAGCAGGCCAGCTGTGTGGCAGACATGAAATCAAGATCTGCTACGTGATGTTTGAGCCAGTCCCAGAACGGGGATTGGCCGGCATGGTCTGAAACGCCGCGCATTTCTGCAATAACGGTGTCCGCAAAACGCTCCGGGTGCAGTGCCATGAACAGAAAGCGAACCCGTGACAGGAGCTTGCCCGCATTGGCCCGGCGAAATCCGGGCCGAAGATACAGCGAGCATACCTCGGTGCAGCCGGTGTAATGCTGGCATCGGGTAAGGCTTTCCTCGACGTGACGTTTCCGGGGATCTTCCTCGTGATGGATAACCGCGTTACGGCGGAAATGCACGAGCGGGCGGGATAAGCCAGCAGCAGCTTCTATGCCGGTGGTCCCCATAATCTGGCCGGTCGCACTGTCTTCAAGCACAAAAAGATAACGCTCATCGCCGGGAGTGGTCACAGTCCGTGCGAAGCTCTCAACCGAATGATCGATCTTGCGGCTCAGGGCATCGCGATCCGGCATCAGCGAGGTGAAGCCGGGGCCGGATTCCACTGCGATCTGCATCAGGGCGTCAAGATCCTTGGGGGTAATCGGTCGAATAATCATGGCGATCTTCCTGGGCATTGTTTTGGGCCCAGTATGAAAGCCGTCAGCGCCATAATGCAGCTGCAGAATGATCGAAATGATCTACAATGGATACAAACTGTAAAGTAGGTTTGGCAATATGATCAGTTCGCGGGACCAGAAACTGCTAATGCTGCTGCGGCAGAATGCCCGGGCCAGTGTCACCGAGCTCGCCAAAGCCATGCATGTGTCACGGTCGACGGTGCAGAACCGTATCGCGCGGCTGGAGGCCAGCGGTGTCATCCGTGGTTACTCGGTTCAGTTGGGGGGGGAGTTTTCGGCGAGCCAGGTGGAGGCTCACGTATCGATCAAGGTGTTCCAGAAGCTCACCGGCAGAACCAATGCTGCCCTGGAGCAAATCAGCCAGGTATCGCAGCTGTTTTCCGTCAGTGGGGAGTACGACCTTATTGCCATTGTTCAAGCCCAGTCCCTGGAGGAGCTGAGCGCCGTGCTGGATGACATTGGCAACCTTGAGGGAGTTGAGAGGACCAACTCTGCCGTTGTCCTCGAAACCCGGTTTCGGCGTTAAAACGGTTTTCCCGGGTCAGGTGCCCAGCATGCCCGCATAGGCGCTGTAGAAAAAGGCACCGGAACCCAGAAGAATGATGCCCCAGGCCGGAAAGATTAAAAACGAACGTTTTGGTTTGCTCATGGCTACATCCAATTTGCTCGAAAAGGAGGGTGTTCACCCTTCACACTAGCTCAAACTTGACAAATGTTACGAAAAATTTTGAGTAACAGTTCTCGGGCGAGGATTAATTTGCCAATGGCGCGGGCACTAATTGCTATTGAGCGGGTCTGAAATGACGCTAGTATGAATCGCAATGGCATGACCTAAACACGAAGGACAATAACAAAAAGGAGCCGTTTATGGCGGTAGACCCCCGGAAGCAGACCTCACTCCATTGCCTGTATTACTGGGCAGAGGAAACCCCCGACAACGTTTACCTTACTCAGCCTTACCCGGATGGCCGGGTGGAAGATATTACCTGGAGAGAAGCAGCCGATCAGGTATCCCGCATGGCGGCTTACCTGGACAGCCTGAAGCTTCCGGAACCCAGCAATATCAGTATTCTCGGCAAAAACAGCGCGCACTGGATCCTGGCCGATCTGGCAATCTGGGCGGCAGGCCATGTTTCGGTGCCACTTTATCCCACGCTCAACGGAGATACTGCTGCCTACGTTCTCGAGCACAGTGAGGCAAAGCTCCTGTTCCTCGGAAAACTGGACGGGACCGCGGACGGCTGGAACGACATCAAGAACCACATTCCGGCAGATTTGCCGCTCATTTCCCTGCCCCTGTCGCCACGGGATGATACGCCCAAGTGGTCGGAAATTGTGGCCGAACAGTCGCCTGCGCAGCCCAAGCTGCCGGATCCGGATAACCTGGCCACGATTGTCTATACCTCCGGCAGCACCGGTCGCCCCAAGGGCGTCATGCATAGCTTCCGGACCATGATTTCAGTAGCTGATGGCCTGCAGCAGTTGTTCCCGGTTTCCTCTGACGAGCGCATGCTTTCTTACCTGCCCCTGGCTCACGTGGCCGAGCGGGCAGCCGTCGAAACGCAGTCCCTCTACTATGGCTTTCATCTCTACTTTGCGAATTCCCTGGACACCTTCCAGGAGGACCTGCAGCGGGCAAGGCCGATGCTGTTTTTCTCGGTCCCGCGCCTGTGGATGAAGTTCTATCTTGGTGTAAATGCCAAACTGCCGCCAAAAAAGCAGAAGCTGCTCTTCAGTCTCCCCATTATCAGCGGCCTGGTGAAGAAGAAGGTCTTGAAACAGCTGGGGCTGGATTATTGTCGGGCAGCCCTGACCGGCGCAGCGCCGCTGTCAGCGGACATCGTTAACTGGTATCGCAACCTTGGGCTCGAGCTGCTGGAAGTGTACGGGATGTCGGAAAACTTCGGCTATTCCCACGCCAACCGACCAGGCCAGGCTCGCGCCGGTTCGGTAGGTATGGCGAATCCAGGGGTTGAGCACCGCATCGGAGAGGGCGGAGAAGTCCAGGTGAAAAGCCCGGGCCAGATGCTGGGTTACTACAAGAATGAGGAGAAAACCAAGGAGGACCTCACCGAGGATGGCTTCCTGAAAACCGGAGATATGGGCGAGATTGATAGGGACGGCACCCTCCGTATCACAGGCCGGGTAAAGGATCTGTTCAAAACCTCCAAAGGCAAATACGTGGTGCCGGTGCCCATCCAAAACCGGTTTAATCATCCAAAGGCCGAAGTGGTCTGTGTGGCCGGTGCCAACCAGCCGCAGCCTTGCCTGATGGTCCTGCTGTCGGAAGAGGCCAGGGATGAACTGGAGACCGGAATGGATCGCGGTGAGCTCGAGCAGGAACTTGCGGCCGAACTGGAGGCGGTGAACGCGGAGTGCGAGTCCCACGAGAAGGTAGCTTTTGTCGTGGTGGTTCGGGAGCCCTGGACTATGGAAAACGGCATGCTGACGCCGACCATGAAGATCAAGCGGAATGTGATAGAAGATTTCTACAACCAGAAGATGGACGACTGGTTCAGCCAGAAGAAAAAAGTCGTTTGGGAATTCTGATCCGCTAACGTAAAACGCCGTTGGTTCCCTGGGAGCCAACGGCGTTTTCAAATCCTTATGTTCTTTCTGTTCTCAGCCTGAGCGATCTCCCCGCTCATGCCAGATTCGGCTGCCGTTTTAGTGGCCGCCCTGCATCTGGCTCATGTCCGGAGCAACGTTTGCTGCTTTCCGGTTGAAGCTCCGCATCTTGCGACTGAAAAACTGTACCGCCTGCTTTGCCGCAGCACGGGTATACTGGCGCCTGACCTCAGCACTGTTGTGGAGGATACTGGACGGCAGCGGGTTTACGGTTGCGATATGGTTCTGAGTCATAGCGCCTTCCTCCTTTTTAATGAGTGTATTGATTTGGGTAGGTAGGTTAGTTAGGGATCTACCTTTAATTTAAAGCGATTCTAAGGGTTCTTATTTGCAGTTTGAATACGTTAAAATCCGTACTCACGTTGCAAATATGCAGTAACTATGGATTGGGATTATCTTCGATATATACGTGCGCTGGCAATAGGCGGAACGCTAGCCAAGGCCGGCGAATTACTGGGTGTGCACCAAACCACAGTTTTACGGCGACTCGACCAGATGGAAGAGTCGATGGGTGTGCAGTTTTTTGAACGCAGCCGGGATGGACTTCAGCTCACCCCCGTGGGGGAGACCGCGTTCCGGGAGGCGGATCGGCTGGCCATCGAGATGGAAAATCTCGAACGCAAACTGGTCGGGCAGGATTCGGCGCCGGTGGGCAAAGTCAGGCTGGCGGCGGAAGACGCAATGATGAGCGCGCTGCTCAGCCCGATCCTGGCCGAGCTGGTTCGGGAGTTCCCGGATATCGAGCTGGAGACGCTTACTGATAACGATGTGGCGAACCTCAGCCATCGGGAAGCGGATCTCACCTTGCGGCCCGAGAACAAGCCGCAGGCAACTCTGGAAGGCGAGCGAATCGCCTCCATCGAATCCGCCGTTTACGGGTCGGCCCGCTATTGCCGGCGGCATCGTGACATGGACGTGGAAAACCGTCCGGAAGGTTGCCTCTGGATCATACCGGATGAAACCTTCAGCCATCTGGCGACGGGCCGGTGGTACAGAAAACAGTTGAAGAACGTCACCTCTTTCATTCGCTGCAACAGCCTGCAATCCATGCACGCGCTGGCGAAAGCCGGTGCCGGCCTGGCGGTTTTGCCCTGCTACCTGGGGGAGAGCACTCGTGAACTCCGCCGCCTGTCGGACCCGCTGGAGGGTGAGAGCGTGGATCTCTGGCTGCATGTAAACCAGGATACCCAGCAAATGGCCCGGGTCCGTATCGTTATGGAGTATCTGGTGGAACGCTTGCAGTCGCTGGAGTCTCAGATGGAGATTTCTTCCGCTTTCTGATGAGCGTCAGCCGCAGAACGGCCAGAACTGGTACCAGCGCCAGCACTGGAATTCCTGCTCGCAGGTTTTTAGCTGATTGTCGTATCGGAAGGCCCGGGTCTGTACCCGGGCGGCCAGATCCATCACGTCCGGTTTCTCTTCGAAGCTTCTGCGGGCGTATCCGCCCCGGCCTTCGTGGTAGGCAAGGTACAGCTTTCTGGGCGCCGAGAAGGGAATGCCAAGCTGCCGGTGGCTTAGCTGGTTGTACCAGCCCACGAAATCCAGCGCGTGTTCCATGTCGGTGCGAACGGTGAACCAGCCTTCGCCATTGGCCTGCAGGTATTCCCGCCAGGACGGGTCGAGGGCCTGGGCATAACCGTATGCGGTTGTGGGCCTGGTCCAGGGAATAAAGCCCCAGAGCAGTGTGCGTGGTGGACGCGCATGGCTGCGGAATGACGACTCGTAATAGACAAACGCTAACTGGGTGGCGATGGGTGTGCCCCAGCGTTGCCTGGAGTCGTTGGCGTAGTCATACCACACCGGGTGTTCCCGGAAGATTTCACAGATGTTCTCCGGGTTTGCCGGAGGATCCGGTGCCAACAGGCTGAAGCGGAGCGTTGCCCAGAGACCCATCAGCAGCCCCAGCATTGGAAGCCCATACCATCTTGCCCGGCTGTTCCAGGTTTCAAGAGCCAGTTGCCGACTTTTGGTCTTACGTGGACGTTTCTTTCGCATTCCTACCAAACCGTCATCTCCAGGGCCGCGGGATTGCTTGCTGCCTGCCTCGAACCCATGGCATAAGGGAATCAATGATTCACTCGGGATGATAGGTAAATGACGCGATTTCCCATAATTAAACCTCTTTTAATCACAGCACTTCTTGTTACTGGTACTGCCCAGGCAGCGCCGGATGCCCGTCAGGTGCTGGAAGTATCGCCTGTTGACGATATCGTGGCCCGTTACCCGGCCATGATGAGCCAGGGAATCCGGGAAGGACTCAAACAGAATGGTCAGCTTCCTCCAATGATGGCCAATACCATCGGGAACATCGTGAGCAGCGGTTTCAATTCCGTGGATATCGAGCAGCAGATCATTAAAGATCTGCAAGCCAAACTCACGGATTCGCAGCTCCAGGCAGTCCATGACTGGTACGAAACCCCTGTGGCCAGAAAGATTTCTTCGGCCGAGATTGCAGCTTCGGAACCCTCGGCCTGGCCGAAAATCCAGTCCAGTGCCATGGAATTGAACAGCCGGTACAAGGGCACGCGCAAAGCGGAAATGTTCGATCGGTTTGATCGGGCTGCGCGGGCCACAGAAAGCGCGGTCGATACAACGATCGCAGTGCAGCTCGGCCTGGCAACGGCAATGGCGGCGTTCAGCAGTGATTCGGCCAATTACGAGCAGCTGCGCCAACGCATTGAAAGCCAGCGCAGCATGCTCAGGGGCGTGGTAGGTCAGCAGGTTTACGACAGCTATCTGTATACCTACCAGAACATCGGTGCCCAGGAGATGGATCTCTACCTGGAGTTCCTGGAGAGCTCTGCCGGCTCGGCTTTCTCGAAAGTTGTAACCAACAGCATCCAGCAGGCGATTACCGAGCCGGTGGAAAGCATAGGCAAGCAGATGTCGCGGTTCCTCAGTCCGGAATCACCAGGCGGTCAGTGAATCCCTTCAGTTCACGGTACACTTCTTCCCGCCTTCGGTCATAACGATGTGAGAAGTGGAAGGCAATCAGTTGCCGGACCTGTCCCGCTTCAGCGATGCGGGCGCAGGCCCTCGTGGTCAGGTGATGGGTGTGCCGGGCCTGCGCTTCATCTGCGGCCATGAATGAGGCCTCGCAGAACAGCGTGTGGGCACCTTCCGCCAGTTCCGTCATTTTGCGGATGTTCTCGGGCGTATCGGCGAAATCCGTTCCGTAGACCACCTTTTCCCCCGGCGCCTGAATCAGCAGCTTCCTGGCCAGGTCTTCGGCGCGCAGCGTGCGCCCTGTGTCCGGCGAGATCAGTTCGTCCGGCCGCTGGCGCAGCACAGCCATTTTCAAATCATGCAGCCAGGCGCCGGGTTTCAGGCCCTCAGCCTGCAACTGGTCGTTGCGAACCTGAAGCTTGCCAAAGGGTTCCCAGGCGAAAGCGAGAACAGGCGTGCCGTGGTCGAGCATGGCTGCACGAATCTGGAAGTCCGGTTCCCGGAGCAGAACCCCGTCTGGTGTGGCCTGGTCTTCCAGAGGCGTGGGAGCGGTGTCGCCAGCGGTGATTTTCCACCGTTTCAGGTGGTCGCCATGGCATTCGTGCACCACGAATCTGGGGCCACGGTCTTCCACACGATCCCACAGGATGCCACTGATCATTCCGGCAATGTGCCGCATCAGGCCGGGCGGGCCGAACAGCCGGCAGGGCGGAAAGTAGCCGATCCGGCTGCGCAGGAACCACATGAAACCGCCAATGTGATCGGCGTGGCAATGGGTGATGAAAATGTCAGTCACCTGATGCGCGGACCTGAGCGGCATCCGACCGGTATCTCCCAGATCAAACAACAGGCTGCGGGATTGGTGCAGAAGCCGGAGCTGCAACAACGGGTCGCCACACACACCGTTCACCAGGGAGGCAACCACGGGGCCGACACGGACTGCCACTTGCGGGTCGTTGGCAACGCTGGTCAGCGCTCCCAATTCAACACTGACCTGGACGGCACCGTTACCCTGTTGCTCGCGGTCCATAGGCTCTCCCGATTGTTGAATTATTTGGTGAGTGCGATTTGTGCAAAGCCAGAATAGGGTCCAATCTCCCTAGTATATGCGAGTGAGGAGTGTCGTTATGGATTTCAATGCCTATCAGAAAGCCTTGTCCTCACAACTGAGGGGGCTGGAGTGTCCGTTTCCGGAGCAGGAGTTCGACGAACGACTTGCTCGTGTCCGGGATGGGATGGCCCGGGAGGATTTTGGCGCCCTGCTGTTGACCGATCCTTCGGATATTTTCTACCTGACTGGCTATAGCACCTTTGAAGTATCCGTTCACGTGGCCCTGGTGGTTACCCAGGAGGACCTGCTCTTGCAGGTGCCGTCCATCGAAATGGGGCCTGCGATGATGACAACCCGGGTCGCCCGGGTCAGCGGATACCGGTGGGAAGGCATCGGCGAGGTATTGGAACCACTGGTTCAGGCCCTGAACGACGGCGTGGAGACCGTGGGTATTGATGCCTGGCATGGCTCTCTGCGCCAGGGCGTGCTGGAAGGCCTGCAAGCTCGGATGCCCGGAGTAAGATTTCTGAACAACGGCGGTCTGTTGAAGCAGATCCGGATCGTCAAGTCCGATGCCGAAATCCGGTGCCTGCGTGAAAGCGCCCGGATAACAGCCGAAGGTTTCAGGGCGGCCGTGGCCGCGGTCCAGCCGGGCGTCACTGATAATGACATTGCCGCCGAAGGCGCGAGGGCGCTGCTGGCGGCCGGCAGTGAATTCATGAGCATGCAGCCAATTGTTGTTACCGGCCGTCGCAGCAGCGTGATCCACTGCAATCACAAACGTACGGTGGTGCAGAAAGGCGACCCCGTTTTTCTGGAATTCGGCTCGGCCTGGAACCGCTACACCGCACCCATGATGCAGACCGTTGTTGCTGGTGGCGAGCCATCGGCTGAAATGCGTCGGGTCCATGACAGCTGCCGTCGGATTGTGGATACCCTGCTGACGTCGATCCGCCCGGGAGTCACTTTCGACGAGGCCGCCCAGAACGCCGAGAAGGCGCTTCAGCCATTGGCCGGAAAGGTGTTTTTCTCCGGGGTATTTGGCTACACGGTGGGCGCGCAGTTCCCGCCATCCTGGGTGGAGGGCTCGGGCTTCATCGCCAGGGGTGGCAATGTGGAATTTCGACCGGGCATGGTTTTCCACCTGCCCATCTGTTTGCGTATTCCCGGGCAATGGGGCATTGGGTGTAGTGAAACGATTCTGGTTACCGACGCTGGCGCCGAACCGATAACCGATAATCCCTGGACGCTCGGTTAGTCCAGTCTCAGATCCAACAGATAAACAGTGCGTGGCTCGGGCAGGCGAACCGCAAAAAGCCCCATTCTTCTGACTTGGGACATATCCATGGACCGGCCATCGGGAGCGTTTTCGATGTCGGCCAGTTTCCGGGTGAAGGTATTGGAACCAGGACCCAGTGTCAGGCGGGTGTTGTAGCGGTCGTTGTAGGCATGATCGCTGCGGTCATGGGCTACGTCATTGATTCGAAGCGTCAGCGTCAGGGGAGCGGTTGAGGGATTGAACAGGGTAATGCTCAGTGTCTCGTAATCACGCCAATCGGCCGGGAGATTGTTGAGTGAGACCCCCGAGTAGGTTTCAGTGCCCAGATCAAGTTTCAGGCTCTGCGCATTATTCAGCGAGTGGTCGGCAGAGACCGTGAGCCTGCCGGTCCAGAATGCGCCGGGATCCTGATGGGTGAAATCGTATAGCAGAGGAAGTTGTTCGTGTACCTGCCATTGCCGGGCAGCCACCATGCCGGTAGCTCCCAGCTCAAAACACAGTAGCAGCGCAACGGATGCGGCCACCAGGCCTTCGCCGAGAGAGTTTCGCCGCTCTGATGTAAGCAAGGGGCGCCATGCGATAACCAGCCAACTGCCAATCAGGTTGCGCAGGAGGTCCCGCCCATCCATGTCGCGGTTGTGTCCGCCCTGGAGCAACTCGATACCAATTCCGAGCACCAGCAAGACGACGGTAACCGCGAGCCAGAGACGCCAGCCACTCAGCCACTGCCAGGGTCTGACCGCCAGAGTGAGTAGTGCAAACAGAAGGATGTGGCCAAGGTTCCAGGCCGATTTGAGGAGTGGCCCCGAGGCCCAGTCAGGCCCGCCGACAAACAGGAAAGGCGCGATGAGCAGAGAAGCGGCACCGGCCAGCAGCGGTAGCCGCCGGCCGGTGGTTTGCAGTCCCGGTATGGAACCAGGAATCATCAGCTGCGGCTGGTCACTTCCA
Source organism: Marinobacter sp. 3-2 (assembly GCF_003751355.1). NCBI lineage: Bacteria > Pseudomonadati > Pseudomonadota > Gammaproteobacteria > Pseudomonadales > Marinobacteraceae > Marinobacter > Marinobacter sp. 3-2. Next base: position 686,924 of record NZ_RJUQ01000011.1, on the reverse strand, counting down.
GCAGGTGATAACCAAACTGGGTCTTGACCGGACCGATAACGGTGTTCAGTTCACCGTTGAAAACCGCCTTGTCGAACTCGGGAACCATCTGGCCCGGGCCAAAGGAGCCAAGATCTCCGCCGTTGCGACCGGAGGGGCAGGAGGAGTGCTGCTTTGCCACTTCGGCAAAGTCCTGTCCGCCTTCAATCGCCTTTTTCAGTTCTTCGCATTTCGCTTCGCTGTCTACCAGAATGTGGCGCGCTGTAGCCTGTGCCATGATCAATGTCCTTGTGTCGGATGAATGTATACATCAGAACCGGAATGCTGCCCGCAGAGCTCGTCAGAGGCAAGCCCTTTTTATCCGTGTTTCTGCGGCCTCACAGTCCACCGGGCAAACCTGTACAATGCCGGCTTTCTTTTCGCCGGCGCATGCCCGGCCCCACATCGACAGGTTTGTTTCTTGATCTCCACCGCCAATATCACCATGCAATTCGGGGCTAAACCCCTGTTTGAAAACGTCTCCGCCAAATTTGGTAACGGTAATCGCTATGGCCTGATCGGGGCCAACGGCTGTGGCAAGTCCACGCTGATGAAAATCCTGGGTGGCGACCTTGAGCCGTCCGCCGGCCAGGTCATGCTGGAACCCAATGTTCGGCTGGGCAAACTGCGCCAGGACCAGTTTGCCTATGAGGATTGCTCGGTTATCGACACCGTGATCATGGGGCATGAGGAGCTCTGGCAGGTCAAGAAAGAGCGTGATCGGATCTATTCCCTGCCCGAGATGAGCGAAGAAGACGGGATGGCGGTCGCGGACCTGGAAGTCCAGTTCGCTGAAATGGACGGCTATACCGCCGATGCCCGCGCCGGCGAGCTGTTGCTTGGCCTGGATATTCCGCTGGAGCAACACAACGGCCCAATGAGCGCGCTGGCACCGGGCTGGAAGCTGCGGGTGTTGCTGGCCCAGGCGCTGTTCTCCGATCCTGATGTGTTGCTGCTGGACGAGCCTACCAACCATCTGGACATCAACACCATCCGCTGGCTGGAAAACATACTGGTGGCCCGCAACAGCACCATGATTATCATTTCCCACGACCGCCACTTCCTGAACAGCGTGTGCACCCACATGGCGGATCTGGACTATGGCGAACTGCGCTTGTTCCCGGGCAACTACGACGAATACATGACCGCCGCCACCCAGGCCCGGGAACGCATGCTCTCGGACAACGCCAAGAAAAAGGCGCAGATTGCCGAGCTGCAGCAGTTCGTCAGCCGCTTTTCGGCCAACGCCTCCAAGGCCAAGCAGGCCACCTCCCGTGCCCGCCAGATCGACAAGATCCAGCTGGAAGAGGTGAAGCCCTCAAGCCGGGTGAGCCCGTTTATCCGTTTTGAACAGGGCAAGAAACTTCACCGCCAGGCGGTGACTCTCAAGAACATGACCAAGGGCTTTGATGATAAGCCCCTGTTCAAGAATCTGAACCTGCAGGTCGAAGCCGGCGAGCGAATCGCCATCATCGGTCCCAACGGCATTGGCAAAACCACGCTTCTGCAGTGCATGTCAGGGGCCTATACGCCCGACAGTGGCGAGGTGAAGTGGACCGACAGTGCGGAAGTGGGCTACTTCGCCCAGGACCACACGGCGGACTTTGCCGAGGATGAAACCCTGACCGACTGGATGTCCCAGTGGACCAAGGGCGGCGAGCAGCTGGTGCGCGGTACTTTGGGCCGCATGCTGTTCTCCGGTGACGATATCGGGAAATCGGTGCGGGTGATATCGGGCGGCGAGCAGGGCAGGATGCTGTTCGGCAAGCTGATTCTGCAGAAGCCCAATGTGATGCTGATGGATGAGCCCACGAACCACCTGGATATGGAGTCCATCGAGGCATTGAACCTGGCGCTGGAGAACTATCCGGGTACACTGATTTTCGTCAGCCATGATCGGGAGTTTGTTTCTTCGCTGGCTACGCGAATTATTGAGCTTAAGGCTGATGGGGTGACTGATTTCAGTGGTTCCTATGATGATTACCTTCGTAGCCAGGGGTATTTATGAGCCTCTGAGGCTCTTCTTAGGCCCAGGTTTCGGAGACTGGGCAGCCGGGGAGGGCTGTCCAAAACACGCTCCTTGCGGCACATCCATGTGACGCTTGGGCTCCGCCATCCATGGCTCCGCACAGTTTTGGACAGCCCTCCCCGGCTGCCCGACCAGACTTTTGAGTGGGCTTCGTGAAAATGAGCGATCAGCATGGGTGAGACCGAAATAGTTACTGCAACCCGGAAATGGGTCGAGGACGTCGTCGTTGGCTACAACCTGTGTCCGTTCGCCAAACGCGAACTGGTCCGGAACAGGGTTCGTTTCGTTGTGTCGGAAGCTGAAACGGAAGACGAGCTGTTACAGGCCTTGCACTCGGAGCTCCAGCGCCTGGAAGATGAGCCGGAGATTGAAACCACGCTTTTGATCCATCCGGGTGTATTGCAGGACTTCGGGCCCTACAATGAATTCCTTGATGCGGCTGATGGTTTGCTGGCGTATCTGGATATGGAAGGCGTTTATCAGATCGCCAGTTTCCATCCGGATTTCCAGTTTGCGGGCACCGAGCCCGATGCGGCGGAGAACTACACCAATCGTTCGCCATTTCCCATGCTGCACCTCTTGCGGGAAGCCAGTCTGGAAGCGGCGATTGACAGTTATCCTGATGTGGATGGGATCCCGCAGAGAAACATTGAACTGATGAACGAGCTGGGCTCGGAGAAGATGCGGAGTATTCTGCGTTCCTGTCTTGATGAATCCACTCGCAAGGTCTGAACAGATGGGACTGCTTTTCGAACAGATTGACAGCCAGCCTTCGGTAATCGGCGAGATCACTCTGCGCCGGCGCCGGATTCCGGCCATTGGTGACCGGGATATCTACGAGGTGAAGCTGGGCGAGGAATTCCTGATGTCCAGCATGTTTGTGGATGCCGAAGTGGCTCTCTCTGATATCGGGCTGGGCGAAACCGAGGGCGATGATCTTCGGGTGGTTGTTGGTGGCCTGGGCCTGGGTTACACCGCGGTGGCGGCTCTCAGGCACGAGCATGTTGCCGAACTGCTGGTGGTTGAGTATCTGAAACCCGTGATCGGATGGCATCAGCAGGAGCTGGTGCCTCTTGGTAAAGATCTGAATGCCGATCCCCGGAACCGCTACGTCCATGGCAGTTTCTTCGACCTGGCGATTGCCGATCCGGCAGAGGGTGGTTTCGATCCGAAGAACCCCGGCAAGCCATTCGATGCCATTCTTCTGGATATCGACCATTCCCCCCGGGCGCTGCTGCACGATTCCAGTGCCAGCTTCTACACCGCCAACAACCTGAGGCTGATGGCCCGACAACTGAAGCCCCGAGGGGTGTTTGCCATGTGGTCGAACGAGGGCGAAGATGACGAGTTCATGGCCGTTCTCAACGAGGTGTTCACCGATGTGGCCTGCCATGTCGTATCCTTCTTCAATCCATTTCAGAACAGGGAATCGTTCAACACCGTGTATGTGGCCCGTAAGCCGGGCTGAGAAACCGGAGCCTGTATGTCTTTAACCACGCACCGCAGCCGACCTTTCAGCTCCAGCCAGCGCCTGCCCGAGCCGGAGCAGCCGCCGGTGTTGCATGAGCCGGAGGAGGCCGGGGCGTTGCTGGCGGAGTTTATTCAGCGCCATCCTCGCTTGCTGATCCTGACTGGCGCAGGGGTCAGTACCGATTCGGGCATCCCGGACTACCGGGACGGCGATGGCGCCTGGAAGCGCAAGCAGCCGGTTCAGCACAAGGCGTTCATGGAAGATGTTTACACCCGCCAGCGCTACTGGGGCCGCAGCCTGATTGGCTGGCCGGTCATGCGTAATGCCAGGCCCAACCCTTCCCACCATTACATCTCTGACCTGGAACTGCTCAACCACAGCAGTCTGGTGGTTACCCAGAACGTGGATCGGTTGCACCAGAAGGCAGGCACCCGGGCGGTGACGGACCTGCACGGGCGGGCCGATGAGGTGGTGTGCATGAGTTGCGGCTACCGGTGCCCGCGGGATGAGGTGCACGACCGTTGCGCCGATCTGAACCCGGGGTTCCAGAAATACACCGCCGAGACAGCGCCGGATGGCGATGCCGATCTGGATGTGGATTTCGAAGATTTCCGGCTGGCGGATTGCCCGAAGTGCGAAGGGATTCTGAAGCCGGATGTGGTGTTCTTCGGAGATTTCGTCCCCAAAGACCGGGTCTACTCCGCCCTGGACACGCTCAAGGCCAGTGATGGCCTCTTGGTCATCGGTTCGTCGTTGATGGTGTATTCCGGGTTCCGTTTCTGCCGGTACGCCAACGAATGGAACAAGCCCATTGCCACCCTGAACCTGGGGCGGACGCGGGCTGAAGATCTGGTAGATTTGAAGTTGAACGCGAGGATCGGGGAGACCCTGAAGGCCTCCCTCGATCAGCTTTAGCGGTGGGTTACATCAGGTTGTAGATAAACACCACTGCCACGGCAACCGGCGTGATGAAACGCACGGTGATCAGCCACAGGTTAAACATGGCCGGTGACAGTGCCAGTTCACGCTCCATGGCCTGACGTGACATCACCCAGCCCGCGAACAGGGCCACCAGCAGTCCGCCCAGGGGCAGCATGATGTTGGCGGTGAAGAAGTCCAGCAGGTCGAAAATGGTCTTGCCTTCCAGCATGGGGACAAAGCCAAGCGGTGCGAAGTCGGACCAGAGGTTCAGGGACAGAATCGAGGCAATGCCCAGTCCCCAGCAGACAAAACCGGCGCCTAGTGTGCTGACGGTGCGGTTCATGCCTTTACGCTCTTCCAGCCACTCCACAATCGGCTCCAACAGCGAAATCCCCGACGTCCAGGCGGCAAAGATCAGAAGTACAAAGAACAGGGTGCCGAACAGGGAGCCCATGGGCATCTGGCCGAAGGCCAGCGGCAGGGTCTGGAAGATCAGCCCCGGCCCCGCTCCCGGCTCAAGGCCGTTGGCGAACACAATCGGGAAGATGGCCAGGCCTGCGAGCAGCGCCACGCCGGTGTCGATGACCGATACGGTGATCGAGGTCTTGGCAATGGAAATGTTCTTGGGCAGGTAAGAGCCATAAGCCATCATGACCGCCATACCAAGGCTCAGGGTGAAGAACGCGTGCCCCAGGGCGACCAGTATTCCGGATGTTGTGAGCTTGGAGAAATCGGGCTGGAACAGGAATGCGGCGGCTTGCCCGAAGTGCCCGGTTGTCATTGCATAGCCGACCACGATCAGCAGCAGTACGAACAGGGCCGGCATGAGAATGCTGACAGCCCGCTCAAGCCCCGAGCGAACGCCTCGCACTACCACAACCATCACCATAGCCATGAACAGGGTATGCCAGGCCAGCAGTTTGGTGGGATCGCTTAGAAGGCCCGAGAATATCGCGCCTACGGCATCGGCAGACTGCCCGGCAAGCTGGCCGGTGGCGGTTGTGCCTACGTAGGAAATGGCCCAGCCGCCGATGACCGAGTAGAACGACAGAATCAGAAAACCCGCCAGAATGCCGATGGCACCGACCAGCTTCCAGGCCGGCTTGAGTCGGTCATGCTCGGCGATCAGGCTCAGACTCTTGACAGGGCTCCTGCCACCGCGACGACCGATCATGACTTCCGCCATCATGATAGGAATCCCGACGACCGCGATGCACAGCAGATACACCAGCACGAAGGCGCCGCCACCGTTCTCACCGGTGACATAAGGAAATTTCCAGATATTGCCCAGGCCGACGGCAGAGCCGGTAGCGGCGAGAATAAAGGCCAGACGTGATGACCAGAGCCCGCGTTGGGCGTTTGAACCTTCAAGCGCCCCGGAATAAGCGGCGGAATCTGAAGAAGTGACAGACATAACTATCTCCCGAAGTATTTGTTTTTGTATCAGGGTTTAAGAGGGAAGCCGCAGCTGTCTGCAGCTTCCTGGGGGTGCGCCGGTGTCAGCTCAGCCGGTGCGGGCCAATCGCTCGGACGCCTGTCCGGCTCCGGCGGTGTGCTTTTTGAACCGTTCCTCGGCAAGCTCGTTGGCAATCTCCCCGGTGGGGCGATCCGAGCGGTCGGAACGGTTGAAGATTTCGGTCAGGGTATCGCCGATGGTATCGACGTGGGCGCGAACGGTTTCCGGTGTGGCGCCGGCGCGCTCGTAGAACACATCGATGATGCCACCTGCATTGATGGCAAAGTCCGGTGCATAGAGAACGCCCCGGTCCTGCAGCATGGCATCGTGCTCAGGGTGTTCCAGCAGATTGTTGGCGGCGCCGGCGACGATCCGGGCCTTCAGTTGGGGAATGCTGTCATCGTTCAGTACTGCCCCCATGGCACAGGGCGCTACCACGTCCACAGGCAGTGACAATATGTCTTCGGCAGCCGCTGGCTTGGCTCCCAGCTGATCCACGGCCCGCCGCATATTGTCGTCATGGATGTCATAGACCCAGAGATCAGCGCCGGCATCCTTCAGGTGTCTGGCCAACCGGAAACCGACATTACCGATGCCCTGAATGGCTACCTTCAAACCGTTGAGGTCGTCCCGCCCAAGTTTGTGTTTTACCGCTGCTTTGAGGCCGATAAAGGTGCCGTAGGCTGTCGCCGGTGACGGGTCGCCGTTGCTTGGGTTGCCGTCGAAGCCGGTGCGCGAGGCAATTCCCGCAACGTGGCTGGTGTGTCGGCCCATGACCTTGAGGTCGGGTACGCTGGTGCCCGAGTCTTCCGCCGCAATGTACTGACCACCAAGACTTTCCAGATGGCGGCCCATGGCCTCCATCAGCGCTTCGGTTTTCTGTTTGCGCGGGTCGCCAATAATCACTGACTTGCCGCCACCCAGATCCAGGTTGGCGAGGGCCGATTTGTAGGTCATGCCCCGCGAAAGGCGCAAGACATCGCGAACCGCCTCTTCATCGGAGGCATAGGGAAACATTCGGCAGCCTCCCAATGCTGGGCCGCGGGAAGTGTTATGGATGGCAACGATGGCCTTCAGGCCGGTTTCGGGATCGCAGAAAAAGGACAGATGTTCGTGGTTATCGAACTCGGGATGGCTGAATAGCATTGTGAAATCCTCTCCCACCGGCCGGATCTCGGCATGAGCGGGTATCTTGTTCTTGTCTGCCGGCTTGTGGCCGGCGTTCCGATTTCAGGTGTCCGGTATATCCGCTGGGGGGTGGCCCACCGAAAGTGCCCTTTTGGGGCTGGACGAAAAACAAACTAGCCGCAATTGACGTTAACGTCAACATGCGAAAGTGAACTATCCGATACAAGGCTCATCCGCGGATTCAGGCGCCTCCTTGGTAAACATTTGAGGCAATCATGAGGTTAAATGCCCTCATGCGTTGCGCGGATCTGGTCCATTAGTCGCAGATGTGCCCCATTCTGCGGAAACTACCTATACGCGGATCGGGGAAACTGACCTAGTTTCCCCGGATGTCTGTCGCTTCCTATTCTTATCAGCTTCAGCCGGCCCGGGTACGGGTGGAGTTTTTCCGGCTGCTTCCCATCTCGTTATTCGTGGTGGCGTTTGGCGCTGCCTTTGGATTGGCAGCTACCCAGAAAGGCCTAGAGCCGCTTCAGGCGGTGCTGATGAGTGCGACGGTTTTTGCCGGGGCCTCCCAGTTTGCCGCCGTCGATATGTGGGGCACCGAGGTATCTGTACTTCCGATGATTGCGGTGGTCTTTGCCATCAATTCCCGCCATCTGCTTATGGGCGCTTCGCTGTACCCGATGCTGAAAGATGTCTCGCCGGGCAAGCGCTATGGTCTCTTGCTGTTGCTAACCGATGCCAACTGGGCGGTTTCGGCCCAGGAATACCAGAGTGGCCGACGAAACCTGGAGGTTATCCTTGGTGGCGGGTTGGCTCTTTGGCTGGCCTGGATCATCGGGACCGGTCTGGGCGTCTATTTTGGTGGCCTTCTGCAGGATCCCAAATCCCTGGGCCTGGACATGGTTCTCGGCTGTTTCCTCCTGGCCATGGCGCTGGGCGGCAAGAAATCCCCGAGAGTGCTCGTGGCCTGGACCGTTACAGCGCTGGCTTCATTGGCGGCCTGGAAATGGTTGCCGGCGAATACCCACGTCGTCGTGGGCGCGCTCGCCGGTGGTGCGATCGGGTTTTTCTGGCTCGAGCGAAAGCCTGCGCCTGCTTCTGACGCGGAGGACAGCACCCATGACCGTTGAGACCACCACAGCCGGTATTCTGTTCCTGATTGCGATCATGACCGCCGTTACACTGGTAACCCGTTTTGGCGGCGTGTTCATCATGTCGTTCGTGAAGATCAATCCTCGTATCGAGAGCTTTATCAACACCATGGCCAGCTCGGTCCTGATTGCCATCATTGTGCCCATGGCAGTGACGGGGGACGCTGGTGCGCTGGCGGCCCTGACCACGACGGCGGTTACCATGCTGGCGTTGCGTAAACCTCTCCCGGCCATTGCCGCCGGGATTGCGGCTGCCGGAATCGTGCGGTTTCTGGCCTAACCTCTCGAATCTGAAGTGATTAAAAAGTGCTCAAGTCCGGGAGGCTGCGGCCGATATACCTGTGTAGTAATTACAGGTGCCCAGAGCCATGATTTCCTCCAGCCAGATTTCGCTTTTCCAGGACAGTTCCCGCCAGGTATCGGCTTTCGACAGCACGCAGCTCCGCATCAACCGGCAATCTGCCGCTGCGCCGCAGGCCAATGAAAACGCGGTTGGCTCAGAGTTAACGCTCATGCGCCAGGCTGCCTATCGTTACAGCAGCCAGGAGCAGCTCGCGTTCAGCGGCAGCAGCACCGTGACGAATGGCGGTCAGCAGAGCGTCTTTACCAGTGCGCAGCTTGCCGAGAAAACCTCAGAGTTGTTTCTGATGGGCCAGCAGGCACTGAGCGTTAGCCGTGCCGCGCTCGGTGGTGATGCGGGTGTCGAGGGTCGGGGCAGTCTCTCGGTTTCTGCCGGACGCTATGTGTTTTACTCGGAGAGCGAATCCAGAAGCTTTGCCTCCACTGGCACCATCGCATTGGAGAATGGCGAGACCATCGACTTCACCCTCTCACTGCGACAGTCCCAGTCCCGGACCTACGAGTACTCGGAACTGGTGCAGATTCAGGAACGGCCACTCACCGACCCTCTGGTGATCAACTTTGGCTCTGCCACAGCCCGCCTGACCGATACCCTCTTCGAGTTCGACCTGAACGGTAACGGTGAAACCGGGCAGTTTGCCACCCTGGGCAGCGGTAGCGGCTACCTGGTGCTGGACCGAAATGGCAACGGCAAAGTGGACGACGGCTCCGAACTGTTTGGTCCCCGGAGCGGCTCCGGCTTTGGCGAGCTGGCCCGTTTCGATGACGACGGTAACCGCTGGATTGACGCCAGTGATGAGATCTTTAAATCGCTGTCCGTGTGGGTGCAAACCGCGGACGGCTCCCAGGCTTTGAAATCCCTGGAGGAAGTCGGGGTTCAGGCGCTGTACGTGGACAATGTAGAAGACCGCTTCACGCTGGCCAACAGTCAAGGTGTGCCGCTGGGCCAGATCAAGGGTTCGGGAATCTATCTGACGACCGACGGCGAGGTTCGCACCCTGGAAGAAATCGACCTTGCAGAACAGAATACCGTCGAAGCGCCGACCGCTGAGACGGTCCTGAGCGCGGAGCGTGGCTCGCCAGACCGAGGCGGTAGTGGCTTGGTGGAGGCCAGGGTGGAAGCGATACGTTCGGCGCTCGAGAAGCTGAATGAAATTCGTGAAAAGCAGAAGGCGTTTATCGAAGAATCGAAAGACGCCGGTAAGCCCGAGTCTCCCATTGCAGACTATTTGAAGCTGATCGATAAGATGCGGCTGGAAATGCTGAACAGCCAGGACGAGAAGAAGCAGGCGGCGAGCCGGTATCTGGAGTTTGCCAGTCTTTGATGTCTGGATTTGGAGCACGAAACAGGCGGGCAGGGGTTCCCAAAAAACGCTGTAAATACGTCCGTGTACGCTTGGCTCCGCCATCCATGGCTCCGCACATTTTTGGGAACCCCTGCCCGCCTGTTTCCCGAACCTAAGGGGAATTTTCAGCTATCGGGTTGGGGTTTCTAAGCGCTAACTCGCCGATGCCTGGCAGTTTGATCCCCAAAGCCAACGGGTTGATACCGAAGGATAGGCCCAGAAGGTTCAGCTCCAGTCCCTCGCGGACACCCGCCAGCACACCAAAGTACCCACCCAGCGAGACCTGATAACCCGCGCCACCCGGAACCTCTGCGATAATACGGTCGCCGAGGTAGTCCTTGCCGATCGCGTGGTTCGGCAGAGCCACATCGAGGCCCTCAACCTCCCTGATTACCCAGGCCACGAAGGTGTTGCTGTTGGGGCCGGGCCAGGCTTCGTATTCGGTCGGGTAGGGGTAGGACGCCACTGCCTGGTAGATGTCGGGAATCAGCTTTTCGGCTTCTTCGCCGCGGATATCGGCATAGAGGTTCGGCTTTGCACCGTACCAGTGTCTGTCGGGCTCACCTGGCCGGGAATTGACCACGTAGCTGCGCCAGCCGGTCACTTCATGAACCCGATAATGGCTGGCCCCTTTTTCCTTGGTGGCTATCCAGGTATGGACAGCAAAGTAACCTCGCCAGCTCCATGCCCGGGCGCCGTATACCTGAACGATGGCTTCCTCGGCCTGTTCTGGCAGAGGGGCAATCCGGGCGCTTTCCCGGGTGGCTGTGTGCCAGCTCTCGGCTCCCTGCAGGCTGCCACTGGTGGCAAGCAGAATCGGGCCAGCCAGCAGCAGGAGCACGGCGCCGAAGAACCAGCCGGTGTATCTGAAAAATCGTTTCATGAACTCAGTCCGAAGCGTGGGGTAGACGGGACCCTCTGAGTGACAGAAAGTTCCGCACGACTACCTGGATTATAGGGGACAGATACGCCAGCCGTGGGTTGGCGGATGAGGCTTGTACCGGGCTGTGGTTTGCCGTGAGGACGCTTGTCTTCTAGGCTCAGAAATACAAATCGCAATTCCCAGGAGGCTTTAATGTCTGACCATCACGTGTACAAAAAAGTGGAAATTGTCGGGTCTTCCAAGAAAAGCATTGAAGACGCCATTGAGAATGCACTTGAGGAATGTGGTAAAAGCGTTCGCAACATGGAGTGGTTTGAGGTAATCGAAACCCGCGGCCATATCGTTGATGGCAAGGTGGGCCATTATCAGGTCGTAATGAAAGTCGGTTTCCGTATCGCCAACAGCTGAACAGGCGCTCCCTAGTTACTGCGAATTGTCCGGTGCCGAATGGACGAGACCAGCTGGTTCATCAGCTCCCGGGCCTCGCCCTCGTGCAGGCTGTGGCATTTGTCCTGTAAGACCCGGCGATCGTGATTGGATGAGTCGCTAGGGACATCTTTTAGCAGGTCCAGATACTGGCAGGCCGCAAGGTGCGCCTTGATCTCGGCATCAATCAGCCGGGTAACCAGTTCATCGACGGACTCTGTGCAGAAAGGGCGGTTCCGGTTAAGCAGCTCTCGGGCCTCCAGGGCCGCATTGCGAGCTTCCAGTCTGAGTTCGCCGGCCGCTTCGCCGCCTTCAACCGCCCTCAGGAACATGCCCAGGCGTTCATGAAGATTCCATACCTGTGGCCAGATCCTGGCGTAGGCTTCCACTTCTTTCTGATAGCGGGCTTCTTCAACTGGGGAGCCTGAAGCGCCATTGCCGGACTCACCCGGACGATTGAATTGTGCTACCCGTATGTCGTCAACTTCCCGCCACAGCGTATCGGAACGCTCCCGTAATGCGGTCAACTGGTCCTCGCTACGCCGGCGAGCGCCCGATCCGATGAACAGGGCAATCACGGCCAGGCCCAGGGCGGCCGCTGAAAGCAGAAGCGGCAGGCCGCCTGCCGATAACATGCTCCACAATGGGTCTGTATCCATGGTGTCTGACCCCCGCGTAAATCCAGTCTGGGTCTATCAGTATAGAAGTTAATCCGGCGTCTGCTGTCGGAAGGGCAGGGCGGATTCCGCATCGCTGAAATAAGCACGCACGTGGTCCGCCTCCTCTCGGGTGAAGTTTTCTATGGCTTCGCGGAAGCCGGGGTGCAGAACGCCATGCCAGGAGTGGGTGATTACCGGCTCAAAGCCACGTACCAGTTTGTGTTCGCCCTGGGCGCCGGCATCAATATGGCTGAGGCCGAGGTCCATCGCCAGTTCGATGCCCTGGTAGTAGCAGGTTTCAAAGTGCAGGTGGTTGTATTCGTCAAGGCAACCCCAGTAACGCCCGTAGAGGGTGGTTTTGCCCGCCAGGAACAGGGCACCGGCAATCATTTCGCCCTCGCGCACTGCCATCACCAGATGTACGTGTTCGGGTAGCTGTTCCAGAAGCAGCTCAAAGAATCGCTTGTTGAGGTAAGGTCGTTGGCCCCTTTTCAGATAAGTCGCCTGGTAAAACACATAGAACGCGGAAAGCACGTGCTCCGGAATATCCCGGCCATGAAAGCGTGTAAAGGAAATTCCCTGGTCCGCAACCTGGCGACGTTCCTTGCGGATGGACTTGCGCTTGCGGGAAGTCAGCGCCGCCAGAAAGTCCTCGAAATTACGGTAATCATGGTTATGCCAGTGGAACTGGCATCCGATGCGATGTAAGGCCTGCTCGTGTTGAAGCAGCTCCTGATCCTCTTTGCCGGGAAACAGCAGGTGCCAGGAGTGGGCTCCCAGTTCATCGGTCAGCCTGTCCAACAGGTGATGAACCTGTTCCGGTACCAGCTGTTGTCGAATGTCCGGATCCAGCAGCAGCCTCGGGCCTGCGGATGGCGTGAAGGGAATGGCGATCAGTAATTTTGGATAGTACGCCAGCCCATGCCGTTGGTATGCATCGGCCCAGGCCCAGTCAAACACATATTCCCCCATGGAGTGGCTCTTCAGAAAAGCCGGCGCAAGGCCGACGATTCTGCCAGCCTTTCGGAACACGAGGTGACGTGGCGACCACCCCGTTTCCGGGGATGTGCATCCGGACGCTTCCAGTGCCTGGAAAAACTCGTAACGAAGAAATGGATTGCTATGCCCAGCCAGCCGCTCCCACTCAGGGGCGGGAATATCATTGATGCTGGTGCAGGTTTCCAGTGTGAGTGTCGCTGGTCCGGGTTCTGACATGGTGAGGGAAAACTCCTTTATGTACCCGATACCATACGTCAGAAGGCGGCTTTTGATCACCCCGGGGTCAGTGTAAAGGTTCTGCAAAGTGACCTGGCCCGAATCAGTGGTTTGCGGGTAGCGTGTTAGACTTCAGCAGCAACTGTGGTCGGCACGACAGGTGGAGAAGCGACATGCAGAACAGGGTGTTACTGGTCGAGGACGATGATGAATTGCGGGAATTGCTTGCCCGTTACCTGACCAATCAGGGATTTACCATTCGGGAAGCTGCCAATGGCCGGGACGGCCTCGCGCTGGCGCTGGGTCAGGACTGCGATATTGTCGTGCTGGACATCATGCTGCCGGATATCAGTGGCCTCGAGGTGTTGCGGGAACTGAGGGCAGAGACCCATCTGCCCGTGGTACTGCTTACCGCCCGGGGCGACGAAACGGATCGGATCGTCGGTTTCGAGGTTGGTGCAGATGACTATATTCCCAAACCCTGTAATCCGCGCGAGCTGGTGGCCCGGCTGCAGGCGCTTTTGCGGCGGATTGCCTGGGACCAGAAAACCGAAGTCAATGCGGCCCGGACCTATGGCGATCTCCGTGTCGAGCCGGGCCATCGCCGCATCTACCAGGACGATGTGGCGATGGAGCTGACCGCCACCGAGTACGAGGTTCTGCAGGTTCTTCTGGCACATGCAGGCAGCGTGGTCCGCAAAACCGATCTCATGCAATGGGCGCTGGGCCGGCGCCTCGAAGCTTACGACCGCACCCTTGATATGCACATCAGTAACCTTCGCAAAAAACTGGGTAACGACGACCCGCCCCGTATCGAAACCGTTAGGGGGCTGGGTTACAGCTATCGGGTGCCGGAATGAAACAGCGGCCCATGTTCCCTCTGTTCTGGCGGATCTTCCTGTCGATCTGGCTGGCCATGGCGGTCACCGTGGTGGCCAGTAACCTTGCAACCAGGATGCTTCTGGACCGAGAGCGGGAAGCCATCGAGCGCCAGGCAGGTCTAAGGGATCTGGCCGAAGAAGCTATCGCAATCCGCGAGGCCGGCGACCGTGGCGAAGCGTGGCGCTTTCTGCGGGACGAAGGCGAGCGTCTTGAACTGTTTCTGGTGTTGCTCGAACAGGATGAAAACGATGGCAAGCTGCCCTCGTTCATCCGCGACCGCATGAAGTCTGGCTGGTACCCGCAGAAACCCGCGGTACTGGACGTTGGCGGCGGTTACCGGCTGGTGGCCTGGCCACGGGTGCAGGGCGCCGGCTGGCTCAACCCGAGATTCTTCAGGGCCATCGAGCTCGGGCTGGCCCTGCTGATGATTTCACTGGCGTGCTGGTGGATCGCCCGCCTGGTATCGCGACCGTTGAAACACATGGAAAGCACCGCCCAGGCGATTGCGGCCGGGGATAATTCTCTGAGAGTCAGCGAAAAGATCGCCCAACGCCGGGATGAGGTGGGGCAACTGGCCACGGCTTTCAATGCCATGACCGAACAGCTCTGCAGTCTGCTGGAACGCCAGAAACATTTGCTTCGGGATATTTCCCACGATTTGCGAACGCCGCTCACCCGCCAGCGTATCGCCATTGAGCTGGCAAACGAGGCCGGTGCAGATGAAGAGCTGATGGCCAGCATTCTGCGCCAGAACGAACGGCTTGAAACCATGACCGGTCAGATACTGACGTTATACCGGGTTACCGAAGCCGGCGGCGATATCGAGCGCGAGCCCCTCCGGCTGGTGCATGTGATCAATCAGGTCCTCAAGGATGCAGCGGACTATGCCGAGCACCAGGGTGTGGACTGCAAACTCGTGGTGTCGCCGGAAAGTTCAAGGGCGTCGGTGCTGGGTGATGAAGGGCTTTTACAGCGAGCCATCGACAACATCCTGCAGAACGCCCTCGACCACACGCCACCTGGCAGGGCTGTTCATCTGGCCGTGACGGTGGCCGATGACTGGTTGACGCTAACGGTTGATGACGAGGGGCCGGGCGTTCCGGATGAGCTGATCGGTCAGCTTTTCGAGCCGTTCTTCCGCGCAGACAAGTCTCGCGGGGGCGCGGGTTGGGGGCTTGGCCTGGCCATTGCCAGAGACATCGTAGCGGCCCACGATGGCGTGATCGGGGCAGCAGCGGGAGAAACTGGCGGCTTACGGGTGACGCTTCGCCTTCCGGTGTTTTTCGGGGGCGGCTGACTCCGGCTCCGGGTCGGAAGGTTTCAGTTTTTCGGCGCCGGAAAAGTCGATACCCTCCTGCAGCTCGTCTTCGTCAAAGCGGATTCCGCAGGCCGCTTTCCGAATCTTCGCGGGCTTTGCCGTGCCCGGGTTGTTGTATTCGTCTTCAGAGGCCATAGGTCGTTGTCCATGAAAAAAGATTACCCCGTTCCGGCAGGATACCTTGAGCGTGAAACGGAAGTGAAGAAAAGCCGGTTCATTGCCCGGGTAGCCCCGGTGAGTTCGCGGGAGGAGGTGAAGGACTGGCTGGAACAGGCCCACCAGGACCATCCGGACGCCCGGCATATCTGCTGGGCCTACCAGATCGGGCGTCCCGGTTCTGCCGCCGAAGCTGGTATGAACGATGATGGTGAACCGTCCGGAACGGCCGGGAAGCCGATTCTCAACGTGATTCAGCACAAGGATATGGGAGATGTGCTGGTGATGGTGGTCCGGTACTTTGGTGGCATCAAACTGGGCGCCGGTGGCCTGGTGCGAGCCTATGCCGGAGCTGCAGAGAGCGTGCTGTCGGCTGTTGATCGGGTGGTCCAGAAGCCCATGGTGGACGTGCTGGTGCTCCTGTCATTTGCTGACGAGCAACCGCTGCGGCACTGGTGTGAGATGAACGGGGCATCGGTGGAATCGGTGGATTACGGGGCCTCGGTACGGGCTGGTGTTCTGGTCCCCGAGGATCAGGTCGAGGCATTCGGAGCCTTCTGCGATGCCCATAAACTGGATTACAGTTTAGAAAGGTGACGGATCCCGGGGGCATCGTTGTGCGTCTGCGAGGCGTATACTGTTCGTAAATCTGAGTCTCAATCGAGGACAGGAATCATGATGCGTTTTCTGATGTTAGCAGTTGTTGCACTGGCCATGACCGGTTGTGCCAGCAACGTGGTGACCGACTACAACTCTTCCGTGGTTTTCGGTAATTATTCCTCCTGGGCGTTTGCCGGTGGCACCGATTCGTCTTCCTTTACCTCACTCGACGGCACTCGGGTGCGCAGTGCCGTTGAGCGAGAGCTGAATCGCAAAGCGCTGAAACAGGTCCCTGAAGCAGAGGCCGACTTGCTGGTTAGCTGGCAGATCGTGCCCGAAGAGCGTCTTGAGCAGACGGGGCTGGGGCTCGGATTTGGATTTGGTAGCGGGAATTTCGGCTGGGCCCTGTCTGCGCCGCCACCGGTACGTGAAATTGAAGAGGGAAAGCTGGTTGTAGAGCTGGCAGACAGCAAGTCGAAAGAAGTTGTCTGGCGCGCCGCCAGTCGGCGCTATCTCAATGAAAACCAGTCACCCGAGACCCGAAGAGAATTGATCGACGAGGTCGTGGCCGAAATGTTTACCAAGTATCCTCCTGGTCTCGATTGAAGGCGTTACAAGACAGGAATAGCACGGAGACAGAATGAAGAAGCGATCTGAGGGCGGTCTGGTTTTTTCGACCGAGCAGGGGCGTATGTGCCCGGATTGCCGTAACCCCGTGAATGAATGTACCTGCGGTACATCATCACGGCCTGCCGGGGATGGCATTGTCAGAGTGAGCCGGGAGACCAAGGGCCGCAAGGGTAAGGGTGTCACCCTGATTACCGGCATTCCACTGGACGACAAAGAACTGAAAGCCTATGCCAAGGTGTTGAAAGCCAAATGCGGCACCGGTGGCACGGTAAAAGATGGTGTGGTCGAAATCCAGGGCGACCAGCGGGATCTTCTGGTTCCGCTGCTTGAGCAAAAGGGGTGGACGGTGAAGCGCGCCGGTGGCTGATGGTATAACACGCAAATCCCCCACGCTCACGTTACAATAGAGCCCGCGTTAATAAATCCCGACTTTCATACCAACCGGAATCTGCCCAGAAATCCCTGCAATTATGCCGTTGGATGGCGGATTCTGTTCGACCGGAGGCAAGCATGCATATACTGGTTTTGGGCGCAGGCGTTGTGGGTACTACCACGGCCTGGTATCTGCAGAAGCAGGGGCACCAGGTAACTGTGGTTGATCGCCAGAACCAGGCCGGCCTGGAAACCAGTTATGCCAACGGCGGTCAGATCTCCGTTTCCCATGCGGAGCCGTGGGCCAACCCGTCCGCCCCTCTGAAAGTCATGAAATGGCTGTTCCAGCCCGACGCGCCTCTGCTGTTCCGGCCAAGACTGGATCCTGCCCAGTGGCGCTGGGCGCTCTCTTTTCTGGGGCAGTGCACCTCGGCCCGGGCTGCCCACAACATCCGCCAGATGGTAAATCTCGGCACCTACAGCCGCAGCCAGTTGCAGGCTCTGCGTGAGGAAGCGGGCATTGAGTACAACCATCTCGAGAAGGGTATCCTGCACTTCTACACCAATCCTGCGGAGTTTGACGGTGCCATGGAGCCGACCCGGATCATGCAGGATCTTGGGTGCGACCGTCAGATTATCGATGCAGAGCGGGCGGTAGAGCTGGAGCCGGCACTCAAGCCGATCCGCAACCGGATTGCCGGAGCAACCTACACCTCGGAAGACGAATCCGGTGATGCCCGGATGTTTACCCAGAACCTTGCAAAACGCTGCGCGGAGGCCGGCGTAGAGTTCCGGTACGGCACTGAAATCCTGAGCTTCGAACGCGCCGGCGAGCGGGTACTTGGGATCCAGACCCTTCGGGACGGCCATCATGAGACGCTGCGCGCGGATGCCTACGTGCTGAGCATGGGCAGCTTCAGTGCGGCGCTCGCCAGTCAGCTCGGTATTTTCCTCAACATCTATCCGGCCAAAGGCTATTCGATTACGGTACCGGTGAAGAACGAGGAGGCGGCGTTCAATGTCAGCCTCACTGACGACGAGTACAAGCTGGTTTATTCCCGCCTGGGTGATCGCATGCGCGTGGCGGGCACGGCCGAACTGAACGGCTACAGCCGGAAACTGAACTATACCCGCTGCCGGGCTATCGTGCGTCGCACAGCGGAAGTCATGCCCGAAGCAGGTTACTGGGATCAGGCGGAGTTCTGGACCGGTTTACGGCCTGCGACGCCCTCCAACGTGCCGTACATCGGAAAAAGCCACTTCGCCAACCTCTACCTGAATACCGGACACGGCACCCTTGGATGGACCCATTCCTGTGGTTCCGCCGCGGCCCTTGCGGACATTATTGACGGCCGCAAGCCTGAGGTGGATTTTACGTTTTCTGGCCTATAAAAAAGGGGCCAGATGAGGTGTGTCATCTGGCCCCTTCCCAAACGCCTCACTGATTACTGCAACTGATCCCGAATCAGTTTCTTGTTGATCTTGCCAACACTGGTCTTCGGAATATCTTCCACGAAATCAATATGCTCCGGGATCGCCCATTTATTGATCTCGCCGCTTTCCACAAACTGCTTCAGATGGTTCTGGATATCCTCTGCACTGGCTTGCTCGCCCGGCTTCAGGGTGACCAGAGCATGCGGGCGTTCGCCCCATTTCTCATCTGGCACGCCAACCACGGCAGCACCGGCGACAGCGGAATGCTGGCTGATCAGGTTTTCCAGATCCAGTGAAGACAGCCACTCGCCACCGGTCTTGATCACGTCCTTGATGCGATCCTTGATGGTGATGGTGTTGTCCGGCTCCATGGACGCTACGTCGCCGGTGTGAAGCCAGCCACCTTCCCAGAGCTGCTCGCCTTTCTCAGGCTCCTTGAAATAGCCCTGGGTCAGCCAGGGAGCGCGGGCCACGATTTCACCCTTGGCCTCGCCATCATGGGGAACCGGGTTACCGTCGGGGTCCACGATTTCCAGCTCAACCATGGGCGTCGCAATACCGGTCTTCACCCGGATCGCAGTTTGCTGCTCAAGAGGCAGTTCCAGGTCTTCGGGCTTCAGGTGCGACGCGCAGAGCAGCGGACAGGTCTCAGACATGCCGTAGGCGGTGTAAAGTTTGATGCCGAGCTTGGCCCCGGCGTCGCAAAGCCCTTTGGTGAGTGCGCTGCCGCCGATCAAGACGTGCCAGTTGCTCAGATCAGCCGTCTTGATAGATTCGGTGGCCATCATCATCTGCATGATCGTGGGCACGCAGTGAGAGAAAGTCACTTTGTGTTCCTTGAGCAGATCGACCAGCAGCTCCGGCTCATAGCGGCCCGGATATACCTGTTTGATGCCCATCATGGTGGCGGCATAGGGCACGCCCCAGGCATGCACATGGAACATGGGCGTCACTGGCATGTAGACCGACGAGGAACGCATCAGCGGCATCTCGTCGAATGACGCCACGGTGCCCGTCATGGCCAGCGTGTGCAGTACCAGCTGGCGGTGGCTGAAGTAGACGCCTTTGGGATTCCCGGTGGTGCCCGTGGTGTAGAAGGTGGTCGCTACACTGTTTTCGTCGAAATCGGGGAAGTCGAACTTGTCATTGGCCCTGGCGAGAAGGTCCTCATACTCCCCGACAGCCTCAACAGGTGCCTGTTGTGCGGTATCGCTGTCGGTGAGCTGAATCCAGGTCTTGACCGTTTTGATCTCGTCTTTGACGGCCTCAATGATCGGCAGGAAATCGTCGTGAACCAGAACCACATCGTCTTCGGCGTGGTTCATGGTGTAAACAATCTGGTCCGGCGACAACCGGATGTTGACGGTGTGCAGAATGGCGCCAATCATCGGAATGGCAAAGAAGCACTCCAGGTACCGGGGGGTATCCCAGTCCATGACCGCAACCGTATCGCCCGGTTTCACGCCGGCATCGGTCAATGCGTTTGCCAGGCGGTGAATGCGCTCGACGAGATCCGTATAGGTGTACTTGCTGCGGTTGGAGTAGACAATTTCCTGGTCTGGATTGTAC
Organism: Marinobacter sp. 3-2; assembly: GCF_003751355.1. Lineage (NCBI taxonomy): Bacteria > Pseudomonadati > Pseudomonadota > Gammaproteobacteria > Pseudomonadales > Marinobacteraceae > Marinobacter > Marinobacter sp. 3-2. The sequence continues at coordinate 666,894 of NZ_RJUQ01000011.1, read as the reverse complement.
CTGGGGCCCGAGAGCAGGAGTCGTTTGATCAGCAGCGGGTACTCATAGGCGTTTTCAGCCGGGGGGAGAATGCGTGTCTGTGCCATTACGTGTGTCCTCTTTCCCAGTTGTTGGTGTTATCGCGAGAAACAGGAATAAATCTGACACAGATTGGCTGAAACAGGAACCGAAAAGCGTGAAAAAATGCAGAGCGAACGGTGGCTTAGGTGCGAAATCCGTTTCGCTCTGCGGACGCGCCCCTCAGGGGCAGCGATATTACTCGTAGGTGCAGAATTACTCGTAGGTGCAGAGGTAAGCCGTATCGATGTCGGTCTTTGCCTTGAAGCTGGCCTGACCCGCTACGTCAAAACTCTCGCCGGCACCGTAGGTCATCCACTCTTCCATGCCGGGGAGCAGCACAGTGAGGGCGCCGCTGATGACGGTCATGGTTTCTTTCTTGCTGGTACCAAACTCGTACTCGCCCGGGCTGATCACGCCAACGGTGGCTGGCAGAGTCGAGGTCTGGAAGGAAATGGACTTGGCCTGGCCGTCGAAATATTCATTTACTTGCAGCATATGCTGGCTCCTCGAATGATGTGGGCAGCCTACTATACGGGAATTTCGTGCACTTCCAATGACAAAATAATCAGCCTGAGCCGTCCTTGTTATTGTCGGGCACTGCTCGGTCTGTTTTGGTTTCAAGTCCGCTGTAAAGCTTGTGGGTGTCCGGATCGTATCGTTCCCGCAGTTCGTCCTTGGTGGTACCGCTCCAGAGCGAAATTCCGGTGAAGTAACCTGCCCGCCCGATGACATGAGCAGCGATCGGAGCGGTCAACAGGATAAACACGATGAAGGCGATTGCCCTTGCCGCGACCGCGCTGTCTGAAAAGTGCAGTGCTACCCCGGCCATCGTGAGTATCGCGCCCATCGCGCCTGCTTTGGTGGATGCGTGCATGCGTGTTGGCAGGTCTGGCAGTCTTACGATGCCGATGGCCGCAAGCACCATGAATGAGGCCCCTGCCAGCAACAGGATGGAAACGAAAATTTCACTCATCCTTGACGCCTCCACGCTCCAGGAACCTGGCGAACCCTATTGCCGCGAGGAAAGCGGTGAGGGATATCACGATCGCCACATCAAGAAAACTGGAGACACCGGTATCAATGGCGTGAACCCCAACGTAGCCAACCACCACGGAAGCAATCAGCTCAAGTGCAACCACGCGGTCCGCCAGGGAAGGGCCCCGGGTTAAACGGATGAAGGCAAAAAGTAACGCCAGGGACAGCATGAGATACACAATATTAATGGCGATTCCAAGCATGGTGGGCTCCTAGCGCATAACCTTGAGGATTCGGTGTTCCAGTTCTCTCAGGTCATTTCTGAGCTGTTCCTCGTCCTGAAGAAACATGGCGTGGATAAACAGCACCCGTCGATCATCGGAAACATCCAGGCTGAGGGTCCCCGGTGTCAGTGAGATCACACTACTGACGAACATGATCTCCATATCGGTACGTGCCTGTAGCGGAAATGCGATCACACCGGGCTTCATGTGCCAAACCGGCGTGGCGACATCGTAGGCAACCCGCAGGTTGGATTTCACCAGCTCTTTCAGGAAAAAGGCCAGGAAGGCGATTAATCTCGGAATTCTCCGGGAGTAGCCCTTCAAAGCGGGCACCTGGTTTTGCAGAACCATGAGCGCAATGTAGCCAAAGCAGAAGCCGGCCAGCAGGTTCATGGCAGTGACGCTGCCACTGAGAACCACCCAGGCAATTGCAAGCAGCAGGTTCCAGAACAGGCCAATCATTTCGGCGTCCCTCCAAGAACCGCTTCTATGTATAGCTGCGGGTTCATCAACTGGTCTGCGGCCGTCTCGGCCAGAACGTAAATTGGCTGGCCGTAAAGGCCAATAATGAGCGTGCAAGCCGCAAGCCCGACCACCGGCACATAGTAGGCCCAGTTGTGCGTATTTTTAATCTCGCCGTTGAGCCTGCCGACATCGGTCACATGGTCGGGAACCTTTTTCCAGAAGACTTCCGCCCAGATCTTGATCATTGAGTACAGGGTCAGCAAGCCAACCAGAAGAGCGATGGCGGAGATCATGTATTCACTGGCTTCCAGGCTGGCTTTCACCACAATGAACTTGGCGAAAAAACCGGACAAAGGCGGAATACCGGCGAGCGAGAGCGCCGGAATCAAAAACAACAGAGCGAGGTACGGGCGCTGACGGTAAACACCGCCCAGGTTCTTCAACTCATAGCTCCCAAGCAGACGGTAGGTGATGCCGCTCACCAGGAACAGATTCGTCTTCACAATGATGTGGTGCATGATGTAAAACACGCCGCCAATCAGGGCCAGAGGCGTGAATAGCGCCAGCCCGAGCAGCATGTAGCCGATCTGGCTGACAATGTGGAAAGAAAGGATTCGCCGGAATTCGAACTGCGCCGCCGCGCCGAGAACGCCGGTCAGCATTGTCAGGGCCGCGGCCCAGAGTAATATGGTGTGTGTGTAGGCGACGTCCTGCGTGAAGATCAGCGTGAACACCCGATAGAGTGCGTAAACCCCTACCTTGGTCAGGAGCCCTGCAAACAGCGCTGAGACGGCGACTTGCGGCGTGTGATAGGAGGCAGGGAGCCAGAAAAACAGGGGAAATGCCGCCGCCTTGATGCCGAACGATACCATGAACATCAGCGAGACCACCGTCACCATGCCAGGGTCTTCGACGCTGTTCAGTTTCTGTGCGATGTCCGCCATGTTCAGGGTGCCCACCATCCCGTAGAGCAGGCCCACGGCGGAGAGAAAAATGGCCGACGAGAACAGGTTCAGGGTCACGTACTTGATGGCGCCTTCCATCTGGGCTCGCTCCCCGCCCAGGGTCAGGAGGGCAAACGATGCGAGCAGCATCACCTCGAACCAGACGAACAGGTTGAATATATCGCCAGTCAGAAAGGCTCCGGCTACGCCGGCGAGCAGCAGGTGCATCAGGGGGTAATAACCGAATTTTTCATGACCTTTCGGTGTTGAGGCCAGCGAATAGATTGCGATGGCAAGGCCGATAATGCCGGTTAGCACAATCATGATGGCGCCAAGAACATCGGACACCAGCACGATGCTGAAGGGCGCAGGCCAACTGCCCATTTCAACCACCAGAAAGCCCTGCTCAATGGTTGAACTCATGAGCCAGATGCCGGCTGCCAGCAACAGCCCGGTGGCAACAACTGCAAGGACCCGCTGAAGCGTGATGGAGCGCCAGAATGCCAGGGACAGAGCTCCGGCTGTCAGGGGTATCAGGATCGGGAGAACGAGTTCCGGGTTCAAGTATCCGTATCCTTCATCTTGTCCAGGTCATCGGTTCCAACCACTTCGTAGGCACGACGGATCAGAACCACGGCGAACGCCAGGACGCTGAAAGCAATCACAATGGCGGTGAGAATAAGGGCTTGCGGCAGCGGATCGGCCACTGCTCCAACGACTTCACTCGCCCCCTCGGGAATCAGCGGTGGTGCGCCCCGGGTCAAACCCGCGACCACGAAAATCAGAAGGTTGGCCGCGTTGCTCAGAATGATCAGGCCAATGACGAGTTTGACGATGGAGCGGCGCAGCATCATGTATATGCTGGCTGTAAAAAGCAGCCCAACGACATAGGCCATCAAGGTTTCCATAACTGAGCCCCCTCCCTGGCAATGAATGCACGGTTCATTCTTCCGACTCCATCAGGCTGATCACAAAGGTCATCAGCGTTCCCAGGACGGCCAGGTACACGCCAATGTCGAAAATCAGAACGGTTGATAGTTTCAGGTAGCCTTCACCGGGGAGTGGAACCTCCCACCAGAGTGCGGTAAGCATGGCCTGGCCAGTCCAGAAGGCAGGGATTGTTGAGGCGAGACCGAAGAGCAACCCGGCCGCCAGAATATCCCGGGGACTGACACGCAGCAGCTTGCGGGTTGATTCGGCGCCAAACGCGAAGGCATAAAGCACAAAAGCACTTGCCGCCACCAGTCCACCGATAAAACCGCCACCGGGTTCGTCGTGCCCGCGCAAAAGCAGGAACACCGAAAACATCAGTTGTAGCGGCATAATCGCGAGAGCGGCGGTGTGGAGTATGAGCGTGTTGGTTTTCATGGCTTGTGCTGGTCCTCCGCCCTGAGTTTGACCATCGAGTAAACCCCCATCGCCGCAAGGCCCAGAACAAAGATTTCCCCCAGGGTGTCCAGCTGCCTGAAATCCACCAGAATTACATTGACGATGTTTTTGCCGAAGGCCAGGCCATAACTGTTTTCAATGTAATAGCTGGAAATACTGTCGAAGTACTGGATATCCAGCACCGCAAGCATCAGCAGGGTCATGGTCGCGCCGGCAAAGATAGCCACGGACAGGTCCCGATAACGTTCCCACGGCGATGAGAGGTTGACGAAAGGCGGCAGTTTGAAGAGCACCAGGACCAGCAGTATCACAGTCAGGGTCTCCACGAGGAGCTGAGTGATGCCAAGATCCGGCGCGCTGAAATGAATGAATATCAGGGCCACCCCGAAACCCAGCACGCCGACTGACGCAACGGAACCCAGCCGGGACCGGGTGACACTGGCAAACACGGTGGCTGCGACAATAAGAAGAGCGATGCCAAACTCGTAGAAGTAGCCATTGCTGAAATCGAAATCCAGCTGGAAACCGTGGCGGGTGAACAGCGTGTAGCCTGTCAGACCGAAAGTGACCAGAACGAGGATCAGCAGATAGATGCCCAGAACCCCGTTTTGCAGCACCCGGGTTTGCCAGCTGGCAACTTGGGTGATCCCGAGCATGAATCGGAAATAGCCCGCCTCCGGACCAAAGCGGCTGGCGGCCGTGTTGACGGCATAAAGCGTCGGATGCAGTCGCTGCCAGGTTATGAAAAGCAGGGAGCCTGCGAGGAGGCTGGCGCCAGACAGCATCAATGGAACATTCACTCCGTGCCACAGGGCCAGAGCCGTCGTCACCCCAGTGCCATAGACGGATGAGACTGTGGCATCCAGTACGAAGATTGCGGGCACAAATGGCGCCACGCCAAAAATCAGCGCCAGAAGGGTCAATACTGCCGGCCCAATCAGCATGGCGACGGGCGCGTCGTGGGGCTGTTTGGGAGTGGTGCGAACGGGACCGAAGAACGGCTTCAGGAAAACCAGTCCCGCTACGGCCACGACCAGAATCGACGAAGCGACAGCTGCTGTCAGGAGCCCCCATGGCCACACCGGCGAGTTGATAACCGACTCGAACATCAGTTCCTTGGCAACGAAGCCGAAGAGTGGCGGAAGCCCTGCCAGCGACAATGCAGCCAGCCCGGTGATAACCGCGGTCCTCGGCATGCTGCGCCAGAGCCCGCCCATTTTCGTGATGTCTTTGGTGCCTGTTTCGTGGTCCAGTGCGCCCGCCAGCATGAACAGGGCGCCCTTATACAGCGAGTGCGCCACCAGAACGCAGACGAAAGCGATGATCGCCTTTTCCGTGCCGATCCCGATGAGCATGGTGAGGGTGCCCAGCGCCATGACCGTCGAGTATGCCAGCACCTTCTTGATGCCGGTGCTACTGTAGGCCAGGTAGGCGCCAGTGAGCATGGTCGCAGCGCCGAAAAGCATCAGGGAGTTGCTCCACAGTGCATCCCCATCCATGGATGAATTCAGGCGCGCCAGCAGATAGACGCCGGCCTTGACCATGGTCGCCGAGTGCAGGTAGGCAGAAACGGGGGTGGGCGCAGCCATGGCATTGGGTAACCAGAAGTGAAATGGTACCTGCGCAGACTTGGTGAAGGCTCCGATGAGTATGCAAACTGCCGCCGCGGTGTAGTAACCATGGTCGTGAATGGCCAGATCGGATGCCAGTATCTCGGAGAACGAATAGCTCCCCGTGATGAAGATCAGGAGAATCAGGCCGGCCATCAGTACCAGGCCGCCTCCCGCTGTGACGAAGAGCCCCTGCAGGGCGCATTTCCTGGCTTCTGCATCTTCATGGTTGAAGCCGATCAGCATGTAGGACGTGATGCTGGTCAGTTCCCAGAACACGAAAAAAGTGATGAGGTTGTCGGATAATACCAGCCCAAGCATCGACGCCATGAACGACAGCATGATGACGTAGAATCGGCCGAGATCCTTGTGGCCCTGGAGGTAGGAACCGGCATAGATCAGGATAAAGGTTCCGATACCGCTGATCAGAAGCGCGAAGACCAGTGCCAGGCCATCAACCATGAAATCCAGCGAGACGCCGAGTCCGGGCATCCACTGGTTACGAATCAGAAGAGTTTCACCGCCGCTGACCGCCGGGATGAGGCTGACAAAATAGGCCGTGAGCAATGCGGGGAGAAGGGCCAGCACCCAGCCAATGTGTTTACCTGCCACGCGATAGAGCGCGGGAACCGCCACAGCCAGCAAAAATCCCGAAAGCACAGCCAGTAACATCATTCAAGGGTGCTCCTTTAAGACCCAAGTTAAAACGTCCTGCAGTTAACGGCGGTTTTTATAATCAGTATTTAATACGATTCCTTGGCACAAAAAGTTCTTGGACTTGTTGATTGAATTACTGGTCCCAGGGATGGCCCCGGGTGTTTTCTGTGGTGTTAACCTTCAAATGCATGGCAGCTTTTGCCAGGAAGTTGGCACTCACAGGGGCCGTCATGAACAGAAAGGCCGTGATCAGGAATTCCTCAATACCGATGCCCTGTCCAAGTGTGCTGAAGTAGATCACAGAGCTGATGACGATGGCGCCCACTCCAACCGTGGTTGCTTTGGTGGGGCCATGAAGGCGAGTAAAGAAGTCCGGTAGGCGAGCCAGGCCAATGGCGCCGATCAGGGTAAATGCGCCACCGATGATCAAAAGCAGGCAGATGGCGAATTCAGCGTAGGGATTCATCGGATGTTTCCTCCAGGAGCATTTGTGTGCCGGGTGCGGGCTTACTCAATGACGCTGCCCCGCTTCAGATATTTGGCCATGGCGACGGTTCCAACAAAGCCCATGACAGCAATCAGAAGAGCCGCCTCAAGGTACATGCGTGTTCCGAGTGTGAGGCCGAGCAGAATAATCAAAGCAATGGCGTTGATGTAGAGCGTGTCAAGTGCCAGCACTCTATCGGGTGCATCCGGCCCCTTGATCAGACGGTATACATTCAGAAGCGCCGCCACAGTGACCATGGCAATGGTGATGTAGAGGGCGATGACTATCATTGGAACATCTCCAGCAGAGGCTTCTCGTAGCGGGTTTTGATCGTATCGATAACTGTCTGGTCGTCCTCGGCGTCAAGCGCGTGAATCAGCAGCAGCTTGTTGTCATCGCTGACGTCAGCGCTCACAGTGCCGGGCGTCAACGAGATAGTGCTGGCCAGAATCGTGATGGCCAGAGGGTGCTCCAGCTCCAGGGGATAACAGACAAATGCGGGACGTGCCGGCCGCGGGCTGAGGATGAGCCGTGCCACTTCAACACTCGCGATAACAATATCCCAGACAACGCGCAGGAGGTAGGCGGGCACTCTCCAGGCTTTGATGAATGCCGGCGGATCCGGCCAGAAGCCCTGGGTTATCTGCGGTATTGCCCATGCCAGGATCAGGCCCAGTACTGCGCTGCCACCGCTTATTCCGTCACTCAGAAACTGCCAGGTGATAAAAAGGGTAAGGCTCAGCCAGGGCTGGGGAAAACTCAGGCGATCAAGCATCAGCTGTCCTCCCTGACCATCTTGGTTTGCAGGATCTCAATATAGGCATCCTTGTTGTGCAACTGTTCGGCCGTGGCATCGGTGTAGCGGGTAATCGGGCCAGCCAGCACAACGATCACCACTGCCAGTGCAGTCAGGGCACCGGCTGCGACAGAAATCCGGCCGTTGAGCGGATCTGGCTTTTCCAGATGACCATCCACCGTGCGCCAGAAAACGATACTGCCAGCGCGGCTGTACGCGATAACGGTCAGGAAACTGCCGATCAGAAGTACTGACCAGAGCCATGCCATTTCGGTTCCCGATTGAACAGATTGCAGAATCAGGACTTTGCCGAAAAAGCCACTCAATGGCGGAAGGCCAGCCGCTGCTACGGCTCCGACCAGGAACAGCACGCTCAGGAAAGTGCGGTTCTGCATTTTGGGGGCGGTAACGATTCGATCCTTGGCCGAGCCCCTTTGGTTGGCCACCAGCTCTGATACCAGGAACAGGCCGCCAACCGTCCAGGTGGTGCTCAAAAGATAGAACAGGGCAGCAGACAGACCGGCTTCGGACCCGAGCGAAATCGGTGCCAGCAAAGTGCCCACGGAAATGATGACCTGCCAGGCGACCAGGGTTTTCAGGCTGCCGGACCCCAGCGCACCAATAACCCCCATGGCGAGGGTGGCCAGGGCAATGGGGAACAGCCAGTCCATGCCCAGATTGGCGAGTTCGCCGGCGTCGTCGCCGAAGATCAGGAGATAGACCCGCAGAATGGCGTATATGCCAACCTTGGTCATCACCGCAAACAGCGCGGCCACGGGCGCCGTGGCTTTGGAGTAGGCGCGGGGTAACCAGAAGCATAGGGGTAGAATCGCGGCCTTGAGACCGAACACCACCAGTAACATCATGCCGCCGGCTTTAACTATGTTCAGACCTTCCCCGGACACCTGCGGAATCTTGACGGCCAGGTCTGCCATATTGAGGGTGCCGGTGACGCTGTAGATCATGCCAACACTGATAAGGAACACGGCGGAGCCTATCAGGTTCAGCACGACATAGTGCAGGCCCGGAACGGTCCTTACCGTGCCACCGCCATGCATCAGCAACCCGTAGGAGGCAATGAGCAGCACCTCGAAGGCAACAAACAGGTTGAACAGGTCACCGGTCAGGAAGGCGATGTTCAGACCCATCAGCTGGAACAGGAAAAGTGCATGGAACTGGCGGTTGCCCTCGTCGGCACCGCCGATCGAATAGATGTGACAGAACAGGGCCAGCACGGCCGTCATGACCAGCATAAGTGCTGCGAGACGGTCCAGGACCAGTACGATCCCGAACGGTGGCTGCCAGTTGCCGAACGCATAGATGCGATAGCTGCCGTCGTCTGCCAGTACCAGAAGCACGATGGCGGAAACCAGCATCAAAACGGTTGTAGCCAGTGCCAGGGTGCGGCGAAGACTGATGGGTGCATAGCCCATGAAAGCCTGAAGAATGCCACCTAGCAGCGGAATCAGAACAGGAGCGGTAAGCCAGTGGTTCATTTACCGTTTACCTCCTCTTCCTGTTCCGGAGCAGGCGATTTGTAGGGTTGTTTACCATCCACGTGGTCGTCCTCGTTGTCCGCCAGGTTGCGCAGTGACAGGACGACAACGAACGCGGTCATGGCGAAACCAATCACGATAGCAGTCAGTACCAGTGCCTGTGGCAGCGGGTCGGAATAGCTCGAAGCCGTTCCGAGGACCGGTTGCTGGCCGGTCGCCAGGCGACCGCTGGAGAAGAGAAAGAGATTCACCCCGTAGGACAGCATGGTCAGTCCCACCACGACAGGAAAGGTGCGAGCCCGCAGAATCAGATAAACGCCGGATGCCGTCAGGGCACCAATTACCAGCGCAAAAACAAGCTCCATTATGCACCCTCCTTTTTACTCTTTATGGCGGAGTGGGGAGATATCCGGCCGATACTGACCAGCGCAAGCAAGGTAGCGCCGATCACAGTGAGATAGACGCCCAGATCAAAAATCAGTGCAGACGCGACCTCGAATTTGCCAACCACAGGCCAGGTTATGTAATCGAACGTGGAGGTCAGGAACGGATAGCCAAAGGCGAGGCTTCCGGCGCCGGCAACTGTTGCGAAGAGCAGGCCAAGGCCGATCACGTTGTGGTAACGGACAGTGATTCGGTCTTCGGTCCAGTCCATACCGCTGGCAATGTACTGGAGAATAAGGGCAACCGAAGTCACCAGGCCGGCGATAAAGCCGCCCCCGGGCAAATTGTGACCCCGCAGGAAAATGAAGGCGGATACCATCAGTGCCAGTGGCAGCATGGGCCGGGCAATCAACCTCAGCATCAGCGGGTGGGAATCCCGGGTCCATGCATGTCCCTCGCCGTCGCTGGGAGGTGGCGTCAGGGCCGTGTCCTTCAGCATGGCGTAGATGCCAAGGGCAGCAATGGCAAGAACGGTAATCTCACCCAGGGTATCGAAGCCCCGGAAGTCCACCAGGATCACGTTGACCACATTGGTGCCGCCGCCGCCGGTTTTGCTGTTTTCTAGGAAGAAATCAGAAATCGAACTGAACGGTTGGGTCAGCATCGCCAGTGTGACCAGCGTCATGCCAATGCCGGCTACCGCCGCAATGGCAATATCCCGCAACCGGCGTTTCAGTGGTGTCTCGATGGGCGTCCATGCAGGCATGTAAAAGATTGCCAGCATCAGGAGAACAATGGTCACGACCTCAACGGAAAGTTGTGTCATTGCCAGATCTGGTGCTGAGAAACGGGCGAAAGCCAGAGCCACGATCAGACCGACGACGCTCAGCAAAACAAGGGCATAGAACCTTTGACGGTGCAGGATGGCCGTTGTCAGAGCACAGAAGATCAACAGAACGGCCGCGATCCCTGTTGGTAAATCCACCGGGCTCAGTCCGTTTTCGCCGACAAAAATGCCAAGCCCGAGAAGCGGCATGGCTGCGACCGCGATAGCGCTTACCAGAAGAAGCATGGCGTATCGCTGAAGCGAGCCATTTTCGATGCGCGTGGTAAATCTGTTGGCGAGATCGACAACCCGCAGCACCACCGCTTCGAATACCGCCTTCTCATCAATTTCCTTGAACCGGGCGTGGAAGTCGAAGAAGCGCTGACGCTGGCTGTACATCAACAGTCCACCGAAGAAAGCGACGAAGCTCATGACCAGCGGCAGGTTAAAGCCGTGGTAAACAGAAAGCGTGTAGTCCGGCACATCGCCGCCAAGCGTGGCGGACGCTGCAATCTGGAGCAGCGGGCCAACGGAAACAGCAGGGAACACGCCGACCATGATGCAGGCAAATACCAGGATCTCCACCGGAAACTTCATGTAGCGTGGAGGCTCATGCGGTGGGTAGATCGGGAGATCGACGGGCTTGCCGTTGAAGAACACATCGTGGACAAAACGTGCTGAGTACGCCACCGCGAAAATACCCGCGAGTGTGGCAACGATCGGAGGTAGCCAGGCCCAGAGCCCCGGCAGGTTCAGCTCCAGGGATTCGGCAAAGAACATCTCCTTGCTCAGGAAGCCGTTCAGCAGTGGTACGCCTGCCATCGATGAGGCGGCCACCATGGCCAGGGTTGCGGTGTGCGGCATGTAACGCCAAAGGCCATTGATGCGCCGCATGTCCCGGGTGCCGGTTTCATGGTCGATGATACCGGCGGCCATAAACAGGGAGGCTTTGAACGTCGCGTGGTTGATGACGTGGAACACCGCAGCCACGGCGGCAAGCTGGGTGCCCATGCCGAACAGCAGGGTGATCAGGCCCAGGTGACTGACCGTCGAGTGGGCAAGCAGGCCTTTCAGGTCGTGCTTGAACATGGCCACATAGGCACCAATGAGCAGGGTGGCCATGCCGGTAAAGCTGACCATGTAGAACCACTGTTCAGTACCTGCCAGGGCCGGATACAGCCGGGCCATGAGAAAGATGCCGGCTTTGACCATGGTAGCCGAGTGCAGGTAGGCAGATACCGGTGTCGGTGCCTGCATGGCGTGAGGCAGCCAGAAATGGAACGGGAACTGGGCCGATTTGGTGAACGCGCCCAGCAGAACCAGGGTCAGGGCGACCGGATACATGGCATGAGCCTTTATCTGGTCTCCGGCTGCCAGCACGTCATCCAGTTCGAAGCTGCCAACAATGTTGCCGATGATCAGGATGCCGGCGAGCAGTGCAAGGCCGCCGCCGCCGGTTACCGCGAGTGCCATCCGGGCGCCACGGCGGGCGTCCTGTTTATGGGTCCAGAAACTGATCAGCAGGAACGAGGTCAGGCTGGTCAGTTCCCAGAAAATCATCATCAGGAGCAGGTTGCTTGAAAGCACGATGCCGAGCATCGATCCCTTGAAGCACAGCAGCAGGGCGTAGAACTTGCCGACGTTTTCATGGGCTTTCAGGTAATAGCGGGCGTAAAGAATGATCAGCAGCCCGATGATCAGGATCAGCAGAGCGAACAGCAGGGACAGCCCGTCCAGACGAAAACTGAAGGAGAGACCGAGCGCGGGGAGCCATTCGTAGCTGTGCAGCACAACGCCGCCGTCAGCAAGGGTTTCCCAATGCGGGAAAAGGGCTGCGAGTGCGATCAACGCGGGTACAGAAGATGCAACGGCAATCGCCGTTCTGCCGCCCTGGGCGAACAGGGGTGCGGCTATGGCACCCAGAAAAGGCAGTAAAACAACCAGCGGTAGCGACATCGCAACCTCGTTATTGGTTTTCTTTTACGTGAGTATTGAAGGCATGTTTGCCTGAGTCTAGTCTCCGGCCGGCCACCCTGCACATCGGGCAACGTTCCCTTTACGGCATGGCGGGTGGGGTGGATCAGCAGAAGGCAGGCGGGTCCGGGAAGTACGGAAGACGTCCCCGGTGCCGCGCGATGTCAGCGGTAACAGGTGGGCGGGTAACTCTTGTGCAGCCGAAGGACCTTGCGGTCATGGTTGCTCCGTCAATGAAACTTGATTGCCGATGATACGTGCCCCGTCTGGAAGGTCAAGTCAACTTGCCATTGATCAAGTGTATACTCGCGATAAATATTTATTGAGAGAGTCCCATGAGCGACACCTATCCCAACCTTCTGAAACCCCTGGATCTCGGCTTCACTGAACTTAAGAACCGAGTGCTGATGGGGTCCATGCACACGGGCCTGGAAGATCGGTTCTGGAACATCCACAAGTTTGCGCGGTACTTTGCCGAGCGCGCAGAAGGTGGCGTGGGGCTCATGGTGACAGGCGGTTTCTCGCCCAATCTGGTTGGGCAGCTGGCCCCCCTTGCCTCGACCATGAACAATCGGGCAACGGCTCTTTTGCATCGTCATGTGACCGGCGCGGTGCATGAGGCCGGCGGCAAGATCTGTATGCAGATCCTGCACGCAGGGCGTTATGGCTACCAGCCTCTGATTGTCTCTGCGTCGGCAACCAAAGCGCCGATCAGCCCGTTCAAGGCCCGCGCCCTTTCCTCGAAAGGGGTTGAACGTCAGATCAACGATTTCGTCAGTGCCGCGAAGCTCGCCAAATTTGCGGGTTATGATGGCGTCGAGGTGATGGGCTCCGAAGGCTATTTCATCAACCAGTTTTTGTGTGAGCGGACCAACAAGAGAACGGACAAGTGGGGTGGCCCTTACGAGAACCGTATGCGCCTGCCCGTGGAGATTGTCCGCCGTATGCGCGAAGCTGTTGGGCCTGAATTCATCATTATCTACCGGTTGTCCATGCTGGACCTGGTCGAGGGTGGCCAGACCTGGGAGCAAATCGTGACGCTGGGCAAGGCCATTGAGCAGGCAGGAGCCACCATAATCAATACCGGGATTGGCTGGCATGAAGCCCGGGTGCCCACCATCGTTACCTCGGTTCCCCGGGGCGGCTTCGCCGATGTCACCGCCAAGTTCTATGGCGAAGTGGATATCCCGGTGTGTACCACCAACCGCATCAACACCCCCGAAAAAGGAGAAGAGATTCTCGCCGCCGGAAAGGCGGATATGGTGTCGATGGCCCGGCCTCTGTTGGCGGACAGCGAGTTTGTTCGCAAAGCCGAGCAGGGGCGCAGTGACGAAATCAACACCTGCATTGCCTGCAACCAGGCGTGTCTTGACCATGCCTTCCAGGCCAAGCGGGCATCGTGCCTTGTAAACCCGAGGGCCTGCCACGAAACCGAGCTGGTGTTGACGGTAGCGCCGGTTGTGCGCCGGGTCGCAGTGGTGGGGGCCGGACCTGCGGGGCTGGCAGCAGCAACCACCGCCGCGAAACGGGGCCACAAGGTGACCCTTTTCGACGCAGACGATCGGATTGGCGGTCAGTTCAACTACGCCAAACGCATCCCGGGCAAGGAAGAATTCTACGAAACCCTTCGTTATTACCAGCGCCAGATAGAGCTGTTGGAGATCGACCTGAAGCTGGGCACGCGCGTGGACGCGGACTCACTCAAGGCCCAGGGCTTTGATGATGTGGTGATCGCCACTGGCGTGAAGCCGAGAACACCGGCAATTGAAGGCATCGATCATCCCAATGTGCTCGGATACCTCGATGTGCTCCGTCACAACAAACCGGTTGGTGCGACTGTGGCGGTTATTGGTGCCGGCGGTATAGGCTTCGATGTCAGCGAGTTCCTGACGCACGACTTCAGCCACCATCCCGAAGGCGAGCAGGTCAGCGTTGCCGACTGGCAGGCGGAATGGGGCGTCAACCCGGACTTCGATGGCCCCGGAGGCCTGGCCGAGCGCCAGCCAACACCGTCGCCCCGAAAGATTTACCTGATGCAGCGAAAAACCGGCAAGGTCGGCGGCGGTCTGGGCAAGACGTCGGGTTGGGTGCACCGCAACAGCCTGAAGCACCGTCAAGTCGAGATGCTGAGGGGCTGTCGCTATGAGCGGATTGACGACCAGGGGCTGCATATCTCCCTGACCGACAAAGATGGCAAGGTCACGGAGAGTCGGGTGTTGGCTGTGGACAATGTGATTATTTGTGCAGGCCAGGAACCTTATCGGGAACTTTTCGACGAGTTATCGGACTCTGGGGTGACCGCGCATCTGATCGGCGGTGCAGACGTCGCCGAAGAACTGGACGCCAAACGGGCCATCCGGCAGGGAACGGAAGTCGCAGCCAAATTATGACATTACTAATTGCCTTCGCAGTGCTCTCGATTGGCTTCTCCTTTTTATGCTCCATTCTAGAGGCGGCCTTGCTTTCGGTGACTCCGAGCTATATCGCCTCACTAAAAAAAGAGAAGCCGAAGCTTTTCGCGCGGTTGCGAAAACTGAAAGATAATGTGGACGATCCGCTGTCTGCAATCCTTACACTGAACACGGTTGCCCACACCGTGGGCGCGACCGGCGTTGGCGCCCAGGTGACTGTGGTTTTTGGGGAAGCCTGGCTCGGCATTGCCTCTGCGGTAATGACCCTGGCTATCCTGATATTCTCGGAAATTATTCCCAAAACCATTGGCGCCAAATACTGGCGGAGTATCGCGCCACGGCTGCCAGCTATTCTGGGATTCATGATCAAGGCGCTGCTACCGTTCATCTGGTTGTCCAAACAGGTCACCCGTCGAATTGGGTCTGGTGAGGCCGACGTTGATATCCGTGCGGAGATCAGCGCCCTGGCGGAGATCGGCAAGGATCAGCAGGCCCTGGACGAAGACGAACGGCGCATGATTCACAACGTCCTGCGATTCCACGAGATCAAGGTCAGTTCTGTGATGACACCAAGGACGGTCTGCAAGTACGTTGATCCGGGCATCACTTACGACCAGTTCCGGGAGCAGGTCAGCAAATCACCGTTCTCCCGATACCCGGTAATCGATGAGGAAGGCGAGGCGCTCGGGTACCTGCATCGGGCAGACCTGATCAACCTCGATTCCGATGTCGACCTGCTCGATCACATGCGCAAGATCAAGCGAGTGAAAGGCAACACCAACATCGAATTCCTGTTTTCGGACATGCTGCGAGAGCGGCAACACCTGGCCGTCGTCTATGACGAATTGGGAACCTGGCTGGGAATAGTGACGCTGGAGGACATACTGGAGACACTTTTGGGCACGGAAATCATGGATGAAACCGATAATGTCTCGAACCTCCGCCGGTATGCGAAGCAGCGCTGGAGCCGGCGTCTGAAGAAGTATGGCTCCGGATAGAAGGGTTTGGTTTGGCTAGCGGGCGGCTTTCAGGGCATTTGAAATCGCCTCGGCTTCAGCTTCAAGTACCTGACTTCGAAGGCTGTTTCCCTGCTGCAGTGCCTGCTCGATCTGCTTGCGCTTCATGTCGTACAGCCTGCTCAGAATCTCTGCCTGGCTTTGTCTGATCGGTGCATTCATGGCGGACCTCCCCATAGTGACACCTGTCGGTATTCTTTACGTTTCAGGCCGAACATTGGCCTTCAGTGGAAACCGATGCATAACCCGGGCCAGGCAGGACCGACCAGACATTACCTGACAAAGCGAGAGCGGTAGGCGCCCGGTGAAAGCCCGGTATGTTTGCGGAACAGACGCGTGAACGAACTCACGTCTTCGTAGCCCACCAACTGGGTGATTTCATCAATCGGTAACCGCGATTTCTCCAAATGCTGACGTGCCACCTCAATCCTGAGAAGTTGTAGATACCCGGTGGGCGTGTCGCCAGTGGCTGCCTTGAATCGGCGAATCAGAGAACGCTCGGTGAGACCACTGAGTGAAGCGAGGCGTTGCAGGGTAACAGGTTCCCGGTAATGACTGTCCAGCCAGTCCTGCAGCTTCAGAATGGCGGCATCAGAATGGTAACGGCGAGCTTGCAGGGCGCTATAAGGCGCCTGGCTGGTCCGCCCCGCATCAATCACAAACGCCTTCGCCAGCTCCCGCGCCACCTGAGCCCCCGCGTAACGTTCGACCAGATAGATCCCCAAATCCCACCAGGCCATGCCGCCCCCGGCACAGGCAATGTCGCCGTCCACCGTTACCAGCTTGTCCGGCTGAAGGTTCACCGCCGGAAAGCGCTGGCGGAACTGATGGCTGAAGCCCCAATGCGTCGTCGCCTGACGACCATCCAGCAGCCCCGCCTCGGCCAGCATGAACGCACCGGTACAGTTACTGGCTACCCGCACCTGCCCGGCGTCTGAAGACCGAAATGCGCCCAGCCATTCAATAAGCTCCGAATTCCCGGCCAGAACGGCTTCGATAGGACCACCAATAGTCGGTATCACCACCAGATCGCTGTCGTCGCCACCCGGTAACAAATCGTTCCAGGCTCCGTCTGGCTGAATAGTCAGTCCGTTAATGCAGCGGCAGGGCGCTCCTTCCTTCGTCAGAAGCCGGGTTGTGAACCGGGGTGTCGGCGCTTCATCGTTAATCCGCGCCCAGGTAACGCCGGCAAGACGGAAAAGATCAATAATGCCAGTGATAGCGCTGGCTAAAGCGCCATCAAAACCGATAACAGAGACCGTTCGCATGCAAACTCCAAATTAGGCCATCAGTGGCAATATTGACCATAATTATGTCATAAACGCCGGTTTCCAGGAAAAACCAGTTGTGAGAGGCTAACGACATCAAACAGGAGACCAAGCATGACCGACACCCTGATCGACCGCCGCGACCTGGCGTTCCAGCTCTACGAAGTTCTCGATACCGAAAACCTCACCACCCGCGAGCGCTTCAGCGAACACAACCGCGACACCTTCGATGCCGTCATTGAAACCGCCGACAAGATGGCACGGGAAAAGTTTGCCACCCATAACAGCGCCGCCGACAAGGACGAACCAAAGTTCGTCAACGGCCAGGTCGAGATGCTGCCGCAAGTGAAGGAAGCCTTCGACGCCTATGCGCAAGCCGGCTTTATCGCAGGACGTTACGACTATGAACTGGGTGGCATGCAGTTGCCTGAATCGGTCATGGCCGCCTGCAACGGCTTCTTCACAGCTGCCAACCCCGGCACCGCGGGTTACCCGTTTCTGACCACAGCTGCCGCCAACCTCATCCGGGTTTTCGGCAACGAACAGCAGAAAACCACCTTTCTTCCGAACATGCTCAGCGGTCGTTTCAGCGGCACCATGGCCCTGACCGAGCCCCACGCTGGTTCCTCCCTTGCGGATATTCGGACATCGGCGTCGCCCACAGATGAGGGGCACTATCTGATCAAGGGCGCGAAGATTTATATCTCCGGCGGCGAGCAGTCCATCACTGACAACATCGTTCACATGGTGCTGGCCAAGATCAAAGGCGCGCCGGCGGGCGTGAAAGGTATCTCCCTGTTCATCGTGCCCAAGTTTCTGGTGGATGATGAAGGCAATCCCACTGAACGCAACGGCGTCAGCCTCGCTGGCCTGATTCACAAGCTGGGCTACCGGGGAACCACGTCTACTGCACTGAGTTTCGGCGACGATGCCCCCTGCCACGGCTATCTGGTGGGCGAGCCCCATCAGGGCCTGAAATACATGTTCCAGATGATGAACGAAGCGCGGGTCGGTGTCGGTTTCGGCGCTGCCGTGATCGGCTATCGGGGTTACATGCACAGCCTCGAATACGCCAAAGACCGCCTGCAGGGGCGCAAGGCCAGCGAGAAGAACCCGGAAAGCCCGCAGGTGCCGATTATTGATCACGCCGATGTCCGTCGCATGCTGCTGGCCCAGAAAGCCTACAGTGAAGGTGGCCTGGCTCTCTGCCTCTATGGCGCACGACTGATGGATGACCAGCACACCCATCCGGACGAACAGAAACGCCAGGAAGCCGGAAAGCTGCTGGACCTGCTCACTCCGGTGATCAAAGCATGGCCTTCCGAATACGGCCCCAAGGCTAACGACCTGGCCATTCAGGTATACGGTGGCGCAGGTTACACCCGGGAGTACCCGGTAGAGCAGTGCTGGCGTGACAACCGCCTTAACCCGATTCACGAAGGCACCAATGGTATCCAGGCCATGGACCTGCTGGGCCGTAAGATCTGGCAGGATCAGAGCCACGGTTTGCAGCTGCTCATGCAGGAAATGCAGGTGGACCTGCAGGCAGCCACCACCGATCGTTGCCAGCAATGGGCCCTGTCCCTGAGTGAAACCCTGCAGCAGGCAGTGAAGGTTACCCAAAGCCTGGGTAAATCCCTGATGGAAGGCGATCCCGACAAAACCCTGGCCAATGCCTCCTGCTACCTGCACCTGTTCGGGCACATTATGGTGGCCTGGATGTGGCTGCGTCAGGCCAATGCGGCCTCCCATGCCCTGGGTTCCGCGAATACCGATGATGAACGCAATTTCTACCAGGGCAAACTGCAGGCGGCCCAATACTTCTTCCACTGGGAATTGCCAACCGTGGCTCAGGATCTGGTGCTGCTGCGCAATCAGGACGATACCTGCCTGAACATGAAATCGGAGTGGTTCTGATGGCTCTGGTAAATGTTGAGAAGAAAAATCACATCTTGCTGATCGGGCTGAACCGCCCGGAAAAAATGAACGCCATGAACCGCGAGATGTACCACCAGATTGCGGCGGCCTACCACCAGCTGGAAAACGACCCGGAGCTACGGGTCGGGCTGATGTACGCCGAGGGCGACCACTTCACCAGCGGCCTGCAACTGGACGACTGGGCGGGTGTGTTTGCCAACGGCAAGGGCATTGAACCGGGTGAGGGCGAACTGGATCCCTTCCACATTACCGGTCAGGCGCTGACCAAACCCGTGGTCTTCGCCGCCCAGGGCATCTGCTTCACTTGCGGCGTTGAGATGATGCTCAACACCGACGTGCGCGTCGCTGCTAAAGGAACGCGCTTTGCCCAACTCGAAGTGAAGCGGGGCATCTTCGCCTGTGGTGGTGCCACCATCCGCCTGCAACGGGAAATCGGCTGGGGCAATGCCCAGCGTTACCTGCTGACTGGCGATGAGTGGACCGCCGATCAGGCGTATCAGTGGGGGTTGATTCAGGAACTGGTGGAACCCGGCGAGCAGTTCAACGTCGCGTTGGAAATTGCCGAGAAAATTGCCAGGGCGGCGCCATTGGGTGTCCAGGGCAGTCTTAAATCCTCAAAAATTGCTGTCAGCGAAGGGCAGGAGGCTGCGAAGCAGCGTTTGTTCCCGGACCTTCAGCCGGTTATGGCCAGTGAGTATGTAAAGGAGGGAATTCAGTCATTCCTGGAACGTCGAGAGGCCGCTTTCAAAGGTAAGTAACGGCTCAACTTGGTCAGAAATCACGGGTTTTAGCGCTTATAAAGAAACCTGACTATATCGCCAGAGCTCAGGGCAGCCGACCGGGGTCTTCCTTCCGGGAGTGTGAGCAGCAAGGATGCTGCGATCAAGCCCCCACGGATGGGTTCACGGCGTCTCCCGGAAGGAAGACCCCGGTTGGCCGCCTGCACTCGAGCCTGAAGGTTGGGGCCCGAGCTGGCAGGCGGCTATATTCAGGCAGCCTCGGAATTCGCGGATTCGCGGCGAGCCTTCGCTTCAGCAGCTACCTCAGCAGCGTAGTCCGCATACCTGGCCATCAGCTCCTCTTTCCGGTCCGGATCCCAGTTGATTTTGCTCAGATCTCCCTCGTAGTGATCAATCACCCGCTTATCCATAGTTTCGTACCACCACTGGGGCAGATAGGCCGGCAGAAGCATCGAGGCATAACCACCGGGTAGTTGTGGAGCCTTCTCGAAATGCCGCAAAGCCTGGTAACTGCGCTGTGGATGCGCGTGATGGTCTGAATGCCGCTGGAGCTGATACAGGAACAGATTGGTCACAATGTGATTGCTGTTCCAGCTGTGCTCTGGTTGGGTGCGCTCATACTTGCCGTTCTTGTCTTTCTGGCGCAGCAGACCGTAGTGCTCGATGTAGTTCACACTCTCGAGCAAACTGGCACCGTAAACCGCCTGGGCCGCCAGAAACGGAACCGCTCTCGGGCCGCAAACCAGCGTTGTGGCGCCAAAGAACCCGGCGCTCATGGCCCATCCCTGCAGCAGCTCGTTGTCCAGGCTCCAGAAGTTCTTGCCCTTGCGGGCAAGCCTCGCCTTCTCGATCTTGATGGATGATTTGATTCCACCGAGCACCGTGCGTGGCAGGAACTTCCAGAAACTCTCGCCCATACGGCTGCTGGCAGGATCCTCCGGCGTGGCTACCCGCTTGTGATGACCAAAGTTGTGCTCAACAACGAAGTGGGTGTAGCCGGTGGGTGCCAGGGCTGCCATGGCCAGCAGCTTGTTCAGTCTGTTGGATTTGTGGCCGAGCTCATGGGCGGTATTGATCCCGACGCCATTGATAGCGCCAACCGTCAGCGTGAGCCCTATCTTGTCATCCAGAGGTGTGTTTTTGCGGCTGGCAAGCCAGGCACCCATGAAGGTCATGGCGTACTGGGTCGGAATAAATGCTTTCACAATCCGGTCGTAGTACTTGTCCTGCTCCAGTGTCTTCACCGCCGATTCCGGTGGATTGCTCTTATCCTCGCCGATAGCCCGATCCAGGGCAGGGATGATGCCGTGTACCAGCGCCGGGCCAGTCCATGCCAGGGCTTTCAGTTTTTTTGGAGCCAGGGCATAGCCGGTCAGTGCGGCCAGTCCGATTCCTGGCAGTGCGGGACCGAGTAGCCACATGTAACGCTTCGGGTCTTTCCAGTTGCCAGAGGCGTCTTTTTCAGCGGGCGCCGAGATTTTGTGTGATTGCAGGTTATCCGGGGTTTTGGCGTTCATTGTTGTCTCCCTTGCAGTGCGCGTACCTGCAATTTATGTCCGACAATCCAACAATGCAACGGGCGTCGACAGCTGTCTGGAACCTTGGCTCAAAATGACAATTACCATTTCTTTGGCAGAAAGCCGGTTTCTGGACCAAACTCATCTGAACAACAAGAGTCTGATCACAAGGAAGAATCAGCCATGCCCAATCCGTCGTCTGCGACCGCCTCATATTCTGTTCAGGGAATCATTCGGGAGTACTTGTCTTCCGGCAGGCTTACCGAAGTTGTTTACCGTGACAGCGCCGGTCAGATTTGTCTGGTTCATGATGTTATTCGCGATCTCTTCAGTCGCGCCGGGCAGGATTTTCTGTTGCTCGGGCGCGGAACCATGCTCCCGTTCGATCATGTTATTACCATCGATGGCCAGTTGCTCTCGGACAGTGCCGGTTAACGAAAGGGTAATGGGCCGGTAATTGCCCCGGGGCCAACCGCCCCGTACTCTGTGCACCGTTGTAAATGCTTACCAACAGAAGGATATGGTATGAACAAGCTCACACTGAGTGCACTTTTGATGGTTCTGACGCTCGGCATTGCAGCCTGCAGTTCGGAAGACAACGAAGGCGTGGATGTCGAGCAGGCTGCGGATAACGCCGGAGAGATGATGGACGACGCGGCGGATTCCACCGAGGAAACCCTGGAAGAAGCCACCGGCCAGGATGAAAGTGCCATGGGCGAGTTGCAGGAAGGCGCAGAGGAAGCTGGTGATGCCATGACTGATGCCGCCGAAGAAGCTGGCGATTCCATTGAAGAAGGCTACGAAGAAGCCACCCAGCAGTAACCGGGTGGGCTGACCGCTTCGCAGCAACAGTCTTTGCGAGGCGGTCGGTGTTCCGGTGGCCGCCCTTGTAAAGCAATGTTAACGAATTTGTCTTTTAAACTTACCCTTACTGTCATATTTCCCGCCGAAACTGGCCTCTCAACAACACCGACCCGCTGTTCTTTGAGAGAGGCAAAAACATGGCTAAGCACGACCTTGATCCCAACTATCTGGATCCCAACTACGAGCCGGTAGTCAACCACACTGACAACAACCCTTTCCACCAGGTTCTGGCCGCACGCATGCAGCGCCGTACAGTGATGAAAGGCAGCGTTGGAGCTGCCCTTGCCAGTGTGATGGGCCTGGGCCTCGCAGGTTGTGGCAGCGACAGTAACGACGGCACCACCAGCAGCAATGTTTCAAGTACCGATATCGGCTTCAAGGCGGTACCGACATCAACAGCCAACGAGGTGGTTGTTCCCGAAGGGTACTCTACTGAGGCGTTCCTGCCGTGGGGCACTCCGATTACCGGCTCCTACCCGGAGTACAAGCCGGATGGCACGAACACCGGTGCGGAGCAGGAACAACAGATGGGCATGCACCACGACGGCGTGCACTTCTTCCCGATTGACCAGAAGGCCGGCGGCAACAGCTCAACCGAAGGCCTTCTGGTGATGAACCATGAGTACATCAATCAGGGCGCTCTGCACGCCAATGGTGCCACCGAGGCATCGGATAACGGTGGCGTACGTCCGGCGGATGAAGTCCGTAAGGAAATCGCAGCGCACGGTGTTTCTGTGGTGCACATCAAACGCGACACCAGCGGAAAGTGGGACATTGTCTTTGGCAGCCCGTTCAACCG
This sequence comes from Marinobacter sp. 3-2, assembly GCF_003751355.1. Lineage (NCBI taxonomy): Bacteria > Pseudomonadati > Pseudomonadota > Gammaproteobacteria > Pseudomonadales > Marinobacteraceae > Marinobacter > Marinobacter sp. 3-2. The sequence goes on along the minus strand of NZ_RJUQ01000011.1, from coordinate 643,994 downwards.
TCGCATCACCGGCAACACCGAAATGGACATTCGTGGGCCGGTTCGCGGCTACAGCAAGCTGATCACCAAATACAGCCCGGACGCCACCGAGACCCGCGGCACGCTTAACAACTGTGCGATGGGGCCGACACCCTGGGGCACTTACCTGGCTGCTGAGGAAAACTGGCACGGCTACTTTGCAAACAGCGACGCCACGAAGCCCCGGGAGCAGACCCGCCATGGTGTTGGAAGCTCCAGCCGTTATGACTGGGAACTGGCTGATAGTGCTGAGGATCAGTACGTTCGACTCAATGTAAGCTCTATCGGCGCATCCGCTGCCGATGATTACCGAAATGAAGCCAATACCTATGGCTACATGGTCGAGATTGATCCCTTTACCCCGGAAAGCAAGCCGCAGAAGCGTACTGCCCTGGGTCGTTTCGGTCATGAGGGTGTCATCTTCGCGCCGGCAAAGGAAGGCGAGCCGGTGGTATGTTACTCGGGCGATGACTCCCGTTTCGAGTACATCTACAAGTTTGTATCGTCGAAGCCTTACTATGCCGCCACAGCCGGTGGATACCTCCTCGACGAAGGCACTCTGTATGTAGCCCGCTTCAATGACGACGGCTCCGGCGACTGGTTGTCGCTGGACCTCAATGATGCTGAATTCAAGGCCAAGGTTGATGCTGCAGTGGGTACGACCGTTGGCGACATTGCCTTCGACGGCTTCGAGAATCAGGCTGACGTTCTTCTGAATACACGCCTGGCTGCCGATATCGCGGGTGCAACCCCCATGGACCGCCCGGAATGGGGTGCGGTTGACCCGAATTCAGGCCAGGTTTATTTCACCCTGACCAACAATTCCCGTCGTACTGAAGATCAGGTTAACGCGGCCAACCCCAACGCGAATAACCGTACAGGTCATATCATCCGCTGGAGCGAAGAGGGTAACGATCACACCGCGACCAGTTTCGACTGGGACATTTTCGTCTTTGCCGGTGAGCAGGGTACGGAAACCGTAGTGGGTGACGAAGTTATCGTTTCGCTGACCGACGACAATATCTTCAACAGCCCGGATGGCCTCTGGTTCGACTACAACGGTCGTCTCTGGATCCAGACCGATGGCTCCGACGCTGCACCCTACCAGAACAACATGATGCTGGCTGCCAATCCGGAGACTCGTGAAATCAAGCGTTTCTTCGTAGGTCCCCAGGGTTGTGAGGTGACGGGGGTTGTTTCCACGCCGGATGTGAAAACCATGTTTGTCAACATCCAGCATCCGGAAGGTAACTGGCCGGACTCCAGTGATCCTCGCCCCCGCGATGCAACCGTGATCGTTACCAAGGACGACGGTGGCGTGATCGGCGCCTGAGCCAACGCCAAAGTAGTCATCTGAACACCGCAAACCCGGCCCACTCGTTTACAGAGTGAGTCGGGTTTGCGGTTTTTTGTTTCAGAAACGCTATTCCCCGCCGATATGGTTATTAAATACACTAAAGTATGAGTTATAAACTCATGTCAATTCTTTAGTCTCCACAATGGCCTTTAATAACAAGATGCTTGCAGAAACAACAAAAAAGACGAGGTTTCCATGGGGTTACTGGATAGGGCTTCAGTTTTATGGGGGATGGCGGTTGCCGGACTTCTTGCAGTCGTCTGCGCAGCGGTGGCGCCGTTGCTAGGTCTTGAAATTACCTCAATGCTCATCGGGCTTGTCGTAGGTCTCGTTGCTGCCGGCGGGTTCATGATTGTTCGTGTCCTGGAGCCGACTGAGCGTGGCCTCAAGGCCTTGAATAACGGCACCCTGGCTGAAGATCATCCACTGCATGCGCAATGTCATCAGTTGCTAGCTGATGCGAGGGCGGGGCGCGCGCTCGTCGAAACGCTTTCCGGTAGCGCTGACAGGAACGCGATTTCCGCCGCCCAGGTGTCTTTCGCGGCCGATCAGTTGAAGCTGCGGCTGGATCGCCAGGTTGAAGAAACTGCGCAAATGGCCGATTACGCGGGGCAGATTACCGAAACCGTGCGGGAATCCTCGGAGCAGGCCACCGATGCAGCCACCATGGCGCTGCAGAACAAACAGGTAAGCACCGAGGGTCGTGAAGCCCTGATCTCCGCCATCGACAGTGTTAGGGAGGTGCACCAGCAGTCCGGGGAAAACCTGCGGCTGATCCAGGAGCTGAATGAGAAGTCCAACAAGATCCAGGGTGTGACCACCACCATCCAGGGTATCGCTGAACAGACCAATCTGCTTGCACTCAATGCCGCCATTGAGGCGGCGAGGGCTGGTGACCAGGGGCGCGGGTTCGCGGTCGTCGCCGATGAAGTACGCCAGCTCGCTGGTCGGACCGCCCAGGCAACCGGTGAGGTCGCAGAAACCCTGGAGGAAATACGCTCGGACACTACGCTGATCGTTTCCCGTATTGAAGACCTGGCCCGCAGCATCGAGGCGGGGCTGACTTCGGTGGAGAGCGTTGGAGAGAGATTGGAACAGATCAGCGATCAGTCGGAGCGTGTACAGCAGCAGGTCGCACGGATAGCCGAGATTGACCAGAACAACGAGCAGAGTCTGGCCCAGGTTTTCTCTGCGATTGAAACCGTGCGTGACCAGATTTCCGAGAGTGATACCAGCGTTTCATCGCTTGCGGAGCAGGCGGCTACGCTGATGGAGCTTGCGGAAAAAGCCAACGCGTCATTCGCATTGAACAGCGAAGCCAGTTATCACCGGCCGTTCTTCGATCAGGCCCGGGCCGGCGCGGACCAGATTGGTCAGATGTTCGAGCAGGCCATCCGCGACGGCAAACTCTCCGAAAGCGCGCTGTTCGACAAGTCCCGTACGCCGATCCCGAATACTCATCCGCCAAAGTACTCCAGCACCTTTGACAAGTTTACCGACCAATATCTGCCTGCTATTCAGGAGCAGGTGAAAAATGCTCACGAGGCCATTGTCTTTGCCATTGCCGCTGCCCCCGACGGATACGTGCCCACCCACAACCGCGATTTCGCCCACGCGCCAACAGGCGATCCCAAGGTGGATCTGGTCAAGAGCAGGAGCAAGCGGCTGTTCAACGACCGTACCGGTATTCGCTGTGGCCAGCATACCGAGACCATGCTCTTGCAAACCTACCGTCGGGATACCGGCGAAATCATGCATGACCTCTCCGTACCAATCTATGTGAATGGCAAACACTGGGGTGGGTTCCGTTTGGGTTATCGTCCGGACAATCACTGACCGCCCGCGGATTTCCGGCGATGGGCGCTGTGGTAGACTCCGGTTAATCGTCAAATAGGAGACCTGCTTTGACTGAACCGGAGTTTATTCCTGCCGACGCGGACCCCGCGTCCCGTCGCTCAGATCCTGCCCGGAACCTGGCGGTAGTAGTCTACATCCTTCAGGCGCTTTCATTCTTTGTTGGAGGCATTACCGGTCTGGTGGGCGTGATCATCAATTACGTCAAACTGGATGACGTGCGTAATACCTGGGTGGAAAGGCATTTCCGCTGGCAGATTCGTACGTTCTGGATAGGCCTGCTCTGGACGGTGATCGGTATTGTTACCACGCCACTGATCATAGGCTGGTTTATTCTTCTCGGTATTTCGATCTGGATTATCTACCGGATTGTAAAGGGGGCGCTCGCTCTGAACGATGGCAAGGCGCCCTCCTGACTGCGCGCCTCGATCAGTCCTCCGTAACTTCTTTGAGTCGTATCGCACTGAACATCCCGGCCAGGCCCATCAGGCCGAGAACCATAATGACCGCGACTGGGGAGATCATTGATACCAGAGCGGTCAGGCCGCCTGTGACAAGCAGCAAAACGCCAATGACCGTGTTGCTCACGGCAGTGTAATCGGTGCGCTTGTTGCCCCCGGCCATATCCACCAGATAGGTTTTGCGCCCCAGCCTGACGCCAGCATGTGCGATGCTGAGCACGAAGAAAGCCACCGGATAAAACCACACGCTGCCCAGGTCTTGCCCCAGGGTAAGTGCTGCAGTGCCGACGATCAGGCAGGTGCCACTGGCCATTGCCGCGCCACGGATCATCACCCTCCGGCTGGACGTGTCCGCCGCCCAGCCCCAGAAACTGGCACTCAGGGAACTTGCGAGACTGCTGGCGAGCAGGAAAATGCCCAGCATCCAGCCGATATCCGACTCCTTTTGTGCCAGGACCACGAAATAGGGAGATGCCAGGGCAGAGCAGAGAAGCAGGGCCCGGGTGATCACGAAATTACGAAAGGGGATGTCATCACGGAGCAGGGACAGGCTGCGGAACGCCTCGTTGATGGCGTTTCCACCGCCACCGGTTTCGCCTTCATGCTCCTGAACTCCGGCAAACAGAAAACCGGCAATTACCCAGAGTGCCCCTGCCAGAAGCAGCAACACGGTGTAGAAGGCAATCGTGGGGTCGCCACGTTCCCAGAATAAAAGGCCGGTTAAAACGACGGTTGCCGTGCCACCGATGGTGGACGCCAGTCCGCCAAGCCTGCCCCGGCGGGTCTTGGGAATGCATTTGCCCTGAACGTCTTTCATGGAGACGGAGCAAAAGCCGCGGGCCAGGGAAAACACAATGAGAGCGGCAATGATCCCGAAGCCGGCTGCATAACCCTCGAAGAACCAGACACTGGCTGCCATCGCCACCACGCTGGCGGCCTGTCCGAAACTGCCCAACGTCCAGAACCACTTGCGAACCGGTTTGCGGCGCACCCAGGCCGCGATGACCATTTGTGGAACGAGAGAGCCGGATTCGCGGATCGGAACCAGCCAGGCCACCAGGGCGGGAGCACCTATGGCACTCATCAACCAGGCCAGCACGGTTTTCGGGCTGATCAGCAGATCGCCCAGCTTGGTCAGTACGTTACTGGCGAGAATGAGGAAAAAATTGCGGGGTACCTCGCGACAGGCCTCTTCAGGAATATCCTTGCAGACCCGGGCATCTTCTTCGTTGGCAATCAGGCCATAAAGTTGTTCGATGGTGTCCTTTCTGCTCTCAGGCAAACCGCTATCCTCCGGAAAATGTGTCGAAAGGATACCAGTGTGGCGCGGTATCCTTAAGTCCGGATTACGGCAACTGCGAGCGATCAGACCAGATGGTGGTCCCAGTGAACGGATAGATCTGCGAGTTCTCTGGCGGGTTTGCCGGCGCCGAGCCGGATAAGTTTTCCCCGTCCGGAGGAAACAAGAAAGTCCCCTCCGGCAAGGGTCTGGATGCCCGCGCAATCGGCGATGTGTGCGCGGCTGACCAGCTCACCGGTCTTGCCCCGAAAGATAATGGCCGTTCCACCAATCGGCGAAGCCGCAGCCACGAGGTCGGTTTCCGGATGCGCAACCACGCTGGAAATGTAGTTGGCCAACGCTGTCCGGGTGTCCTCATCGAATCGGTATTCCCGCAAAGTTCCCTCTTCAAGACGTGCCAACAAAGGCGGCGTTTCGTAGAGTGGGCCCTGGTGCTGATAGGCCACATACACGCGGCCATCGCCGCTGACGCTGACATGGCGGGCGCTTTGCTGGTGGTGGGGCGGCCTGAAACGGCCAACGATTTTGCCGGAGTGACGATTCATAAGTACCAGGGCTGGATCCATGGTGTCCAGATTCAGTTTCATGCGGTCGTAATCCGGGTGAGTGAGGATGCCTCCGAGACCGATCACCAGGGTTTCGCCGTCGGGGTGCAAGGTCAGCTCATGGGGGCCGATTCCCGCCAGATCAAAGGTTTTTGTCCGCCGATAACCCTTTTCGGCATCGTAGACTGCGATGATCCCCGCGCCCTGATCGTACCGGCTGGCGGTGACGTAGAGGTGTCGGCCATCGGTCGAGAACACACCGTGGCCAACAAAGTGTTCGCCCGGCTCGGCTGAAATATGGTGTTTCCGGGCACCTGTAGTGCTATCGAAAACGTAGAATGACCAACCCGGGCGGCGCTCGAAAAACAGGGTCTCTTGCTGGTGCGGTCGGTTGCAGCCGCTATGGCAGCGGGAATCGACAGGCGCCTGCCACACTATCCGGCCGTTGCGGTTGAATGCGCTGACTCCAAAACTGCCATCCGGGAACCCGACGGCGCCGGCATAGCCATCAGGTTGGACTGACGCTTTTCGGGGCAGCAGGGAACAGCCGGTCAGGCCCACGGCAACGCCGCCGGCAATGGACGCCTTGAGAAGGGCTCTCCGGTTCAAAAGCATAGGATCAGGTTCCTCAGTCGCCATCGCTCGAGTTGAAGCCTCGTACTACGCCAAGTGCCACTGCCGCCTGGTCATTCACCAGCGTGGTCAACTGGGAAATATCAACGTAAAGGCTCTGCAGAGCCCGGAACTGGTCTTCTTCTTTCAAAGCCGTTGCCAGGGGTAGGTGGGCACCGGGAAAGTTCTGCTGAACCTCGTTGAATTGTTTGCGAATGCGGTCTGCCAGGTCGGACGCCCCCTTTGCTTCCAGCGAAATTTCGAGCCCTGGTAAAAAGTACCGGTTCAGGCCGTCGACAGTCGCCGCGACAGTCTGCAGGCTTTTGCCGCTGCGCCAGGCGTCCGCGATGTAAGGATTGCGTTTGTTACTGCCGCGAAGACCCATGGGTTGGGCCAGCCTTCTTTCTTCCAGAATTTCCAGTGTTGCCATACCCGCTCGGATAGTGGTGTCGAAGTACTGCTCGGTCTCCAGATAGTGCGGTCTGAAAGACTGCCAGCCAGCCATCAATGCGTCACTGTTGCTTTTCACGTGTTCCGCGACGTTCGTTAGCAGCTCGCAGGTCCGGGCGACTGGGAGTGAAGTTTCCCCGGCATTGAACTCTTGGTCGAACAGCAGATATTCGATCATCGGGAAGCCTTGCACAGCGACACCGGACTGATTGATCACGCTCGGGGTGATCGGTTCGTCGTTTCCGATCAGGTAAGCCGCTTTCCGTGCGATCAGATTCTTCGGATCCGGCCAGAACTGGAACTGCCAGGAAAGGTTGTTGTTTTCGACCGGGCCGAAATCGACTAAGCGCACCTTCTGCCAGGCCAGGAAGGCATTCAGCCAGGCGGCTTCCACGTGTTCCCGGCTTCCCTCGGCTGGATTCTGGCAGTAGTCACGGGCGGATTCAGCCAGCTCTCCCGCTTCTGTGGTCAACGATTGATAGCCGGTCGCAATGCCTTCATACCACTGCTGGCGGGCCTGGGTGTTGGCATCGCTTGCCCACGCCAGGGGCGAGGTTAGTGTCAGGATAGAGGTGCACAGCAGTCTGGTGATCCCTTGCATGGCTGATCCTCAGAGTGAATTCAGGAAATCGATCAGAGCGGATCGATCTTCGGGCGACATCTGGCGGTATCGGTCGGCGGCCGCCTGAGCCTCGCCACCGTGCCAGAGCACGGCTTCTTCCAGAGTTCGGGCGCGGCCGTCGTGCAGGAACCCGGCTTGCGGATTCACCACTTGGGCCAGGCCAATGCCCCAGAGCGGCGGGGTTCGCCATTCATTGCCATTGGCCAGGAATTCATCGCGGCCGTCGGCCAGGGCAGGACCCATGTCGTGCAGCAACAGATCCGAATAGGGCCAGATAGCCTGGTTGCTAAGGTCCGGGCGATCGGCAACCTCGCCGGTCTGATGTCTCGGCGTATGGCAGCCAGCGCAGCCACCTTCGTTGAACAGCCTTGCCCCCTGCTGGACGGATTCAGACCCAATATCTCGACGCGCGGGTATTGCCAGACTCTTGGCGTAGAAAGTCACGAAGTTGGCGACCTTGTCGCTTACCTCCGGTTCACCGCCATGGGTAAACCGCTCACAATTCTGCTCGGGCATGCAGTCGGTTTTCGGTTTCAGAGTAGAAGTCAGCCCCATATCTCCGGCGAACGCACCCATGCTTTGCTGTCGGACATCCGGCTCGGCTGCCTTCCAGCCGAATCGACCGGGCACTGTCTGTTCCGTTGCCAGATCCCAGACCTGGTTAAGCTTTCCGGAGATGCCGTTTCCGTCCGCATCATCAGGGTCATGGCGAGCTTGCAAGTCTTCGATGGGGATGGCTTCCAGCAAACCCATTCCGATCATCTGGGGTGCTACCCGGGGCGATACCAGAAGGTCCTCGGGCAGTGGCCCATAATTTGGGTTCTCAATGCGGTATACAGGCTTGCGCAGTTCCACCACCGTCCCATCCGCAAGAGTTTCCTTCACTGGCGTCCATTCGACGATCAAATCAGCCTCTGGTTTCGCTGCAGGAAGCGCGGCTGTCTGGAGCTGGCTGCCATATACTGGCGCCGGTTTAAAACCGTGTTTGCGCAGAACGTCTGCGTCCAGCTCCGGATCAGCAGGGACTGCCAGTCTCAAAAACAGGGAGACCGGCGGCTCGTCGACACCGGGTGGGTGTCCGCGACCATCCTTGATATGACATCCCTGGCAGGAGTTGGTATTGAACAGCGGGCCCAAGCCGTCACGGGCGTCAGTGCTTGCCGGAGCTTCGACCCAGGGGTTCCGGAAGAAACTGTTGCCGACACTGAAATCCAGACGTTTGGTCATGGACAGATTGCCCTGGGGAAGCGAGTAGGCATTGGTATCTGACTGTTGTACGGTGCCCTCACCACCGGAGGCCGGAGATGTCTGGATCGGATAGCCCGCGTGAGTCTCGGCGCAAACGTGGGCGCTGGCAATCGCCAGCGCCCCGATTAAGGCAAGCGGTTTCATCATGCTCAGAACGCGTGGCCGGCATCATCGGGAGACAGGGCTTCAATACCCAGGTCGCGCGCAGCCTGCTCAATGGAACCGGTCTGTGCGACCAGCGCCATGATAGCGCCGTTGACGATACGAGTTCCCTCGGCATTCCCGGGTGCAATCATGGTGTCAAAAGCCATGGGATTTTCGCTGCTCTCCGCGCGGGCCTTCATTAGCGCCAGGGCTTCCATGGAGGCGTCCAGCTGGTTGTTAAGACGGGCGTCCAGCTCTGGGTCGCTCTGCTGAACCAGGTCAGACAGGGAAGGGCCGGTCACCAGGCTGCCATCCACGCGACGATAGGTACCCGTGTAGACGTTCTGGATACCCTGGCCGTTGTAGTAGTGCGAATTGTGGGTATTGTCGCTGAAGCAGTCGTGCTCGTCCTCATAGGAATTGGCTTCCAGAGCAACCTTCATTCGCTCGCCGGCCAGCTCGCCCAGAGACAGTGAACCCATGCCGAACAGCATTTTCTGAACGCCCTGATTGGCGTCTGCAGCGGTCAATTGCGCCCGGTAGTTGTCACTGGCGCCCGGCGCCCACTGGGCCACCATCCACTCGAGGTCGGATACCAGAAGGTCTGTTACCGCATCCAGGTATTCGCCACGACGCTCACAATTGCCATTTGTGCAATCAGCGCCCTTCGCGTAATCCGTTACCGGACGCTCACCGGCGCCGCTTTCAAAACCGTGGAGATCCTGACCCCAAAGCAGGAATTCAACCGCGTGGTAGCCGGTAGCAACGTTGGCTTCAGAACCGCCAACTTCGTTCAGATCTGCGAGCAGTGCAGGGGACAGAGATGCCACATTCAGTGTTTCACCACCCACATTGATACTGTTGCTTGCGATGATGTTTGCGGTGGCACCGGCGTTGCCCAGCTCGTGCTGGTACCCGTCTGCCTTCACATAATCGATCAGGCCTTCATCAAGCGGCCAGGCGTTCAGCTGGCCTTCCCAGTCATCGACAATAGCATTGCCGAACCGGAACACTTCTGTTTGCTGATAAGGAACTCGAGCTGCCAGCCAGGCTTCTTTTGCGGTCGCCAGATTGGCTTCGGTCGGATTGGCGATCAAGCGGTCAGTTGCTTCGTCCAGCGCGCGGGCGGTGATCAGGGCATCTTCGTAGTTGGCATGAGCCAGATCGGCGTAGTGATCGACCACTGAGTCTTTGGTTGCTGGCTGATAGTCCTTGGTGGACCAGGGATGATTAGCGCAGCCTGCAGTGAGCAGAGCGGTTACTGTCAATGCCAGGGGTGCTGGACGAAACATGGGCGTCATTCCTTTTTCCAAGTTCTGTTAATAGTAGTAATAATGAGAAATATTCGCGTTAAATATTATGAGTTCCGTTTTATCGAAACGCAAGCGGGAAACGGACTCGATCGATCAGGTTTGACGATTGTGCTCTTGCCCCGGGCAACCGTGATCGGGCTTAATGGCCCCGTCACCAGGGAGCTATTCTTGTATGTTGAGTTATTTGCACGCCTTCCACGCCGGCAATTTCGCCGATGTCCAGAAACATGGAGCCCTGGCACTGGTCCAGACCATGATGCGGGCGAAGGCCTCCGGTATTGCCTGTTTCGATACCCATGCCGGCAGTGCCATATACGACCTGCGAAGTGAGCGGGCCCGCAAGACTGGAGAAGCCGACCACGGAGTTCAGAGACTTTGGGGCGCCAGAGATCGGTTGCTGTCCGGGGACTGGAAGCCGTTTCTGGACGTGCTGACAGGATTCAATGCCGGCGGTGGTGAGCTGTCCGTTTATCCCGGTTCTCCTGCGTGGTTTCAGCATTTTCTACGGGATGGAGATGCGCTGACGCTGTTTGAACTGCATCCGTCTGAGGGCGAGCAACTGGCGGACTGGGCTTCCGAGGCTCCCATTCGCGTGCTCAGACGGGACGGCCTGGCAGGTCTGCTAAGACAGTTGCCTCCCAGACAGCCGCGCCTGCTGACGCTGATTGATCCCTCTTACGAGGTCAAAACCGACTACATTGAAGTGGCGCACACTTTGGGGAAAGCATGGCATAAGTGTCGTCATGGCATTTTTCTTGTCTGGTACCCGATACTGACCAGTGGCCTGCAGGAACAGTTGAAAGATGCGGTCAGGGGCACTGATGCGCGCAAGATACTCTGCAGTGAGGTGCATCTGAATAATCCGCCGGAGCGAGGCATGGTCGGATCGGGGATGCTGGTGGTAAACCCACCCTGGGGTTTTGACTCCCGGTTTGCCGCAATGATGAGCGATGTTGCCGGGTCGGACGTTTTGAATTTGTCTCACGATATTGGTTGGCTGGTTCCTGAGTAATTGAAGGGACGGTAAGCAAGGGAGCGATGAGGTTGAAGGATAAGCCAGTAAACAAGGCAGGATCCGTGTGGATGCCCGGCGGCCTGATTCCGGTTGAGCAGTGGAAAGTGCCTGAAACGTCCGTGAGACGTTCACTCAAAGATGCGTTGCGCCATGCCCTGGCCCAGATTCGGGCGGGCGTGGTTGCAGAAAAGGAAGTGTTTGAAAGCCTCGATAACCTTCCGGAACTTTCAGCCGCCCGGCTCGAATCCTTTGCACCGCGGCCAGATCCAAGCGTGCTGGCGGAAGTCCTCTCAAGGGCCCTTGTAGAGCTTGGGCTAAACGATGATTCCGGCAAGAGAGTTGCGTTACTGGTGGCTCCACCGTTCTCGGGTATTCGTTCTGCCCTTGAGTGTTTTCCCGAGCTTGAATTGCAGCAAGAGGGCGAGGCGGGCCGGTGGTCGCTGATCCTGCCACCCGAGAATCTGCTTCTTGATGAACAGGGCGCCAGGGAGTGGTGGGACACGCAGGATCTTTCCAGGCCGTGGGTGATTCCGGAACTGGCTGATTTCTGGCTGCGCCATCTGTCCGGACTGGCTCTGGTTCGGGAATTACTCCGTCGGGTTGCCGCGGGAGGCACTGCTCCTGGTGCTATTGGTTGCTCGAGCTGGTGTTGGCAATTCTGGTCCTCTTACTTCAGGGATGCGCACTTTTCGCCGATGACACCTTCGCCGATGGCAGCAGTCGAACTTGGTGAATGGTTCGAATCCCTTGCTGCCGGTGATAGTGATTACTCAATCACGGCCCGAATGGCAGACGATGGCCTTTGGGTATTGCCGATGACGGAAGGAAATGACGGGAAAAAGCGCAAACACAGTGGCTTTCTCCGGGATCTCACCTCAGTAGCAAGAGGTAATCCCGGTGTTGCGCTGGCCATATGGCGACGCGCGCTGAGAGCCCGCCCTGAAGAAGAGGCGGGCACGGAGGAATCCGGCCCGGGTTCTTCAGACGGCGGTTCAGTCACCCGGGCCTGGGTTATCCCTTTTGATCAATTGGGTTTGCCAGCGGTCCCCCAGAGCCAGGGCGACAACATTGGCCTGCTATTGCACGCCCTGCTGTTGCACGATGGACTGGACGCCTCTCATCTGCAGTTGGTAACAGGGGTCGCGGAACATGAGGCAGGGTTTGTGCTGGCACGTCTGGCCCGCGCGGATCTGATTGAGCAGCAGTCATCTGGTGGTCGCTGGCAAGTCACCGCTCAGGGATACCCCTCGATTCGTCGGCATTTGCAGAGCTGGGGATTTCCGGTCGACACTTTCTAGGAGATGAGTGATGGGTGATCTTGGCATTCGGGAGGCGTTTTCAGCGATCACGTCGGAAGCGTTGCTGGAATCGTTGATGGTTGTGCTGCTGGCGACGGGCCTGATCATCGTAATACAGAAGCTGTTTCCGAGAATCGCAGTTAAACTCGGGGGCAAGCCCCGGTTTTATATCCTGGCGTCGGTGCCCTTGCTGCGATTGATCATTATCGTGGTGACCATCATCGTTGTGGTTCCGATCCTGGTGGAACCTTCGTTCGAGAACATGGTTGCCATTTTCGGAGCCCTGGGACTGGCTCTCGGGTTTGCCTTCAAGGATTACGCGAACAGCCTGATTGCCGGAATCGTAACCCTCTACGAAATGCCGTATCGGCCCGGCGACTGGATCGAGGTGGACGGGCAGTACGGAGAGGTCCGTTCGATTGGCACCAGAGCCGCGGAACTTGTTACGCCGGATGATACCGTGGTGCTGATACCCCACGGCAAACTCTGGGCGTCCCTCATTGCCAACGCCAACAACGGAACGGATAACCTGATGTGCGTGGCGGAGTTCAACCTTGAACCCCACCATGACGTCAGCCGGGTTATGGCGCTCTTGCGGGATGTGGCCTACACCTGTCCTCTTACTCGCACGTTCCGGCCTGTCGTGGTGGTGGTCTCCAACAAACCCTGGGGCATGTGTTATCGGCTGAAGGCATACCCGATCGAGTTGAAGGATCAGTTCCGGTTTATTTCCGAGCTGACTGCAACGGGCGCAAGTGCGTTGGCTTCAGAGGGCGTAAGGTTTGTCTCAGTCCCCGTCACCGGAAACCCCTGAACTTTGCTTGCGGGTTTCCGTTTGCTCAATCAATTGATTCAACCTGCCAAGAATACGCTGCCCGCTTTCACCGGTGCGCTCGAGGTAAATGTCACGCACCGGCATGCTGGCTTCCCGAAACGCCTCGCGTTCTGAATCGGTCAGGCGGACCACTTTCATGTGGCCCCCTTCCAGCATCTGCTCAAGCCGGGTCTGATTCAGCTCCTCCTGAGTCTCCCAGGCGATCTGCGCGACGTCCTTGAGTCCGTTGTCGAGCCATTGTTGCTGGTTTTCGGGCAAGGCGTCGTACCACTCAAGATTCGAGACCACTGAAGCGACGAACTGGGCCGGTCGCGCCAGGGTCATGGTGGTCTGCACTTCGTAGAAATCCATTTCCTCGATGGCGAAAACCGGATTGCTCTGGCCATCGATCTTGCGCAGCTGCAGGTCACTGTATACCTGGGAATAGGGGATCTGGCTGGGCTCGGCACCATAGGCCCGGAAGGTTTCTTCCGCCATGTCGGAGGTCATGGTTCGGATTCGCTGTCCGGTGAAGTCTTCCGGCGACCGCAGCGCCTTGTTAGCTGTCCAGGCCATCCAGCCTTCAGGCACGAAACCCAGCAGTTTCATGTTCTGGTTGGCATAGGGCGATTCAAACAATTCGAGCAATTCTGCACTGGCCAGAATCTCTCGTGTAACGTCGGCGTCGTCCGGAAGAACATAGTGCAGCGTGAAGAGACCGACTTCAGGGATGGTGTTGGCAAGATGCCCGGGGGAGGCGAACGCCAGGCTTATGGAACCATTGCGAACCAGTTCAGTAAGCTGTGCCGAGGTTCCCAGAGAACCGTAGGGAAAAATATCGATTTCAATCCTGCCGTCGGAACGCTCCTCAATCCGTTCCTTCAACGCTTCGGCATAAGCATGCTGAACGCTACCCTCTATCTCCTCAAGGGCAAAACGCCAGGTAACCGGGTAATCGGGGGGTTCCGGGACATCGGCGGTCTCGTCCTCACCGCTGGTCTGGCTGTCTGAACAACCGGTCAGTGCAATGGCCAATGCCAGGCTCAATGGCCAGAACCTGAAACGGACGGTGGGCATAACGGGAACTCCAGTTTTCTCGATCCTTGGTTGATATTGCCATACAAGGTAACACAAGAATGCGCACTGCCGTGGGTTACGGGGTTGGATTGAATTACACTGTCGACCCAGACGATCAAGTGCATACAGGAGACAGTTCATGGAGTTTCAGTGTTGGGCAGGAGGCCGGGAATGACAAACCAGAAGCAGGCGATGCTCTATGGCCTTGGCACGGTGCTGTTGTGGTCTACCGTGGCAACCGCGTTCAAGCTCTCGCTCAGAGAGCTCGCGCCCGTTCAGATGCTGCTGATTGCGTGCAGTGCGTCGGTGGTTGTGATGGCCGTCATCCTGATGCTTCAGGGGCGCTGGCACCTGGTGTTCTCGCTCAGTCGCAAACAGTATGCCCAGTCTTTTGGCATGGGGCTGATCAATCCCTGTCTGTACTATTTCCTGTTGTTCGGTGCCTTTGACCGACTGCCCGCCCAGGAAGCGCAACCGCTGAACTACACCTGGGCTCTGGTGCTGGCCTATATGTCGGTACCCTTTCTGGGGCACCGGCTACGCAAACTGGATATTGTCGCGGGCCTGATCTGTTATGCCGGGGTCGTGGTGATTGCCACCCGCGGGGCTGTCACTTCGCTCAGCTTCGAGGATCCACTTGGCGTTTCTCTCGCCCTCGGAAGCACGGTGGTCTGGGCGTCCTACTGGATTATCGCCACACGGGATACCCGGGATCCGGTGGTTGGCCTGTTCCTGAATTTCCTGTGTGGATTGCCGGTGATTCTGCTGATTTGCTGGTGGACAGAGGGGCTCAGTTTTGCCCCGGGCACGTCGCTGGTTGCAGCGCTCTATGTAGGCGTGTTCGAGATGGGTATCGCTTTCGTGCTCTGGTCCTATGCCATGAAAAAAGCGGAGAACACTTCGAAAGTCAGCAACCTGATTTTTATCTCTCCGTTCCTTTCGCTGGTGTTCATCTACTTTATTCTGGGCGAGCATATCCTGCCCTCCACATACATTGGCCTGGTTCTGATCATGATGGGGCTATGGATTCAGCAGAAAAAAGTGAAGGATCGGGAAGAGGCCCTGAACCTTGGCTGACTGGTTTGTCTACATGGTTCGAACCGCCAGAGGTTCGCTCTATACCGGCATAACTACTGACGTTGAGCGGCGGTTCAATGAACATCAGGGAGGCGCTCCCCGGGGGGCGCGTAGTCTGAGGGGGAAGGGGCCACTGGAACTGGTGTTCAGCGCGCCAGCCGGAGACAGAAGCCGGGCTTCACGGTTGGAGTGGCGCATCAAGCAATGGCCCCGGCCCAGGAAAGAGGCCCTGGCCCGGGGCGAGCTCAGTCTGCCAGATGACGTTTGATGTGTTCGCCTGCGGTTTCCAACGCGGCAGTGGCTCGATCCAGCTGACCACTGTGTACCTGGAAAACGTGCCAAAGACTGTTATAGACCTCAAGGCGGGTTTCCACATCGTTCCGGCTTGCGGCCTCGGCCAGCCGTTCGGCGTCGTTCAGCAGGATTTCCTGGCTGCCTACCTGGATCAACAAGGGTGGCAGGCCGCTTAAATCCCCGAAGATCGGCGAGATCAACGGGTTGGTGAGGGGTTCCTTTCCGGCGTAAAGCCTGGCGGCCTTGCTGGTCCAGCTGGCCTGAAGTACCGGCTCAATTTCCGGCGCATAAAGCTGCTCCTGGGTGAGGTCTATCCAGGGTGAAAACGCCGTCAGCGATGCCGGAAACTGCAGGCCCTTATCGCGCAGTCGCATCGCCAGGGCAACAGAGAGCCCCCCGCCAGCGGAATCGCCGGCGACGGCAATCTGGTCCGGTTTCAGGCCAGCCTCCAGAAGCCCGTTCCAGCAGGCTTCGGCATCATCCAGCGCAGCGGGAAACGGAAACTCGGGCGCCAGCCGGTAATCCGGCGTAACGATGGCGCAGCCGGTTGTTTTCGCCAGATGCCCGGTTATGCCACGGTGGGTACTCGAGGACCCGATGATGTAGCCTCCGCCGTGGAGATAGAGAACGGCGCCCCGGGGATCATTGCCGAAGGTTGTCCTGGTTGCTGGCACTCCCCCAATGGTTATGTTCTCGAATTTCGCGCCTCTCGGTGGTGTCGAACTCCGATAAGCCTGGCGCACAATGCGTCGCTGAAGTGGCACCGGTACCGCCGGGTTGAGAACCGGTCTGACCAGCCGGTTCATGGTCTGGCGCAACGCACTCTCTAAAACGTGTTGCAACATCTGTGTCTTTCCCCTGCTATGGGTTAGGCCCGCTATAGGTTAGGATTGAAACCCCGAAATAGATAACTCATTCATGACAGGCGTTTAACTCTACGTGTACTGGAAAACGGATACCATAGAAATACCGGATTGGGACAGGCACTCACTTCTGGACAGACTCGAACCCTTCGACCCGACCTGCTCGCGTGATCTTAGTGATGAAATGGTGGCCTATTGTCGTTTTTATGGGCTGGATCTCTGGGTGGAACATCCGGACGTTGCTTATCATCAGGGTTACGTCAAAGCCTGCGGTCATGAAGTCATGGTGCATTATTTCCGATTGCCGGACCAGTCAACAGAGCGTGGAACGGTGTTCATTCTGCACGGCTATTTCGACCACGTCGGGTTGTACAGTCAGTTGATCGATCGGTGCCTGGGAGCCGGGTTTGATGTGCTGGCCTACGATCAGCCCGGCCATGGCCTTTCCAGCGGCACGCCCGCAGCCATTGGCAGTTTTCTTGAGTATCAGGGCGTTCTGTCAGACGTGATGGCTCAGGTCAGGGACAAGTTGCGTCAGCCCTGGTTCGCGGTTGGGCAGAGCACCGGTGGAGCGATCCTGATTGATTATCTGTTGTCCAACCATCACAGCCAGCAAACCTCCGACTTCCGGAAAGTGGTGCTTCTGGCGCCCCTGGTGAGGCCGGCCGGCTGGTTGGGCGCAAAAATACTGCATAGCATGGTGAAGCCGTTTATTTCCCGCTGGCGCAGGGTATTTGCAGAGAACAGTGGCAACGGTCGTTTCCTCAGGTTCTTGCGGGAGTACGACCCGCTTCAGGCGAGGGCAGTGCATGTCGACTGGGTGAGTGCACTCCGAAAATGGGTCCCCCATATCGAATCTGCGCGGCCGGTCGACTTTCCGGTGACCGTCGTGCAAGGTGAGAAGGATCTGACAGTCGACTGGCAACACAATTTGCGTATTATCCGGAATAAATTTTCCTCGGTTGAGGAACGGAAAATCCCTGACGGACGTCATCATCTTGTGAACGAAGCTCAGGATTTGCAGGCAACCGTATTCAATACCATTATTGATACATTCACGAACTCGGCGGAAAAGACCCGTTAAACCGGGTTGGCTGAAGAAACCAGGCACAGGAGAAAGCTGTGAAGAAGATGATTCTTGTATTTATGGTGGCAACTTTCGGTCTCGGCGGTTGTATGACCTACGACCCCTACACCGGTGAAGAGAAAACTTCGAATGCGACCAAGGGAAGCATCATCGGCGCTATTGGCGGTGCGGCTATCGGTGCGGCAACCTCCAGCAAGAGTGACCGCGGAAAAGGTGCCCTGATTGGTGCGGCCAGCGGCGCGGCCATTGGCGGTGGCGTTGGTTACTACATGGACAAACAGGAAGCCGAGCTGCGTCGCAAGCTGGAGGGCACTGGTGTTCGCGTGGTGCGCAACGGCGATGAGATTGAACTGGTGATGCCAGGCAATATCACCTTTGATCTGAATGAATCGAGCATCAAGCCGTCATTCAGCGGAACACTGGAATCCGTGGCTCTGGTACTGAAGGAGTATGACAAGACCATCATCCAGATTGAGGGGCATACCGACAGCTCCGGCTCTGACAGCTACAACCAGCTGCTCAGTGAGCGTCGCGCCTCATCTGTGCGTGACTTCCTCCTGAACCAGGGTATTGAGCCGAAGCGTACCCGTGCTGTTGGCTACGGCGAACGCTACCCGGTTGCCTCAAATGATACCGCGGCCGGCCGTGAGCAGAACCGTCGTGTTGAGCTGACGCTGGTGCCCATGCAGTAAGCAGGGCGTTCGCAGCCATAAAAAAACCGGAGCACAGGCTCCGGTTTTTTTATATCTGGCCGTTAATCAGAACAGTACGCGGCAGCGAATGGTCCCTTTCACTTTGAGCAGCTTTTCCTGCGCCAGTTCGCCGTACTCTTTGTTCACGTCGACGACAACATAGCCGATGTCCTCCTTGGTCTGCAGATACTGGCCGCAAACGTTGATGCCATTCTCTGAAAACACCTGGTTGATCTCTGACATCACGCCGGGAACGTTCTCGTGGATATGCAGCAGACGGTGCTGATTGGGGTGTGACGGCAGAGCGACTTCCGGGAAGTTCACGGAAGAAACCGACGTGCCGTTGTCGCTGTACATGGCCAGTTTTTCTGCCACTTCCCGACCGATGTTTGCCTGGGCTTCGATGGTGGAGCCGCCAACATGAGGGGTCAGGATGACATTGTCGAACTCCCGCAGCGGAGAGACAAATTCCTCGTCGTTGGATTTGGGCTCAACCGGGAATACGTCAATGGCAGCACCGAGCAGTTTACCGCTCCCCAGAGCATCGGCCAGGGCATCGATGTCCACCACGGTGCCGCGGGACGCATTCATGAGAATGCTGCCGGGTTTCATCTGGGCGAACTGCTCGGCCTTGAACATGTACTTGGTGGCCGGGGTTTCCGGCACATGCAGGCTGACGACATCGGCAATGTTGAGCAGCTCCTGGAGCGTACCTACCTGGGTGGCGTTGCCGATCGACAGTTTTGAGACGACATCGTAGAAGTACACATCCATGCCCAGGCCCTCGGCCAGGACGCTGAACTGGGTGCCGATGTTGCCGTAGCCGATAATGCCCAGTTTTTTGCCACGGATTTCATAGCTGTCCTTGGCGGATTTCAGCCACTCGCCGCGATGGGCCTTGGCGTTTTTCTCCGGGACACCGCGCAGGAGCAGAATGGCCTGGGCGAGAACGAGTTCCGCGACGCTCCGGGTGTTGGAGAAAGGCGCATTGAAAACGGCAATACCGCGCCGGGTGGCCGCCTGCAGATCCACCTGGTTGGTGCCAATACAGAAGCAGCCCACAGCCACCAGCTTCTTGGCGGCTTCAAATACTTTCTCGGTCAGCTGGGTGCGGGAACGGATGCCGACGAAGTGCGCATCGGCAATCTTCTCGATCAACTCTTCCTCGGCCAGCGAGTGAGACAGGTACTCAATGTTGGTATAGCCCGCAGCATTCAGCGTATCAATGGCAGATTGATGCACGCCTTCCAGCAGCAGGATACGGATTTTGCTCTTCTCAAGAGACGTATTTGACATGGGCTTGCTTCCGAACCTTTCGTCACGTGAAATGACCCGTGGCCAGTGATCGTCAGGGCTGGCTCACAGAACAGGGGCGGTATGATACCATAAACAAAGATTTTCACAGCGCGCCGGTTTGCCTGAATCAACTGTCTGTGATTCCTGTTGCAGGATGCTCCGGCCCAAACCTGACGAGACCGAAAAATTCATGAATTCTGAACAGATCATTGCTTCCCTCAAAGACCTGATGGCCACCGGCGACGCGCCCGGCAAGGTGCTGACCGACCCGGCGGATCTGGACACTTATGGCAAGGACTGGACCAAGATCTACCCGCCCAAGCCCCTGGCGATCGCGTTGCCCAAGACCACCGAGCAGGTGCAGGCGCTGGTGAAGTTCGCCAACGAGAATCAGGTGGCACTGGTGCCCTCTGGCGGCCGGACAGGTCTGAGTGCCGGTGCTGTGGCCGCCAATGGTGAGGTGGTTGTGGCGTTCGACAACATGAACCAGATTCTGGATTTCAATGCCAGCGACAGGACGGTTCGGTGTCAGGCCGGTGTTGTGACCGAGCAGTTGCAGAATTGTGCTGAAGACAACGGTCTTTACTATCCGGTTGATTTTGCCTCCGCCGGTTCCAGCCAGCTCGGTGGCAACCTCTCCACCAACGCCGGCGGTATCAAGGTGATTCGCTATGGTATGAGCCGGGACTGGGTTGCCGGCCTCAAGGTCGTGACCGGCAAGGGCGATATTCTGGATCTGAACAAGGATCTGGAGAAGAACAACACGGGTTACGATCTGCGTCATCTGTTCATCGGCGCGGAGGGCACACTTGGCTTCATCACCGAAGCCACCATGAAATTGTCCCGGAAGCCGGATAACCTGACGGTGCTGGTGCTGGGTCTGAATGACCTGACCAACACCATGGATGTGCTGCAGACTTTCCAGAAAAAGATTGATCTCACCGCCTACGAGTTTTTCTCCCATCAAGCCATGGGACACGTCCTGGCCCACGGTCAGGTTCAGGCGCCGTTTGAAACCGAGGCGCCGTATTATGCGCTGCTGGAGTTCGAATCTGTCTCTGATCAGGTGATGGACGATGCCATGGCTCTATTTGAACAATGCGTGGAGAACGGGTGGGTGCTCGATGGCGTGATCAGCCAGAGCGAAACCCAGGCCCAGAACCTCTGGCAGCTGCGCGAGCGCATTTCCGAGTCCATCGCGCCCCGCACGCCCTACAAGAATGATATTTCCGTGGTCGTATCCAAGGTGCCGGGCTTCCTGCAGGAAATTGATGCCGTGGTCACCGAGCACTACCCGGATTTCGAGATTATCTGGTTCGGGCACATCGGCGATGGCAACCTGCACCTGAATATCCTCAAGCCAGAGGACATGGCCAACGAGGATTTCTTCGAGAAGTGCCAACAGGTAAACAAATGGGTGTTCGAGATTGTCGAACGCTACCAGGGCAGCGTGTCTGCCGAGCACGGCGTGGGTATGACCAAGAAGCCGTATCTGCAGTACACCCGTAGCGAGGCAGAAATCGCTTACCTGAGGGGAATCAAGCAGGTATTCGATCCCAACGGAATCATGAACCCGGGCAAGATTTTCGACTGATGCAGGATCATATCGTAGTGCTGACAGGCGCGGGCATAAGCGCCGAAAGCGGTCTCTCCACCTTCCGGGACAACGGTGGGTTGTGGGAGCAGCACAGCGTCTACGATGTGGCTACGCCCGAGGCGTTTGCGCGCAATCAGGAGCTGGTGCTGCGGTTCTACAATGACCGACGCCGCCAGCTCGCCTCTTCCCAGCCGAACCGGGCCCATCAGCTGCTGGCGGAGCTTGAGCAGCGCTACCGGGTCACCGTGGTCACCCAGAACGTGGACGATCTCCACGAACGGGGTGGCGCGAGCAACGTCATTCATCTGCACGGTGAGCTTACCAAGGCGCGCAGTTCAAAATATCCGGAGCTGGTTTATGACATCGGTTATCGTGATATTAACCCGGGCGACACCTGCGACCGTGGCGCCCAGCTTCGTCCTCATATTGTCTGGTTTGGCGAGGAAGTGCCCATGCTGGACAAGGCTGCCGAAGTTGTCCGCACGGCCGATCACCTGCTGATCGTGGGAACGTCTCTGCAGGTATACCCGGCTGCAGGACTGGTTTACGAAGTGGACAGAGATGTCCCCATCACCGTGATTGACCCGGGCGAGCCGGCGTCAGTGTCACGGGCCCGGTTTATTCGCAAGGGTGCCGTCGAGGGTGTTGCCGAGTGGGTTGCCCATTACCTGTAGGGTTCAGGCTTTCAGGTACCTTTCCAGTTCTTCCCTGAACGCGGCCTGAACACCCAGCCGCTTCAGCATCCAGTAATGACCGGCAATCATCCGGTCGATAAAGATGCTTTCCACCGGCGGCTTGAAGTAGTCGAGGTATTTGAACACGGTGCTGGTTTTCTCGGCCACGCGCTTGTGGATGTCGGCTTCTGCGAAGTTATAGGGCACCTCCCGATCCTCGAAGGGCACCACCAGAATGTCCCGCCACATAGCGTAGTAGGCTTCATCCACCGCTGGCTGGCTTCCGACACGCGCGCCCAGGTCAATCAGATGACGGTCAAGCGCTTCGTAGTCTTCCTCGAGGGCAGAAACCAGGGCGTTGCGGTAGGCGGCGATGATTTCCGGTTTCAGCTTCTTTACGCAGCCGAAGTCGTACATGACGATGGAGCCATCAGGCCGGTAGGCGAAGTTGCCGGCGTGGGGATCGCCATGGATGCACTGGAAACGGAAAAGCTGGTCCGCCATGAGCATGAAGATCCGGTGACCTATCAGGTTGATGGTGTCCTGGTCGTACCGGTCTCTCGTAACCTTGCTGACGTGATCTCCCTCAACCAGTTCCATCGTCAGGACACGTCGGGTTGAGTGGCTCTTCGCCACGGAAGGGATGAGCACCCAGGACTGATCCTTGTGGAACTCCCGAAAGAGTTCGATATTTCGTGCTTCGTTCTCGTAATCCAGTTCTTCTTTCAGTCGCTCCCGGATTTCGGCGAACAGCCGGTCGACCGACTCCTTGGGCATTTTCAGCAGGCCGCCCAATCTCAGTGCCATGCGCAGTTGTTTGAGATCTGAATCGCAGGATTCGTCCACGCCGGGGTACTGGATTTTCACAATGACATCGGTGCCATCGTGGAGTCTGGCGCGATGCACCTGGCCGATGGAAGCCGCAGCGTAGGGTGTCTCCTGCAGGTACTCGAAAAGCTCGGAGACCGGTTTCCCCAGTTCCGATTCGATCTGCCCCACGATGACCTCAAAAGGCATGGGCGGGGCTTCTTTCTGAAGCTTCTCGAGCGCGTCCGAAAATTCCTTGGGCAGAAAGTCCTGGGTCTGGGAAGCGATTTGTCCGACTTTCATGACCGCCCCTTTCAGCTCGCCCAGGGTATCGGCGATCTGGTCGGCCATGCGTGTGTAGCTCTCGCTCTGGGCGCCCTCGTCATTTTCTGAGCGGAACAGGCGGCGCGCACGCTGGCCGGCATATTGCCCTGCCACAGAGGCAGTCATGCCAGCGAGTTTGAAGAAGCGACCACGTCGGGAAGTTACCGGTTTCTTTGCCATAAACAGATGTACGCCTTTGACCGGATTTGGGTTTAGCCGGCCCTGCACGTTAAACCACTTTGGTCTCCACGAACAGCAGGTCTTCCAGTTCAAGCGACAGGGTCTGGCCAGAAACCAGCGGGCCCACGCCTTTTGGTGTTCCTGTCAGCACCACATCGCCGGGCAGCAGAGTGAACTGGCTGCTGATGTGAGCGATCAGGGGAATGATGGGGTTGAGCATATCGCCAGTATCGCCGGTTTGCTGGCGGTTGCCATCAATGTCCATTGTGAAGTGAATGGGGGCATCGGGAAACTTATCGGCCGGGACAAACGGCGAAAGCGGACAGGCACCATCGAACCCCTTCGCTCTTTCCCAGGGCTGGCCCTTTTCTTTGAGTTTGCCCTGGAGATCCCGCAGAGTCAGGTCCAGTGCCAGACCGTAGCCCAGTATCGCGGATTTGGCTTCGCTGGCTGAAGCCTGGGTCAAGGGGCGACCGATCAGAACCGCCAGTTCGGTCTCGAAGTGAACCGCCCCCTGGTCTCTTGGAAAATCCAGGGGACGGGTGATATGCACCGCCGAGGTTGCGGGTTTGATGAACAGCAGCGGTTCATCCGGCACCGGGTTATTGAGCTCCCGGGCATGCTCGGCGTAGTTGCGACCAATGCAGACGATCTTTCCCAGTGGCAGATGGACGGGTGTGCCATCCTTCCAGTGGTGTTGGTAATCCGGCATGGTCGTCTCCTGATTGCTGTTGATTATTCCCCTTCAAACGAGCAAACAGTATAAACCTGAAGGCCTTCGTCCTGCAGCTTGCGGGAGCCGCCGAGATCGGGCAGATCAATCATGGCTGCCACTTCCACAATTTCCGCGCCAATCCTGCGGATCAGACGGGTTGCGGCGAGCATCGTGCCGCCAGTGGCAATCAGATCATCCACCAGAACCACGTTGTCGCCCGGCTTGAACGCGTCCTTGTGCAGCTCTACGGAGGCAGTACCGTATTCAAGCTCGTAGTCCTCCACCAGCGTATCGAACGGCAGCTTGCCTTTCTTGCGGACAAGTACCAGGGACGCGTTGAGCTCATAGGCCAGTGCCGAGCCAATGATAAAGCCGCGCGCATCCACCGCTGCCACGGCATCAATCTTGTGGCCGTGGTAGCGGTGTACGAAGGCATCAATCAGTTTCCGGAAGGCAGTCTTGTCCTGCAGTACCGTGGTTATATCGCGAAAGGCCACGCCCGGCTTTGGCCAGTCCGGGACCGTGCGAATGGCCTTTTTGATGCTTTCAGAAAAATAATCCATAAACGTTCCGGTTAATGCCCTGGAGGCGGATCAGGCCGCATCCAGGAAAATGAATTTCAGAACAAACACAACCGCAATGATAACAACACTGGCGTTCAGATCTGCCCAGCGGCCACTGAGTGCCTTCAGAATGGCGTAGGTGATGAATCCCAGGGCGATGCCGTTGGCAATGGAGAAGGTCAAAGGCATCATCAGGGCGGTGACAACAGCCGGGGCTGCATCAGTGACATCCTCCCAATCAATCAGTTTGAGGCCGCTGGCCATCAGAACCGCCACGTAAAGCAGTGCCGGTGCGGTGGCGTAGGCAGGGATGATGCTGGCGATCGGTGACAGCAGCAAACAAGCAAGAAACAGCGCGGCAACCACGACAGCGGTCAGGCCGGTTCGGCCGCCGGCGGAGATGCCCGCGGTGGATTCGATGTAGCTGGTGGTGGTTGAGGTACCGAGGGCGGCACCGGACATGGTCGCAATCGAGTCTGACATCAGGGCCCGGCCGAGGCGCGGCAGTTTGCCGTCCTTGTCGAGGAGGCCACCGCGCTGTGCGGCGCCGATCAGGGTGCCGGATGTATCAAACAGATCGACGAACAGAAACGCAAAGATCACGCTGATCATGCCGATATTCAGGGCGCCCGCCAGGTCCAGCTGCATGAACGTCGGCGCTATGCTCGGGGGTGCTGAAACCAGACCGTTGTACTCCACCATTCCCAGAGCCATGGCTACGCCGGTAACCGCAATAATACCAATCATGACGGCGCCGGTTACCTGGCGGAAGGACAGTGCGCAAATCAGCACGAAGCCGCCGAAAAACAGCAGGCTCTCTGCCACTTTCACTTCGCCCAGCCCCACAAGCGTGGCGGGGTGATCCACAACAATGCCGGCATTCTTCAGGGCGATCAGGGCCAGGAAGAAGCCAATGCCCGCGGAGATGCCGAAGCGCAGGGACATGGGAATGCTGTTGATGATCCATTCCCGCACCTTGAAGATGCTCAGCAGGAAGAACAGGAAGCCGGAAATGAACACCGCTCCGAGCGCTATCTGCCAGCTGTAGCCCATGCTGCCGACGACCGTGAAGGAGAAAAAGGCGTTTAGCCCCATGCCTGGTGCCATGGCGATCGGGTAATTGGCCCACAGCCCCATGATCAGGGTGCCGATCACGGCTGCAAGACAGGTCGCAACAAAGACAGCCCCGAAATCCATGCCGGTCGATGACAGGATGCTCGGGTTGACCACGATGATGTACGCCATGGTCAGGAAGGTGGTAATGCCCGCAACCACTTCTTTACGAACAGTGGTGCCGTGGGCCTGGAGTTGGAACAGTCGTTCAAGCATGACGGGTGTCTGCCTCACAGGATGCTGAAAGTTTGTGTTTGGGGGTCTGGTCTGGACGGAATTCTTGAATTGCGTGAAAAAACGGCAATATTACCGGCTCAGCCTCCTGAGGCCAAGGGATGATTGACAGTTCGTCAAAGCGAATGTGGCGTTAGTTGCTGTGAGAGTCACGCTGGAGCCGGATATCGAAGCGGACCGCCAGCATCCGCACGATGACGATAAAAAGCAGGCCAATGGTCAGCGGCAGGACCTCGTTGTCGAGGAACCACTGGCAGACAAAGTACAGCCAGCATCCGGCGAATGAGATCGAGGCGTAGATCTGGTCTTTGCGAAAGATATAGGGGACCTCGTTACAGAGGGTATCCCGCAGGGCGCCGCCAAAGGTGCCCGTCATCACTCCTAGCAGGGAAGCGACAAACCAGGAATGTCCCAGATCCAGGGCCAGTTGGGCGCCAAGGATGGAAAAAACGCCGAGTCCGATGGCGTCGGGGAACACAATTCTTGACTCCCGCAGCCGCTCTGCTTTTTTCCAATAGCTGAAGACAACCGCCATGGCCAGAATCAGCATCGGTTGCTCTTCGTGCTTGATCCAGTAAAGAGGGTGGTTGTCCATGATCAGATCGCGCAGGGTGCCACCACCGAGTGCCGTGATGAAGCCGATGGTAAATACGCCCACAGGATCCATATTTTTGGAGCGCGCCACGATCATGCCGGAAATCGCAAACGCGACGATTCCAACCATTTCAAGCACGTAGATGATGTCGATCATGGCGAGCCCCGAGATAGGCCAGGAGTGGCCGGATGCCTAAAGTCAAAGCGCGCAGAATAGCGAAAAAGCGGATGGCTTTCACCTGAGGCCAGATAGGTGTTAGAAAGCGCGGGCCTCCGGACTGTGATCCATAGCGACAGTTCTGAACGTATCTTGCATTCAAATTACCTGTATCCTGTTGTACGGAGTTGCTATGTCCCTGATGCGTCTGGCCTATGCCAGTGAAGCCACGTTCGAAGCCAAACCGGTGGAAAAGGGTGTTGAACCCCACGTTGCACGAATTCTGATGACCTCCCGTAAGAACAATGCCAAAGACCAGTTGGTCGGTGGCCTCTACTACGGAAACGACCGGTTTTTCCAGTATCTGGAAGGTGAAGAGGACGCCGTCCGTCGCACGTATGACAGGATCCTGAAGGATGACCGCCACCGCAACATCGTCACCTTGATAGAAGAGCCCCTCAAGAGCCGAACGTTCAGTAACTGGTCCATGAAATACGTGCCGCTTTCGAGGGACGTTCGGGCATTTCTGGATGATCAGGGACTTGAATCCTTTGATCCGGCCGCGTTCACCTCTGAACAGTGCGAGAAAATGATCGAGCTCGTTCGCAACTCCAGCCAGGAACAGAATCTGTCTACCCGTGATGATCCTAAATCTGTCGGCGACGCGCCTCAGGTGCTGTCCTCAGGAATGAAAACTGGCCTGATTGTGGCCGGGGTGGTTCTGGTTGGCGCTCTCGTGATCGGCGGGACCATGCTCTGAATGGACTCGCTCTGAGAAATAAGCGCCGCTTATGCGCTTAGATAAAAGAACTTTATTTGCTTCATGTTAAGACTCTGTTTAGCTTGACGGATAACAATCACAGGCGCCTGCCGCCTGGAATCCGATCAAACAAAAACGGAGCACTCATGAAAGCCATCCTCTGCAAGGAATATGGTCCGGCCGAGAAGCTGGTCATCGAAGAAGTTCCCAGCCCCGAAGTGAAAGGCCGCGGTGTCAAAGTGCGCGTTAAAGCCGCCGGCCTGAATTTTCCGGACACCCTCATCATCGAGAACAAATATCAGTTGAAGCCGAGCCTGCCTTTTTCTCCGGGTGGCGAAATGGCGGGTGAGGTTATCGAGGTTGGCGACAAGGTAACCCGCTTCAAGGTAGGCGACCGTGTTGCTGGGCTGACAGGTTATGGCGCCTTTGCCGAAGAAGTCATCGTGCCGGAGCAGAATCTTCTCCCCGTCCCTGATGGCATGTCCGACGAGAAGGCTGCGGCCTTCACCATGGTTTATGGAACTTCCTATTACGCCCTTAAGCAGCGCGGCAACCTTCAGCCTGGCGAATCGCTTCTGGTTCTGGGCGCTAGCGGTGGCGTGGGCCTGGCAACGGTTGAGCTCGGCAAGGCCATGGGCGCGAAGGTTATTGCAGCCGCCAGTTCGGCTGAAAAGCTAGCGGTTGCCAAGGAAGCAGGCGCAGATGAGCTGATCAATTATGCCGAAGAGCCTCTTAAAGACGCGGTGAAGAAGCTTACTCACAGCAAAGGCGTGAATGTCATCTACGACCCCGTAGGCGGTGACTTCACCGAACAGGCCCTCCGCGCCATGGGCTGGAATGGCCGCCACCTGATCATCGGCTTCGCGGCCGGCGAGATTCCGAAAATCCCGGCAAATTTGACTCTTCTGAAAGGTTGTTCCGTTGTTGGCGTATTCTGGGGCAGTTTCACACAACGCGAGCCGGAGGCCAGCGCCCAGAACATGATGGAGCTGATGAAGCTCTATGCAGAGGGCAAGATTGATCCGAAGATCAGTGCTGTCTATGACTTTGAGGATTACGCAAAGGCTCTGGGGGCTTTGACCGAGCGGAAAGCGACCGGCAAGGTTGTGCTTAAAGTCGGCTCCTGAGTTTTATCGAAGCCTGAAAGCTTTGTGAGGTTGACGGTTGGAAGCACTTCCCAAAAACCGCTACGAGCACATCCATGTGCGCTTGGCGTCGGCCATCCATGGCCGCCGACATTTTTGGGAAGTGCTCCCAACCGGCAACTTCGGGAATCAGTGGTATCTCTGAGTATCAAGACTATAACGCAATAGCCCGGTGGTGAGGGTGGGTGCCTCCTCCCAAAAATGTAGAGGGCCATGGACGGCCCGAAACAAGCGCACACGGACGTGCTTGTAGCGGTTTTTGGGAGGAGGTGCCCACCCTCACCAATCCGCTAATCCATAAGGCTAGGGCCCAGACAAAAGGCCAATCATCAAAACCGGACCGAAGCCGAGTCAATCTCCGAAACCAGCTCCGGCGTCAGCAGGGTATACCCATCAGTCCCGGGCAACCAGGCATAGACTTCCTCGCCGTCCCTAAGCGAATAGCCCAGCTTCTGGATATCCACCTTGCGGTATTTGAAGGTTCCGGTTTTCTCGATGGCGTGGGTGATACGCACAAACACCGGTACTGCATAGGCCGGCAGATTGTCCCGCAGATAGGCGAATAATCTGTTCACGTCGAACTCTCGGCCATTGCTGTGGGGAACCAGGGTCACCATGCCGGCCTTGCCGTTGGTGCCGGGGATCTCGACGCCGTAGACGATGGCTTCCTCGACCATCCCCGAGCCGTCGATGATGTTTTCCACTTCCGTCGTTGAGACGTTTTCGCCCTTCCAGCGGTAGGTATCGCCCATACGGTCGACGAACTGCAGGTGGCCGCACCCGATTTCCTTCAGGACATCGCCAGTGTTGAACCAGGCGTCCCCCTTCTTGAAAGCGTTGCGGAGGATCGATTTTTCCGTGGCCTCTTTCTGGGTGTAACCCTCGAACGACCATTTCTTGGTGATCTCGCCGATCAAGAGGCCGGGCTCGCCTTTTGCGACTTCCTGCATGAAGCCTTTTTCGTTACGAACGGGATCCCGTGTGCCGTCGTGGAATTTCACCAGCTTGTAGGGGGCGGTGGAAAAGCCCACGGTGTTGTCCATGTTGAAGAAGTTGCTGAAGCCGATGTTGCCTTCGCTGGAGGCGTAAAGCTCTGCGACTGTCTCTATCCCGAAGCGCTCCTTGAATTCCTTCCAGATGGACGGGCGGAGGCCGTTGCCGATCATTTTGGTGAGGCTGTGGTTCCGGTCCTGTTCGCTGGGTGGCTGGTTCAGCAGGTAGCGGCAGAGTTCGCCGACGTAGCCGAAGGTGGTGGCGTGGTAATAGCGAACGTCGTCCCAGAAGGCGCTGGCGGAGAACTTGCGGCGCAGGACAATGGCGGAGCCACCGGCCAGGACGGAGCCCCAGCAGACCAGCAGTGCGGTGCCGTGATAAAGGGGGAGCGTGCAGTAAAGAACGTCCTCCGGCTTCATGGCCAGAGACATCAGGCCAAACCCGCCGTAGGCCATTATGAATTTGCGGTGTGAGCCCGGGGCGGCCTTGGGCAGGCCGGTGGTGCCGGAGGTGAACAGGTAGATGGCGGTATCGCCCATTTTCGGCGCATCGCTGAGAACCGGGGCGTCGCTGTTGAAGGTGCTGACCTGCTCGGCCATGTTGGCGTAACCGGTTGGTGCGTCCCCAAAGGCGTTCAGCGTGTTGGTGTCTGCCAGAAACTGGAATGGCTGGGGATGGGCGGTCTTGAGATCTGTCCTTATGCCGTCGAACGCCTCGACCAGTTCCTCGCCAACCACCACCATTTTGGGCTCGATCAGGTTGATGCTGTGTTCGAGTACCTTGCCTCTCTGGGAGGTATTGAGCATGGCGCAGGCGACGCCGAGTTTGGCTGCGCCGGCTACCACGGCCAGCAATTCGGGGCGGTTTTCAAGGAAGATCGCAATGGCATCCCCTTTGGCAAGCCCTTGGTCCTGCAGGTAGCGGGCAATGCGGTTGGCCCAGCCATCCAATTCGCTCCATGTGATCGAGCGGTCTTCAAACAGAATGGCGGGCCGGCTTCCCAGGTTCCGGGCATTGCTCTCGATAAGAGTGCCGAGCGTAAGCTCACGGTTCTCGTTTTTCAGGGCATAGTAATACAGCCCCCGGGTTATGGCCGGCAAGCGCCGGAATATTCCGGGCAGGCTGCGGGCAATGTCTAATGCGGATACGTTGTCTTGGCTCATGGTTTTTCCATTGGTCCCTTTTATTGTGTGGACATTGAGCCCGGAACAACGCATGCCTCGGGTTCAGTCCAGAAACAGGTCCGGCATCAGGGGCTTATCGCCCGGCTCATACCGGTAATGCTCGAAGTCGGTGATACCGTCCTGCCGTAGCAGGTCCTCGTCGATCAGGGTCTGACCAGTCATAGTCTCAGACGACCGGTTGAGGATGCTGACAGCAGCATCGGCCATGATGTCCGGCTTCCTGCCCTGGGCCATCATCTGGGGCCCGCCAACCTCAAATTCGATGGCTGCCGTGGCAATCAGCGTTTTTGGCCACAGCGTGTTAACCGCAATGCCGTACCGCCTGAACTCCTCCGCCATGCCCAGGCTCAGCATGGTCATGGCGTATTTTGTGGTGGTATAGGGGCCATATTGGGCGAACCACCGGGTATTCAGATTCAGAGGCGGCGACAGGCTCAGGATATGAGCCCGGTCCGACTGTTTCAGCCAGGGCAGTGCGGCCTGGCTGCAGGCCATGACGGCCCGGGCATTGACCTGATGCATCAGGTCGTACCGGCTGACCTTGAGGTTTTCCACACCGGTTAGCCGAATGGCGCCTGCGTTGTTTACCAGTGCGTCGATGCCGCCAAAATGCTCGCCGGCCTCATCAATGCGCTGGCGGATCTGTTTTTCATCCCGGACATCCAGAACCAGCGGTAGCGCTTTGCCTCCAGCATCCCGAACTTCCTCCGCCACCGTATGGATCGTGCCTGGCAGCTTCGGATGAGGCGTGTCTGATTTGGCGGCAATCACTACGTTCGCGCCCTGACGGGCGGCGGCGAGGGCGATGGCCCGGCCGATGCCACGGCTGGCGCCGGTGATAAAAACGGTACGATCACGCATGGTACTCATGCCTCGTTCTCCTGTTCGGCCGTCTCGTTGGCGGTTATCTGGACCAGTAACTGACTGCGTTTCACCTGATCGCCCTTGCTCGCAAGAATCTCGGCGACTCTGCCGTCCCGGTCTGCTTTTACCGGATGCTCCATCTTCATGGCTTCCAGTATCACCAGCGTATCGCCCTGGTGAACGCTCTGACCAGCCTCAACCAACACATCAATGATGGCGCCATCCATGGTCGCCTGGATGCGACCGCTGCCCGCGCCGCCAGCAGTCCTGGCTGGTTGGTGGGTAACATCGCGAACCGACCAGGATTGCCCGAACGCTTGCAAATATAGGGAATCGCCCTGGCGGTGATATTGGCAGGCCTGACGAACGCCGTTGTCGATAATGCACAAATGGCCATCCCTCTGGCTTTCAAGTACCAGGGAATGCCGGGTTTCGCCCATACTCACAGACAGCCGGCTGCCGCTGCGGGTCACCAGTAGCTCGACAGTGGTGTCGCCGGTTTCCAGCTTGATGGGCGTCATGGTGGCCGGCGCATTGCTCCAGGCGCTCTGGCCCGAAATGCTATGGTCGAGCACGCAGGCGGCCAGGGCCAATTGGCGAATGGTCAGGTTTTGCGGCTGAAGGGACGGATCGTCCTTGAAGGCCCGCTGCAGGAAGGCCGTGGTCGCCCCGCCGGCCCCGAAAGTCTCGTCTGCGATAATCCGGCTCAGGAAATGGCGGTTAGTGGTCACGCCGAACACGGTCGTGTCCTCAAGCGAGCGGATCAGCCGCCGGCGGGCTTCATCTCGGTTTTGGCCCCAGGCAATTACTTTTGCCAGCATCGGGTCGTAGTGGGGAGTGATAGCATCTCCAGATCGTACCCCGGTATCAAACCGTAAACCTTCGCCTTCGGCTGGTTCAAAGGCGTATAGCGGTCCAGTCTGGGGTGTGAATCCGTGGGCAGGGTCTTCTGCATAGAGTCGAACCTCAATGGCATGGCCATTCAGGTGAATATCGTCCTGGCCGAGCGGCAGCGGGCGTCCCTCGGCCACGTTGAGCTGCCAGGCGACCAGGTCCTGACCGGTAATGAGTTCGGTGACCGGATGCTCTACCTGCAGGCGGGTGTTCATTTCCAGAAAGTAGAAGTTTCGGTGCTTGTCGACCAGGAACTCGACGGTGCCGGCGCCTTCGTAGTTGCAGGCCAGAGCCGCTTTGACTGCAGCCTCACCCATGGCCTGTCGTAGTTCCGGCGTGACAAAGGGGGAGGGTGCTTCTTCCACTACTTTCTGGTGTCGGCGCTGTACTGAGCAGTCCCGTTCGCCGAGGTAGACCGCATTGCCGTGGCGATCCGCAAACACCTGGATTTCCACGTGGCGGGGCTCAATCACGGCTTTTTCCAGGATCAGTTCGTCGTCGCCGAAGGCCTGTTTTGATTCGGAACGGGCCCGTTTGATGTTGTCGGCCAGTTCGGATTCACTCTCAACCAGGCGCATGCCGCGGCCACCACCGCCGGCAGAGGCTTTGATCATGAGGGGGTAGCCGATGTCTTTGGCGGCGGCGATCAGTTCGTCGTCGTTGGCGTTGTCGCCTTCATAGCCAGGCACCACTGGCACGCCGGCTTCCTGCATGGCGATTTTGGATCGGCGCTTGCTGCCCATGAGTTCGATGGCCGAGGCGGGAGGGCCAACAAACACCAATCCGGCGTCTTTGCAGGCGTTGGCGAAGGCGGCATTCTCGGAGAGGAAGCCGTATCCCGGGTGGATGCAGTCGGCGCCGGTTTTGCGGGCGGCTTGAAGAATTGCATCGCTGTTCAGGTAGGAGGCGGATACCTGTGCCGGGCCAATGCAGACGGCCTCGTCGGCGAGTTCCACGTGCATGGCTTTGGCGTCAGCCTCGGAGTAGACGGCCACGGTGCGGTAACCCAGGGCTTTCGCGGTACGCATCACCCGGACTGCGATTTCGCCTCGGTTGGCTATTAACAGTTTTTTTAGCATGTTCTTGTTTTCCCCTGTGGAGTTCGCCGCGAGGCCGGAAGCCGTCTGGCTTCCAGAAAACCGCTACGAGCACATCCATGTGCGCTTGTTTCGGGCCATCCATGGCCCTCTACATTTTCTGGAAGCCAGACGGCTCCCAACCTCGCTCCGCATCATTCGGATTCGCCTGCCCAGGCTGGTGGACGTTTTTGCATGAAGGCCATGGTGCCCTCCGTTCCTTCGCTTCCCCGGATGGCTTCCGCAAATTTTTCAGCCGCGCTGTCCAGCAAACCGCTCATGGGTTCATGGCCAACCCTGTGTAGCAACGCTTTGGTTTCTGCCGTGGCTACCGGTGCGCAGTGGCGGACACGATCCAGAGCGCTTGTCAGCATCTCCTCCAGTTCATCGTCTGAAGAAGCCGCCTGGTGAACGATGCCAAGACTGCATGCTTCGTTTGCATCGATTCTCAAACCCAGCAGGGCCAGCCGCCGGGCCTGGGTGAGGCCGATTCGTTCAACCACAAACGGCGCAATCTGGGCGGGAATCACGCCGAGGGAGGTTTCCGGCATGCCGAACTTGGCGCTCGGCCCGGCGATGGCAACGTCGGAAACGCAGGCCAAACCGAATCCACCGCCCATGACAGCGCCTTCGGTGATCGCGATGACCACTTTCGAGGATTCGTTGACCTGTTGAATCATCTGGCCGAAGGCACGGTTCAGACGATAGAACGGGTCCGCCTCACCCTCGGCCGCTTTCTGGCCGCGGGCACCGGCCATGTCTTTGATATCGCCGCCGGCGCAGAAGTGCCCACCGGCGCCCCGAATGACGACGGCGCGAATGTGCAGGTCGTTTTCAATCTGGGTGAACACCGCGGACAGTTCCGCCACCATCTCGAGGCTCATGGCGTTGCGCACGTCCGGTCGGTTGATGGTGATAAACAGGGTTGGGCCCTGTTTTTCCAGAAGCAGTGTTTCGCAATGCGGTACCTGGTCCATAAGTGACTCCACCGTCCGTTTGTTAGTCGCGCTTCTTGCCCGGAAGGGTGCCCATCATCTTGCAGATAATTCCCAGCATGATTTCGTCGGCACCACCGCCGATGGAGACCAGTCGAACATCCCGGTGTGCCCGGGAAATCGGGTTGTCCCACATGTAACCGTTACCGCCCCAGTACTGCAGGCAGCTATCTGTAACCTCACGCCCAAGACGTCCGGCCTTGAGCTTGGCCATGGAGGCCAGGCGAGTCACATCCTTGCCTTCGACGTGCAGCTCGCAGGCTTGGTAGGTGAGGGCGCGCAGGGCCTCGACTTCGGTTTGCAGTTCGGCCAGGCGGAAGTGGATTACCTGGTTGTCGATCAGCGGCTGGCCGAAGGTCTTCCGCTCGCGACAGTACTCGATGGTCTTGGTGATGCAGTTTTCCAGCGCCTTGATAACGTTCGCCGCACCCCAGATCCGCTCCTCCTGGAACTGCAGCATCTGCATCATGAAACCGGTGCCCTCGGCGCCGATCCGGTAGCGCTGTGGCACACGGACGTCGTCAAAGAAGATCTGGGCGGTTTCGGAAGAGCGCATGCCGAGCTTGTTCAGGTGCGGGCTGAAGGAGATGCCCGGCGTTTTCGTGGGCACGATGATCAAAGACTTGTTCTTGTGGGGCTTGTCGTCCGAGGTGTTGGCCAGCAGGCAGATAAAATCCGATTTGGGGCTGTTGGTGATCCACATCTTGGAGCCGTTGATGATGTAGTCGTCGCCGTCTTTCCTGGCAGTGGTTTTCATCCCCGCCACATCAGAACCTGCGCCAACTTCACTGACGCCAATACATCCCACCATGTCGCCGGCAATGGCCGGAGCGAGGAAACTGCGTTTCAGTTCATCAGATCCAAACCGGGAAATGGCCGGGGTACACATATCGGTCTGAACCCCGATGGCCAGCGGCACACCACCACAATGGGCCATGCCAAGCTCTTCCGCAGCCACCAGGTTGTAGCTGTAATCCAGCCCCATACCGCCGTACTCCTCCGGCTTCTGGATTCCGAGGATTCCGAGGTTTCCGAGCTTTTTGAACAGTTCATGAATCGGGAATTCCCCGGCGGCTTCCCATTCGTCGCAGTGGGGATTGATTTCCTTCTCCACGAAATCGCGGACGGTTTTTCGAAGGGCTTCGTGTTCGGCTGTGAATTTCACTTTGTTGTTCTCCTGCTTATAGAAAGTTCGTGCCTTCGTTGTTGTGGAGCACGTTCTTTAGCTTGGGTGGCAGATGTGTGGGGCCGCTTCCAGAAAACCGCTACGAGCACATCCATGTGCGCTTGGCGTCGGCCATCCATGGCCGCCGACATTTTCTGGAAGCGGCCCCACACACCTGCCTATGTCTGTAAATTTGTTGCTGCCTGCTGACAGTTTTGTTGTTTTTGTAGGTCGGGTTAGCCGAAGGCGTAACCCGACAGATTGGCGGATTGGCCTGGCTTTTTTGTCGGATTACGCCTTCGGCTAATCCGACCTACGGTTGTTTTTTCGCATGCTTCGGCTGAAAAGCATGCTGGCTAAAAGCGTGACCTCTGCATTTCGACGAACTGGTTGGGGCACCCTGTCCAAAAATGTCGGCGGCCATGGATGGCCGACGCCAAGCGCACATGGATGTGCTCGTAGCGGTTTTTGGACAGGGTGCCCCAACCAGTTCCTCCCGCAAAACAAGAAATCCCAGAGGCGGGCCCCACCAAACCCAGAAAGCCTACAGGCGGGCCACCCCAAACGTATTAGGCCGCAACTGCCGAGCCTCCGCCTCTCGGCAAACGTCCAGAACCAAAGCCAGAACCCGCCGCGTATCCCGAGGATCAATCAGCCCGTCATCCCACAATCGGGCCGTTCCGAACAGCGCCGTTGAGCCTTCTTCCAGTTTCTTCGCCGTGGCCTGCTCCAGAAAATCCAGTGTCTTCGGATCCGGCTCCATGCCGCCGCGACGTTGCTTGTCTTCTGCCACTATGCGCATAACCTTGCCGGCCTGTGCCGGGCCCATAACGGCGGTTCGGCTGTTGGGCCAGGCGAAAATAAACCTCGGGTCCAGACCACGTCCGCACATGGCGTAGTTACCTGCACCATAGGAACCGCCGATGACAATTGCGACCTTTGGCACCCGACAGTTGGCCACAGCCTGGATCATTTTCGAGCCGTGTTTGATGATGCCGTTCTGCTCTGAGTGAGTACCCACCATGAAACCGGTGGTGTTATGCAGGAACAAAAGCGGCGTTCCGGCCTGGTCGCAGAGCTGGATGAACTGGGCGGCCTTGGCGGATCCAGCCGGGGTGATCGGGCCGTTGTTGCCGATGATGCCGACTGAATGACCTTCAATTCGGATGGTGCCGCAGACGGTCTGGTCGTCGAACTCGTTCTTGAAGTCCATGAACTTTGAACCGTCGGCAATGCGGGCGAGGATTTCGCGCACATCGTAGGGCTTTTTGGAATCCGCCGGGATGACACCCAACAGCTCCTCGGCCGGGTAGAGCGGTTCCTCCCATTGAAGCTCGCGCCGGGGTGGCAGCTGCTCGTTCCAGGGCAGGGCTTCGAGGATGTTTCTGGCCTGGCGGATGCCGTCGGCGTCGTCTTCGGCCAGGTATTCTGCCGTTCCTGCCACGGTCGCATGCATCTCCGCGCCGCCAAGTTCCTCATCGGTGGCAACTTCGCCGGTTGCTGCCTTCAGCAGTGGTGGGCCGGCCAGGAACATCTTGGCTTGTTCGCGCACCACGATCACGTAGTCGGACAGACCCGGCTGATAGGCGCCGCCAGCAGTGGCATTGCCGTGAACCACGGTGACCTGGGGAATGCCCGCAGCCGACATCCGCGCCTGATTGGCAAAGCCCCGGGCGCCGAGCACGAAAATATCGGTGGCGTAGTTCAGGTTGGCGCCGCCGCTCTCGGACAGGGATACCACCGGCAGTTTGTTTTCCATGGCGATCTGCTGCAGGCGCAGCGTCTTGTCCAGGCCGGCAGGGGTAATGGTGCCGCCTTTGATGGCGCTGTTGCTGGCCACCACCAGACAGCGGATGCCGCTTACATAACCGATGCCGGCGATGATCCCGCCGCCGGCAAGGCTGCCGTCCTTGTCGTCGTGCATCTTGTAGCCGGCCAGGGAGCAGAGTTCCAGAAAGGGCGTGCCGCGGTCCAGCAACCGGTTGATCCGGTCTCTTGGTAGCAGCTTGCCCCGTTTGGTGAACTTCTCCCGGGCGGCTTCCGCCAAATCCAGAACCTTTTGCTCAACGTCCCGGAACGTGGTGATGTGGGCGTCCATGGCTTCGGCGTTGGTGCGGAAGTCCTCGGACGTGGAGCTTACCGTGGATTCAAGTACCTGCATGGTCAGCTCCTCAGTCGTCGCTCAGAACTTTCGGGGTGATGGCCCGGTGAAAGCCGTTGTAGGGTTCGTTGTTCTTGGCTTTCGGTAACGGCCAGACCCGACCTCCCTGTGACGCAGCACCGTCGATCCGCAGACAATCCCCGCTGATAAACGCTGCGCCCGGGCTGAGTAAAAAACAGATGGCCGAGCTGACTTCGGCTTCGGTGCCCATACGCTTGATGGGCACGTTATCGCCGAGACTGCGGATCCACTGCTTCATGTGCTCGGGATAGTTATCCATGCCACTGGAAGCAATCCAGCCCGGAGCAACCGCATTGACCCGAACCCCGGACGCGCCCCACTCAACGGCGGCTGTCTGGGTAAAGTTCACCATGCCGGCCCTGGCGGCGCCGGAGTGTCCCATGCCGGGCATACCACCCCACATATCGGCCACGATATTTACAATAGCGCCCCCGGTTTTTGACAGCGCCTGGGTGTAGGATTCCCGTGCCATCAGGAAGCCGCCGGTCAGATTGGTTCGAACCACCGTCTCCCAGCCCTTCTGGTTGATCCCGGTCAGCGGCGCCTGGAACTGCCCGCCGGCATTGTTCACCAAACCATTCAGGCCTCCGTGTTCGGCAATGATCGCCTTCACCGTGGCCTTGACCGAGTCCTCTTCACGGATATCACAGACATGGGCGGACGCAATGCCGCCGTCCTCGGTGATCTCTGCTTTCACAGATTCCACTTTCTCGGCCTTGCGGCCGACCAGGGCAACCCGTGCGCCCAGGGCAGCGAGTTCATGGGCCGTACACCGGCCAATACCAGAACCGCCGCCGGTAACAATATACACCTGGCCCTTAAACAAGTCGGGATGAAACACAGACTGATAGCTCATAGTAACGAAGACCCTTTCAAAGTTCGGGCGCTCTGGTTGGTAGCGCGTTTCGGGACTGTGAGCAGCAAGGATGCTGCGATCAAGCCTACATGGATGTATTCACGGCGTGTCCCGGGACGCGCTATCAACCAGAGTGCATGCACCAATAAATCAATCTTTAACCAGACCAGAAGGAACAGGCACCGGAAACTCCAATAGCTGCTGGGCAAACGCCTTTCCCTGGGGATCAATCCGCAGGCTGGCCACTCCACCGCCGCCAAGGCTGTGCTCCAGCATGAAATTGATGGCCTGCAGACCGGGCATGGCCCAGCGGGTCACCCGGCCGGTTTCCGGATTCAGGGTATGGGCCATCCAGTCCGCAACCGCCGCTTCCGTCAGCGCGGTTTCAATGAACGGCAGAAATTCTGGTTTGCGGGCGATCACGCCAATGTTGGTGTGGTCGCCCTTGTCGCCGCTGCGGGCCCAGGCAAGCTTCACCAGCGGCACAGTGATATCCGTGTCGCCTGCATCGTGTGTGAACGACTGGGGCTGGAGGTCACTGCTATCGAAACCGCCGCTTGTCTCAACCTCAATGGCTTGCCGCTGGCCGCCCAGATCCACGGACACATCGACTTCCGTTTTCGGCACCAGGCATGAATACAACCGGATCTTCGGCCACACGGTCGGCCGACCACCCACAATCCCGGTGATGCCCGGTGCCATACCGGTGGCGGCCTGGGCAATCTCGCGGGAAAACAGCACAAGGGCCTCTTTCTTGGCATGGGCGGTGCTGATCTTGACCACTACTTCGCGGCAATCCTCGCCACGGCCATGAGCGCCATAGGTGGTTTCGGTACCCAGAAGCTCAATACTGGTCTCGCCGTAATCGGGCAGGCCACGTTCGCTGAACATGCGTGAGGTCTTGGCCAGAATTGCCTGTGCCACAGTCTGGGCCTTGGCCCTGGCATTCATTCCTGCCAGCAGGAAGGTGACCGTGCACTTGAAACCATCCGGCCAGGTGCCCGATACCTTGTAGCTGTCGGTGGGTGGCAGCCCCCGTGCGCCCCGAACCTGTACATGGTCTTTATCGGTTTCCTCCAGCTCTACACCTGTGAAATCGCAGGTAACGTCCGGCAGCAGATAGGCCCTTGGGTCACCGATTTCGTAGACCAGCTGTTCCGCAACTGTGCCACGACTAACCAGCCCGCCGGTGTCTTCGGGCTTGGTGATAAAAAAGTCGCCGTTGGCACTCACTTCGGCTATCGGGAATCCTATGTTGGCGTAGCCGCCAGCTACCGCTTCCCAGTCTGTGAAGTTGCCGCCGGTGGACTGGGCACCGCACTCGAGCAGATGCCCGGCCAGGCTGCCCTGGGCCAGTTTGTCGTAGTCTTGCCAGCTCCAGCCGAACTCGTGCACCAGCGGTGCCAATACCAGGGCACTGTCTGCCACCCGGCCGGTAATAACGATGTCCGCGCCCTGTTCCAGAGCCGCAACCAGACCTGGCGCTCCCAGATAGGCATTCAGGCTGACCATCATTGCGGGCATCGGTTGGCCGGAACCCATCTCCTTGACGCCCATATCTGCGAGATTTTTCTTTTTCATCAGAAGGTCGTCGCCCAGAACCAGGGCGATCTTCATGTCCACGCCGGCTTTTTCACAGAGAGCCTGAAGGGCGTCACGACAGGCCACCGGGTTGACGCCGCCGGCGTTGGCCAGCACCCGAATGCCCTTTTCCTTGATGTCTCCGAGCAAGGGGCCCATGACCGTCTGTACGAAATCCCGTGCATACCCCTGGGACGGGTCCTTCATTTTCTGGCCCGCCATGATCGACATGGTGATTTCGGCCAGATAATCGGCTACCAGATAGTCGATATTGCCCTTGTGGACGAGCTGCGCGGCAGCCGTTTCCGTGTCGCCCCAGAAGGCGGCGGAGCATCCGATGCGAACAGTGTTGGGGGATTCAGCCATCTTCCTGTGCCCTGTAAATGATTGCTGATTGAAAATGGGAGCGGTGGCGGCTTTGCCACACGATGGAGATGACAATACCAAGCAAGCGCTTGGTTTGTAAACAGGC
The DNA here is from genome assembly GCF_003751355.1 of Marinobacter sp. 3-2. Classification (NCBI taxonomy): domain Bacteria; kingdom Pseudomonadati; phylum Pseudomonadota; class Gammaproteobacteria; order Pseudomonadales; family Marinobacteraceae; genus Marinobacter; species Marinobacter sp. 3-2. Next base: position 603,432 of record NZ_RJUQ01000011.1, on the reverse strand, counting down.
ATGTTTCAGGTAGAATTAAAGGCCTCTTATGCCAACCGGGTAGCCGTAGTGAGCCAGAACCAGATCCTCCAGTCCCTGATCGCAGAAAACCTTGTGTCAGACCCCAAAGGCGCTCGCGGCCGTCTGCTCACTGAGGCGGCACGGCTTTTCCGGGAAAAAGGCTACGAGCGCACTACAGTTCGTGATCTTGCCGCTGCCGTGGGTATTCAATCCGGCAGCCTGTTCCACCACTTTCGAACCAAGGAAGAGATCCTCAAGGCAGTGATGGTAGAAACCATCCGGCTGAACACCGCGCTCATGCAGGCGGCTCTGGAAGCCGCCGATACCAGCAGGCAGAAGCTTCGTGGACTGATCCGCGCGGAACTTGAATCTATCAATGGCCAGACCGGCGAAGCGATGGCGGTCCTGGTATTTGAATGGCGGAGTCTGTCGGCCCCGTCCCAGGGCGAAGTGCTGGAGCTTCGGGACATCTACGAGAAACTGTGGCTGGATGTGCTGGAATCATTGAAGCGCGAGGGCGCGCTGGAGGCGGATCCGTTCGTTGTTCGACGGATGTTGACTGGCGCTCTCAGCTGGACAGTAACCTGGTACAAACCGGAGCGGGGAGGGCTGACACTGGATGGCCTGACCGATCAGGTAATGGCAATGATGGCTCTGTGAGCGGATTGGCGTTTTCAAAAGTCATTGTTTTATATCAATAATATTCTGGCAAAATCCTTTCCTTCCGGGCCATTGGCCCGATCGGCATAACAAAATCGGCATTCGAGCCATTTTTGTAGGACAGTTTTCACCGCATTCTTGCACCCGTTGACAAAAACCGAGTTCAGATCGGGCAAACAAAAACAACGTGATGCAGGGTGAAATATGATCTCCTCTCTGGCAAAGCTCGGACCGCATGTCTTTGCGGCTCGCCTCAAAGCTCTCTCGCTGGCAGCCGTTGCCATACTCACAGGTTGCTCGGCCAACCCCATCTACACCACCACCGGCGTTGTGCTCTCCAATTATTCGGAGGGCGAAGCCACGCCCTACGTGTTGCAGATGTCCGACACCCAGATGGCGTGTGCGCTGGGCGAGGGCGTGGATCCGCTGCTCTATTCCTTCTCGCGGGTCACCGATGCACCTGACACCACCGGCTCCCTGTTGATGCTTCTGGCAGGCAACTGTGCCGAGTACAAGGCCTGGGAAGCTGAGCTCGCCTATCTCAGAGCGGATTATGAGGGAGATGTGGAAGCGGCAAAGGACGCCAGGGAAGTGGCAAAGCGATTGAATGCGCTGACCGCGAAACGCCGGTATGCCTCCTTCAAACGAGCAATGGCCGCCTACGAGTTTGATCCCGCTGCTGAGCCCCTTGAATGCCCCTTTCTGTTCACCGAACAGGACGAAATCACCTTCCTGCTGGGCTTGCTGACCGGTATGCAGGCAATCGTAAACGATGCCAATTCCGGCGCCATGGCCGGAGTCCCCAGGAACATCGCTCCCCAGGCCGAGCGTGCCGCTACCTGTCTGGACAATGAAAAGTGGGGCGGTATGCCAAACGCCATCCGGGCCCTGGTCTGGCTGCTGCTGCCCGACACCCGTCCGGCTCTGGCGCCGGACCCCTGGCAGATGCTTGAGCACAGCCGGGAACTGGGGGTTGAAAAAGGCATGCGGGTTCCGCACGCGCTTCAAGCGGTCGCCGCCGAAACCTTTGGTCGCCCGGAAAAGCTTGAGCAAGCCATCGCCAGTTTCGCCGAGGCCGATGCAACTATGGAGGTCTGGGACGAGTACCGTCTGGTGGATGAAGTCGCGGCGGGCGTGGTGCGCTTTTCCTCTGACAAGCACTGGACCGCCAATTACGGCTATCGAACGCCGCAATCCTTCTTCGGCAGGATGAGCCCCGAGCGGCAAACCGACAACGTCGAAACCATGAATCTGGACGACCTGCTGTGAGGCAGGTTGCCGACATCCTCTGAAAACTGACAAACACAAGAATGACCCGGAGGTCGATATGATCCGCAAATCCCTCGCTGCCATGGCCCTTGTGGCCGCCGCTCCGCTGGCATCGGCACAGTCTGTTTCCATGTGCGTGTTCGATGTAATCGGCGCCAATGGCGACTTCTACAACTTCGTCAAAGACTATGCGCTAGAGATGAAGGGCCACGGCGTGGATTTCGAGCTGAAACCCTACACCGATGAGGGCGTGGCGATCGGTGATTTTAACGCCGGACAATGCGATGCCGTTGCCGCCACGGACATCCGGATTCGTCCATTCAACAAGTTCACGGGCAGCATCAGCGCTGTGGGAGCGCTGCCCACCTACGACAACCTGAAAACCTTGTTGGCCACGCTGGCGCAGCCGAAAGCCGCGCCATTGATGAAGGATAACGGTTACGAAGTGCTCGGTATCATACCGGTGGGTGCCGGTTACCTGTTTGTAAATGATCGCAGTATTGATACTGCCGGCGAGCTGGCGGGCAAGCGAATGGCAACTCTCGACTATCAGAAAGACGCGATTCACATGGTGAACTTCGTCAAAGCCACGGTCGTGCCCTCCGACATCACCAACTTCGCCGGCAAGTTTAACAACGGTTCGGTGGATACCGCCTATGCGCCGGCCTTTGCTTACGAAGCTCTGGAACTCTATAAGGGCATCGGCGAAAGCGGCGGGGTTGTGGACTATCCGCTGGCACAGCTGACGCTTCAGATGGTTGCCCGTGATGACGTGCTGGACGACGACACCGCCCAGAAAGCCCGTGAGGTTGCCTGGAATATGTTTCCTCAGGCCATGGGGCTGATTGAAGGCCAGGAAGCAGCCATTCCCGAAGAAAAATGGGTGCGCATTCCTGAAAAAGACATCCGCGGCTATCAGGAAATGTTCCGGGAGAACCGGATCGAGATGCGCGATGGCCTGAACGGGGCGCCGGATGTGTATCACCCGAAAATGATGGGGCTGCTCAGCAAGATCCGCTGTGCAAGTAACCCTGCTGCAGCCGAGTGCACCGCGGCCAACCGCGAATAACGGGGCGGAACCATCATGAACTGGCGAGCAATTACCGCTCCGGCAGCACGGACCCTATACCCCGTACATCGCATTTACGGGGCGGTTCTGCTGCTTCTCCTGCTGTTTACCCTGCTGCTGGGGATGGGCAACTCGCTCCATTCCCGGTTGCTCTGGGTCGGAGAACAGACCTGGCCGAACTATTATCTGCTGAATCCCGATGCGACAGAGCCGTCCTGTCAGCTGGAAATGGATGTTGATGCCGAAGTGGCTCGCCGGGTGGCCAATTACAAGCCCGACCCCGGTGATCTGTTCAGCTCACCGCCCAATCCCGATGCCATCCGCAAATCGCTACAGAGCAATCTGGAACTCTGCCAGCAGCAATACGACGTCTATGAACAGAACCTGGCCCACGCTACGCCAGCCCTAGGGGCGTTCAAGACGCTAGAGCAGGGACTTGCGAACTTCCTGCTCGAGAACATTGAGCTAACCAAGTACCTGTTCATTGCGATGTTCGCGATGGCTGCGGCAATCGCTGCGCTGGACACGGACCACATAGCGTTGCGCCTGCCCCGCAATCGAGCTGAATGGCGGCTGAGCCAGGGTGTGCAGTTTGTGGTTAATGGTCTGATGGTGCTGTCGCTGAACGCTTACCTGGGCAAGCTGGCCACGTCGCCGGGTTCGGACGGTACGATGAGCCTTCAATATGCCTGGGGCGGGGTCTTCGGCCTCTTCATGGTGATCAATGCAGTGCGCTTCCTGAACGTTCCGGAACGTATCCGCCCCGGCGGTCTTTCCGTCTCGTCCGGTCTGGTGATTCCTCTGTACTGTGCCATGGGCCTGATCGCCATGAGTTATTTCTTCCTGGTAGACGGGTATGCCTCGGGCCTGGCGATCTACTTTGGAATGATGTCCAACCTGTCATCCATGTTCATCAATATCGGCCTTTATGTGCTGGTGGGCATGATGCTGAAGCAGACCAGAATTCCCGAGCTCCTGCTCAATCTCATCAAACCTTTTAATCTGCCAGCGCCGATGCTGGCTTCGGTGATTATCTTCGCAACGGCGTTTCCGACAGCGTTCACCGGCGCATCGGGCATTTTCATCCTGGCCGTGGGTGGTGTTGTGTATGACGAGCTGCGCCGAGCCGGGGCAGGGCGGCAGCTTTCCCTGGCAACGACTGCCATGTCCGGAAGCCTCGGCGTGGTGCTCAACCCGTGCCTGCTGATCGTTGTTGTGGCGGCTCTCAATAAGGAAGTGACAACCACTGAGATGTACAGCTGGGGTTTCTGGGTCTTCATCATGTCGGCAACGCTGTTTTCACTGATTGTCTGCAAGACCCAGGGAAACTGGAAGCCTCGTCCGGCGCCCGGCGCTTTCCGTGCGGCTCTCTCGGAAAGCCGGGCCCTGCTGCCTTATGTGGCCGTGGCAGCTCTGGTTATCCTGTCGATCTGGGTTGTTCTCGGCTTGAAGTTCAACGAGTACAGCGCTCCTTTGATCCTGCCGCTGGTAATGCTCGCGCTGGTGTTGCTGGATTCCGGCCGGAGTCGTGGTGAGCAGGGCCAGACCCGTTCCCAGGTGTTCTGGGCACGCAGCTCGGCCGCTGCCAGCGATTCGGCAGTGCACATTGGCGCGCTGCTGGCGTTGATCGGGTTTTCCATCTGCCTGGGGGGAATCCTGGAGCGCTCCGATATCGTTCACGCGCTCTTCCCGGAGGACCTGACCAGTCCCTGGATCGCCATGCTGGTGATCGTCGTGATGCTCACAGTTATAGGCATGGTCATGGACCCGTTCGGCGCGGTAATCCTGGTGTCGGCGACCATTGCCCAGCCGGCGATCCAGCTGGGTATTGATCCGCTGCACTTCTGGATTGTGTGTCTGGTGGCATTTGAGCTCGGTTACCTGAGCCCGCCAGTGGCGCTGAACCACCTGCTCACCCGCCAAGTGGTGGGCGAGACTGAAGTACTGGCGGCAGAGCGCACAGGTTCCTTCTGGCATCGCTATGAGCGGTTGCTGCTGCCCCTGGCTGTGATGGGCCCCACACTGTTGTTCGTGGCCTTTGTGCCGATGCTGTTCTACGCGTTGTAATGTTGAAGTGAGATAAAGAAGGCCGCCTGAGGGAAACTACAGGCGGTTTTTTTGCATCTGGAATACAAGAGGAAACGTAGTTTGAACGAAACCGAACACTCGCAAGGAACGTGTTTGTTATACCCTAGGAAATAAAATCGATCTTCTGCCAGTGGCCTGACTTATGTCTTTTGGTGTCTCATCAAAATTGATCTCAGTTTTTTCAGCTCTATTTCTCCTCGTGGGTTGCGGAGGTGGCGGCGGTGGCGACAGCCTCGATTCGCAGGAGCCCGGGCTCGGCGGAACTATTTCTATCGAAAGTGGAACGCGAGTGGATTCGGATACGGCTGATGACAGTCGGGTCAATGAAGCGGTGTCCAACGATTCTTTCAGTACCGCCCAGTTAGTGCCTTCAACAGGTATTCTGGGTGGTTATTTGAGCGCTACTTCAGGCATCTACCCCGATTCCGGCGAGTTTATCTTCGAGTATTTCGCTGACGAGCAGGATACATTCCGCGCGGATCTCGCAGCGGGCAGCACGATTACCGTTCAGGTTTTCAGGGATTCTGATTTTTTAGCCCCCTCGATTAGCCTGTCGGTTGATCAGAGCGGCGCCTCGGACTCAGATTCCGGTGCCGGCGATACAGCCTTGATGGTCACTGCACCCGCAGAAGGGCCCGCGGAAATAAGTCTCCGAACAGCCGGTGGCGGTCCATTCCGGTACGTGCTGTCTGTTTCGACAACCGGCGTTACCAATTTTTCGAGCTCCTATTACAGCCAGCCGGAGTTTGTTCCGGACGAGGCCATTGTGGTGATGTCGCCGCAAGAGCAGGGGCGCCTGGATCCGCAGGGCCTCGCAGGAGCTTTGTCGGCCTCCTCTGCGAAATCACTGGGGCAGGGGGCCTGGCTAGTAAGGCGTGAACCTGTTGGTGCCGTCGCTTCCCAATCGTCCAGCGCTTCCGGGGCCTTGCGGGACCAGACCCTTCGTTGGATTACCAATCTGAAGTCGCAGCCGGGCGTGGAGGTGGCAGAGCCAAACTATATCTACCGGGCTCAGGCGGACCGTGATCTGTCATCTTTGCAATGGAATCTGCCTCTCATCAGTACGCCCCTTGCCTGGCAAGCGGCGCCGACCCTTGGTAACTCGGTTGGAGTGGCTGTGATGGACACCGGCCTGTTCACTTCCACTCCGCAAACCTATGGCGATTGGCACCTGGACCTGGACACCAATGTCATTCCGTTCAATTCCGGACGAATTCTCGATTATGTGTCTGCTGAAGTGGATATCGATCCACAGTTCAATGACCCCTTGGGCTATGACAACAACCCGGCTGATCCGGGTGACGGTAAACCTCAGAGCAGTAACTTCCATGGAACCCACGTTGCCGGCATTGTAGCTGCACTCAAGGATTCGGCCGGCGTAGACGGTGTTGCGCCGGCGGCAACACTCTGGCCCGTCAGAGTGCTTGGACGGGATGGTGCGGGCACTCTGGATGATCTTGTCGCGGCGGTAAATTGGGCTGCCGACAACCCCGATATCGATGTCATAAACCTGAGTCTGGGCGGCGTTGGCCCCAGCACCGTTCTGGAGGCAGCCATAAACCGGGCGGACTCAAATGGAAAGCTGGTTGTCGCTGCGGCTGGCAACCAGGGTACCGATGAGTTGACCTATCCAGCCGCCTTTGAGCGAGTTATTGGCGTTGGCGCAGTCGATGCGGGGAAGGTGCGCGCCTCATACTCCAATTTTGGTGGTTCAGTGGATCTTGTTGCGCCGGGCGGGGATGCGACCAGAGACGCGAATCTGGATGGTAACGCCGACCTGGTCATCAGCACCTGGGGGGTTGATGATGGTGGTGACTTTATCCGCTCCTATGCAGGATTACAGGGTACCTCAATGGCTGCTCCGCACGTTGCAGGCGTTTATGCCTTGATGAAAGGGGCAAACCCTGAGGGAGTTACTCCCGGCCAGTTTCGGGCCTGGATGGTCAGTGGTGTGCTGACAGAGAACGTAGGCAACAGTACCGAATATGGGGCTGGTCTGATAAATGCGCTCAAGTCAGTTGACGCGGCTCTGGACGGATCCGTGAGCACGATAGTCCTTTCTTCGCCTTCTGCCATCGAGTTTGACCGGGCACGCTTCAATAGCGAGCTTGATTTTACCGTTTATCCCGAAGGCGAATCTGTCGTGGTTGATAACGTTGCCTTCGATTCAACTTTGATTTCTCTAGATCCGGCGCTTTCGGCTGGCAGCTCTCTGCCGGGCTCGGTGGCCGTCTCGGTATTGGAGGAAAATGTCGATGACGGGCAGAGTTATGCGACGGCGATTCAGATTGACTACAGTGCTGGTGGCGAAACCGGAACCCTGAAGGTTCCAGTTTCGATAGACCTCAGGGAATTGGCTGATGAGCGAGACGCAGGTCGCCATTACGTACTGCTGGTAAGCCCTGATGAAAGCCGCGAAACCATCGAACAGCGCGTGGTGACGGCCCGCGATGGAAGTTACAGCTTCTCCTTCGACGACATAGAACCCGGGGAGTATTTCCTGGTGGCCGGAACGGACATGGACAACAACGGCTTTATTTGTGAGAGCGGTGAGGCCTGTGCCGAGTACCCGGTAAATGGCTTGCCAGAGAAGATCGTCATCGGGGAAGAGCGGGTCACCGGCGTTACTCTGAGCACGAGCTTCCGGCGCCCGACCATTGCTTCCATGGGTTTGCCCCGCACCGGCTTCGAGGGCTATCGTTTGAAAAAACCCGGGAGCACAGCTGCTGAGCCGGTGAGAAACCTGGAGGTCAATCGTTGATGCCCATTCACTTTCGCGCTGTCTGTCTTCTGGCAGCAACGCTGATGCTATCCGGATGTGCAAGCAGTCGTTCAGAAACCGCAGAAGGTGGGCCGCTAGCACGCCAGATCACGCAGTCGGCGCACTGTGGCCTTACGGCCCCCGGCCATGTTCATCTGGCAAGCCGTCAGGACGTTCAGAAGCTGGAAGCGTTGCCCGGGCGAAACCTCTCTCTCGAGGCGCTCAAAACTATTGAGTTTGAAAGAGAACACATCGTTTTGGCTTCAATTGGCCAGAAGCCAACCGGCGGCTACAGTGTCACCCTTGACTCCTCTGAGATCCGTGGCGGAACCCTGGAGCTGAGGGTCAGAGTGGCTGAACCCGCCCCTGGCACCATCGTCACCCAGGCGCTCACCACCCCCTGCGCGGTCATCGCGGTGACCGCTGAAGGCTGGGATGATATCCAGATCACCCGCGCCGAAAACAACCGTTGATCTTTCCTCACGAATCCCTAAGCTATGGCTCAGCTTTTCATATCAATCGCGGAGTCAGTTCCTGCCCATGAGCCAGCAACAATATAACGCCGATGCTATTGAAGTACTGAGCGGCCTGGATCCGGTGCGCAAGCGGCCGGGGATGTATACAGACACCAGTCGGCCCAATCACCTGGCGCAGGAAGTTATCGACAACAGTGTGGATGAGGCGCTGGCAGGGCACGCCAAACGCATCGACGTGGTGTTGTACAGCGATGGCTCGCTGAGCGTTGAAGATGACGGCCGCGGCATGCCCGTGGATTTGCACAAAGAGGAAGGCCTGCCTGGCGTTGAACTGATCCTTACCCGCCTGCACGCCGGCGGCAAATTCTCTCAGGGGAACTACAACTTTTCCGGTGGTCTCCACGGTGTCGGTGTATCCGTAGTCAACGCACTGTCCACCCATCTGGAAGTAACCATCAAGCGCGATGGCCAATTGCACCGGATGACGTTCGCCAATGGCGACAAAGCGTCCGAGCTTGAAGTGATCGATACCGTGGGCAAGCGCAACACCGGTACCCGCCTGAAGTTCAAGCCCGACGTAACCTATTTCGACAGCCCCAATTTTTCCGTTAGCCGGCTCCGCCATAACCTGAGGGCAAAGGCGGTTCTGTGTCCGGGCCTGACGGTTACTTTCCTCCAGGAAAAAACCGGGGAAAAAGACGAATGGTTTTACGAAGACGGGTTGCGGGACTACCTGCGCACGGCCCTTGCCGATATCGAGGTTGTGCCGCTTGAGCCGTTTACCGGCAGCTTTTCCGGAAACAAGGAAGCGGTGGACTGGGCCATCCAGTGGCTGCCCGAGGGCGGCGAAGCGATCATGGAAAGCTACGTAAACCTGATTCCCACGGCCCAGGGCGGCACCCATGTGAACGGGCTGCGTACCGGCCTGCTTGAAGCGATGCGCGAGTTCTGCGAGTTCCGCAACCTGCTACCCCGTGGCGTTAAGCTCTCTCCGGAAGATATCTGGGAACGGGCAGCCTATGTCCTGTCCTTCAAGATGCAGGAGCCCCAGTTCTCAGGGCAGACCAAAGAGCGTCTGTCTTCCCGTGAGGCCGCGGCCTTCATCTCCGGCGTGGTCAAGGATGCCTTCAGCCTTTGGCTCAACCAGCACACCGATGTGGCAGAAGCACTGGCCGAGCTCTTCATCAGCAATGCCCAGCGTCGGCTGCGAGCCAGCAAAAAGGTGGCCCGCAAGAAAGTCACCTCGGGCCCCGCACTCCCGGGTAAGCTGGCGGACTGTTCTGGTGGGGATACCGCCCGGTCCGAGCTGTTCCTCGTAGAAGGTGATTCTGCAGGCGGTTCCGCCAAGCAGGCCCGGGACCGGGAGTTTCAGGCGGTGATGCCGCTTCGGGGGAAAATCCTCAATACCTGGGAGGTTGATTCGGGCGAGATCCTGGCGTCCCAGGAAGTTCACGATATTGCCGTTGCCATTGGTGTAGATCCCGGTTCTGACCAGCTGGATGGCCTTCGGTACAACAAGATCTGCATCCTTGCTGATGCGGACTCGGATGGCCTTCACATTGCCACGCTGCTGTGCGCGTTGTTCGTCAAACACTTCCGCCCTGTGGTTGCCGCCGGCCATGTGTTCGTTGCCATGCCGCCGCTGTATCGGGTAGATCTGGGCAAGGAAACCTTCTACGCCCTGGATGAACATGAAAAGCAGGGCATTATCGACCGTATTGCCGCGGAGAAGCGCAAGGGCAAGATTTCGGTGACCCGCTTCAAGGGTCTGGGTGAGATGAACCCGCTTCAGCTGCGTGAGACCACCATGGCCCCGGACACCCGTCGCCTGGTCATGCTGACCATCGAAGACGGGGATGATACCGATAGCCGCATGGACATGTTGCTGGGCAAGAAGCGCGCATCCGATCGAAGGGCGTGGCTCGAGACCTACGGCAACATGGCGGACATCGAAGTTTAATATTCTATAAGATGCTATAAAAAGCATCCTTTATTCTTTCTCTGTCTTCTGCAAAGTCGTTATCCTGCCAGTTTTCTGATCGGGAAGAACCGTTGATGGACTGGCAGGGCTGGTTTGCGCTGGGCCTCGCAGGCACCGCGTTGATACTGATGAGTGCAGGGCGATTTGCGCCCCATCTGGTGATGATGGGTGTGCTCGTGGTGCTCAGTGCCAGCGGGATTGTGTCCGCGGACCAGGCGCTCGCCGGGTTCAGCAACAGTGGTCTGATCACCGTGGTTGCCATGTTTGTGGTGGCTGCGGGCATTCATCATTCCGGCGGTGTCGATCTGCTGGTGCATCACCTGCTTCGCAATCCCAAGACCGTTCGTTCTGCCCAGGCACGGATTGCCCTCCCGGTGTCCCTTCTCAGTGGTTTTCTCAACAACACCCCGGTTGTCGCCACCATGATCCCGGCGGTTCATGCGTGGTCCCGCAAGATCGGTATCTCACCGTCCAAATTGATGATTCCCCTGAGCTACTCCGCCATTCTCGGGGGTACCCTGACACTGATCGGCACCAGCACGAATCTGGTCGTCAACGGCCAGTACCAGCAGCTAACCGGCGAAGAGGGCTTCTCCATTTTCTCGATCACGGCGGTCGGGCTGCCGGTGGCGGTGATCGGCGTGGCCGCTTTGCTGCTGGTTATGCCCCGTGTGCTTCCGGATCGTAAGGATCAGCAGAAATTTGGCTCCATGAGGGAGTTTACCCTGGAGGTCGCGGTGTCGTTTGACGGGCCGCTGGTCGGCAAGACTGTTGGTGAAGCCGGGCTCCGGGAGCTTGAGCGGTTGTATCTGGTTGAGATCGAACGCGATGGCAGCGTGGTTACGGCGGTGCCCTCGGAGGAGCGACTCAGGGGTGGCGATCGTCTGGTGTTTGCCGGTGATACCCAGGCCATTTCTGACCTCCTGCGGATAAACGGTATCGTCCCCTCAGTCCATGAAGACGAGCCGAGTCTGAGCAAGGATCGGGCGGAACGGCGTCTGGTTGAAGCGGCATTGTCGCCTCAGTCCGATGTGTTGGGGCTGACCATTCGCGACGCCCGGTTCCGGGACCGTTACGGTGCGGTTGTGCTGGCCGTTGCCAGGGGTGGGGAGCGTGTTTCCGGCAACCTGGGGAATATCCGCCTCAAACCTGGCGATGTGCTGCTTCTCGAGGCCCGCCCCGCGTTTGTCAGCCGACAGCGCTATAACAAGGACTTCCTGCTCATTAATGACCTGGAAACCGAGACACCCCGGCATGACCGGGCGTGGCTGTCCTGGGGAATCCTGTTGGTGCTGGTGGGTCTCGCTGCCTGTGGCACCCTGAGCATGCTTAACGCGGCCCTGCTGGGCGCCGCAGGAATGATTCTGACTGGCTGCTGCTCGGTGGGCCAGGCCCAGAAGTCCGTGGATGTGCCGGTGATCCTTACCATTGCGGCCTCCTTTGCCATGGGCGCGGCTCTGGAACAGACCGGCGCGGCAGGCTTTGTGGCTGCAGGCATCCTTGAATTCAGTCAGGGCGACGTACTGTTAACGATCCTGCTGGTTTATCTCGTGGTGTCGGTCCTGACCGAGGTTATTACCAACAATGCGGCGGCGGTCCTGGTCATTCCCATCGTTCTGTCGATGACGAACAGTATGGGGGTGGCCGCCGAGCCGTTTGTGATTGCGGTGATGATGGCCGCGTCCGCCAGTTTTGCCACGCCGCTTGGGTACCAGACCAACATGATGGTATTCGGGCCTGGTGGTTACCGGTTCAGTGATTTCGTGCGGGTCGGTTTACCCATGAACGTGTTTATTGGTGCCGTTACCGTTGTGGTTATTGCCGTGGTCTACGACATCACTCCCGGTCTATGAGCGCTGTTCGGTCGGGTTGGCGAGAATGTCGCAGCACAGCACCTGAAGCTTGCCGCCCTGATAGTACCCCAGTGACAGGGTCACGCACATATAGGCTCCGGTGACGCAAAGGTAGGGGGCGGTTACGTGCAGGCTTTCCGGTTGAGCCAGCGCCTGGCGAAGGTACTGCTGGCGAAACCAGTCGGCGCTGCTGGTGCTCTCCAGGGGTTTGAAACGCGGGTCCATACTGCGTGTGCCCGCATCGGAAACCAGGGTGTCGTCCATCTGAACGCCCTTGTCGTCGACCAGGTAGCAGCGGGAAACGGCTGGGTGGTTCAACAATTCCAGACAGGATTGCTGCATGCTCATCCCGCTGCGAAGCTTCGTGATTGCGTGGTCGAAGAAGCCACTGAAAAAGTCCACCAGTTGCCGGGTCGGGTCCAGGGTAACCTGGTTGCGGGTTTTGTATTCCTGCAACAGATGATCGAAATCGGCGGGTGAGTGGGTCAGTTGGTCGAGGTCTGTGCTCGGTCTGCGGAAATAGAAGCCCTGAACGAAATCCACGCCCGCATCGATCGCAATCATTGCCTGATCACGGGTTTCCACGCCTTCCAGAAGAACCAGGCAGCCGGACTGGTGCAGCAGTGACACGATGCCGTTCAGAATCTGGCGTGCCTTGTGATCGTCTGTCGCACGGGTAAGCAGTTTTCGATCCAGTTTCACGATGTCGGGTGACAGGTTCCAGATTCGTTCGAAATTGGAGTGGCCGGCACCGAAATCATCAATGGCCGTCAGACAGCCCAGTTTCTTGTAATAGGCAACCGTTTCCCGAAGCCTTTCGGCGTCGTCTGTGGGTTGCTCAACAATTTCCATGACAATCCGGTGTGGAGGTAGGCCGGTTTTGGCCAGAAGCTGTCCGAAGAACGAATCGGCCTGGCTGCCGCTGGTTACCACCTGGGGCGAAACGTTGAGGAACAGCCAGTTCAGCTGATCGCGGATGCCGCTGTAATTGCGTATGTGCAGATAGCGGCAAAGCCGGTCAAGGAGAAGGTTCTCCGCCTCGGAGGCCGGTAGCTGGAACAGGTGCAGCGGCAGTACCGCGGAGTTATCCGTATCAAAGGCCCGGATCAGGGCCTCATAGCCGACGATACGCTTGTGTGAAATGCTGTAAATCGGCTGGAGTGCTGTTCTCAACGTCAGTCCGCGAAAATCTGCGGTCCATGTGTCACCGTCCCTGTTCAGCATAGGAGACAACAGGTCCACTTCCGGAGCTGTCAGCTTTTCAGGGAGGCGTCTCGACATAGATGATTCTGGTTGATTTAACGAACGCATCAGTCGCCCCAGTTTGGCGCCTGAACTGTCTTTTATCAGTACAGGTTTCGCCAGAAAAATCGGGAAGTTACTGATAGTTGGAAGGAAGATTGCCAAAAAAACGCGTTTATTACCACTGTTTCATGTAGAAACTGGAAACGGTTTGTATCTTTGAGGGTCTGCAAGGGGAAAGAAGAGAGGGGAGCCCAGCGGTCCGGACGGACCGCCAGAGAATCAGTTATTACTGGGTACAACCACGCTTTCGTCGAATTCGAGTTCCATGTCCTGTCCTCTCGGTCAATGAGGCCCCAGACGGGGCATTCAAGTATGGGCCAAGTTTATCGTTGCTATAATTTTGAACAATCCGTAAAACCCCTATGCGACCAAAGGCAAACGCCCGGGCGAATGGTCAGAATTTCTGATGTAGCGCTGCAAAAGATTTTGATTTTTTTCATACAACCAAGTTTCTAGACTTATCTCCAACGATGTAACCAGGGAACAGGGTGAATTTTCATCATGCAAATCAGGAATACCTCAGCCGACTACGGGCTTGTAACCATCGTGAATCACTGGGTCGTTGCTCTGGCTGTTTTCGGCCTGTTCGGGCTCGGCTTCTGGATGGTGGATTTGTCCTATTACGACGACTGGTATCGCCGAGGTCCGGATATTCATCGCAGCGTTGGCATACTGCTGTTTTTATTGATGCTTTTCCGGGTGGTCTGGAGAGCGGTGAATGTTTCGCCGGATCCGCTGGATGGGCACAAGCGCTGGGAGATTCGAAGCGCCCATGCGGCCCACCTTCTCCTGTACGTGCTGATTTTCGTCGCCATGGTCAGCGGCTACCTGATATCGACCGCCGACGGGTCTTCGATCAGCGTGTTCGGCTGGTTTGAAGTGCCATCGGTCACTGGCCAGATAAAGGGAATGGAGGACACCGCCGGAACCGTTCATTACTGGTCCACCTGGGCCATTGTCGGTCTTGCTGCCATTCACGCGGCTGGCGCCTTCAAACATCATTTGCTTGATCGCGACCGCACATTACGGCGTATGTTAGGAAAGTGACTGGCCGGCCGTTTAGTTATCGTTTAACGCCCGGAAGTCGGGCACCAATGCAATAAGGGAGATAACCATGAAAAAAGTTCTGCTTGCCTCGGCCGTGTCGATGGCGCTTGTAGGTGCAGTCAATGCTAACGAACACAGTGGCACCTATGCGTTTGATAAAAAGGGCGCCCATCAGTTCATAACCTTCAAGATTTCTCATCTTGGCTACAGCTGGCTTTACGGTCGATTCAACGATTTCGACGGCGAATTCGTTTACGACGCCGAGAACCCAGAAAACAGCACCGTTAACGTCACCATTGACACCGCGAGCGTGGATTCCAATCACGCCGAGCGGGACAAGCATCTTCGTAGTGAAGATTTCCTGTACGTCGACGAGTTTCCTGAGGCTTCCTTCAAGAGCAAGCGCGTTGTTCTGGATGAAGAAGGCGAGGCCGACATTATCGGCGACCTGACCCTCCGTGGTGTGACCAAAGAAGTGACCCTTGACGCGGAAATGCTGGGCCACGGGGAAGACCCGTGGGGTGGCTACCGCATGGGTTTTGAAGCTGAAACTGAGCTTCGCCTCAAGGACTTCGGCATCCAGATGGATCTCGGAAAGGCCTCCGAGACCGTCGAGATCATCATTTCTGTCGAGGGTATCCGGCAGTAATACTGGCTGACCCTGCCACTGTCAGATTCCGGGCCTAGACCCGGAATCTGCCTGTCTGACTTTCCAGTTCTCTCGCATAGCCTTCCAGGGACTCACTGATTCCGTCGATATCCCTCGACCGGCTTGCGCTCTCCGTAGCCAGATCGTTGATCTCGGTAATACTGCGGTTGATCTCATCCACAACCTGAGTCTGCTCCTCGGTGGCCGACGCGACACTGGTATTCACGTCTGCAATATTGGCCATGGCTTCAAGAATGGCCTTGAGCTCAGACTCCGCATCGGTGGCCAGCTTCTCGGTTTCGCTCGCCTCTTTGCTACCCGTTTCCATCACCGACACGATGTCGGCAACGCCAGCCTGCAACGTTGTGATCATTTTCTGAATATCTTCCGTCGACTGGCCGGTCCGTTGCGCCAGGGTCCTCACTTCATCGGCAACCACAGCAAAGCCGCGTCCCTGCTCACCGGCTCGCGCCGCCTCAATGGCAGCATTCAGCGCCAGCAGGTTGGTTTGTTCTGCGATGCCCCTGATAACGTCCAGCACGGATGTGATGTTGTCGGAATCGTCAGATAGCTTGCGGATAACCTCCACAGCTTTTGAAATCTGTGCGGCCAAACGATGCACCTGCTCTGAGGAGTTGCGGATAATTCGTGCGCCGTTCTTGCCCTTTTCTTCGGCATCGCGGGTAATCTCGGCCGCTCTTGAGGCATTACCGGCAACCTCTTCGATCGCACTCTGCATTTCGTTGATGGCTGTGGCGACCATGGAAATAGAGTCGGTCTGTCGAGTCACGCCATCATTGTTGTCCTTCGCCGCCCGGGCGAGATCCGTGGCTCCGGTGCCAAGCTCCCGGGTCAACTGCTGGATGGAACCAATCATGGATTGCAGGTTCTCGAGAACCAGGTTGAAGCTTTTTGCGAGTTTGCCCAGATCATCATCCATCTCCACAGGGATCCGCTGGGTCAGATCGCCTTCACCCTGGGCAATATTGTCCAGTTGATCCCGAAGCGCCGCGATAGAGCTGATGATCAATTTCAGGAACACGGCAAACAGCCCAATACTGATCAGGATAGCGACGGCTGTGATTAGCAGGATGGTTACCGAGCTGCTCTGGCCCTCTGAAGAGGCTTCACCCGCGCGAATCTGGGCACGTGCGTCAGCGTGAGCGCCGACCTCGTCGAAGTAATTTCTGAGATTGTCGAAGAGGTTGTTGGTTTCGCTGGCTGCCAGGGCTCTTGCCTGCTCCGGGTCCCCTGTTTCTGCCAGCTCAAGAACCCGTTGGGCGGATCCCAGCCAGCGCTCATAGGCAGCATCGAATCCTCGAGCAACGTCGGAGACGCCCGTACCCTCAAGCCTGCCAACTGCTGTGTTGAAGCGGTCCAGGGCCTGGCCGGCATTCTCGTCAAAACTGGCCAGGTAATTCTCGCCATTTTCATTGTTGGACTGGGCGTCCACATAGGCCATCTGGGCCACCAGCGCCTGGTAGAGATCCCGGTCGCCGTTGAGGATTTCGCTGACGGAAGGCAGATAGGTGTCGGCAATATTGTCAGTGTCGGATACCAGGTTTCGGACAGTGCTGACGGCAAACAGTCCGATAACAACCAGGGCGACAGCCGTGATAACGAAAGGCAAAGCAATTTTTACCCGGAGTCCCAGGCGCTTACCAAAATCCATACGTCTCTCCCGCATTGCCAGAATGGCTTATTGCCAAATATAGCACCGGGAAGACGGTTGATTTGAGAAACAGTAGAGAAATTGCTCCCGATCAGTTAGAAGTGACTTGCCGGGAGCATGGACAGGTTATCTGGAAGGGTCTGGTGATTCCCGGTGAGTGTCACCGGATTGGCAAAGGTGCCTCTGGCGCCAGAATTGTCCCGCGAAAATAACGACCCAGATCAGTAACCCTGCCCAGAGATAGGTCTCCGGAACCTGGAAACTGCCGCTGATTGCAAACTCAACCAGAAGCATCAGCGTCACCGCCAGAACCGCATTTACCAGGGCTGTCACCATGGCTTGCCCGCAGGCTTTGATGTTGGGTTTCATAGTGTTCCGCTTGTTAGAGATGTAAAACGGTCTTCTATTCACTGAAGAGGAGAATACGGCTCACCTTGAGGACACTCCATTCGGGAATTCCGCTATTGGAATCAGATGCCTGTGCAAGGGTGTGACGGTTTTGGCCAATAAATTCGCCGGTTGTTGGTGTATCGGCGCCGTGCTCCATATAATGTCCGCTCCCGTTTCTGCGTTGATTATTCCCGGCCCGGGAAGCAGGATCACGGACACTATTCAAATCAGGCAATACAGGCAATCAAAGAGGCATCCATGCCAGAGTTTCAGACAACGGATGAAGGCTTCGAGCGGGTTTCGCTCCGGGATTACACGGAAAAGGCCTATCTCGATTATTCCATGTACGTCATTCTCGACCGGGCACTTCCGAATGTCGGCGATGGCCTGAAACCGGTTCAGCGGCGAATCGTCTATGCCATGTCCGAGTTGGGACTGAAATCCACCTCGAAGTACAAGAAGTCTGCCCGTACCGTGGGTGATGTGCTGGGTAAGTTTCATCCCCATGGCGACAGCGCCTGTTATGAGGCCATGGTGCTCATGGCTCAGCCTTTTTCCTACCGCTACCCACTTGTAGACGGGCAGGGTAACTGGGGCTCCCCGGACGATCCCAAGTCCTTTGCTGCCATGCGCTATACCGAATCCCGCCTGGCACCGTTTGCGGAAGTTCTGCTGGGAGAGCTGGGGCAGGGAACGGTGGACTGGGTGCCCAACTTTGATGGCACCATGGATGAGCCGTCAGTGCTTCCGGCCCGGTTGCCCCATGTTCTGCTTAATGGCACCACCGGTATCGCCGTTGGTATGGCCACGGATATCCCGCCGCATAACGTTCGGGAAGTCACCGCAGCCTGCATACGCCTGCTGGACCAGCCGGAGTCGACGGTTGATGAACTCTGCGAGCACATCAAGGGCCCGGATTTTCCGACCCAGGCGGAAATCATTACCCCCCGCAAGGACATCCGTCAGATGTACGAAACCGGTCGCGGGTCGCTGCGGATGCGGGCCCGCTGGATCCGTGAGAGTGGTGAGATCGTGGTTACGGATCTGCCGCATCAGGTCTCTGGCAACCGGGTTCTGGAGCAGATTGCCCATCAGATGCAGACCAAGAAGCTACCGATGGTGGCGGACCTTCGTGACGAATCCGATCATGAAAACCCGACTCGCCTGGTGATCGTGCCCCGATCCAACCGGGTTGATCTGGATGGTTTGATGGCGCACCTGTTTGCCAGTACCGATCTGGAGAAAACCTATCGGGTGAACATCAATGTGATCGGTAACGATGGCCGACCGGGCGTGAAGGGTTTGCACCAGATCCTCACCGAATGGCTGACCTTCCGACGCACCACTGTCATCCGCCGGCTCCAGCACCGTCTGGACAAGGTTCTCGCTCGCCTGCATATCCTGGAAGGCTTGCTGATTGCCTACCTCAATATTGATGAAGTGATCGAGATCATCCGTACCGAAGACAAACCCAAGGCCGAGCTGATGGCCCGTTTCGGGTTGTCCGCCGATCAGGCCGAAGCCATCCTCGAACTGAAGCTGCGTCACCTGGCCAAGCTTGAGGAAATGAAAATCCGGGGCGAGCAGGATGAGCTCGCGGCTGAACGGGATGAGCTCCAATCCATTCTGGGTTCCGAGGATCGCCTGCGAGAACTTATCAAGAGCGAGATGCAAGCCGATGCCGAGACCTTTGGCGATGACCGTCGCTCACCGATAGTCGAGCGTGAGGAGGCCAAGGCATTCAGTGAAGTGGACCTGATCTCGAACGACCCCGTTACGGTTGTGCTGTCTGAAAAAGGCTGGGTTCGCGCCGCCAAGGGGCATGGCATTGAGCCGGAAGGTCTGAGTTATAAAGCCGGTGACCGTTTCTCCCTCGCGGCTCGGGGACGGAACAACCAGCAGGCGATATTCCTGGATTCTACCGGGCGGGCCTATTCCTTGATGGCTCACAGTTTTCCATCTGCCAGAGGCCAGGGTGAGCCGCTTACAGGGCGCATCAACCCGCCCTCCGGTGCCAGCTTCTCAGGCCTGTTGATGGGAGATCCGTCCCGTAAGGCGTTGCTGGTTACCGACGGTGGCTACGGGTTTGTTACGTCGCTGAACGACATGATCAGCAAGAACCGCAATGGCAAGGCAGTAGTCAGTGTCCCCAAGGGCGCGAAGATCATGCCTCCACTGACCATACCGACGACCGAGAAAACGCTGTATCTGGGGGCGGTGTCCAACGAGGGACGGATGCTGGTGTTCCCGCTGAGCGAATTGCCGGAACTGGCCAAGGGTAAAGGCAACAAGATCATCAGCATTCCCTCGGCCAGGGTTCAGAGCCGTGAAGAATATGTGGTGGCAGTAGCAGTCTTTGCCGAGGATGACCAGCTGGAGATACGCGCTGGTAAGCGCAAGATGGGGCTTCAGTTCAGTGATCTTGAACACTACCTCGGTGAACGAGGCCGCCGCGGCCACAAGCTGCCCAGAGGGCTGCAGCGGGTGGATGGCATTGACGTGATTCCTTCCGCCGCCCGAGCGCAGGAAGAAGCGGGCTCTGACAGCGAGGGTACCGATAGTGAGTGAACTGGTCCTGATTAACGTCTCAGGGCGTGACAAGCCCGGTCTGACGTCGGAAATCACTGGCATCATGGGGCGCTACGATGTGCGTATCCTGGATATCGGTCAGGCGGTGATCCACGACCACCTGACGTGGGGCATCCTGATCGAGATTCCGGATGAGTCCAAATCCTCGCCCGTCATTCGTGACCTGCTGTTCCGGCTACACGCTCTGGATCTGCAGGTCAGGTTCGCGCCGATCACCGTCGAGGAGTACCAATCCTGGGCCGCGGCCCGGAATCGGGCCTGCTACATCGTGACGCTGCTTGCCCGGGATATCAAAGCCGAGCAGATTGCCCGGGTTTCCGCCATCACGGCGCGTCATGGTCTGAACATCGATAACATCTCACGCCTGTCTGCCAGACCCTCGCTGAATGCCGCAGACAATCGCATCGCCTGTGTCGAGTTCTCGGTAAGAGGCACACCATCAGATCTTGAGAAACTGCGGGCGGATTTCCTGCACATCGCTGGCGAAATGAATGTGGATATCGCCTTCCAGGAAGATTCCATCTTCCGCCGCAATCGCCGGCTGGTGGTCTTTGACATGGATTCCACGTTGATCGAAGCCGAAGTGATCGACGAGCTGGCTGCGGAGGCCGGAGTCGGGGAGCAGGTGGCAGAGATTACCGAAAGGGCCATGCAGGGCGAGCTGGATTTCAGCCAGAGTTTTGCCGAGCGCCTGGCACTTCTGAAAGGCCTGGATGAATCGGTCCTCGAGGGAATCGCCTCGCGGTTGCGGATGACTGAGGGTGCAGAGCACCTGATCCTCAGTCTCAAGGCGCTGGGATATCGCACTGCAATCCTGTCGGGCGGCTTCACCTACTTTGCGCGCCACCTTCAGCGCAAACTCGGTATCGATTACATCTACGCCAATGAACTCGAGATTGAGGGTGGCAAGGTCACAGGCAAGGTTTCCGGGCAGATTGTCGACGGCAAGCGAAAGGCGGAACTGCTTTTGGAAATCGCCGAGAAAGAGCATATTTCCCGGGAACAGGTTATTGCCGTCGGTGATGGCGCCAACGACCTTCCGATGCTGAGCCAGGCAGGCCTGGGTGTGGCTTTCCGCGCCAAGCCCCTGGTCAAGGAATCAGCGCGCCACGCGATTTCGACGCTGGGGCTGGATGCGATCCTGTATCTGATTGGTTTCCGTGAGAGCGAAACCAATCAGAGTCTGGAAAACGCCGACTTCTGAGCCGTTCAGGCTCAGTTGTCGCCGAAGTCGTAGTTCATTTCAGGTACTGGTGCCTGCAGGTAGTAGCCCTGAATATAGTTCACGCCAGCCTGCCACAGGGTGGCGAGAACGCCGGCATTCTCTACCAGCGGGATGATGGTGAGCTTGCCGCTGGACTGCAGGCTCTTGACCATTTCCTTGACCTGTTCTTTGGCCTCGTCGCTCTTCTGGATTTCTTCCGTGAAGGAGCCATCGATCTTCACATAGTCCGTATCGATGTGTTTCAGGGTGTTGAACGGATTGAGGGCGCAGCCGAACTGGGAGATGGATACCTTGCAGTGAAGCTCGTGAACCGCCTTGGTGAAGTCTTTCGCCTGCTTCATGTAATTGTTGGCATCGCCTTCCCGGATCTGGAAGATCAGGGAATCGCCCGGCAGCCGTGCGGCTTTCAGGGCAACGCTCAGCCAGGGCGTGAAGGTTTTATCCTGCAGGGTTTCGGCCGTCACATTGAGGAACAGGCGGGTATCGTGGCCCCGTGAGCGATGGCTGGACAGCTGTTTGATGGTCTGCAGAATGACCCAGCGGTCAATCTTGATCGCGGTGTCGCTCGGACCTGTTGGCGGCAGGAAGTCATAGGGTGAGACTTCCTCATTGTCCTTGTCGAGCATGCGCACGAAGGCCTCGTAATGTTCCTCGCCTTCGCCACGCAGGTTGATGATTGGCTGGAACAGCAGCCGGAAGCGGTTTTCTTCCAGAGCCTTCTGAATCGCCTCCACTGAATTGCTTTGATCCAGAGTTTCGAAGTCGGCAGGGTTGTAGACCACCACACCGTTGCCCTCGGCATGACCCTCTAGCTTGCGTACTTCCGCCGATGCCGTATGTGCCCTGGCCATGAGTTCCTCGGCCTTCGGCGAATTCTCCGTAATCGCGGCAACACCGATGCTCACGGTCAGCTGGACCGTGCGGCCATTGATATCAAACAGATGGTCCTCAACCGCCTTGCGGATGCGCTCGGCGTGTCCTGCCATAGAAGACTCATCGCAAGGCTGGCTCAGCAGACTGAAGGCATCATCGCTCAATCGGGCCAAGGCAAGGTCTTCGCCGGCCTGCTCCTTGAGCAGGTTTGCCAGGTCGCCAAGCAGCAGGTCGGCGCCGGAAATGCCCACCTGGCCCTTCATGCTCATGAAGTTATCGAGGGCGATGTAGGCGAGTGCACCGGTTTCATTCTTCTTGCCGGCGTTGGCAATTGCTTCAGCGAGTGCATCCATCAGGTACTGACGATTATACAGCCCGGTCAGAAGGTCCTGGCTGCTGATCTGGCGCAGCTTTTCTTCCAGCTCTGCATCGCTGTGCTCTGGCTGCAGAACGATCTGCGTGCATTCCTCACCGTCGTAGGTGGCGGCCGAGACCGACATGGTCACGTTCAGTTCGTGGTCGTCGCTGCGTCGAGCCGTACAATTCATGGTCATGCCGTCTTCGCCCTTTTCGGCAAACGACTTCATGAATTCCTTGTACTTCTCCTGACTTTCCGGGGTGAGGGTGTCCAGCACCGGAACGCAGATTAGATCGTCGATGTCATCGTACCCGAGAAACTCCATGTACGACTGGTTGGCGTAGATGTGCATGCCATCATTGATGTAGGCAATCGCATCCTTGGAGCTTTCCAGCAGCAACTGGCACCGCTGTTCCGCTTCCCGCAGATGGGACTCCAGAACACGGCGCCGGCGACGTTCGTCAAGAGCTGCCAGCTCACGATTGACCTTCAGCACAATAAGATCGGTGTGCTCGAACGACACCGTATCCTGGGCGCCTGCCTTCATCATGCCTACTGTGCGCTCCCGGCTTTCTTGTTCCGTCAGGAGAATGAACGGAATGTCCTTGTCCATCCGGCGGATCATGGCGAGGGCGTCGTCGGCCGAAAATTCCTGCTCCAGGTCGCGGGCCAGAAGCAAATCCCAGTTTCCGGCCTTGAGCGTTTCTTCCAGATCTTCTTCCGAGGTGATTCTGTGGGCTCGGGTAGCCTTGCCGGAGTTGCGGAGGAGGCTGACCAGCGATTCGGCATCGTTTTGCGATGGATCCAGAATCAGCAGGTGTACGGTCGCGTTCTTTTTCTGCATTCGAAGGGCATCTCGTGATACACGGTTCATTCACTAACGCTGAATGATGCAGGGGTTGCCGATCAATAACAACCCTCTGCGGGCTTCCGGTGTCTCAGTTTGGAGACCTTATAGAGATGGCCAGAGCGAGTCGAATTCGTCCTCGCTGGCTCCGGATGATGCAGGCGGTGCGCCAGCATTCAGCGTTGCCGCGTTCTGCAGCTTGAGTTCGAACTGGCTGATGCTGCCAGTGGAGGACACCTTGCGAGACAACTGACCCTGATCTTCCCGGCCATCATGGAGCAGGGAGATGCGGCTCCCCGACTGGAATGGCAGGCGAGGCGTGATCAGTGTGGCTGACTGGTTGACCACGCTGATTTCCGGTAACAGCAGGCCGCGCAGGTATTCACTGCTGTTGCCCACTTTCTGGATCAGGCGCACGCCGCAGGGTGAAGCGCTCGGTGCGAGCAGCTCAATGCCCACCTGGGTGCCCTGGTTCTTGATCTGTCGAATCCAGCGCACCACCGCCACGCTCCAGGGATGTGAGCTTTGCTCACGAACGCCCAGCACCTCGCCGGCTTGCAATGACGGAGGCACATTGCTTTCCCATGCAACGCAGTAGCCACCGGGGCTGGTGTTGATCAGGAAAGAGTGGTGTGACTTTGGCCGGTTCCGGTCGGTCGACGGGGCCTGGGAGTTGCCGTAGGAACCCTTGAAGTTGATCGGCGTGTCGCCGGCGTGAAGCCGTTCGTCGCTGGGACTGGCGTCGTGGGCGCCTGACCAGGCGTCCTGCTTCTGGCGCGACGACCTTACGAACAGGTTTTCTTCTTCATGATGGCCGTTGTCGTTGCCATTCACGAATTCCGTAAAGGTTTTCTCACCGGCAATGAAGTAGTGCGCGGCTGTGAGGCCCACGCAGACTTCAAGGGACCCCTGGCTCGCGATACGGTTGAAGTTCCGCTTCGCGAGAATGCCGAGGGCCTGGCTGAGGTGGGTGAGCAGGGTGTCGCTTACCTTTGCCGGCACCTGAAGTTCGTGATCGGTATCTTTGTGCTCGCGACGGGCATGGAGCGTCTCCGACAGCATCGCCGAGAGATCCCGGGTATCAAAGCCGAAGCTGTCGTCACCTGGTTTCTGTTCGAGAAGGCTGCGGTAAACCGGCGGGTTGTCCCGTTCCATGTTGATTACAAACAGGCTGTCGTCCTCAACATCCGGTCCGCACCGGGTATGGTCCGTCCAGGATTCGAAGAGTTCATAGACGTGCAGAAGCTCAGCCTGTCGCAGCTGATTCGGGCGCGCACAGCCCAGCAGGAGGATACGCTTGTAGCTGTCGGCGACCGAGCTGGTGCGGCGATGCTGAAGTGTGTCGTCCTCCACCTGTATTACTGAGAGCTTGTTGCGGTGTGCAAACCGGAATAGACGGTGGCACTCCAGCCAGCTCTGGGCGGGGCTCGGGCAGTAGAGCTGGTGCGATCTCAGAATAGTTGCCGACAGCTCGGAAATGGCCCGGTGTGCGGCTGTGGCAATCTGGCGCCGATTCTTGTCCAGTCCCCCGTTGTCGATAAACTCCAGAACGCACAGCTTGTAGCCGCCGGCCAGATGTAATTGGAGCGCCTGGGACAGATTGGCGATCTTCCTTTGTTTTTCGGGCAGCGCCACGGCAAGACCGAGGTAGTGGCGGGAGAGCTCATTACAGACAAAATGAATCTTTTCCCGAATCAATTCCAGGAACTGCATGCGCTGCTGGGGCGCCAGGAAAAGGTGATTCAGTTCGATAATGGCGTGGTAGAGCTGTCGTGACACCTCGCCGATATTGGCCATCGGCAATTGGTCTATCCAGACCCGGAACGCCTTGGGCGTCGTGTCACAGAACGACAGGCTGGCCGTTTTCTGTTCGGGAACGCGGAGATCAGGTTTCAGGGTCTTACCTTCCATGAATGCATGCCAATGTCTGGACCACAGGTGGTATTCCGGGGTTGGCCCTGCCTGGCTGGCGGTTACCGGGTGTCCGCCGGCCTGTCAGGAAAACGCCGTAAATACATGTTTTTATCGTTAACGGTACTGGACTTTAAAGTAGCAAACCAGTCGTAAAAAGCGAGAAGATCATGAGTTGACAATCTTTGACAAGTGAATTTGGGCCGTTTTTTGCGAAACCGGTCACGGGAACAGGTTGATCGGGGTCTTGCTTTCCTTGCCAGGCTCTTCTCTCACCAGCTTCGGCACCAGAAAACCGGGCAGGCGCTTCAGCAGCTCACGCACCAGATTTCGGGCCTCATCATCGGATACGTCGAAATGGTGAGCGCCTGTCACCGGATCAAATGCGTGCAGGTAATAGGGTAGGACGCCCGCATCAAACAGGGTCTCGCTCAACTCTTCAAGCACCGCCGTTCGATCATTTACACCCCTGAGGATCACGCTCTGGTTCAGGAGCGTTGCGCCTGCGGCCCGGAGGTATCCGAGCGCACGGCGAGTGGGGCCGTCGATCTCTGCCGGGTGGTTGATGTGCAGGACAATCACTACCTGGAGCGGAGTCGTCGACAGCCACTTCAGTAACTCGTCGCAAACCCTCTGGGGAATCACAACTGGCAAGCGGGTATGCAGGCGCAGCCGGCGGACGTTGGGTATGCCGCTGATAGCGCTTGCCCACTGACTGAGTAGGCGATCATTGACGGCCAGGGGATCGCCGCCGCTGAAGATGACTTCGTTGATTTCCGGGCTGGCGCCAAGGGTATCAATTACCCGCTGCCGGTCGTGAGGGCTCAGGCGTTGCTCGTCGTACGGAAAGTGCCTGCGGAAGCAGTACCGGCAGTTGATCGCGCACTGTCCGGTTACCATGAGCAGGGCCCGGCTGCGGTACTTGCGGATGAGCCCGGTGGTGGCGATGGCGCCGGATTCTTCGAGAGGATCGCTGACAAAACCGGGCGCGTGGCCGGCTTCGTCGGCCAGCGGAAGCACCTGTCTGAGCAAAGGGTCGGCCGGATTGCCCTTCTCCATCCGGTTGAGGAAGGGTTCAGGTACCCGGATCTGAAAAAGCCGGTGGCCTTGTTCTGCCCCTGCAAGCCACGGTTCCTCGGGCAACTCCAGGCGGCGGAGCAGCTCCTTCGGCGACGTAACAGCGCCCGAAAGCAGTTGCTGCCAGCTGCGTTGTTCGTGGTCGGAAAGGTGGGCTTCTATACGGGCGGGGGTTCGCTGTATCATAACGCCCTTCGAATTCTAAACAGCATTTTGTCAGGTGGACATTTCATGGCTTCATATTCTACCAATGAATTTCGCGGCGGTCTTAAGGTTTTGCTGGATGGCGACCCCTGCATCATTCTCGAGAACGAGTTTGTCAAACCCGGTAAGGGGCAGGCCTTCAACCGCGTAAAGCTGCGTAACCTCATGACCAACCGGGTCTGGGAGCGCACGTTCAAGTCCGGCGAAAGTCTGGAAGCTGCGGATGTCATTGATCAGGACATGGAATACCTCTATACCGACGGTGAATTCTGGCACTTCATGCTGACTGACGGTTCCTTCGAGCAGTACCCGGCTGATGCCAAGGCGGTTGGCGATGCGCTGAAGTGGCTGAAAGAGCAGGACGTTTATACGGTAACGCTCTACAACGGCTCGCCGCTGTCCGTAACGCCCCCCAACTTCGTTGAGCTGGAGGTAGTTGATACCGATCCGGGCATGAAAGGTGACACCGCCCAGGGTGGTTCCAAACCGGCAACACTCTCTACCGGTGCGGTTGTCAACGTACCCCTGTTCATCACCATTGGCGAAGTCCTGAAAGTTGATACCCGCTCTGGCGAGTACGTGAGCCGGGTAAAGAGCAGTTGATCCGGTCATGACCCGCGAACCTGTCTGGCAGCCCTCTGCCTCGCAGGCTGCCCTGAAAAGCCGCGCACAACAACTGTCGTTTGTGCGCGGCTTTTTTGCGAAGCGAGGAGTGCTGGAAGTCGAAACCCCAGTGCTTGGGCGATGTGGCGTTACCGATGTCAATCTTGACGGCATCCCCGCGCAGGTTTCTGCCGGCACACGCACAGGCGGGTGGCTCCAGACGTCTCCCGAGTACCACATGAAGCGCTTGCTTGCGGCCGGCTGTGGATCCATTTTTCAGATCTCCAGGGTGTTCCGCAATGGCGAACAGGGGCGTCGTCACAACCCCGAATTCTCCATGCTCGAATGGTATCGGACAGGCTTTGACGATGTGACGCTCATGGCTGAGGTGTCGGACCTTGTCTGTGGCTGGCTGGGCTGCGAGCGGCCGGAAATCATTCAGTATCGCGATGCACTCAGGCGATGGGCGCACATTGACCCGTTCGCAGCGACGGACCGTGAACTGATGCGCCGCTGTGAGGAGTGGCTGGAACCAGAGCAATTGGCTGACCTTGGTCGGGATGGCTGCCTCGATCTGCTGATGAGTTTTGCCGTGGAGCCGAATCTGGGACGTCGCAGGCCCGTGTTTATAACGGGATATCCGGCCTCGCAGGCTTCACTGGCCAGAGTTTCGAAGTCTGACGGCTATGAGACCGCGCATCGTTTTGAGCTCTATGTTGATGGTCTGGAGCTTTGTAACGGTTACTGGGAATTGACCGATCCAGGAGAACAGAGGTTGCGCTTTGAGGCCGATAACGAGCTGCGCAGGCGATCTGGGAAGCCTGAAATGGGGCTGGATGAGGCTTTTCTCGCTGCGCTTGATCAGGGCTTGCCCGAGTGCTCCGGTGTCGCACTCGGGCTGGACAGGCTGCTGATGCTCAAGCTGGGAGTGCAGGACATCCGTGAGGTCTTGGCGTTTTCGTTCGAGCGGGCTTGAGCCTGCCGAACGTGATCACGCCAGGGCGCCGAACGCCTCGCCCATGCGAACGGTTTTGCCGGCCACCTGATCGCTGTTCCAACTGACGGAGCCTTTTGGCATAACCATAATCACAGTGGAGCCCAGGCGGAACCGGCCCATTTCTTCACCCTTATCGAAGCTGATGGCCTGCTCGCCTTCGTACCGTGTTGATGTGACCTGCCGACTGCCGGGCACAACAACGCCTGCCCAGCGGGTTTCCACGCTGCCGACAATCATGGCGCCAACCAGTACCAGGGCCATGGGGCCGGAAGCGGTGTCGAAGATGCAGACAACCCGCTCATTGCGGGCGAACAGATTCGGGACATTTTCGGCGGTTACCGGGTTGACCGAAAAAAGCTTGCCGGGAACATGGATCATCTGTCGAAGCGTGCCGGCCATCGGCATGTGGATCCGGTGATAGTCCTTGGGCGAGAGGTAGATTGTAGAAAATTCGCCATCGGCAAACGGGGCGGTGGTCGCCTCTTCGCCACCGAGCAGCTCGCTCAGGCTGAACGACTGGCCCTTTGCCTGGAAAACCCGGTCTCCGGTGACCTGGCCGAGCTGGCTGATGGCTCCGTCAACGGGGCTGACCAGGGTTTTTTCGCCGTCCGCCAGGGGGCGGATGCCAGGCTTCAGCTCCCGGGTGAAGAAATCGTTGAACGTGGCGTAGGCTTCAGGGTTAGGCTCGGCGGCTTCGCTCATGTCAACGCCATAGCGGCCGATAAACCATTTTATAACCCGGTTCTTGAGCGCAGGGGAGCGGTCATTGTCCGCCAGACGGCCGGCGAGGTTGGATACCCCCAGTTGCGGCGTGATGTACTGGCTAAGAACAAAAAGCTTGTCGAACATTAGATGTGATCCTTTGCGCTCAAAGGCGCGAAGTTTACCAAAGACTGCTACCTGTATAGAAATTGTTTCATGGCTTCGCGGTTATGACGCGGCCTTGCTATTATCGTGTCACCTTTTGCGTGACAGCTTCCGGCTCCGGCCGATAACCAAGAAAATAAGGCGTGCGTAGATTCTATGTTACTGATCGTCGGTTCGATTATTGTTCTGGCCAGCGTATTGACTGGCTATGTTCTCCACGGCGGCAATCTGATGGTGCTCTGGCAGCCAACCGAAGTGTTAATCATTTTCGGGGCGGCTCTGGGCTCGTTCATCATTGCTAACCCCGTCCATACGCTCAAAGAAGTCTTTGGTAAGGGAGTCCAGTTACTCACAGGCTCACCCTATAAAAAGGCTTTCTACATGGATCTGCTGAGTCTGCTTTACGAGATCTTCGATAAATCCCGTAAACAAGGCGTCATGGCGATCGAGGAGGACATCGATAATCCCGAGGCAAGCCAGATTTTCAGTCGATATCCAGCCGTCATGAAGTCCAAGGAACTGCTCGCGTTCATCACGGACTATCTTCGCATCATCAGCTCCGGAAATATGGCGACCCACGAGCTGGAAGGCATGATGGAGAATGAGATCGACAGTCGTCAGCACGAGCTTGAGGAGCCTGCTCACGCGGTCAACAAAATCGCCGATGCGCTGCCGGGGCTTGGTATTGTCGCTGCGGTGCTGGGTATCGTAATTACCATGAACTTTCTCACTGAAGGCCCGGAAAAGATTGGTCTCAGTGTGGCTGCAGCACTGGTGGGTACCTTTCTGGGTATTTTCATGGGGTATGGTTTTGTGGGTCCTGCGTCTATCGCCATGGAGCACGCTGCGAAGTACGAATTGAAGGCTTACGAGTGCGTCAAATCAGCGATTGTGGCGACGGTTTCCGGGCAAGCGCCGCAAATGGCCATTGAGTTTGGCCGCAAGGCGTTGCCCACGGATAAGCGCCCTGGGTTCCAGGAGCTTAATGATCACGTTCGTTCCAAGTAATACCGCCCTCATCTGAACCCGGAGCCGATTCGTGGAAGAACAGCCGATCATCATCAAACGGAAAAAGGTTGTTGCAGGTGGCCATCACGGTGGCTCCTGGAAGGTCGCGTTTGCCGATTTCGCCACCGCCATGATGGCTTTCTTTCTGGTTCTCTGGTTAACCGCTACGGCATCGCCGGAGCAAAAAAAAGCGGTTGAGGGTTACTTTCGGGATCCCGTTGGCTTCACCGAGGGTGGTTCTCCAAACCCTGTGGATCTTGAGGGCAGTGCCTCGGTCGTCAACGAGGCGAGTCCGGATATCGAATCGAGCCAGATCCAGATTGAAGACGAAGTGGTGGATGAGCTCTCTGAAACTCTTGAACAGCGACGTATGCAGGAGTTGTTTCAGGAGCTGAAGGAGCAAATCAAGCAGGATGAGACTTTGCAGGAGTTCAAGGATCAGTTGCTGATCGATATAACCGACGAGGGCCTGCGCATCCAGATCGTCGATCGCTCCGGTCGCCCCATGTTCGACAGCGGCCGGGCCGAGCTGAAGTACTACTCTCAGGATATTCTGTTTGAGCTTGCGAAAACTCTGGGTTCAGTGAACAACAAGCTCAGTATTACCGGGCACACCGACTCCACGCCATTTAGCGGCCGGCCGGGTTACACGAACTGGGAATTATCGGCAGACCGGGCAAATACCGCCCGAAGAGCGCTGGTTGCAGGGGGGGTGCGTCAGCAGCAGATTGCTCGCGTGGTTGGCCTGAGTGATTCCGTACTGTTCGACAAGGAAGATCCGAACGCGCCGGTGAATCGCCGCATCTCCATTATCGTTCTGAACAAGAAGACCGTCGATAATATTCAGAGCACTGCCGGCCAGTCAGATGAGCCCTTGATTGATCTGACCCAGCCGACCGAGGCGGAGCGTGAGGCGGCCCGTGAGCGTCTGGAAAGCGGGGAATGGTTGCAGGAAAAAGAAGAGCCGGCCCCTGGCGAGCTCAACTGGTAAGGCCGTTCGGGTCCGTCAGTCCAGCTTCAGCCCGCGGGCCTGCTGCTCCGTCATATCCTGAAGAATCCGGTGGAAGCTTTTCAGCCGCTCCGGGCTGATTTTCCCTTCCTCCGCAGCTCTGTCGATGGCGCAACCGGGGTCACCCATGTGCCGGCAGTTGCGGAACTTGCAGGTGCCGATCACCTCCCGAATTTCCCGAAAGCCATACTCGATCTCCTGCGCTGTCATATGCCAGAGCCCGAACTCACGGATCCCCGGCGAGTCAATCAGATCGCCTCCGAGCGGCAGGTGGAACAGTTTAGCCGTGGTTGTCGTGTGAATCCCCTTGCCGGTGCTCTCCGAAACAGCCCCCACGCGAATGGCCTCATCGGGCATCAGGGTCTGGATAATGGATGACTTGCCCACCCCGGATTGCCCCACAAATACACTGGTCTGATCCTTCACCAGTGCCTCAACCTCTGGCGAAGGTTTATCACCGGACTCAGCGGCAGACGTTCGAACCACCTCATAGCCCAGAGCCTCATACCGGCCCAGAAGCGCGTCGATGTACTCCCGGTTGCTGTCGGTGATCAGATCGGTCTTGTTCAACAGAATCACTGCCGGAATGTCTGTGATCTCGGATGCCACCAGATACCGGTCAATCAGGTTATCGTGAGGTTCCGGCTCCGGCGCAATCACAAGAATAATATGATCAATGTTTGCGGCCACCGGCTTCAGGGCACCAAAATTATCCGGCCGCTGCAGCAGGTTGCGACGCTCACTTCGGGCAACGATAACCCCGGTTTCGTTTTTCCCTGGCCGCCAGACAACCTTGTCACCGGTCACCAGGCTATCGATGTTGGCCCGAACAAAGCAGCGAACCACATTGCCTTCCTGGTCACCTTCAAGCGCCTCGACATCCAGCTGTTGCCCGTAGTGAGCAATGACCAACCCTTCCTGCTCTGGCCCGAGCTCGCCGGCGTCGGCCTGCTCCTGAACCTTCTTCTCCTTGCGCGCCGCCCGGGCCGCACGCTCTTCCTGGACTTTCTTGATACGGAATTGTTGCTGTTTGTTCAGTCGCCGTTTTGCCATTTATGTCCCGGATAACCAGATGAAAGTTTCGCCCTTGGTGTGCCATCATACTGCAATCGTAGCTACTCGGCTTGGGCAATGCCGAGATGTTGAGGGTATATCACCTGATTTCGCAGCGGGGCTGGGTTCGGCTTTCCGGAAATGTCGGCGGCCATGGATGGCCGACGCCAAGCGCACATGGATGTGCTCGTAGCGGTTTCCGGAAAGCCGGACCCAGTCCCACTACCACCGCACTCAGAAGGCTGGTAACAAAATGGCAGAAAGCAATCGCCTCGTATGGATCGATCTGGAAATGACAGGCCTGGATCCGGAAAAAGAACGGATCATCGAAATGGCCACAATTATCACCGATTCGGAACTCAATATTGTCGCGGAAGGACCGGTTATTGCCGTCCATCAGCCACAATCCTTTCTGGACTCCATGGACGAATGGTGCACCCGTACCCATGGTGAAAGCGGACTCACCAAACGCGTTCAGGAAAGCGATATCTCCGAGTCTGAAGCCGAACAGCAGACCATCGAATTCCTGAGAAAACACGTAGAAAAGGGCCAGTCACCCCTGTGCGGCAATAGCATTGGCCAGGATCGCCGGTTCCTCGTCAAATACATGCCCGAACTGGAAGACTTCTTCCATTACCGGAATCTTGACGTATCCACAGTGAAAGAACTTGCCCGCCGCTGGCGCCCGGATGTCCTCGCCGGCGTAAAAAAGAAAGGTAGCCACCTTGCACTCGACGACATCCGGGACTCCATCAACGAACTGCGTCATTACCGGGAACAGTTCTTCAAGCTATAGGCCATGCCGCTTCAGAGCCCACTGGACGTGCTCGCGGACCATCTCGGAAGGGTGGTCCGCGCGCTTTTTCAGGGCCTCAATTACCGGGATGGTTGACGGCGCATTGCCCAGCCCGACCGCCAGGTTGCGGAGCCAGCCCTCGTAGCCTGTGCGCCGAATCGCAGAGCCCTCGGTGCGTTTGAGGAACTGCTCCTCGGTCCAGAGAAAAAGCTCTGCCAGGGAGCTGTTGTCCAGCCCATGCCTCGGTTGAAAGTCCTTTTCGCTGGTCGGTTTGCTGAACTTCTGCCATGGACACACCAGCTGGCAGTCATCGCAACCGAAAACCCGGTTGCCCATTAGCGGTCGCAGCTCCTCTGGGATACTCCCTTTCAGCTCGATGGTGAGATAGCTGATGCAACGTCGGGCATCAAGCTTGTGCGAGCCAACAAAGGCGTCCGTCGGGCAAAGGTCGAGGCAGGCCGAACAGCTGCCGCAATGATCCGTTTCAAAGGGTTCATCGATGGGCAGGGGGGCGCTGGTGAAGATTTCCCCGAGGAAAAAGAACGAGCCGGCCTTCGGGTGAATCAGCATATTGTTCTTGCCGATCCAGCCGAGACCAGCTCTCTGCGCCAGTGCGCGTTCCAGCACCGGAGCGCTGTCTACAAAAGCCCGGTAATCGTATCCGCTAACGGCCTCATCAATCTTCGCTGCCAGCTGTGCAAGACGCTTACGGATAAGTTTGTGGTAATCCCGACCCAGCGCATAACGCGTGACATAAGCACCCTCCCGGTTAGTAAGCGCTTCTTTAGGACTGTCTGGTGAGGGCAAATAGTCCATTCTCACGGATATAACCCGCGTGGTGCCCGGCACCAGAGAGGCAGGCGTATAGCGCTTGTCACCGTGGTGGGCCATGTAATCCATTTCGCCCTGGTAACCTGCCGCAAGCCAGTCCTTCAGATGGTCGGCGTGCTCGCCCGTGTCCGCGTTGGTAATGCCCACATCGGCAAACCCGAATTCAGCTGCCCACTGGCGGATGAGCGACGGCAGATCCGCAAGTTCCGGGTGTGTCGTGGTACAGGTTGCTGTGGTGCTCATAGTGACTGCCGATGCTGGAATTCGGTGCTGAACCCGTGTACGGATATTTAATCTGATTAAGTTATGACCTTTTCTACTGTTTTGCTATGCTTTACAGGTATCTGGCCAATTTTCTTAAACCGGTTTCTGTAACGGGAGCAAAGGTTCATGCCGCCGTCCGCTGGGCACAGTCTACCAGACGCACTGTTTTCCGCCGATGCGGTGAGGCAGATCGATCGCTATGTGATTGATCAGCAAGGTGTTGATGGTTTTGAGCTGATGCAGTCCGCCGCCCACGCCGCTTTTCGCTGCCTGGTACGGCATTGGCCAAACTGCGGCTCGGTGCTGGTCCTGTGCGGTGCGGGTAACAACGGTGGTGACGGTTACCTGGTCGCGGCAATTGCGAAAAGGCACGGTCTGGACGTCAGCTGTGTCGCAGTTGCGCCAACCGGCAAATTGTCCGGCGACGCCCGTAAAGCCTGGCAAAAGGCCCTGGCGGACGGTGTAGATGTTCTTGACCTCGAGGCTCTCGGCGAGTCATCGCTGGACGATCTGTTTGCCAGCGCGGGCCTGATTGTTGATGCCATGCTCGGTACTGGCGTGTCCGGTGTCCCCCGGGAACCGTTTGCGACTCTGATAGGCCGATGTAATAGCGCTTCAGCGCCAGTCCTTGCGGTGGATCTGCCCTCCGGGCTTAATGCGACCACGGGAGCGGCCGAGGGGGATGTGGTTAACGCAGCCAGGACAGTGACCTTTATCGGGCTCAAGGCTGGCTTGTTCACGGGGCAAGGTGCGGCAGTGTGCGGCGAGGTGGTTTTCGAATCTCTGGATACAGACGAGGGTATCGCCGGTAGCGGCCAGAAGCCCATCGCCCGCCGTCGTGACTGGGGTTCTGTGATGCCCTGGCTACCACCCCGGCCTGCCAACGCTCACAAGGGAAGATTCGGGCATGTGCTGGTGGTTGCGGGTGATCGCGGATTCGGTGGGGCCGGCCTGCTGGCGGCAGAGGCTGCGGCGCGATCGGGTGCCGGGCTCGTGTCGTTGGCGACCCGCCCCGAGCATGTGACAGCGGCCCTAGCAAGATGTCCATCTGTCATGGTTCATGGCCTGATCCATGGCTCGGAGTTGCCGACGTTGCTTGATGCTGCCTCGGTTGTCGTGTGTGGCCCGGGTATCGGGCGAAGCGCCTGGGGCCAGCAGATGCTCGAGCAGGTGGTTGCCAGCGGCAAGCCGCGGGTGCTGGATGCGGATGCGCTGAACCTTTTGTCTGGTCGGGTAGCCATCCCGGCGGATAATCACATCCTGACTCCTCATCCGGGCGAGGCGGCCAGGTTGCTGAATTGCCTGGTGCCCGAAGTTGAGGCAGACAGGATGGCCGCCGCCAGAAAGCTGCAGGCGCTGTACGGCGGCACGGTGCTTTTGAAAGGCGCAGGCACCGTTGTCGCGTCTGAGGACGGCGGCCTGGATATCATCAGTGGCAGCAATCCCGGAATGGCGACTGGCGGAATGGGAGATGTGCTCTCAGGTATTGTTGCGGCTGTTCTGGCTCAGATTGGCGACGCACAGAAAGCGGCCGTGCTGGGCGCATCCGTGCACCTTGCTGCGGCTGACCGTGCTGCGAGAACCACGGGGTTTATCGGACTGATACCGACCGATGTCATCGATGCGCTGCCGTTGGTGTTTCGGGAATCTGAAAGGAGTCCGGGGGCTGAATCGTTATGAGCATAATGGGTAACGAGCGTCGGGTTTTTCTGGAGAACGAGGCCGAAACCGAGCATCTCGGTCGGGAGCTGGCCAGGACCGTCGTGGAGTCTGGCCATGGTCTGGTTGTTTATCTGGATGGTGAGCTTGGCATGGGTAAAACCACCATCAGTCGGGGCGTCATGCGCGGATTGGGTCATGAGGGGGCCGTAAAGAGCCCGACCTATACCCTGGTAGAGCCCTACGAGACTCTGAATCCACCGACCTACCATTTTGATCTTTATCGCCTGGGCGACGCCGAAGAACTGGAATACATGGGCATCCGCGATTATTTTTCCGCCGAAAACCTGTGCCTGATCGAGTGGCCCGAAAGAGGCAAGGGCATATTGCCCGAGCCGGACCTGGAGGTTCATCTCGAAACCCGGGGAGAGGGGCGCTCTGTAGTCCTCAGGGCCCGCTCAGAGCTGGGCGCCGGGGTGCTGAACGAACTGGAGTTGATTGGTCCGGCGTCATAGTGAGCTCGGAACCGGGAATAAACTGGCAGGTAAGCTTTATGAATTGTGCAAAGCTGAGTAAACAACTGGTCTGGCCGATTGCGCTATTGCTTGTGACATTGGCGTTTCACGGTTCGGCGGCGACACAGGTCGAGAGTGCCCGTATCTGGCCCGCGCCCGATCATACCCGGCTGGTTCTGGACACTGGCGGGCAGGTGGAGCACAACATTTTCTCCCTGAGCGGCCCGGCGCGGCTGGTGATCGATCTCAAGAATGCCAACCTGAAGACCGATTTTTCCGGTCTGGACCTTTCCGGCAGTCCGATCAAGAGAATCCGCAGTGCCCCCAGAAACGGCACCGATTTGCGCGTCGTTCTGGATCTCAAGGCTGACATCAAACCGCGGAGTTTTCAGCTCGAGCCGAATCAGCAGTACGGCCACAGACTGGTTGTCGACCTGATTGATGAAAGTGGTAGCCGGCTGGAAAAGGCGACAACGCCCACCGTGACCCAGGATTCATCCGGGAAGCGGGACGTTATTGTGGTCATTGATGCCGGGCACGGCGGGGAAGATCCGGGTGCTATTGGTCCGCGGGGAACCCGTGAAAAGGACGTGGTTCTGAAAATGGCGAAAACCCTGGCCAACCTCATCAATGATCGGCCAGGTTATACCGCCAAGCTGACCAGAACCGGGGACTACTACATTGGCCTTCGCAATCGCACGATTCTGGCCAGGAAATACAACGCTGATCTGTTTGTCTCGGTCCATGCCGACGCCTTCCGTACACCACAACCCAAAGGTGCCTCGGTCTTCGCCCTTTCCCAACGCGGCGCCACCAGTGAAACTGCCCGTTGGCTGGCCAATAGTGAGAACCGGTCGGATCTGATCGGCGGTGCCGGCGGGCTGTCCCTTGATGGCCGTGACGACATGCTTGCCGGTGTTCTGCTGGACCTCTCCATGACGGCCAGTATCAACGCCAGTCTGGGGGTTGGCAGTTCGGTCCTGGGTAAATTGGGCGGCGTGGCGAAGTTGCACAAGCCTGGCGTTGAGCAGGCCGCTTTCGCGGTTCTGAAATCACCGGATATTCCCTCCATTCTCGTGGAAGCAGGCTTCATATCGAATCCTCAGGAAGAGAAAAACCTGGCCACTGAGTGGTACCGCAACAAGCTGGCCGGCGCCATCATGAAAGGCATAGATGACTACTTCCAGAAAACGCCCCCGCCTGGAACCCTGCTGGCGTGGCAAAAACAGAATCGCCAGGGTGGAAACAGCATCAGCCACTACCGGATACAGCGTGGAGACACGCTATCCGGCGTGGCCCGGAAAAATCAGACGACCGTCAGTGAGCTGATGCAGTTTAACGACCTTCGGGACGACCGTGTTATGGTAGGGCAAACCATTCGTATTCCCGCGTCCTGATCAAGAGGTTTTTCTGTAACATGCCCCCCATTCGATTGCTGTCACCTCGGCTCGCGAACCAGATTGCCGCGGGTGAGGTGGTTGAGCGCCCCGCGTCTGTCGTCAAAGAACTGGTTGAAAATGCCCTGGATGCCGGCGCCAACCGCGTCGATGTTGATGTGGAGCAGGGCGGCGTCAAGCTGATTCGAGTTCGGGATGACGGCAGTGGTATTGAGGAAGACGATCTTCCCCTGGCGCTAAGCCGCCATGCGACCAGCAAGATTGCCAGTCTGGACGATCTGGAAGCCGTGGCGTCCCTGGGTTTCCGGGGAGAAGCGCTTGCCAGTATCAGCTCTGTCTCCCGTCTTACCCTGACATCAAGGACCGAGTCGCAGGAAGCGGCCTCTCGGGTCGAGGTCGAGGGCCGGGAAATGGACGCGAGAATTTCGCCGGCAGCGCATCCTGTCGGAACGACCGTTGAAGTGCGCGACCTGTTTTTTAACACCCCGGCTCGCCGCAAATTCCTGCGTACTGAAAAGACAGAATTCAATCACGTCGAAGAATGTGTGCGGCGCCAAGCGCTGAGCCGTTTCGATGCCGGCTTCACGTTGCGCCATAACCAGCGTGTCGTTCAAAGCCTCAGGCCAGCGGAATCGGCCCTCGATCGCGAGCGTCGTATTGGATCCCTGTGCGGCCAGCAGTTTATCGATAACGCGGTGGTTATTGATGCGGAGGCCACCGGGCTGCGCCTGTGGGGTTGGGTCGCTCTTCCCACATTTTCGCGCAGCCAGGCCGATCTTCAGTATTTCTTCGTCAACGGTCGCGTTATTCGTGACCGCCTGGTAGCTCATGCCGTGCGCCAGGCCTATCGGGATGTGCTCTACAATAACCGGCACCCGGCGTTTGTATTGTATCTGGAAGTCGACCCCGCCACCGTCGATGTAAACGTCCACCCGACCAAGCACGAGGTCCGGTTCCGGGATGGTCGGCTGGTTCACGATTTCATCTTCAGAACCCTGCACAAGGCGCTGGCCGATGTCCGGCCGGACGATCATTTCCGCGGCGCGGTGGCGCAGTCCTTTGGTCGCGAAGCAGTCACCCAGGGTCAGGAAGCTGTTCCGGCCACCGGTGCCTCTGCAGAGGCGGGCTGGACCGGCCAGCCATCGGTATCCAGCTATGGTTACCCCGGCGGCTCAGGCGCCGGCTTTGGCGGACAGTCACAGCCCCAACAGGAGTGGCGCGCCAGCGATCAGATGGCGTTTTATCAGTCCCTGAATGCCGGTGGCGGAAGCGACGGACAGCAGGCTATGCCCGTAAGCGATCGCGCCGCCACGCCAATGCCAACACCGCCTGCAGACAGTGACCAGGAGCCGCCGCTCGGATATGCCATCGCCCAGCTGCACGGGATCTATATTCTTGCCCAGGGTCGTGCGGGGCTCATTGTTGTGGACATGCACGCGGCCCACGAGCGCATTACCTATGAGCGAATGAAGCGGGCGCTTGCCGAGCAGGACCTTAAAAGCCAGCCGTTGCTGGTGCCGCTGTCGCTGGCGGTCAGCCAGAAAGAAGCAGCCCTGACCGAGAGTCACGGTGAAGAACTGCAGAAGCTGGGTCTCCAGATTGAGCGGATTGGTCCGGAAACCCTCGCTGTGCGGCAGGTGCCCGCGCTTCTGCGGGGTGCTGACACAGAACAGCTGGTGCGTGACGTTCTGGCGGATCTCATTGAGCACGGTCAGAGTGATCGCGTCGAGGCGGTGACGCATGAGCTGCTCGGCACCATGGCATGCCATGGTTCAGTGCGTGCCAACCGGCAGTTGACCATTCCGGAGATGAATTCGCTGCTCAGGGACATGGAGGCGACCGAGCGCAGTGGCCAGTGCAACCATGGCCGGCCGACATGGACCCTGGTGACCATGTCTGAGCTGGACAAGCTGTTTCTCCGGGGGCGCTGAGGTGTCACTGCCTCCTGCCATCTTTCTGATGGGGCCCACGGCTTCCGGAAAGACAGACCTGGCCATGGCGCTCTGCGACCACCTGCCTTGCGACATCATCAGCGTGGATTCCGCAATGATCTATCGGGGTATGGATATCGGAACGGCCAAACCCACGGCCGCAGAGCTCGCGAGGGCGCCCCACAGGCTGATCGATATTTGCGATCCGGCGGAAACGTACTCCGCTGCGGATTTCCGTCGGGACGCGCTGACCGCCATGGCCGAAATAACGGCCGCAGGCAGGATCCCGCTTCTAGTCGGCGGCACCATGATGTATTTCAAAGCGTTGCTGCATGGAATGTCCGGTCTGCCATCGGCCAGCTCCGACGTACGACGGGCGCTGGAGCAGGAGGCAGAGGAGCGGGGTTGGGAGGCTTTGCATGAAGAGCTGCGGGCCAGTGATCCGGTGGCAGCCGAGCGGATCCATCCGAACAACCGGCAGCGTCTGATGCGGGCCCTGGAGGTATTGCGCCTTACTGGCAAGCCGATTTCGGAGTTCTGGCGAGCCGATCAGGGTGGCTGTGAGCAAACGACGGCAGTGGCGCAGGTCGGCGACATTGAGGATTACACCTATTTCACTCGCTGGCAGGCAGACGAAACATCTTTGCTTCCGTATACTGTAATTCAACTTGCCATGACGCCGCCTGAGCGGCGGGTGCTTCATGAGCGGATTCGCCTGCGGTTTCTGAAAATGCTGGAGGCGGGGTTCGTTGATGAAGTTCGGGCTCTGATGATCCGGGACGACCTGCACCCTGATCTCCCTTCCATGCGTTGTGTCGGATATCGCCAGGCCTGGAGCTATTTGTCCGGGGAAGACGACTACGAGACATTTGTCAGCAAGGGAGTGGCAGCAACACGCCAACTGGCGAAGCGGCAGTTGACCTGGTTGCGTAAGTGGTCAGATGTGGACTGGCTGGACAGCGGCGACAAACATATCGCTGAGGTAGCCTTGAAAAAAATCCGACTTCGCACCACATTTAATTTTGACAAATGACGATCTGCATTTACTAAAAACAGGAGAAAACACATGTCAAAAGGGCATTCGTTACAAGACCCTTACCTCAATGCATTGCGCAAGGAACGCATTCCGGTTTCCATCTTTCTGGTCAACGGTATCAAGCTTCAGGGCCAGATTGAGTCTTTTGACCAGTTCGTGATTTTGCTGAAAAATACTGTCAGCCAGATGGTCTACAAGCACGCTATTTCCACTGTGGTTCCTGCCCGAAATGTCCGCATTCCGCAGCAGGCTCCGGGAGGAGAGGGCGAGTCTGAAGACTGATCCATCCGTTTCCCGATTTTGCCACCCGCGTTCCAGAGGATCCCGTTGAGGGTCTTATGGTCGCGGGTGTTTGTTTTTATGACCCTCATCATGTGTTTACCCCGGAGTTGATGCCAATTGTTTGAACGTCCTGATGTCGGTGAGCGCGCGGTCCTCGTCCACATCGATTTTACTGCCCACGATGGTACCGAAGACCCCGGTGAGTTCCGGGAACTGGTCACCTCTGCCGGTGTTGAGCCTGTCTCGACCGTTACCGGGTCCCGCAAGCAGCCCAGCCCCAGATTTTTCGTTGGTGAGGGCAAGCTGGAAGAAATTCGTGATGCAGTAGCGGCGAACGAAGCGGATGTGGTGTTGTTCAACCATGCCCTGAGCCCACGCCAGGAGCGCAACATTGAGCACGAGCTCAAGTGCCGTGTGCTGGACCGCACCGGTGTGATTCTTGATATCTTCGCTCAGCGGGCACGGACTCACGAAGGTAAGCTTCAGGTAGAGTTGGCGCAGCTCGAGCATATGTCCACGCGACTGGTTCGGGGCTGGACCCACCTTGAGCGACAGAAAGGTGGTATCGGGCTGCGCGGGCCTGGTGAAACCCAGCTGGAAACCGACCGCCGGCTCTTGCGGGAGCGCATCAAGTCTATCCACAAGCGTCTGGAAAAGGTTCGTCGCCAGCGCAACCAGGGCCGCAGGGCCCGTCAGCGGGCTGACATCCCCACCGTATCGCTGGTTGGATATACCAACGCCGGTAAATCCACTTTATTCAACCGTATTACCACTTCCTCCGTATATGCTGCAGACCAGCTGTTCGCGACGCTGGATCCGACGTTGCGGCGGTTGGAACTTCCGGATGTCGGGCCGGTCGTAATGGCCGACACCGTGGGCTTCATCCGGCATCTGCCGCACAAGCTGGTTGAGGCGTTTCGGGCGACGCTTGAGGAAACAACGCAGGCGACGCTGCTGCTTCACATCATCGACAGCCATGACCCGCGCCGCGAGGAGAACATTGAGCAGGTTGAGGAAGTGCTTGCGGAGATCGGGGCGGACGACATTCCCATGCTGCAGGTGTTCAACAAGATTGATCTGCTCGAAAATTTCACGCCTCGGGTTGAGCGCAACGAAGAGGGCATCCCGGTGAGAGCGTGGGTTTCCGCGGTTACTGGCGAAGGCCTGGACGGGTTGTTCGATGCGATCGTGGAGCGGGTGGCCGAAGATGTCGTTCACCACTTTGTCCTGCTGGGTCCCGCGGATGGCAAATTGCGGGCACTGTTGCATGAGGCAGGATCGGTGATCAGCGAGGAATACCGGGATACCGGCGACACAGTGGTTGAGGTACGCCTGCAGAACCGGGATTGGCATCAGCTGCTGAGCCGCGCCGGTGTGAATGAAAAGTCAGTCAGGCTGGACGTGGGTCACGCCTGAAACCGCAGCGGCTATTGCCGGGGCGGAGATAAATCCCTAGTATTTGCAGCCATTCTATTTATAAGTCAGTAACGGAGAGCACTATGGCCTGGAACGAACCGGGTGGAAACCGTAACGACAATGACCCCTGGGGTACCGGTGGTGGTCGACGCGGCAATGATCAGGGGCCGCCAGACCTCGATGAGGCGCTGAAAAAAGGTCTCGACAAGCTCAACAAGATGCTGGGCGGCAAGGGTGGCAAGTCCGGCGGCAGCGGTGGCAGTAGCGGCGGCAGCGCCGGTGGTTTTGGTGCGATTCTCGCACTGGCAGCCATACTGGTGGTCGGCTATGTCATCTTCCAGTCCTTCTATACCGTGGACGAACAGGAGCGGGCGGTGGTTCTC
Organism: Marinobacter sp. 3-2; assembly: GCF_003751355.1. Lineage (NCBI taxonomy): Bacteria > Pseudomonadati > Pseudomonadota > Gammaproteobacteria > Pseudomonadales > Marinobacteraceae > Marinobacter > Marinobacter sp. 3-2. The sequence goes on along the minus strand of NZ_RJUQ01000011.1, from coordinate 561,081 downwards.
CGTTTCGGTGAATACCACCAGACCGAGAATCCTGGCCTGAGATTCAAGGTGCCACTGATCGATAGCGTCACCAAGGTCCGCGTGACTAACGTGCGTACCGCTGAGTCCAGTGGCCAGATGCTGACCCAGGACGAAAACCTGGTAACGGTTGACCTTCAGGTTCAGTACCGCGTTGGCGACGCTGAAGCCTACGTGCTGAATGTGCGTGACTCCAACCAGGCACTGGCCTTTGCAACGGATAGTGCGATCCGTCACGAGGTCGGTAGCTCGACACTCGACGACGTACTGACCGAAGGTCGTGCAGAACTGGCCGTGCGGGTTGAGCAAAGGCTCCAGATGTTCCTGCGGGAATACGGCACTGGCCTGGAGTTGGTGCGGGTTAACGTTGAAAGCACCCAGCCACCACCAGCGGTCCAGGATGCCTTCCGTGAAGTCCAGAGGGCCCGTGAGGACGAGCAGCGGGTGAAGGAAGAAGCTGAAACCTACCGCAACCGGATCGTTCCGGAGGCTCGTGGTGAGGCCCAGCGCATGATCGAAGAAGCCAATGCATACAAGGAAGAGGTGATCGAGCGGGCACGTGGTGAGACCTCGCGTTTCCTTGAGCTTCTGGCCGTCTATCAGATGTCTCCGACAGTCACTCGCGAACGTTTGTACTTACAGACGGTCGAAGAAGTCCTTGCTAACAGCAGCAAGATCCTGGTTGACACGGAGAGCAGTGGCAACATGATGTACCTGCCGCTTGATCGACTGACCCAGGGCTCGCTGCCCCGTACCGGTGGTTCATCCTCCGGCAACAACCAGGGCAACGTGGACATCCAGACCCTGACTGATCAGGTTCTTCAGGAACTGCGAAGCAGGCAGGATACTACCGTTCGGAGGAGCAGATAATTATGGGACCTAAAGGTGTAGTGGGCCTTGCAGGCGCCCTGATCGTTGTCCTGCTGGTACTGTCCAGTGTGTACATCATTCCGGAAACCCATCGGGGTGTTCTGCTCCGGTTCGGTGAGCTGGTAGAGACCGATATCCAGGCCGGTATCCATTTCAAGGTTCCGGTTATCGACCAGGTTCGTGAATTCGACATCCGGGTTCTCACCATGGATCTGCCCTCACGGCAGTATCTGACCGTGGAGAAGAAACCGCTGGATGTGGATTCGTATATTGCCTGGAAGATCCGTGATGTGGACCAGTTCTATCGGGCGACCGGCGGTGACGAGTTCCGCGCTCAGTCCCTGTTGTCCTCCCGTGTTGATAACGGCCTGCGGGACGAGTTTGGTATCCGGACCATGGTGGAAGTGGTCTCGGGCCAGCGAGATGAGCTGATGCACACTCTGCGGGATCGCGTAAACCAGACCGCCCAGAATGAATTCGGTATCGAGGTCCTGGACATTCGTGTCAAGGCTATCGAATTCCCGGGTCAGGTGAGCGAAAACGTTTACCGTCGGATGGCGACCGAGCGTGAGAAACTGGCTCAGGAATTCCGTTCGCGGGGTCGGGAGTTGGCCGAAGGTATTCGTGCCGATGCCGATCGTCAGAGAACCGTTATTTTGGCTGAAGCCTTTGCCCAGTCAGAAGAAACCCGGGGTGAAGGTGACGGTCAAGCGGCCAGAATCTACGCCGATGCCTACGGCTCCGACGCGGAATTCTACAGCTTCTACCGAAGCCTGCAGGCTTACCGCAATACCTTCATGAGCAAGGATGACATCATGGTGATTGATTCCAACAGCGCGTTCATGAAGTTCCTGAACGATCCGCAGGGTGCCCGTTAACCCTGCACGTTGAGACCAAAAACCGGAATACCTCTGTATTCCGGTTTTTTTGTGCCCGGCAACCGTGTAAAATTCTGCCGGTTTTGTGTCGGGCTTTTGCCGAGTGCCGCCTTAAATCCTGTGTGATCCCCCCAGCCACCTGTGCCGGAGCGGATATAACGGACAACGGAATCTCATGACAGTATCTGATCGCTGGTTACTGCCAGACGGGGTAGAGGACATTCTTCCCCCACTGGCCGGACGGATCGAATCCCTGCGTCGGGATGTAATGGATACCTGCCAGCGCTGGGGCTACCAGCTGGTAATCCCACCGCTCATTGAATATCTCGAATCCCTGTTTACCGGAACCGGAAACGATCTGGAGCTTCAGACCTTCAAGCTCACCGATCAGTTGACCGGGCGGATGATGGGTGTTCGCGCCGATATGACGCCTCAGGCAGCGCGCATTGATGCCCATACCCTGGGCCAGGAAGGGATCACCCGTCTTTGCTATGCCGGGCACGTCCTCCACACCCGCCCAAGGCACATGCTGACAGGTCGAACACCGATTCAGGCCGGCTGCGAACTGTTTGGCAGTGGCTCCGAAGCAGCGGATATGGAAGTGATCAGCCTGATGCTGGAAACCCTCAGGGTTGCCGGCTTGCCCCGTATCCATCTGGATCTGGCTCATGTTGCCATCTATGAGAGTCTGATCGGCGAGGCGGATTTTGATCGGGATACGGAGAGCGCCATTTTTGACGCCATGGCCCGCAAATCGGTGCCGGAGCTTGATCAACTGTTGGGTCAATGCCCTCCAGGGTCTGCGGGTGCTCGTTTGCGTGAGCTTGCCCGGGTCAGTGGTGGCCCGGAAGCCTTGAACGAGGCCCGTCGGATCCTGCAGGGTGCCTCTGACAGCCTGGACGCGGCACTCGACCAGCTTGGGCGTGTGTCTGACATGCTGGGAAGGGATTACCCGGATATCAGCTTCGGATTCGATTTCTGTGAGCTTCGTGGCTACAACTACCACACGGGCCTGGTGTTTGCAGCCTACGTGCCGGGCCACGGCGATTCCGTGGCCAAGGGTGGCCGTTATGATGCCATCGGAAGTGACTTTGGCCGCGCCCGCCCGGCAACGGGATTCAGTCTTGATATTCGCTCGCTCGTCTCTCTTGGCGAGCGCGTGACTCGCAGTGCCGGCGCTATCTGGGCGCCGGCGGATGTCGACCCCGCCCTGGAAGGCGTGATCTCCGGTCTGAGAATGACGGAAACCGTTGTTCGTGCCCTTCCCGAAGACGAGGGCGTTAACCCTGCCGCCAGAGGCTGTGACCGTGAGCTGGTCAAACAGGGTGGCCAATGGGTTGTGCAGAAGCTGGGCTGATGCCCCCGGGGCCTCGGTGAATTCATTTACAGGTAAACTTGCGAAACGCCTGTCCTGCGGGGCAGCCGCATTGAGAGAGAATCATGGGTAAAAATGTTGTTGTGCTGGGCACCCAGTGGGGTGATGAAGGCAAGGGTAAGATTGTTGACCTGCTGACCGACAAGGTTGCAGCGGTTGTCCGCTTCCAGGGCGGGCACAATGCCGGTCATACCCTGGTAATTGACGGCAAGAAAACAGCGCTTCACCTGATTCCTTCCGGCATTCTGCGGCAACACGTCTATTGCCTCATCGGCAACGGTGTTGTCCTGTCGCCCGAGGCTCTGCTGAAAGAAGTGCGCGAGCTGGAAGCCAATGATGTGGCGGTTCGCGATCGCCTGCGTATCAGCCTGGCGTGCCCGATCATTTTGCGTACTCATGTTCGAATTGATCAGGCCCGTGAAAGGGCTCGTGGTGTCGACAAGATCGGCACAACCGGTCGCGGTATTGGCCCGGCCTATGAAGACAAGGTTTCCCGTCGTGGCCTGCGCCTGGGCGATCTGTGCAATCCCGCCGACTTCGAAATGAAGCTCCGGGAGATCATGTCGTACCACAACTTCATCCTGACCGAGTACTTCAAGGAAGAGGTTGAGGACATTGATGCCGCACTGGAAGAGCTGAAGCAGATGGGCGAGGAAATTTTGCCCATGGCGGCAGACGTGACTGACATGCTGCATGATTTCCGTAAGCGTGGAGAGAATATCCTGTTCGAGGGTGCCCAGGGCTCGCTGCTGGATATCGATCTTGGCACCTATCCGTATGTGACTTCTTCCAACACCACCGCTGGCGGCACGGCCACCGGTTCCGGCTTCGGCCCGCTGTTCCTCGACTATGTGCTGGGGATCACCAAGGCGTATACCACCCGTGTAGGCTCCGGACCGTTCCCGACCGAACTGTTCGACGATATGGGCAACCACCTGGCGGTGAAGGGCAACGAAGTCGGCACTACAACCGGGCGCGCCCGCCGTTGTGGCTGGTTCGATGCGGTGGCTCTGCGCCACGCCATCCAGATCAACAGTGTGTCCGGTATCTGTCTGACCAAGCTGGACGTGCTGGACGGACTGGAAACCGTGAAGGTTTGCGTAGGCTACAAGACGCCTAACGGCGAGATTTTCCGGCCGCCCATCGGCTGCGACAGCTACAAGGACATCGAGCCGGTTTATGAGGAACTGCCCGGCTGGAGCGAAAGCACCGTTGGCCTGACCAGTGTCGATCAGTTGCCGGAGAACGCCAAGGCCTACATCCGTTTCCTGGAAGAGCAGATCGAAGCGCCGATCGATGTGATATCTACTGGTCCGGATCGTATCGAGACGATTACATTGCGTCACCCGTTCGGCGAGTAATCGCCAACGTTAAAAAAACCGCCCTGCTTAAAAGGCACGGCGGTTTTTTGTGTTCAGGGCTTCTCGGCAATCACGGTAGCACGCAACGGCCCCGGGTATCCTTCCACGGTTTTTGAGGGGTCGTTCGGATCCAGAAAATCCTGGAGGGAGTTGAAACGCATCCAGTCGGTGCTTCGCTGTTCGTCTGAGGTCGTAGGGGTGACATCGACCACCCGGGCATTCCGGAAGCCGGTGCGGTCCAGCCAGCGCAGCAGTGTGTCGCAGGACGGGAGGAACCAGACGTTCCGCATCTGCCCATAGCGATCCTCGGGCATCAGGCTGAAGCCCTCAGGGCCTTCAACGACAAGTGTTTCCAGCACCAGTTCCCCGCCCCTGCGAAGTGTTCCCTTCAGTTCAAGCAGATGATCGAGCGGTGAGCGCCGATGATAGAGAACCCCCATGGAAAAGGTGGTGTCGAAGGTTTCAAGGTCGGCGGGGAGGTCTTCCATCCGAACGGGCAGCAGGTCTATCGGGACATCACCGAGGTAGTCCTTGACGCTGAAGAACTGGAACAGGAACAGCAACCCCGGGTCGATGCCGATCACCCGACCCGCGCCTTCGCCCAGCATGCGCCAGCAGTGATACCCGGAGCCACAACCCACATCCAGTATGCGACGACCGGAAAGGTCTGAAAGGTAAGGCGACACGCGGTCCCATTTCCAGTCAGAGCGCCATTCGGTATCGATGTACGTACCGAAGAAGTCGAAGGGGCCTTTGCGCCAGGGCATCAGGCCGCGTAATCCGAGTTCCAGTTGCTCCCGTTGTGCCACGGTCAGGGGCTGCCTGGAGGTCAGGGTTACCGCGGATTGGTCCAGTTGCGCGTCTATCTGAGTCAGACCGGGTAGCTGGTCAAGGGCAGCTTGCCAGCGATCGAGATCGCCGTGGGGGCGGTCCTCAAAGCGGTGGGTCAGTTGCTGTTGGAGTTGCGTCGCCCAATGCTCCAGGCCGTCTTTCTCAAGTTCATCGATGATAGGCCCGAACCGGGCTTTCCAGTCAAAGTCTGCCATGGTCATTCGGTGGTTTGGTTGGCCTTTATGGCGAGCATGGAAACAAAGTTGAAGCACTGATACCACACCACCACGTCATCGAAACCTGCCGACAACAGGCGCGCCTTGTGCGCAGCCAGTGTTTCGGGAATCAGCACCTGTTCGATCGCCGTGCGTTTCTGGCTTATTTCAAGATCCGAATAGCCGTTGGCGCGCTTGAATTCGTGATGCAGTCGGGTCTGAATGGCTTGCTCGTCGTCAGATTCAAAGCGAACTTTCTCCGACAGGATCAGGACACCGCCAGGACGCGTGGCATCAGCAATGCGCGCAAGCAGGCCGGCCCGCTTCTCCGGATCGACAAACTGCAAGGTGAAATTCAGAGTGGTCACCGAGGCATTACTCAGCTCGGTGTCCAGAATATCCTCGCACCTGAGGGTAACGGGGAGCGCACTGTCGTCCAGTGCAATGTAATGCTCGCAGCGTTCGATCATGGCGCTCGAGTTATCCACTCCGATCAGGTTGCAGTCCGCATTGGCGATACCATGGCGCATTGCCAGCGTGGAAGCGCCGAGTGAGCAGCCCAGGTCATAACAGTTGGTGGCGGGCTGGGCATATTGCTCCGAGATAACCTCGATCATCGGAATGACGGTAGTGTAGCCCGGCACCGAGCGCCGGATCATGTCCGGAAACACCCTTGCCACCGATGCGTCGAATCGGAAGTCCTCCGGCCGGCGCTCTGTGGCAAACAGCCGGTCCGTGGTCTGCTCGGGTGCCTCCGACGGCTTGCGGGATTTATTCATTGGTGTCCGGAGTCTCGGGAGCGGGCAGAACGGCAGGCCCGGTCGGGGAGGGCCTTGAGCAGCGTACGCCGCGATTTTTATAGTCCACCAGGATTCCCCGGAACGAGGGATCCACATCGGCGGCAATTGCCAGGTAACCATTTTCGCAAACGGCGTGCAGTTCCGAGGCTTTGGGCGACATGCGAAACGGATCCTCCTCGGTTACATGGATGGCCTGGAAATCGCCAACAGGCATATGATCCTTGTTCTCGCTGTGGTTGATCCTGCCGCTCATCTCCAATACAAGAACGGTGCCAATAGCCGCAACCACAGCGGTTACGATCAGGCTACGGACGGTGTAACGGGCCTCATTCTGGCTCATGCATACCTCAAATCAAACGAATTAAAAGTGTTGGTCAGTATTGTCCCGGCACCGTGATGGCCGGTGACTGCAAGGCTGATAACTGCTCCCGGAGCGACAGAATCTGGTCTGACCAGAACCGTGGCTGGGCAAACCAGGGAAAGAAGCGCGGAAATGCAGGGTCGTCCCAGCGCTTTGCCAGCCACGCGCAATGGGCAATCTGCCGGTAGCAGCGCAGCGGCTCAATCAGGTGGCGCTCGCGGCGATTGAAATCACGGAACATTTCATAGCCCTCCAGCAACTCTCCCAGCTGGGCGCCGCGCTCGAAGTCGTCTCCGTTCAGCAGCAACCACATATCCTGAATGGCGGGCCCGGTGCGGCAATCGTCGAGATCCACGAACAGCATCTGTTCGTCCCGGCAGAGAATATTGCCGGCATGGCAGTCGCCATGAAGTCGCAGGGTTTCCACCGGACCGGCTTCGTCAACCCGAGCGGCACAGAGTCTTTGCAGGTCAGGAATCAGGCTGTCCCAGGCTGGCCTGAGATCCGTCGGAATCCAGTCTCCCCGTAACAAAAGCCGATTGCTGGCTTCGATGCCATCCAGCAAATCCATGCCCGAGCGATGGGCAAACGGTTTTTTGGCGCCAATATTGTGGATCTGACCCAGCCATTGCCCCAGCCGGTAAAGGGTATCGGTAACACTGGTGTCTGGTGCTTGCCCGCCACGCTGCGGAAATACCGCAAACAGGAACTCACCATGGCGCCCGAGCGTGTCCCCGGTCGCCAGCTTCATAGGTGCTACAACCGGAATGTCGGCTTCCAGGAGCTCCAGGGTGAATGTATGTTCCTCGCGGATTTCCGCTTCGCTCCATCGGCCCGGCCGATAGAACTTGGTAATTACCGGGGCGCCTTCATCCAGGCCTACCTGATAGACCCGGTTTTCATAGCTGTTCAACGCGAACAGCCGGCCACTTACCGCAAACCCTGCCTCTTCCATCGCATCCAGAATGATATCCGGCGTCAGGGAATCGTAGGGGTGGGTGGATGCCGCAAGTGAGGGGTCATGGGTCATAAAGGGCGTTTCAGAGCCTTGTGTCGTATTTGGATTTCATGGTTTGCAGATGGTACCAGTTTTCGTCCAGCTCCCAGCGGATACGGCTGATGCCAGAAGCCCCAAGAATAACGTCTCCGGCACGGGCCTGAACCTGTGCAAGCTCGCGTTCTGCCCGCTGCCAGTCGCGATGACTGTCCCCAAGATTGCGCATACTCGGAAATACCGCACTCAGCGCCTTGTGGGTGGACGTGGTGTGGGACCGCAGTGAGCTCATAATGGCCGTGTCGCCCTCCACCCTCAGTACCCGGTGCTTGTAGGGGTAGCTGGCAACCACCTCATCCGCTTTCAGCCGCTCGTTCAGGCTGATTACTTCAAAGCCCCGCCAGCCTAGCCACCCGACAAAGAGGGCCGCCACCACCATTACCAGAACAAACTGCTTCCTGTCAGACATCATAAGCCGGGCTCCATGCACTACTTTCCGGAGCCAAGTATAACCGGTATGGGCTCTTGAGTAATGTATTGAGCCCGCCGGCGCCCGTTTTCGCCGGGCTGGCGGTATAGGATATGCTCAACGTCTTGTCAGTGGAGCAGGGCCAACCATAAGTGTCGACAGAAGTGCTGGAAATCCAAACCGTTGTTATCGGCGCCGGTGTCATTGGGCTGGCTATTGCCCGCGCTCTGGCGAGAGCCGGGCATGAGGTCATCGTTCTGGAAAGCTCAGACCGGTTTGGTGAGGGCATCTCCTCACGAAACAGCGAAGTCATTCATGCCGGCATTTATTACCCCCAAGGGTCACTGAAGGCGGAGTTGTGTGTTGAGGGTCGACGGCAGCTTTACGACTATTGCCTGACGCACAAGGTTGGACACCGTAAATGCGGTAAGTGGATTGTTGCCGTCGACGAGGCACAGAATGACAAGCTCTTTGATATTCAGGCTGCGGCAGCCAGCAACGGTGTTGAACTTGAGCTGTATGATGGCGAAAGAGTCGCCCGAGGCGCTCCGGGTATTTGCGCCAGCTCGGGGCTCTGGTCCCCCGAAACCGGTATTGTCGACAGCCACGGGCTGATGCTCTCCTTGCTTGGCGAGCTCCATGATGCCGGCGGCCAGCTCGCTCTACGCTCACCGGTAGCGGCTGCTGAATCGGATAGCCAGCGGCACCGTCTAAACGTAGCAGGAGAAACCCCGCTAATTCTGGAAGCGAAAAATGTCATTAACGCCGCCGGGCTCGGCGCCGTCCCGCTGGCAAAAAACTGGGCAGGTCTGCCCGACGACTGCATTCCCCGGCAATGGTTCGCGAGGGGCGTCTACTTCAGCTACAGCGGACGAACACCTTTCAGGACCCTGATCTATCCGGTTCCTGAACCCGGGGGCCTGGGTATCCACCTGACTCTCGATCTCGCTGGCCAGGCCCGTTTCGGTCCGGATGTAGAGTGGATCGAAAAGGAAGACTACACCGTGGAACCCAGCCGCCAGGAAGGCTTCGCCAGAGGCATCCGCCAATGGTGGCCAGGACTCGACCCGACCCGACTTCAGCCCGCCTATGCCGGCATCCGACCGAAGCTAAGAGGCCCCGATGGTGGCTTCGCGGATTTCCGGATTGATGGTCCAGAGACGCACGGTTTGCCGGGACTGGTTAATCTGTTCGGTATCGAATCGCCGGGTTTAACATCCTGCCTGGCAATTGCTGAACGTGTAAAAGCTTTGCTGTCTTAACCTGGCGTCCGGGCTAGTGCCCAAACCTGAATGTTCCGGGCGCCGGCCTCCCGAAGTGCTGATGATAAAACCCTGACGGTCGCGCCGGTGGTCACCACATCATCGACAATCGCTATTCGCTCTGGCACTGGCGGGATGACCTCAAATACCCCGCGAAGATTCGCCAGTCGGGCCTCCCGGTTCAACTCCCGTTGAGACCGGACACGGCGAACCCTTCTGACAAGTCCGTTGGCGACCGGGACGTCCAGGGTGCTGGCAATCGTCTCGGCAATGTCCTGGGCCTGATTGAAGCCGCGTTGCCGGCGTCGCCGCGCATCCATTGGCGCGGGTACCAGTACTTCTGGCATTGCGATAGCACCATCGAGCCGAGCCTTCTGCACCAAGTTAGCAAAATCCGCCATCAATGGTCTTCCGAACTTGCGCTGGCCCCGATACTTGTATCGGCCAATCATGCCGTCGAGTGGGTACTGGTAGCGCCAGGGAATAAAAGAGCTATCGAAAGCCGGCGGGTGTTTCATGCAGTCACCGCAGAGCAGCTCCGAGGAGGGAAAAGCCAGGGGCAGGGCGCAGCAGCGGCAGTGCCAGCGGTTCACTGGTAGGTCGCCCCGGCAAGGCTGGCATAAGCCGTTGAATGCCTGTGAGGAAAGGCAGGTGACACACAGTCCGCCGTGCCTGATGCTGTTAACCTTTTTGTCCATGAAGGTTGACAGCCAGTTCAGTCCCTTTATCATCTGATTCATCCGTAAACCCAGAGACCGGGAAAGGTTAACAGGACTTTTACATGACCGCTACAGAACTCCGCCACGACTGGACACTGCAGGAAGCTCGCGAGCTTTTCGAACTCCCTTTTAACGATCTACTGTTCCGTGCCCAGAGTGTGCATCGCCAGTATTTTGATCCTAACGAGGTGCAAGTAAGCACCTTGCTGTCGATCAAGACCGGCGCCTGCCCGGAGGATTGCAAATACTGTCCCCAGAGCGGTCATTACAACACCGGCCTCGAGAAAGAGAAGCTGCTGGAAATTGAAAAGGTGGTGGCTGAGGCCAGGGCTGCGAAAGAAAAGGGGGCTTCCCGGTTTTGCATGGGCGCCGCCTGGCGCAGCCCTTCGAAGAAGGATATGCCTTATGTTCTGGACATGGTCAAACAGGTCAAGTCCCTGGGGCTTGAGACCTGCATGACCCTTGGCATGCTCAAAGAGGAGCAGGCGGCAGAACTGGCCGATGCCGGGTTGGATTACTACAACCATAACCTGGATACCTCTGAGAAGTACTACAGCCACATCATCACCACTCGAACCTACCAGGATCGACTGGACACTCTCGACAATGTTCGCAAGGCCGGAATGAAGGTTTGTTGCGGTGGCATTATGGGTATGGGCGAAGACGAGGATGACCGGGTCGGACTGCTGGTTCAGCTCGCGAACCTGCCCCATCATCCGGAAAGTGTGCCTGTGAATATGCTGGTGAAGGTGAAAGGCACGCCTCTGGAGGACGTCGAGGACCTGGATCCGTTCGAGTTCATCCGGATTATTGCGGTGGCGCGGATCTTGATGCCGGCTTCCCACGTTCGCCTGTCAGCTGGGCGTGAAAACATGAATGAGCAGATGCAGGCTCTGTGTTTCATGGCTGGTGCCAACTCGATCTTCTACGGCGAGAAGCTCCTGACCACCGCCAATCCGGAGGCCGATGCCGATATGCTGTTGTTCAAACGCCTCGGTATTCGCCCAGAGCAGCGGGAGCAGTGTGCGTCGGAGGAGCAGGAAGAAGAGGCGATTGCCGAGGCCGTGGAGTATGAGGCGACCCGACACATGTTCTATGACGCGACACGGGAATCTGCCTGAACCTTTGACCCTGGGGAAGCAACGAGCGGGTAAGGCTCCCCGGGATCCGCTACAAGCACATCCATGTGCGCTTGTTTCGGGCCATCCTTGGCCCTCTACAATCCCGGGGAGCCTTACCCGCTCGTTGCCCGGGCCGTTGAGTTAACCTCCAGGTGCTATCGTGCGGGACTTTGCCTTTGAACTCGAAGAGCGGAAACAGGCCGGTCTGTACCGGACACGTCGGCATGTGGCGGGTCCGCAGCGGCCTTTTCTGATTGCTGACGGCAAACCTTTATTGTCGTTCTGCAGCAACGATTACCTGGGTCTTGCCAATAACCCTGCCAATATTGAGGCCCTGCGTGATGCGCTTCCCGAGACAGGTCTTGGGGGCGCGGCTTCCCATTTGATTTGTGGTCACCATGATGCCCATCACCAACTGGAGCTTCGTCTGGCGGAATTTACCGGGCGCAGTTCGGCGCTGTTTTTCTCCACCGGCTACATGGCCAACATGGGGGTTATTTCGGCGCTGGCCGGGCGGGGCGATACGATTTTTTCGGATCGCCTGAATCATGCGTCGATCATCGACGGCTGTATCCTGAGCCGGGCCCGGGTTCGCCGTTACGCTCATGGCGATGTCGCGGCGCTGGAGGCGATGCTGGCGGAGACTTCCGGGCACAAGTTGGTGGTGACCGACGGGGTCTTCAGCATGGACGGCGATATTGCGCCCCTGGCGGAGCTGGCCCGGGTCTGCCGGTTCCACGATGCGTTACTGGTGGTTGATGATGCTCATGGAATTGGCGTACTCGGACCTGAAGGGCGTGGCAGCGTCGCTGAAGCGGGGTTGTCCGAAGAGGATGTCCCTGTGTTGATCGGCACCCTGGGCAAGGGGGTCGGAACCAGTGGCGCATTCGTGGCCGGGCCATCGCTGCTGATGGATTATCTGGTTCAGAAGGCCAGAACCTATATCTATACGACGGCGATGCCGCCGGCTCTTGCCATGGCAACCATTTCGAGTCTGGATCTTATTGAGCGGGATCAGGGGCGCCGCGAGCATGTATTGGGTCTGGTTTCGCGGTTTCGTCGGGAAGCCTCGGCCATGGGGTATGAATTGATGCCTTCACGTACTCCGATCCAGCCGATCATGGTTGGCGACAATCACGACGCGCTGGCGCTCAGTCAGGCATTGGAGGAGCGCGGCTTGCTGGTCTCGGCCATTCGCCCGCCGACGGTTCCCGCGGGGGAGGCGCGATTGCGGGTTACATTCAGTGCCGCTCATTCCCAGGCGAACCTGGATTGTCTGTTGACCGCGCTGTCAGACTGCCGGCATCTGGTTCAAGAAACGGACATGGCGGTATGAGTTCCTGCAGGGTCTGTCCGCGTCTGGTGGTGGTTGCTGGCTGGGGCGTTCGTGCAGAGATGTTATCTGGGCTCTATGGCTATTGGCCGGGGGAGGTGGTTGCCGTGTCTCTGGACGATGAGCTGCTGAGCCGCTGCCAGTCGCTCTCGGAGGTGACGGACGAGCTGTTGTCACTTTATCCGGAGCCGTCAGTTTGGATGGGCTGGTCCCTGGGCAGTCAGGTTGTGATGGAGGCCGCCGGGCGTGAGACCGGTGCAGTGTCCTGTGTTATTACCCTCGGTGGTTTTCCGAAGTTTGTGGCCGACGAACGCTGGCTCAATGGTATGGCGGAAAGCGACTTTCGGGCGTTTGCCCGTGGTGTCCGCCGGGACCCACAGCGCTACTGGCTGCATTTTCTGTTGTTGATGATCAACGGTTCTGCGGACGAAAAACAGGAGCGGCAGAGGCTCAAGCCGTGGCTTGAGAAAGGCACTCTGGTCTCGCATGAACACCTCGTCACGAGTCTTGCCTGGCTGGAAAGCGAGGACCAGAGGGCGTTATGGCGTTCACTCGCCACACCGGCCCTTCATGTGATGGGTGAGAACGATATTGTGGTCAGGTCGTGGGCGGGTGATCTCGCTATTCCGACGTCAAGCGGTCATGCGGTCGTACCGGGTATGGCGCACTGGCCGGGCGGCTGCTCGGCTTCGGATTGCTGGGAGGCGATACAGGCGTTTTTTGCCACTCAAAAGGCGTTGTCATGGGCGTTATGAGCATCTCGACCAACCAGATAGCCCGGGGCATTTCCGATACTCGCAAGTCTGATATTGCCCGGGGCTTTGGCATTGCCAGTGGCACCTATGAAAGTGCCTCAAGACTGCAGCGCTTCATGGGCAATACCATGCTGCAGAAGTTCGAGTTCCGGGAAAGTCAGGATCATGATCTAACATTGCTGGACCTGGGGTGTGGCACGGGTTGGTTTACCCGAAAGTTTGCGGATTTCGGGCAGATTGAATCGTTGAGTGGGGTTGATCTGTCGCCTGGAATGTTGGAACAGGCTCGCAAGAATGGGCCTGCGGGAATAAGCTGGATCGTGGGCGATGCCGAACACCTGCCTTTGCCGGATAGCAGTGTCGATGTGATTTTCAGCAATCTCATGATTCAGTGGTGTGATGACCCCGGCGCCGTGCTTCGGGAATGCCGGCGGATCCTGCGGCCAGGTGGGGATCTGATGGTCTCCACACTCCTTGACGGTACGCTCCGTGAGTTGAAATCGGCCTGGCAGGCGGCGGATCCTGGCCATCAGCACGTAAATCGCTTCGAGACTGACCTTGCCTTGCAGGCCAAGGTGCGTGCCGAATTACCGGATGCCGTTGTTGAAGAGCGCACTATCAGCTTACCCTACGAATCGCCGATGGCCCTGGCGGGTGAGCTTCGCCATCTTGGCGCGGGCTTCCGCGGCGCTGGCCGGCGACGAGCGGCCACGGCACCGGGGCGGATGCGGGAAATGTGCAGGCAGTACCCCAAAGAGCCGGACGGCACTATCATGGCAAGCTATGAGGCTGCCTGGGTGTACTGGCAGAAACCGTAAGAGTCGTTAACTGGAAATACACATGGCCAAGCAATCCTTTTTCGTAACGGGCACCGACACCGGGGTTGGGAAAACCCTGGTAACCGCAGCCATTCTTCAGGCGGCCAAGGCGATGGGTAAGCACACCCTGGCGATGAAGCCCATCGCCTCGGGTTGCGATCGGACGCCGGAAGGCCTTCGCAACGAAGATGCCCTTATTCTGCAGAACGCCATTACTGAGCCGCTGGCCTACGAGTTGATCAACCCGGTGGCGCTAGAGCCTGCCATTGCACCGCATGTTGCGGCTGAACAGGCTGGGCGACACATTACGTCTGATCGTCTGGTTGGATTCTGCCGCGGATTGCAGATTCGTCCGGCGGACCTTCTGCTGGTTGAGGGTGCCGGCGGCTGGCGGGTCCCGCTCAACGATCGGGAAACCTATTCAGAGTTTCCGCGCCAGCTGTCCATGCCGGTCATTCTCGTGGTTTCACTGCGCCTTGGCTGTATTAATCATGCGCTTCTTACGGCAGAGGCCATCAGAAGTGACGGTCTCAGAGTGGCAGGTTGGGTTGCCAATCGCACCGAGCCTGAGCCCATGAGTTGCGAACAGGACACCCTGAACTATCTGGTTAACCACATGGGAGCGCCCTGTCTGGGTATTCTTCCGTGGCTGGAGCAGGCGCGGCCTGAAATGCTGGCTGGTTATCTGAATATCGATGGGCTGTTTGAAAATTGACCAGGTTTGTGGCTTAATGAAGTCAATTTATGGTCATCGGGCAGCGCAGTTATGATCAGTAACACTCTCGCAGTTGGGATTCAGGGCATCCAGGATGGCATGGTCGGTATGGAAAATGCCGCCCGCAAGATTGCTCGTGGTGGTACTGATGGTCCCCAGGGGACCGCGGAAGGCGCGGGCAGCCTCGTTGAACCCATTGTTGATCTCAAGATTTATGAGCGAAGTGTCGAAGCGTCCGCACAAGTGGTAAAAACCGCTGACGAAACACTCGGAACGCTGCTTGATATCATGGCCTGATTACTGAAAGGGCGCCTGGCTCGTGCTTTCATCTCTCCCCCCTGTTTCCCCAACTATCCCAGCGGCCTCGTTTCAGGGCCAGGTTTCTCCGCGAGTCCAGGCCACGGGCCCAGTATCGGCAAAGCCGGAGGCGCCGACCGCCGGAGCCAGATCTACTGAGGCTGCAGGCAAAGCCGAATCTGCGCGGGAAAATCCCGACTCCGGGCCCCGGAGCGGGGAATCCGACAATCCTCAGGGACTCACAGAGCAAGAGCTGAAACAACTGACCGAGCTGAAAGCGCGGGATCGTGAAGTTCGTGCCCACGAAGCCGCGCACCAGGCGGTTGGCGGCCAGCACGCCGGCGCCATGTCGTTCACCTACCAGCGGGGGCCGGACGGCGCCCAGTATGCGGTGGGAGGTGAAGTCTCCATTGATCTGTCTCCGGTGCAGGGTGATCCCCAGGCCACTATCGAGAAAATGCGAATTGTCCGGGCGGCGGCCATGGCGCCGGCGGAGCCTTCCGGCCAGGATCGAGCGGTGGCTGCCCAGGCGATGCAGATCATGCTCCAGGCCCAGTCGGAGCTGGCCGCCGAAACGGGCGCTTCGTCAAGAACCGCGAGCGATGCTTATCGGGAGGTCTCCGCCATGGGAGAGTCTGATCAGAACGGTGACGAAAACCGAGTTTCCTCTTTCCAACCGGTGTCTGCCTGACCGGTTAATTTCCAACATCCAGGTCCTTTCATAGATATCCGGCACTTAAGGTGCGATCCGGCCCCATGCGCTGCTGTGGCGCGTGATCCGGTGACAGTTCGCAACACAAATTTTGCATCCGGCTATTGACAATTCTGTGCCTGTAAACGTATGTTTCAAACAAGTGTTTAATTAAGGCTGCAGCGCATTGCGTTGCGGTGTCTGAGCAAACCCAAGGCCAGAAGCTGTCAAACCTGATTCAGCTGAGCCCGAGAACCGAGGTGGATTCCATGCCTGAGTACAAAGCGCCCCTGCGTGACATCAAATTCGTAATGACCGAGCTGCTGAACAGCGAGCAGCACTACGCCAACCTGGAAGGTGCCGAAGACGCTACTCCGGATATGGTGGATGCCATTATCGGGGAAGGTGCCAAGTTCTGTGAGCAGGTTCTGTCTCCGCTGAACCAGGTGGGTGACAAGGAAGGCTGTACCTGGAGCGAGGACGGTGTGAAGACACCGACTGGCTTCAAAGAAGCTTACCAGCAGTATGTGGAAGGCGGCTGGCCGTCCATGACCGCCGATCCCAACTACGGTGGCCAGGGACTGCCGCACTCTCTCGGTCTGGTCATGAGTGAAATGGTGGGCACCGCCAACTGGTCCTTTGGCATGTACCCGGGCCTGAGCCACGGTGCAACCAACACCATTGAAGAGCATGGTACCGAAGAGCAGAAACAGACTTACCTCACCAAGCTGATCAGCGGCGAGTGGACCGGCACCATGTGTCTGACCGAGCCGCACTGCGGTTCCGATCTCGGCACCCTGCGCACCAAGGCCGAGCCGAATGCTGATGGCACCTACGCCATCACCGGTACCAAGATCTTTATCTCTGCGGGTGAGCACGACATGGCCGAGAACATCGTCCATATCGTTCTTGCGCGTCTGCCGGGCGCACCGGAAGGCACCAAGGGCATCTCCCTGTTTATCGTGCCCAAGTGTCTGCCGAACGAAGATGGCTCTGCTGGTGATCGCAACGCCGTTTCCTGTGGTTCCATCGAGCACAAGATGGGTATCCACGGCAACGCCACTTGCGTGATGAACTTCGACGGCGCCAAGGGCTGGCTGATCGGGCCGGAGAACAAGGGCCTGAACTGCATGTTCACCTTCATGAACACCGCCCGTATCGGTACTGCGATCCAGGGGCTGGGTGCCGCCGAGCTGGGCTTCCAGGGTTCACTCGCCTACGCCAAAGAGCGTCTGGCCATGCGTTCACTGAGCGGTCCCAAGAACCCTGAAGGCATTGCTGATCCGATCATTGTTCACCCGGACGTTCGTCGCATGCTGCTGACACAGAAAGCGGTTGCCGAAGGCGCCCGTGCCCTGATTTACCTGACGGCACAGCAGGCAGACGTTGTTCACAGCGGCAAAACCGAAGAAGAGCGCAAGGCAGCCGATGAGGCGCTGGGCTTCCTGACACCGATCGCCAAGGCGTTCCTGACCGAAATCGGTTACGAGGCAGCGAACCTGGGTATGCAGGTCTTTGGTGGTCACGGCTTTATCTCCGAGTGGGGCATGGAGCAGAACGTTCGTGACGCCCGTATCGGCATGATCTATGAAGGCACCACCGGTATTCAGGCGCTGGATCTGTTGGGCCGCAAGGTTCTGATGACCCAGGGCGAATCCCTGAAAGGCTTCACCAAGCAGGTGCATCTGTTCTGCAAGGAAAACGCGGAAGAGGAGCAGCTGAAGGAATTCATCGAGCCGCTGGCGGCGATGAACAAGGAATGGGGCGAGCTGACCACCAAAATTGGTATGTCTGCCATGAAGAACCGTGAGGAAGTGGGCGCGGCCTCTGTGGACTACCTGATGTACTCCGGTTACGCAGTGTTTGCCTACCTGTGGGCCCGTATGGCCAAGGTTGCCCTGGACAAGATGGTTGAGGGTACCACTGAAGAGATGTTCTACAACGCCAAGATCCAGACTGCGCGCTTCTACTTCAAGCGTATGCTGCCCCGGGCCAAGGGCCACGCAGAAAGCATGCTGGCTGGCGCTGACAGCCTGATGGACATGCCGGAGGAAGCCTTCGCCATCTAAGGCGCGGGCACCGAAGGACGGTTCCAGAGGACAGAAAGCCCGCGCTCCCCGGAGGCGGGCTTTTTTCATGAGTTGCGGTCCGCTTTTAGGGTAGAATAGGCGCCCATAAAAATAATCTTCAGCGGACACATAGCCCGAGCAGGTGTGACTGGCCCAGACTGAGGCCCTTTTGCCACCTGAACAGACTGACAGAATTTTTGGAGAGTTTTAGATGGCTGATTATCAGGCACCCCTACGTGACATGCGCTTTGTTCTGAATGAGGTTTTCGATGCCCCCGCACTGTGGGCCTCACTGCCCAAGGTTGCCGAGCATGTGGACCCGGAAACGGCGGACGCCATTCTTGAAGAAGCCGGCAAGATCAGCAGTGGTGTACTTGCGCCCCTGAACCGCGAGGGTGACGAGCAGGGCTGCAAATGGAACGACGGTGAGGTGACGTCTCCGGACGGCTTCAAGGAAGCGTACCAGACCATCGTTGAAGGCGGCTGGAACGGTCTTGGCGGCAACCCGGACTTTGGCGGCATGGGCATGCCCAAGACCCTCGTCGCGCAGTTCGAGGAAATGATGCAGGGCGCCAACATGGCATTTGGCTTGGCCCCCATGCTTACGGCCGGCGCCTGCCTCGCGCTGGACGCCCACGGCAGTGATGAGCTGAAAGAAAAGTACCTGCCCAACATGTATTCCGGTGTCTGGTCCGGCGCCATGGATCTGACCGAGCCCCACGCCGGCACAGACCTCGGGATCATCCGCACCAAGGCGGAACCGAACGATGACGGCTCCTTCAACGTTACAGGTACCAAGATCTTTATCACCTGGGGCGAGCACGACATGGCGGAGAACATCATCCACCTGGTGCTGGCCAAACTGCCGGATGCGCCGAAAGGTCCAAAGGGCATTTCCATGTTCCTGGTACCCAAGTTCCTGGTGAATGACGATGGTTCCCTGGGTGAGCGCAACAGCTTCAGTTGTGGTTCCCTCGAGAAGAAAATGGGCATCAAGGGTTCTGCGACCTGCGTAATGAACTTCGATGGCGCCAAAGGCTGGCTGGTCGGCGAAGAAAACAAGGGTCTGGCGGCGATGTTCACCATGATGAACTACGAGCGCCTGGGCGTTGGTATCCAGGGGATCGGCGCGGCCGAAGCCTCTCTGCAAAGCGCTCGGGAATACGCCCTTGATCGTATCCAGAGCCGTGCACCGACCGGTGCCCAACAGCCTGAGAAGGCGGCAGACCCAATCCTCGTGCACCCGGATGTCCGGCGCATGCTGCTCACGATGAAAGGCTATGTGGAGGGCGGTCGTACTTTCTCAACCTACGTGGCCCAGTGGCTGGATATCGCCAAGTTTGCCGAGGATGATGAGCGTCGCAAACACGCCGAAGGTATGGTGGCGTTGCTGACACCGGTGGCCAAGGCATTTCTCACCGATCGCGGCCTTGATACCTGCATCATGGGTCAGCAGGTCTTTGGTGGTCATGGTTTCATCCGCGAGTGGGGGCAGGAGCAACTGGTTCGTGACTGTCGCATTACCCAGATCTACGAAGGAACCAATGGTATCCAGGCACTGGATCTGATGGGCCGGAAAGTGGTCGGCACCCAGGGCAAGCTTTACGAGCTGTTTGCACAGGACGTCGCAAACTTCCTGGAGGAGAACAGTGGTAACGAGCATTTGCGCCCGTTCCTTGAGCCGCTTGCTGCTGCGGTTGAGCGTCTTGATGACGTTACCGAGCACGTGATCAAACAGGCTGGCGATAACCCGAATGCCATTGGCGCAGCGTCTGTGGACTATCTGGATCTGTTTGGCCTGACCGCTCTGGGTTATATGTGGGCGAAAATCGTCAAAGCGGCTGCGCCACAGGCGGATTCAGATACCTCTGGATTCTACAGCGGTAAACTGAAGACCGCGCGCTTCTACTTTGACCGCCTGTTGCCCAAGACCGTTTCACTGGCTGAAGGTATTCGCAGCGGCAGCGACTCCATGATGGCGCTGACGGCTGAAGAGTTCTGATTAGCCAGCAAGACTCAGGCATAAAAAAACAGGCCCTCGGGCCTGTTTTTTTATGGTTAACTGGTCAGCAGGGCGAGTTTCCCGGACTCTCAGAGTCGTTCCATTCTTTCCGGATTGGTAATAAAGGGATTGTCATTACCCTGGATTTCGACAATGCGGCCATGACGGGTCAGCTCGCTATCATCCGGCGGGTCCTGCCTGTTCCAGCCCTTGAACACCGCTGAGGAGCCAAGCCAGGGCAAATCATAGGTGTCCACCATGTAGGCCACCGTGCGCGCCACATCTCCCTTTACCCGCCCCGGGGGCTCAAAGAACTGGGCGCTC
Organism: Marinobacter sp. 3-2; assembly: GCF_003751355.1. Classification (NCBI taxonomy): domain Bacteria; kingdom Pseudomonadati; phylum Pseudomonadota; class Gammaproteobacteria; order Pseudomonadales; family Marinobacteraceae; genus Marinobacter; species Marinobacter sp. 3-2. Next base: position 540,803 of record NZ_RJUQ01000011.1, on the reverse strand, counting down.
TGGCGAATGCCGCATTCGTCTTCGCTTACTGACGAGCCCAGGTCCTCGTAACGAGCGTTTCGCCGGCCCATCTCCGTGCGGCTGCGTACCGGTACCATGTTGTGCATGTCGGACGCGATCTGACGGTATCGGTTATCCTGTTCGCATTGACGCGAGGTGCCGCAGTCGAGTGCGCTGCGGACATCGGCCAGTGGATAGACATAACCGTCCGTCAGAACGAATCCTTTGCTTGTAAAGGCGGTGTTGCAGAAGAAGGAATTGCCGCCACTGGCATAAAGGTCGCCCCAGAAGTGATCGGAAACAACGGTTTTTGGATCACTGAACCGGGTATTCTGGCCAATCACGAGGGTAGTGGTGAGCAATAGGCCAAGTGCTGTGGGTATCAGTAAGAATCGTTTCATACGCCTTTTATACCTCGCAGTGTGTTCAAGCACCCTGTCAATTCGGGCCTCACTGGTCAGGATCTGATCAAGCGGGTCAAAACTATGACGCTTTGTTCACGGATACTGTGAAGTATGGCACAGAGGCTCCAAACCACGGAGCCTCCAGGCTAGAAATTTGTGGCGTAATGTTAACGGGTTAACAGTATTACTTCAGTTTGTTGCGGATGTTCTGGTAACCGGTTTTCAGGTCTTCGCCAAGTTTTGATGCGGTCTGACGAGCTTCCTGGGACGCGTTCTCTGCATCGTGCAGAACTTCATCGATCTTGCTTCTGAAACGATCCCAATCCTGTTCGAGATCCTCCCATTCGTCTTTAACGTCTTCACGGGCCAGATGCATCTGGACGCGCGCCTCATCCCGGTATTGTTTCACTTTTTCCGACAGCTTCTTGAGTTCTTCTTGAAGACTCATGTCAAGCACCTCCTTGGATTGTTGGTGTGCTTACAATGCGCCCGATCGTAAAAAACTGTCAAGGGGCCGGCAGGGCCAACAGGGCACAACGAAGGCTGAGTTTGATTCAGATCAGGAACGGCCGGCGAGCAGGGCAGACATATCCCGCAAATAGTGCCAGGGGGAGAGGGAATCGAAGCCTTTCGCCGCGCGGTCGATCTGGCTGCACAGGGTGATCGCCTCATTCAGTTGGTTCCGGTTCAGCCGGCGAGCGGCCTGTTCCATTGCACGGGCACGTTGCGGCTGGAATACGCCCCGTTTTTTCAGGAATGCGGCGGGATTTTCCGACTGGCCGGTCGCAGATTTCAACTCGAGAAGCAGGTTCAGATCCCGGCTGAGGACCGATAGCAAACCGAGCGGGTTTTCTCCCTCTTGCTGAAGCACAGTGATCATCTTGCCGGCGTGGGGCGCGCGGCCACTGATCAGCTCGGTCACGAGTTCAAAGCCATTGAATCGGGAACTGTCCTGGACCGCCTGTTCAACGGTTTCCTCATCAATGGTATTGCCGTTTGCGAGCAGTGACAGTCTGTCGAGCTCCTGGCTCGCGGCGAGCAGATTGCCCTCGAGGCGTTCGCTCATGATGGCCAGGGCACCCCGGGTCAGGCTGAGGCCGCGGTTGCTGGCCCTCTGCTGTAGCCAACCCTGAAACTTGTCGGCATCGACGGGCCACACCGGTACGTGCACGCCCTTTCCCTGGAGCTCCTTGTACCATTTGCGGCGTGTTTCCGCCGCGTCCAGACGGGCACTGATGAGCACGAGGATGATATCGTCGGGAGGGTCGGCCAGGACTCGTTCCAGTACCGCGCGGCCGTCGCCCAGCTTGCCGGTTGGCAAGTGAATCTCGATGCGCCGTTTTTCCGCGAACAGGGACATGGCACTGAATTCCTCACCAACGGCGTTCCAGTCCAGTTGGTGGTCAGCGTGAAAGGTCAGGCGGTCATGAAAACCGGCGTCTTTTGCGGCCTTGCGAACCTGGTCACAACACTCCTGAACCAGCAGGGGTTCGTCCCCGGATATAAGATAGACGGGCGAAAGGCCCTTTTTCAGCAGCTGGGATAACTGGCCTGGATTGGTCTTCATGGCTGGCCTGTGGCTGGGGCGTCGGCTTCCTGTTCACGCTGGTAATTCGCCCGGATGGCGTCGATGCGCTGCGGGGTCAATGGTGCCAGCCGGAATATCACCTGCTGCGCAAGACGATCGTCCATTTGCTGGCGGAGGGTCTCTTCTTCCCGCTGTCTTGCCAGCACGTTGGTTTCGTCGTAGCGGTAACTCTCGCTAGTGGTCAGGCGTGTCGTGCCCACCATGGGAATCCGATCCGCGCTGATTACTTCAAGATCAACAGAGTGACGCAGCGTGTATTCCGCGGCTGCGGCCTGGGCGGTGATGGCACTTGCGCGACGGTCACGCTCGAAGTTCTTCAGCCGCAGAATGTAGTCGGCCTCCGCCAATGGCGCCATACGGACATTGCCCAGGTTCAGCTGTTCACGCAAGGAACGGCACAGCGTGTCGGGCACCTGTGAGGAGCAATCCACGGCAAGAGGCTCGAGGGCCGAAGAAACCGGTGGCGCACCCCGCAACTGGAATCCGCAACCACCAAGCAGCGCCGCCATTACAGCGGTCAGCATCAGGCGTGCTGACGATTTCAGAGCGGAGTGCCGGGACATATCAGTTAGCCACCACGTTCACCAGTTTGCCGGGGACCACGATAACCTTGCGCACCGTCGCTCCCTCGGTAAAGCGCATGACATTCTCGTTTTCCAGGGCGAGCTGTTCGAGGTCCGCCTTACTGATGTCGGCAGGCACGTCTTCTTTGGCCCGCACCTTGCCATTCACCTGCAGTACCACCTGGATCTGGCTGCGAACCATGGCGGCTTCATCGGCTTTTGGCCAGGGTGCATCAACCACGGGCTCCTGGTGGCCGAGCGCCTGCCAGAGGGTGTGGCAGATGTGCGGAACGATCGGCGACAGCACAAGCACTGCGGTGTCCAGCGCTTCCTGGCGTACCGCACGGTTCTGGGGTTCGTCACCCTGCAGTTTGCCGACCTCGTTAAGCAGCTCCATCACCGCGGCAATGGCCGTGTTGAAGGTCAGCCGACGGCTGATGTCGTCACTGACTTTGGCAATGGTTTCGTGAGTCTTGCGCCGCAGGTTTTTCTGGTCATCGCTCAGGCTTGCCGCGTCCAGAGCGGGTGCCGGGCCGGCGACGGCGTGTTCGTTCACCAGACGCCAGACCCGCTTGAGGAACCTGTGTGCGCCTTCAACACCGCTGTCCGACCACTCCAGGGACTGTTCTGGCGGGGCCGCAAACATCATGAACAGGCGAACCGTATCGGCGCCGTGCTCATCAATAATAGCCTGGGGATCGATACCGTTGTTCTTGGACTTGGACATCTTGGTGACGCCGCCGGAAACCACCGGCTCACCATCTTCCCTGTGTACTGCTCGAACGGGCTGCCCCTTTTCGTCACGCTCGACGGTCACGTCGGCGGGCGAAATCCATACCTTGCCGCCTTTGCCATCGTCGCGGTAATAGGTCTCCGCCAGAACCATGCCCTGGCAAAGCAGCCGGTTGAATGGCTCTGAACTGGTTACCAGCCCGACATCCCGCAGGAGCTTGTGGAAGAAGCGGGCGTAAAGCAGGTGCAGGATCGCGTGTTCAATGCCACCGATGTACTGATCCACCGGCAACCAATAGTTGGCTGCGGACGGGTCCAGCATGCCCTGGTCGTAATTGGGGCTGCAGAATCGCGCGTAGTACCAGGAGGACTCCATGAACGTATCAAAGGTGTCTGTTTCCAGCGTCGCCGGCTGGCCGTTGAACTCCGTCTTGCACCACTCAGGGTCGGCCTTGATGGGAGACTGGACACCGTCCATTTCCACATCTTCCGGCAGACGTACCGGCAGCTTGTCATCGGGCACCGGCATCTCTGTGCCATCTTCCAGGGTCATCATCGGGATCGGTGCACCCCAGTAACGCTGGCGGGATACGCCCCAGTCGCGCAGGCGGTAGTTGACGGTGCGCTTGCCGATATTCTGTTCTTCCAGGTAGCTGGCAATCTCGTCGAAGGCTTCCTCGCTGGTCAGGCCGCTGTATTTGCCAGAAGACACCAGCGTGCCTTTTTCGGTAAACGCTTCTTCCTGCACATCAATCTCGCGGCCATCGCGGGCGGCAATAACCTGCTTGATGGGCAGCTTGTATTTGCGGGCAAACTCATGGTCCCGCTCGTCGTGGCCAGGAACCGCCATCAGGGCACCGGTGCCGTAGTCAGTCAGCACGAAGTTGGCGACCCAGATCGGGATCTCTTCCTGGGTCAGCGGGTGAATTGCCTTAAAACCGGTGTCGATGCCGCGCTTTTCCATGGTGGCCAGCTCGGCCTCCGCGGTCTTGCTGTTTCGGCACTCCTCGACAAAGTCAGCCACGTCCCGATGGCGCTCCGCCGCCTCTTTCGCCAGCGGATGCTCTGCGGCCACGGCCATGTAGCTCACACCCATCAGGGTGTCGGGGCGCGTGGTGTAAACGGTCAGGCCACTGTCCCGGTCTTTCAGCGGGAAGGTCAGCTCGGTACCTTCAGACTTGCCGATCCAGTTGCGCTGCATGGTCTTGACCTGCTCAGGCCAGTCTTCCAGCTGGTCCAGATCGTTCAGCAGCTCTTCGGCGTAATCGGTAATGCGTATAAACCACTGGGGAATCTTCTTCTGTTCCACCAGGGCCCCGGAACGCCAGCCCCGGCCATCCACAACCTGCTCGTTGGCCAGAACCGTCTGATCCACCGGATCCCAGTTCACCGTGGACATTTTCTTGTACACCAGGCCCTTTTCGTACAGGCGGGCGAAGAACCACTGCTCCCAACGGTAATAATCCGGCTTGCAGGTAGCCAGCTCCCGGTCCCAGTCGTAACCAAAGCCCAACTGCTTGAGCTGGTTCTTCATATATTCGATGTTGGCGTAGGTCCACTTGGCCGGCGCGGTCTTGTTGGCAATGGCGGCGTTCTCGGCGGGAAGACCAAATGCATCCCAGCCCATGGGCTGCATCACGTTCTTGCCCTGCATGCGCTGATAGCGGGAAATCACATCGCCGATGGTGTAGTTACGGACATGCCCCATGTGCAGCTTGCCACTGGGGTAGGGGAACATGGACAGGCAGTAGTACTTGGGCTTGCCCGGCTCTTCCTTGACCATAAAGGTCTTGTTCTCTTCCCAGAAATCACGGGCATTCTGTTCTACGTCACGGGGATTGTATTGCTCGTCCATTCCTGCCATTACCGAAATTACCTTGTGTGGAAAAATAAAAGCCTGTATCAAAAATCACGTCCGGAGCGGGCCCGACATTCTAACGCACACTAGCCTTTACAGGTAGTCTGCCAATTTTCTGTTCTTGTGCCAGACTTGCTGATATGGGGGTAGCGCTGGCGGCGATGACTCCCCGGGACACGCCGTGAATACGTCCGTGTAGGCTTGATCGCAGCATCCATGCTGCTCACAGTCCCGGGGAGTCATCGCCGCCAGCGCCCCAGGCATAAGCAGTGGAGTCGGCAGGTGTTTTCCCAAGGTTTGGGAGACGGGCTTCGACCTCTCTTTCCGGGACTGTCTGCAGCATGGATGCTGCAGTCAAGCGTACAGGGATGTATTCACAGCGTGTCCCGGAAAGAGAGGACGCAGTCCGGCTCTTGCACCCAGATTTGCGGTATCAAGGAGTCAACATGACACAACCAGAAAGAAGTCATCTCTCAGGCAAGGCACTGGAAGTTTACGACCGTATGCTGGAGCGGGTAAAAACGCGTCTCCATGACCTGGAAGAAACATCGCTCCAGAACCTCGAAGAAGAGGTCCAGAAAGCGGTGGAGTTCGAGTACGAACTCGAGGAAATGACCCGGGATGAGGCAAACCTCCTGGGTGCTTATCTGCAGCGGGATCTTGAACACCTACTGCATTTTGTCGAGGAGACTGGTGAAGGCCTGAGCGAATGGTTGCAGCTTGATATCGCGCTGCTGGAACACCAGTTGGCGGACAGTTTGTTCTCGGTTGCTGATAAAACCGTCGTCGACTTCCTGGAACTCAGACAGAAACTGGAAAACAAGGAAGTGGGCCAGTACATTTCAGGCGAGGTGGCCACTGCTGGCATGTTCCAGTGCCTGAACTGCGGGCATATGCGCTGCCTGACAGCCACCAGCCACCTTGAACCCTGTGAAGCCTGCGGCTCCCACTACTACGAGCGGGTTACGAGCCGCTGGCCGAAACAGGAGGAATGACCCGCTCCCGGACAAAGACAATCAGAATGACCGCCAGGGTCAGGACGGGCCAGGAGCCGGTCTGCATGTAAGGCGTGCTGCCGGTGGCGGTGAACACCTTGCCAGTCAGGGTGGCGCGCTCGAAATGGGGGATGGTTTCGGTCAGCTGACCGCGGTTGTTAATGATCGCGGTGACGCCATTGTTGGTGCCGCGGAGCATGTAACGACCCGTCTCCAGAGCCCGCATTCTGGCAATCTGCAGGTGCTGCAACGGGCCAATGGAGTCGCCGAACCAGCCATCGTTGCTGATGGTCAGTAGCAGGCCCGCGCCCCGGGCATTGAAGGCGACGAAATCCGGGTAGGCGACTTCGTAGCAAATGAATGGCATCACATTGACGCCATTGGCCTTGAGTGGATCCTGCCACGCCGGTCCCCGGCTGAAATCGCTCATTGGCAAATCGAAGAAACCGATCAGGCCCCGCAGCACGCTTTGCAGTGGCACGTACTCGCCGAAAGGCACGAGCTTCTGCTTGTGGTAGATCCCTTCGCCATTGCCGATGGCCATGATGCTGTTGTGAAACGTGAAATCTTCAATACGGTCGCTGAAGCCGTACCAGGGTATTCCGGTAATCAGAGTACTGTTGTCGCCCAGCTGTTCACTGATGTGATCAATGATCTTGCCAGCCTGGTCCTGAGGGATCGGAATGGCGGTCTCGGGCCACAGGATCAGATCCGTATCCCAGTGATCCTCGGTCATGCCGAGGTAGGTGACGATCTGATCCTTCAGGAACTCGGGATCCCATTTGATCTGCTGGGGAATGTTGCCCTGCATGGCGGCAAACGAGGTAGGCTCCTCGTTTAGCTCCGTCCACTCGACACGGTTCATGGCCGGGGCAATCAGCCAGGGAATCAGCGCCACCGCAAGAGTGACGCCCGCAGCAACCGGCTTGGCGTGTTTCAGGAGCCACCAGCTCCCGTAGAGTGCGGCCCCTGTGGCCGTTATCCAGAAAGTGATGCCATGCACGCCGGTCAGAGGTGCCAGCCCGGCGAGCGGGCCGTCCGTATGTGCTGTGCCAAGATACAGCCAGGGAAAACCGGTAAGCAGCCAGCCCCGAAGCCAGTCGCCAAGTATCCAGATAGCGGGAAACAGTATCAGACGCCTGGCGGGACTCTCCTTGGCAAGCTTGCCCCAGAACCAGAACGCCAGGCCGTGGAACAGCGCCAGCCCTGCAACAAAGAGAACCGTCAACAAAACGGCAATCGGAATGGCGGTATTACCGTGTTCGCTGATACTGACGTAGACCCAGCTGGCGCCGCTGCCGAACAGCCCCAGGCCAGTAAGCCAACCGGCCCGGAAGAGCTTCTCTGGAGCCAGCGGAATCGTCACGAGGAGAATAAGAAGGACTGAAACCGGTCCCAGCCACCAGAGGTTGAACGGTGAAAAGGTCAGGGTTTGCATGGCGCCGGCAACCAGAAGGGCTGCTGCGCCAAGTAATGCGTTTGAGGAAAGCGGGGTCTTCAGCGCTCTGGTATTTTTCGCGTCACTGTTCACTTCGGGTTACCTGCAGCAGACGGATTACACGGTTATCGGCGTTGGCAATGGTAAAGCGCAAACCGCCGAATTCAACCGATTCGCCCCGTCTGGGCAGGTGTCCGAATTCCTTGAGAACCACGCCACCGATGGTGTCGAATTCCTCTTCGTCCAGTTCGGTCTCGAAGAATTCATTAAAATCATCAATGGGTGTTACCGCTTTTACGGCATAGCTGCCATCGCCCCGGGCCTTGATGTGGGTCTCTTCATCAAAATCATGCTCATCTTCGATTTCGCCCACAATTTGTTCCAGCACGTCTTCAATGGTGATCAGGCCGGCCGTACCACCGTATTCGTCCACCACAATGGCCATGTGGTTACGGTTTTCCTTGAATTCCTTGAGCAACTGGTTCAGACGCTTGCTCTCGGGCACGAAAGTGGGCGGGCGCAGAATTTCCCGGATACGATTCCAGTTGAGGTCGTTGTTCAGAGCCAGGGGAAGCAGATCCTTGGCCAGAAGAACGCCAATCACGTCGTCCTGGCTGTCCCCGATGACCGGGAACCGGCTGTGTGCAGAATCCATGATCTCGCCCAGGAACTCCTTGGGCTCCTGGGATGCCTTAACGGTGACCATCTGGGAGCGGGGAATCATGATCTCATCCACCCGCATGTCGATCACCTGCATGGCACCTTCGATGATGCTCATGGCATCAACATCGATGATGTTCTGGGACTCGGCGTCCCGCAGGATTTCCAGCACGTCCTCAACGGACTCAGGCCCGCTGGAGAAGGCCTGGGATATACGTTCCAGCCAGGACTTGCCGCCCTGACTGCGACTCGACTGATCGTCGCTCATGAGTCTTGTTCCGTTTCCTCTGCTTCGTAGGGATTGCCGAATCCGAGCTGCGCAAGCAGTCGGACTTCGAGGGCTTCCATGACCTCGGCATCTTCGTCTTCAATATGATCAAAACCCTGGAGATGCAACATGCCGTGCACCACCATGTGCGCCCAGTGGGCGACCAGGTTTTTTTCCTGTTCCATGGCCTCTTTCTCGACAACCGGTGCACATATCACCAGATCTCCGGCCAATGGCACCGTTATACCGGCTGGCGCCTCAAATGGGAAGGACAACACGTTGGTCGGGTAGTCCCGCCCACGGTACTGATGATTCAGGGCCTGACTTTCTTCGGTTCCGACAATACGGACCGTCACCTCGGACGGATCCTCGCCCTGCCAGGCAAGTTGCGCCCATTTTTGAACCTGCGTCTCCGAAGGTATCCCTGGCGCCTCAAAAACCTGCTGAAAATCCACAGTCAGCTTATTCACTGGCCCGTCGCACTCCCGTCGTCAAAGGAATCGTAGGCCTCAACAATCCGCTGTACCAGCGGGTGCCGAACAACGTCCTTTGCTTCGAACCGTGTGAACCCAATACCCGATACCTTGCTCAGAACCCCGGCAGCGTGAATAAGCCCCGAATTCTGACCCCGTGGCAGGTCTACCTGAGTGGTGTCGCCGGTAATCACAGCCGTGGAGCCAAAGCCGATCCGGGTCAGAAACATCTTCATCTGCTCCCGGGTGGTGTTCTGGCTTTCGTCCAGAATGATGAACGAGTTGTTCAGCGTGCGGCCGCGCATGAACGCCAGCGGCGCAATCTCGATCACGCTTTTCTCAATCAGCCGGGTAACCTGGTCAAACCCAAGCATTTCATAGAGAGCGTCGTACAGCGGGCGCAGGTATGGGTCGACCTTTTGCGCGAGGTCGCCGGGAAGAAAACCAAGCTTCTCGCCGGCCTCGACCGCGGGCCGAACCAGCAAAATCCGCTTTACCTGCTCGTCTTTCAGGGCCTCAACGGCACAGGCCACTGCCAACCAGGTCTTGCCGGTACCCGCCGGCCCAATCCCGAAGTTAATATCGTGGGTGCGGATGTTATGAACATACTTCTGCTGGTTCGCACCCCGGGGCTTGGCCTGAAGCTTGGGGGTCTTGATGACCGTCACAGCGCCATCGTAGGGCACGTCGTCGGGCAGGCGTTCAAAACCGGTTTCCCGGATAAACAGATGCACGGTATCCGGAGGAAGGTCATCGGTAGCCTCGGTTTCCCGATAGAGATGCCGGATAACCTCAACGGCCGCCGCCACATGCTCGGTCTCACCCTCAACTCGGAAATGGTGGCCGCGCCTGCCGACTTTCACGTGCAGGCGTTTTTCAATCATCTTCAGGTTTTCATCAAACTGGCCACAAAGCGTCGCCAGCCGACGCTGGTCCACCGGGTGCAGGTCAAATTGTCTGTGATCGTTGGCGTTCAAAAGTGCTCCGTTTGGTTTACTCCCCTGGGTTTTTCGTTTGGGAGTACGTATTTCTGATGTTCGGTTAACGGGCAAGGGCCGGAGGGGCTTTCCAAAAAACGCCCGTAAATACGTCCCTGTAGGGCTCGGTCGCGCCATCCCTGGCGCTCCACGTTTTTGGAAAGCCCCTCCGGCCCTTGCCCTTTAAGTTCTATGTGCAGGCCCGAATGCTAAAAAACAAGTAAATCGGAGTAGCCGGAGGCGCAATCCGACAGGTTAACTCGTAACAGGCACATTGTTGGATCACGACTTCGTCTAATCCAAGCTGGGGCCCTGTGCATTGCCTTCTGGTTTTGGCATGCAACGGAGCAATCAGCGGAGAGCGGTGGGGCCTTCTTCCCAAAAATGTCGGCGGCCAAGGATGGCCGGCGCCAAGCGAACATGGATGTGCTCGTAGCGGTTTTTGGGAGGGGAGCCCCACCACTCGCCAAACTCCAAACCCAAGACGAATAGGACCCGAGCTTTAGTAAAACTCGGAATTCACGGGCACACCGCGAAGTGAGTTGGGATAGGCCTCCACAATATCGACATCAATAAAGTGCCCAACAACCTCCGGATTCTCGTGCCGGAAATTCACAATCCGGTTGTTCTCGGTACGCCCTGCGTATTCGCCAGGGTCCTTCTTGGACAGGCCAGTCACCAGAATCCGCTGGGTGCTACCAACCATCTTGCGGCTGATGTCCATCACGCTCTGGTTCAGGCGATCCTGCAGGATGCTCAGACGCTGCTTCTTCACATCCAATGGCGTATCGTCCGGCAGGTCTGACGCCGGTGTGCCCGGACGGGCGCTGTATACGAAGCTGAAGGACATGTCGAAGCCGATGTCGTTGATCAGCTTCATGGTGTCTTCAAAGTCCTTCTCGGTTTCGCCCGGGAAGCCGATGATGAAGTCCGACGAGAAACTGATATCCGGGCGGATCTTGCGCAGGCGGCGGAGTTTGGATTTGTACTCCAGCGCTGTATGGCCGCGCTTCATGGCCGCCAGGATGCGGTCGGAACCGCTCTGAACTGGCAGATGCAGATGGCTGACCAGCTCCGGAACCCGCTCGTACACGTCAATCAGAGCATCCGAGAATTCCACCGGGTGGGACGTGGTGTAACGGATGCGATCAATGCCGTCGATGGTGGCGATCAGCTCGATCAGTTCCGCCAGGTCCATCGTGTCGCCGTCGTGGGTTTCGCCACGGTAGGCATTCACGTTCTGGCCCAGCAGGTTAACCTCGCGAACACCCTGGCTGGCGAGGTGGGCCACTTCGGCGATCACATCGTCTGCCGGGCGGCTGACTTCTTCACCGCGGGTATAGGGCACCACGCAGAACGTGCAGTACTTGCTGCAGCCTTCCATGATTGAAACAAACGCGGAAGGGCCGTCTGCGCCGGGCTCGGGCAGGTTGTCGAATTTTTCGATTTCCGGGAAGCTGACGTCCACCACGCCAACACCGTTACCCTTGGCGCGCACTTCGGTAATCATGTCCGGCAGGCGATGCAGGGTCTGGGGGCCGAAGACCATGTCCACGTAAGGTGCGCGGTCAATGATCGCCTGGCCTTCCTGGGAAGCCACACAGCCACCCACGCCGATTATCATTTCCGGCTTTTTGCTTTTCAGCTTTTTCCAGCGGCCAAGCTGGTGGAACACCTTCTCCTGGGCTTTTTCCCGAATGGAGCAGGTGTTCAGCAGCAGGATGTCGGCGTCATCGGGTGAATCGGTCATTTCGACGGTTTCACCGGTTTTGAGCAGGTCTGCCATGCGGGCAGAGTCATACTCGTTCATCTGACAGCCGTGGGTTTTGATGTACAGCTTCTTGGCCATGGGTCTCACGTAATCTGATGGATGTTGCGCCGGGAACTGGTGTTTGAAACGGGGCGCCAGCAAAAAGGAACTGCGTATTATAACGGGGTGCTTAAACTTCAACCACCTTTGTCTCGGCTAGTTGCTAGTTCGGTTGTGGTACTATTTGGCGCTTATGGTTTCGACGAGCCTCACGATAAATCCTTCAACCTAATACCCAAACACCAAAATGACCCCCGAACGCCTCTCCCGGATCAAACAAACCCTGAACACCCGGCAACCGGATCTGAGCGTCCTCACCGACCAGGTTCATAAACCCCGGAACCTCTCCGCCATCATTCGCTCCTGCGATGCTTTCGGCCTGGCCAACATGCACGTGGTCTGGCCCAAGGAAGGATTTCGGGCTTTCCGGAAAACCGCCGGAGGCAGCTACAACTGGGTCACCACCCACACCCACCGGAGCATGGAAGCAGCGGTTTCCGCGCTGAAAGGGCAGGGCCACAAGCTATACGCCGCACAGCTCTCCGACCGGGCCATTGATTTCCGGGATGTGGATTACACCCTGCCGTGCACGATAATCCTGGGTAACGAAGTGGATGGCGTCAGCGTTGATGCCGCGGCTCAGGCTGACGAGCACATCGTTATCCCAATGATGGGGATGGTGGAGTCGCTGAATGTATCGTCTGCCTGCGCGATTGTCCTGTCCGAAGCCCAGAGGCAGCGGAAGCTGGCCGGCATGTTCGATCAGCGCCGGATGCCGGATGACGAGTACAACCGCCTTTTATTCTGTTGGTGTCAGCCCACCGTCAAACGCTACTGCGACGACCGCAATTTGCCGTACCCGCCGATAGACCCGGAAACGGGTGAGTTGGTCGACGGTGTGGGCTGGATGCAGGAAGTAAGAAAGTTAAGGGCGAATCGCCCACGGTGGGATGACGAACCCAAAGTCACCGCAGATGAGCAATAAAAAGAAAATTACTCTTCTGTGAGATCGGTCCGGGGGTGGGAGGTCTTTTCTGTCGGGAAAAGATGTCTGAGCGAAGCGAGTTGCTTTTCCCAGAAGAAAAGGCCTCCCACCTCTGGACCAGCCCCCAAATCGAGCAGGCTACTTAGCAAAAGCTAGAGCCCATCACTCCTCGCGAGCCTCAAGATACCGCTGAAGCTGCTCCCGCAAAGCCTTGGGAAGCCGGGTAATCGTCAGGGCATCTTTGTCGCGGTCGTAGTAAACCGCCTGATTCACCAGGTCGGAAGAGAAGGACACGCTCATTCCGCCTCCGGAGCCTGCAATCCGTACCAGCTTTTTCACTTTCCGATGGTCCGGGTGCAGCACGCCGCTTTCCGGCAGTTCAGCAGTTTTTGAGGCAAACTCCTTGAAGCGTTGCGGCTCACTCTCGTCCAGGTAGCCGGACAATGCCTCGATTTCGACCGGCTCGCCCAGGGCATGCTGCTCCTTACAGAACTCATAGGCCTTGTTGCGAACCTCGCCGGCTTTTTCGGGCTCCGAGGACTTGGCAAAAGCTTCCACCGCATCCAGGAAGGTCATGGTTTCCTTTTCCACATCCACCTGATTGGTAAACCCACACAAACGGATGAACAGCTCGCCCGGCTCACCCGTTCCTCGGCCATGAACCAGGGTGAGATAGTTCTCCGCGGGGTTGTTGCCGCGCCAGTCGTCCAGCTCGATGCGAACGGCCAGATTCAGGCGAGACAGGCTAAGGACGTCGGTCGCATCCAGTGACTGGTTGCCATCGAACCGCATGGCGCTGTCGGTTTCCAGGATAAACAGGTAAACCACTTCGGCGTCCGCTAGGGCATCGTGGACGATCATCAGATGGCCATCGAACTCTTCCTGACTGCCGGTCAGGAGCTCCTGCCATTGTCCGAACAGGCGGTCGGTCATGGCGCCGAAGGTTTGCTTGTCTTCCAGGTAGTCTTTCAGCCAGGCGCTGAACGGGCACTCGCCCAGGTCTTCGGAAAACCGGCCGTATTTCTTACCGGGCTTGCTGTTGAACAGGCGCTTCATCTGCTTGTGCAGGCCCTCGTAATCGCCACCGGGCTCCTGCAGGGCCTCACCGGTCACAAGGCGGGCAGGCTGGCCCGGCTGGTACTGGCTGGCGAAGGCAGTGCGGAGATGTTTGATGGCCATTTTGCAGCTCCTGTTCGTTGTTTCGGTTAACTCAGAGAGGCGGGATTCTGCCACGTTCTGGTGTTGGATTCATTCGTAGTCTGCTGGTTCTGGGGGTGGGACGCAGGGCAGGTAGGTCTTTTTCTTGCGAAAAAACAACTCGCTTCGCTCAGACATTTTTTTCTCCAGAAAAAGACCTACCTGCCCCACGTCCACGGGCCTTTAAGCGGTCCGCCCAACGCAGTAGTTGAATCTTTCTCCACATTTTTGCTTCGAGAATTGGCAACAGAGTATGCCGGCGGTGGGGTGGGGGTATCTTTTTCTGCCGGGAAAAGATGTCTGAGCGAAGCGAGTTGCTTTTCACAAAGAAAAAGATACCCCCACCCCGGCGCCAGCCACTAAAGTAGCCAGCCACCGAAGTAGGGATATCTCCAGTCAGTTCAAAGCTTAGACCCGCTTGCTGCGAATCAACTCCTGCACAAGTTTGCCAACAGCCTCAGGAATCTCCTGCTCGTTGTCGGCGGTTGTTGCGGCGTTGGCGATGTCAGTGCCCAGGTTAACGGCAATGGCAACCAGGCCGTGGGAAGTCAGAAGCTGGGCCACGCGGCGGCGTTCGTCGGCATCGCCGGCGTTTTCTTCGGTGACCACCACGGCGGTTTTGCCCTGGTCGAACAGCGCACGCTCAACGGCGAGAGCCAGTGCCGGCGCCTGGCGACCATTACAGGCAATGATCGCCGGTTTCTGGGCCAGTCGGCGCTCGCGTTCTTCCACAGAAACCGGATCGAGCGATTCGCCGGAATCTGCCAGGCCGGCCACCATGCCTGCACCGATGGTGACGTTGGAGAGCCGGTCGATCACGATGAAGCTGCCTGTGGCGTGGTTGCGCTGGTAGGCGTCGAAGGCGATGGGCTGGTTCAGGGTCAGCTCGCACAGGCCGATTTCGTTCAGCTGGAGCTGGCTTGGGTTGGCCTGCTGTTCCAGGGTGTTTACGTCGGTCTGGTGGTGGATCTTTTTCACCGTGCCGGAGGTAAAGGTCGGTCCCAGCTTGATGTCGTACAGGCGGCCGGTTTCCAGGGGGGCGTCGGTCATCCAGACGATATTGGCGTTGAAGCGGTTGCCCACTTCGGGCTCATCTTCCACCTTGACCAGCATATCGCCGCGACTGATGTCGATTTCATCGGTCAGGGTGAGGGTGACCGCCTGGTCAATGTAGGCCTCTTCGAGATTGCCATCGAAGGTGACAACTTCCTTGACCGTGCTGGTGCGCCGCGAGGGCAGGGCCATCACTTGTTCGCCCGGGCGGATCACGCCGGAGGCGATGGTGCCGCAGAAGCCCCGGAAATTGAGGTTCGGTCGGGTAACGTACTGAACCGGGAAGCGGAAATGCTCCAGGTTCTTGTCCCGGCCCACTTCCACGGTTTCGAGAATCTCCATCAGGGGCTGGCCGGTGAACCAGGGTGTGTTCTCGCTTTTGTTTACCACGTTGTCGCCTTCAAGGGCGGACAGCGGCACAAAACGGATATCTTTCAGGCCCAGCTTGGCGGCAAACGCCAGGTAATCGTCTTTGATTTCGTTGAAGCGCTCTTCGCTGAAATCCACCAGATCCATCTTGTTCACGGCCACTACGATGTGCCGAATACCCAGCAGAGACGCGATGTAGGAATGGCGCCGGGTTTGGGTGAGAACACCGTGGCGGGCGTCGATCATCAGGATCGCGACCTGGGCGGTAGACGCGCCGGTGGCCATGTTACGGGTGTACTGTTCATGGCCCGGGGTGTCAGCGATGATGAACTTGCGCTTGTCGGTGGAGAAGTACCGGTAGGCCACATCGATTGTGATGCCCTGTTCGCGCTCGGCCTGCAGGCCGTCGACCAAGAGGGCAAGGTCGAGTTTCTCGCCCGTCGTTCCCATCTTGGCGCTGTCGGTTTTCAGGCTGGCCATGTGATCTTCGTAGATCATCTTGGTGTCATGAAGCAGGCGGCCGATCAGGGTGCTCTTGCCGTCATCCACGCTGCCGCAGGTGAGCAGGCGCAGGAGCTCCTTGTTTTCGTGCTGTTTCAGGTAGGCCTGAATATCTTCTGCAATCAGATCAGACTGGTGTGACATCTTAGAAATACCCTTCCCGCTTTTTCTGTTCCATGGAGCCGGCTGAATCGTGGTCGATTACCCGACCCTGGCGCTCGGAGCTCTTGGCCAGCAACATTTCCTGGATAATGTCAGGAAGCGTGTTGGCTTCGGATTCGATGGCGCCTGTCAGCGGGTAGCAGCCCAGGGTCCGGAAGCGGACCGATTTCATCATTGGTTTCTCGCCTTCCTTCAATGGCATACGGTCGTCGTCCACCATGATCAGGGTGCCATCGCGCTCAACGACCGGGCGTTCGGCAGCATAGTAGAGCGGAACGATGTCGATGTTCTCAAGGTAGATGTATTGCCAGATATCCAGTTCCGTCCAGTTGGACAGCGGAAACACCCGGATACTCTCGCCCTTGTTGATCTTGCCGTTGTAGATATTCCACAACTCGGGACGCTGGTTCTTGGGATCCCAGCGATGGTACTCATCCCGAAACGAATACACGCGTTCCTTGGCCCGGGATTTTTCCTCGTCTCGGCGGGCACCGCCGAAGGCTGCATCAAACTTGTACTTGTCGAGCGCCTGTTTCAGGGCCTGGGTCTTCATGACATCGGTATGTTTCGCGCTGCCGTGAGTAAACGGCCCGATTCCCTGATCCACGCCTTCCTGGTTGGTGTGCACAATCAGGTCGAGGCCGAACTTCTCAGCGACGTTGTCCCTGAACTTGATCATGTCCCGGAATTTCCAGGTCGTATCAATGTGCATCAACGGAAAGGGCGGCTTACCCGGGTAAAAGGCCTTCAGGGCCAGGTGAAGCATTACCGCGGAGTCCTTGCCGATGGAATACAGCATTACCGGATTGTCGAACTCGGCTGCCACTTCCCGGATGATGTGGATGCTTTCCGCTTCCAGCTGTTTCAGGTGCGTGAGGTTGTATGTGGTCATGATAATCCGTTGCCGCCGTGCGGGCCGTGTTGGCTGTGCGAATGAATACGGCAACTATACCAGAGGGGATAAGGGCATAAGAAGACGGCCAACTAGACATTGGCGTTATAACAATATAGCAGTGGTGGGACCTGGTCGTTCGTCAGCAGGCAGGTCGAGGTCAGGCCGGATTGCGGGAGTCAGCCAACAGTTTGGCAACGTATCGATCGACGTAATCGAAGCCGTTACCTTCAAACTCAGCGAACTGGATGCCCAGCTGAAACTCGTCCCTTGCGATGCGTCGCATGTGAACGATGTTGCCGTCGGCAATAATGGAAACCGGTTGCGTTGCAACGACCGGCACGGAGAATCGGGTCTTCACGGCAATCCAGTGTCCTGGAGCCGGGGCCTTTTGCTCGGGAATGAGTTGTTTCACCGTTTCCTGATTACAGGAAATCATGACGCCCGTGCGGGAGAGATTGGATACCGAACAGGTCAGGCAGCAGCCGTCCGATTTCTCAATAGTAATGTCGGTGGCTACGTCCACTCGCTGTTGGTTGCGCAAATTCAATTTGGCGGCGACAGGTTTCATGTTGACTCTTCTGGCGTGTCTGGTTGCGAATGATGCTGCCTTTCCCATAAATCCCTTCCAGAAAAACACTTAAACGCATGATAAGCGAATGAAAGTGTAGTTGTTTACTTTGTGATCAGCAAGAAGCCTGCCGCCTATAGTGGCAGATTTGTTAAATCTTTCTGAACAAGACGTCACAAATTTTGACGTCCGTCAGTTTCCATCCGTTCCAATACTCGTCGGACTTTTGCTGCAGGCGGTCCCTGAGCTGGTGTAAAATATCGCCCTTCATTCATTTGTGGGCTCGCGCTGAGCTCCGGGAATTCCAAGCCTTCTATGACAGATAACACCCAGATCCCCGCCTCGTCCGGCAACGGCAAAGTCGGTTTCATCAGCCTCGGTTGTCCCAAGGCTCTCGTCGACTCCGAGCGCATTCTCACGCAGCTCAGGCTGGACGGCTACGACGTTGTCCCGACCTATGACGACGCCGACATTGTTGTGGTCAACACCTGCGGATTTATCGATGCCGCCAAACAGGAGTCGCTGGATGCGATCGGTGAGGCCATCAGCGAAAACGGCAAGGTGATTGTCACCGGTTGTATGGGTGTAGAGGCCGACAAGATTCGCGATACTCACCCGGGTGTGCTGGCGGTTTCCGGCCCCCACGCCTATGAAGAAGTGGTCGGCGCGGTTCACCAGTTCGTTCCGCAGAAAAAGCAGCACGATCCGTTCACCGACCTGGTTCCGCCGCAGGGAATCAAACTGACCCCGCGGCACTACGCCTACCTCAAGATCTCCGAAGGTTGTAACCATCGCTGCACCTTCTGCATCATCCCCTCCATGCGCGGTGATCTGGTCAGTCGGCCCATTGGCGATGTGATGGACGAAGCCCAGCGCCTGGTGGATGCCGGTGTAAAAGAGCTGCTGGTCATCTCCCAGGATACCTCCGCCTACGGCGTCGACACCAAATACCGCACCGGCTTCTGGCAAGGGCGGCCGCTCAAGACCAAGATGCAGTCACTGTGCGAAGCGCTCGGCGAAATGGGCGTGTGGGTACGCCTGCACTACGTTTATCCCTATCCTCATGTCGGCGACATCATTCCGCTGATGGCCGAGGGAAAAATCCTGCCGTACCTGGACATCCCGTTCCAGCACGCCAGCCCAAAAGTACTCAAGGCCATGAAGCGCCCGGCCCACGACAGCAAAACCCTGGAGCGCATCCGCAAATGGCGTGAGATCTGCCCCGAACTCACCATCCGCTCCACCTTCATCGTCGGCTTCCCCGGTGAAACCGAGGAGGACTTCCAGTACCTGCTGGACTGGCTCGACGAGGCTCAACTGGATCGTGTTGGCGCGTTCAAATACAGCCCGGTGGAGGGCGCCAAAGCCAACGAACTGGAAGGTGCGGTTCCCGAGGAAGTCAAAGAAGAGCGCCTGGCCCGTTTCATGGAAAAACAGGCAGAGATTTCAGCAGCCCGCTTGCAGGCCAAAATCGGCCAGACGATTGATGTGCTGATTGATGAAGTCGACGAGGAGGGTGCTATCGGTCGGTCGAAGGCTGATGCGCCGGAGATCGACGGCATGGTTTACCTTAACGACGAGACCGACCTTGTTCCGGGTGAGATTGTTCAGGCGGTTGTTGAGCATGCCGATGAGCATGATCTTTGGGCCCGTTTGGTCTGAACTACCGAGCGTTATCGCAGGGATCCATGGCCTTGGCGGGCAGCTTCTCCCAAAAATGTCGGCGGCCAAGGATGGCCGACGCCAAGCGCACATGGATGTGCTCGTAGCGGTTTTTGGGAGAAGCTGCCCGCCGAGGCTTTCCCCAGTTCCAACAGGCTAGGGCCACAGACAAAAGCTGCGACCCAAAGCCAGAAGGTCACCCCCCAAGCTTGCGAACAAGAATCTCGTTGAAAAGCTTCGGGTTCCCCTGGCCTTTAGAAGCTTTCATCAGCGGCCCCATAAAGCCACCAAGCATCTTCTTTCGCTTCTTGGGGTCTTCCTCGTTCTGATACTGCGCCACCTGGTCCGGCATGCCCGCCAGAACCTCATCTACCATGGCTTCCAGGGCGCCGGTGTCAGACACCTGCTTCAGACCCTTGGCATCGATGATGGCGTCTACGCTGTCGTTCTCACCAGACCACAACGCCTCGAACACCTTCTTTGCGCCGGCGGATGAGATCGTATTGTCGGCAATCCGTACCACCAAATCGCCCAGCTGAGCGCCGCTGATGGGCGAATCGGCAACCGATTTCTCCTCTGCATTCAGGCGCGCAGAGAATTCGCCCTGGATCCAGTTGGCGACCAGTTTTGCGTCTTTGCCCTGGCTGGCCGCTTCTTCAAAGAAAGTGGCCAGTTTCGAGTCGCCGCTTAGCAGGCCGGCGTCGTAGTCATTCAGGCCGTACTGCTCCATAAAGCGGGTTTTACGAGCGTCCGGCAGTTCCGGAAGGCTGTTGCGAGCTTCCTCAATAAAGGAATCATCGATTTCCACCGGCAGCAGGTCCGGGCAGGGGAAGTAGCGGTAGTCGTTGGCTTCTTCCTTGGTGCGCATTGAGCGGGATTCGTCACGGTCGCCGTTGTACAGGCGGGTTTCCTGCACGATGTTGCCGCCGTCTTCCAGTATGTCCATCTGCCGCTCGACTTCGTGGGCGATGGCCTGCTCCATGAACCGGAACGAGTTCAGGTTTTTGGTCTCGGTCCGTGTGCCCAGCGTGTCGGAGCCCCTCGGCTTCAACGAAATGTTGACGTCAAAACGCATAGAGCCCTGGGACATATCGCCGTCGCAGATGCCCAGCGACGTCACGATGCTGTGCAGCTTCTTGGCAAAAGCAACGGCTTCTTCCGCGTTGTTCATATCCGGTTCGGTGACCACTTCGATCAGTGGGGTGCCCGCGCGGTTAAGATCGACGCCGGTCATGCCGTGGAAATCCTCGTGCAGGGACTTGCCGGCATCTTCTTCCAGGTGGGCGTGATGGATGCGAACGCGCTTGGTCTCACCGTTTGGCAGATCAATATCCACGAAACCGGGGCCGACAATCGGACGCTCCAGCTGGGTGGTCTGATAGCCTTTCGGCAGATCCGGATAAAAGTAGTTTTTCCGCTCGAACATGGAGCGGCGCTCAATCTCCGCATTCACTGCCAGGCCAAACATGACCGCGTAGCGGAAAGCCTGCTCGTTGGGGACCGGCAGCGTGCCGGGCATGGCCAGGTCAACGGCGTTGGCCTGCGTGTTGGGCTCGGCGCCGTAAGCGGTGCTGGAGCCTGAAAAAATCTTGGTCTTGGTGGCGAGCTGAACGTGAATTTCCAGCCCGATCACAATGTCCCACTGCATAGTTGCTATCTCCTGTAAGGGGGCCTGTCCCGGGCTTATTGCGGTTCACGCTGGTGCCAGTCGGTCACCTGCTGGAATTGATGGGCGGCATTCAGCAAACGGGCCTCGGAGAAATAATCCCCGATGATCTGAAGACCCACCGGGAGACCGTCCACGAAACCGGCCGGTACAGACATGGCCGGTACACCCGCCAGGTTGATGGCGATGGTGAATACGTCTTCCAGGTACATGGTCACAGGATCGCTGGTTTTTTCACCCTGAATAAATGCCGGCGAGGGTGTGGTGGGGCTCATCAGCACATCCACTTCCTTGAAGGCATTGATGAAATCCTGCTGAATCAGCCGCCGAACCTTCTGGGCCTTGAGATAATAGGCATCGAAATAGCCGGCCGAGAGAGCGTAGGTGCCCACGAGAATCCGACGTTTCACCTCTTCGCCAAAACCCTCCGCGCGGGAGCGGGTGTAAAGATCCATCAGATCCTTGGGATCCTCGCAGCGGTAGCCATAGCGAACCCCGTCAAAACGGGACAGGTTGGCGGACGCCTCTGCTGGAGCAATTACATAGTAGGCAGCAATCGCGAGCTTCGCGTTTGGCAGCGATACCTCTTTAACCGTGGCGCCCAGTTTCTCGTATTCCTTTACTGCGTTGCGAATCTGCTGCTCCATCGCCGGGCTTAGTTGGTCGCTAAAGTACTCCTTCGGCAGGCCAATCTTCAGACCTTTCAGCGGCTCGTTCAGGGTGGCCGTGTAGTCCGGAACCTCACGGTCAATGGATGTTGAGTCTTTCGGATCAAAGCCGGCCATCACATTCAGCATCAGTGCATTGTCTTCCGCTGTGCGAGCCATGGTGCCGCCTTGGTCGAGACTGGAGGCAAAGGCAATCATCCCGTACCGGGACACCCGGCCATAAGTGGGCTTCAGGCCAGTAACACCACACAGTGCCGCTGGCTGACGGATCGAGCCGCCAGTATCCGTGGCGGTAGCTGCCGGAATCAGTCGAGCGGCAACCGCCGCAGCCGACCCGCCCGATGAACCGCCCGGCACCCGCTTATTACCTTCACTCAGGCCCCAGGGGTTGGTCACTGCACCAAAAAAACTGTTCTCGTTGGACGACCCCATGGCGAACTCATCCATGTTGGTCTTGCCCAGACACACGGCCCCTGCCTCACGGAAGTTAGAAGTGACAGTCGCATCGTAAGGGGGGACAAAGTTCTCCAGCATCTTGGAGCCGCAAGTCGTGCGAACGCCGTTGGTGCAGAAAATGTCCTTGTGCGCGAAAGGAACGCCCGTCCAGGGCGTCGCATTTCCGGCTGCCCGCTTCTCATCCGCCGCCCGGGCATCGGCCAGGGCCTGCTCTTCGGTCACGGTGATAAAGCTGTTGTACTTCGAATCTTCCCGCTTGATGCGGTCGAGGAACTCCTGGGTCAGCTCCACGCTGGAGACCTGGCCGCTATCCAGGTCCCGGGAAAGCTCTGCTACGGATTTGTTATGCATGACGTGTCCTTTCACTCGATCACTCGGGGAACCAGATAAAGCCCGTTCTCGGTAGCCGGCGCAATCGCCTGGAACGCTTCCCGCTGATTGGTCTCGGTTACCTCGTCAGCGCGCAGGCGCTGGACTGCATTCAACGGGTGGGCCATGGGCTCAACCGAATCGGTGTCGGCAGCCGCCAGCTGATCCACCAGATCCAGAATATTGCCCAGATCCTTCTCCAGAGCCGAAACCTGCTCGTCATCCACACGAATGCGGGCGAGCACAGCGACTTTCTCAATGTCCTCACGGGAAATGGTCACGCATTGCCTCCCAGGTAAATGAAATGTCGGTAATAAATCTTTTGAAAACGAGGGCCAAACCTGAGCTTCGGGGCCGTTCGGGGAATCCTTTTCAAAACTGTAGAGGGCCATGGATGGCCCGAAACAAGCCCACATGGATGTGCTCGTAGCGTGTTTTGAAAAGGATTCCCCGAATGGCCCTTCACCAGGGCCAGAAAACCAAAGCGAGTATGGTAACAGATTCGAACAATGGCGGGAGGCCCCAGCCCATAAGGTAAATGTGTGAACCGTAAGGCTTGGGGCCCGTTCGCGCCTTGCCTGCAGGGGTGCTCACTGCTAAAGTTGCCGCATCTTTTCTTTGCGACTGCAACTCTCAGGTTGAAACTACACGAATGTTGATAAAAAGACTCCGAGGCATCTTCTCCAGCGATCTGTCCATCGACCTGGGCACCGCCAACACCCTGATCTACGTGCGTGAGCGCGGAATCGTGCTGAACGAGCCCTCGGTAGTGGCCATTCGCACCAATAATTCCCAGAAAATGGTTGCCGCTGTTGGCGCTGAAGCCAAGCGCATGCTCGGCCGTACCCCGGGCAACATCACCGCGATCCGCCCCATGAAAGACGGCGTGATTGCAGATTTTGTGGTAACCGAAAAAATGCTCCAGCACTTTATTCATAAGGTGCATGAGAACAGCTTCATTACCCCGAGCCCGAGAGTACTGGTGTGCGTGCCCAGCAAGTCTACCCAGGTAGAGCGCAAGGCCATTCGCGAGTCCGCCCTCGGTGCTGGCGCCCGGGAAGTCTTTCTGATCGAAGAGCCCATGGCCGCCGCCATTGGTGCCGGTCTGCCAGTTGAAGAAGCCAGCGGCTCCATGATCGTGGACATCGGCGGTGGTACCACCGAGATCGCCATTATTTCCCTGAACGGCATCGTTTACGCAGAGTCTGTCCGGGTGGGCGGTGACAAATTCGACGAAGCCATCGTAACCTACGTGCGTCGCAACTACGGCAGCCTGATCGGTGATTCTACTGCCGAGCGTATCAAGCACGAAATCGGTTGCGCATACGAAGGCCTCGAAATCCGCGAGATCGATGTGCGCGGTCGCAACCTCGCCGAGGGTGTGCCCCGGGCATTTACCCTCAACAGCGAAGAGATTCTCGACGCGCTGCAGGAATCCCTGGCGCAGATCGTTCAGACCGTCAAGAGTGCTCTGGAACAGTCTCCGCCCGAGCTGGCGTCCGACATTGCCGAGCGCGGTATTGTTCTGACCGGCGGCGGCGCACTGCTGCGCGGGCTGGACAAACTGATCAGTGAGGAAACCGGCTTGCCGGTGATTATCGCTGAAGACCCGCTGACCTGTGTGGCCCGTGGTGGCGGCAAGGCGCTGGAAGTGATTGACCGGGGTGGCATCGGAATGTTCTCTCAGGAGGGATAATCCTGTGGGGAGGGCTCGCCATTAAAACCATCTTTGTCCAGGGGCCTGTTCCCGGCTTCAGACTCCTCATCGTTCTTCTCGTATCGGCAGCCCTGGTGGTTGCCGATGCGCGTTTCGACAAGCTCTCAACGGTGCGAAGTACCATTGCAACCGGTCTGGCACCCGTGTACTGGCTGGGGAATGCGCCCTACGAATTTTCCGACTGGTTCGCCGGGCTGTTTGAAAATAAACAGGATCTTCAGGAAGAGAATGAAGATCTCCGGGCCCGTTTGCTAATCCTCGAGCGTCGCGCCCTGAAATACGCCGCGCTTGCTTCCGAGAACAACGAGCTGCGCCGCCTGATGAACTCATCAGAAGTATTGGATGACCGCGTCATCGTTGGCGAGGTGGTCGGTGTCTCCCCGGATCCCTTTTCCCACGAGATTATTATCAACAAAGGGCGCAGTGACGGCTTGTCGCCGGGCCAGGCCATTCTGGACGCCCATGGTCTGATGGGCCAGGTGGTGCAGAGCAGCCAGATTACCTCCCGCGTCTTGCTCGTCTCCGACAGCAGCCACGCCGTTCCGGTGGAGGTTGTGCGTAACGGTTTGCGCGCCATCCTGCTGGGTACCGGCGATACGGATACCCTGGATCTCGTTCATGTGCCGGATACGGCAGATATTCGCGAGGGCGACCTGCTTGTCAGTTCCGGTCTTGGTGGCCGTTTTCCGAGGGGCTACCCGGTCGCGGAAGTCAGTCGAATATCCAAGGAGCCGGGCGAACCTTTTGTCTCCATTGAAGCCACACCCAAGGCGCAACTGAATCAGAGCCGTCTGGTGCTGGTAGTATTCCCTTCGGAAAATGCCGCGCCGATCGAAACCGACGAGGGTGAGGGCGCATCCGCTGCCAACGTCGCCGAAGATGCCAGCCAGGGAGGACAGGACTGATGTTGTCAGTAATCAGCTATCCGGTCTTTGTGCTTTCCGTGATCGTTGCCCTGGTGTTCAGTATTTCCCTGTTTCCTGTGGGCTGGTTCGAGTTCCGCCCGGAGTGGTTGGGGCTGGTCGTTTTCTACTGGACATTCCGGGCTCCGGCCCAGTTCGGCATCCTGCTGGCCTGGTGTCTGGGCCTGCTTCTGGATGTGCTGGAAGCCACGCCTCTTGGCGTGAACGCCATGGCGATGGCCCTGATCGCTTTCCTGGTGCTTACTATCCACCAGCGTTTGCGCATGTATCCAATGCCCCAGCAGTGCCTGATGGTGTTCCTGTTGTTGGGCATCAATCAGATGCTGGTGCATTTCGTAAAGCAATTGCTGGGGGCTGATGATGCTGGCTTCAGCTACCTCTGGCCGGCCCTGACCAGCGCCCTGGTATGGCCGGTATTCTGTATCCTGCTGGACAACATTAACCGCAAACTGGGTTAGCCATGCCATCAATCATTCTCGCCTCGGCTTCGCCGCGCCGGGCGGAGCTGTTGCAGCAAATCGGCCTGAATTTTTCGGTTCGTCCGGCGGACATCGACGAAACACCGGAGCCCGATGAAACCCCGGAACACTATGTGGAACGTTTGGCCCGGGAGAAGGCGCTGGTTGTGGCTGGGTCCTCGCCGGAATGCCTGGTACTTGGGTCGGATACATCGGTGGTGCTCGCTGGCGAGATACTCGGTAAGCCGTCAGACTTCACCGAAGCCCGGGAAACACTGGCCCGCCTCTCCGGCGCCACCCATCAAGTCATGACTGCCGTGGCGTTGGCCTCAGAAGGGCAATGCCAGTCTGTTCTGGTCATCACCGAAGTTTGTTTCAGGCAGCTTTCCACCGCAGAGATCGACGCCTACGTGGCCAGCGGCGAACCCATGGACAAGGCCGGGAGTTATGGAATTCAGGGCCTTGGTGGTATTTTTGTTAATGAGCTCCGGGGTAGCTACAGTGCCGTGGTTGGTCTGCCGCTGCAGGAAACCGCCGCATTGCTGGCTGGTGCCGGTTACCCGGTCTGGAAAAACTGGCCGCGCAGTCTGGAGAGCCAAACATTATGAGTGAAGAGATTCTTATCAACGTCACCCCGGTGGAAACGCGGGTGGCCCTGGTTGAAAA
Source organism: Marinobacter sp. 3-2 (assembly GCF_003751355.1). Lineage (NCBI taxonomy): Bacteria > Pseudomonadati > Pseudomonadota > Gammaproteobacteria > Pseudomonadales > Marinobacteraceae > Marinobacter > Marinobacter sp. 3-2. Next base: position 514,722 of record NZ_RJUQ01000011.1, on the reverse strand, counting down.
CGGCATGCTGCAGGAAGCCTACATAGAGCGCACCAGCAGGAAAGGCATTGTCGGGAACATCTACAAGGGCAAAGTGGTGCGTGTTTTACCGGGCATGGAAGCGGCGTTCGTCGATATTGGTCTGGAGCGGGCTGCATTCATCCATGCCTCCGATGTGGTTCCGAGTCAGTCCAATGGCGATGAGCCCGCCGACACCCCCAAAACCGTTCCTGATATTCGCAGCCTTCTTCGCGAAGGTCAGTCCCTGGTCGTCCAGGTTACCAAGGACCCGATCGGTACCAAGGGCGCCCGGCTTACCACGCAGCTTTCAATTCCGTCGCGGTATCTGGTGTTTATGCCAGGCGTTAGCCACGTTGGTATTTCGCAGCGAATTGAGGACGACACCGAGCGGGCCCGGCTGAAAACGCTCGTTGAGGAGGCCGCCGCCGAGGATCAGGATGTTCAGGGCGGCTATATCATCCGGACGGCCGCGGAAGCGGCGTCACCTGAGGATCTTATTGGCGACATGGCTTATCTGCACCGGTTAAGCCAGTCCATACACGAACGGATTGCCCGGGTTCAGGCGCCGGCGGTTGTGTATCAGGATCTGCCGTTGTTCATTCGGACCATCCGTGACCTGATCCGGCCCCAGACCGAAAAGGTGCGTATCGACAGCCGCGAGAGTCATCAGCGGGTGATGGAGTTTGTCGAGGAGTTCGTTACGGAATTTGCTGACAAGGTCGAGTACTACCCCGGTGAGCGCCCCATTTTCGACCTTTACTCGGTCGAGGACGAAATCCAGAAGGCCCTGAGCCGAAAGGTCCAGCTCAAGTCCGGTGGTTATGTGATTATCGACCAGACCGAAGCCATGACCACGATTGATATCAATACCGGGGCTTTCGTCGGGCACCGGAATCTGGAAGAAACCATCTTCAAGACCAACCTGGAAGCGGCTCGGGCCATCAGTCGTCAGCTGCGCCTGCGAAACCTGGGCGGCATTATCATCATCGATTTTATCGACATGGAAGATCCCGAGCACCAGCGCCAGGTCCATCGGATGCTGGAGAAGATGCTGGAGCGGGATCACGCCAAGACCAAGATCACCGGCGTCTCCGAGTTGGGCCTGGTGGAAATGACCCGCAAACGAACCACAGAGAGCCTTGGTCAGGTGCTCTGCGAACCTTGCCCCATCTGCGATGGACGGGGTTTTCTGAAAACCACCGAGACCGTTTGCTATGAGGTTTTCCGGGAAATTCTCCGGGTAAATCGCGCCTATGATGCCGAGAGCTATCTGGTGATGGCCTCCCAGAGCGTGGTAGATCGCCTGCTGGATGAGGAATCCGATAACGTGGCCGATCTTGAAACCTTTATCAGCAAGACCATTCGCTTCCAGGTGGAGCCCTTCTACAGCCAGGAGCAGTACGATGTTGTTCTGCTCTGATGCCGGGAAACTGCGCCGGTTACCGGGTTAAGGGGTCTGAATGTCCTCCGCTGACCACGAACCGCCGCTTCCGGAGAACCTGCCCGAGAGCCCTCCGGTTCGGCTTTTGGCGCGGCTCGCCAGCCTGATCTGGTGGATGCTGCTGACACTTCTGGTGCTGCTGGCCCTATACGCCGGTCTTGGCCGCCAACTGACCCAGAATGTGGACAGCTTTCGCGATGATCTGGCTCGTGAGCTGTCAGACCGACTGGGCCATGATGTCAGCATCGGTGGCCTTTCATCCCAGTGGTACTGGCTCGACCCCGCCTTTACGGCCAGCGACATTCAGGTCACTCACCCTGACACCGGAATTGTCGTTGCCAACCTTCAGCATCTGAATATCCGCTTTGCTGCACTGGCCTCGTTGATGCGTCTGAGGATTGTCTTTGAGGACTTCCAGGCAGACGGTCTGGAACTGACCGTGAATCAGGAGCGCGGCGGTGATGTTGCGGTGAGGGGCGCAGAAATACCGGAACCGGTCAGCAATCAGTTGCAGGAGTGGCTGGAGCTTGCCGGTGACTGGCTCTCTGATCCTTACGTCAAGATTACCCGCGTCAATCTTGGTATCCGGGATAACCAGGGCAACCTGCGCCATCTGGATATTCCCCAGCTGGATCTCGACTACCGCCGTGGATTGTTCCACGCATCCGGCCGTGCCATGCAATCTGGTACTACCCAGCAGCTGGCCAGTTTTGCCCTCGTGGGCCAGCATTTTTTCCGGGGTGACTTTACCGGCCAGTTGTACCTTGGCGTCGATTCCGGCCGGCTGTTCGACGGGCTGGTTGACGAGTACCAGTGGCGATCCCTCCGGGTGGAAGGCTTCGATCTTGGTGGTGAAGCCTGGCTTACGTTCCGCAACGGTTTGCTGCAACAGGTGACCGGTACGGTGCGGACCCCCTATCTGCAGTTGGGTGTAGGCTCTCAATCCCTGGCGCCACTGGAAGACATCCGCGCGAGATTTGGCTGGCGTCGCCACGATACGGTGATGACCGATGAGACAGTGGTCGAATCCGGGGCCTTCGCCCTTGGCGAGTGGCATCTGAAGCAGCTCCAGTGGACCTGGGACGGCGATGTGGTTTCACCCTTCAGTCTGAGGTTGGCGCCGTCGGAGGGAGGCATGTCCGTCATTGCCGACGCCCTTCCGCTTGCGCCCACACGTCGCCTCGCTGCGCGGCTTCCGTTATTGCCGGAGCGTGCACTCCGGGCCCTGCAGGACTATCGGCCCGGTGGCTTTCTGGACCAGTTGAGAATCTTCTTCCCCGAGGGCGCCCCGGAAGACTTTCAGCTTTCCGGCCGGTTGCGTGACGTTAGTGTTCGGGCCCACGGCGGCTCGCCCGGCGTTACCTCTGTAAACGGAGACATCGCTCTGGACCGGCAACGAGGCTATGTCCGGATTGCCGCCGGCGAGTCGCCCGTTTCTCTGGATTTTCCCCAGCTTTTCGGGGGCGCCTGGTCATTCCCCGTACTTGAGGGCGAAGTGACCTGGCTGCTGGATGGCGCTATTACCCGTGTGTTTTCGGATGGCGTACGGATGCGTTACGGCGAGGCCACCGAACTGGACGGTGCTTTTGACCTCAGGATGGATCGAGAGGGTGAGGACAATCTGGGGCTGAAAGTGTCGGTGAAAAACGGCAACGCCGACATGCTGGCGGATTTCGTTCCGGTTAAGGCGGTAAACCCCGGTTTGTACGATTGGCTCACGACCGCCATTCTCGAGGCCGATATTACCTCAGGGACGTTTTTCGGCCATGGTCAGATAGGTTCTGGTGCACCCCGGGGCTCCTTCGTCACCTCAATGATCTATGAATTCGAACAGGCATCTGTCCGCTACGATGACGCCTGGCCGGAGGTCACGGGTGCCCGGGGAAGTGTCAGGGTTCACAATGGCGACACGCTGGTCCGACTCGAAGCAGGTCAGACCGGTGGCCTGGATCTCGATCCAGGGACGGTTCGCGTGGTGCCCTCCGATCAAGGCACACGGATAAGGGTGGATGCCTCGGCACGGGTGCCCGGCGAATCGGTCGGGTTCTGGATGGAAAATAGCCCCCTGGGTGACATGGCAGGCACAGAGGCCCAGAAGCTTGAATATGGTGGTGAGTATCAGCTGGATCTTGATATCGACTTGCCATTGGGGGCGGAGCAGCCCCCCGTGGTTGAGGCAAAGATTGCCGCACAGGAAGGCACCGTCTCCTACCCCTCGGCAGGGTTGGCCTGGCGGTCGGTTCAGGGTGAACTGACCTACCACAGCGAAAACGGCTTCTCCGGTGGCCCTTTGACTGCCGAATTTTTCGATGAACCGGTAACCATTGCCTTCAGCAAGTCCCGGGCGGGCAATGCCCTTACCATCCGGCAGTCGGGAACGTTACCGGTGCCCGGGGTGTTTGAGCAGGCGGGACTTGGGACCAGTTCGGGTTTTGGTTTGCAGGGCAATGTTACCTATACCGCGGACCTCGACGTGGGATCGGATTCAACGTCGGGGATCCGCGTGCGGTCCACTCTTGAGGGGCTGGCAGTTGACTGGCCGGAGCCACTGTCAAAAACGGCGGATGAGGCAGCACCGCTGCGGGCAACCATCAATCCCTCGGCCGCCGGCGGGCTTGGCATTACGGGCGACTGGGAAAACCGCGCAACATTCGATTTGTTATGGAAAGAGACCGGGTTTGATTTGCGTCTTGGCCGCCTGCACCTTGGCCCGCAGGTGTTGAACGATATTGATATCAATGCCCTCGATCTTGGTGACCGGTGGGTGGTGACCACCAGCTCGCAACGCGCCGAAGGGCGACTGACAATTCCGCAAAATGGCGACACGGTGAAGGCCGATTTTCAGGTGTTACGGCTCGTACGCAGTGAGACACCCTCTGAGGATTCGCCGGAATTACTGACCCTGGAAGAGCAGCTTGAGGCGTTCCGCGCACTGGATATGGGAAACTGGCCGGATATCGACGTCTCGATTTCGGAACTGCAACTGAACGACGAATCGTTGGGGCAGTGGGCCTTCCGGCTCCGCCCTGAACCCTTCCGGTTGCAGGTAAATGACATCGAGGGGCGCCTGAATTCCCTGACACTGCTGGGCGACATGAGCTGGAGCATCGTCGGAGACCGGGAAACCAGCCGGTTTACAGGTTCCATCAGCGGGGGGGCGCTCGCGGATCTGAACGAGCTCCTCGACACTGAAATGCCGGTCACTAACGAGGGGACCAACATAGAGCTGGATCTGGACTGGCCCGGTCGTCCGGATGAGCTTTCCATACCGGAGCTCAGTGGCTCGGTCAGTCTCAGGCTGGATGAGGGCGTGATCCTGGAGCGAAACAACACGGCGCAACTGTTCCGGGTGTTCAATCTGCTGAACTCTGACACTCTATGGCGCCGGTTGAAGCTCGACTTTTCCGATCTGTATGAGCGTGGGGTGGCATTCGACGCGATCTCGGGCAAGGCGCAGATCATCAATGGCTTGCTGACCATGGATCCCGAACTGCAGATAGTGGGCCCATCCGGCGCCTTCAAACTCAGTGGTACGACCAATATGGCCAGCGAGGAGCTGGATATGCGGCTTGTGGTTGTGTTGCCCCTGACTCAGAATCTGCCATTGGCGGCGCTGCTCATGGGTGCCGGTGCGCCGATCGGCGGCGCCTTGTTTGTGCTGGACAAGATTCTGGGCGATCCTTTGAGCAGGCTGACAAGCGCAACCTACAGCGTGACCGGCTCATGGGACGAGCCGGAAGTGAATCTGCAACGGGTTTTTGACACCGGCGAATAACTTTTCTGTTTGGCAATATCGGAGGCAGTCATGAACAAGCGTGTTTCCAACCGGGTCGCAGCCATCCAGATGGTCAGCGGTCATGACATCGACGCCAATCTGCGCGAAGCGGAACAGTTGCTGGCCCGGGCTGCCGAGCAGGGCGCCTCGGTCGCCGTACTGCCCGAGAATTTTGCGGTTCTGGCCACCAGTCAGATGATTGATCGTGGTCGCCAGGAGGCGGGGTCCGAGCCTGTCATAAGGACTTTCCTGGCCGAACAGGCCCGGAAACTGGGGCTCTGGATCGTTGGCGGGTCGATGCCCGTGGCCAAACGACCGGACGGCTCAGATCTGGAGGATCGGGTCAGGGCAACCTGCATTGTCTTTGATGACCAGGGTAAGGAAGTTGCCCGTTACGACAAGATTCACCTGTTCGATGCCATGGTGGAAGATGCCCATGGTCAATACCGCGAATCGGACACCTTCGAGCCCGGCGAACAGATAGTGACCGTGGATACGCCCGCGGGCAAGCTGGGGTTGGCGATCTGCTACGATCTTCGCTTTCCGGAGCTGTTCAGGCTGCTGCGTGAGCAGGAGGTGGACTGGATTTGCCTTCCGAGCGCTTTCACCTGGCAGACCGGTGATGCCCACTGGTACCCGCTGATCCGGGCGCGCGCGATCGAGAACCAGGTATGGTTAGTGGCGCCTGGCCAGGGTGGCCAGAACAGCAAGCGCCGTCGCACCTATGGCCACAGCCTGATCTGTGATCCCTGGGGGCGGATCGTGACGGAAATGGGAGAAGGCCCGGGTCTGGTCACCGCCGAACTGGACGCCGATCAGGTAGCCAATCTGCGCGCCCGGATGCCGGTGTGGGAGCACCGCCGGCTCAAAGGTTGAGCCAACGGCTCACATGGCCTCGGCGTCGTCGATGCACTCCCTGAGATAACGGAACAGTTTCCGGGCCTGGCCGGTGTTCTTCTGTTTTTCGACGTCTTTTCGGGCGTTTCGAGCAAGGTTTCGCAGGTGCTGCATATCGGCACTGGGGCAGTAGCTGAAGAATTCGCCAACAACGGGATCGCCCTCGGCAATCATCCGGTCCCGCCAGCGTTCCGCCAGGTGGTGTCTGCGGGTGTGCTCTTCGCTACCGGCATCGAAGGCGTCGATGGCTCTCGCCAGGGCTTCAGGATCATCTTCCTGTCGGATGACCTTGCCGATGTATTGCAGGTGCCGTCGTTTGGCCTCGTTCTGGCGGATACGGCGGGATTCCTCGATCGCGGCGCGGAGGGTGTCGCTGATTGGCAAGGTCTCCAGCTGATCGTTGCTCAGGCCCAGCATCCGCTTGCCCAGATCCTGCAGGGCGTGCATTTCCCGTTTCAGCTGAGATTTGCTAGGGCCGTCGTATTCCGGCGCGTCGTTGTCTTGATGGTCTTTCATAAATCCGAGATCCGCTTAAGCGTAGAAAATCGTCGCGAGGCCAAGAAAGGCCATGAACCCGACTACATCGGTCACAGTCGTGAGAATCACGCTGCCTGCCAGGGCCGGGTCAATATTGCGAGATTTGAGAAACAGTGGCAGAACCGTGCCAACCAGCGCTGCGGCGACAAGATTGATCACCAGCGCGGCAGCAATGATCGCTCCGATCATCACATCCTGGAACCAGAGCATGGCGGCACCGGCAACAACGGCGGCCCAGAGTATTCCATTCATGATGCCAGATAGGAACTCCCGGTTCAGCAACCAGCGGACGTTGGCACCGCTGATCTGCCCCACAGCCATGCCGCGGATGACGAGGGTGAGGGTCTGACTGCCCGCAATGCCGCCCATGCTTGCGACGATGGGCATCAGTACTGCAAGGGCCACGACCTTGGCGATGGTCTCCTCGAATAGCCCGATCACAGCCGATGCGATCAGGGCGGTGATCAGGTTGATCCCCAGCCAGATGGCACGGCGGCGCGATGTCTTCCAGACCGGTGCGAAGGTGTCCTCGTCTTCATCCAGGCCCGCCATACTCATCAGGGAGTGATCCGCATCCTCCCGAATAACGTCAACCACGTCATCGATGGTTATGCGCCCTAGTAGTCGGCCTTCCTCATTCACCACCGGCGCCGAGATCAGGTCGTAGCGTTCAAACAATGTCGCTACCTTGGTGTCGGAGAGGCTCACGGGAATAGGCTCGATGTCGGTATCCATGACTTCACGCACGGTGGAGGCGGGGTTGGAGACCAGCATTTTCGTGATGGGCAGCATGCCAATGAAATCGTCCCGCCGGCTGACCACGATCAGGCTGTCCGTCATGGGTGGCAGGTTGCGGTGCCGCCGAAGGTAACGCAGTACGACGTCTATGCTGATGTCCGGGCGCACCGTGATGGTGTCGGTGTTCATCAGACCGCCGGCGGTGTCCTCCGGATAGGAGAGAACTTCCTCCACCCGTTGCCGGTCCTGCTCGTCCATGGTCTCCAGGACTTCCTGGATGACCGTATCCGGCAGCTGCTGCAGCAGGTCGGCCAGGTCGTCTGACTCGAAATCCTCGATGATGTCCGCCAGTTCCTGAGCATTAAGCTGGCTCAGGAAGTAGCCTCGGATATCATCACTGAGATACTGGAGAACCTCGCCTTCGAGGTCTTTGTCCACCAGGTTCCACAGCAGGGCCCGCTGCCGGGGCGGTGAGGATTCCAGCAAATGGGCAATATCACTGGGGCTCAGGCCACCGTTCAGGATGCGGGCAACCTGCTTCAGTGCGCCACTGTCCAGCGCTTCGCTCAGGGAACGAAGACGCTGGCGGGCCTGGCTTTTTTCCAGAATATCGGTCATGAATCACCCGGCGTCAGAAAACGCCTGTATTATAGCGGAGTTAGGCGCTATCGGTGAGAAAGAGTTGTAGGTGAATGCCGTACGGAAGGCGGAATTACTCGCCCTCACCGAAATAGTTGTTAATCAGTTCCACCAATGCTTCGATGGCCTGTTCCTCGTCCGGTCCGTCGGCAATAAGCTCCACATCGGTTCCTTTGCTGGCGGCAAGCATCATCACCTGCATGATGTTCTTCGCGTCCACATCCCGGCCTTTGCCACTGATACGCACGCTGCTGTCGTATTCGGATGCCGTGTTGACGAGCTTCGCAGTGGCGCGCGCATGCAGGCCCAGTTTGTTGATAATGGTAATGGGGCGGCGAATCATGGCTCGATCAGATCTCTTCCCGGGTCTGCAGGTGTGGCAGCTCGGTATGCCGCACTTGCACATTGCTGTACCGTTGCCGGAAGTACTCACCCAACTGCTCGCACACATACACCGACCGGTGCTGGCCGCCGGTACAACCAATGGAAATGGTCATGTAGCTGCGGTTGCTGTCTGCAAAAGAGGGCAGCCAAGTATCCAGAAATGATTTCAGGTCCTCGATCATCTTCCGGCTTGCCGGTTCTTTTTCCAGAAACTCGATAACCGGCTGATCCGTACCGACATACTTGCGGAGGCTGGTATCCCAGTAGGGGTTGGGCAGGCAGCGGACATCGAAAACGTAGTCGGAATCCAGCGGCACGCCGTGTTTGAAGCCGAAAGACTGAAACAGGAGAGCCAGTTCCTGATCTTTTCGACCGACCACGCGCTGCTTGACCATGTCCCGCAGCTCGTACATGGACATGCCGGTGGTATTTACGTAAAGATCGGAAAGCTTGGAGAGGGGCTCCAGCAGTTTCTTCTCGCTGGTAATGGCTTCCCGGAGAGAGGTCCTGTCGTCACTCAACGGATGCTTTCTGCGGGTGGCGTGAAAACGCTGCAGAAGCGACTGCTCGTCGGCGTCCAGGAAGATGATTTCAACGGTAACCCCGGTTTCCTGGAGGCGCCGGTAGATCTCCTCAAAATTGGCCAGCTCGCCGGAAAGGTTCCGCGCATCGATACTGACGGCCATCTTGCCCAGTCGACCAGGCCTGGTCTGGCTGGCGGCTTCCCGTGTGAGGGGGAAGAGCAGGCCAATAGGAAGATTGTCGATGCAATAAAACCCGAGGTCCTCCAGCACATGAAGTGCGGTACTCTTGCCCGAACCGGACCTGCCACTGACGATAATCAGCTTCATGACCACCTTACCTCCACTGCAGTGAATATCAGCCGCCTGAGGCGGTCATGCGCTGGTACAGCGTGCTGGCGTCCTCGCATTGCCGGAGGCGATCACAGAATGACCGCTCGTTGAACTTCTCCGCCAGTTGGCTCAGCAGCTCAAGGTGCTCGCTCGTCGCCTCTTTTGGCACAATCAGGGCAAAGATCAGATCCACTGGCTGATTGTCGATAGCATCGAACTCCACGCTTTCTTCAAGCGTCATCAGCACACCCACCACGTGATCAAGTCCTTCCAGGCGGCAGTGGGGAATGGCAATTCCCTGGCCAATGCCGGTGCTGCCCAGGCGCTCACGGGAAATCAGGTTGTTGAAGAGCTGGGTCTCGCTGAGCGTGTTGTCCTGATGGTTTATTTGCTCGGCAATAAACTCCAGGGCCCGTTTCTTGCTGGACGCAGCTACCCTGCAGAGGGTGAGCTCCGGCGCAAGAATGTTGTCTATGGTCAGGGATGTGTCGCTCATGGATCGACTGCATTTCCGTTAAAAAAAAGGCTGCGACACGTTACTCATGTCGCAGCTCGATTAGATGAAGTGCATGAAAACAGCGCGTTAGCGAGAGCCGTTTCCGTGCATCCGTTCTACATTCTTTTCCTTGTGCTTGAGGATCTGACGGTCGAGCTTGTCGATAAGGGCATCAATGGCCGCGTACATATCCTCGTTTTCTGCCTTTGCGTGAATCTCACCACCTACCACGTGCAATGTGGCTTCCGCAATCTGGCGCACCTTTTCCACTTCCAGGGTCACCTGGCAGTTACTGATGTGGTCAAAGTGACGCTCGAGCTTCTCGAACTTCTCTGAAACGTAATCCTTCAGTGCGGGAGTCAGTTCTACGTGATGGCCTGAAATGTTGAGTTGCATAGGCGTCTCCTGTTGTCATCATGCCGGCTCCCGGGAGCCGGTCTGGGTGCTGGCGCATTGTGCGCCGGCGAATACGGTGTTGCATCCCGTCCCGGGGTATTCAGACCAGCCGCTTGCGTTCGTTGGACGGCGGAATGTGCATGGCCTCCCGGTACTTGGCAACGGTGCGTCGCGCAACCTTGATACCCTGTTCCCCTAGCATGGCTGCAATTTTACTGTCGCTCAACGGCTTTTTGGGTGTTTCGGCGGCAATCAGCTTCTTGATCATCGCGCGTATGGCCGTGGAAGAGCACTCTCCGCCCTCATCAGTGCTGACATGGCTGGAGAAGAAATATTTCAGTTCGAAAATACCCCTGGGGGTATGCATGTATTTCTGGGTGGTTACCCGTGAAATCGTTGATTCATGCATTTCCACCGCCTGGGCAATGTCCGAGAGAATCAACGGCTTCATTGCTTCCTCGCCGTAATCCAGGAAACCCTGCTGGTGCTCGACAATACGGGTCGCTACTTTCAGCAGGGTCTCATTGCGGCTCTGCAGGCTCTTGATAAACCACTTCGCCTCCTGCAACTGATCGCGGAGGTAGGTGTTGTCTGCACTGCTGTCTGCACGCCTTATAAGTGAAGCATAGCTGGCATTTACCCGGATGCGCGGTGCAATTTCCGGATTCAGCTCAACACGCCAGCGGCCATTGTGCTTGCGAACGATGACATCCGGAATCACGTAGTCGGGCTCGGCGCGATCAATCACGTCGCCCGGGCGCGGATTGAGGCCGGTAATCAACGCCAGGACTTCCCTGAGCTGATCTTCTTTCAGGCGGCTGCGACGCAACAGCTGGGCGTAGTCCCGGTTGCCCAGCAGGTTGATGTAGTGGGTGATCACCAGGCGTGCCTGGGCGAGCCAGGGTGTTTCCGGGGGTAGTTGATTAAGCTGGATCAGCAGGCATTCCTGCAAATCCCGGGCAAACACGCCAGGGGGATCGAAGTGCTGGAGGCGATGCAGGACGGCTTCCACTTCATCCAGTTCAAGGGGGTCTTCTTCGTTCTCGTCCAGCAGCCCGGCGTGGATTTCTTCCAGAGGGCTGGTGAGATAGCCCCGCTCGTCCACGGCGTCCATCAGGGCGTGGGCAATGGCCTGGTCCCGCTCACTCAGGGGAGTCAGGTTGAGCTGCCATTCCAGGTGATCCTGAAGGGTCTCGGTGGGCGAGTTGCGGGTCTCGAAATCGTGATCGTTTTCATCGTCGTTGCGGGCTGCCGGGGCAGGGGCGGACTGGTAGATGTCATCCCAGGCCGTGTCGACCGGCAGGTCGTCCGGAATGTTATCCGGAATCTCGTTTTCCGACGACCAGTCCGGGCCGTTCTCGGATTCGTCCCAGTCGCTGGACGGTTCCGGCGTGGTCTCGGCAGCAGACTCGGCCGCATTGGCCTCGCGCTCGTCACTCTCGGTGGACGTGTCGGTCTGATCGTCGTCCTCGGATGTCTCCAGCATGGGGTTGGATTCCAGTGCCTGCTGGATTTCCTGTTGGAGGTCGAGGGTAGATAGCTGGAGAAGCCGGATCGCCTGTTGCAGCTGGGGTGTCATGGTCAGGCTCTGACCCAGCTTTAACTGTAAGGAGGCTTTCATAACCATGGTTCAGGATCCGTCACTCATCAGCGCTTTGTGTCATAGGTCTTGAAAAAATCTTTATATGCCGGTTACTTGCCGCGGTTTTTCTTTACCCTAGCAAGTTCTTTGCCGAGTTTACTTGCTACAGATCATCAAAACAATGAGCCATTCACTGTCACAGCCTGAATTCGTCCCCGAGGTAGACTTCCTTGACCTGTTGATTGGCCAGGATCGCATCAGCATTGCCGGAGGCGATGATGTGCCCGCCGGAAACAATGTACGCGTTCTCGCAGATATCGAGAGTCTCGCGCACGTTATGGTCGGTGATCAGCACGCCAATCCCTTTGTCCCGCAGATGCCGGATAATGTGTTTGATGTCGCTGACGGATATAGGGTCAACACCGGCGAAGGGCTCATCCAGCAGGATGAAAGCCGGCTCCATGGCCAGGGCCCGGGCAATTTCCACCCGTCGCCGCTCACCACCGGACAGGGCCATACCAACGCTGTCCCGGATATGGGTGATGTGGAATTCCTCCAGCAGCTCCTCGAGCTTTTTCTGCCGGTCTGCCTTGCTCAGGCCCTGCCGCGTCTCAAGGATCGCCATGATGTTGTCGCGCACAGACAGTTTGCGGAAAACCGAGGCTTCCTGTGGCAGGTAGCCGATGCCCTGACGGGCCCGACCGTGCATCGGCAGCGGCGTAATATCCCGGCTGTCGATGGTAATCCGCCCGTGATCGGCAGGAACCAGCCCCACGATCATGTAGAAACAGGTGGTTTTCCCGGCGCCGTTGGGGCCTAGCAGTCCGACAATTTCCCCGCTTCGGATTTCCAGGGACACATCGATAACCACTTTTTTCTGCTTGTAACTCTTTGCCAGGTTACTGGCTCTCAGAACTGCCATCGGTTTCCTGTTTGTCAGTGCGTCTGTCGGCGCTTCGCGGCTGGATCACCATTTCTACCCGGCCAGTGCCATCGCCGGTCTCGGCGCCGCCTTCTGCGGTTACAACGCGGCCAGCGGTATCATAGTGAATCACGTCGCCGCGGAACAGGTTGCCATTCTGCTCAATCACCGCTTCCCGTTCAAAGGTCAGCTGGCTGTCGGTGGCGGACCAGGTAATATTCAGGGCGCGGGCGTCGGTTTCACCTTCACCTTCGCGCGCCGGCTGCCTGTATCTTGCGGGGGTTCCCGAGGCCTCGATGCGGCTCAGGCCGTTCTCTGTACGGTACAGGACCACACGCTCCGCGTTCAGGCGGGTATTGCCTTGTTCAAGTTCCACATCGCCGGTGTAAGTGGCAATGCCCTGGCCATCGTCCAGGCGGGCGTTGTCGGCGGTAACCTTGATGGGGATGTCGGAATCAAGGTCGAAAGCCGCCACCGGGCCAGCCATTGCGACTGTCAGCAGGGCGGCCAGCAGGCTCCGGTATCGGTTAGTTTCCGGTTTCATAGCGTCCTTCCACCTGGGAGTTCAGTTCCAGAATCCGCTCGTCAATCCACGCTTTCATGCCCGTGGCCCGGGTTATGCCGGTAACGTCGCGTATTTCTACGGGTGCGTCTGTATATACCATGCCCCGGTCATTATCCAGCGTCAGTGTTGATGTTGTCAGAGTGGCGTTCCGTTCACCAATACTGCGCTGAATCCGGACATTGTCAGTGAGATAGACCAGGTTCTGGTTCTGCAGCAGGCTGCCATTCTCGGCTTCAACAATCCAGGGCAGAACATTGTCGCCGCCATACAGTTCGGCACGGGGAGACTCCATGGTGGCCAGGTTACCTTCTTCAAACTGCTCAATGCGGGGGCTGGAGAACCGGATTTTCAGCTTGCCCGATTCGTCGAATGACGTGTAATTGCCATTGACCACAAAGCCGTCCGGTTCGGCATCGCCCCGTAGCGCGGCTGCCTCATCATCAATGACCGGCGGTTCATCGCTTTGCCAGAGCAAAAAGACCGCGGCCACCACAGTGCCAGCCAGCGCCAGTGTTCGCAGCCAGGGCCGGTCCGGGAGCCAGTTCACGCCTCTAGCTCCAGGTAGGGTGCAAGCGCAGCATCAAGCTTGCCATGGGCGGTCAGCAGCAGGTCGCAGGCTTCGCGCACCGCGCCCTCGCCACCCCGGGTTCGGGTGCAGTAATCGGCATGTTGCTGCACCAGCCAGTAACCATTGGGTACGGTGATTCCCAGCCCGGCAAACCGGAGCGCCGGCAGGTCTGGCAGATCATCACCCATGTAGGCGATGGCCGCAGGGCTGAGATCCATGGTGCTGACCAGTTCCTGCAGGGCCACTTTCTTGTCCTCACGCCCCTGCATCAGATGCGATATGCCCAGATCCCGCATGCGCTTTTCGGTCAGGGGTGACTTCCGACCGGTAATAACGGCCACAGTAATGCCGGCTGCCATGAGTTGCTTGAGTCCCAGGCCGTCCAAGATGTTGAACGCCTTGAGTTCATCACCGTTAGCGCTGAAGTAAAGCTTGCCATCGCTCATGATGCCGTCCACATCCAGTGCGATCAGTCGAATTTTGGCGGCTTTTTCCAGCAGTGGCTCAGGCCATTGATGCTTCATGTCGAAAAACTCCTCATGGCCCATCAGATGACGCCGGCCCGCAGCAGGTCGTGCATGTTGATGGCGCCGATTAGAGCACCGCTATCGTTCGTCACGGGCAGGGCATTGATCTTCATTTCCTCCATGATATTCAGCGCTTCCGCCGCCAGATGATCAGCTTGGATGGTTTTACCATTCCGCGTCATCACCTCGTTGATGGGCGTATGATGAATATCAACCGACCGGTCCAGAGTCCGGCGCAGGTCACCGTCCGTAAATATGCCGGTAAGCGTGCCTTCCCCGTTTACGACGGTGGTCATACCCAGACCTTTGCGGGAGATTTCAAGGAGAGCGCCGCTCAGGGGTGTGCCCTCGTTAACAACGGGAATCTGATCGCCTGTATGCATGATGTCGGAAACCCGAAGCAGCAGCCGGCGGCCAAGGCTGCCTCCGGGGTGGGAGAACGCAAAATCCTCGGCACTGAATCCGCGGGCCTCAAGCAGTGCAACGGCCAGTGCATCCCCCATGACCAGGGTGGCGGTTGTTGAGGAGGTGGGCGCCAGGCCCAGGGGGCAGGCTTCCACCATGACGCTGACGTCCAGGTTGGCGACGGCTTCCCGGGCCAGGGTGGACGTGGCATTGCCGGTCATGCTGATCAGCGGGGCGCCCATACGTTTGATCAGGGGCAGAATCGTGACCACCTCGCTGGTGTTGCCACTGTTGGAAATGGCGATGACAACGTCCTGCGGTGTGATCATCCCCATGTCGCCGTGGCTTGCTTCTCCGGGATGCACGAAAAACGACGGTGTACCGGTGCTGGCAAGGGTGGCCGCTATCTTGTTGCCGATGTGGCCGGATTTTCCCATGCCGGTCACTACAACACGGCCCTTGCAGTTCATGATGACTTCGCAGGCACGGGTGAACTGGTCGTCGATCCGGCTTTCAAGTGCATCAATGGCGTCACGCTCGATGCGAATGGCGCGGATGGCAGAAGATCGGAAATCGTGGGCAGTCTGTTCGGTCATCGGGCTAAGGGCCTGGCTATCGGGACATTGAAAATGTGGGGCAGAGTATACCATTTTCCCCCGGCAACGATGCCCGGTTACAGGAAGTTCAGTCAAACTGATCATTGCTATCAGTACATTTTGCGCTCTTTGGATTGAGCTCGGGCGCTCCATGGCATAATGTAGCGCCTCTTTGAAAGGTAGGGACTATGGATTCACCGGCTTACATATCGCTCAAGGATGTCGTGTTCTCCCGTTCAGGGCGCCGTATCTTCGACGGTGTCAGTCTGGATATTCCCCGCGGCAAAATCACTGCCATTATGGGGCCCAGCGGAACCGGTAAAACCACGCTGCTGCGTCTGATCGGTGGTCAGCTCAAGCCAGATTCCGGCAGTGTCATGGTGGACGGTCACGAGGTGCCAAAGCTCAAACGCAAGGCTCTCTACAGTCTCCGCGAACGGATGGGCATGCTCTTTCAGAGCGGGGCGCTGTTTACCGACCTGACTGTCTTCGAGAACGTTGCCTTTCCGCTCCGCGTGCACACCAAGTTGCCGGAAGACATGATCCGCGACATTGTTCTGATGAAGCTGGAAGCTGTTGGCCTGCGCGGCGCTCGCCAGCTGATGCCTTCGGAGTTGTCCGGGGGGATGACCCGCCGGGTTGCCCTGGCCCGTAGTATTGCCCTGGATCCCGAACTGATCATGTACGACGAACCCTTCGCCGGCCAGGATCCGATTGCCATGGGCGTGCTGGTCAAGCTGATACGGGATCTGAACAGCTCCATGGGACTGACCAGTGTGCTGGTCTCCCACGATGTACCCGAATCCCTGAGCATCTGCCATTACGCCTGCATTATTTCGGATGGCAAGGTAATCGGTGAGGGCACACCGGAGGAGCTCCGGGAGCATCCTTCCGGGAAGGTCCAGCAATTCCTGCAGGGGCAGCCGGATGGTCCGGTGCCGTTCCATTATCCGGCAGAAGGCGCTGCCCGTGACTTCGGCCTGACGGGAGGTGCCTCTTGATTGACAGAATAGCGGCATTCGGACGCCTTGGGCTGGATATCGTTTCTTCATTCGGTCGTTCCGGTCGTTTCTTGGCGGGCGTTCTGGGCGGTGTTCCCCGGCCGGCAACGGGCTTCCCGCTTCTGATGAAACAGATTTATGCGGTTGGCGTGCTCTCTCTGGCCATTGTTGTGGTGTCGGGCCTGTTCATCGGCATGGTGCTGGGGCTTCAGGGATACACTATTCTGAGCGACTACGGCTCGGAAGCGGCCATCGGCCAGATGATTGCGCTGACCCTGGTGCGTGAGCTTGGCCCGGTGGTGACAGCATTGCTGTTTGCCGGCCGCGCGGGTTCGGCTCTGACGGCAGAGATTGGCTTGATGAAAGCCACCGAACAGCTATCCAGTATGGAAATGATGGGTGTAGACCCGCTGCGGCGTGTCATTGCGCCTCGCCTCTGGGCCGGGTTTATTGCCATGCCGGTACTGGCGGTGATTTTCTCGGTAGTCGGCATCTGGGGCGGTATGCTTGTGGGTGTGGACTGGCTGGGTGTGTTCGAAGGCTCCTTCTGGGGCAACATGCAGTCGTCTGTGGATTTTGTGGATGACGTCCTGAACGGCGTCATCAAAAGCGTTGTTTTTGGTTTTGTTTGCGCCTGGATCGCGGTGTACCAGGGCTATGACTGCGTGCCGACATCGGCAGGTATCAGTTCGGCGACCACCAAGACGGTGGTGTACTCATCGCTGGCGGTGCTGGGGCTGGATTTTGTACTGACCGCTGTCATGTTTGGCGATTTCTGAAACATCGATCAACGAGATATTACCGGAGCCTGAAATGGCACAGAGAACCACTGAAATCGTAGTTGGCCTGTTCATGATAGCAGGCTGCGCAGCCCTGCTTTTCCTGGCGCTGCAGGTTAGCGGGCTGTCGCCGAAGTCGGCCGAGAGCACCTATACCATTTACGCCAATTTCAACGATACGGGCGGGCTCACGCCCCGCGGTCGGGTCTCGATGGCCGGGGTAACGGTTGGCACCATCGAATCCATCAGCCTGAACACGGAAACCTTCCAGGCTCGGGTCGAGATGTCGATTCATTCGGACGTGGACAATATCCCGTCGGACAGTTCCGCAGTTATACGTACATCCGGCCTGCTCGGCGAGCAGTACATTGATATATCGATTGGCGCCGAGATGGATTCGCTGAAAGAGGGCGATACCTTCTATTCGACACAGTCGGCCATGAACCTGGAACGGCTGATCAGTAACTTTGCATCGGGCCGTTGATTCGGGCCGGAAAGATCAAACAGGAGATCCTGATGTTTGCACTGAGACACCACATTCTGATCGGCCTCTTCATGGCCCTGGCTCTGGTCGCGCCGACCCAGGCGAGTGAAGCTGAGGAGCTTCGCAAGTATGTGGACAACAATACCCAGCGTCTGGTGGACAAGCTGAACGAGGAGCGCGGACTCTATGAGCGGGATCCAGAGGCTTTTTATAAAAGCATGGATGAGGCTCTGACCGATTTTGTCGACTTCCGCCGCATCGCTGCCAGGGTGATGGGTCGTTACGCACGCCAGACTACGCCTGAGCAACGAGACGAGTTCGTGGCCAAATTCAAGCGCAGTTTGTTTGACAGCTATGCCCAGGCGCTGGTCAATGCCGAGAATTTCGAAATCCAGGTGAAGGAGGCGACCATCAACCCCCAGAGTGACGATCGAGCCTCTGTGCAAATGGAAGTGATCAGTGCCTCCGGTAATCGCTACCCGGTGACCTATTCAATGTACAAGACGGCGGAGGGCAAGTGGCTGATGGAAAACGTCATTGTTGAGGGCGTCAACATAGGCCTGGCTTTCCGGGATCGATTCGGCCAGGAAATGGAAGAAAACCGTGGCCAGATCCAGGCGGTGATTGATGGGTGGAGCGACGCTGTTGAAAGTCTGAACCTCGATCAGGAAGGCAACCAATCATGACCAGCGGCTCGCCTGTGGTTCAGCTCCTGGACGGCTTGCTTGTCGTGACCGGTGAAGTGAACACAGACACCGTGGTCGGCTTGAGAAAGCAGGGTGAGAAGCTGATCCGTTTGGCTTCTGCCGATCTGGTCGTCGACCTTGATGGGCTGGTGACGGCCCACAGTGCTGTTCTCTCCATGCTGCTCTGCTGGCAGCGCCTGGCGCATCAGGCGGGCGTTGCCCTTTCGTTTCGGGGCGTCAGCGGCCGTCTGGCCTCGCTGGCGGCCCTGAGTAATCTTGATGATCAGCTTGAGGGGTTTGGTCCGGAAGCCGTCCATCCCGCCCACTGATTATTCCGGCCTCGCTCCCTTTGTTGACCGGACGCTAAAGCTGACCCGAGCGCCGGAATTGGTTACAATCTCGCCCCTGATTTCAAAACACCCGAGGATTTTCTATGGATGCCGCCCAAGTCACCGAGCTGGTCAAAGAAGCGTTGCCCGGCTGTGAAGTTCAGGTACAGGTTGATGGTACCCATTACCTGGTCGTCGTGGTGGGTGACGTATTCGAAGGCCTGCCGACTATCAAGCGCCAGCAGTTGATCAACAAGGCGCTGTTCCAGCAGATCATGGATGGCTCGATTCACGCCCTTCATCCAAAAGCATTTACTCCGGCCGAATGGGCTGAGCGCCAGGGCTGAACGGCCCGGACAAAACAGGATATTTATTGTGGATAAACTTCTGATCAGAGGCCGCAAGCCTCTGGATGGTGAAATCCGGATTTCCGGTGCCAAGAACGCCGCACTGCCGATCCTCGCAGCAACTCTGCTGGCGGATGAGCCGGTAACCGTAGGCAATCTACCGCACCTGCACGACGTAACCACCATGATCGAGCTTCTGGGTCGCATGGGTGTTGAAGTGATCATTGATGAGAAAATGAGCGTGGAAATCCATGCCAACACCATCAAACACTTCCATGCCCCTTACGAGCTGGTGAAAACCATGCGGGCCTCCATTCTGGTGCTGGGTCCTCTGGTCGCTCACTTCGGCGAAGCAGAAGTATCCCTGCCCGGCGGTTGTGCGATCGGTAGTCGCCCGGTGAACCTTCACATCCATGGCCTGGAAATGATGGGCGCGGACATCAAGGTCGAGAATGGCTACATCAAGGCCAAGACCAACGGTCGTCTGAAAGGCGCGCACATTTTCTTGGATACGGTCACCGTAACCGGTACCGAGAATCTTATGATGGCGGCTGCCCTGGCAGACGGAAAAACCATCCTGGAAAACGCGGCCCGCGAGCCGGAGGTTGTTGACCTCGCCGAGTGTCTGATCGCCATGGGCGCAGACATCAAAGGTCACGGTACCGCCACCATCGAAATCAACGGTGTTGAGCGCCTGCACGGTTGCCATTACAACGTACTGCCAGACCGTGTTGAAACCGGTACCTATCTCGTCGCTGCGGCTGCAACCGGCGGTAGGGTCAAACTGAAGGATACCCGGGAAGACCTGCTCGAAGCCGTTGTGCTCAAGCTTGAAGAGGCCGGCGCCCACATCAACACCGGCCCGGACTGGATTGAACTGGACATGAAAGGCAATCGCCCGAAAGCGGTTAGCCTGCGTACAGCGCCATATCCGGCCTTCCCGACCGACATGCAGGCGCAGTTCGCTGCAATGAATGCCGTGGCCGAGGGCACCGGTACCATTGTGGAAACCGTGTTCGAGAACCGGTTCATGCACCTTCAGGAACTGATCCGCATGGGAGCGGATATCACGCTTGAGGGCAACGCCGCGATCATCAAGGGCGTGGACCACCTCACCGGTGCGCCGGTTATGGCCACGGACCTCAGGGCCTCGGCAAGCCTTGTCATCGCCGGCCTCATGGCCGACGGCGATACCATCGTAGATCGCATCTATCACATAGACCGCGGGTACGAGTGTATCGAAGAGAAACTGCAGTTGCTGGGTGCCACCATCCGCCGCCTGCCAGCGTGAAAGACATCTATCCAGACACTACGGGAAACCGGAAGAATCCATGACAGATTCCATAACCATCGCCTTGTCGAAGGGACGAATCCTGGAAGAAACCCTGCCGCTGTTGGCGGAAGCAGGAATCGAACTGATCGACGACGTCAAAAAGTCGCGCAAACTGGTGTTCCCGACAACGGACCCCAATGTTCGGGTTCTGATTATCCGGGCCACAGACGTGCCGACTTATGTTCAGTACGGCGGGGCGGACCTTGGTGTGACCGGCAAGGACGTGCTGATGGAGCATGGTGGGGAAGGGCTGTATGAGCCACTGGATCTGAACATTTCCCGGTGTCGTCTTATGACCGCCGGCCCGAAAGATCAGACTCCGCCATCCGGTCGTATCAAGGTGGCAACAAAATTTGTAAACCTGGCCCGCCGATATTACTCGGCCCAGGGCCGTCAGGCAGACATCATCAAGTTATACGGCGCCATGGAGCTGGCTCCGATTCTCGGGCTGGCCGACGAGATCGTCGACATTGTCGACACCGGCAACACGCTGAAGGCGAACGGTCTCGAGGCCCGGGAACTGATTGAGCACATCAGCAGCCGGCTGGTTGTCAATCGTGCCTCCATGAAGATGAAACACGAGCGTATTAACCCCATAATCGAAAAGATGTCCGCAGCTGTGGATAAACGCCGGACCTAATGTCAGTGCCGGCCAGAGTCAGTTAGTCGTTAATCCCATACAGGATTTGAGTTATGACCGCCAAGATCACCCGATTGAACGCTTCCCAAAGTGACTTTAATGATGCGTTGGCCAAACTTTTGGCCTGGGACGATAGCGTTGATCATCAGGTGAACGAGTCGGTGCGCCATATCCTGCATGAGGTGAAAACCCGGGGTGACCAGGCGGTTCTGGAATTTACCGAGAAATTCGATCGCCTGAAGGTTGGCTCCGTCGCCGAGTTGGAAATGGACCAAAGCCGTTTGCAGCAGGCCCTGGATGCGATTCCCCAGGACCAGCGGGTTGCCCTTGAAAAAGCGGCTGAGCGAATTCGCGACTACCACGAACGCCAGAACCAGAAGTCCTGGCAGTATGAGGACGAAGACGGAACCGTGCTTGGCCAGAAGGTAACGCCATTGGACCGGGCGGGCTTGTACGTGCCCGGCGGCAAGGCTGCTTACCCTTCATCCGTGCTCATGAACGCTATTCCGGCAAAGGTCGCCGGCGTCAGTGAAGTGGTGATGGTCGTTCCAACGCCGGATGGTGTGGTGAACGACATGGTATTGGCCTCGGCAGCGATTGCCGGAGTCGACCGCGTATTCACCGTTGGCGGCGCCCAGGCCGTAGGCGCGCTGGCCTACGGTACAGAAACCATCCCGGCCGTGGATAAAATCGTCGGCCCCGGCAATATTTTCGTTGCCACCGCCAAGCGTGAAGTGTTTGGCGTTGTCGGCATCGACATGATTGCCGGCCCGTCGGAAATTCTCGTGATCAGTGACGGAAAGACCGATCCCGACTGGATCGCCATGGACCTCTTCTCCCAGGCAGAACACGACGAACAAGCTCAGTCCATCCTGATCAGCCCAGATGCCGAATTCCTGGATGCCGTCGAAGCCAGTATCAACAAACTGCTTCCCACCATGGAACGTGCCGACATCATCCGCACCTCCATGACCGACCGCGCCGCATTGATCCACGTCGCCGACCTGAAACAAGCCGCCGAAGTGTCCAACCGCATAGCCCCGGAACACCTGGAGCTGTCGGTTGAAGACCCCGAGGCCATGCTCGATGACATTCGCCACGCTGGCGCCATCTTCATGGGCCGCTACACCGCCGAAGCCCTGGGTGACTACTGCGCCGGTCCGAACCACGTGCTGCCCACCAGCGGCACCGCACGGTTCTCTTCACCGCTGGGCGTCTACGACTTCCAGAAACGGTCCTCCATCATCGGCTTCAGCGCTGCCGGTGCAGACCGCATGGGTCGGGTGGCGTCGGTTCTGGCCCGCGGCGAGGGCTTAACGGCACACGCCCGGTCGGCGGAATATCGTATTAAAGATTAAAAGACTTCACCCCCTATGTATGCAGGGCGGCGGGCAGGTCACACTCCGAGAATGTCGGCGGCCATGGATGGCCGACGCCAAGCGCACATGGATGTGCTCGTAGCGGTTCTCGGAGAGTGACCTGCCTGTCGCCCGTCTGCACCAAATGGAGTGCATAATCGATGAGCAAATTCTGGAGCCCCCTGGTAAACGACCTGGTTCCATACGTCCCAGGCGAACAGCCAAAAATGGCCAACCTGGTGAAGCTGAACACCAACGAAAACCCCTTCGGCCCCTCACCAAAAGTCATCGAAGCCATCCAGGCCGAACTGAACGACGGCTTGCGCCTCTATCCCGATCCGGAAGGCGAAAGCCTGCGCGAGACCATTGCGGCTTACCACAAGATAACGCCGGAACAGATCTTCCTCGGCAACGGCTCCGATGAAGTCCTCGCACACATCTTCTTCGGTTTGTTCCAGCACGGCGAACCGATCCTGTTCCCGGACATCACCTACAGCTTCTATCCGGTTTACTGCGGCCTCTATAACATCGAGAGCAAAAAAGTACTACTGACAGAAAGCTTTGAAATCAACCCGGAGGACTTCAAACAACCCAACGGCGGCGTGATCTTCCCGAATCCAAACGCGCCAACCGGTCGGTATCTCGGGTTGCAGCATGTTGAAGAGATCCTGGCGGCCAACCCGGACCGCGTCGTGGTGGTGGATGAGGCCTACATTGATTTCGGCGGCGAGTCGGCAATCACCCTCGTCAACAAATACCCGAACCTGCTGGTATCCCAAACGCTTTCCAAGGCGCGTTCACTGGCGGGATTGCGCGTAGGTTTTGCCGTCGGTCATCCGGACTTGATCGAGGCCCTGAACCGGGTGAAGAACAGCTTCAACAGCTACCCGCTGGACCGCCTGGCCCTGGCCGGTGCGAAAGCGGCCTACGAGGATGAGGCCTGGTTCCGGAAGTGCTGCGATGGCGTGATCTCCGAACGGGAGCGCGTAACGGCCGCTCTCGAGGGGCTGGGTTTTGAAGTGTTACCCTCAAAGGCAAACTTTATCTTTGCCCGTCATAAAGACCAGCCGGGTGAGGTTTTGGCGAAGAGCCTTCGTGAGCAGGGCATTATCGTTCGGCACTTCAACAAGCCCCGAATCAGCGAGTTCCTGCGCATCACCATCGGCACTGTTGAGCAGAACGATGCTTTGATTGCTGGGCTCGAATCACTCTAGCCTTTGGGCTAGCGGGCAGCGCAAGGCAGGCACCCCTTTCCGGGAACCGCTACGAGCACATCCATGTGCGCTTGACGTCGGCCATCCTTGGCCGCCGACATTCCCGGAAAGGGGTGCCCGCCTCGCTCGTCGAACTTCTCAAAAATAGTCCGGAGCGATTACTGATGGCTGAACGAAACGACATCCTTAAGAAAATCGGCGAATGGCTGCAGCCAGAGAATTTCCAGGATTACTGTCCGAATGGCCTGCAGGTTGAAGGCACGTCCGAAATCAATACCGTCGTCTCTGGCGTGACAGCCTCAAAAGCGCTCATCGAAGCCGCCATTGAAGCAAACGCAGATATGATCCTGGTCCACCACGGTTACTTCTGGAAAGGTGAGGACCAGCGAATCCAGGGCATGAAACGTGAACGCTTGAAACAGCTTCTCGACAACGATATCAATCTGGTCGCCTACCACCTCCCGCTGGATGACCATCCCGAATACGGCAACAATCGTCAGCTTGCGAATATTCTCAACATCAAGAATCCGCGTCCGTTAGGTGGTCTGGTTTGGGAAGGCGAGCTGGAAGAAGCGATGTCTCCCGAGAAATTCGGTCTTCACATCGCCAGACAGCTTCACCGTGAACCGCTCTGGGTTGGCGAGGGTCCGGCTGCGATCAAACGGGTAGGTTGGTGCACCGGCGCTGCTCAGGGGTTTATCAACACTGCTCTGGACGCTGGCCTCGATGCCTACATCAGCGGTGAAATCTCGGAGCCGACGACGCATACAGCAAGGGAGTGCGGCATTCATTACTACGCTGCCGGGCATCACGCTACTGAGCGGTACGGCGTTCAGGCTCTAGGGAAGGCGTTGGAGGAGGCGTTTGGGGTAAACCACAAATTTATTGATTGCGATAACCCTGTCTAATCAGGAACAGGTGATTAGGCGAAGGCAGGGCGCGAATTGCACAGAAGCAGATGGAGCGTGGTGTGTGCCCCTTTCCGGGAATGTCGGCGGCCAAGGATGGCCGACGTCAAGCGCACATGGATGTGCTCGTAGCGGTTCCCGGAAAGGGGTACATACCAGGCTCCCTCTCCCGAACCATCAGTCCTGCAGCAAGCCGAATTACCAGAACTATGCGAGTTAGGCCTGCTGAGCCTTGTCACCCTTCTTGAGCCCAAAGTCCTCAGCAAGCGTGCCGGAATCCTTGGGATCTGTCTTCGGCGCATAATCCCGCGGCGGCTCGGAAGCGTCTTCGCGAACCTCCTCCAGGCGCTTCTTCGAAGTCTCCTGCGCCAGCTCCTCCATCCAGTCTTCGTCATTGCAAAGCCGGTTGGCGCCGCGTGCCATATGCTGGTTCACATCGCGGTAGGCATCGTTGAAGCGGCGCAGCAAATGGGCCGACTCCATGAAATGCTCGTTCACCTGGGCCTGGTAGCGGGTATATTCGCTTCTCAGTTCCTCAATCTGCTGTTCCGCCCGGCGCTGCCGAAGCGACGTTCCCTGCCCGGAACGGCCAACAAATACCCCGATGACAATGCCAACAACCAATGCGGCAATCGCTGCCAGAATCAGGTTTGTCATATGCTGTGTCGTCCTTTTACCTAGAAGTGAGCCAAGCCCCTGTTCGACGAGTATAACGCCCCAGGCTCCATCATCCCATGATTGTGGCCTGCGCCAATCGTCGTATTGCTGCCCAGGCGGCCAACGTGGCGAAAAATCGCCAAATGCGAGACAATACGGCGCCCAAATTTACGATCAACTTCCGGGAATACCTTGATGACAGCTGCGATGTCCTCCGAAACCAGTGCGACCATGACCCCTTGGCAACGTTACCAGAAGGATCTTGAACGCCCGGATTTCCAGAAGGACTCGGCCCAGGAAGATGCGGTCAAGCGCCTTCAGTCACTGTACGACAAACTTGTTGAAGCCGAAAGGGATCGCAGCAAGCCCAAGGCCAAACTTTTCCGCAAGCTCAAAAAAGGCAAGGAAGAGCCGGTCAAGGGCCTGTATTTCTGGGGTGGGGTAGGCCGTGGCAAAACCTACCTCATGGACACTTTTTACGAGTCGCTGCCTTTTGATCGCAAGATGCGGGTTCACTTCCACCGTTTCATGCAGCGTGTCCACAGCGAACTCAAATCGCTCAAGGGCGAGAAAAACCCTTTGGAGCTCGTGTCCAAGAAGTTTGCGGATGAAACTCGCGTTATCTGTTTCGACGAGTTTTTTGTGTCCGACATTGGCGACGCCATGATCCTTGCCACTCTCATGGATGGTTTATTCAGTCGCGGCGTCACCCTGGTATGTACCTCCAACATCGTCCCGGATGGTCTCTACAAGGATGGTCTCCAACGCGCCCGGTTCCTGCCCGCTATTGAGCTCGTCAAAAAGCACACCGATGTGGTCAACGTTGATGGCGGCGTAGACTATCGGTTGCGGACGCTCGAGCAGGCGGAGCTGTTCCATTCGCCTCTCGATGAAGATGCGGATGTCAGCCTGCGAAAAAGTTTCGATGCTTTGGCGGTTGAGGCCGGAAAACACAGCAAAACGATGGAAATCAATGGCCGTAAAATTCCGGCCCAGGCGCACGCAGACGACGTGGTCTGGTTCGATTTCAAAGACGTCTGCGACGGCCCACGAAGCCAGAACGATTACATCGAGATGGCCAGGCAGTTCCACGCCATCATCGTCAGCAACGTGCCCGTTCTGGGCAAAGAAAAAGACGATCAGGCGCGCCGGTTCATTAATATGATTGACGAATTTTACGACCGCAACGTTAAAGTCATCATCTCGGCGGCGGCACCTATCACAGAGCTTTACACCGGTGGCCGCCTCGGCTTCGAATTCGAGCGTACCGAATCCCGACTGCTGGAAATGCAGTCCCGGGAATACCTCGAAGCACCGCACAAACCATAAAAAAGAAAACAGCCCTGCGTAGGTCGGATCAGCACAGCGCAATCCGACAAGAACCTGCCAGACAACCAACAGAGAGATTCAGAAATGAGCACAGACAACGTCGTTATCGTGAGCGGGGTTCGTACCCCCATGGGTGGATTCCAGGGTAGCCTGGCCAGTGTCAGCGCAACCGATCTTGGAGCGATCACCATCGCCGAGGCCGTAAAACGCGCTGGTCTGCAGCCCGCGGACGTGCAGGAAGTCATCATGGGCAACGTCCTGCCTGCCGGCCTAAAACAGGGCCCGGCGCGCCAGGCCATGCGCAAGGCCGGCCTTCCGGATCACACTGGGGCTACCACCATCAATAAACTTTGCGGCTCCGGCATGAAAGCCGCCATGTTCGCCCACGATCTGATCAAAGCCGGCACCAATGACATCATGGTAGCCGGTGGTATGGAAAGCATGTCGAATGCTCCCTACATCCTGCAGGGTGTTCGCAGCGGCTACCGCATGGGCCCGGGCCAGGCACCCCAGGATCATATGTTCCTGGACGGCCTCGAAGACGCCGAAACCGGTCGCCTGATGGGTGCCTTTGCCCAGGAAATGGCGGACAAGAAAGGCTACACCCGGGAAGAAATGGATGAATACGCTATCACCTCCCTCACGCGAGCCAAGAAAGCTATTGAGGAAGGCCTGCTGAAAGACGAAATCATTCCGGTAACTGTGAAAAGCCGCAAAGGCGAGGTGGTCGTTGAGGACGACGAGCAGCCCCACAACGCCAACATCGACAAGATCCCGAGTCTCCGCCCGGCCTTCGCCAAAGACGGCACGGTTACAGCCGCCAACGCATCTTCGATCTCAGACGGCGCTTCTGCACTGCTCCTGATGCGCGAGTCCGAGGCTGAAAAACGCGGCCTCAAACCCCTGGCCCGCATCGTCGGCCACAGCACCCAGTCCCAGCATCCGTCCGAGTTCACCTGCGCCCCGGTTGGCGCCATCGAAACCCTGTTCGGCAAAACCGGTTGGAGCAAAGACGACGTCGACCTCTTCGAGATCAACGAAGCCTTCGCCATGGTCGCCATGATGCCGATTCGCGAACTCGGCCTCGACCCCGAAAAAGTCAACATCCACGGCGGCGCCTGCGCCCAAGGTCACCCCGTCGGTTCCACCGGCTCCCGCCTGCTGGTCACCCTAATGTACGCTCTTCAGCGTTACGGAAAAAAGAAGGGCGTTGCAGCTCTTTGCATCGGTGGCGGCGAGGCTACGGCCATGGCGATTGAGATGCTCTAAGCCTGGGAGCTTGGCAGGTGCGGGAGTCCCTGGGTACGCGTTCCTCAACAATCGTTTTTGCGGTGTTAGTTGAAGGCGAACTCCATGGCCCGGTGCTGAGGGGGTGAATGTTTCTCCGGGAATGTCGGCGGCCATGGATGGCCGACGCCAAGCGCACATGGATGTGCTCGTAGCGGTTCCCGGAGAAACATTCACCCCATCGGCGCCTCTCCTTACCTGAAGCGACAATTAAAACTGCAAAAAAACCACCAAAACCAAAGTGGTTGCATCTAATTTTGTTGTCTATAGTGATTCTGTGCGACGGAACCCGGCGGCAAACGGCGTTTACAGGGGGATGATAGCAAAATCATACTTTTGACTGATCAAAGCGCCCGAAGGCGTTAGCTATAGTGCCAACATCACGAGCACTGTGCATGAAGCCTCCAATACATCGTGAACACCAATAATCAGAGCAGCGACTCAGAACAACAATGGAGTAGCCTTCCAATGACAAGAAAAACACATCAATGGCAGCGTTGGACCAAATTACCGCTGGCCGTGGCAGTTGCAGCCGGGATGTCCGGTCAGGCAGCCGCCTATTCGTTTTATGTGGGTGATGTGGAAGCCCAGTTCAACACCACGCTGTCCGCAGGTGTAGGTTGGCGGGTAGAGGACCGTGACAAGCGTCTGATTGGTCAGGGTAACCTTGGCCCCGAATATACTCCGGGTCAGCCTCTTGCAAATATCGGCGCATCCACCAACAACTACGACGATGGCAACCTCAACTTCGAGAGTGGCGACACATACTCCAAGATCGTCAAGGGTAATAGTGAGCTTTACCTGAACTACTACGTTGACAACCCCTACCTGACACGGGTCGGCGGTCTTTTGCGTGGCCGTTATTGGTATGACTTCGAACTCAAAGATGAGAACAGGGCTGTTGATTTTGTTGGCCAGCAGCGCGAATTGAATCCGGAGGCCAAAGACAACGCTTCTGGCGGCGAAATCCTTGACGCCTATGTTTTCTCCGATTGGTATTTCGGAAATGTCCCTGTCAGCCTCCGCTACGGCAAGCAGGTTGTGAGCTGGGGTGAGAGCACCTTTATTCCAGGCGGCATCAACGTCATCAACCCGGTGGATGTGCCCGCCTTCCGGGCGCCTGGCTCCGAACTGAAAGACGCGCTTCTCCCGGTTGAAATGTTCTACATGTCCGCCGGTATCACTGAAAACGTTACTGTCGAGACGTTTGTACAGGCGGATTGGGAGCCAGTTCGCCCTGACGACTGCGGAACTTTCTTCTCAACCAACGATTTCGCAGCTGATGGTTGCGGTCCTGTTCTGCTCGCCGGCCAGCTGCCGGATTCAGAGGCCTATGCGCAGGGCTTTATTGCTCCCCGGCTTGGAGACAAGGAAGCCGATTCCAAAGACCAGTTTGGTGTCGCCGTGCGTTGGTATGTGCCGGAACTGAACGATTCAGAGCTTGGTTTCTACTACATCAAGTATAATAGCCGTCTGCCGTACGTCAGTGGTCTGGTGAACAACCCGTCCAGCCCAACTGCTACGCAGCAGAACGACCCTAGTCTCCCGTTCTCCAGTTTCCCGAGCTACTTTATCGAGTATCCTGAGAACATCAATCTGTACGGTATCAGCATCAATACCACGACCCCGGGCGGTTGGTCGCTCGGCGCTGAATATAGCTTCCGCGACAACGTACCCTTGCAGTGGAATGCCTTTGAGCTCATCTTTGGTGGTCTGCAGCAGCGTAGTCCGGCCGGCGATATCCTGAGCAAGCTGGAAGCTCAGCGTCTTGAGGAGAGTGGTGGCGCTAATCTGGCCGGAAAGCCGGTTGCTGGTTACGATCGCTTTAATGTGTCTCAGGCCCAGTTCACATTGATCAAGTTCTTTGATCAGGTAATGGGCGCCAGCCGCCTGTCTCTTATCACGGAGTTTGGTGCGACTTACGTGCATGATCTTCCTGATTATGACGAGGCCCGCTACGGTCGTTCGGGCACGTTTGGAATTGGAACCTTGCCGCTAGATAGTCTTGGTGGATTGGATCTCTGTGCCAATGGCGCAAACATCAACGTCAATTACTGCAACAACGAAGGCTTCACAACTGACTTCTCCTGGGGTTACCGTACCCGCCTGGTTTGGGATTACCCGAACGCGCTGGCCGGTGTTAACCTTTCACCGCAGCTGGCCTGGAGCCACGATGTTGAGGGTTACAGCCCACAGCCGGGCGGTGCTTTCAACGAAGGCAGCAAGGCCATCGGTCTGTCTCTGCAGGCGGTGTACCAGAACAAGATTACCGGCAACATCGGTTACACAAACTTTTTCGGCGGCAAGCCGTATAACGAGTTGACTGACCGCGATTTCGTGAGTGCTAGCGTTTCATACTCATTCTGAACCCGGAAAGAATTCGTTGAACGAGGGAATTTAAATGAAACTAAACAAGAAACTACTGGCCACAGGCGTCCTGGCAGCGAGCATGTTTGCCGGCCAGGCCTGGGGTGCGGTTTCTGCTGAAGAAGCGGCCAAGCTGGGTAACTCGCTGACACCGATGGGTGCAGAAAAAGCCGGTAACGGTGGCGCCATTCCTGCCTGGACCGGTGGTCTGACAACGCCGCCTCCCGGCTACAACAATGACGGCATTTACGTGAATCCGTTCGCGGATGAGCAGCCCAAGTTCACCATCGATCAGAGTAACGTCGAGCAGTACAAAGACAATCTGTCCCCGGGCCAGGTTGCGATGATCGAGCGCTACGATGACTACTTCATGCCTGTGTATGAAACCCATCGTACGGCTGCTTATCCTGAAGAGGTCATGGAGCAGACCGTTGAAAACGCGACCACGGTTGAGCTGATCAAGGACGGTAACGGTCTGGGCAACTATCAGTCTGCCACCCCGTTCCCGATTCCCCAGAATGGTCTGGAGGCAATCTGGAACCACATTACCCGTTACAGAGGTGGTTCTGTACAGCGTACCGTTGGTCAGGTGACGCCGACTGAAGGTGGTGATTTCTCTGTTGTGAAATTCCAGGACGAGCTTACCTGGCGTACCTACCTCTCGGATTACAATCCGGACGAGGATGCGAACGTTCTGTTTTACTTCAAGCAGGCCATTACCGCTCCGGCACGTCTCGCCGGTAACGTACTGCTGGTACACGAGACCATCGACCAGGTTGCCGAGCCTCGCCGTGCGTGGGTTTACAACGCCGGTCAGCGTCGGGTTCGTCGGGCACCTCAGGTAGCGTATGACGGACCGGGTACCGCGTCTGACGGTATGCGTACCTCGGATAACTTCGACATGTTCAACGGTGCTCCGGATCGCTACAACTGGGAGCTGGTTGGCAAGAAGGAAATGTACATTCCGTACAACTCCTACAAGCTGACCGATCGCAGTCTGAGCTATGACCAGATCATTCAGGCTGGTCATATCAATCAGGATTACACTCGCTACGAGCTGCACCGTGTATGGCATGTTCGCGCAACCCTGAAAGAAGGGGCCCGCCACATCTATGCCCAGCGTGACTTCTACATTGATGAGGACTCCTGGCAGGCATCCGTCATTGATCATTACGACGGCCGTGGCGAACTCTGGCGTGTTGCAGAAGCCCACAATATGCAGTTCTACGATCAGAACGTGCCCTGGTACGCCATTGAGACGCTGTACGACCTGCTCTCTGGCCGCTACCTCGCGCTTGGTCTGACCAACGAGGAAGAGAACCCGTATGAGTTTGGCGTTGAGCGTCGCTCCAGGGATTACACGCCGGCCGCACTGCGCCGCGCCGGTACCCGGTAAGGGTTCTGCAGAAGACCAAAAAACGGCGGGCCTCACGGCCCGCCGTTTTTTTTACACCCTGGAAAACCCTTTCACGTCAAAATTTTGCAGCCCACCCCTCAATTGGTTTAACCTTCTTATCATACTAAAGGCGTACCCGATGTCGGTCGCCATTGAAAAGTCAGTGCAAGATCCACTTTTCCGGCGGTGCAAGGCAGTGCGAGCCGGAGCTAAATGGGGCAGTGCGTGAAACCATTCAATGATGGCTGTGCAGCCAACGACGAATTCCAGTCAGCGAACAGTGGTCTTCAACGGGGCGAGTTAATCAGGGACCTGCTCAGACAACGGGTTCATATTCCCCCGGTTCCCTCCGATTCAATGGTTCGGCCAAAGCTTGATACCAGGATTTCCGAAGCACTGACTTCCAGAGGTGTTCTTTTTCTGGAGGCGCCCTGTGGTTACGGCAAATCCCACGCTGTGGTCAGCGGCCTCGTCAGCGCTCAAATGGCTGCCGATCAAGTCCGCTGGATTACGCTGAACTCCCAGGATAATGCACCATCCCGCTTCCTGACCTTGCTTGCCATTGCCGTGGATCTACCTGAAACCCCAGAGCAGGGGCTCCAGAGCGGCGCCACCTTCTCGGATACCCTTTCGATGATGCAGGCCGCTTTGGCGCGTGAGGGTTCCGGCCAGCCACGGGTCCTGGTGCTGGACAACCTCCAGAATCTCAGCAATCCCGCCGTAGTGGACCTGCTTCAACAGTTGGTGATGGAATTTCCGAGTGGTTCGTCCATCGTTCTTATCTCCCGTAAGGCGCTACCTTTCGAAACACACAGCCTCGAGCTGGAAAACCGTTTCACCCGCATCGGGTCTGAAACCCTTGAGTTTTCCCGTTCAGAAACCTTCGAGTTTTTCCGGTCCGCTACGGCGAAGAGCGAACTCACCAGTGTTGCTGTCGATAACCTCTACTATATGACCGAGGGCTGGGCGACGCCGTTGGCGCTGTATCGTCGGGAGGTTGCTCAGAATATCGAGCGCAAACCCATTCAGGAAACACCGAGCGTTGAAAGGTTTTTGAAGGAGTCGGTGCTTGGCAATCTGACCCCGGGGCAGATGCGGTCCATGCGGGGTATTGCAGAACTTGAACTGTGCTCCGATGAACTGTTCCTGGCGCTTGAGCCACTCCTGCCTGAAGCTGGCTTTGTTCCCTCTCAGGCTGCCGAGCGAGGGCTGCCCCTGAAGCCTATGCCGGGTCGTGGTCGCTGGTTCCGTGTGAATCCGTTGTTGCAGGAATGGCTGAAGTCGCCCGTAATGGCCGGTTATTCGGAGCGGATGCTGCAGGCGAGCCGATGGTTTGGCGTGCGCGACCAGTTCCCGGAAGCATTGAAATACGCGCTACTGTCTGGAGATGCCGAGGAAGTCATCCGCATCGCATCTGAGGGATCAGAGGCTTTGCTGTTGGGTCAGGATACCGCATCGCTCCTGCGCCTTCGCAAGAGTTTGCCGGCCCAGCTCCTGGAACGAAGCGTGCGACTCAGAATTGTCTATAGCTGGGTTCATGCAATTGGCGGCCAGTTCCGCCAGGCTCGAGCGCTGATTGATGGTCTGGCCGAGGCTGACCGACAGGAGCAGGCTGCACGGATTTGTGCCTTGAAAGCGTTTATCCTGAGGGGCGAGGGCAGTGTTGGGCCGGCTTTGGACATGGCTGATGAGGCCCTGGCTGACGGGGAACTCAGTACTCAGGGCCAGCTTGTCACGCAGATGGTCCGTTCCAGTGCATTGTGCGCCGCGGGTCGATTCCCGGAGGCCCGGGAAGCAAACCGGGCTGCGTCGAGGCTCGCAAGGGAAGCGGGCGATTCCGGTTCGGAAGCACTGGCGGTTTATGCCCATGCCCGGATCGAACTGGGCAAAGGCGCCCTGAAACATGCAGAGCAATTGTTGCGCACCGGTCTCGATACCGCCATGCAGGAGCTCTCGCGTCCTGCCCGGATTGGTGAAACCCGCCTGCAACTGAATCTGGTGCTTGTGCTTTGGCATCAGGGCCGCGAAGCGGAAGCAGATCGCCTGTTGGTCACATGTGGGCGTCATGCTGAACAGACCAGGGATCTTGGTCTGCTGCTGGCGATGACCATTCGTGTCTTGATGTGTCGAGCCCAGGGTCGATTGGAGGATGCCTTTGTCTGGATTGGTCGGGCCGAGCGCACCATGCATTCCTGGCAAGTCGACGAATCACTGTTCGTACCTGTTCTCGAGGCCCTGAAAGCCAACTGTTGGTTGTCGCAGAATCAGATCGACAGTGCCGATCAGGCGGTTCGAAAGCTTGCTCCTTACCGGGAAGCGGGCTGCGTACCGGAGCTTTTCCCCATGATGCCGGGCCTGCTGGACTGCCTTCAGGTTCGGGTCGACCTCGCCCGCGGTGACCTGATAAAGGCCCGGGAAACCCTCCAGGGTATCCGTGAACGGTATGAGGGAGCCATTCCATGGGGCGTAGAGCTACACATGCGTTTGCTTGAGGCTGTGATCGTTCTGGATGAAAAGGGACCGGTGGTTGCCCTGAAGATTCTGTCTACCGTCGTCAATGAGGCTGCTGCAGAGCACTTCATCAGTCCTTTCAGGGAGCTCAGGAACGAGTTGCAGGAGCTAATGACGAAGGGCTTTGGTCAGCTTCCTGAAAGTGCGTTCAAAGAAGCGCTGGGTGAGGTGTTTGAGCTCCGTGAGGTCGCGGGTACCCTGGACACCCTGGCGGAACCCATAAGTGAGCGGGAGCAGGGCGTGCTTGAGCTGATTGCAAAAGGGCTTTCAAACCAGGAAATAGCTGACAAGCTGCATATTTCCCTGCACACGGTGAAAACCCACGCGCGTCGAATCAATGCCAAGCTGGAAGTGAAATCCCGAACCCAGGCTATTGTCCGGGCCCGGGAGCTTGGGCTACTTTAAGCTCATCGATTCGCGCATCTTTTTCGGCCCAAATCTGGCTCACCCAGCGCTGGAACGCAATCCGGGTCTCCCGGTTGTTTTCGTAATCCATTCCCAGAAACTCGCCTGGAATTTCCCGCGTCCGAACGTCAATAATAATCCTTCGGATTCGCCCGCAAAGGT
The DNA here is from genome assembly GCF_003751355.1 of Marinobacter sp. 3-2. NCBI lineage: Bacteria > Pseudomonadati > Pseudomonadota > Gammaproteobacteria > Pseudomonadales > Marinobacteraceae > Marinobacter > Marinobacter sp. 3-2. The sequence goes on along the minus strand of NZ_RJUQ01000011.1, from coordinate 480,207 downwards.
AATCCCAAAAGCCGCCCCTGCCTTCGGGATACACGATCGTGACATCCAGCATGGTGTGAATCATGTCGCCCATCGCGCCCAGTACAAAAGCCGTTCCGCCTGCTCTCGGTTTCAAGAGGTGCTTGTAGGGTGAATTCTGGCGATTATGCTTCTCGGGCGTAAAACGGGTGCCCTCCATGAAGTTGAAGATCGTCACCGGGGTGTAGCGAAACTTCTCGCAGGCAGCCCGGGTGGCCTCCACATCCTTCCCCTTCAGCTCTGGGCGTTTGGCGATCTGCTCTTTGGTATGGCGGTGCATAAAGGGAAAATCCAGCGCCCACCAGGCAACCCCGAGTAATGGCACCCAGATCAGTTGTCGCTTCAGGAAGAACTTCAGCAGCGGGATCCGGCTGTTCAGCACATACTGAATGGCGGGAATGTCGGCCCAGCTCTGATGGTTGCAGGTGACAAAATACCAGTGCTTCCGGCTGAGATTCTCTAAGCCCCGCACATCCCAGTCGACCTTGTGCAGAAGATCCATCAGAAGATTATTGAAGCCAATCCAGACCCACGCGATGGTGTTGAGGATCACCGTGCAGCCCTTGCGAACGGCGGTAATGGGCAGAACGAGTTTAAGCAGGGCGACTGCAAGAAGAAACGGAATCAGTACCAACGTGTTACACAGGATGAGCAGGGCCGCCAAAGTCCCCTTCAGCGGCGCGGGGAGAAAATCGAGCATGGGGTAGGGTCTCTAACCTTCAGCCGGGTTGGTTTTCAGTGATGATTGGCGGGGTAGCAAACCGGTTTCCGCTTCGGTAGAAGCCAGCTGTTCAAGGCTGCCGGGTTCGAGGTTTCTAACCACGCTGCGGAAATCGTCGTCGTAAAACTCCAGGTTGTTGTAGTGAATCATTGCCCGGATTTCTTCAATGTATTCTTCTCCGCGCTCGGAGTAGCCAAGCAGACCCTCTGCGAGCTCCAGGCCTGATAGAGGCGCATTATCACGGCGGTCTTCGAGCCGGACGTCCCGCAAAAACTGATAGGTCGGGTGGCGATTCAGGTTCTGTATGTACGCACGAACCGAGCGGTAGGGTGATGAGAACTTGGCCACCTCATGGCTCGCGCCCTCAGCCCGGCCGCGGGGAACAAGCCCGCAGCCTTTTGAAAAGCACCACTGTCCAAAAAGGTTATTACCTTTCGTGGCAAACCGGGAGGTGCCCCAGGCGGATTCATTGGCTGCCTGTGCCAGGATCAGAGACGGAGGAATCACATCGAGACGCTTGCGTAGCAGGGCAAACTGCTCGTCGCTGCCGGGCTCGGCATCCACTCTTAATCGCTCGGACTGTTGGGCCAGCCAATCATACTCCTTGCTGGTCAATGTTTCCTTCTTAGCGAGGCTATCCAGGTAGTCGCGTTCAATCAGAATTCGTGAGTTGGCCAGAACGATCCGTGGGTAGAGAAACGAGAAGAACGCGGCCTTTTTTTCCGTGGTGTCCTGATACTGAGAAAAATCTGGCAGGTCGTCGTTGGCCCAACTTGGGAGCGGCGGCAGAGAAGACAGTGCGGGTTCGGAGCCTGTGTTATCGGAGTTGATCCGGTCAATACTGGCCTGTGGCGTATAAAAGCCACCACCGATCGCGAATGCAATCAGTGGGAGCATCAGTATGACAGCCCGTTTACCCGCAGACATAAAACCTCTCGTTTCAATCGATATAGCAATGATTATAACAGGTTATACGAGAGCGTTTGCCAGTTGGGTTTTGTCGGATGCCACTGCCGTCAGGGCAGTCGTGTTGCAACCAGCAAACCGATCTGTTCCTCACCACCCCCTTTGGTTCGGAAACGCAAATAGAACTGGTCCTGACTGGCGGTGTGAAAGCCCTCAAGTACAAGGTTGCCTGAGGTGAACTCTACCCTCCCGGCGCCCAGTTGGCTGAGCGTCAGGTCGATGTCCGCCAGGTTCTCCAGCGCAGGTTTTGTCACAGTCTCGTTACCAACGGAATGGGTGCTGGTCAGCGAAATCGGCGATAGTGTTGCCGAGCTTGAGGATTCGATGGCCAGCAGGGCATTGTCAAAATGTCGGAGGCGGTTCGTCTGCGATGTCAGGGCCAGGGCCACGCCCTGAAGCCTGAACTGTCCCGAAGCCGGTACGGTGTTCGCGGTTTGTTCCGCGGCAATCAGGATACCGTCTCCAAGCGGACCATCGTCCAGGTTGAATGCCATCAGGGTGCCATCCGGGGTGCTGGCACCGACACCAATATCTGGCCGCTGGAAATCACCGGAAGCGGTGGTGATGTCCAGGTTCAGTCGTCCGATATCCACATCCCCGTTGCTGAGCCGCGAGGTTCGGTTGCTCAGGGTCCAGGATTCTGTTCGGGTACCGGTGGAGTCCGTCGTGACAGCGCCTGAACTGTCTCGTTGTAATGACGTAAAGCTCTGGGATTGGTTCACTGTGCCGCCAGAAATCTGCCATTGGCCAACGCCTGCTTCAATGGAGAGAGGCGTTGTCTCGTCGCTGAATCGGGTTCCAAGATACAGCATGTTGTAGTCGCGGCCATTCAGACTGTCGGCGTCGAATCCCTCCTTCCTGAGGAGATTGACCTCAAGAACCGACTGATACTGATCCTCCAGAGTGCCCAGCCGCCGCAACTGGTCGCCGTCTGCTTCCAGCTGGATCGCTTTGCCAGCGCTGAAATAGCCGCTGATCACCCGGTCGGGCCCCGTGGTTTCATCCTCAGGCGCACTTGTGAAGGCGTCCAGATAGTAGGGATTGCGAGTCCAGCCAATAATTTTCGAGCTGCCCCGCCCGGTAATGCTCTGATACAGGGCCCGGCCTGCCAGCAGGCGAGTGTCTTGCAACAGCGTGGCTGCTCCGGGGGATGAAGAGTGAGTGTTCCGTTCCCAGTATTCAGAGCCCCGAACGAAGAAGTCGTTTCCCGCCTGGTGAATCAGAGCCTCGCGATCGTATGGGATATCGTTGGCCAGAGAGGTCACTCGGATGTTGAAGGCATCAAAGCTGGTCAGGGTGAGAGCCGGATAGACATAGCCGGTGCCATTATCATCGGTCAGCACCTCTTCCTGGGCCGTTCGAACACCCCATTGTCCGGACCCGCTCAGGGTAGACTCGAGAAAGGTCTGCCCCAGCTCGATACCCAGAAATACCGAATTGTAGTCTGCGGAACTGGCGCTGATCTTTCCCGAGGACGTCTCATCGAGCACCGCGTAGTCGGCCATTGCGCTCACGTAACGGGCAAAGTCTCCCCGATCTTCGAGAATATCCAGGGCACCGCCGAGGCCAACATTGGATGGAATCTCAATTTCAAAGTCGTGGACCTGATCGGCGAGGGTCGACCACACATACTTGTTCAGGCATAGCTCGCCGCCTTCATCGGCAACGCAATCCAGAATGGTCTGGAACTCACCGGCCGTATAGCTGCTGAGCGTGTTACGCACCAGATATTCGGAAAAAGGATTCACCTTCACATCCCGGTCTGCATCGGCCGCCAGGGCTCGCATCCGGGTGTTGCCATAACTGGCATCGATAATCACATCCGGTCCAAGGGGCAGGCCTTCTGTGAATTCGATAATGGTGAAACCTTCGCTGTCGGTGCGGCTGGAAATGGGAGGCTCGCCCAGGTTCTGCAAGGCCGGGTTGGTGTAGTAAACACTCACCCTGTCCGGTTGCACGATTCTCAGGTTGCGGCGGGTAGGCTCGCCGTCGCTGGTGACACCACCCGGTACTTCCATGGTTACCCGGACTTCATTGCTGGCCAGGCCGCCTGTGTTCGAGGAATCGCCGGTGCTGCCGGAACTGAAATCATCGACCGGGTTCTTGTTTCCCGCGAAGTCATTGGGCTGGCCGGCCGCGCCGGCAATGGCATCTTCGCCGCTTCCGCATCCCGCGGTAAGCACCAGAGTCGAGGAGAGGAGTAAACCGAGAGTGAATCGCATGCCTGGCTATCCGTGCAGAAAATACAGGCAGACAGTCTAACAGTCGGATTCTCGGGAAAGCGTGAGGAAAAGCACGAAAGAGTCAGGGAGGGAAAGTGAAACAGGCCCGGGAGAACGGGCCCGTTTCAGATGAGGCATGAATCAGAAGAAAATCTTCATGCCGGCCATAACGCCCTCATCGAGATTGACGTCTCGTGAGGAATTCTCGATATCCGTGTTCAGGTAACGGTAGCCAGCAAAAACCTCTGCGTTGCGGATCACACGATAGCTGCCACGAAGCTCCAGGCTGGTCATGTCATCGGAATCGCCGAACGAGAGAATGCTGGGTGCGTAATGCAGGCCGCCAGTGAACGACAGGCCCGGCACGTTCGGGATGTTGACGGTTGCGAAACCGCCGAGACCGAGCGCTCCACCATCTGCACGGCCCTGATCCCAGAAGATGCCGCGCATGCCGATGCCGGCGGTAGTCGGCAGGTTACCGATCGCAGTGCGGCCCTGGGCATGGAAATCGGCGTTAAAAATATCGCGGCCACCTTCGTGGTAGGTGTAACCGGTGCCAAGCTGGATATCGTTGTTGGTGCCGAAGAAGTTTACCTGGCCCTTCACCGAGTCGTTTGTAAGGCTAAGATCCACGTCACCTGCGAAGGCAGGCGCGGCAGCCAGTGAGAGAACCATCAGGGAAATCCGGGACGCTTTCATAGTTGTGCACCTTCGTTACGTTTTTAGCAGAATTGGCGGTATGTTAACGGGACGCACCGGACCACTCAACTTAAATGCCAGTAAGTCCCCGTTAACTTTCATTTTTCGCAGATCAGTGCCGGGTGGTCTCGCCGCCCTGGTCCAGATCCTCCGGTGATGCGTTCTCTGCGGGTACCCGGTATTCCTCGTTGGCCCAGGCTCCCAGATCGATCAGTTTGCAACGCTCGGAGCAGAAAGGGCGCCAGGGATTGGTCTCGGTCCATTCCACGGACTTTTTACAGGTTGGGCATTCAACGTTCATGGTTGCCTTCGGGTATCGGAAACGTGTCTGGATGTCTGTGCCCGTAGTTCGGTAAGCCGGTCTCAGGAGGCAGCAGACGCCTGACAATATTGTTCCAGTACTGCCCGCAGCATTTCAATATTGACAGGCTTGGCAACAAACGAATCCATACCGCATCGGCGGCAGCGTTCCTCGTCTTCTTCCATGGCACTGGCGGTCAGCGCGACCACGGGGATGCGCACGCGGTTGTGGGTTTTCTCCCATTCCCGCAGACGGCGGGTGGCTTCAAAGCCATCCACACGGGGCATCACACAATCCATGAACACCAGATCGAACGGGTGCCACTGCCAGAGGCTGGCCGCAGCTTCGCCATCGTTGGCGGTCATCACGTCGCAACCGAGTTTCTCCAGCAGCCGACGGGTCAGGGTGCGGTTCACGGGATTGTCTTCCACCAGCAACACCTTCATGCGGCCGCAGGGAAGCTCCCGGCGCCGGGCGGTATCGGTGGTGGCCTGCAGCGAGAATCGGGTCAGGAAGCGCCGTTCTTCTTTGGCTGCATCGGCAAACAACTGGTTGAGGATGGGGGTCAGGCAGGACTCTCGCAGAGATTTGCTCAGGAAGGCATCTGCACCGGCCTGGCGAAAATGTTCGGCGTCGCCCCGTTGCGGGTTGGACGACAGGATCAGCAGGCGCATATCTGACCAGAGCGGGTTGCTACGGATCTGCCGGCACAGCAGGTCGCTGTCCATATCCGGCACAAAGCCATCCAGAATGATCGCGTCGAACGGCTGCTGGCCATCGAACGCCGTGCGCAGCGACGTCAGCGCCTCGCCGGCGGATTTCACCGCTTCGATGTGCACTTCGTGCCGGGACAGCATTTCCAGAGTGATCTTGCGGGATAGCTCATAGGAATCCACTACCAGAATCCGGCGGTTCTTCACCATCCGGGTATCCGGCCGAACCCGGGCGGCGTTCTCCGGGGCCACGGGCAGAGTCAGTTCCATCCAGAAGGTCGATCCTTCACCTGGGCGGCTTTCAAGATCCATGGACCCGTCCATCAGGCCCACCAGTTGGCGGCAGATAGTGAGGCCAAGGCCTGCACCGGGCAGTTGACGCTGGAACTGTTGGCCAAGCTGCACGTAGGGCTCGTAAACCAGGGGAACATCTTCCGGGTTGATGCCCACGCCGGTGTCTTCCACGGCAATGCGAAGGCGAGCCTTGTCATCCCGACGGCCCAACACCTCGATACTGATCAGCACATGGCCGGAATCGGTAAACTTGATGGCGTTGGAGGTCAGGTTCAACAATATCTGGCGAATGCGAACCGGGTCGCCCTTCAGGGCCCAGGGCAGGTTTTCGTCGATCCGAAGTTCCAGTGCGAGGCCTTTCTCCCGGGCGCGAGAGCCAAGCATGTGCACCAGGTCATTGAGAGTTTCTCTGAGGTCAAAGGGAATGTCTTCGAGTACCAGCTTGCCCGCTTCCATGCTGGAAATATCCAGCAGGTCGTTGATGATGGCCGAGAGGCTTTCCGAGGCGCTCAACAAGGTCAGCACATATTCCCGCTGCTCCTGATCCAGCGGCGTATCGGTGAGCAGGTTGGCGTAGCCCAGCACTGATTGCAGAGGAATACGCAGTTCGTGGCTGACATTCGCCAGGAACTGGTTCTTGGCGTGGTTGGCCCGCACCGCCTCGTCCCGCTCACCCTGGGACTGGATCGTGGTCTGGCGCAGGGAGCGGGTGTCCTCAAGGATTTGCAGGCGCATCTTGTTCAGGGCCTGCTCCAGCTCCGAGAGTTCATCTGGCGTTTTTCGGGGTTTGCGCTTGAGCTTCAGCGGGTCTACCAGCGCGTCGAGATTCAGCCGCGCGGCGTAATCGGCCATGGATTCCAGATGCCGGGACAGCGTTAAACGAACGATCACCAGCAGGCCCAGGGTGCCCAGCATGACAACAATGGATTGAAACAAAAGGTTCAGGAGCGCGCGGTTACGCAGGTCTTTGTAGATCTGGTCTATGGAGGAGGTGACGGTGAGCGTGCCAACGTTTTCAGGACTGCGGTTGTTAGAGCGGTCGAAAACCAGTGGAAAAGTCTGCGATATGACCCGGCCCTCAGGATAAGTGCCGGTGCTGAAGGTTTCGCCGGTGCTGGTCACCACTCGCCCGTACTGGACAGCGGGCACTGCTTTCATATCATCCAGGCTGTTGGCCACCTCGCTGAAATTCATCAGCCAGATGTTATTGCTCATGCTTCCGGAAACCAACTCGGCGGCCCGTGTCTGGTCATTCAGCAGATCGTTCTTGCGCCGCTCGAATTCTCCGATCAGCTGAATGCCCGTTGCCACCAGAGACAAAAAAAGGCTGAACAGTAATACGTAGGCGAGCAACCTTGCCGCCAGTGGTCGTATTCCCATTCGTTTGAAGAACCGCTTTGAAGGCAAGGCACATATTCCCTGTGTCGACTACAAAATCACCAAAAGCAGTTTAACAGACCGTCAGCACTTCGACACGTTTCCGTGAATGATCATTCACGAATCGGAATCGCACGTTCAAATCGTACAGATGCGCTCCGTAAATGCGCTCTTCTTCCCGTCCTCTGCGAAAGGAGGGGCGTGGATCGTAAGCCACCACATCCTCGATCAGCGCTCGCAGTTCCGGATACTCTTCGGGTGACAGCTTGCCAATCTGGGCCTCCGCTTCCGGCAGAAAAACCACGTCGAGTTTTTCCGTGGGTGGCGAGTCTGCCCAGCCCAATGTCGCTTCAGGAACTGAATCGGCAAATGGCAGGTAGGGTTTGATATCCAGTATCGGTGTGCCCTCGATGAGGTCATGATCACTGATGCGGAGAATGAGTTGTCCATCTTTGCGCACCAATCCCTCATTGCGAACGACCGAGAGGCCGAGGCTGTTTGGGCGAAACGGAGACCGGCTGGCAAACACACCCATCTTGCGATTGCCGCCCAGGCGGGGAGGGCGCACCACGGGCCGCCAGTCTGCCCGCACCGCTTCGTGAAACTGAAAGGTCAGCCAAAGGTGGCTGGCGGTCTCCAGCCCACGGAAGGCATCTTCCCGGTCAAACGGTGGCTGGATAATCAGCTCGGCCCGGGCATGACGGGTCAACCCCGGCTGGCGAGGCACCCCGAACTTGTCCTGAAAGCATGATCGAGTAATGGCGATAGGCGTGAGAGTAAGGGCCTCGGTCGCGGGTTTCGAGGGGTGTCTTGGCATTACAAACGATCATCCTCAATGATACCGGAGAAAAACATTTCCACCCGAAATACCACAGAGGCTCGGTCTTTAAAGCTCTCCTCCCGGGGGAATTCCAGTGCTGGAATCAGCTCTGCATAGAGCCAGTTGCTGTGTAGACGGTAGCGGAACGTGAGATCGCCGAACGCTGAAGTGGTGCGCCAGGAAGGCTTGCTTTCCCCAAGTACGCCCAGCCGGGGCGTTACAATCAAGCGGTTATTCATGCGCTTACGCATGCTGAATATCTGGGCCGAAACAAATTCCTTGTCGTTGTGCACCCACTCCAGTTCTGAAGACGAGCGAAAATACCAGTCATTGCCCACCGGGCGCCCAACGCCAATCCAGGTTCGCTCGCCCCAGCCATCCTGATGAAAATAATAGAACCGTTGCTGAGCGTTCAGAATCCACTTGTCGTCCAGCCGCCAACGTTTCTCAGCCGTTGCCCGCCAGAACGCGTCTGGAGGAAGTCGCAGGCGAACACCTACATCGTTGGAAAAATTGATGGCGTCACCAATCTGGGTCAGGTAACGCAGTGCACCTGTGGCTTCCGTATCGGAACGCTCGGGCTCCGTAAGCTGCCGGTCCCGCTGGCGCTCCCCGAGAGGAATCAGGTCTTCGCTCTCGCTCTCGATCACCAGGCGCAGTTTCCGACGAGTGGTGGGGATATCCAGCCGGAACCGAGCCTCAGGCTCAAACTGGGCCGGGTCGCCGTATTCGGATTCCGTTGCAAAGCCTATGCGCAGGTAGCTCTCATTGTTGGGAAGGCTCTGGGCGCTGCCCGATAAGGTACGGTCTGCCCACTGGCCCACCGACTGGATCTTTTGCCCGTGAAGACGCTCCTGCCGCAGCACCCAGTTACTGAACTTCAGCCAGTAGGAATCCCGGGGATCGGCCCAGTATTCGTCCGGCTCAAACGTATAGAACCCGATCGGAAGCTGGTCCGGCGAGAGAATCTCAGCCACTGAACGCTCCCGAACCTCAAACACCGGTTCAATGCTGTAGCTTGGAGAAGAGACCGTCAGAGAAAGAACAGCCGCAAGGGCTGCCATACGATAGCGGGAAAACCAGTCAGCCAAAGTCCACCAGCAACCTTTCATGCAGCTCCCGCACCTGACGCGTTACTTCATCCAGAGGGCGGTCATTATCAATCACCTCATCCGCCCGCGCCAGCCGATCTTCGCGAGACATCTGAGCCGCTATGATCCGCTCAACCTGCTCCCGGGAATTGGTGTCCCGGGCCATGGTGCGCTCAATCTGGGTCTCTTCAGGCACGTCGATCACGATAATGCGGTCAACCAGTTCGTGCTGGTCGGTCTCAAGAAGGAGAGGGGAGACCAGGAGTACGTAGGGAAGCTGGTAGTTTTCCGGGTTCAACTGCCGAATCAATTCCTCGCGGATGATTGGATGCAGCAGCGACTCCAGCCAAACACGCTCTTCCGGCTTCTCAAAGACAATCCCACGAAGCTGCGCCCGATCCAAAGCACCCCCGGAAGTGAGGATGTTCTTCCCAAAATGTTCTGAAATCCGTTCCAGTGCAGGCGTTCCCGGCTCAACCACCTCACGGGCAACATCATCGGCGTCCACCCAGTGCACGCCGTGCTTACCAAAAAAGCGAGCCACAGTGGATTTTCCGGAACCAATGCCGCCGGTAAGGCCAACAATCTTCATGAATCAGACTCCCAGGAATCCGTACCAGAATGCCTGAATCTCACTGCCAAACCACAAACAAATCAATCCCGCCGTAGCGAGATAGGGCCCAAACGGAATCGGAACTTCCCGCCCATGCTTCTTGAATACCATCAGGCTGATACCGACAACGGCACCTACAACCGAGGAAAGCAAAATCACCGCGGGCAACAACTGCCATCCCAGCCAGGCGCCGAGTGCGGCAAGCAGTTTGAAGTCGCCGTGCCCCATGCCCTCCTTGCCTGTGACCAGCTTGAACAGCCAGTAAACAGACCACAAGGAGAGATAACCTGCCACCGCACCCCAGAAGGCACTGTTGAAATCCGTAAGCACGCCGAAATAATTCAACACGAGGCCCAGCCACATCAGGGGCAGAGTAATACTGTCTGGCAGTAGTTGAGTGTCGAAATCAATAACCGTCAAAGCCACCAGAGCCCAAACCAACAAAAGCGCCCACAGCGCCGACTCGTTCGGCCCGATGACAGCAATGGTCACCACCGAGAAAATCGCCGTTAGCGCCTCAATGATTGGATAACGTGGCGAGATAGGCGCCTTGCAGGACGCGCATTTTCCCTGAAGAACCAGCCAGCTGATTACCGGGATATTCTCCCATGCCCGAATGCCATGGCCGCAGGAAGGGCAGGTGGAGGCCGGTTTGGAAAGAGTAACCCGCTCTTCACCCTTACGCTGTGTTTCAGGCAGCTCAAGGAATTCCTCGCACTGGCAGCGCCAGTCCTGATGCATCATTTTTGGCAGTCGCAGAATCACAACATTCAGGAAACTGCCGATGCAGAGTGATACCAGGGTGACAGTGAGGAAAAGAAGCCAGGGCGTGGCGAGAAAGGCGTCCAGAGTAATCATCAATTATCCGATAATCAGGCGGGGGGGAACTTGGGGTCAGGAGGGCTTTTCCTTCTGACCCCACTCAAGGTCTAGCGGGGCTTCGGGTCGGTGAGTTTAACCAACCACCTGACCCATCTGGAAGATCGGCAGATACATGGCGATGATCAAGCCACCAACCAGAACACCCAGAACCGCCATGATCATTGGCTCCATCAGGGCAGTCAGGTTATCGACCATGTCGTCGACCACTGCCTCATAATGTTCCGCAACTTTTCCGAGCATCTCGTCCAGGTTACCTGATTCCTCACCAATGGCTGTCAGCTGAACGGCCATTACAGGGAAGATGTCCTGTTGGCGCATGGAGGCTTGCAGTTGGGTGCCGCTCGATACATCGTTTTTGATGCGATCGATAGCATCCCGGTAGACTGCGTTACCGGTTGCCCCGGCAACCGAATCGAGCGCATCCACGAGTGGGACACCGGCTGCAAAGGTTGTCGACAGAACCCGTCCAAACTTGGCTACGGCCGACTTATCGAGAATTTCGCCCACAACTGGAAGTTTGAGAACGTATTTATCAACAAAATCCGAGAATTTCTGGGACCGACGCTTGGCTTCTTTGAACAGAAAGATTGTGCCCACGATTCCGAGCAAAACGACGAACCACCAGCTTTGCATCCATTCCGACAAGTTCACGACCATCTGAGTGAAAACCGGCAGTTCCGCGCCAAACCCTCTGAAAAGGCTTTCAAACTGAGGGACCACCTTCACCAGAAGAATAGCCGTCACAATAATTGCCACAACCACAACGGCAATGGGGTAAGTCATTGCCTTTTTAACTTTCTTCTTGAGCAGCTCGGTTTTTTCAAGATATGTTGCAATTCGATCTAACATGGCCTCAAGTGCACCGGCTTTTTCACCGGAGTCCACCAAGTTGCAGTAAAGGTCATCAAAATGTTTGGGATGCTTCCGCAATGCCCCGGCAAAACTTGTGCCGGAGGAGATGTCATTTCTAATAGCCATCACCAGCTCTTGCAGCCCCTTGTTCTCAAGGCCATCAGCAACAATGTCAAAACTCTGTACTAGAGGCACACCAGCCTTCATCATCGTCGCAAGCTGGCGCGTGAGCATGGCAATATCAAAAGGCGTTATCCTCTTGCTGCCACCGAACAGCGGTTTCGGTTTTTTCTTCACCTTGTCCGGAATAATACCCTGCTTGCGCAACTGGGCTTTTACGAGCGCAAGGTTGGAACCAGTGAGCTCACCCTTGGACTTGTTACCCTTCCGGTCTTTTCCTTCCCAAACGTACGATTCCAGCTTCTGTGCTTTCTCTGCCATGCTTAATCCTTCGTCACGCGGTTGGCTTCCTCAAGGCTTGTTACGCCCTCGATCACTTTCATAAGTGCCGATTGGCGCAAGTTACGGAAGCCCTCGGCCTGAGCCTGTTTTGCAATTTTGATGGAGCTGGCTTCTTCCATAATCATGCTCGCCAGCTCGTCGGTGATCTTGACCACCTCGTATATACCAACGCGGCCTTTATATCCTCCATTGCATTTATCACAGCCCTTGGGACGGTACAACGTGAAGCCTGTATCAATTTGTTCCTGTGTGAACCCCTCCTCTATCAGCACCTCTTTTGGGACATCAAAGGGTTGTTTGCAGGCGCTACATAACCTGCGGCCAAGACGCTGGGCAATGATCAGGCTTACCGACGTAGCGATGTTGAACGAGGGAACTCCCATGTTCATCATCCGCGTTAGGGTTTCTGCCGCGCTATTGGTGTGCAGGGTAGAGAGAACCAGGTGCCCAGTTTGCGCTGCCTTGATCGCAATATTCGCCGTTTCCAGATCCCGAATTTCACCGACCATGATTACATCCGGATCCTGGCGCAGAAACGCCCGCAGAGCCTCCGCAAAGCCCAGCCCCACACGGTTGTTAACGTTTACCTGATTAATGCCTTCCAGGTTAATTTCCGCCGGGTCTTCCGCGGTGGAAATGTTGATGTCCGGGGTGTTCAGAATATTCAGGCCGGTATAAAGAGAAACCGTCTTACCGGAGCCGGTCGGGCCGGTCACCAGAATCATGCCCTGTGGCTGTTTCAGGGCGTCCATATACATCTCTTTCTGGTCCGCCTCATAACCGAGTACATCAATGCCCAGCTTTGCCTGGCTGGGATCAAGAATCCGCAGAACGATCTTTTCTCCCCAGAGGGTGGGCAGAGTGTTTACCCGGAAATCTATGGCCTTGGTCTTGGATAGCTTCATCTTGATCCGGCCATCCTGGGGTACCCGCCGCTCGGAAATATCCAGTTGGGCCATGATTTTCACCCGCGCAGAAATCTTCGGGGCCAGCTTGATAGAAGGGCGAGAGACTTCTTTCAATATGCCGTCTGTGCGGTATCGAACCCGATAGACTTTTTCATAGGGCTCGAAGTGGACATCCGAGGCGCCGCCCCGAATGGCATCCAGCAACATCTTGTTCACATACTTGACGATTGGCGCATCATCGACCTCGCTGGCAACGACAGCACCATCGTCTTCCTGTTCGCCACCTTCGGTTTCAACACCTTCAAGGTCCGAGTCATCCAGGTCGCCCATGGTGGTGTCTTGGGATTCTAGATACTTGTCGATGGCCTCCCGAAGCTTTGCGTCATCCACCAATACCGCATCGGTGCTCAGGCCGGTGTTGAATTTGATTTCGTCCAGCGCCTGGATGTTCGTTGGATCAGAAACCGCAATAAACAGTCGATTTCCTCTTTTATAAAGAGGTAGGGCGTTATGCTTCCGCACCAGCTTCTCGTCAACCACCTTCTCCGGCATCATTTCCGGAAGAAACGCAGACAAATCCAGAACCGATACCCCGAATTCCATAGCGGCGGAAAACGCTAGTTTCGAGCTATCGGCCAGGCTGTTCTGGGTAAGGTAGGTAATCAGAGGAATCCGGCTCTGGGAAGCCTGAAGGAAAGCATCTTTTGCCGTCGCCTCATCCAGCAGCCCGTCATCCACGAAACGCCTCGCAAGGCCCGTAAGCGTGATATTGCTTTTATTAGTAGACATAAATTAAGTAAGAAACGCAGCCTAAGTTACTGAAACCGGAGTTTTGTCAATTCCAGTGAGTTTAGATCGCTGGCCGCGGTTTGGAAAGGATTGTGCGCATCGGGCGACCCCATGTTCAAAAAAACAGGCTCGCCTGACGCGCAGACCTGACAAAATTTGTCACCAACTGACGCCAGCGAGCATTCGGTCATATGATCGGATAGGTAATAGCACTTAGCCACCAAACCCATTAACTAGCTGTTTGTAGGCAATAAATTTTCATTATTTTGCGGTCGGGAAAACCTGGCACGGACGATGCATTTGCTTCACCAGGCTCAAATTGCCGGCCACGGGGTACGACTCCACCGGGCCCGGGCCGTAACGAGTTGATCAACGACAAATACAGAGGTCGAAAATGAAGAACATGCAAATCAATCACGCTCAGAAGGGCTTTACCCTGATCGAACTGATGATCGTTGTGGCGATCATTGGTATTCTTGCTGCGATTGCTATTCCGCAGTACCAAGACTACACTGCTCGCAGTCAGGTAACCCGCGCGGTGGCTGAAGTTAGTGCCCTGAAAACAGCGGCCGAATCCGCTTTGCTGCAGGGTCGTGAAATTGTGTCTGATGTTCCGGCCAACGTTGGCGTGGGCCAGGAAGATCTTGGATTTACTGAGTCAAATCTTCTTGCAGATATTGGCGATGGTAAAGCTCAGATCACTGTCACTGATGGTGATACTGCCACTCCCTCTATTACCGCTGATCTTGGTGGTGACGCTGGTGCGAACGTTGCTGGTGTGACTATCACTCTCTCTCGCAGTGCGGGTGGCATCTGGACTTGTGGTCTGAGCGGCGGTACCGATGCGCAAGGGTGGAAAGACAGCTATGCACCCACAGCTTGCCCGCATTCTTAAGTGGTAGGTCTATAGTGACTGTTGACTTGCACGAGCGAGCTGCAGTCTGATTCCGAAGAGGCCCGGGAACAAAAGCTCCCGGGCCTCTTTCGTTCTTAATCTATGAATGCAATCTTGGGTCGCTCTCGTGAGGCTTTAGCAAAGTGCTATGTCAAAAAACTTTCGCGTTCTGGCCGTTTCAGGGCAGACCATCATTTCAATTTGCACTGTTCTGGCGTTCTTCTTTGCGCTTTTCATAGATTTTACGTCCAGTCCTTTTGGTGGTTACGCTGATCAAAGGTTCGCTCTCGTCACTCTATGCGGTTCTCTGATCGTTGCGTTGACATCGATGCTCTTCTTCCAGCCTCCGACGAATCTAAAAAGTGCCATTCTGCACCTGGTTCCGTCCTCACTTCTTTGTTCCGCATTTCTCCTACTCGCAGCGCCGTTCCACTCCAAGCTATATGCCTGGGCGGAGCCTGGTATGTACATCTGCTTCTTTTTTTCAGCCATTCTCATAGGCGCATGGCTCTCATGGACGGATGCGAGCATCAAATTTGCCAAATTTCTCTCGGCTGCCGCAGCGGTGTTCTGTGTTACTTATGGTTTGGCTTCGGTTAACGTTTATCTGTTTGCAATAAGTGATGGAGTTACAAATTTAGTCGATTATCTCCCCTGGGGGTTCGTCAACATCCGCTATTGGAACCACATTGCGACATGGTGTCTGCCGCTACTGCCCCTAGCTGCACTGATAGAGCCTTTAAACAGGCATCGACTTTGGCAGATGTTACTTCTAATCGGTGCCGCGATTTGGTGGTGGATGCTTTTCCTTAGTGCGGGAAGGGGGTCATTTCTTGCAATCGTATTTGGCGTTATAGTCGTTGTTGTAGTAATGGGAAGGAAGTCGTTTCCCTGGGTAAATATTTTGCTAGCACATTTTTTGGTTGGCGTTTTGCTTTGGCTGTTATTGTCGGTTGCCCTACCGTCATTGATGGCTGGCGGTGTAAATGTTTCAAGTGTCAAAACTGATGCCTCTGGTCGCCTGCCACTGTTTATCGAAGCCTGGAGGATGAGTATTCAGAATTTCCCTCTTGGCATGGGGCCGCAGTCTTGGCTAACCCACGAGATTTTGACCGATGGGTACTTGAACAGTAAGAAATTCGGTCACCCCCACAACATGTACCTCATGTGGGCAGCAGAATATGGGTGGCTGTTGATTGCATGCCTTGGGCTTGTGGTTGCCCAGGCTATGAGGCATTTCTTCAAGGCAAGATTGAGGCTCGCGTCGGCACGGGATAGTGAGCGGCTTTTAATGCTCACTGCGATTACAGCATCCGTCTCATCCGCACTATTTCACGCGGGAGGCTCTGCGGTGTTCATGGCGCCGGCTTCAATGCTTGTTGGATTGTTTGTGCTCGCTGCCTTCTGGGGTTTGGTTATTCCCGGACGAGATGACGGTATCTATCTGATTCATCGCTCGTCTCGTCGTCATATTCGCGGATTCATAGCCCTGACTCTCGCCCTTGGTCTTTCAACAACCTGGTTGTTATGGATGAAAGACATCTGGAGTTATTACGAAGCAATGCGAATTGACGAAGAGCATTACTTTGAGACTGTAGGTGAAGGCATATTGCCCCGATTCTGGTTCCACGGGAATTTCCCGAGGCAAAGCGCGCAGTAGCGGCTGAGTTTTCTCAGTGGCCGATTTCCGGTGTTGGCCGGCCTTTTGCATTAATTAAGACAATCATGTAACTGGAATCCGGAATGCAACGTCATGAATAGGCAGCAGCAGGGCTTTACCCTCATTGAGCTAATGATCGTAGTGGCGATTATTGGAATTCTTGCAGCAATCTCAATACCGATCTATCAGTCCAATACCCTGAAAACACAAATAAACAGAGTCATAGGTGAGCTTGGTAGTTATAAGTCTGCGTTTGAAATCCAAGTCACCAACGGCCGGCCGGTCACCAATACAGAGCTCGGCTACGTTCCCTCCGACCTGACTACCGGGGATGTTGCGGCCAATATCGGAGTGGCAAATCCTGACGGTTCAGGTCACATAGAAGTGACCATGGGGGGCAATTCGGACCCGACCCTGGATGGATTGGTAATTCGGTTCCAGAGAAGTGTGAATGGAAACTGGCGCTGCGAAATTGATCGAAGCGCGGTGAGCGAGTGGAAGGATGCATATCGGCCCCAAGGATGTGCCGTACTTTGAGGTTTAAATATCAACCTCCTCGAACAGCTCAGGCACTTCAACATCCCAACCAAACCTCTCCCGAATCCGTTTCCGCATAACGTCACTCGCAACCATCTCCCCGTGAGTGACGTACACTTTGTCTGGCTTGAGTGAGCCTTGCTCCAGCCAGGCAAGAATCTCGTTGTAATCACCATGCGCGGAGAGCGAGTCGAGGTTGTGAATCTCGGCCTTCACCGGCCAATACTCTCCATGAATTTTCACCGATTCCGCGCCATTCACCAATGCATCTCCACGAGTGCCCGGGGCCTGGAAACCAGCGAAAACAATGCTGTTCCGGGGATTGGGTAGCAGTGTCTTCAGGTGGTGCAGTACCCGCCCACCACTGGCCATCCCACTGGCAGAAATGATCACGCAGGGGTAGCGCACCGCGTCCAGTTCGATAGACTCTTCCACCTTTCGAACAAACGTGGTTTTCTCATCAATCAGTTCACACTGTGCGGCGTTAAGCTTGTGCTCCTTGTGGTGCTTGCAGAAGATCTCCGTAGCCTTGATGGCCATCGGGCTGTTCAGGAAAACTGGCAGCTTAGGGATTTTCCCGTCTCCCATAATCTTGTGAATCACATAAAGCAGCATCTGCGCCCGTCCAACGGCGAATGCCGGTAAAAGCACGATGCCGCCGCGCCCGGCCGTTCTCGTGATAATTTCGGCCAGTTCCGCTTCCGGATCCGTCTCACCATGGGCACGATCACCATAGGTCGATTCACATACCAGCACATCAACTTTCTGCAGCGGCTCCGGTGGTCGCATGATGATGTCGTTCTGCCGCCCCACGTCCCCGCTGAACACAACCGTTCTGTCTGCCCCCTGGTGGTGAACATGCACGCAGGATGAGCCCAGAATATGCCCGGCCGGGGTAAAGGTAACCTGGAACCCTTTTGCTGGCTCGAACGTCTCATGGTAGTGCAGAGACTCGAAATGTTTGAGGGCTTCCCAGGCGTCTTTCTCGGTAAATAGCGGCTCGGGCTTTTCGTGTTTAGAGAATTTCTTGCGAAAAGCGTATTTCGCATCCTCTTCCTGCAAAAAGCCGGCATCCGGTAGCAGAACCTTGCACAGTTCATGGGTGGCCTTGGTGCAGTAGACCTTGCCTTTAAAGCCGTTTTTCACCAGAGCTGGCAAATATCCGGAATGGTCAATATGGGCATGGGTAAGCACTACCGCATCAATGGTGGACGGATCCACCGGAAACTTCGCCCAATTGCGTCGGCGCAGGGTTTTCACGCCCTGGTACATACCGCAGTCCACCAGCACTCGGTGCTTATCGTCCGAGAGCAGGTAACGGGAGCCGGTAACTGTGCCTGTGCCGCCAAGGAAGCGAAGTTTCATAGAGGCGTCCTTCTGGTTCTTTGTTAAGGGAGTGTTACTATTACCCATATTAGTTCATAACGTTTTGATCTGAAGCAGGAAGCGAATCACATGCATTACAGCTCTATTCTCCCGGATGTCATCAAGGTAGCAGACCAGGCTAGTGAGAAAGTGCTGCACATTTATCAGTCAGACTTCAAGGTGAGCTACAAAGCCGACGATTCGCCCATCACCGCTGCAGACACCGCGGCCCATGACATCATCACCCAGGGCCTGCGCAGAATAAGCCGGGACATTCCCATCCTTTCCGAAGAAGGCAAGGACATCCCCTGGGAAGAACGCAAGCACTGGCGTCGTTTCTGGCTGGTGGACCCCATCGACGGCACCAGGGATTTCACCCAGCGCACTGGGGAATTCACCGTCAACATAGCAATGATTGAGGATGGCGAGCCTGTGATGGGCGTTGTTATTGCCCCTGCTTTAAAGGAAGCGTATTGGGGTGTGGTCGGTGAGGGCGCACACATGCGCGATAGAACCGGCAAAGTTCACAGAATTAGCGTGGCAGAGCCCAAGAATATTAAGCGGGTCGTAGCCAGCAAGAACCACCTCAACCCGGAAACTAGAGCCTTTATCGATAAGCTTGGTGAGCACGAGCTCGTGCAGGCTGGCAGCTCGTTAAAGTTTTGCCGTATTGCCGAGGGGCACGCTGATATATACCCGCGCATGGGGCCAACGTGCGAGTGGGACACAGGCGCGGCGCAGGCGGTGCTGGTAGCGGCTGGTGGGAAAGTTCAAGCGGTCGATGGCAAGCCCTTGAAATATGGTAAACAAGATGTGTTAAATCCGTATTTCATTGCGGCGGGCAGCTGGTACATTCCTAAGCCATGACATGGTACGCACTCCAATATAAGCCTGCGCAGGGTGATCGAGCTCTGCAGCATCTCCAAAATCAGGATATCGCCTGTTTCTACCCGAAAATTGCGGTGGAGAAAATCAAGGGTGGCAAGCGCACAAAGAGACTCGAGCCACTATTTCCGGGCTACCTGTTCGTCAATCTGGAGCAAACTGATCCCATGTGGGCAAAACTCCGATCAACCCGCGGAGTACTTAGGATTGTGGGATTCGCAAACAAGCCTGCGCCCATCAGTGGTGACGTGATACAGCACATAAAGGATAGTTTGAACTCAGTAGCGGAGCAGGGTGGTATCAAGCCTGGCCAGGCTGTGCAGCTTAGTGAAGGCCCATTTGAGGGCATCAACGCGATATTCCAGGCATACGACGGTGAGGCACGTGCGGTAGTGTTAATCAACTTTATGCAGAAGCAACAGAGGGTGAAGGTTCCGGTCTCGGCTCTAAAAAACTAGTGATACGACCGTGGAGCTGGCTCGCAGCGCCGGTCCAAAGAAGCGTAACTGGTGTGTGGCCCTAATAATAGGAAAGATGAATTGGTATGGAAGAACGACAGCGCTCAGTTCAGAACTCCCCTGATGACGAGATCAGCCTTGTAGACCTGGCTTCCACGTTTCTGAAGCGCCGCCGAATCTTCTACGTTGTGTTTCTGGTTACACTTATGGCGGGCATTGTTTATGCCCTGTTGACACCCGAGAAGTACGACTATGTCAGCTTGTTTAAGTTGGCCGAGAAGGATGCGGGGGGGTTCATCGAAAAGCCGGCTACCGTGATCGCCACGCTTGAAAATCGTTGGCTTCCTGAAATCGAGGCTACCCACGTTTCAGAACAGGATGAGCCGCTTCCTTTCGATGTAGTCTTTTCGAATCCCGAGAATACAGGGCTTGTCCGAATTGTCTCTGAAGCGGCGCCAGTCAGTTCTGAGATGGTTGAGAAAATTCACAACCAACTCATCGAGAAGCTGGAGCAGACCCAATCTCTTGCGGTATCTACCCTTAAAAGTAACCTGGAACGGCAAATCGAATCTTTGACCTCAACCATCGACAGGTTGGAGGGGGCTCAGGACGTGGGGGCAGCCATAGCCGACGCAGTGAATAAACGCCTATCCCTTGAGGTGCTTCTCCATTCAATCCAGCCTGCAGAACTTTTGGTGCTCAATCGCCAACTGGCAGAACGAAAAGGGCCTGCACGGAGCCTGATTGTGGCATTGGCTGCCATGCTGGGTTTGATGGGTGGCATCTTTCTCTCGTTTTTTGCCGAGTTTGTAAGCTTGGTTAGAGCCAACCTGAACGAAATGTAAGCGATAACTTTGAGTTTCCAAACCTTTAACAAATCTTTACCCCCATAACCTCCTGATAACCAATGTGTCAGACTTTTTGTCACTTGCTTGTCATGGACATTGCCGTAGAATCGTCACGCTTCTGAAACAGTTCATTCATCTACCGACAAGGATACAGTTGGGAGTCAGTTGTCCCCTTCCTTTTGCCTGTTTCCTGTCGTTTTTCAGATAATCCAATTCTATGACCTTAAAACACTGGGCCCTGGTCGGTGGGGCGGTAGCGTGTCTGACAAGTGTTTCCCTCCCCGCGGCCCCCTGGCTTGAGCCTGGCGATTCGCGGGCGCGATTTGCGGCCCAAAAACTGGCTGACCGTGGCCATATGGATCGCACCATCAGCACCTGGCCAATGATGTGGAGTGTGGTCCAAGGTGGCCTTGAGAATAGCGTCAGTTCTGATCAAGCTTCGGTAGGCGCCGCTGCCGCCTACCTGCGCTTCGAAAAAGAACAGCAGGCTCAGCACGGTTTCCGAGGCGAGTACAGCCTCTATGGCAGCAGTGAGATACCCGGAGTTCGCGGTTTTGATGAGAATCCACTTGCGAAAGCTGGCACGGCGATCAACCTTCAGTGGCAAGGTGAAGTCTGGGCCCTGGGTCTTAAGCCCTCATACGCCCATGAAAGCGATGACGATGAAGAGCTTCGCCTTGATGGCAGCTACCTGGCTGCCGCTGCAGGTAACTGGGTGATGGGCGTTGGGGCCATTGACCGATGGTGGGGGCCTGGCTGGCAATCCAGCCTCATTCTCTCCAACAATGCCCGCCCCATGCCGGCACTCTGGCTTAATCGGAACAATACCCACGCTTTTGAATCCCCGTGGTTGAGTTGGATCGGCCCCTGGCAGTTCACAGCGCTAGCCGGCCAGTATGAAAGTGATCGTGCGGTGCCCGATGCCAAACTAATTGGCATGCGACTCACGTTCCGCCCGATCGAGGGCCTGGATATTGGTCTCTCACGGGCCATCATGTTCGGTGGGGAAGGACGGCCTGAGGGCGCCTCGACGATTTGGAACGCGCTGATCGGACGTGATAACGGCCAGCTCGAAGAAGATGACCCGGGCAACCAGCTTGCCAGCATTGATGCGCGCTACGGATTTGCAATTGGTCAGCAATCCATGGGCCTATATGCTCAGATGATGGGCGAAGACGAAGCGGGCGCCTTTCCAGCCCGTAAGTCCTGGCTTTTGGGCGCGGACTGGACGACGCAGTTATTCAAAGCTGACCAGCAGTGGTTTGTTGAGTACACAAACACCCTGGCGGACGACTTCCTGGGCGATGCCATGCCCAACATCACCTACGACCACTCCCGCTACCGCTCTGGCTATCGCTATTACGGCCGCAGTATGGGGGCAAGTTTTGATGGTGACGCAGAAGCGGTAACCCTGGGTGCATTCAACTTTTTCGATAGTGGTGCCAACCTTTCTGCCAAAGTGACGTTCGCCCGGCTAAACAAGGATGGCGTAAGCCGCGCAGTTGTGACTGATAGCGACATTTTCTATGCCGTGCCCGAGAGTGACCAGGATGTTGCCATTCTTGATCTTGGATACGGCAATCGTTTTTTGAATGGCTGGCTTGACCTGAGCCTCCAGGCTACTGACAAGAAAATCCAGTACCTGGGCGGCGAAAAAGACCAATGGTCTTTGGGCGCCACCTGGACCTACCGATTCTAAATTTTACCGAACCAAACCGCCGGATTTATAACTGTGAAGCTTAAAAATTTATTGCTGCCGCTGGCTCTGCTTCTGCCAATGGCGGCCACCGCCCAATCCATTAGCCCGTCTCAGATTGAGCAGTTCAAAAACCTGCCAAGGGCCCAGCAAGAAGCCCTGGCTCGGCAGTACGGCATAGACCTGGATAATATTCAGGGTCGCCGCCAGAGCCAGCAACGCCCTGAAAATATTGATGTTGTCGAGACTGAACAAAATGATGCGAGTGACAACCAACGGCGGATGCAACAAGAGCAGGAACAGCAGCAGAAAGAGGAAGAGTTGGCCCGAAAAAATGGGGGGCTTCAACCCTTCGGGTACGATCTCTTTGCAGGTAGCCCGACTACCTTCGCTCCGGTAACGGAAATTCCCGTTCCCAACGATTACACCCTCGGCCCCGGAGACGTGCTTCGCATCCAGCTGTGGGGCAAGGAAAACCAACAGCTTGAGCTGCCGGTCAGTCGTGATGGCTCAATTAGCTTTCCCAACTCCGGGCCTCTTAGCGTTGCAGGCCTGAGCTTTGATGAAGCGCGCCAACAGATCCGTAAACGGGTCTCTGAACAATACATCGGCGTGGAAGCCAGTGTTTCCCTTGGCGAACTGCGTAGTATGCGCGTGTTTGTCCTGGGCGAGGCCCGCAATCCTGGTTCCTACACGGTAAGCTCGCTTTCCACCATCACCAATGCATTGTATGTATCAGGCGGTGTAAAACAGTCCGGATCCCTGCGCACTGTGCAGCATAAGCGCAACGGCGAACTCATCGGCACCCTGGATCTGTATGACCTGCTTCTCAATGGCGATAGCTCCGGCGACCACCGCCTCCAGCCAGGGGATGTTGTTTTCATTCCGCCAGTCGGCGAGCGCGCGGGTATTGATGGCGAAGTCTACCGGCCCGCCCTCTACGAGTTGGAAGACGAGACCAGCCTGAAAGAGCTAGTGCGCCTGGCCGGGGGGCTTACGCCTCAAGCCTATCCGGAGCGGGTGAAAATTGAGCGCACCAATGAAGACTTCCTGAGAATTATCGCCGAAGCGGATTACACGGAGCAGAAGGGCCAGAGTGCTCGGGTGCTGCCAGGGGATCGCATCACCATTGCTTCCATTGCCGACATCACCGGCCAGTATATCGAAGTTCGTGGGGCCGCCACGCGACCGGGGCGCTACGCCTTCGTGCCCGGCATGAGGGTGTCATCTGTCCTCAAAAATCTCCGAAACGACCTTTTGCCTGCGGCAGATCGCGACGTAGCGCTTCTCGTAAGAAAGTCCACGGATGATCACCTGAGCACCTTGGTGATTGACCTGCGAGATGCCCTTCGCAGCCCCGGTAGTGAAGCCGATCTGATCCTTGAGGAACGGGACCAATTACTCGTGTTCTCTGATCTGGAGAAAACAGAACTCGATGAAAGGGCCCTTAGATACGCCGAATACCAGGATCTTCAGGAGCGCCTGGAGAAAGGCGAGCGAATTTCGAAGCCGTCCGACCAACAGTTGGCCAATCTGCGTCCCCAACAGCGGGAGGAGCTCCAGCAGAACTATGAAGAGCGCCGTTGGCTTGCCATGCTGGAGCGAGAGCAACTAACTGAAAGTGAGCAGGACGAGCTGCGGCAGCTGCAGGATGCAAAGCGGGAGAAGCTACTGCCAGGTTTGGTGAAGCAGCTTCGCATACAGGCAACGCCCCTCGAGCCTGCCTCGTTTGTCACCATATCCGGCGAAGTTCGCTATCCGGGAGAATATCCTATCCCTGAAAACGGCGGGCTTGCCGATGCAATTGCCCTCGCCGGAGGCCTGAAAGACTCAGCTTCGCTCCTTTCGGCGGAACTGGCCAGATCGGAGCTTGCAGAAGAGGGCGACCGCAGAGTGATCACCCGCCAGATTGCATTGGCCGATGTAATGGCAGGGGAAACGCGGCAAGCACTTCAAAGCCGCGATTCTATCCTGATTCAGCCTACTCCAGATTTTGACAAACAATACCGAATCACCCTTTCTGGTGAGGTACGCTATCCGGGAGAGTACACCTTTGGTGAAGGGGAGACTCTGAGGGACGTCATTCTCCGCGCGGGCGGCTTGACTGAGAACGCATTCCCGAGAGGAGCCGTGTTCACCCGCCAGAAGCTTCGCCGGTTGGAAGCCCAGCGCCTGCAAGAGGCCGAAGAACGCTTGCAGGGTGACCTCCTCGGTGTCCAGCTCCAGGGCGATACCTTCGGCGGGCAGAACGCCCAGCGGATACAGCAGGTTCAGGGCTTGTTGGAAGACGTACAGAACAGCCGTCCTGTAGGCCGTATGGTGATCGACCTTGCTGCGGTTATGCAGGATGAGGGGTATCAAAGCATTCGCCTACAGGATGGCGACTCTTTGAGCGTTCCCAATATACCCCAGTCGGTTTCTGTGTTTGGGGAAGTGCAGTTCCCGACCAGTCATTTGCATCAGGCCGGTTTGACTGTGGATGATTATCTGGAACGCTCAGGTGGCCCTACCCGCCAGGCGGATGACAGCAGAGTCTACGTTGTGAAAGCAGACGGTTCCGTAATGCTGCCCGAGAAAAGCCGTTGGTTTGGTGGCCGCAGCCAGCAACTGGAACCGGGAGACACGATCATCATGCCGATCGATGTGGACCGCTTGAATCAGCTGGAACTGTGGACCAACGTAAGTCAGATCGTTTATCAGATGGCTCTTGGTGCAGCAGCGGTAGGAAACCTGTAATGACTAAATACGAACCTCATACGTATGAGCCGTCAAAGGAATCAGCCAATTACCCGGATGACGAAATAGATCTTCGTGAGCTGTTCCTGACGTTGTGGCGGGGCAAATGGATAATTCTGGTCACTACAATCATCTTCTCTGCTATCGGTGTGTTCTACGCTATAAGTCAGCCCAACATTTATCAGGCCAGTGTGCTTCTCGCGCCCACCCAGGATGAAGGTGTTGCAAGCGGAATCGGTGGCCAACTTGGTGGTTTAGCGAGCTTGGCGGGTATAAACCTTGGTGGTGGAGGTGCCAATAAAACCGTCATGGCCAAGGAAGTCTTAAAGTCCCGCGCCTTCCTGACCGAATTTATCCATCGACACGATCTTATGATCCCTCTTATGGGTACGAAGGCATGGGACATTAAGGAAAACCAGTGGGTGATTGACCGTAAACTATACAACCCGACTGACGAACAATGGCTCACCAATGAAGAAGGAGAGACGCTCCTGCCCAGCGACTGGGACATGGTGAATAAGTTCAAAGACAGCCACCTGAGTATTTCTGAAAACAAAGAGAATGGCATGGTGACGTTGAGTGTAAAAAGCCAGTCTCCCCCAATTGCCAAGTCCTGGGCTGATATGTTGGTGAAAGACATCAACGAACATATGCGTCAGCAGGATGTAAGAGAATCAGAGGCTCGCATTGCCTATCTGGAAGAAAAACTCAGTGAAACCAATATTGCGGGAATGCAGCAAGTGTTCTACCAGCTTATTGAAAGCGAAACCCGCACAGTAATGCTCGCCAATGCGCGGGATGAATACATATTCAAAACTGTGGACCCCGCAGTAGTACCCCAGGAAAAGAGCGGCCCCAAACGCGCTTTGATCGCTATCGTTGCTGCCATGTTGGGTGGCATGCTGGGAATTTTTCTGGTGTTACTAATTGCGTTCATTCGAAACAGTAAAACGCCGGTCACATAAGAGATCTGTTCAAGTACCAGAGCGCCAGTGATGCAGCGTCTAAGCCCTCACATTTCAATTCACTAACTGAAATCGTTAATCAAGATGCAAAAAGATCAGCTCACCATCGCCGTTATAGGTCTGGGCTACGTAGGCCTTCCTTTAGCTGCTGAATTTGGAAAAAAGCGCAACGTAATTGGCTTTGATATTGACCAGAGCCGAATTAATGAACTTCAGGCCGGGCACGATTCCACTCTTGAAGTGGAGGACGAACTTCTCGTCGAGGCGAAGGGGCTTAGCTTTACCACGAACCTCGCAGATTTGGCGGCCGCGAATGTGTACATCGTTACGGTTCCGACTCCAATTACCGAGCACAAAACTCCGGACCTTACTCCATTGATCAAAGCCAGTGAAACCATTGGCAAGACACTAAAAAAGGGTGATGTCGTTGTTTACGAATCGACAGTATACCCAGGGGCTACAGAAGAGGATTGCGTGCCCGTTCTAGAGAAAGCGTCAGGTCTTCAATTCAACCAGGATTTTTATGTTGGTTACAGCCCTGAGCGAATCAACCCTGGCGACAAAGAGCATCGGGTTACCAACATAAAAAAAGTCACTTCGGGCTCTACACCTGAAATCGCCGAGCTGGTAGATAACCTTTACAACGAAATCATCACGGCAGGCACTCACAAAGCCAGCACCATTAAGGTGGCTGAAGCTGCCAAGGTTATCGAGAACACCCAGCGCGACCTGAACATTGCCCTCATCAATGAGCTGGCAGTTATATTCAATCGAATGGATATTGATACTGAAGCCGTACTGGAAGCGGCTGGTACGAAGTGGAATTTCCTTCCGTTTCGCCCCGGACTCGTCGGCGGGCATTGTATCGGAGTGGATCCTTACTACCTTACCCATAAAGCGCAGGCCATTGGCTACCATCCAGAAATCATCCTGGCTGGCCGTCGCCTGAATGACAGCATGGGAGAGTATGTGGTCTCTCAACTGGTCAAAGGGATGCTCAAAAAGCGTATCCACGTTGAAGGCGCGCGTGTGCTCGTTATGGGGCTGACCTTCAAGGAAAATTGCCCTGATTTACGTAACACCCGAGTTATCGACATTGTGCGCGAACTAAAGGAATACAACACTCAGGTAGACGTGTATGACCCCTGGGTGTCAAAAGAAGAGGCTGAGCACGAATACGGAATCGCGCCAGTAAGCGAGCTTGAGCACGGTGTTTACGATGCGATTATTATTGCCGTCGGCCACCAGCAGTTCGCAGCAATGGGCATAGGGAGCATCCGCAAATTAGGTAAACAAGATGACCACCTTGTTTACGACCTGAAGTATATGTTTCCTTCGAACCTGACCGATCTGCGTCTCTGACCATCCCTGGATAATTTACATACATCGTTATTGGAGTAATTAAAGAGTGAGTAAAAAGTTTGCACTTATCGGCGCTGCCGGTTATATCGCGCCTCGACACATGAAAGCCATCAAGGAAACCGGAAATGATCTGGTGGCGGCATTGGACAAGAATGACTCTGTTGGCATTATCGACAGCTTCTTCCCGGACGCGGATTTTTTCACCGAGTTCGAGCGATTTGACCGGCATATAGACAAGCTGAGAAGGGCAAACGGCGGCCGTGCAGTAGACTATGTTGGCATTTGTTCGCCGAACTACCTGCACGACTCCCACATGCGTTTCGCACTGCGCTCCGGCGCTGATGCCATTTGCGAAAAGCCCCTGGTTCTGAACCCATGGAATATTGATGGTCTCCAAGAAATCGAGCGGGACACGGGGCAGAAGGTAAACACCATACTTCAATTGCGTCTGCACCCTTCCATTATCGCGTTGCGGGAAAAAGTGCAGACAGAGCAGAAAGCGACAAAGCACGAAGTCGACCTCACCTATATCACCTCCCGTGGTCACTGGTACCTGCAGTCCTGGAAGGGCGACGAACACAAGTCCGGTGGCATTGCCACCAACATCGGTGTTCACTTCTACGATATGCTGCATTTTATCTTTGGCGAGCTGCAGGAGAACGTGGTCCATCACAGTGACGACACTATGGCTGCCGGCTATCTGGAATATGAGAAAGCCCGGGTTCGCTGGTTCCTGTCGGTGGACTACAAATATGTTCCGGAGAGCGCAAAGGCGGATGGCCAGCGCACCTACCGTTCGATAACAGTAGACGGCGAGGAAATCGAATTCTCTGGGGGCTTCACAGACCTCCACACCCGTAGCTACGAAGAAATTCTCAAAGGCAACGGGTTTGGTTTGGAAGAAAACCGCGTAGCAATCGAGACCGTTGCCACCATCAGAAATGCCACACTCGCAAGCCTGACCGGCGATTATCACCCCTTCCTCAAAAAAGTCTGATCGCCCACTCTCTTTTCCCCAGCGGAAGGGGGAGTGCTTCACCCGGCTTCACAATAAGAGGATAAGTTATGCCCGTAACCATCCACCCCAGCGCCATAGTTGACGAAGGCGCTCAAATTGGCGAAGGCTCCCGTGTATGGCACTTCGTCCACGTATGTGGTGGCGCCAGAGTTGGTCAAAATGTCTCCATGGGCCAGAATGTTTTCATTGGTAATAAGGTAACTATTGGCGACAACTGCAAAATCCAGAACAACGTTTCCGTGTACGACAATGTTCACCTTGAAGAGGGCGTATTCTGCGGCCCTAGCATGGTATTCACGAACGTCTACAACCCACGCTCCCTCATTGAGCGTAAGGACGAATATCGTGACACGCTGATTAAAAAAGGGGCTACCCTGGGGGCCAACTGCACCATAGTATGCGGTGTAACCGTTGGCGAATATGCGTTCGTTGGTGCTGGAGCGGTTATTAATAAGGATGTCCCGGCATACGCGTTGATGGTTGGTGTACCTGCCAGACAGATCGGTTGGATGAGCGAATTCGGCGAACAACTGGATCTGCCCGTGCAAGGGGAGGGGGAAACTACATGCCCTCACACCGGCAGCCGATACGTGCTTAAAGACAACCAATTGGTCAAATCCTGAGAGTGCTCTCAGATAGTTCAAGTAAAAAGGTACCTGCCAAATGCAATTCGTAGACCTGGCCGCGCAACAAGCCCGAATTAAAGACCAGATAGATCAGAACATCCAGAAAGTGCTTGCCCATGGTAAATATATCCTAGGCCCTGAGGTGGCTGAACTGGAGGAGAAGCTCGCTGCTTATTGCGGAGCCAAGCACTGTATCTCGGTGGCAAATGGGACAGATGCGCTGCAAATTGCCCAGATGGCTCTTGGCGTGGGGCACGGCGATGAGGTGATTGTGCCGGGCTTCAGTTACATCGCAACAGCAGAGACACCTGCTGTGTTGGGCGCCCAACCCGTCTACGTGGACATTGACCCAAGAACCTATAACCTGAACCCCGAAAAACTGGAAGCGGCCATTACCGCGAGCACCAAAGCGATTATTCCGGTATCGCTCTACGGCCAGTGCGCCGACTTCGACGCTATCAATGCGATTGCGGAAAAGCACGGAATTCCCGTGATCGAAGATGGTGCGCAGAGCTTCGGCGCCAGTTACAAAGACCGCAAATCCTGTAATCTGACGACGATTGGGTGCACCAGCTTCTTCCCGAGTAAACCGCTGGGTTGTTACGGCGATGGTGGCGCTATCTTCACCAACGACGACGAACTGGCAACCATCCTTCGCCAAATTGCCCGCCATGGCCAGGACAGGCGTTACCACCATTTACGCGTCGGCGTAAACAGCCGCCTGGACACACTCCAGGCAGCTATTCTTTTGCCAAAATTAGCCCTGCTGGAAGAAGAAATTGGGTTACGCAACAAGGCTGCTGGAAATTACACGCGGCTAATGAATGAGGCCGGTATCAATACCACGCCTGTCCTGGAGCAGCACAACGTATCTGCATGGGCACAGTACACCATCCGCGTGGATGATCGAGATATGGTTCAGTCAAAACTTAAGGAAGCTGGTATTCCTACCGCCGTGCATTATCCCATTCCGCTGAACAAACAACCTGCGGTCGCGGATGAAAGGGCGAATCTACCGGAAGGAGATATGGCAGCGGAGAAGGTGATGAGCCTGCCAATGCATCCTTACATTACTGAGGAAGAGCAAACTAGGGTTGTGGAGTCGTTGAAAGCTTGAGCGCATCGGGTTTCCGCAACGACATACAGGGACTGAGGGCCATCGCGGTACTCGCCGTGATGGTCTTTCACTATAATCCGGCCTGGCTTCCCGGTGGTTTTGTCGGTGTGGATGTGTTTCTGGTGATCTCAGGCTTCCTTATCACCAGCATTCTGATCAACAAAAAATCCAAGCCAGACTATACCCTGTCTGCGACGCTCAAATACTTCTACGTAAGCAGATTCACGCGCATTGCGCCTGCTTACTTTGCAATGTTGATCATGGCGGCCGTGATTGCGGCAATTCTATTCCTACCAAAGGATTTTGCCATCTTCAAAGATGGGCTGGAAAAAGCCGCCTGGTTCACCAGCAATCATTACTTCGCCGAGTTTGGTGACTACTTTGCTCCGGCAAATCATGAACAGCCGCTGCTGCATACTTGGTCATTGGCCGTCGAAATGCAGTTCTACCTGCTTGCTCCCTTATTGGTCTTATTGTTACCAGTTAGGGCTCTTAAAGTCGTCTTCGTTTCACTCTTGGCCGGTCTGACCCTTCTGGCCGAGTACCGTCTACGAGTTCAAGGTATAGAGCAAGCGACATACTACAGTCTATACGCACGCCTTCCAGAGTTCTTTGCCGGCGGCCTTGCTGCATTGTTTTTCAAACCTGTGTCGGAAAGTGGGCCCCGTTGGGGCACAATTCTCGGCATCGCATTGATTGCATTCGCGGCTGTCGCACAACCAGAGCTGGGCGCTTTCCCAGGATTAGCGGCATTTATACCGGTTGTTGGTAGCATGGTGTTACTGGCCCAACCTGCAGGAGGCCTCTTAGGCCTATTCCTGTGCAGCCGGACATTGGTGTGGATCGGTGCCCTCTCATATTCGCTTTATCTGTGGCATTGGCCTGTTTTGGCGTTTTTGCGGTACTACAGCGGAGCGGAGGTGTTGGATCCAGCCCTTACCTTAGTATTCGCCGTGGCAACACTAAGCCTCTCCATTTTGTCCTATTACGGTGTAGAGCGAGTGTTCAGGCATAAACAGACTGGCAGAAGGCAGTCTATTCGCTGGGGGCTGCTGGCATCAGCTGTGCTTGCTACGTCACAGGCCATGGGAGCAGTGAACGAAACTTTTTCACCAGAACGATTACCGATCGAATACCGGCGCTATGCAGATCCAGAAACTATCTGTCACGGTAAAATCGTAGGCAATTGTCTTCAGGGAGACCTGAGTAGTGATAGAGAAGTACTCGTACTGGGTGACTCCCACGCCGCGATGCTGAACCACTTTTTTGATTACCTTGGCAAAGAGGTTGGTTTCAAAGCACGAATAATTACCGCCAGCGGATGTGTTACGATCCCCAAATTTGACTATCAGCGTATTCCTGAATGGGTGCAGCAGTCATGTATAAGTCAAATCGCCGCCGTCTCCCCCCTAGTCGGAAAAGCTCGGTCAATCTTCATTGCCGCTTTATGGAGCAGGCACACCGAAAGCGAAGCCTTTAACGCTGCATTTGCTGAATTTTTACGACAGCACGATGCCAAAGAGATATTTATACTGTCACAAGTTCCCCAGTTCACCCATGATGTAAATCGGATACAAAGATTCTCGGCAATTGGTTTGCCAACGAAATGGGAAAAGGCTCAAAATTATAGCGTTGCGAACGACTCACTCGCTGAGCTTGCCGAAAACTATCAGAATGTAGAGTTTCTGAAACTGGACACGTTACCGGTATTCTCTGAAGCACCTTTCCTCAACGGCAGAATTATATACAGTGATGATCACCATCTGAACGAGGTGGGTGCTGAAGCTTACGCAAACTCAGCATTATTAGATATCGACTTGCCTTGGTTCCGTTCCAATCCGTAGTGCGACGTAAAGATAGATCTTACCGCTCAAACGCGACAAAACACCGCACAAAGGGTCTTGTCAAATGTCTCGAAAAAGGAAAGAGGCATAACTAACAACCCTTACATAAAACCCAAAATTCGGGTAGTTGGATGATTAAATCCTTAAAGCCTGGCTCGGAGTTTAGCAGAAGTGTGCTGACTCTAATGACCGGTACAAGCGTTGCCCAAGCTATTCCAATTGCTATAAGTCCAATCCTAACGCGGATATACACGCCCGAAGAATTTGGCGTTTTCGCTATTTATGTTGCACTTGTAGGCTTTTTGGCAATATTTGTGACACTTCGATATGAGTATGCCATTGTGCTTCCGAAAGAGAAATCGGAAGTAGACTCCCTGTGCGTTGGCATAATGCTGATCATATCTGCGATTTCGCTGATTTTCTTAGCTGTGTGTATCTGTTTTGGCAAAGATATTGCAAATGTTCTCGGGTCGAGCGGAACTGTTGAATGGATCTATTTCGTTCCATTCTCAGTGTTTTTTCTAGGCATTTATAATGCTTTAAATTATCGCCTTTTATGGTTAAAGAATTACAAATCGAGCGCAGCTGGCAAGGTCGTAATGTCAGGGACCAATGCAATTGGCAACGTCTCGCTGGGCGCATTGGGGTTTACAAAATTTGGTTTGATCCTCGGAAACTCTGCATCGTATTTAATTTCCACTACATATCTGCTCAAAAAAAACAAACGCGAACCATTGAATTTAGGGCAAGTGAACAAGAAAACAGTCTACGCAGTACTAAGAAGATACAGATCATTCCCTTTCGAAAATCTTCCTTCAGCAGTCGTAAACGGTATGTACAATAACGGAAAAGTTATATTGGTATCCTTGTTTGTATCTTCCAGCTTCATTGGCTATTTAAGCCTAGTGTTAAGGGTTCTACAAATACCAGTCACTGTAGTGTCCTCAGCAATCTCAGACGCCTTGTACAAAAATGCAGCTGAAGAGATAAATTCCGGTACTATCGTTCGTTTAAGAACTCGAATTTTAAAGCTTCTATTGATTCTGTTGGCTATCGGCTCTGTGCCCTTCTTAACAATCTATTTTTATGGCAAAGAAATTTTCGGGTTCGTTTTCGGTGCTGAGTGGGCCATAGCAGGTTCATATGCATCCGTCATGTCACTGGGGTTGTATACGATGTTTTTCGCGTCGCCGCTCACTAAGATTCTTTGGGCGCTGGAAAAGAACAAATGGTATTTCTATTGGGAGCTTTCCCGGCTAGCGCTAGTATCGATTCCGTTAGCCTATTTTGGAATTGTTGGTTCAAAAGATATCTATATAGTTTGGTCTTTAACTGGAGGTCTTTCAGTTTCTTACCTTTTACTGGTAGTCATCGTCTTTACAGCGGTAGGAAGGAGTTTCAGTGGAAGAGTTTGAAGAAATCAGAGCCCAGGTTCTTGAGCGGATGATTAAGACCTCGTTCTGTGGATACGATCCATCGGCCATAAATTTTTCCAAAAGAGCGATTAAGATCCGACATGCGATAAATAAGGTGCCGAATAGAATTGTAAGAAAAGTTATCAACTCTGTTTATTCACGATTTATCTACTACTCAGGCGAATACGCAGTCTATCTGTTGAGGCCGCAAAAAGCGGTTTATTCGAAAGGGTTGGCATTAATATTGTCTGGCCTAGCATGTGATGACACTCCGAATGATGAGCTAATAGACCTGATTATCGACCTTATTATGTCGAAGCGAATTTCCGGTACTTTTTTGTGGGCTCACGACATTGACTACAGCTTTCCAGGCGGGCGTGTCGTAACTACTCAAACTCCTAATTTAGTTACGACTGCGTTTGTAGCTAATGCGTTTTATGACCTGTACAAGAAAACAAAGAGAGTTTGCTATAAAGAAACGTTTAACAAAATAGTTCTGGACTTATTGGAGAACGTGCCATACAAAGAACTTTCGAACGACAAGATATGCTTCATGTATACCCCAATAACTGAGTATCATGTCCATAACGCCAACCTTTTATATGCTGAACTGTTAGCCAAAAAGATACACCTAGGATCAAAAGATGCTGATCACCTTACAATTCTAATACAGCGTGCTCTTAATTATTCATTATCTGATTTTAGTGAGACAAACACCTACCCATACGCTGGGCCGCCGACTCGGAAACTTGCAATTGACAATTACCACACTGGTTATTTATTGCGTTCATTAAGAGAAATAGATTGTCTAATTGGAGGTGCTCTCTCGGAAGACCTAGGTGGTGAAATAAGCAGACTCCTGAGTTTCTACATTAGAAGTTTCGTTGCGGATGGGTATATCATTCGAGACCACGAAAAGACTGTCCAATCGCATTCTTTGGCCGAGGCCATCCTTATTTTTAAGATTTTTCAATCTCAACTTTGCCCAAAGGATAGGGGGGCGGTTTTAGCGGCTATAAGAAAAACCATGGAAGTGCTGTACATTTCTGAAGATCATTATTTTATAAATAATGCAAAAAGAATTGCAGGAATTTTTATAAAAGATAAAACGGAGATGGTGCGCTGGAGCAACGCTTGGATGTTTTATGCCTTGAGTTATAAGTAATGGCATATGTGAGTTTTAAGAATACTATAAATATTTTAGTTATCGTGGTTTTTTCCTCTATGTTTTTTGAGGACGGACTCTATTTCTTCGTCAATTATTTGGGCTTTACGCTCAATAGTATTGCCATGGTTGTTCTTTTTTTGGCGATGTTTGTATGTTTATGTGCTGGAGGAAAAAAATACCGAATAGATAAAGAGTCGTCATTCCTATTTCTGATTGTTTATTTGTATTGGGCATATTCCGTGTTCAATAGTATCTATTCTTTATCTTCTGAGGATGCGCTATTTTCTATTGTTAAGAACTTTTGGTACCTAGTTTTTTTTGCAGTAATGTTTCTTTATTTTCAAAGATTTGATGGGAGGATATTGAAAAAGATTTTAAATATCTCGGGTTTTGTTTCTTTTTTTGCGCTCATATACTTTATGTGTCACCAAGCATTTACAGGAGAAATGTTAAGGCCCGAAGGCTATGTTGGAAAGTTCACCCTATCCCCGTTTTTAGATTATAACATGTACGTTTTAATGCTGTGTTTCTCTTTGATTACAATGTTTTTTGATTTAGATAAGACACGATTTAAAGTTTTTTTGTATTTCTGCTTGGTGCTATTGGTTTTTATGATAGCAATTATCGTCGGAAGTCGGCGCTCGATCGTTTTTTACGTTCCGTTGGTAGTTTTGTTTTCTTTGTCTTTTTTAAGGGCGCGGAACTTCGTTTTTATTATGCTGGTTGGTTTGGTTTTGAGTGCATCGCTGCTTGCATTTTTATACAACTCCGATTTTTCAGGCGATTCAAAAGTAGAAAATGTGAATCAGAGGATTGAGAGAGCATTAAGTGTATTTGATAGTGACTCTGACACTTCAGGTACGCGTCTTACCAGGTGGCATGATGCTATTGAGATACTTTCTGGCTCCGACCTTTTTCAGGTGGCTTTTGGTTTAGGACAGCGAAGTTTTTACGCATTTCCCGAGTATGTTCGGGAAGATGGAGGTAAGGACTATCCCCATAATTTTATCCTTACTGCGTTTTTTGAAGGGGGTATTATAAAAGTATTGTTGGTCTTTTTTTTGATTTTTATATATTATTTCCTGGCATTTAAACTCCCAAGACCGTTTTCCGTTTATTTTTGCGTCTTCATGGGGCTTTGGATTCTTACCGCTTTGATAAGTGGTGAGGAGTTTTTTATGTCTAAACAAATATATATCCCGTTTGTTTTATTGGCTCTTTTTTCTTTGTGCAGAAGAGATGGAAGGATTTAGTCTTGGAAAGGTGCGTTAATATTGTTCTGAATAATTTTACTAACGACGCTAGGGTTCACAAAACCTCTGTTGCTCTCCGTAAGCTTGGGTTTTCGGTTGAAGTCGTAGCGTTACATGAAAGCGGACTGAATGAAGAGGAGAGCGGTGATGGCTTCAGAATTAATAGAATAAAACTTTCATCAAAGAAACTCCCAAAAATTCCTATAATTCAGCTGATTAAATATGTCGAATTCGTAGTCCGTGTGTTTATTAAACATAGGAACCAGGTGGATTTTGTTCACTGTAATGATCTTGGCGCATTGCCGATAGGGTTCCTTTTAAAAACGCTCTCAAGAGGCGATGTGAAGGTCGTTTATGACTGTCATGAATATGAAACTGAGCGTGATGGTATGTCCAGCTTCCTTAAGAAAGTTCTTAAGTTTTTCGAAAGACGGTTGATTGGGTGTGCAGATTCAGTTCTGACAGTCAGTGATTCTATAGCATCCTGCTATGCTGATGATTATTCTATTGCAAAGCCTAAACTCGTTCTCAATTGTCCAAGGTTTATTGACCAAGGAAGAAAAAACCTTTTTCGTAAAATCTTTGGCATTAGGGCTGATCAAAAAATTTTTCTGTATCAGGGAGGATTAAAAGGCGGCAGAGGGATAGAGCTGATTCTCGAGGCTTTTTCCGATTTGGAGTCAGATGAAAATGTTCTTGTCTGTATGGGGTATGGGCCTCTAGAGGGCGCAATAAGGGAAAAAGCGAGCGATTATAATACAATTTTCTTTCATCCGGCCGTGAGTCAAGACGTTCTATTGAATTATACGAGCTCCGCAGACTACGGCATATTATTTTATGAAGACACTTGCCTGAACCATCGATACTGTTCACCAAACAAGATATTCGAATATTTAATGGCCGGTCTTCCTGTGTTGACGTCGAATCTCTATGAGGTTCGGAGGCTTGTAGAGAGCGAAGGTGTGGGTATTGTTGCTCATGAAAACACGGTTGCAAGCTTTCGTGCGGCAGTGATCGATTCTCTGAAGCAAGATTACTCTGCCATCCAGGCTAATGTTTTTAGTGCTCGCAAGAGGTATTGCTGGGAAGAACAGGAAAAAGTTCTAAAGGAAGTTTATGATAATATCTAGGAAGATTCTTCGTGATGTGCAGAAGTATTTGGTCGGAACCGAAGAATTTTCTTTTAACGAAGACCCAAATGGCAATCTGTATCCAATTTCTCTTGCTTTTACTCTGGATGATTTCGAATTCTATTACGAGCCAGTCGATAAGCTAGGTATACCTTTTAAGATTTATCAGTCAGTTGGTAAACAATACAACCCAACCAGAGTTGCGGCTTATGCTCTTGCCAACTACAACAACTTTGTTGAGCATAGTTGCCAACGGAGCAGAGAAACTTTTCTCAAGTGTGCAAATTGGTTTCTGGGCTTTGATGACGCTAGATATGAATATCACTTTGACTGGGAGGATCTGCAGGCGCCGTGGATTTCATGTATGGCCCAAGGCGAAGCCGCCAGTGTGCTTGTCCGGGCCTATCGGGTTACCAATGATGGAGCCTATCTCGATCATGCTGAGAAGTCTTTGAGTCCCTTCTTTCTTCCTGTTTCTGAAGGCGGTGTGCAGTCACAGTTGGGTGATGGATCATTCTTTTTAGAAGAGTATCCGTCAAATTGTTCGACCCATGTATTGAATGGCTTCTTATATGCAATGATTGGCCTTCGAGAGTTTTGTGATTCCTGTGATAGCGCAAAACACAATGCTCTGTTTATGCAGCTCATTGAATCACTTAATAATAATATTGGTAACTGGTGCAATGGTAGCTGGTCATTGTATGAGGATCCGGCCGTGAAAGGCGGGGTGAACTTTTGTACTCCCTCATATCATAATTTGCATATTTCTCAGCTGAAGTGGGTGTACACACGCACGGAAACTCCGGAGCTTCGAAGAGTCATCTCATCTTGGGAATCTGGAAAAAATAGCTTGCCGGTAAGAATGCGTGCTTTTTGGGGGAAGGTTT
This sequence comes from Marinobacter sp. 3-2, assembly GCF_003751355.1. Taxonomy (NCBI): domain Bacteria; kingdom Pseudomonadati; phylum Pseudomonadota; class Gammaproteobacteria; order Pseudomonadales; family Marinobacteraceae; genus Marinobacter; species Marinobacter sp. 3-2. The sequence continues at coordinate 442,614 of NZ_RJUQ01000011.1, read as the reverse complement.
TGTTTAGATTATCAAATCGGGCGCAGAGATGACCTCAATCTGTCATTTAACGTCTGTTCATGAAAGGTACGATACCCGCATTTTTTTGAAAGAGTGCAGATCTATTAATAATTCAGGGTATTCCGTGTCGTTGGTTGTCGCCGATGGAAAGGGCGATGAAAATAAGGATGGGGTTTCTATTTACGATGTTGGGAGCCCAAAAGGGCGACTGGATAGGATAAGAAACGCTCCCGGGCGAGTGTTTCGACGAGCAGTGGAGTTGGATGCTGATCTCTACCACTTTCACGATCCTGAGCTGATACCCGTAGGCTTGAAGCTCAAAAAGATTGGTAAAACCGTCATTTTTGATGCTCATGAGGATTTACCAAAACAACTGTTGAGTAAGCCCTATTTAAATAAACCCTCTCGATGGCTCCTTTCAAAGCTGTTCTCTGTATATGAGCGTTGGGCTTGTCGTCGGCTGGATGCAGTTGTCGGTGCAACACCCTTCATAACTAACAAATTCAGTTCGATGGGTATTCGTTCGGTTAATATTAATAACTTTCCGCTAATTGGAGAGCTCTCCGCGGAACAGATTGACTGGGCAGGAAAGTCTTCCCAGGTGGCCTACGTCGGGGGCGTTACTGCAATTCGGGGTATTGAGCAGGTTGTTGAGGCTATGAGGCAGGTGACCTCCGAAGCGCGCCTGAAGTTGGCAGGAAGGTTTGGGGAGCCTTTGGTAGAACAGAGAGTCCAGACTCTGCCAGGTTGGAAAAAGGTAGATGCGTTAGGATTTGTTGGGCGAGATGAAGTCCGTGGTTTGCTGGAGAAAAGTGTGGGTGGCTTGGTTACGTTTTTACCTGCACCGAATCACGAGGATGCACAACCCAATAAGATGTTTGAGTACATGAGTGCAGGTGTGCCTGTGATTGGGTCTCACTTTGCCCTCTGGAAACAAATAATCGAAGGTAATGAGTGCGGCATCTGCGTCGATCCTCTGAATCCTAGCGCGATCGCGGAAGCAGTCGATTACCTTGTCACGCATCCGGTAGAGGCCGAACAAATGGGCCGGAATGGACAGAAGGCTGTGATGGAGCGTTACAACTGGAGTATCGAGGAGCGTAAGCTGCTCGATTTTTATCAATCCCTTGGCAAGTAAAGAAAAATTATGTTTCGAATTCTCACCATTATTGGCGCACGCCCTCAGTTCATCAAAGCCAGCGTAGTTTCCCGGGCTATCAAGCAGGCCGATGGCATCGAAGAGGTAATGTTGCATACAGGCCAACACTTTGATGCCAACATGTCGGACATCTTCTTCAATCAGTTGGCTATCCCAAGGCCGGATATTCAACTGGATATCCATGGCGGCAGCCATGGTGAAATGACGGGAAGGATGTTGGCAGAGATTGAAAAGGCGCTTATAGAACATAAGCCTGATCGTGTTCTTGTCTACGGCGACACCAATTCCACATTAGCGGGTGCTTTGGCGGCGGCAAAATTGCATGTTCCGGTCGCTCACGTCGAAGCCGGCCTGCGCAGCTTCAATATGCAAATGCCTGAAGAGATTAACCGCATTCTTACTGATCAGGTTAGTGATCTGCTGTTTTGCCCAACAAACACTGCAGTCCAGAACCTTGAGAACGAGGGTTTTGCTAGTAAGCCTGCCAAAGTAATTCAGGTTGGGGATGTCATGCAGGATGCCGCGCTACTGTTTGCGGAGAAGGCGGCTGCCCCGGCTGACTGTGAGCTGCCAGAAAAATTTGTTCTGGCGACATTGCATCGGGCCGAGAATACGGACAATCCTCAGAGGTTGTCGAATATCGTTCACGCACTAAACCATATTCATAAAAATGAGGCGCCTGTCGTTTTGCCCCTCCATCCGCGGGCCCGTAAGCTTATCGCTGAACAGGGCCTGGAAATTGATGTTCATCTGATTGACCCTGTTGGGTATTTTGAAATGGTCTGGTTACTCGATCATTGTCAGCTGGTGTTGACAGATAGCGGCGGTGTGCAGAAAGAAGCTTTTTTCTTTGGCAAAGCGTGCGTAACAATGCGTGACCAGACTGAATGGGTAGAATTAGTCCAGGTCGGTGCCAATGAGCTGGTTGGGGCAGATCAGGAGAAGATTGTTGAAGCTGCTGCTCGGAATGTTGGGCGGAGGGTTAAGGATACCGAGCAGTTATATGGCGGCGGCGAGGCCTCACAGGGGATTGTGGATGAGTTGTTGAAGGCGGGTTAATGAGCAAGACAGTTTGGATTATCAACCAATATGCGTCCACGCCAGATTTCGGCTACGCTGGTCGTCATTATTACTTGGGGAAAGAACTCGCCAAGCGTGGCTATACTGTCTTTCTGATAACGTCCGCTTCTCACCACCTTTTACGCAAGAAGCCGGCTCTTGCATCAGACTTCGAGCTCGAAGAGCAGGAAGAGGGATTTACAGTTGTTTGGGTCAGAATGCCTCATTATGAGCAGGCCCATAGCAAGGGCCGAATCCTGGGTTGGTTTCTTTTTTCCTGGCGCCTCAGAAAGCTGTTCAGACAAATCCCCGATTCTCCCGACGTGGTGGTTTGCTCGTCTCCATCCCTTCTATCGTTTCTTGGAGCAAAAACGTTGGCCCGCCGGGTTGGTGCAAAACTGGTATTTGAAGTCCGGGATATCTGGCCAATGACATTGATGGACATTGGCGGATACTCCCGAAGACATCCGTTTATCCGACTCATGCAGTGGGTGGAGGACAAGGCATATCGTGACTCGGACCGCGTGGTTTCTAATCTCAAAAACTCAGTAGAGCATATGGTCAGCCGGGGTATGAAGCGGGAGAAATTTGCGTGGGTTCCCAATGGCTTTTCAATGGATGAGGTGAGTCTCAATTCATCCTTGAATGCCAGAGCAGTTGATCAGCTTCCCCAAGACAAGTTTATAGTCGGTTATACCGGAACCTTGGGAGTTGCAAACTCACTCTATACGTTGGTTGATGCCGCTGAGCGTTTGAGGGGGCACGGGGAAATTGCATTTGTTTTAGTTGGAGATGGTAAGGAAAGGGCAGCGCTTAAGAAGTTGGTAGCCAAGAAGGGGCTGGATAACGTGTTTTTTGTTGACCCGATTCCGAAGGTCGAAATACAAGCCATATTAGCTAAGTTCGACGCCTGTTATTTAGGCCTATCCAAAGACCCTTTGTTCAGGTTCGGTGTTTCCCCCAATAAGCTTTTTGACTATTTGTACTCGGGCAAGCCAATTATCTATGGCATTGAGTCTGGCGATTACCGGCCCGTCGAAGACGCTGCAGCCGGGATCCAGATAGATGCCGAAGATGACGAGCAACTGGCTGATGCCACCATAGAGCTCTATCAGATGAGCCCTGAAAGGCGGGCTGCGATGGGAGCTAATGGTCGAAAAGCAGCACTTGAGCAATACGAGTATGGGCAACTGGCGGAAAAGCTCGCCACAGTATTGTTTGATTAAAGTTGTGGCCTAGCTTTTGGTCCTAAAAATTTTTAATCTGGAGTTACTGTGAAAATACTGTTGACAGGGGCTACGGGCTTCGTTGGTCGCCGACTGGTTGAATCACTTGAAGGTTTGCCGGATCGAGAGTTGACTTGTGCGGTAAGAAAATCTGGAGCTGTTAATTGCACGCGCGAAGCATTAGTGCATGATCTTGATGCTGACACGGATTGGTCCGGGGCCATAGGTGGACAGCATGTGGTGATTCACGCCGCAGCCCGTGCTCATATCATGAAGGATGAGTTGGCTGATCCACTTGCGGAATACCGTAGGGTTAATGTAGAGGGTACGCTAAACCTCGCCCGCCAGGCGATTGAAGCAGGTGTCAAGCGCTTCATCTATATCAGCTCCATTAAAGTGAATGGTGAGCAAACGTCTGAGGGGAATCCTTTTACCGAGGATTACAAGCCGGCCCCGGAAGATCCCTACGGCATTTCCAAAATGGAAGCGGAGCAGGCACTCCAGAGCCTTGCAACTGACATCGGTATGGAGCTGGTGATTATTCGCCCGACGTTAGTCTATGGGCCCAAGGCGAAAGGCAATTTTGCGACTATGGTGAAAGTTGTGGGAAAGGGGTTGCCTCTTCCTCTTGGTGCTGTTCACAATAAACGTTCATTGGTGGCACTAGATAATCTGGTTGATCTTATCCTCACGTGCATTAACCATCCCGCCGCCGCTGGCGAGGTATTCCTGGCGAGTGACGGAGAAGATCTTTCTACGACTGAGTTGTTACAAGGCGTTGCCCATGCCATGGGTAGGCCCCTGCGCCTGATTCCGGTACCTTCCGGACTACTGATGTTTGGAGCAACCCTCTTGGGAAAAAAGGCGATTGCCCAACGGTTGTTGGGCTCATTGCAGGTGGACATCTCAAAAGCCCGTAACGTCCTGAATTGGCGGCCGCCTGTCACAGTTGAAGAGGGCTTGGCTAGAGCGGTTGGAAAACAGAATGGCTAGGGGTAGATTTCGCCAAACTCAATTGTCTTAATAGGTGGTTTTTGTGATTCGGTTGTTGGACTTTGTGTTTGCTCTTTTGGGGTTGGTGGTTGGATTACCCTTGTTGCTTTTGTTGATATTGATTGGTCTATTTGACACTGGTTCTCCTCTATTTCGCCAAGAACGAGTTGGACGGCATAAGAAGCGGTTCGTGTTGGTGAAATTTCGCACAATGAAGAAAGACACGGTTTCGGTTGCGAGCCATCTTGCAAATGCCAGTGCCATAACGCCATTCGGGCGGTTTTTGAGGCGCTCCAAGCTGGACGAGTTGCCTCAGCTTTGGAATGTGTTGAAGGGGGAGATGAGTCTGGTGGGTCCCAGGCCTTGTCTATTTAATCAGGAAGAGCTTATTGAGGAGCGGGCACGTCGAGGTGTATTGGCTGCTCGACCAGGGATAACCGGATTGGCTCAGGTGAATGACATCGATATGTCCACGCCTGCTATGCTGGCAGAGACGGATCAAAAAATGCTTCAAAGCCTCAATCTCGCGGCCTATTTCAGGTACATTTTTTTGACGATTGTTGGTAAAGGGGCCGGGGACAGAGTCCCTGGTCAGTAATCGTCACCTTTCTTATTTGTTAATTTTTTGAATCTTTATTATCCAAGGCAATGTCTGGCTTACCACTGGGGATTTGTGAAGGGCTCTGATGTGGACAACCCTCTCAATCTGGCCGAAAGTATTACTGTTGAATGACGCTGGCGATCATTTTTTCTGGTAAAGGAACACCATGTTCGAAAAATTCCTGAATTTGTCTCGGGTCCACAAACGGCTGGTCTCGGTTTTTGCCGATGTAGTGGTCCTGTTTTTTGCCTTGTGGGCGGCATTTTCACTGCGCTTGGAGCAGCAGTTCTGGGTGCCCGATCAGGGGCAACTGATTGTTTCGGGGCTAACGGTTGTCTTCACAATCGCCGTGTTCATAAAGCTGGGTCTTTATCGGGCCGTCATTCGTTACCTGAGCGACAGGGCCTTTATTACGGTGATAACAGGGGTGGTGATTTCGTCGATCACCCTGATCTTGTTGGGATACTGGCTTGAAGTACAGGTTCCCCGTTCCGTACCTATCATATACGGCGCCCTGGCATTCATCTTCGTTAGCGGCACCAGAATGACGGTCCGAATGCTTGTAAATCGCCCGCGGCATCGCAACAAACAGTTCGTGGCGATTGTTGGTGCTGGCGAGACTGGCCTGCAACTTGCCAACGCGCTGGATCAAGGCACCGAATATCATCCTGCGGCTTTTATCACCCTGCTGAGAGCAAACCACCGCGCCTTGATCAATGGAATCCCGGTTTACGACATCAGTCATATTGAGCGCGTGGTGAAAGAGCATCGTATCAAGCGTTTGTTGTTAGCTTTGGATGCCGATTCTGGTATCGACCGTAAGCGCTTACTGAAAAAGCTGGAGCCGCTCGCCATTCCGGTGCAGACCGTTCCAACCATGTCCGAACTGGTGGCGGGCCAGGCACGCATCAATGATATCCGGGATTTGGAGATTGAAGATTTGTTGGGTCGGGATCCCGTGCAGCCAAACAATGCACAGGTCGCCGCGAGTCTGTATGAAAGAGTAGTAATGGTAACCGGCGCAGGAGGCTCAATAGGTTCGGAGCTCTGTCGCCAGATCATTCTGCATCGTCCCTCCAAATTGGTGCTTTTCGAACAGTCTGAGTTTTCTCTTTACGCCATTGAGCGTGAGCTTCAGGCGATTAATCAGATTGAGGCACTTGGGGTAGAAATCCACCCGTTACTGGGCAGTGTTACCCATCGTCGGCGCTGCGAAACCGCGATGCGGAGTTTTGGCATAGAGACGGTATACCACGCGGCAGCCTACAAGCATGTGCCTCTGGTTGAGCACAATGTTATCGAAGGTGTTCAGAATAATGTGTTCGGCACCTTCCATGTTGCGGAAGCGGCTATTGCGGCTGGGGTGAGGCGCTTTGTGCTGATCTCTACCGATAAGGCGGTGCGTCCCGCTAATGTGATGGGTGCCAGTAAGCGTCTTGCTGAGCTTGTGCTCCAGGGCCTGGCTCAGCGGCAGTCAGGCACTATCTTTTCCATGGTGCGGTTTGGCAACGTGCTCGGCTCTTCTGGCTCTGTTGTCCCTCTGTTCAGGGATCAGATTCGGGATGGCGGGCCAGTTACTGTCACTCACCCGGATATCATCCGCTACTTCATGACTATTCCTGAGGCCAGCCAGCTCGTTCTTCAGGCTGGCAGCATGGGGCAGGGTGGCGAAGTGTTCGTTCTGGATATGGGCGAGCCCGTAAAAATTGCCGACCTGGCCCGAAAGATGATTCACCTGATGGGGTTGATGGAGAAAACAGACGATCGGCCGGATGGGGATATCGAAATCGTATTCTCCGGGCTGCGGCCCGGAGAAAAGCTGTATGAGGAGTTGTTGATTGGCGACAACCCGCAGGGTACGGCTCACCCCCGGATCATGATGGCAAGGGAAGTCTCGATGCCTTGGGGTGAGGTAGAGCAAACTCTCAACCGTCTGATGCGGGCAAGCCATGACTTTGATTGTCAGGAGATCATTCAGATCCTTAAAACGGCACCGACTGGGTTTGCCCCCAATGGGGATTTGGCGGATCTGGTATGGTGCAATGGTGATCGACAGTTAACTGTGGCTTCTCAAGAGTCCGATAAGATAAGGCGCTTCCCGGCCTGAATCGGTTTGTTCGGTGAGGCCGGTGAGGTTTTTAAAGAAGGGGCAGATCGGGAAGATCTTGCCCCTTTTTTCTTCTATCATGCAGGGACACTATTGGCTGGCCATTTGCGCCGAACTACAAAGACCAGAGGCACCTGACACCCGATGTTTGAAAACAGCTCCATACTGATCACCGGCGGTACAGGCTCCTTCGGCCATACCTTCGTTCCAATGCTTCTTGAGCGTTTCAATCCCAGAAAAGTGATTATCTTCTCCCGGGATGAGATGAAGCAGTGGGAGATGGCCAAGAAGTTCGCCGGCGATCACCGCGTTCGGTTTTTTATCGGTGATGTGCGCGACAAAGATCGCCTGTACCGGGCGCTGGATGGTGTGGATTACGTGGTGCATGCGGCGGCCACCAAGATTGTTCCCACGGCGGAATACAACCCCTTCGAGTGCATCAAGACGAATATCAACGGTGCCATGAACCTTATCGATGCCTGTATCGATAAAGGTGTGAAACGTGTTGTCGCTCTCTCGACGGATAAAGCCAGCAGCCCTATCAACCTGTATGGCGCTACCAAGCTGGCATCAGACAAATTGTTTGTGTCTGGTAACTCCTACGCAGGTGGCCATGATACCCGCTTTGCGGTGGTGCGCTACGGCAATGTGATGGGGTCACGTGGGTCGGTTATTCCGTTTTTCATGTCGGTTAAGGACCAGGGCGTGTTGCCCATTACCGACGAGCGGATGACCCGCTTTATGATTTCGTTGGAAGAGGGTGTGGAACTGGTATGGCACGCCTTTGAGGATATGGAAGGTGGCGAAATCTATGTGAAGAAGATCCCTTCCATGAAGGTGACCGACCTTGCCCGGGTGGTCGCGCCGGATGCCAAACACGAGATCGTTGGTATCCGTCCCGGCGAGAAGCTGCACGAGCAGATGATTGGCGCCGAGGATTCCTATTACACCTATGAGTACCCGGAACACTTCAAGATCTTGCCGGCCATTCATGACTGGAGCGCCGATGCTGCGCGTATCAAGGACGGCAAGAAAGTGCCTGAGGGATTCGTTTATTCCAGTGACAACAACACGGAATGGATGTCTCAAGATGATCTGCAGTCCTGGATTGATGCCAACCGGGAAAAGATCGGGAGTATCTGATTGATGATTCCTTACGGGCGCCAGGAAATCACGCAAGAGGACATTGATGCCGTTGATGAGGTTCTCAAATCGGACTTCCTGACCCAGGGGCCGCGAGTTCCAGAGTTTGAGAACACGGTGGCCACTCACGTTGGTGCAAAGTTCGGGGTGGCTGTTAACAGCGCAACGTCGGCCTTACACATTGCCTGCGCAGCTCTGGGCCTCGGTGACGGAGACTGGCTGTGGACCTCGCCGGTCACTTTCGTGGCCTCAGCAAATTGTGGTCTCTATTGCGGCGCAAAGGTGGATTTCGTTGATATCGACCCCCGAACCTACAATCTTTGCCCGGATGCGCTTGAGCGCAAGCTGGAACAGGCCAAAGAGCAGGATCGTCTGCCCAAGGTGGTAGTGCCGGTACACCTGTGTGGCCAGCCTTGCGACATGGAACGGATCAAGGCGTTGTCTGAGCGTTATGGCTTTCGCATTGTTGAGGACGCATCCCATGCCATTGGTGGCAAGTATCAGGGCGAGTTTATTGGCAGTGGCCGGTACAGCGATATCACGGTGTTCAGCTTCCATCCGGTAAAAATTGTGACAACCGCGGAAGGCGGCATGGCTGTCACCAACGACGCTGAACTGGCCCAGCGCATGGAGCTGCTCCGCAGCCATGGCATAACCCGCGACCCTGCCCGCATGACCCATGAGCCAGACGGCCCCTGGTATTATCAGCAGGTTGATCTGGGCTTTAACTACCGTATGACCGAGTTACAGGCGGCTCTGGGTTTAAGCCAGATGACGCGGCTGGACGACTTCGTGAACCGTCGGCATGAGTTGGCGCGGCGATACGATGAGATGCTGGCGGATTTGCCTGTGGTGACGCCATGGCAGCATCCGGACAGCTATTCTGGCCTTCATCTTTACGTAATCCGATTGAAGCTGACAGAGATTTGCGCTAGCCACCGTGAGGTATTCGAGTCGCTCCGGGAGCAGGGGATCGGCGTCAACCTGCATTACATCCCTGTCCACACCCAGCCCTATTACGAGGCCATGGGTTTCGCGCCCGATGATTTTCCGGAATCCATGGGTTATTACAGCGAGGCGATCAGTATTCCCATGTACCACGGCCTGACGTTTGAGCAGCAGGACTCGGTGGTTGAAGCGCTGAAGCAGGCTCTTTCGGTATGAAGGTTGCGGTAGTTCCGGCTCGCGGAGGCAGCAAGAGGATTCCGGGTAAGAATATCCGGGATTTCTGCGGCAAACCGATGATCGCATGGTCAATTGAGGCGGCCCGCGCGAGTGGCTGCTTTGACGAGGTTATCGTTTCAACCGATGACGAAAAGATCGCCGAAGTAGCCAGGCAGCGCGGAGCGACAATTCCTTTCATGCGTCCTGAGCATCTTTCAGACGATTACACGGGAACGCTTCCGGTTATCCGCCACGCGGTCGAGTGGTTCTTAAACGCTGGCCATGCCGTCGATCGTGTTTGCTGCATCTACGCGACAGCCCCTTTCATCACGCCCGCGGACATTCATGAGGGCGAAAGGCGGCTTGAATCTTCGGGCAGTAGCTTCGCTTTTTCTGTGACCAGCTATGCCTTTCCCATTCAGCGTGCACTTCGCCTTGCCGATGGTGGCCGGGTGGAGATGATGCATCCGGAGCAGTTTTCGACACGTTCCCAGGATCTGGAAGAAGCCTGGCACGATGCCGGTCAGTTTTACTGGGGAACCGCGGAGGCCTGGCTCGAGGAGCGGATGATCTTTGGGCGGGGCTCTGTCGGAATCCCGATTCCCCGCTATCGTGTGCAGGATGTTGATACTCTTGAAGATTGGGAGTCGGCCGAGTATATGTTTGAGGCGCTGAGAGCCCGGGCGCGCAATGGCTGAATCGCTTACAGTGGCTTTCCGGGTGGATGCGTCCACGCTTATTGGTTCTGGCCATGTTATGCGCTGTCTCACCCTTGCAGATGCATTAGCAGAAGCCGGTGCCCGATGCTTTTTCGTAATGCGGCAGAAGCCGGGAAGTCTGGAGAGTGCAGTTCGCAGCAGGGGGCATCATGTTTTGATGCTTCCATCGGTCGAATCCATAGAAAGTGAAATCACTCCTGAGAGCGCGCCACCCCACGCCGGCTGGCTGGGAGTGAGTTGGGAAGCCGATGCCTCTGACACTTTGCAGGCATTGAAAGGCATCGAGCTGGACTGGCTGGTGGTAGACCACTACTCGCTCGATCATCGCTGGGAAACTCAGGTTCGTGCGTGTTGCAGGCGGCTGATGACTATTGATGATCTTGCAGACCGCAGGCATCAGTGTGATTTGCTACTGGACCAGAATCTTGGGCGTAAACCGGATGATTACGATGGTCTGGTACCGGGCCACGCCAAGCGGATGATTGGCTCTGATTACGCTATGCTCAGGCCCGAGTTCTCACGGGTACGTGCACTGTCTGTTGAAGAATGGAAAACTCCGGAGCCCGGGAACATACTTGTTAGTATGGGGGGCGTGGATGCAGCCAATGTTACCGGCAATGTTTTGAGGGTATTGGATAGCATCGAGGTTGTTGCCTCTTGCCGAGTTACCGTCGTTCTCGGGGCGGCCTGTCCTCATATCGACGAGGTGATAGAGCAAGCGGAATCAATGCGTCTGGATACGCGGGTGGTAGTCAATGCCAACAACATGGCGGAGCTGATGAGCAAGGCAGATCTCGCCATTGGTGCCGCTGGGGGCTCTGCCTGGGAACGCTGCTGCCTTGGTTTGCCCAGTTTGCTTGTGGTGATGGCTGACAACCAACGCCCGGGCGCTGAGGCGTTGGAACGGGCAGGTGCATCACTCAGTTTGGGTTGGCCGGACGCTATTGTCGAGGCATTGCCCAGGGCGATGCGTGAAGTATTCGCGCCCGGAAGGTTGCTTGAGATGAGCCAGAATGCTGCCGCAATCTGCGATGGCCTGGGTGTGCAGCGTGTGGCTGATGCCCTCCGGGAGGTTTCGGATGAATAGTGGGCGGCTGAGACTCATGCGCTCCGGGGACCTGGCGAGGGTTCTTAGTTGGCGGAATCATCCCGATGTGTGCCAGTTTATGTACACCAGCCATGAGATCTCCCCCGAAGAGCATGAGCAGTGGTTTGCCCGTAACAGTGAAGCCCCCGGTGTGTGGCTGCTGATCTACGAGGTTGATTCGGCCCCTGTCGGCTTCGTTAATATCTCCTTGACCCGGTGTGCCCAGGTTGCAGACTGGGGCTTCTATCTGGCACCGGATGCAGAGCCAGGAACCGGGCGGTCGCTTGGTGAGGCTGCCTTGAGGTACGCCTTTGAAGAGCTGGAATTGCATAAACTCTGTGGGCAGGCGCTCGGTTTTAATGAGCGGTCAGTCCGCTTCCATGAGCGTCTCGGGTTTACCCGGGAAGGTGTCCTCAGAGAGCAACACTGCGACGGAGAACGTTATCACGACGTTATCTGTTTTGGCCTTCTGGCTGCCGAGTGGAAAAATTCGAAGTAAAGGTTTAAGGGCGTGTTTATGAGTGAAGCGAAAATTGTCATTGATGGTCGTGAAATTTCATCATCTCAGCCGCCTTACATAATTGCGGAGCTGTCCGCCAATCATAACGGTAAACTTGAAACGGCTCTGAAGATCATTGACGAAGCGGTTGAAGCCGGCGCAGATGCGGTAAAACTGCAGACTTACCGACCCGACACCATTACCCTGAATTCGGATGCCGACGATTTCAAAATCAAAGGCGGGCTTTGGGACGGACGCACCCTCTACGAGTTATACGAAGAGGCCCACATGCCCTGGGAGTGGCATAAGCCTCTATTTGAGCGAGCCCGGGAGCGGGGCATCACGATTTTCAGTTCGCCCTTCGATACCACCGCCGTCGATCTGCTTGAGGAGCTCGGCGCTCCAGCCTATAAGATCGCATCATTTGAGGCTGTGGATCTGCCATTGATTGAGTATGTGGCCCGGACTGGTAAACCGATGATCATTTCCACCGGGATGGCGGATGCGGAGGAAATCCGGGAAGCCATTGATGCGGCGCGCGGAGCTGGCTGTAAACAGCTGGCGATTCTCCATTGTGTAAGTGGCTATCCGGCGCCAGCGGAAGACTATAATCTGCGAACCATTGTGGACATGAAGCAGCGTTTCGGCCTGGTGACAGGGCTTTCTGATCATACCCTGGATAATACAACGGCAATCACCAGCGTCGTGCTGGGCGCGGCGATCATTGAAAAGCACTTCACGCTCGATCGCTCTGGCGGTGGGCCGGATGATAGCTTTTCCCTGGAGCCTGAGGATCTCAAAGCGCTTTGCCGGGATAGTAAGACTGCGTGGAAGGCTCTCGGGAAGGTCGATTACGGTCGGAAATCCAGCGAGCAGGGTAACGCACTCTTTCGGCGTTCCTTGTACTTTGTGAATGATATCAAGGCCGGTGAAGTCATTTCCGGGGACGATGTGCGAAGTGTTCGCCCCGGCTTCGGGTTGGCACCGAAGCACCTGAAAGCCGTTGTTGGCAAGGTGGCCGCACATGACATAAACAGGAACTCCCCGGTCAGGAAAGAAGACTTTCAGTAACCGATGTTCAAACAAGAAATTTGCCCAAGGACTGGGGCAGTTTCAAAGCTATCAACAAGGACGTTCAGCATGATCTCGATATCTCACCACGGCGCCACCTCTGGCGTAACCGGCTCCTGTCATGAGCTCACCGTTAGTCACGCGGCCGACAAGAGCGGCATCCTCATAGACTGCGGCCTGTTCCAGGGCCAGGATGAAAGCCGTGGTGCTTCCGCGTCTGATCTCTCCATTGATTTTCCCATTGATCATATCCGGGCTCTGGTGGTCACCCACGTGCATATCGACCACGTGGGGCGCATTCCCTATTTGCTGGCTGCGGGTTTCGATGGGCCCATTATTTGTTCCGAGCCTTCAGCCATTATGCTGCCGGAGATACTGGAGGATGCCCTGAAGATCGGGTTTACCCGCGACAGACAGTTGATTGAGCGGGTTCTGGGACTGATCCGTTCCCGCCTGTTGCCGTTGCCTTATGGCACGTGGCATCCGGTGTTTGATGAGGATGATTGCTCGCTGTCGGTTCGGCTGCAGAGGGCTGGGCATATTCTGGGCTCGGCCTATGTTGAGTGTGATGCACGTGCGGGCGAATCTGAAGAACGGGTTGTGTTCAGTGGCGACCTCGGCGCGCCCCATGCTCCGTTGCTGCCCCCGCCCCAATCCCCCGAGCGAGCAGATCGGCTGGTGATCGAGAGTACTTATGGAGACAAAGACCATGAGGACCAGGAAACGCGGCGTTACCGGTTGAAGGCGGTTCTGGAACACTCGCTGGAAGACGGCGGCACGGTGTTGGTGCCGGCATTCAGCATTGGGCGCACGCAGGAGTTGCTGTACGAGATTGAGGGCCTTATCAATGAGTTTGGTGGAGAGCTCTGGAACAACCTGGAAATTGTTGTGGATTCGCCGCTGGCGGCGGAATTCACCCGAATCTATCGAGACCTGAAGCCCTTCTGGGATGCTGAGGCCACAGACTTGGTGCGCCAGGGCCGGCATCCGCTTTCTTTCGAGCAACTCACAGTGATCAACTCCCACGACGATCATTTGAACGCCGTGGATTACCTGGCCGGTTCCCATCGCCCTTGTGTGGTTCTGGCAGGCTCTGGCATGTGCGCCGGTGGCAGGGTGGTGAATTACCTGAAGGCGATGCTGGGAGATAAACGGAACGATGTTCTGTTTGTGGGCTACCAGGCGGCAGGCACGCCGGGAAGGGATATTCTTACCTTCGGTCCCCGTGGTGGCTGGGTGCAGCTGGATGGTGAGCGTTATGATATTCGGGCTCAGATTCGTCAGGTTGTCGGCTATTCGGCCCACGCAGGGCAATCGGATCTGGTGAAGTTTGTGTCAGAGATACCAATACCTCCCCGTGAGATTCGAATTGTCCATGGAGATCAGGGCGCGAAGCGGGCATTGAAAAGGTGTTTTCAATCCCTGGCCGCTACAGACATAATTATTCCATCAGAATAGGGCGTATGGGCGCCGTTTTAAGCTTCCTCGCAAAGGATTTCAAATGAAGAAGATTGCAGTTATTGGTCTTGGTTATGTGGGGCTGCCTCTCGCCGCGGCTTTTGGTGAAAAGCGGGAAATTGTCGGTTTCGATATCAATAAAAAACGAATTGCCGAGCTGAAAGATGGCGTTGATTTCACCCGTGAGGTGTCCCGGGAAGAATTGGCTGCGGCGTCGGGTTTGTCTTTTACCGATAATCTTGAAGGCATTCGTGATTGCCAGATTTATATTGTCACGGTGCCTACCCCGATTGATGAATTCAAAACCCCGGATTTAACACCTCTGGTAAAAGCCAGCGAAACCGTAGGCAAGGTTTTGAAGCAGGGCGATATTGTGATTTACGAATCCACAGTATATCCCGGCGCCACCGAAGAGGTGTGCGTGCCGGTACTGGAGAAAGTATCCGGTCTTGCGTTTAACAACGATTTCTTTGCCGGTTACAGTCCTGAACGAATCAATCCGGGTGATAAGGAGCATCGGGTAACCAGCATCATGAAAGTAACCTCTGGTTCCACTCCGGAAATTGCCGATGAAGTGGATGCACTATATGCCAGTGTTATTACCGCAGGCACCCATAAAGCCAGTTCTATCAAAGTGGCCGAAGCGGCAAAGGTTATCGAAAACACCCAGCGTGATCTGAATATAGCGCTGATGAATGAGCTTTCGATGATTTTTTCTCGCCTGAAAATTGATACCCATGAAGTGCTTGCTGCAGCGGGAACCAAATGGAATTTCCTGCCGTTTAAACCCGGCCTGGTGGGTGGGCATTGCATTGGTGTGGACCCGTACTACCTCACCCACAAAGCCCAGGCTATTGGTTACCATCCGGAAATTATTCTGTCCGGCCGGCGGGTAAACGACAACATGGGCCCCTATGCAGCAGCTGAGCTGGTTAAGGCGATGATTAAAACCGGGCACACTGTGGCATCTTCAAAAGTTTTGGTGATGGGGCTTACCTTTAAGGAGAACTGCCCGGACTTACGGAACACGCGGGTAATTGATGTTATTCGGGAACTGGAGGATTTTGGTTGCTCCGTAGATGTAACGGACTGCTGGGCAGATAATGCCGAAGCCGAACATGAATATGGCATTGCCCTGGTGAATTCCCCGAAAGCCGGAGATTATGATGCGCTGTTTCTTGCAGTGCCTCATCGTGAATATGCGGCCAAATCTTCAAAAGAACTGCGAGCTTATTTGAAAGACAATGGCGTTCTGTTTGACCTGAAGGGTGTTTTGCCATTGGGCGAAGCGGATCTTCGGCTGTAAGTATAAAAAATGTACAGAGTTTGATTTAAAAGCCGGTCAATTTGACTGGCTTTTTTATTAAAGGCTCGTAAATAAATAATTTTGCCAGATCACATTTATTTGATTATTATCTCGGTTGACTTTTGGTCAACTCCAATTAAGTTTTTAAAACCCCTATTTGAATAAGGTTTTAATTCCATGGCAAAGATTAACGACTATTACCAGAAAAAACAGCTTATGGAAAAGCTTGCTGCAGAGCTGGAACAGCTTGAAAAAGACCAGGCTCTGAAAGGTGAACTGGAGTTTGAAAACAAGGTTCGCGCCTTGATGAAGGAGTATGACAAGTCACCGAAGGATGTACTACAGATTCTCTCTGCTATTGATCCATCAGTGGCCAGCGGCAAGATCGATTCAAATGCTGGCAGCCGCCCAAAGCGCCCGATGAAGACTTACAAGAACCCGCACACCGGTGAAGTGGTTAAAACCCGTGGTGGCAATCACAAGACGCTGAACGAATGGCGTCAGAAGCATGGTAAGGAAGCTGTACAGAGCTGGCAGCAGGACTGATACCAGCTGGCCCTTCTCCTTTCCGGGAGAGGGGCTGTTAACCCACCACAACCCGATTCCTGCCACCCTCCTTCGCCGCGTACAACGCCTCATCTGCTTTCTGCATCCACTGCATATAGTTCTCAGGCTCTTCCGTTAACTGGGCAATGCCAATGCTGATGGTATACCGGATTGGTGCCACGCTGGTTTCGACTACGCTCTGCTCAATGCTTTCTCGTATCCGTTCGCAGATGATGCGTGCGCCCTCTGCGTCCGTTTCCGGCAGTATGATGCCGAATTCCTCACCGCCGTAGCGCCCTGCGCTGTCGGATTGGCGGATGGCATTACGGGTGAGTCTCGCGGTGTGTTTGATCACTTCGTCCCCTGCCAGATGGCCATGGTTGTCATTAACCGGTTTGAAGTGGTCAATATCAAACATCACCAGGCTGGTGGTGTGGCCGTAGCGGCGGAAGCGTTCGAATTCGGCGTCCACCAGGTTTTCCCAGGTGCCCCGGTTGAGCAAGCCGGTCAGGCGGTCTGTCATGCTCAGTTTGGCCAGCTGTTCATTGGCCCGTTCCAGGGCCATTTTGCTGCTGGCAATGTCGGTTACGTCGTAAACCATCAGGCACACTTTGTTCACTTCCCCCGTGGTGCCGGAGAGTGGGCTGATGGTGAGATTCTGGAACATGTACTCTTCGGTGCCGGTGATGGGCCGGGTATTGCGGAACTGGAACAGGTAAGGGCGTTGCTCCCATGAGGTGAACGCTTTGGTATTAAGCAAGGCGACGGCGTCTACCTTACGGGTCAACCAGGCTTTTGGGATATCCGGGAATACGTCGAACAGCACCTGGCCCTGGATCTTGCTCGCTGTGATGCCGCTGTGGTTCTCCATGAAGCCGTTCCAGACTTCCACCCTGAAATCCAGGTCGAGCACCACAAGGCCCACTTCCACGGATTCCAGCATGTCCATCAGCCAGTGAAAGGAGTTGGCTTCAGATTCTTCTATGGCCATGAGTCAGTCCACCAGATATTGCAGGCGATCTTCGAGAAAAGGCACTGAATCCTCGGTAAGTAGGATCAGCATGTCGCATTCGATGTCCCGGTCTTCCAGGGCATAGCAGATTTCGATACACAGCAGCTGTTCTTCACGGGCGCTGTGGTGTTCCAGCAATTCGGTAATTTGGCGATGTTGCCCCAGCACCGTGGGGTGGCCAAGGCCGAGTTTCAGGTCGAGCTGGTCACCAATGCCTTTGAGGAAGGCTCCGAAGAGTATGCTGGACATATCCATCAGCACTTCTACGTTCACCGCTTCACCCTCAAGGGTGTCGTAGTGAAGCATTTCCGCCATTTCCCGGAAGCTGGCGTCTGCGAACAGCAGAAGAGCCTCTCCGGCGATGCCGGCCCCGGTGAACCCCTGGCACACGGCGGAATATGTGTCGCTGTCGCTGACCGAGGAAATGGCCATGTGCAGTTCGGAGTTGGCCAGGAAGGCGACCTTGGGAATCGGCTGTTTGACGAAGACACGTAACAACCGGGCCAGCAGATCGGAGGACCGGCCCATGGCGACGTTGGAAATTTCCTGCAGGTAGTCGTTCAGGGAAACGGAGATTTCCGGAGCGGCACTGCCTGTGCTCTTCAGGCTGCTGTCTTGTAGCGCCGAATCTTCGAGTTCTCCGGGGCGGTACACTCCGTATTCCACCAGCAGGTCAAGTACGGTGCAGGTCTCTGTCGGCTTTTTGATGAAGTCGAGGGCGCCAAGCTTTTTGACCCGGTCCCGGGCTTCGGGCTGGATATCGCCGGAAACGACGATGGTCATGACCGGCAAATCTTCCTTGCGAACCTGTTCCAGCACCTGATAGCCATCCATCTCTGGCATGTTCAGATCCAGGAACAGCAGCTCTGCCTCTCCCCCGCGCAACTTCTCCAGCGCTTCCACACCGTCCTTCGCGAAACTGACGTCTCCGCGCAATCCCTCCGGCAGCGCCCGGGCCATTTGCTTTCTGGCAAGGGCTGAATCGTCGCAGATCAGTATCCGGGTGGTCATTGATGGGGCCGTAGAGGGTTGGTCATAAGGTGCGAAAGTATACCAGTAGTATTTGTTATGTACACGTTTGCTACAGCATTCGTAACAATGGGTAAGGCGTTGTAAGTATTTTAAGCCAAAGGTTTTGTGACTGTATTCAAAGTTGGTTGAGTATTACTGAATTGTAAACGGTGATTGTGACTCTGCTCACTCTATTGGCCGATCTGCCTTGGTTATAGTGTGTCCGCGGCAAATAAAAAATAATGTAAAACACTGCCGCCTGTGAGCACCGGAAAAACCAAAAACAATCCGGGCTGCAGTAGGGTCGGGCGTCGGAAAACTGGCTCTAAAATTTTACTTCAGAGACACGAAACTATGAGACAGCAGGCGTATGGATACGCTGCCGTCACCCTGTTCTGCCTGGGTATTGCGCCCGTTGCCCTGGCCGAGCTGAAGCCCATTTCAGAGGAAACAATGGGTGAGGTGACCGGGCAGGCTTTTATGCAGATCGAAAACATTCAGGATATACCGGGAAATCCTCATGAGTTCACGCGCATGACGCTGACCATGGATGTGGAAACCCGGATGAACGTGGATGACGTGCAAGCCGGCGAACTTGATGGCGGCGTGGACTTTGCCGCGCAGCATGTGGCGCTTGGCCATATTGCCCGTAATGACGGTCAGCAGTTCAATGGCCGCACCTACAGTGCCGGAGATACCGTTCATTTCGAGGCGTTCAAACCCTACATCGAGCTGGCGGAAGACCCTGCCGAGGGTAAGCTTTCCGGCTTTCGTATGGGGTTTGGACAGGCGAGAGGGTCGGTTTCCTCGCTGACCAGCAGCTTCAGTGGCGATATCGGCCTGAAGTTGGTTGATGGATCCGGGCAGGAATTCGACGCGACGCTTTTCGATGAGAACACCCAGGCCACCAATTATCGGGCCAGTTATATTGGTATTGATGATGGGACGGCGGACTGTGCCTCGGGCACCAATTGCGCACCCTTGACCCATCTGCAGTCTCTGTACGTGGGTGAGGCGGGTGCTGATGGCGTGACCGATTTCACGAACGACTTCTTCATTGGCTTCCAGCGCGAGGGGGTGGAATGGCAGAGCCCGGACGGTGCCAATGTCATCAATGCTGGCAAAGGTGTTTTTATCAATCTGCCTACAAGCATGAAAGTGGACATGAGCCAATTGATCAGCCAGGGCGTGGACCGGTTGCAGACCCATCGGGACGATATGGGTACCCAATTGTTTTAAATGCTAAACTCCTGCCAGTGTTTAACCCATTCGGCAGGAGCTCAGTCCCTTGATCCGCTCGTTTTACTGGCACGATTACGAAACCTTCGGCGTAGACCCGGTTCACGACAGGCCTTCCCAGTTTGCCGGCGTGCGGACGGATGCGGATCTCAACATCATCGAAGATCCGCTGGTGATTTACTGCAAGCCAGCGGACGATTACCTGCCATCGCCCGAAGCCTGCCTGATTACCGGAATCACCCCGCAAAAGGCCCTGGAAGATGGCTTTCCCGAGGCTGAGTTTATCGCCCAGATTAATGAAGCCTTCAGTCAGCCCGGCACCTGTGTGGTTGGCTACAACAGCCTGCGCTTTGACGACGAAGTGACCCGGCACACCCTCTACCGCAACCTGCGCGATCCCTACGCACGAGAATGGCAGAACGGCAATTCCCGCTGGGATATCATCGATATGGTACGCCTGACCTACGCGCTGCGCCCCGAAGGTATCAACTGGCCCCGCAAGGAAGATGGCAGCCCCAGTTTCAAACTGGAGGAGCTGACCGTTGCCAACGGCATCGCCCACGAAGCAGCCCACGATGCCATGTCGGATGTTGAAGCGACCATTGCAGTGGCCAAGCTGATCAAGGAGAAACAGCCGAAGCTCTTCGATTTTGTTCTGCAGAACAAAGACAAACACTCGGCCCGGGCGATGCTGGATACGGCTGCCATGAAGCCGGTGTTCCATATATCCGCCAAGTACCCGGCCAGCCGTGGGTGCTGTGCACTGGTTGCTCCGGTGGCCGAGCATCCAACTAATAAGAACCTGGTGATTGTTTACGACCTGCGCGAGGACCCCAGCGAGCTGATCGCCGCCAGCTCTGAGCAGATTCGTGAGCGTGTGTTTACTTCCCAGGCGGAATTGGGGGAGGGCGTCAGTCGCTTTCCTCTGAAAGGCGTGCAATTGAACAAGTGCCCGGTGCTGGCGCCGGCGAATATGCTATCCACCCTTTCTCCGGAGCGCCTCGAAGAATTGGCCCTGGACGGGGATACGCTGCGAGCCAACCTGGCCATGCTGCGCAAGGCGCCGGATTTGCCGGCCAGAATTGCCCAGGCTTTTGATCAGCCCCATGAAAGTGACCTGACAGACCCGGATGAACAGCTCTATGCAGGTGGCTTTATCAGCAAAACTGACCGCGAGAAGCTGGACTGGGTGCTGGAACAGCCGATTGAAACGCTTGGCGAGCTGGAGGTGACCTTTGAGGACGATCGCCTGCAGGAGCTGCTCTTTCGTTATCGGGCGCGGAATTACCCGGGTAGCCTGATGGGCGAAGAGATGGAAAGGTGGGAGAAGTTTCGCAGCAAGAGATTAATGCACCCGAAGAAGGGTTGGCGGTCTCTGCAGGCTTTTGCCCAGGAACTACAGCGCCTGGCGGCAGACCCGGAACTGACGCCGCAGAAGCGACATATCCTCGAGGATCTGCATTTGTATGGGGAGTCTTTAATCCCCTACATCTGAGGATCGGAGTGCGGAAGCGAGGTCAGATGATACTCTGCATCTGACCTCGGGTTTCTGTTCAACGCCGCTTCAGGAAATAGACGCTCAGATTCTGCCCCATCAGGCTCTGCACTTCACTGCCGAGGGCTTCCGCCTGGATCTGCTTCTGAACCGGTGCGGTAGCGAGGCTGTGGCCATCCACATCCCGCGCTTTCACAAGCTTCCACTCCACCTCGTTACTCGCCATGGCCATCAGCTCTTTCAGCTGGGCTGTGTCCTGGGGCCGAAACCATCTGTCCCTGCATCCCCCGAGGCTGTAAAAATCAGCGTCGGCGGTCAGTTCCTGCCAGCCGGCATCGCTGCGATTGGCAAGGACCATCCGGCGGAGTTGGCGCAATGTCTGTCGTGTGGGCTGTAGCTTATGCTCACTGACCAGTTTACGAATCTGTTTGTCACCAGCGGTTTGTTCCGCAATGGCAGTGTGCATGTGCACCACTGCACCAGAACCAGTGGCCTGGTTAACCAGGGCGGCAAGCGAAAGGGTGTTCATGGCCGGTGAGGGCAGGCGACCAACTTCAATCCAGTGCACCTGGTGGCCATCCGCCACAAAACGCTGGGCGATGGACCAGGGCCAGAACACGATGTTGTCCATACCCATCTCGTTGGCCATGCGTGTGGCTTTGGCGATGTTGGCCAGAGATTCATCCACCGCGATCACTTCCACATCGTCCAGATAGCCGGCCAGTTCCATTGCCCGCTGGCCAGACTGCGCACCGCACACCATGATCCGAAGGGTGGCCGGGAGATTTTCCGTGTCCAGCCCCAGTTCAGTGGCCATCAGGGTTTTCAGGCTGCTTTCGGTACGATAGGCCAACCGGGACCAGGATGGCCATGCCTGGGGAACATCGGTCTTCTCCAGACAGAGCTCCTCGGCCTTTTCATCGAAATTCTGCTTGATTGCTTCCTCTTCGGCCCGATCGTAATAGCTGGCGGCCAGGACTGACTGTAATGCCAGGGGCCAATCCACGAGATTCCATTGGCCAAGTTGTACCGCGAAGGGCTGATGGAAGAGGGCGCCATACATCGCGCTGATCATCAGTGAGCCGATGAGTCCGTCCTGTTCCTCACCAAGGGCAAACTGGGCCTGGATGCTGTCGTTGATGGCTGAGACCAGTCGTTCTTCGTCATCTTCCGCAGCGAGGGCATAGCCGGTTCTGTCGGCGTACTGAGCGATGGCCAATGTCAGGCGCTGCAGCTCGTCCCGTAGTTCAACGGTTTGTGCTACTTCGGCAATGATCGCCCGACGAAGCATTGTCACCAGTTCTTCCACGGCCGGATTTGGCATCAGAGTTTTCTGGAGGGCAAGGATCAGCAGTTCATCTTCGCTGGCCGCATCCAGGAAAATCTGTGCATCCGGGTTATCCAGATCGTACTGTTGATGAATAATCGCGCCGACAAACCGACCCAATTCTTGGTGCGGCAAACCCTCCCGCTGAAGCAGGGCGATCGCATCATGGGCCAGTGCGGAATCGGCTTTGCTCACTTCCAGATGTTGGGCGCAAGTGAGCATCCCGCTGTATACGGAATCCAATTCAGCGCCGGTTTCCAGAAGCTTGCGATAATGCAAATAAGCTAAATCAAACTGCCCCTGCAGCCGCTTCGAATGGGCAATCCCACAGAAAGCGGCGGCAGATTGCCGGTCGCAGTCCAGGGCCTGCAGGAAGTACTGCTCCGCAAGCGCCGGTCGCTCGGTTTTCAGTGCCCAGTAACCCAGGTTGCAATACTGCTGAACCTGGCCCGGCTGGTGGTCCAGGCTGGCATTGAACAGGGCGTGTGCCTTCTCAAGCTGCCCGTCGTCCATCTCCACGCGGCCAAGAAGACCCAGCGCGCCAGCATTCTCCGGCTCCAGAGCCAGCGCCTCGTTCAGATAGCCCCGGCATTCCTGCCGGGCCTTCAGCCGCTGGATATGGCTGAGGCCGTTACTGTTGGACTCCCCGTAGGCAAGATTGGCCTGCAGAAGCAGGCGGGCAACCTGGGCCTGTTGGGATTGGGAAACCTGGACTTGATGCTTGGCTTGCATGGGACACCTCATAAAACCTGCCGCGGCAGTCACTGCGATCAAAAAGTAGGTCGGATTAGCCAGGGGCATAATCCGACATCACCCGCTCTGCCTCATTAACCCTGCAGCAACTGCAGAACCTGTTGCGGCCGTGCGTTGGCCTGGGCCAGGACGGACAGGCCGGCCTGCTGGAGGACCTGGGTCCGGGCCAATTCTGCGGATTCCGCAGCGAAGTCCGCATCGCGGATGCGAGAACGGGCTGCCGAGAGGTTCTCGGAGGTGGTGCTCAGGTTTGCGATGGTGGATTCCAGGCGGTTCTGAGCTGCACCTAGATCGGCACGGATGCCACTGATGGTCTCAAGAGCGGCATCAACAACGGCAAGGGCACTGGTCGCCCCATCAACAGTGCTGATGTCGATTCCTGATACGGCTTCCGGGGTTGAGCCCGCTGCAATGTTCTGCGCGCTGTTCAGAACGCTGCCTGCCGCCAGAGTTGCGTCTGAAGTGGCCGCAAAGCTCACTGACGAATCAAGGGTCAGCTCGCCAGCAATTCGAGTTGCGTTCGCAGCGCCACTTGTAAGTTCAATAGCGCTCGGATCACCGCTGCCCTGAACCGCCAGCTGCTGTGCACCCGTAGCGGTAAAGTCTTCAATGGTTATGTCCTTACCCTGTTCTTGAACCAGAGTGATGCTGCCATCGTTTTCGACTTCAGCGGTTATTCCGGTTTTGCCCGAGGCTGCGTTTACCTCTCGAGCGATGGCCGACAAGTCACTGGCCTCGGTAATTTGAGCTGAAATCGTCGCTGAACTGCTACCATTTGAGATAGTGAGGGACACGGTTTGTGGCACTGCAATCGGTGTCGTTGCCGTATTGCTGAGGGTCGCGGAGGTTCGTGCGGTAGCGTTAACACCCGTGGTCGCCGCTATATCATTTATGGAGGCGGCGATATCTTCAGCAGTATCTCCGGCGGTTATTGGTACAACTTGGCTGTCCAGGGAGCTTGAAATCGTGAGGTTTTGAGCGCCGATAGTGTTTTGCGCAGGGAGCGTAGCGTTGGCCGCCGTAGTAGAGCCTGTACCCTGGTTGAGCGTTGCGTTGGCTGCAGAGAGCGTATTGTTGGCAAGGTCGTCTGTGCGAGCTCCCTCAATGGAAACCGCAATGCTCTGGTTTTCGTTGGCGCCCGCCTGGAATTTTTGGGCCTGGAAAGTGCCATCCAACAGTTTGAGCCCGTTGAACTCAGTCGTAGTTGCAATCCGTTCCAGCTCTTCTTTTAGCTGGTTAACTTCGGACTGCAGAGCCTTCCGGTCGGAAGCCGAGTTCGTGGCGTTGGCAGATTGAACCGCCAGTTCACGGATGCGCTGCAAAATGTTGCCGGACTCGCCAAGGGCGCCTTCTGCCGTCTGGGCAAGAGAAATGCCGTCATTGGCGTTCCTGATTGCCTGGTTGAGGCCTTTGATCTGAGAGGTGAAACGCTCAGAGATTGCCAGGCCTGCGGCATCGTCTTTGGCAGAGTTGATTCTCAAGCCCGAGGAAAGACGCTGTAGTGCAACGTTCGCATCTTCCTGCGAGGCATTAAGGTTTCGCTGTGCATTCAGTGACGCAATGTTGGTGTTGATGATCTGAGGCATGTCTCTTCTCCCTGCTCAGAGGTGCCGGTCCGTCGTCTTCATGTGAAAAAGGCAACGAGTGACCGGCAGGTATTCGTTTAATTGCCGTTTTTCTCTGTGCAAGCGAAGGGCGTGCCACTTTCTGTAAGTTGATCCTAACGCTATGAAAGTATTAAATTAAAATGTAAGGGTTGTTTATTTTTTTGAACGATTTCCACGTTTTAGAGTCTTTTTATTGGCATGCGTTTGCCGCTTTTTTGAGGGTTTTACATTCCTTTACAAAAAATGGGCTTTTTTTTCTAAAGGATAAGAGGGGGCCGCCGTTAAGTGGTGTAACAGGGCGGCGCTCCCAAAGTGAAAACGGGCGCCAGACCTTTTCCATGAAATAACGACACCTGTCGAAGGAGAAGCATAATGGCTCTCGGTATTAACACTAACGTTGCGTCACTTTCCGCTCAGAACCAGTTGGGCAAATCTCAGAGCCTGTCTGATCAGGCCCTGCAGCGTCTTTCCTCTGGCCTTCGTATCAATTCCGCCAAGGATGATGCCGCTGGTCTTGCAATTTCTACTCGCTTTCAGTCTCAGATCAGTGGCCTGAACGTTGCGCAGCGGAACGCGAATGACGGTATCTCGCTGGCACAAACTGCTGAGGGCGCGCTTGAAGAGACCACTAATATTCTTCAGCGTATTCGTGACCTGTCCATTCAGTCTGCCAACTCCACCAACTCTTCGTCCGATCGTTCCGCCCTTCAGGCAGAGGTGAATCAGCTTCAGCAGGAGATGCAGAGGATCGCTGAGACAACTCAGTTCAACGGCCTGAATTTGTTGGATGGGAGCTTTAGCGCCCAGAAGTTCCAGGTTGGTGCGAATGCAAACCAAACTATTTCCGTTGATGTCGGTAGTGCCAAGACTACCGATCTGGCCAACTACTCACTGACTGCAGGCAGTGAAGATGCCAACTTCGGCTTGGGCACAGCTGCAAATGCGGCAGCCGCAATTCCCGGCACTAATACTGTTGCAGGCCAGGACGTTACCATCAATGGTCCTGTTGCTCAGGGCTCTTTCACCCTCAGTGGTGGCGAGTCTGCAGAGCAGATTGCCGGTCAAATCAATGATATTTCAGGATCTACAGGTGTTTCTGCAACGGCTTCAACTTCTGCCACTCTGTCTAACTTGAGTGCTGGTGGTTCGGTAAGTTTGACTATCGAAAGTGGCGGTCAATCAGCGACAGCGACTGCAAGTGTAACAACTGGTGATCTCTCCGCTCTTGCTGACGCAATTAATGGCTTGACCGGCACAACAGGTGTTTCTGCCGAGATCAACTCCAGCAACGAGATTGTGCTTTCGCAGTCTACTGGTAAAGATATCGGTCTGACTTTCTTGGGTGCTAGTGACGGTGACACTATCGATGTTGCAGGTGCTGGTGATGGTACAACCGCTCAAACAGCCATCGAGCTTACCTCTGCAAACACCACCGGTACCAACACTGACTCTACGGTCGTGACAGGCACCGTCGAGCTGTCAGCTGATCAGGCGTTCTCGGCCAGTTCAAGTGTTGCAGATGGCGCTGGTTCAATATTTAACAGTGCTGCAAACACCGTAAACAATGGATCTGCGAACACAGTAGCTCAGATCGATATCAGCAGTGAAGATGGTGCCGCGTCAGCAATTGCAGTTGTAGATTCTGCTCTGTCTCGGGTCAACTCCATCCGTGCAGACCTTGGTGCGATCCAGAACCGCTTCGAAAGCACCATTGCTAACCTGGCGACCACCTCTGAAAACCTGAGCGCTGCAAACAGCCGTATCCTGGACGCAGACTTCGCAGCTGAAACAGCGAAACTGTCCAAGTCTCAGGTCCTGCAGCAGGCTGGTATCTCGGTACTGGCGCAGGCGAACGCCCGTCCCCAGCAGGTTCTGTCCCTCCTGCAGTAATTGGGGCATAGCGGTAATAGCCGGAACCTTCGGGTTCCGGCTTAGCGCCGTTTTAGGATAGCGAGGTAAGCTATGAATGACGTTAACCTGAACAGCCCGGATCTGAAGCTGGTTCGTACCAGTGAACAAGCACCGGCTCGGGCAATTTCGTCATCTCAGGCCGAAGGCAGGAATGCCTCCGACCTTGCCTCTTCAGCAGCGGGACGCGTTGCACCCACATCTACAGTTCCTCAAACGCAGGATGTTTCCAGAACGGAACAGCTTCAGAAACAGAATGAGGCCCAGCGGGAAGAGCTTGACGATGCGGTGTCGCAGTTGAACAGTTATGTTCAGAATGTCCAGCGGGATCTGCAGTTTGAAGTGAATAACGAACTGGGGCAGACGGTTGTTCGTGTAGTAGACCAGCAAACCCAGGAAGTGATTCGCCAGATTCCGGATGAAGTGGCAATGAGGTTGGCAGAAAACTTGCAGCAGGATGAGCCGCTGACGTTGTTTAACATCAAAGTGTAAGCGACTGCCGCTTACGCAGCGATTTAAGCATCGGTATTTCAGCACCGCCGCACCCGATAGGGTCCGGCGGTGCTCTGCGTTATGAGATAAGCTTGTTTTTTACAAGCGGTTACAAATCGGGAAAAGAAAAAGGCAAAGTTTTGCCGCATTTTGCCGATAACTTGAACAGTGAGTTGATTCGCCCCCTTGAGGAGGCACGGTTATGGCAAGTATTTCATCTTTAGGTATCGGTTCCGGCGTTTTGACGTCTGACCTGGTTGATCAGTTGGTCCAGGCCGAACGGGCGCCGACTGAAAACCGTCTTGCCCAGAAAACAGAACAGACTCAAGCGCTGATCTCGGCCTATGGGCAGTTGCGCAGTGCCATCACCGAGCTCCGTCTCCCGATGCGGCAGTTGAGCGCGCCCGATAATATGAAGGCTTTTTCAGCGAATTCTTCGAATGAAGACATTGCTGTATCCGTCGACAGTGCCAGAGCCAATCGCGGCACTTACAGCGTGGAAGTGACCAGTTTGGCCAGTGCCCAGGCACTTGCGTCTCGAGATGTTTTTGCGGACCGGGACTCGACGAGCGTTGGCCAGGGCACACTGACTCTCTCTGTTGGCAACAACACGACGAATATCACCATTGATAACAGCAATGACACGCTTCAGGGGCTGGCCAACGCTATTAATGAGGCGGATGCTGGTGTATCCGCTGGTGTCATCGATACAGGCAATGGTTTCCAGCTGGTTCTGTCTGCCGATGAGACGGGCACAGACAATGCTGTAAGTATTTCTGTTTCAGGTGACTCTGGCGGTACCGATACGGATAACCAGGGGCTTTCGCGGTTTGCGTTTAACTCTGGAATGGATGCCGATTCTGGATTGAATGAGACGATCGCCGCCTCTGACGCTGTCATGAAGATCAACGGAGTTGAAGTTACTCGTTCTACCAATAACTTCGAGAATGTTATTGATGGTCTTACTTTCGATATCGCAGCGACTGGAACGTCCATTGTTAAGGTTCAGCAAGACTATGGCGCTGTAGCGGATCGTGTTGCGGGATTCGTAGACAAATTCAATTCCCTGCAGGGGACAATTGATAGCCTTGCCGGCTTCAACGCTGAGGCTGGCGTTGGGGGCCTTCTCACCGGTGATAGTACCGTCCGGGGTATCCAGAACCAGCTGCGCCAAATCTTGACCCGGGTTGTTCCGGGACTGGAAGGCGCAAGTGTTCGAAGCCTCGCCGACGTTGGCATTACCACTAACTTCGAGACTGGCGGCCTTGAGTTTGACCGGGCGAAGTTTGAAGAGCAGCTTAAGAACAACCCTGATGATGTAACAGCTTTGTTTGCTGAGCAGGGGCGGGCAAGTGACACTCAGGTGGAATTTGTTCGGAGTGGCGTGAATACCGAACCCGGGGAGTACGCTATCAACATCACCCAGGCCGCGACTCAGGGTAGTCTGGTGGGTTCCTCTGCGGTTACTTCTCCGCTAACTGTCGACGGAACGAACGACGAGCTTACGTTTCAGGTCAACGGCGAGACCTCGGTCAGCGTGCAGTTGACGCAACAAACGTATAACTCCGCTCAGGAGTTGGCCAACGAAATTCAGTCCCAGCTCAATGCAAATAACGCGCTTAATGCGGCCGGTTCATCAGTACAGGTAAGCGTTGGAACCGGGGGGGAATTGACCTTTACTTCCTCCCAATATGGCAGCGAGTCGAACGTAAGCATTACTTCTTTGGAAGATGGATCTGCCTATGGCCTGTCTGTTGCCACTGGAACTGCCGGTTCTGACGTCGCCGGTACGATAGGTGGGCGTACAGCCCAAGGGGATGGTCAGGTTTTGTTTCTTGATAACGGCAATGGCGGTGCCTCTGGTCTACAGGTTCGGATTCTGGGCGATCAGACCGGAAGCCGTGGCTCCATTACCTTTGTGGAAGGCGTGGCGGAGCGAACGGTTGATCTTGTGACCAGCTTTGTCGGCGCCGATGGGGCTCTGGAAGCTCGCACCGAGAGCCTTAACCGTGATCTTGAGCAGATTCAGGAGAACCAGGCGCGACTGGAAGAGCGTATTGCAGCTTATCGTGAGCGGTTGGTCAGTCAGTTTACGGCTGCAGACTCTCTGATTTCCCAGCTAAATAGCACCCAGGATTACGTAAGCCAGCAGCTTGCCGCGCTTGCACCCCAAAACAACCGGAACAACAACTGATCGGCGTTAGCCGGTTAGCGAACGAAGAGGTCTGATATGAACGGTTTACAGGCATACCAGCGCGTAAACACCCAAACCAGCATCACCGATGCCGACCCTCACAAGCTGATTCAGCTTTTGTACAACGGTGCCCTTGAGCGCATCAACATGGCAAAGGCGCGGATGCAGGCGAAGGATTACGAAGGCAAGGGCAAGTTGATCTCCAAGGCAATTGAGATCATCGGCGGCCTGCGCAGCTTCCTGGACTTTGAGAAGGGTGGCGATCTGGCTGTTCGTCTGGAAGGTCTCTATGACTACATGGAGCGGACCCTGTTCGAGGCGAATTCAAAGAATGACGTTGCCAAGCTTGATGAGGTTGCCGATCTGCTCCGGGCCATCAAAGAAGGCTGGGACGGCATTCGCGAGGAAGCCGTAGGCGGCCAACAGCAGGCTGTCTGAAGCGAATACCTGATTGCCATGCTATCCCCGGTTATTGGGCTGGGTAATACCCCGGCCCAATAGCCATTCCCCCCGCTCTCCCGTACAATACTGCCCTTATTTTCAACACATCCATTCTGTTCAGTCTGGAGCAAGGGCATGTCTGATATCAAAAAGGTGGTGCTGGCCTATTCCGGTGGCCTGGATACTTCCGTAATCGTTCGGTGGTTGCAGGATACCTACAACTGTGAGGTGGTAACGTTTACCGCCGACATCGGCCAGGGCGAGGAAGTTGAGCCGGCGCGAGCGAAAGCCGAGGCGTTGGGCGTTAAGGAAATCTACATCGAGGACCTGCGCGAGGAGTTTGTGCGCGATTACGTGTTCCCGATGTTCCGCGCGAACACCATCTACGAGGGTGAGTACCTTCTGGGTACGTCCATTGCCCGTCCTCTGATTGCCAAGCGTTTGATCGATATCGCCAATGAAACCGGCGCCGACGCCATTTCCCACGGCGCAACCGGTAAGGGCAATGACCAGGTGCGTTTCGAGCTTGGTGCTTATGCGTTGAAGCCGGGAGTAAAGGTGATTGCACCCTGGCGTGAGTGGGACCTGAATTCCCGCGAGAAGCTGCTGAAGTACTGCGAAGAGCGCAACATCCCGGTGGAAATGAAGAAGGGCAAGAGCCCGTACTCCATGGATGCCAACCTGCTGCACATTTCCTACGAAGGCATCAATCTGGAAGATCCTTGGGCGGAAGCCGAGGAAGATATGTGGCGCTGGAGTGTGTCTCCGGAAGCCGCGCCGGATGAGCCGACCTACGTTGAGCTGACCTACAAGAAGGGCGATATTGTTGCCATCGATGGTCAGGACATGAAGCCCCACTTGGTTCTGGAAACCCTGAACAAGCTGGCGGGTGCCAACGGCATTGGCCGTCTGGATATCGTGGAGAACCGCTACGTGGGCATGAAGTCCCGCGGCTGTTACGAGACCCCGGGCGGCACCATCATGCTGCGTGCCCACCGTGCTATTGAGTCCATTACCCTGGATCGCGAAGTAGCGCACCTGAAAGACAGCATCATGCCGCGCTATGCCGAGGTGATCTATAACGGTTACTGGTGGTCGCCGGAGCGTGAGGCGCTGCAGGCGCTGATTGATCAGACCCAGAATTATGTGAACGGCACTGTTCGTCTGAAGCTCTACAAGGGCAATGTGGACGTGGTTGGCCGTAAATCTGAGGATTCGCTGTTCGACGAGAAGATCGCCACCTTTGAGGAAGATCAGGGTGCATACGATCAGAAGGATGCAGAAGGCTTCATCAAGCTGAATGCGCTGCGTCTGCGGATTGCCGCTGGCAAAGGCCGCAAGCTTTAAGTCTGCTCTACGGACGCCCGGAATTCTCCGGGCGTTTTCCCCGTTACCGCCTTGAACTTCCTGTGAAACGACGTGGTTTCACTGTATCCCAGCCTCAGTGCAATATCCGGAATGGCCAACTCGCTGTTGCGAAGATAGTCTTCGGCCATTTTTTGCCGCACTTCATCTAATAGTTTTTGGTACGACACGCCTTCCTGGCCGAGTTTTCTCTGCAGGGTTCGGCTCGTCATTCCCAGGTCTTCCGCCACCATGTCTTGCCGGGTAATGCCGTGCATCAGTTGTTGTTGAATGCTATGGCGGACCTTCGAAGTCAGGTCGCTGTCGGTATCCAGGGAGGCCAGTTGGCTCAGGGCATGGGCTTCCAGGGTTTTGCGCAGGAGAGGGTCCGGTTGCCGCAAGCGGGTTTCCAGCAGGCTTTTCTTGAGGGTGATGCTGTCTTCATCTGCTGAGAACGTGACCATGCAGTGCCAGCGTTCCTGATAGGCCTTTTCAAATTCTGAACCCGGAGAGGCCCGGCGGAGTTTTACCGAGCTGGGTGACGCCTCCTGATTGTCCGCAAGCCAGCGGGCGTAGTTCACCCAGGAGGCAAACACGTTATCCACCAGTTGCGGCCGAACGACAGGATCGGTGTAGTTGCAGTTCCAGGTCAGTTTGATGTCGTCGCCTTTCATGGCGAGGCTGGTGGTGCCCATGTCTCCAACGAGTTTTTCGAACGGCGCAATGCGTGCCACGGCTTCGCCGAGGGTGGCGCAGCTCATGGTGATGTAGCCAAGCACACTGTAGGAGCCGGGTTGAACGAAGTCGCCAGTTTCCAGGCCCAGGATCGGGTTGCCGGTTTGTTCGCACAATAAACGGATAAAGTGCTGGAACTGCTCGCCGTTAATGCGGCCGTCGTCGGTGTCCAGGATGTTCTGGTCCAGTTCGGCCTGGTCGAAAAGGCGATTGATATCCACGCCGGCGGATTCGGCAGCACGAACGTATTGGCGCAGGGCGGCGACAGAGGCGGTTCCGAGGGTTTTCATGGTTACAGCACTGTTTTTGGAGTCGTTATAGCCGGAGTATAACGGAACTGGTGCGGAAACGTCTGGAGCAGAAAATAAAAAGGCCAGCTGAAAAGCTGGCCCAAAAAACAAGGAAAGAACGAAAGTGCCTGAAAAATTCGTTAATCCGGTGGATTCGATTCCCCATATGGCGGCGGAGGTACTACTCGGCTCCTCCACCATGGGGGATACTGCTTAAATCCACAATCGCAGAATAAGTCGTCCGGCCTTTCCTGTCTGTTTGTGAAGTGTGTATCAGTGTTACCGAGTGTGTCGCCACTTCAGGCGGTCGCTCCGATCTCCGGCGCAGTCTCGGTAAACCGACGCGTATCGTAGGCATCCACCAGCCCCTGCACCGCTGCCCGTTCCATATCCTGGATCGAGGGTGTGCCGTTCTGGGCGTCGGCTTTGCACAACACCATGCCGGCTTCCACGGAAATATAGCCGGCCGTGGTTTTCAGGGCCTTGTGGTTGATGCCGTCGAACACGCGCCGGAAGGCGGTGGTGGTGCAGTGATCGCTGTTCGGGAAGTAGGCAATGATGGCGAACTGGTTGTCGCCAACGCGGCACAGGGCATCAATGGGGCGAATCAGGGTGCTCAGTCGGCGGGCAATGCCGATGGCCAGTTCGCTCATCACCGTGGGCGGGTGTTTGCGCTTCAGTTCCTGCCAGTTGCGAATGCCGCACAGTACATAGGCAGAACTGCCGCCTCGGGATTCAGCGTGGCGCAGCATCTTGGTCAGCCGCTCGCGACCGTATTTGGTGTTGCAGAGACCGGTTTCCAGATCAATGATGTTGGTAGATTCCAGTTCCCGATTATTGTCGATGAGCAGGGAGTTGGCCCGCAGCAGAGTGTTCTGGCGGTCAGCCATTCGGTCTGCCGCGAAGATGCGGGGGATCAGCTGCTTGGTCATGTCGGACTTGTAGATGAAGTCGTCTACGCCCCGGTCGAAGGCTTCTGAAAGCGCCTCGACGCTTTCCCGTGCCGTGAGCAGGATCACGTAAGTGTAGTGATTGTTCTGTTCGTCCTGTTGTCGCACCTGGTCCGTCAGCTCAAGGCCATCCATCTCGGGCATCAGCCAGTCGGCAATCAGAACGCTTACCGGGCGCTGTTCGATTAACTGCAGGGCTTCCGGTGCGTTATTCACGATGCGTACGTCGCGATATCCGGCATTTCGCAGCGTGCGGCCAACCACCATACTGCTGAATTTCGCGTCGTCTACTACGAGGATGGGAAGGTCCAGATTTGGCATTGTTATCTACTTTTACCAGTCCGTTGTCAGGTGCGGGAGATGCTTGGGGTTGGTATCATCCCCAGCAAATTGAAGAAGTATACCTTCTTACCCTGTTGGAGAATAACGACCATGCCTTCTTTTGACATTGTTTCAGAAATCGATATGCACGAAGTCACCAATGCGGTCGACCAGGCCAAGCGGGAGCTGGGCAATCGCTGGGACTTCAAGAACGTTGAAGCCGACATTGAGCTGGACGACAAGGGCATTACCATCAGTGCCGAGCAGGAATTCCAGCTGGAACAGTTGCTGGATATGCTGCGTATGGCGTTTGCCAAGCGTAATATCGATGCGCGAGCGCTGGCTGAGGATGGCGACAGCAAGTCCGGCAAGCTGGTTAAACAGCACCTGCTGCTGAAGCAGGGCATTGAAACCGATATGGCCAAGAAGATCGTGAAGATGATCAAGGACCAGAAGATGAAGGTCCAGGCCAGTATCCAGGGCGACAAGGTGCGGGTGACCGGCAAGAAACGGGATGATCTTCAGGAAGCCATTGCCATGCTCAGGGAAGCTGAGCTGGATATCCCGCTGCAGTTCAATAATTTCCGCGACTGATCCGGAGGCTTCACCATCTTAACCGGCACCCGCCTGACCCTGATCCGGGACACGCTCCATACCTATACCCGTTGGCAGGTGATTGCCCTGCTATTCCTGGGCTTTTCGGCGGGGCTGCCGTTCCTGCTGGTGTTTTCCACGCTGAATGCCCGTCTCGCGGATGTCGGGGTGGAAACCGCCACCATCGGGTTCTTCAGCTGGCTTGGCATTACCTACTCCATCAAGGTGTTCTGGGCGCCGGTGGTGGACCGTCTGAAACTGCCTCTGCTCGACCGGCTGCTGGGTAAGCGGCGAAGCTGGATTATCTTTGCGCAGGCAGGTATCGCCACAGGGCTTTACTTGATGGCTCACGTGGATGCCACGGCAGCGCCGGAAATGATGGCCCTTTGTGGCCTGCTGGTGGCGTTCTCCTCTGCCACCCAGGACGTGGCCATTGATGCTTACCGCATCGAGATTGCCGAGGAACGGCTCCAGGCCGCCCTCGCCGCTACGTACATCTTTGGCTACCGTCTGGCGCTTCTGGTTGCCGGCGCCGGTGCTCTTTACCTGGCGGAATTCTGGTCCTGGCAGGTGTCCTATGAAGTCATGGCGGCCCTGGTGGGAGTTGGCGCGCTCACGGTGCTCATTGTTCGCGAGCCCAGCGTGAACCACTTTGCCGCCGCCCAGGACATTGCCCACAAGATCGAACAGGAGGCCGCCAAGCTAACGCATCTGAATCCCCGCCTGGCAAGACTGGTTGGTTGGTTCTACGCCGCCGTGGCCGGCCCGTTTCTCGATTTCTTTCGCCGTTACAAAGAGCTGGCTCTGGTTATCCTGCTCATGGTGGCCGTTTACCGGATCTCCGACATCGCCATGGGCGTTATGGCCAATCCCTTCTACCTGGACTTCATGGGTTTCAGCAAAACCCAGGTGGCGGATGTCACCAAGATCTTTGGCTTCTTCATGACCATTGCCGGCTCGCTGGTCGGCGGTGTAATGGTGGTTCGCTACGGGGTTCGCCGGATTCTCCTGCTTGGCGCAATCATGACCGCCGCCACCAATCTTCTGTTTGTCGTTCTGGCCCAGTACCCGCCCAACATCATTACCCTGGCCGCCGTGGTGAGCGCCGATAACCTCAGTGGCGGCATTGCCAATGTTGCCCTGATTGCCTGGCTCTCCAGCATGACCAGTGCCTCGTTCACGGCTACGCAGTACGCACTGTTCAGTTCTCTGATGACTCTGCCTGGCAAGTTTCTCGGTGGGTTCTCCGGCATTGTCGTGGCGGGCTTTGGTTACGCCGAATTCTTCCTGGTGGCCGGCATAATGGGCGTGCCTGCGATTCTGTTGGCCATTTTCATGATCCGAAATGGCCATCGACTGGATGCGTTGGCGCCGCGCAATGAATCGAAGTCTGATGCAGAAGCGGTGAGCCCTTGATGTCCGAGCCGACCAAAGACCAGAAAATCTGGCAAGTCGTACTGGCTGTCCCAGAGGGAAAGGTGGTCAGTTACGGCCAGGTTGCAGAGATGGCAGGGTTGGGCCGGCAGGCGAGGTACATCGGAAAAGCCTTGGGCAAGTTGCCGGAAGGACATGTCGTGCCCTGGTATCGGGTGATTCGCAGTAACGGCCAGATTGCCTTTCCCGTGGGGTCCGAGAAATTTGAGGAGCAGGTCAGTCGGCTTGAAGCTGAAGGTGTCGAAGTTACCGACGGGCGGGTTTCGATGTCTCGGTTTCGATGGTAGTGGGGCGCTCTGGGCGCCCCACTCAATGGTAGCTCGACCCGTTAGAGCCGCAGAGCCCCATCCACTTCAATCATCCGCCCTGATACATAGTCGTTCTCAAAAATGAACGCCGCAGCCGAAGCAATCTCTTCGGGCTTGCCCATGCGCTTGAGCGGAATGCCGGCCGTCATTTTTTCCAGGGCTTCCGGTTTCATGGAGGCGGTCATTTCGGTCTCGATAAAGCCCGGGGCGATACCTGCGCAGCGGATGCCGTAGCGGGCGAGTTCCTTAGCCCAGACCGGAACCAGGGCAGAGACACCGGCCTTGGCAGCGGAGTAGTTGCTCTGGCCCATGTTGCCGGCGCGAGAGATGGAGGCGATGTTGATGATCGCACCCTGGTCGCCGTTCTTGATCATGTGGGTCGCTGCTTCGCGGCCGCAGAGAAATACGCCGGTAAGGTTTACGTCGATAACCGCCTGCCACTGGGACAGCTCCATGCGGCGCTCAACTTCGCCATCCTTCACTTTGACCATAAGCCCGTCCCGGAGGATACCGGCATTGTTAACCAGGCCGTTGAGGTGGCCGAAGTCTTTTACGACGGCCTCGAAGGTTTTTTCTACCTCTTCCTCTTTCGCAACGTTGCAGACGTAGCTTCTGGCTTCGGCGCCCGCCGCCACGCAGGCGGTGACGGCTTCGTCCAGCTTCTCCGGCATCAGGTCGATCAGCGCAATTTTTGCTCCTTTGGCTGCAAGGTATTCGCCCATGGCGCGGCCAAGGCCCTGGCCGCCGCCAGTGATTGCAATCACGGAATCTTGAAGTTTCATGTTTTGCCCTAACTACTGTTATCAAGTGGTTTTACAGTTGCTGTGCGTCTTTTCACCGGTATGGCTGGTGCGTAGAGCCATGAATGTGGCTTCTTGTTAGATACGGAAGGACTGCGAGTATACCAGACCTTCTGAAATTCCTGCTCAGACCCTGAGGTCCCGATGTCCGTGTTTCTTTTTCTATTCATAATCATGCCGATTGCCGAGATGGCGGTGTTGATCCAGGTAGGTGGCATGATTGGTGTACTCAATACCGTCGGGTTGGTGTTGTTGACCGCCGTGATCGGCGCCTGGCTCCTTCGCCAGCAGGGGTTGGCAACGCTTTTGAAGGCCAATCAGCGACTGAACAGTGGCGAATTGCCGGCCAAGGAGGTGGCTGAGGGGCTGATCCTTGCGATTGGTGGTGCGCTATTGCTGACACCTGGCTTTATTACCGACACGGTCGGGTTTCTGTGCCTGATCCCCGGAACGCGCCACTGGCTTGCAGCACAGGCGCTCAAGCGCATGGTCGTTGCTGGGCAAAGCCGTGGCAGCAGCTTCTATTTTCGCGCCGGTGGTGGGTCCAATCCGTTCGGGCAGGATCCGTTTGGCGGCCAGGAGAACCCGTTCCGCCGGCAGCGGCCTTTTGATCGGGACAGCAATGGCGACATCATCGAAGGCGAGTACCAGGATGAGACGGAATCCGATCGGGACCGGATCGAAAAAAAGTGAAAAAATTTTCTCTCCGGGGTGTTGAAAACACCTGCCAGCTACCCCAAATAGAAACCACAAGTTCGCTGCGGGCTGATTTCCACTGAAAACAGTTGGTTATCCAGCCGGGCAATTTGTCGGACCAGGCGTTGCCTGTCCGACCTACATCAACAATGTCATTGCCACATTAATCTGACTATTGGAGAAACCGAGCAATGAAAATTCGTCCGCTACACGATCGTGTTGTCGTGCGCCGTAAGGAAGAAGAAGAGAAAACTGCGGGTGGCATCGTGCTGCCGGGTAACGCCAAAGAGAAGCCTTCCCAGGGCGAGGTAATTGCCGTTGGTAACGGTCGCATCCTGGAAAACGGCGAAACCCGCTCACTGGCGGTCAAGGTGGGTGACACCGTGGTCTTCGGCCAGTACGCCGGGAACACCGTCAAGATCGATGGCGAAGAGCTCCTCATCATGAGCGAGAGCGATATCTACGGTGTGCTTGAGTGATCGCTGAGGCGAATCGCACGAACTCTCATTAATCCGATTGATTCAACAACTTCGGTTTAACGAACAGGAATAGAAGACATGGCAGCAAAAGACGTTAGATTCGGTGATAGCGCACGTAAGCGCATGGTCGCGGGCGTCAATGTACTGGCAGACGCGGTTAAAGTGACCCTCGGCCCGAAAGGCCGTAACGTGGTTCTGGAAAAGTCCTTCGGCGCGCCGACCATCACTAAAGATGGTGTTTCCGTAGCCAAGGAAATCGAACTGTCTGACAAGTTCGAGAACATGGGCGCCCAGATGGTGAAAGAAGTGGCTTCCCAGGCCAACGACACCGCCGGTGATGGTACCACTACCGCAACCGTTCTGGCTCAGTCCATCGTTAACGAGGGCGTGAAGGCAGTTACTGCCGGCATGAATCCGATGGATCTGAAGCGCGGCATCGACAAGGCCACAACGGAAGCCGTGAAGGCAATCCGTGATATGGCCAAGCCCTGTGACGACAGCAAGATGATCGCTCAGGTAGGCACTATCTCTGCCAACGGTGACGATACCATCGGTAAGATCATCGCCGATGCAATGGAAAAAGTTGGCAAGGAAGGCGTTATTACCGTTGAGGAAGGCCGAGGCCTGGAAGACGAGTTGGACGTGGTTGAAGGTATGCAGTTCGACCGTGGCTTCCTGTCTCCGTACTTCATCAACAACCAGGACAACATGTCTGCCGAGCTGGAAGACCCGTACATCCTGCTGGTCGACAAGAAGATCTCCAATATCCGCGAGCTGCTGCCGGTGCTGGAAGCTGTAGCCAAGGCTGGTAAGCCGCTGCAGATCATTGCTGAAGACATCGAGGGTGAAGCGCTTGCCACTCTGGTAGTGAACAACATGCGTGGCATCGTCAAGGTAAACGCTGTCAAGGCGCCTGGCTTCGGTGACCGTCGCAAGGAAATGCTGCAGGACATCGCGATTCTTTCCGGTGGTACCGTAATCTCCGAAGAAGTCGGCCTGACTCTTGAGAACACCACCCTGGATGACCTTGGCACAGCCAAGCGTGTGAACGTCACCAAGGAAAACACCACCATCATTGGCGGTGCTGGTGCGCAGGCGGACATCGAAGCTCGCGTTGAGCAGATCCGCAAGCAGATCGAAGACAGCTCTTCCGACTACGACAAGGAAAAGCTGCAGGAGCGTGTTGCCAAGCTGGCTGGCGGTGTTGCCGTTATCAAGGTTGGTGCCGGTTCCGAAGTGGAAATGAAAGAGAAGAAGGCCCGCGTTGAAGACGCGCTGCACTCTACCCGCGCCGCGGTTGAAGAGGGCATCGTACCGGGCGGTGGTGTAACCCTGATCCGTGCCATTGCGGCCCTGGACAAGGTAGACGCCATCAACGAAGAGCAGAAAGCCGGTGTTAACATTCTGCGCCGTGCCATGGAAGCTCCTCTGCGCCAGATCGTTTACAACGCAGGCGGTGAGTCTTCTGTTGTGGTTGCCAAGGTTCGCGAAGGCGAAGGTTCCTTCGGCTACAACGCCGCGACCGAAGCCTACGGCGATATGCTGGAAATGGGTATCCTGGATCCTGCCAAGGTCACCCGTTCCGCTCTGCAGGCGGCCGCTTCTGTGGCTTCCCTGATCATCACCACCGAGGCGATGGTTGCGGATGAGCCACAGGACGAGTCTGCCGGCGGCGGTATGCCGGACATGGGTGGAATGGGCGGCATGGGAGGCATGGGCGGCATGATGTAATGCCGGCCTGATCTCGGCCCCTGAAAAACCCCGCGTTGGTTCACGCCAACGCGGGGTTTTTGTTTTTTTGTCATGAACTTGCCCCATGGCTTTGCTAGACTCGGCTTCCGGTCCATTATCTGTGCAACGCCGAATGAGTGACGCTGAACCCAAATCCTTTCTCCGCCCCGGCAAGGTATTTCTGCTCCTGCTGCTGGGCGCTCTGGTTTATCTGCTGTCACTGGTCTTTCTGGTTCCTGCGGGATGGGTCTGGCAGCAAGCCTCTGCCCATGTATCTCTGCCTCCCCAGGTAAAGGTTCAGCAGGTTGCCGGCAAACTCTGGGATGGCGAAGCCGGGGTTGTGGTGGCCGGTTTCCCGGTGCGTGTTGACTGGCGCCTTTATATGCCGTCGGTCACGAGTCTGGAATGGCCAGCCCGAATTTCACTGGAATCGTCGCAATCCTCGCTCAACGGCGATGTTACGGTGGGCTGGCCGGCCAGTGCCCAGCTTGATGCCAGCGGACGGATCACGGTGGCCGAGTTTGAGGAACTGATCCTCCAGAGCGGCGGCGCCATGATTGAAGGCGAAGTCATGATTGACCGTCTGAATATGGCTTGGGCCGATAACCGGATTACGCGGGCGGAAGGCCTGGGGCGCTGGGATGGCGGCCTGGTGACCTGGCCAATGGGTAGCCAGCGTGGGCAGGCCGAGTTTCCGCCCATGCAGGCGACGATGGATACCTCCCAGGGTGGTGTGGCGCTGACAGTCTCCGAGCAGGGCGGCCAGGGGCCAGCAGCAGATGCCACCGTGTTCTGGAACGGAATGATGGAACTGCGTGTCTACAAGCGTATGGTGGATCTCGCCGGCCAGCCCTGGCCGGATTCTGCCAGCCCGGGTGATGTCGTATTCCGGGTACGCCAGCCTCTCGTACCGGGGGCAAGATAATATGGCGCTGTTGAGTATTCCGGCCCAGAGCCGGATTTCCCGGATCCTCGCCAACCTGTTGCTGTTGGTGCTGGTGGTGTATTTGGCCAACACTCTCGCCCGGATGACCTGGTTATACGCCTGGGACGACCGGCCGGTGCCAGACGCGCCGGTCGCAGCCGGTGCAGGCAGTCTGTCAGGCGGTAGCCGTTTGACGACGTCCATAGCCGTTTACGATTTCTTCGGGCGGTCTGAGCGACCGGTCGAGGTGGCCGATGCGGTTCGCCGCTCGGCTCCGGAAACCCGGCTTCGGCTCCGGCTGGAAGGGGTACTTGTCGCACAGCGCCCGGAGGACTCCGGTGCTATAGTTGCTGGGAGCAATGGAGAAACCGCATATTACCGGGTAGGGGAGATGCTACCCGGCAATGCCGAGCTGGCCGAAGTGGAACCCGGGCGTGTTCTGATTCGTCGGGGTGGGCGATACGAATCCCTGACTTTCGAGGAACAGTCGTCTGAACTGGTTGCAGAAGTGACCGAGGAGCCTGCAGAATCATCACCGGATGAGTTCCTGGCCAGCGCCCGTGAACAGATTGACAGCCAGGGCATTGCCGCACTGGCGCCTTTCGGGTTGAGCCCGGTGGACAATAGCGGCATGTCCGGTTACGTGTATGACGGCTCTAACGCCATGCTTAACGCCGTCAACCTGCAGGCCGGGGACGTGATAACGGCTATCAACGGTCAGCGGCTGGGCGATATCAGCCAGGATAAGGCCCTGCTTGAGAACTGGCGCGGCCAGGCCCAGCTGGAGATAGAAATCGAGCGTGACGGATCCATCCTCACCATCAGTTATGCCATACCCGAGCAGTGGCGCTGACCGGGTTCATCGAAACAGGACGAAATCGCCAGATGTATAACCACAAGATCAATGTTTTGCGGGCCATTGTCCTGCTTTTTCTCCTTCCCTTTATGTCCATGGCGTATGGGCAGGAAGCCGAGACATGGCGGCTGAACCTGAAAGACGCCGATATCCGTGCGTTCGTGACCCAGGTCGCGGACATTACCGGGTACAGTTTTGTGGTGGATCCCAGGGTGAAGGGCAAGGTAACGGTGCTCTCCAGCGCGCCCATGAACAAGGACGAAATCTACGATCTGTTCCTGGCGGTCTTGAATGTTCACGGTTTTACCGCCATCCCGGGCGCAGAAGTGATCAAGGTGGTGCAACAGGTTGACGCCAAACAGTCGGCGGAGATTCTGGAGCGCTTTCCCGAAACCCCCTCCGAGCAGCTGATCACGCGGGTTATCCAGATTGACAACGCCAACGCCCTGGAGCTGGTGCCGATTCTGCGCCCCCTCGTGGCGAAATACGGCCATCTGGCCGGGGTGGCCGCCGCCAACGCGCTGATCATCAGCGATCACTCGTCCAATATCCAGCGCATCGAGCAGATTGTCCGGGAGCTGGATAGCCCGTCCAAATACGAAGTGGAAGTCATCCAGCTTCAGGAAGCCTGGGTGGGTGATATGGTGACCCTTCTGCAGGAACTGGCCCCGGATGAACTCGGCCGGGCCGGCGGCGACAATGCTGCCAGAAAATACAGCGTCACAGCAGATGAACGCAGCAACCGCCTTATCCTGCGGGGCGATGAGACCTTCCGCGAAAAGATGCGCGGCCTGATTCGACAGCTGGACCAGCCCTCTGCCACCGGCGGCACCACCAAGGTCCTGAGGCTGAAACACGCCGACGCCAAAAACCTGACTGAGATCCTTAAGGGTGTGATGGGCGAGCTGGTGAAAGAAGGTACCGGTTCGGGAGGCGGCGGTGCCGCCAAACCGCAAAGCAGCTTTGCCGTGTTTGCGGATGAGGGCCTGAACGCGCTGGTGGTAAGGGGTGAGCCATCCCTGATGCAGGAAGCCGAACAGATTGTTGCGGCGCTGGACGTGCGCCGTGCCCAGGTGATGATTGAGGCGGCAATTGTCGAGATCAGCGACGAACTGGGCCAGGATTTGGGTGTCCAGGTTGCGGTCGGTGACGAGTCCGGCGAATCCACGCCGGTTGCCGGCACCAATTTCGGTAACGTGGGTCGCAGC
The DNA here is from genome assembly GCF_003751355.1 of Marinobacter sp. 3-2. Lineage (NCBI taxonomy): Bacteria > Pseudomonadati > Pseudomonadota > Gammaproteobacteria > Pseudomonadales > Marinobacteraceae > Marinobacter > Marinobacter sp. 3-2. Next base: position 400,326 of record NZ_RJUQ01000011.1, on the reverse strand, counting down.
CTGGGTGAGGTGCTCAGCGCGATTCTGACCGGATCCGCCATCACGCCGGCTACCGGTGGTATCACCATCGGCGCCGGCCAACGGAACGAAAATGGAGTGAGCTGGGGGGTTCTCCTTCAGGCACTGTCCACGTCTGCCGCTGCAAACCTGTTGTCCACGCCAAGCATCATTACCCTGGATAACCAGGAGTCCGAGATCATCGTGGGCCAGAACGTGCCTTTCCGTACTGGCCAGTCCACCGTCACCGGCGATGGCACCACCAATCCATTCACCACCATCGAGCGTCGCGATATCGGTCTGACCCTCAAGGTTACCCCGACCATCAGTGCCGACGGCCTGGTGCGTCTGGTGGTGGAGCAGACCACAGAAAGCGTGGCAGACAGCATCGAGAACGCCTCGGATATCGTCACCAACAAGCGGGAAATCAAGACCACCGTACTGGCGGATGATGGTGAGACCATTGTGCTGGGCGGTTTGACCCGGGATGATTACCAGGTCAACAAGAGCAAGGTGCCCCTGCTGGGTGACATCCCGTTCGTTGGTCGCCTGTTCTCCTCCGAATCGGAGCGCCGGGTGAAGCGCAACCTGCTGGTGTTCCTGCGCCCCAAAATCATGCTGGGCAAGGAAGAGGCCGTTGCGGCTACTTCCGACAAGTTCAATCAGCTTTGGGACGTCAATCTGAACATCCGGGAGAAGCTGGGTATCCCCACCGAAGAGCAGCGTCCGACAGTGGACGCGCTGTTTGAAGACGGCAGCACCCGGGTACAGTAAGCGCTCAGACAGCCAGTGGCGGCATCGGGCAATCCATCTGGTCCGCCACCAGCCGCATCAGTTCGTACTCCCGGGTTTCCACTTTCCCGTCGCAGGTAATGCAGTGCCCACAGGCATCGATGATTGCCGGTTTCAGCAGCGGTGAAAGACCGTTCAACGCGGTCAACGCTTCCCGTAGCTGGCGCATGGTGACTTTTTCCAGAACCGGCTCCACTCCATCCTTTGCATTCATGAAGCCGGCCATGGCCTCCCGATAGAGCTTCTCGGCGTCAGATTGGGACTCAGACCCAGCCCTTGCCATCAAGCTCAGGAGCCTCTGGAGGGCCGGCATGACCGGTTTGTAGCTCTTATAGCGCACCGGTACCACTCTGGCTGCTTCGTCGCCCAGGTGGCGTGACAGGAAGCTTGTCAGAGCGAGTTCAAACAGGGTAACCCGGTTATCCGCCGCCACCAGTTTCTGGACATTGGTAATGAGCAACTCCCGCTCTTCCGGGTCGAGCTTGCGAAGGGCAGGCATGGCCAGTTCCAGGGCAGGGAAACGGACGCCATCGCCGATGGTTTTCAGTGCCGGCAGCAGTTTCTCGAGTAGATCCGGCTGGCTGCCCAATACCGGGTGTGCCGGCAGCAGGTTCAGCCGTTCCGTTTGCTGTGGACGCGGCAGCTCGCTGATCAGCATGGCATAGCAGAGCTGCGTGGCCCCGGCCCGGGTGTACAGCAGGTTTCGGAAGGTGGCTGGCAGGCGTTCTAGAAAACGCAGGGCGAAATCTTCGCTTTGCCGGTTGATAGTGCCGACCTGATCTGAAAATTTCCGGGCCGGTTTTATGGTTTTTTCCGGGCTGGACGCAAGCGGTGAGGTTCTGCCACTCCTGCCGGTAACCGGCTCGAGTATGTCGGTTGCCGCGCCACTGAACCCGGACGCGCCCGCTTCTGGTGCTCCAGAGCCTCCCCGGTAGAGATCGGCGCCTGGTTCGGTATCCCTGAGTCGGCTTCGCAATCTGGCCAGCATGCCGGGCTGAATGGCATTGATTCGCTCATCTATGGGCGGGTGGGATGCCAGCAAAGAGGTGAACTTCATCCGCGCACTTTCGCCAAAACACATGTGATTCATGTCGCTGGCGTGGCTGGTTGTGTCCAGGTAGCCGCCCTTCATTCCGATCTTGAACAGCGCTCCGGCAATGCCTTCGGGATTGCGGGTAAATTGCACGGAGGATGCGTCTGCCAGCATTTCGCGTTGCCTGGAGACCGCCGCCTGTATCAGCCGGCCGAAGAAAACGCCCACATAGCCAATCACAAAAAGGGCCAGACCAATGATGCCCATGGCCGCCTGGGCCCGACCGTCCCGTGATCGACCCACCCGGTGGCCGCGGTAGAGGGATGCGCGCAGTAGAAAGCCGCCAATCTGTCCGATCATCAGGATGCCGGCAAGGAGGGCAATGAGCCGAACGTTCAGCCGCATGTCGCCGTTGAAAATATGGCTGAATTCATGGGCGACCACGCCTTGCAGTTCGTCTCGGGATAACTGGGTGATGGCGCCGTGGGTGACGACCATGACGGCCTCACCGGGAGTGTAGCCGGCCACAAAAGCGTTGATGCCGGTTTCCTGATCCATCACATAGAGTTCCGGCACCGAGACACCACTGGCAATAGCCATTTCCTCAACGATGTTGCGCAGTTTGCGCTCGTCACTGTCGCGGGTATCGGGGTCAATGGGCCTGGCGCCAACCATTTTGGCGACCCGGTCGCCACCACCGGCCAGATCAACCCAGCGGAGAAGGGAGCCCAGAACAATCAGGGAGACAACCGTAACGGCGGTCAACAGGCCATGATTGGAGAGCAGCCAGTGGTGGAACGCAAGACCGGAGGATTCACTACGGGTTACAAAATAACCCACAAGGCAGACGGCAAGCGTGATAAACGCGACCGCCGTCAGGAAAAGAAAAACCAGCAGAGTGGTGTTGCGCCGGGCGTGGGCCTGGCGCTGAAAGAAACCGGGATGAGCCATGATTCAGGGCCTCAGAAGGCCACTTTCGGTGCCTGACGGGCTTCCGGTGATTCCAGTTCCAGTTGCGACGTTTCCTTGAACGCAAACATGCCGGCGATAACATTATTCGGGAACTGCTCCCGGAAGATGTTGTAGCTCATGACGCCGTCGTTATAGGCCTGGCGGGCAAAGGCGACCCGGTTCTCGGTGCTGGAGAGTTCTTCCATCAGTTGCTGAATGGTTTCGTTGGCCTTCAGCTCCGGATAGTTCTCGGCCACGGCGTAGAAATTTGCGAGCGCCTTGGTGAGCAGGTTTTCGGCGCTGCCCAGGCGTTGGATCTTGGTTCCATCGCCAGGATCCTTGGCGGCGTCTTTTTGGGCGCTGACCGCATTGTTACGGGCTTCCATCACCTGGGTGAGGGTGCTTTTTTCGTGGGTCAGATAGGCTTTTGCCGCTTCCACAAGATTCGGAATAAGGTCGTGCCGACGCTGCAGTTGAACATCAATCTGGGCAAACCCGTTTTTGAACTGGTTGCGCAGGGAAACCAGGCGGTTGTAGATAAAGACCAGATAGAAAACAACGACGGCGATAACGATCAGGCCGATAACAGTGGTTCCCATGGCAACTCCTAGAGGTAGTGGTTCAGAGGTTATTTTCCACGATCTGCTCGTGAAAACCTTTAACGAAGGTCTCAAATTCACGCGGCGGCAACGGCTTGCTGAAAAAATAGCCCTGGGCGAGCTTGCAGCCACGCTGGCTCAGGTAATATTCCTGCTCTGCCGTTTCCACCCCTTCAGCAACCACTGACAGGTTCAGACTCTTGCCAAGGTCGATGATGGTATTGGCGATTCGGGTATCTTCCTCATTGACCAGCAGATCGCGGATAAACTGTTTGTCGATCTTCAGATGCTGTACCGGCATCTGTTTGAGGTAGGTCAGTGACGAGTAGCCGGTTCCAAAGTCGTCCACCGCGATGCTTATTCCCGCTTTGTTGAGTCTGTGGAGTTTGGCTACGGCGTCTGACAGGTTGGTCATGAAGCTGGTTTCTGTTACCTCCAGCTCCAGCCGCCCGGCCGGTATCTTGTGTCGTCGCAGGGTATCGAGAATATCATCGACAATGCTTTCCTGGCGCAGCTGAACGGCCGAGAGATTAACAGCAATACGAAGCGGCGAGCCGTCCGAGGCCCAGCGAGCTGCCTGCCAACAAGCCTGGTCCAGAACCCACTGGCCAATTTCCACGATAGAGCCGTTTGCTTCGGCCACCGGGATAAAGAAGTCGGGGGGAACCGTGCCACGAGTCGGGTGCTCCCAACGTAACAATGCCTCTGCCCCGATTACCCGTTTGCTCTCCAGATTAATCTGGGGCTGGTAAACCAGATGAAATTGGTGATTACCAAGAGCCTGGGACAAATCCTTTTCCAGTTGCTTCCGGTCCCGGATTTCCTGGTCAATGCTGGCGACATAGAACTGGAAGTGGTTGTGACCGTTCTGCTTGGCCAGGGTCATGGTCTGTTCGGCACTCTGAAGCAGTCGGTCTGCCTTGCTGGTGTCGGAGGGGTAAAGAGCAACCCCCAGGGTGGCGCTGATTGAGATGTTCTGGTCTTCGACCAGCATGGGCTCATTGACACAGGCCAGGATTCGCTCAGCTGTGTCTGCTGCCTGGAACCCGTCCCGAAGTCCTTTCTGGACAACCACGAACTGGTCGCTGCCGAGGCGTGCAATGGTGAAGCGGGCATTGTCCAGTTTGTTGGTCAGGCGGTCGGCAACGGTTTGTAGAATAAGGTCCCCGGACCGGAAACCGCATTGCTCGTTCACCGATTTGAAATCGTCGATGCCGCAGACAATCAGCGACAGTTGGGCGTTGCGCCTGGCGGCATCCTCAATATCCCGCACCAACAACTCCATGAAGGTATCCCGGCTGGGCAGGCCAGTGAGCTGGTCGTAACGTGAGAGACGGCTCACCCGGTCCTCCGCCTCGCGATGGCGTTTCTGGCTGTCGCCAATGGCCACCAGAAGGTTGTTGGTAGCGTTGACCCAGAGGCCGAGTTCATCGCTCTGGTGGCCGGATGGCGTGGTGACCAGGCGGTCATCCGGGTGCGCAGGATCCACCTGCCTCACGGAATTGACAATTCGGAGGAGGGGGCGCGTCAGGAGCAGGTGGAATACATAGAACAACACCATGCCGAGAATGAGAGCTGTGGCCATGCCGGAAGCGAAAGTGACAGCCGCCCTGTCCAACCAGGTGCGGGCCGCTGCTGCAGTGTCGTAGTGAACGTCAAGAAAGCCGTAGACGTCTTCCGGATTACCCTCGCGGAAAAGCGGTTCCCGATAGAGCCGGTCGGCGTCGAAAATCGGATCGGTGACCGGGCGGAAAGCGGTTTCCTGGAGTGGCCGGCTGCGATCTCCCAGTGGGTCGCCGTCAGGGTGGACGATGCGGGCCATATGGACGGCTTCCTTGGCGAAAAGGCCGTCCACGACTTGTTGCGCGAGCTCGGCGTCGATGCTGAACACCGCCTGGGTGGCTGCGTCTTTCACCATCGCGATGGTTTGCTTGGCATCGCTATCCAGCCCCCTGGACACACGTTGGGCGTCCAGGATGACCTGTATGGCACTGACAACGACGCCACTGGCAAGGGCCACCGCAAGAATCCACCGTAAGATTCGATAGCCCAGGCGATGTTCAACCTCGAAGGAGTTTTGCATTCAAGCCTGTCTTGTTCCGGTTTTTGCAGAGCCGCTGATCTGCAAGGTTCAGGGCAAAGGTGTCGCACTTTGGGTGATGTGCGTGGGGGCTCACCCTGATGGTTGTTTCCAAGTATGGTTCAGGTTCGCGATATCTTCATGGAGTATCGGCGATTTTTCCAAAGATTTCAGAGTGTGCTTGTATCAAATTGTAATTGCTTGGGTATGGCAGACACAAAAACGCCCGCCAGGGGCGGGCGCTTGATCACAGTCGTTTTAGACTGTGTCTGGAAGCAAGGCCGGGATCAGGCCAGGTTTTCGTTTACGAAATCCCAGTTCACCAGGTTCCAGAAAGCTTCCAGGTAGTTCGGGCGGGAGTTGCGATAGTCAATGTAGTACGCGTGCTCCCAGACGTCGACGGTCAGTACCGGCTTGTCGGCACCAGTCAACGGCGTTTCAGCATTGCTGGTATTCGCGATGGCAACGGTGCCGTCCGCTTTTTTCACCAGCCAGGTCCAGCCAGAACCGAAGTTGTTGGCTGCTTTATCATTGAATTCTTTCTTGAAATCTTCGAAAGAACCGAACGCCTTCTCGATCGCTTCCTTGGCAGCACCGGTGGGCTCACCACCGCCGTTCGGGCTCAGGCAGTGCCAGTAGAAGGTGTGGTTCCAGACCTGTGCGGCGTTGTTGAACAACGGGCCGCTGGCACTCTTGATGATGTCTTCAAGAGATTTGTTGGCGTTGTCCGTACCTTCGATCAGGCCATTGAGCTTGGTGACGTAGGTGTTGTGATGCTTGCCGTAATGGTACTCGAGTGTTTCCTGAGAGATGTGCGGTTCCAGTGCGTTCTTTTCGTAGGGCAGTGCGGGAAGTTCAAATGCCATGAGGTCGTTCTCCCTGTCTCTCTGTTTATGTTGATGTTCGTTACCCCAATATAGGGTCGATTTGAGTCAGATCAACCCTTTGGTGTTAAAGAACTTTTAAACTCTGGGCTGCCCGGCAGGAACTGGGCGCAGTTCTTCACCCGCCAGACAAGCTCTTCGTAGCTGTCGGCCAGTATGTTTACGTGGCCCAGCTTACGACCCGGTCGTTCACCCTTATTATAAAGATGAACATGGGCGTAGGGCAGTTCGAGGATTCGCTCGATGTCGCCGTGCTCTCCGATGATATTGATCATGCAGCTCAAACCACGTGGAGCAACATTGCCAAGAGGGTGCCCGCTTACCGCGCGAATGTGGTTCTCGAACTGGCTGGTCATCGCGCCTTCGATGGTCCAGTGCCCCGAGTTGTGAACCCTGGGCGCCATCTCGTTGGCGACCAGGCCATCGGTTGTCTCGAACAACTCAAGCGTTAATACGCCGACATAGTCCAATTCGTTCAGTAGTGCCTTGATGTACCGCTCCGCATCTTCCTGAACGTGCTTCTCGAGCTTCGGAGCAGGCGCAATGGAGTAGCGCAGAATTCCCTCGTGGTGGGTGTTCTCCGCCATCGGGTAGAACGCCAGCTCACCGTCTTCAGCGCGAACGGCGATAATCGACACTTCCCGGTGGAAGTCGACGAACTTCTCCACGATAAGGCGGGGGTGGCCGATGGAGGCCCAGGCGGCCTCGGCATCCTCAGGCGATTTGAGTACGGCCTGGCCTTTGCCGTCGTATCCTTCGGTGTTGGACTTCGCTACCACCGGGCAGCCAAGTTCCTCGGCCGCGGCTTTCAACGAGGCGGCGCTATCGGCAATTTTCCATTCTGGCGTGGGGATGCCCAGCTCGCCGAACAGAGTCTTTTCCGCTTCCCGGTTCTGACACACCTGCAATGCCCGGGGGCAGGGGTGAACCGGTTTGTGAGCAGCAATTTTCTCGGCCACGTTTACTGGCAGGTGTTCGAACTCATAGGTAACACGGTCGACCCGGGAGAGGAAATCGTCCAGGTACTGGCCCTCGCGGTCGATGATGACTTCACCAAGGCCGGCACTGGGGCTGCCGGACATGTCATAGAAAACAAAGGTCTTGGCCAGTGGGTATCCGGCCAGTGCCAGCATTCTTCCCAGTTGGCCGGCGCCCAGTACACCAATTCTCATTCGAGTTCTCCTGCCTGTTACTGGTCCCGAGGATCAGGATTGTCCAGAATCGTTTCGGTCTGTGTGGCCCGGAACTGCTCAACCGCTTTGCGTACGCTGTCGTCTGAGGTGCCGATAATCTGCGCTGCCAGCAGGCCAGCGTTGGTTGCGCCGGCTTTGCCAATAGCGAGGGTGCCGACAGCGATGCCGCCTGGCATCTGGACGATGGAGAGCAATGAATCCAGACCATTCAGGGTTTTGGACTGAACAGGAACACCAAGGACCGGCAGGGCGGTTTGTGAGGCAACCATGCCCGGCAGGTGCGCTGCGCCGCCGGCGCCCGCAATAATGACTTTCAAGCCGCGGTCTGCGGCCGTTTTGGCATAGTCAAAAAGCAGATCCGGTGTGCGATGGGCCGAGACGACTTTGGTTTCATAGGGCACGCCGAGTTTTTCGAGCATGGCGGCGGCGTGTTCCATGGTGGGCCAGTCGGATTTGGAGCCCATGATGAGTCCTACAAGCGGCTGCATATGCAACAGTCCTGTGATAATTGGAAAGCCGGCCATTGTATGTTTTGCCTACTTACCATGCAAACTTATGGCTTCGGAGTAGGGCAGGATGGAGGCTCTTTCCGGAAAACGCTACGAGCACATCCATGTGGGCTTGACTGAAGCCATCCCTGGCTTCAGACATTTCCGGAAAGAGCCTCCATCCAGCCCCCCGACTCTGTGCAAGAGCATGTATTGGCAAGGCGTTATTTTTACCTGCGCCTAAGTACAGGTATTATCGATCGCTATTGTTTTAACCGTCCATAGTCAGGAGCTGTAATGGAACCCATCCGTCCAGATGATGATGAGTTGAGGGCTGAACGACCGATTGGTAGTGCCGAGCCGAAGAAGGCGGCGGAAAGAAAGTCCAGGCCAGCGTCCGGAGGGAAAGGCGAATCGTCGACATCAACGAAGCCTCCCAAAGGTGGCAAGGGCGGTAACGGTAGTGGCGGCGGCAATGGTCGCGGTAGCTCGGCAATGCTTTGGGTGTTGTTGATTGTGCTGGCCGTTGCCGCGGGTGTTGGCTGGTACTCCCAGGAGCAGCGGGTTCAGGCGTTGGAAGGGCAGCTTGAAGAAGCGGATTACTGGGCGCGGCAGAGCAAGCTGGCGCTTGCTCGGTTTGAGGGCGAGCTTTCGGAAACGGGGGAAAACCTTCAGGAGCGGGGCGCTACTCTGGAGGAGCAGATCGCGGCGCATACCAAGCGTCTGGACACGGCAGACAGTGAGATCCGGAAACTCTGGGCCATTGCCAATGAACGCAACAAGAAGCGCCTGGATGAGCAGCAGGAACGGATTGCCGCGTTGGAATCCGGCCTTGCGGAGGGCAAGCAGGCCATTGGTTCGCTTGAGACGTCGGTTGAAAAGGTCCGGTCCTCGCTTTCCGCCGATATTGCAGCCCTGAAACAACAAACGGAGACGTCGATTGCAGCGCTGCAGGATGCCAACCGGCAGGCAACGGATCAGTTGACGAAACTGAGCCAGCAGCTGGCGGATGTGGATCAGGTGATCGAGAGCCGTATCCGGCGTTTTGAGCAGGAGCAGAAGCTGGGAATCAGCGGCATGGAGGGCCGGATCTCGGCCCTGGAGCGGGAGACCGATGAGCTGGCCGATGATGGACGGGTTCAGGCGCTCCGTAATGAGGTGGCCAGTCTCAAGCGCACGGTTGAGTCTATCGATGCCTCGCGGTCACAACTGACCTCCCGTCTGGTTCGGCTGTCTGAAGAGGTGAATCAATTACGGAGCCAGATCAGCGGGCAGTAGCTGCCCGTAGCGTGGTCCTGCAATCGGCATTTCGGGTTTTGTAACGGTTTGTAGCCATCCCTTGCGGTAGCTCTCATTTCTGTTTTTGTGCAGTTGTTAAGATCAGGCAACTCGCAATCAGGATGAAGAGTTAACAACAATGAAAACCCGAGTGCCTTCCGTTTTTCTTGTTCCCCGGCTTCTGGCAGCGATGTGGCTGTTGCTGGTGTTGCCGGGCTGTACGGTTTATCAGTCCATCGGCAAAAGCGTCGGGTCGTTCCTGCATCCGGTTTCCGGGCATGATTTTGTCCATATCGACAACGATAGCTGGGATCGTCGCAACGCGGTGCTGTACTTCTACAGGACACACTCCCAATGGGCGGCTGATGAAATTGAAGCGCCCAGTGTCTACATAGATGACACCCACTATTTCAACATTCGCAACGACAGCTTCACCTGGCTCGAGGTAAGCCCCGGAGAGCGCCACATCGCCATGCGCCGACCTTTGCTGGGTCTGGAGGGCATGAACTCCTTCAGTCTTAGCCTGATCGCCGATGCCACGCTGGACGTTGAGCCAGGACAGATCTATTACCTGCGTTATAACGAGCTTTCGGAACCGGGCCAACGGCATCCGGACCTGGATCCGGATCATCCGTTGACCCAGGGCGACCTCCAGCTGGTAACGCGGGAATATGCCATGCAGGCAGAGGAGATTGTTTCCACCCGTTTTCTGAACAGTGATCTGTTGGCGCCAAACCACGCGGCTACCTCCATTGTGGAAGTGAACGAAGACCTGGATTACGAGCGGCAACTGGTGCTGCTGGAGGAGGAGCGTGAGCTCGAGATCGAGCGCCTGAAGCAGGAGGGCAAGTACGAATCCACGTCCTGGTTCTGGCCGTTCGGTGGTGGCCCAACCGTGCCTCTTGAAGCCGATCGCAAGATTAAGAGGCTGGAGCAGGAATACGCGGAGTTGGAGATGGAACGGGAGCGCAGAGAAGAAGCAGAATCCGGAGGCGGCTGGTGGATTTTCTGAGCGCTGACTACACTGATGCAAGGTGAATGGCTCGGGAAAATTTAAAAACAATGGCTCTCAAGGATTCTCTTCGACTCAGATTCGAAAGACTGGCGGATGATGTCGTTCCCCAGTTGCTGGATAGCTGGGGTGACCTGCAGAAACGATTGGACGATCTGAATTGCTCTCTCGCTAATCGAGCGGTTCCCGAAGACAGGCGCAGCCGTGTCAGCGAACTTTCTCTCCAGGAAAAAGCGCAGAAGGCGGGGCAGGATCGGCCGGTGCCGCGGGCTGAAAAAGCGACGCGCAAGACCGCTGCAAGAAAGTAGGTTTGCTCAAAAACTGTACGCTTTTGAATGGCTTGCAGGTTTTTTTATAAAATTCCGGGAAAATATTTGACACCGCCAGCCAAATGCTTAAAATGCGCCTCTCACTTGGTTGAGACAGCGCGGCTGCCAAGCAAGTGAGCGCCTTTGGAAGGCTTGAAAGTGGGTGGTTAGCTCAGCTGGGAGAGCATCGCCCTTACAAGGCGAGGGTCACTGGTTCGATCCCAGTACCACCCACCACTTTCAAATGCATCACCGGATCACCCCATCCGGTTTCAGGTTCGGGCCCGAGGGTCAGAATTGATGCGGAGCGGTAGTTCAGTTGGTTAGAATACCGGCCTGTCACGCCGGGGGTCGCGGGTTCGAGTCCCGTCCGCTCCGCCATTTTTATGCAGTATCCCCGGGTGGTTAGCTCAGCTGGGAGAGCATCGCCCTTACAAGGCGAGGGTCACTGGTTCGATCCCAGTACCACCCACCAAAATTCCGAAAAGGGCCGATCCGAAAGGATCGGCCCTTTTTTTATTTGCCAATCAGCGACTGGCCGCAGACTCTCACCACGTTGCCGTTCACTCCGCTGGACGCAGGACTGCAATACCAGGCGATAGTTTCCGCCACGTCAACGGGTTGCCCGCCCTGGGAGAGGCTGTTCATCCGGCGACCGGCTTCGCGGATGGTGACCGGCATGGCTGCGGTCATCTGGGTTTCGATAAAACCCGGGGCAACGGCGTTGATGGTTACGCCATTCTTCAGTTGCCGGGCCATGGCTTCCACGTAGCCGATCACGCCGCTCTTGGCAGTAGAGTAATTGGTCTGCCCGAAATTCCCGGCAATGCCGCTGATGGAGGAGATGCAGACGATGCGGCCGTTCTCTTTCATCAGTTCTCGCTTGGCCAACTCTTCGTCGATCAATTCCTCGGCGGTCAGGTTTACGGCAATTGTCATATCCCAGAAGTGCTCGGGCATATTGCCAAGGGTTTTGTCACGAGTGATCCCTGCGTTGTGAATGACCAGGTCCACTCCGCCAAAATGTTCATCGATGAAGTCGGCGATGAGCGTCGGCGCCTTTTCGTCAGTAATATCGCAAGCCAGTGCCTTGCCGTTGATGGCAGATGTGACTCTTTGCAGATCTTCCATGGCAGGCGGAATATCGAGTCCGATAACCGTGGCGCCATCTCTTGCAAGGGTTTCTGCAATAGCGGCGCCGATGCCGCGGGAGGCCCCGGTAACCAGGGCAACTTTTCCTGTCAGGGGAGCGACAGGATTGGTCGCAGGCGCCGAATCACTTTTGCCGATCCTGACCACCTGGCCAGACACGTAGGCAGAGCGTGTGGACAGAAAGAACCGGACACTGGATTCCAGTTGCTGCTCGGCACCGGGTGCCATCCATAGCAGGTTTGCAGTGGAACCTTTCTTTCCGATTTCCTTGCCGATGCTGCGAACAAAGCCTTCCAGGGCCTGTTGGGCAGCGGCCTGGGGCGCCTTTCTGCAAGTGGCGGGGTTTTGGCCAATGACCAGTACCCGAGCGTTGCCGCCGAGCTTCTTGATGGTGGGGTGGAAAAAATCGTAAAGGGCCCGGAGGTCATCGGGTCCTTTCAACCCGGTGGCGTCAAACACCAGGGCGGAAAATTTTTGATCGATTTCCGAATTCAGGTCCATGGGTCGGGCTTTGTTGCCGGCCTTGGACGAGTCTTTCAGTCGTTCATTCCCGCTGGCGTGGTGCAATGTGGCTGCACTGGCGCTGAGGGTGCTTCCGATTGCCGCGATGGCTTTGCCTCCGCTGGCTGCGCCTACAAGTACGTCGCCCTCGATAAATGGCTGATCGGTTCGCTTGAGACGTTTCAGGGGTACGGGCGCTGGTAGGCCCAGGGATTGTGCGGCGGTTTTGCCAACCGGGGTGTTTACTATTCTAAGATAGAGGTCAGACATGGGGGCTTCCTTGTGTTTGCATTCGGGTTGCTGGATGCGAATCGTCCTACAGGGTAAAGAATCGGATAGTTTTTGGATTGACTCAATGCCTGTAGGGTGTTGTCAGGGGTGCCAATGAGGCGTTTCCGGTTGTCGCTAAACTGTCGACATTAACAACTCAACCTGGGTGCAGGGAACATTGGTGGAAGGCTTCCCAGAACACGCCCGTGAATACGTCCCTGTAGGGCTCGGTCGCGCCATCCTTGGCGCTCCACGGTTCTGGGAAGCCTTCCCCCAATGTTCCCCCTGACATCACGGTTACTTCAAAACGGATGAAATGATCATGGCAGAAGCATCGAAAACTTCACGTAAGAAAACCGCTACTTCGAAAAAGACCAGCGCCGCCCCTTCGGCGATTCGTCGCGTTGCGGTGTTGGGTGGTAACCGGATTCCGTTTGCGCGGTCGAATACGGTCTACAGCAAGATCAGTAACCAGGAGTTGCTGACATCGGCGCTGCGAGGTCTGGTGGATCGTTATGGTCTGGAGGGCCAGCGGCTGGGTGAGGTGGCTGCTGGGGCGGTTATCAAGCATTCCCGGGACTTTAATCTGACCCGGGAGGCGGTGATGAGTTGTGGGCTGGCGCCGGAGACGCCGGCTTATGACATCCAGCAGGCCTGTGGCACGGGGCTGGAGGCGGCGATTCTGGTGGCCAACAAGATTGCCCTGGGTCAGATTGAATGTGGTATTGCCGGCGGAACCGACACCACGTCGGATGCTCCGATTGGCGTGGGTGAGGGGCTTCGTGAGATTTTGCTGGATTTGAACCGGGCCAAGACCGCCGGGGATCGATTGAAAATTCTTGGGCGGTTTCGGCCCGGACATCTGAAGCCCGAGGTGCCTCAGAACGGCGAGCCTCGGACAGGAATGTCGATGGGCGAGCATGCACAGGTGACTGCGAAGGAGTGGGATATTGCCCGGGAGGATCAGGACAAGCTGGCCTGGGAGAGCCATCAGAAGCTGGCCAGGGCCTATGACGAGGGGTTCTTCAACGATTTGCTGACGCCGATGGCGGGGCTGGAGAAGGACAACATTCTGCGTCCGGATACCACGCTGGAGAAGCTGGCTACGCTCAAGCCGGTGTTTGATCGGGAAAACGGCACCATGACCGCGGCTAACAGCACGGCGTTGACGGACGGCGCCTCTTGCGTGTTGCTGGCCAGCGAGGAGTGGGCGAAGGCCAACAATCACGAGGTGAAAGCCTGGCTGACGTTCTCGGAGAATGCGGCGGTGGATTTTGTGGACAAGAAAGAGGGGCTGCTGATGGCACCTGCCTATGCAGTGCCCCGGATGCTGGAAAAAGCGGGGCTGACCCTTCAGGATTTCGATTTTTACGAAATCCATGAAGCTTTTGCTTCACAGGTCCTCTGTACCCTGAAGGCCTGGGAGGATCCGACCTTCTGCAAGGAGCGTCTGGGCCTGGACAAGCCTCTGGGCAGCATTGACCGCGACAAGCTCAATGTAAAAGGCAGCAGCCTGGCAACCGGTCACCCCTTTGCGGCCACCGGTGCCCGAATTGTTGCGACTCTGGCCAAGTTGCTGGAGGAGAAGGGCCGCGGACGAGGCCTGATTTCGATCTGCGCCGCGGGCGGACAGGGGGTTACGGCGATTCTGGAGAGGTGAGTTTTCGGAAATCCGGAACTTTCCTTTGACAGTATCGATCACACCCCTTATCATGCGCGCCACGTTGATCAGGGGTTCCCTGAGAAACAACCAGTTTGATGCGGGGTAGAGCAGTCTGGTAGCTCGTCGGGCTCATAACCCGGAGGTCGTTGGTTCGAATCCAGCCCCCGCTACCATCATTGAAAAAAGCCGGCCATGTGCTGGCTTTTTTTCGCTTCCACGTTTTCAGAATCCTTCCGGCTGAACAAACCCAGCCAGCCCGGCGTCTTCCAGTAGTCCCGCAAAACCGATTGTGGTCAGGTCCATCCCCGGCGCACCAATCACCTGAACATTGAATGGCAGGCCTTCTTTCGTTCGTCCGATGGGGACGGAGGTGGCGGGTAGACCAAGCAGGGTGGCGAAGGCGATCCAGCAGAACTGGTCCATGTACGCCCTTGGTTGACCGGCGACGGTAATCCGGCGTTTGAAGACCGGATGGCTGTGGTCATGCCGGATGGCGGTGGTGGGTGTCACCGGCGTCAGCAGAACGTCCACTTCCTGAAATAACGATTCGATCTCGGCCCGCATCTTCTCGCGCATTTCGCTCCAGGCCATCCACTGGTAGACCGGCTGATTCACCCCTCGTCCGTATTCACCAATGAAAGGCGTCATCGGCCCCAGAAATTTGAGCCAGGGTTCCAGCCGGGCAATCCATTTCATCTGTCGGCGCTGGGCGGGCTTCAGCGAGGTGCTTAGCAGGGCCCCCAGAAGATTGAAATAGGCAGGGAGAATATGTTCGAGGCTCAGCAATGGATGGCGGGCCTCAGTGACCAATGCGCCCCGTTCAGACAATGCGTTGCCCAGGTTCTGATAACCCTCGGTCAGCTCCTGCTCTATCGGGCACAAGGGATCTTACAGCCATAGGCCGACTCGGGCCTGATCGAGACTTTTTAATTCCGAGGGTGCCATTGCCAGGGACCAGGTGCGCTCTTCAGCTGGCCGGGGCCCGGCAATGACGCTCAGCAGGAGTTCCAGGTCGCCGGCACTGCGAGCCATCGGGCCGCCCTCGACCAGATCCGGTCGGGACTGGGTTCCCGGTGGCCCCGGGATGTGACCCCGAAACGACACCAGCGAGCGGGTTGGTTTGTGGCCGAACACGCCACAAAAGTGCGCGGGTGTGCGAATGGAGCCAGCCAGGTCGCTGCCCACTTCAAGGGGTGTCATGCCTGCAGCCAGGGCGGCCGCAGCACCACCTGAGGAGCCACCGGGAGTGTGCGCCAGATTGTGGGGGTTGTTGGTCACCCCGAACAGTTTGTTGTAGCTCTGGAGATCGGTGGCGTAGATGGGCACATTGGTCTTGCCCAGAATAATGGCTCCGGCGTCTTCCAGCCGCTGCACGACATCGGCGTGGCGGTTGGGTTTGTGATCCTTCAGGGGTGGGGCACCCGCGGTACAGGTCATGCCTGCCACTTCCCAGGTGTCTTTCAGGGTAAGGGGAAGACCATGCAATGGGCCCCTTACCAAGCTGGCTGCACGTTCCTCATCAGCCCTCCGGGCGTTGGCGAGAGCCTTTTGCTCGTCCAGGGTCACGACGGCATTGATGGTCGGATTATGCTCGCGGATTCTCTCCAACAAGGCCGTGGTTAGTGCCTCGCTGGTCAGGGTGCCGGCGTCAAGTTGTTTCAAGAGGTCATGGGCCGACTGATAATGCAGTGGCAATTGCGTTGCATCCATGGATGGTCTCTTTGTTGTTGGTTTTAGAAGGCTCGTCAGTCGGTCACGGAAGTTCCGCTCGCCAGTGTTTTACCCTCACTTGTCCCTTGATGGCGTCAATGATCTCAATGATCAGGTTAATGAGCGCCTCGTTCTGCGCTTCATCGGCCCTTACTTCACCGGGTGTCGGCAGGAACACGTTCACGATGTCTTCGATGAAGGCGTGGTTGGAGGCAGAAGCCAGGTCTTCGAGAATCTGGTGAATAACGTGGGCAACGATGTCGCCGACGGCTTCTTCCAGGGTTTCCTGGATCGTTGGACCCACCACAGGAAGGTACTTCAGCCGTGACAGTTCCAGATTCTGTTTCAGGGCATTGTCCACCCTGTCTTCCAGATAGCTTCTGAGGGCTCCGCGATTGGGCACGTAGCCTTCCTGGGCTGCCTCTGCGACCCGCTTGGAGATCCAGTCGGAGAGCATGTCCCTGCGGGGGTAGAGGATGTCCTCCTGGATCTTGTCGAACAGCGGAGAGCCCCGTTTGACCTCCTGCTGCACGCCGCTGAGTACTTTCAGCACAATGCGGTCTGAAAGCTCCTCCATAAAGGCTTCGTAGTAGAAGTTCACGAAGCGGTAAATCCTGGTATTCGTGATATCAATGATTTTGTACTGATGCAGGCGATAGATGATGGAAATCACCCGCAGGATACGAAGGAAACGCAAGCTTCCCACCGGGATACAGCCCACCAGGTCGTACCAGTGGATAAACGGGTAGAAATACCAGCGGTCGTAGACTTTCGCCTTGATGGCGTAACCCCAGCGGACGAAGAACTCGGTCAGGAAGATGCTGACGAAGATCAGATCGTAAAAGATGAAGCGTTCATGGATGGGGTGGTAGGCCGACTGTATGGCCGGAGCATGCTCTTTCAGCAGATTCTGAACGGCTACAAAGTTATAGATCGAGTCCCAGATGATGAACGCCAGGTTGATGATCAGCAGGCCCAGCATCAGGAAATCAATGATGAACCAGACAAGCTGGTGGCTGGATTTCAGGTTTTCTCGATTTATCTTCAGCATTCGCCAGGGTCCGGTCTGTTGCTAAGTATCTGACAGGTTAGCTTATTTCAACGCCACAAACGACTCGCCCTTGAGCCGCTCAAGGCAGTCCGAAAGGCCAACCATGGATTAACTTGACCGTCTGCCATTAAACTCCCACGCTTGAACGGAAATCCTTCTTGTTACCACCAACACTGAAATAGCCGGATGCTATCAATCTACCAAGTCGTGAATTCGGGCCGGGTCCGGCTTTTGATCTTGTTGCTCTGCTGGCTGCCGTCGTGGGTTTGCGCGCAACAGGTCGTCGTGAACATGGAGGGAGACTACCCGGATCTGAAATCAAATGCCCAGGCGTTTATCGGGGAGGTCGAAGGCCGCAGTGCCAGTAATCTCAGGCGTTATGCCCCCACAGCCGTTGGTCAGGCCGAGGAGGCATTGCGGGCGTTGGGATATTATAGCCCGCTGATTGAGTGGCGGATTGAAGAGGGTGATTCCGACACAACGGCAACGCTTGTTCTGTCCATTACGCCGGGGGAGCCGGTGCGAGTTACGTCCCGGACCGTGGAGGTCAGGGGGGCTGCTGCGTCGGATGAACGGTTTACCGCCGATCTGCCAGAGCACCCGGCCGAAGGCGACATTCTAAACCACGGGCAATATGCCAGCCTGCGAGATACCATCCAGACCCGTGCCCGACGGCGTGGCTATTTCGACGGCAAATTTGTTACCCGTACCCTGGAAGTGGATCCGGCAACCCGAAGCGCTGCGGTTACGCTTATCTATGATAGCGGCGAAAGGTACCGGCTCGGAGAGGTAACCTTTGAAGAGGGGCACTGGTTCGAGATCGGTCTACTGGAGCAGTTCGTTTCGTTCGAGCCAGGTATACCCTTCCATGCTGATGAAGTAGCAAGGCTCAACCGGGACCTCCTGAACAGCGGCTATTTCAGTAGTGTTGATATCGATGCCTCACCGGGTAGTGCCGAGGACGGCGTGATTCCGGTCCGCGTTGATCTCACCCGGCGCGACGCCCGCTCCGTGGCGGCGGGCGTGGGATTTTCGACCGATGTCGGCCCCAGGTTCCGTGGAAACTGGCGGGAACACTGGATCAATCCCATGGGGCACAAGCGGGGCGCCGAGACAGAACTCTCGGTACCCAGGCAGAACCTGACTACCTGGTACGAGCTGCCTCTGGATCCGCCCATGACCGATCTGATCCGCCTGAGCGCCGGTTATCAACGGGAAGACATCGAGAATGTGGAATCGGAGCTTCTGAGCCTGGGGCAGCAGTGGCAGCATCAGCTGGATAACGGCTGGCTGCAGATATTGTCGCTGCGTTGGGAAGGTGAGCGCTTTAACATCGGCAATGACGAGAAAGGCACAAGCACACTCCTGCTGCCCGGTGCGGGCTACTCGAAAATCCACACTGACTCGCCACTGGACCCATCCCGGGGCTATCGCCTGCAGTTCGATGTCACCGGTTCGCATCGGGCGGCGCTGTCCGATGTGGATATCCTTCATGTAAACGCACTGGTCAAGGGGCTGTTTACGCTGGCGGACAAGCACCGGTTTCTGGGTCGTCTGCAGGCGGGGGCCGTGGCAACCAACCGGTTTGAAGATGTGCCTCCATCCCTGCGTTTCTTCGCTGGCGGTGACCAGAGTGTGCGAGGGTATGGCTATGAAACCCTGTCGCCTGAGAATGATAACGGCGTGCCGGTGGGCGGACGCTTCCTGATGGTTGGCAGCGCCGAGTATCAGTATCAGTTTGCGGACAAATGGCGTGCCGCCATGTTCGTCGACCACGGCAACGCGATCAACAATCCGAGCGACCCGCTGGCCACCGGCGCCGGTGTCGGCATACGCTGGATCAGCCCGGTCGGGCCGTTGAGGCTGGATCTCGCCAAAGGGTTGGATCGTGAATTTGGCGGGGATTGGCGCATTCACTTTTCCATGGGGCCTGAGCTGTGACGAGGACACCGGAAACATCAGACGACAGGCCGCACGAGCCAACGGCACGCAAGCGACGCCTCCGGTTCTGGCTGCTGGTGGGGCTGGCGGTATTGATTCTCGTGCCTGTCCTTGTGGTGGCCGCTGTTTTGCTGGCCCTGCGCTCCGAGACGGGAACCGCCTGGGTTATAGAACAGGTGCCAGGGCTTCAGGTGGAAAATGACCGGGGATCTCTGTTTGGTCGGTGGCAGGCCGACCACCTGCAATGGCGTGGTTACGGGGTCGAAGTGGTCGTTGAGTCGCCACTCGTGGACTGGTCCCCTTCCTGTCTGTTCCAAAAACAGCTCTGTATTGAGAATCTGGAGGCAGAGACGCTCGAAGTCTCCCAGTTGCCCCCGGCGGACAAATCCGAAGGCGGAAGCCCCATCACACTGCCGGGCGTGGACCTGCCGCTGGCGCTGAATATCAGTGGCGTCCGGCTTGGGCCTTTTACCTTCAACGGCAACAGAGTCTGGGACCGGTTTGAGCTGGACGCCGGAGGGTCGGGCGCTGCCTGGAACATAAAGCGCGCCTGGTATCAGTTGGGCGAGTACACCGTGTCCGCCGCTGGGCGGATAGAAACCCGCCGGGACTGGCCCGTTAATCTGGAAGTCAAAGCGGACATCCCGCCGCCCTATGGAGAGGAGTGGCTTCTCGACGCCCGACTTTCGGGTAGCGTTCGGGACCTGATGGTCGCTGCGTCCAGTCGTGGCTACCTGGATGCTGAACTCTCGGGGGAAGTCGAGCCGCTCGATCCGGCCCTCCCGGCACAGTTGAGGCTAACCTCGGATCAGTTCCGCGCAGCGCAGGCGCTGCCGGAGACCCTTGTGCTCAATGATTGGTCTGTGGACGCCAAAGGTAGCCTGCAGCAGGGTTTTCGCACCCGGGGGCAGGCTACGCTTCCGGGCACGAAAGGCCCGGTACGGCTGACGCTGAAGGGCCTTGCGACGACTCGTGCGGCCGAGAACATCCGGATCGAGTTGGCCGCAGACAGGGAGAATGGTGCAGGGCAAGATAATGTCGTGGCCAATGGCAATGTCTCCTGGAGCGAGGGCCTCGAAGCCAGTGCCGACATCCGTTTGCGCGGATTTCCCTGGTATACGCTGATCCCGGGCCTTGAGCCGCCAGTGGTAACCCTTCGTTCCCTGGATGGCACCGTGTCCTGGCGTGAGGGGAACTACCATGCAGAACTTCAAGCCGGTGTCGAGGGTCCTCAGGGCAGCGCGGAACTGACCACCACGGTGGATGGCGATGCCGAGCAGACCACACTGACCAACCTGGCCGTCAGCACAGGCGCCGGGTCTCTTACCGGCAACGGCTCGGTGAACTTTTCCGGGCCGCTTTCCTGGCAGGCGGCTTTGCGCCTGAAAGACTTCAATCCCGGTTATTGGGTACCTGTACTGGAAGCCAACCTCAGCGGTGATGTGACGACCGAGGGACAACTCGGGGATGGACCGGTACCTGCCATGAATGCCGGATGGGATCTCAAGGGCGACTGGCGTTCCAATCCCGCGTCTCTGCAGGGACGGCTAGATACCTCATCAGGCAGTTGGGAACTATCTGACCTTCAGTTGTTGGTGGGTGACAACCGTATTGAGGGTAGCGGTACCTGGGGCGACGTTCTGCGTGGTGATCTGGCTCTGAACCTGCCCGCGCCGGAAATTGTCCTGCCTGGCCTGACGGGGAATCTGCAAGCGACTCTGACGGCGGAGGGAACACCAGAGCGCCCGAAGGGCGAGCTGAGTGCAAGTGGCAAAAACCTGGGCTGGCAGGATGAGCTCGCCATTGAAACCCTCAGTCTTGAGGCCGATCTGCAGGACGGCATGCGCCTTGTCAGCCGTTTGCAGGCGGAAAACCTCAACGGGTTCGGCCAAGAGCTTGAAACGCTCACTCTGGAAGCCAATGGCACCCAGGGAAAGCACACCGTGAGCATCGGAGCTCGTCATGCCGAGGCTGACCTTGAGCTGGGTTTCGCAGGAGGGGCCGGCGCTGACTGGAGAACCTGGCAGGGAGAGCTGTCCCGGGGCGTGATTGACCTTCCGGAACAGTCCCAACAATGGCGGCTGCAGGCCCCGGCGACCCTGGCATACAAAGCCGATGGTGAACTCACATTTGGCAATCATTGCTGGCGCTGGGAGGAGAGTACGGTTTGTGCCGAGGACCAGACACTGCTTCCGGTTCCCCGCATTGCCTATCGTATCGACCGCTTCCCAACCGTGGCCTTCGCTCCCTTGCTGCCGGAGACGTTACGTTGGGACGGTTGGATCAACGGCGAGGTTGATTTCACCACCACCGGCGACGGTCCGGACGGACGCCTTTTCCTGGACGCCGGTGAAGGTCAATTCCAGTTGCTGGTGGACGGCGAGTGGGAGTCGCTCGCCTACAATACCCTGACAACCGAGGTCGCCCTGAAGCCCAAACAAGCCGACCTTGCGGTCCGTCTCTCCGGACCGGAGCTTGGCGATTTCACGCTGGATATGAACCTGGATCCGAACTCGGACGACCGCAACGTTGAGGGTTCCTTCAGTCTCGAGGGTCTGGATATTGCCCTTGCAGGACTGCTTTCCGGGCTGGACGAAGTTGCCGGTCGGGTGAACGGCCAGGGCCAGCTCTCCGGCCCGCTGATGAAGCCGGCGGTGACCGGCGAACTGCACCTGGTGAATGGACGGGTTTCCGATCCCCGCTTGCCGGTACCGATCGAGGAGGTGATCGCCAGCGTTCAGTTTGGCGGTTACTCGGCCGAGATCAGTGGCAGGATCCGGAGCAATGCGCGAAGCCAGACCATTGTGGATGGGGAAATCGACTGGCAACAGTCTCCCCGGGGGGAAATCACGATTTCCGGCAGCCGTGTGCCATTCAACCTGGAGCCTTATGCGCAGCTTGAGGTGGAGCCGGATCTGACCATCGTTTTCAGTGAGGGGGCCCTGGAGGTATCCGGACAGGTCGGAGTGCCAAGAGGCGACATTGAGATACAGGGTTTGCCGGACCAGGCCGTGTCGGTCTCGGAGGATGAGGTCATTGTCGGCGTGGAACGGGAAGAGCCCGTTGTCCGATCGCTGAATATGGATGTGACCGTGGTTGTTGGAGAAGATCAGGTGACTTTTGCCGCCTTCGGCGTGACCGGTGATCTGGAGGGATCTCTTCGCATTGGCAATGACATGGATACCCGTGGCACGCTCCAACTGGTCAATGGCCAGTATGAAGCCTATGGTCAGGAGCTCAAGCTCAGGCGGGCAAGACTGTTGTTCGTGGGCAACCTTACCCAACCCTACCTGGACATCGAGGCCGTCCGCACCGTGGATACCGTCGTGGCCGGTATTCGTCTGACCGGCCCTGTGCAGTCGCCCCAGACGGAAGTATTCTCCAACCCCGACATGCCTCAGACAGAGGCGCTTTCCTATGTCATTCTTGGCCGGGCGCCCCAGAGCCGGGGTGATGAGGGCCAGATGAGCCGGGCGGCGCTGTCCCTGGGACTGACCCAGGCCAACAAGGTGACGGGGCAAATTGGCGAAGAGTTCGGTATTCGCCAGCTCACCCTGGAAGCGGAGGGTTCCGGCGATCAGACCTCGGTGGTGGCGAGCGGGTATCTGACGGATGAGCTGAGTGTCCGCTACGGTGTCGGCATCTTCGAGCCGATAACCACGGTCGCTCTGCGCTACGATCTGGGCCGCTACTTCTATCTTGAGGCTGCCAGCGGGCTGGCGGCCTCCCTGGATATCTTCTACACCCGGGATTTCTGAGTTCAGTCCAGCTCGAAGGTGGCGCTCACTGAGGCCCGGATTTCCCGCTCACCCACGCTCGATACCGTATCCGACATGGATTTGGCCTCCGCCATCATCATTGGTACCGGGCGGTGCCCGCCATTGATGTTGATGGTGACCACATCACCACAGCTCTGGTCGAGCTGACTGGCCACGAATCGGCAGCGGGCCTGGGCGTCTGCGATGGCTCTGGCCAGTGCTTCCTGTTCCATACCGGTCTCATCCGAGTGGAAGAACTGGTGAGGGCCCAGGTGGTAATCCAGGCCCACAGCCTGGGCCTGCTGGAGCAGGGGGTTGAGCAGAGTAAGATCACTGATGCTGAAGCTGACGGTCTGGGAGGCAACGGCCTGCTTGCGGGGTTGCTCCTCCCTTTCAGATGCGGGCAACGTTCGGGTGTAAAGGTTTACCGACGCGTCTGAGTAATCATTGAGCTGATCCTGGTACTCGGTAATACCCTCGCGCCACTGCGCCATCAGGGCCGCTACCCGTTCGGTGGCCTTCTGGGGAAGCTCGTGCTCGGCACTGGCTGTGAACTGGAGTCTGGCGCTGTCGGGCTCGTATCGGACACTGCCCTCGCCAGTGAGCGTAACCTCACCTGCCATTGTCAGAGCAGGTACTGTGAGCGCGAGAGGGAGAATAAAACCGGACTTCAGGTTTAAACGGAGCTTTCGGTTCCGTCCGTTCATGGTAGTGCCTCCTTTGGAAACCGTTGATGGATCAGGCGTCGTCGGAATCCGGTTCCAGGCGCGCCAGTTTGTATCGGCGGGCAGCATCCACGAACTGGCCAAAGATGCGTCGGTGTCCGCCATGGTAGAGCAGGTATTCCGGGTGCCATTGGATGCCCGTTAGCCATTGGCGTCCGGTGCTTTCAATAGCCTGTACAAACAGATCATTGTCCACGGCGGTCACGCGCAGGTTGCGGCCCAGGCGCTTGATGGCCTGGCTGTGAATCCGGTTGGCGCCGATCACCGGGGAGCGCATGGCTTGCTCAAGCCGGCTGTGCGTTACCAGTCGCACGGTTTGCAGGGGCAAGAGCAGTGGGCGATGCCGGGTATTGACCCTCAGCGGTGTCACGTTCTGGCACAGGGACCCGCCGTGGAAAACGTTGATGAACTGGGCGCCGCGGCAAATCCCGAGCACGGGAATGCCAATAGCTTCAGCCTGCTCAAGCAGTGACTGATCGGTTTTATCCCGCTTGCGGTCATAGTTGGCGGTAACCTGTGGCTCCTGCCCATAACGTTCAGGATGGACGTGGGTGCCGCCTGACAGCACCAGGCCATCAAGCATCGGTACGGCAACCCGTGAACCGGGGCGAATATAGTGGGTCCGGGCACCGTGGAGGCGCAGACCCAGGCTGATCAGGCGATGGGCAAGGCTTTTTCGAGCGGGACCACTGATGCCGATCGTCAGGCCCGGAACCTCAAGTTCCTGTTCTTTGGACTCTTCAGACATACCCGTTTTTGGCCAGCCAGTCGTCAGTGGTTTCCCGCCAGCTGTGGGTCAGGTTGTGAAGATTCAGTTTGCGCCGCTCCCGGAACAGTTGCCGCATGTCGGCCAGGTCGTCGGGATTGTTGGCCAGTTGCTCCAGAACGACCCAGTCGTTCCAAACGGTTGAGAAATGCCAGCCGGGATTGTCGATGTCGCAATCCGGCAACCGGTAATGCAGGGTTGGCCTGCTTTTTATCCTGGGGTCCTGAACATGGCGTTCCAGCCGTTCCTTGTCCAGGTGGGCAAACAGTGGAAGCAGGTCAAGCGCGCGATTCCGGGTAGGATTGAACTCCAGGTAATCCTCCATGAGCTCCCCGAGGTTCGGATGATAGTTATCCTCCATCAGGAGCTCGGTGTAGCGGCCGTGCCAGGGTTCGATGTACGTAGTGAATTTGCGGCTGACGTCCAGTTGATGCCGGTGCTTGAGCCATTCATACAGGGCCGCGAACGCCTGGAAGTAACGAACCAGGGTCTCGGGGCTGAGGTCGGGCAACTCGGGATTAAGCTGCAGGCCAAACGCAAAATAGATGGCGTCCCGGCTACCCAGTGCCCCGGCGTTCCTGAGTTTGTCGACGAGCGTTTCAATCACCTCGACGCTGGAAAACTTCAGGGGTGGGCTTATGATCTCGAGGGGTACCACGCGTTCGGCCGCGGCGTCGATCACATCCATCGCCTGTCCACCGAGTTCTCGAATGGACTCGGGGAGGCGCTCATCCGCCAGATCAAGATCCTTGATCGGATCGGAATCAAGCTCAACCGTGAAGTCGCCAAGAGCTGTCTGCAAGGTTGTCACATAGCGTGACTTGAGCTCAGGTGTGCCCTCCAGCATCTCCGCCGCCAATGTAACCAGCTCATCGTAGCCCAGACCAGACAGTTCGATCTCGACGCCAACCCGGCGTTCCTTCCCTTCGTTCGTCTTTAGGATGTCAGGCATCCTGCAGGCACTGACTTGAGTCATGGTGCTCCCTGGTTCGTGAGGAATAGTGCCCTAACCATATCACACCGCTGTTGATCCTCATTATTAAGCGGATGCAAGAAAATCAGGGAGCCGACTTTACACTGGATAAAACACTGTATATAGTCACTTTACTGTATAAAAAAACAGGGCCACCGGAGCCGCTCTTACGAGAGGCTGATTTTTGCAGCGGCCCGATCCCGATATAGCGGAGTAGCTTGATGAAGCTGACAGCAAGGCAGTCCCAGGTACTGGATATTATTCGCCGATACGTCGACGAGACCGGCTATCCGCCAACCCGTGCTGAAATCGCAGCAGAACTGGGCTTCCGTTCGGCCAACGCCGCGGAAGAACATCTCCGGGCATTGGCAAGGAAAGGTGCCATCGAGATGGTGCCGGGAGCGAGCCGCGGCATCCGTCTGCCTGAGGCGGAAGAGGACCTGGGCCTCCCGGTCATTGGTCAGGTCGCTGCCGGTAGTCCGATCCTTGCTCAGGAGCACATCGAGGATCACTGCACACTGCAGCCAGAATTCTTTTCGCCGTCTGCAGATTATCTTCTGCGGGTCCGGGGCATGAGCATGAAAGACATCGGTATTCTCGATGGCGACCTGCTGGCAGTTCACAGTACCCAGGATGTTCACAACGGCCAGGTGGTGGTTGCCCGGGTTGGCGATGAGGTAACGGTAAAGCGTTTCCGCAAGGAAGGCTCGAAAGTCTACCTGATTGCCGAAAACGAAGAATTCGCACCGATCGAAGTGGACCTGACCGAACAGGAGCTGTTCATCGAGGGTCTGGGTGTTGGTGTTATCCGCCGCTCTGACCTGCACTGAGCGGTTCGGATAGCCTCAGATAGTTTGAATAACGGGTGAATTATGGAACAAATGAGCTTTAATCAGAATCTGGCCTACAACCCCAATGCTCTGTCCTGTTCAGTGTCGGCAACCGCCGCCCGCGAGCGACGTTCCGTCATTCGCGCCCGACGCGCTCCGGAAACCACCGAACCCAAAGTCTGTGGCAATGTGACGGAGATCATTCTGCCGGAAGGCCAGGTAGAAAATTTCCAGCTGCTGTTGCCAATGCTGACACAGCTGAATCAGGAGAAGCGCTGGCTGGCCTGGATCGACCCGCCCCAGGCGCTGGTTAGCAAGTGGCAAAAAATGCACGGGATTGTCGCCGGCGAATTGCTGGTGCTGCGTTCAACACCGGACTATCCTGCCCAGGACCTGGCAGAGCGAGCCCTCAGTGCCGGCACCTGTCACGCTGTGGTCATGTGGACCCGTAAACTGGGGCGAACTGCCTTCGAATCCCTGCAAAGAGCCTCGGCCGAGGGCAATAGCCACGGGGTCGTTCTCAGGCAGCGTTAACCGATCAATGCAGGGTGTAGGAGGGCTGGGCGTCTGAGGCGTCCAGTTCGTCATCTTCCCAGTCGATATCGTGGGCAACATTGCCTACAGCCTCAATGCCAGCTGCAATCATGGCTTTGGCAACCGACATATCCCGATCTTCCATCATTTCCCGGGCTTCTTCCGAAAAAGAGATTTTTACCAGTGGCGCACTGTCATCATCAATGCGGCGCAGGGCGTAATCGCCATTGGTCAATTGCACGATTTCAAAAAACGATGGTGACATTCAATAAACCTTCAAGTTAATACGATTTGAATAACCGGAGCTGGGAGTGGCTTACCACTCGCTGTGCTGCTCTTCCAGATCGTCGGCAAAATGTTTGACGGCGGTCAGCGTTTTCATCAAAGCAGCCGACGATCGATCCGGTCCGGAATCGGCCGATACCGCAATAATGTTTTCCTCGCTCACGGTTTTTTTGGTCGCCGGGGGTCTGCTTTGGGCGCGCTCGAGTTGCTCCATATGGTTCCACCAACTCCCGGATCGCTGTTCCAGCTCCTTCAGGCGGCCAACTTCACTCGGTTCTGGCCCGATAAGAGCGACCAGCTCATCAAGGGTTGAAGGTTCCTCTGATTTTCTCTGGTATAGCCTCGCAACCATGACCAGCAACAGTTTTCGAGACCGCAGAAGCAGCTCGATCGCCCCCTGAATAGCGGCTTCCCGGCGCAGGGCCTGTTCCGCCTCGTTGGGACGTTGTTCCTGAGCCTCGTCTGTGGGCCGGTCGAGTGGCTGAAGCAGCGTGCGGGCGAGAAAGAGCTTTTGAGAAACCAGTGAGTGCCATTGCGAGGCCATGGAATACCTTCAATCCCCCAGCGCGGGTGTAACCCCGAAAAATTGATCCGTCATCATATCATTTTCGCTATCAAATTTCTTCCATTCTCTCTGCGGTGAGGTTTCACAATAAAACACAAACATTCACTTGAAACGACCGTTTGAATTTGGCAAAAAGGCGCCCGGCTGTGCGAGTTCTGCTCGTGGCGGCTACCCAACAGCATGAATTTCTGGAGGTGTAAGGGATGCGAAGCCAACTCGTTGCAGGTGTCGCACTGGCTTTTCTCGGGTTTTCTGGACAGGCCCTGTCCAAGGTCACGGCCGCCGAGGCCGAGCGGCTGGGTGGTGAACTGACCCCGGTCGGAGCCGAAAAGGCGGGCAACCGCTCAGGCAGCATACCCGAATGGACCGGAGGTTTGGCCACGCCGCCGGACGGCTGGCGTGAGGGGCAAGTGGAAATTAACCCGTTTCCCGAAGATGAGGCTCTTTTCGTTATTACCTCCAACAACCTGGAGCTATACAGGGACAAGCTTTCAGACGGTCACATTGCCATGCTGGAGAAGTATGGGCCCGACTTCTTCATGCCGGTTTACCAGACCCGACGGACTGCCGCGTTTCCCGAGCACGTCTACGACAAATTTCGTGAGAACGCGCTGACAGCGCAGTTGCTGGACAATGGTAACGGCGTTCGCGACACCATCATGACCAGTCCCTTCCCGATTCCAAAAAATGGTCTGGAGGTTATCTGGAACCATATCCTGCGCTATCGGGGCGAAGAAATTTCCCTGCGTAGTGCCTCTGCAACGCCCCAGAGGGATGGCTCCTACAACCCGGTGGTCAATGATTACGACTACTTCTTCGCATACAGCCAGAGGGGCGCGGAGCTGGCGGAAATCGATAACAAGATTTTTTACCTGAAGACGGACACTGTCTCACCGTCGTCACTGGCCGGCACCATCACGCTGGTGCATGAAACGCTTGACCAGGTGCGGTCGCCGCGTCTTGCGTGGCGGTACGATTCCGGTTCCCGTCGTCTTCGCCGGTCGCCCAACCTGGCCTACGAAACCGACCTGCCGAATTCATCCTCGCTGCGGTCAGTCGACCAGAAAGACATGTACAACGGTGCGCCTAACCAATACGACTGGGAGCTGAAAGGCAAGCGCGAGCTGTTCGTGCCCTACAATGCCTACAAGCTTCACGGGCCAGAAATCGAAGCCGACGACGTGATTCGTCCGGGCCATATCAATCAGCAGCTTACCCGCTACGAACTGCATCGGGTTTGGGTCGTCGAAGCGAAACGCCGTACCGGTATCAGCCACATTTATGATCGCCGCGTGTTTTACGTGGATGAAGACAGCTGGCAGATCCTCGCGTCCGAGGAATACGATGCAGAGGGGAATCTGTGGCGTGTGTCGGAAGCTCACAACATCAGCTATTACAGTGAGCCGGTATTCTGGACTACCATGGAAATGACTTACGACCTGAAGGCGGAGCGTTACTACGTTGATGGGCTGGATAATGGATTCCCGGCGTACGATTTCGCCCCGGGGTTCCGTGGCAACGAATTTACTGCCTCCGCCGCCCGTCGTGCCGCTCGCCGCTGATTTCCAAGGAGACTGACATGGCAGACCCGCAAGCCCACCTGGACCACCTGGACCACCTGGATCGACTGATGGCGGATCTCGGTCGCGCCCTGGCCGAAAAGGACTGGGACGCGATGGCGGGGCTGAACGAGCAGGTGAAGCCGGCAGTCGAGCCGCTGATGGCTGCCCTGGAAGCGGGAGAGGTTGATGCGGAGCCGGTGAGGCTCCGCTTGCAGGAACTACAGCAGTTTATTGACGCCGCCGATGAATCGGCCCGAATGGCCCGCAAGGAGGCGGAGGATGGCCTGAAGGGTGTAAACAGGAACCGGAGTGCGGCGAAGGCCTACCAGAACGTTTCTTCGAACCGACCAAAATAGCGTCATAAAATTGACTCTGGGGTTCTTACAGTCTTAAATACCGCACAAATCCCCCAAGAGATTCGGTTGAATGTCTAAAAATAACAAAGTGCTGGTGCTGAGCGAGGATGATTCAAGATTGCGGGACATAGTCACCATTCTTGAGTTCATTGGCGAGGAGCAGGTCCTTGCCGGAGAGAAGCCAGGGCACTTTTGAGCAGTGGTGATGAGGAAAGCCTTTCAGATATCGCGGTCGCGGTGGTGAATGGCGAGGATGCAGGAGCCACCGAGGCGATCACCGCTGTCTGTGATGCCGTTCAGGGCGTACCGTTTCTGGTTGTTGGTCACCCTGAGCTCAAGGGGCTGTCCGATGAGACCAGCGGTCGCATCATTGCTCGCATGGAATGGCCGCTCAATTACACCAAGTTCGTTGATTCGCTCTACCGGGCCCAGATCTATCGGGATCAGTTCACCCGCTCCCGGGAGCGTGGCCAGCAGCGCGGTTTGCAGCTCTTCCGGAGTCTTGTGGGAACCAGCCGAAAAGTCCAGCAGGTACGCCAGCTGATGGAGCAGGTGGCGGATAAGGACGTCAGCGTTCTCATTACCGGTGAGTCCGGTACCGGCAAGGAGGTGGTCGCCCGCAACCTGCATTACCATTCTTCCCGTCGTGATAAACCATTTGTTCCGGTGAACTGTGGCGCCATTCCGGCGGAGCTGCTGGAAAGCGAGCTGTTCGGCCATGAAAAAGGGGCCTTTACCGGAGCCATCACGGCCCGGGTAGGGCGCTTCGAGATGGCCGAGGGGGGCACTCTGTTTCTCGATGAGATCGGAGACATGCCGCTCAACATGCAGGTCAAGATTCTCCGGGTTCTGCAGGAGCGCACTTTCGAGCGGGTGGGAAGCAATCGCACCCAGTCTGCAGATGTGCGGGTAATCGCCGCCACCCATAAGCACCTGGAAGACATGATTGAATCCGGGGATTTCAGGGAAGACCTCTATTATCGCCTGAATGTGTTCCCCATCGAGATGCCGGCCCTGCGTGACCGGGTGGAAGACATTCCCCTTCTGATTAATGAACTCATTTCGCGGATGGAAAAAGAGAAGCGTGGATCGCTGCGGATGAATTCCGCGGCCATCATGAGTCTGTGCAGGCACGACTGGCCGGGCAATGTGCGCGAGCTGGCGAATCTTGTTGAACGCCTGTCGATCATGCATCCCTACGGTGTAATCGGCGTGCAGGAGCTGCCCAAGAAGTTCCGCTACGTTGACGACTATGATGAGAATCGCCCGGTGGAGGACACCGGTATGCCTTCCGGTATTCCTGGCCTGGTGGGCCTGGATGCCCCGGCATTGCTGCCGGTGAACGGTATCGACCTAAAGGATTACCTCTCCAACCTCGAGAAACAGTTGATCCAGCAGGCGCTCGACGAGGCCGGCGGTGTTGTGGCCAGGGCTGCCGAGAAGCTGCGGATCCGACGCACTACTCTGGTAGAGAAGGTTCGCAAGTACGGGCTGAGGGAAGAGGAATCCGAGGAGTCCTGAGCCGGATCGTCCGGATTCTAAAGCTACTGAAGCGGCGTCAAAGGTTCGTAACCTGAGGCGCCGTTCCCGTTTCTGACCGACGTAAAATTGGCATCACTCTCTTTCTGAATTCTCTTTCCTCCTGAAATATATAGAAAAAAACAAGTTGGCACGGTGCTGGCTTAACAACCTGCAAACGAAGTATCCGAACTATGAGGCCCGAACCGACGGGCCGATCGGGGAGTCAGGTTATGAGTCAGGCACAATTTGTTCTTCAGTCCGGCGCGGGCGGTACAAAGACCAACGCTGCGGCGGACGTCAATGACAAGGTTACCGCCTTGTTTCCGGAACAGGACGATGAGGCGGTGGATACCGCCCTGGAATTGTTCAACCGGATGTCGCGGCAGATCACTGACTCCTACCGGACCCTCGAATCCCGGGTCAACCAGCTTTCCGGCGAGCTGAACCAGGAATCGCTCCAGCGTCAGCAGGAGCTTGAAGAAAAAGAGCAGCTGGCAGATCGTCTGTCCACCTTGCTGAACGCACTGCCTGCCGGCGTTGTCGTTCTGGATAGCCAAGGCGTGGTAACGCAGACCAACCCGGCAGCCATTGCCCTTCTGGGGGAGCCCCTCGACGGTGCCCGCTGGGTTGATGTCATCCATCGCTGTTTTGCGCCCCGGCGGGACGATGGTCACGAAGTGTCTCTGAAGGATGGTCGCAGGGTCAGCATTGAGATCCGGACCATGGAAAACCAGCCCGGCCAGTTGATTCTGCTGACAGACCTCACCGAAACCCGGCACCTTCAGGCGCAGCTGGCTCACGCCCAGCGTCTGTCTGCCATGGGCAAGATGGTTGCGTCTCTCGCTCACCAGATCCGTACTCCGCTGTCCGCGGCCATTCTTTACGGTGGCCATCTGAGCCAGGAGGATCTGGACGAAGAAATGCGCCAGCGCTGCGCTTCCCGCCTGATGTCGCGCCTGACCCACCTGGAACAGCAGGTGCGGGATATGCTCATTTTCGCCCGGGGCGAAACCCGGCTGGCCGAGGAGTTATCTGCCGACAAACTGGTCTCTGCACTGGCATCGGCAGTCGAGGGGCTGAAGCCGGCTCCGGGCGCGACAGTGAATCTCGAGAACAAAATCTCCAGCGACTGCCGGCTGATGTGTAATCGGGATGCCCTTGTTGGTGCCTGTACCAATCTGGTGAATAACAGCCTGGAGGCCGGCGCTCGCCATGTGGCGGTTCGGGTAACCGAGGAAACCGGGGAACTGGTCATCCGGGTTGTGGACAACGGCCCTGGTTTTGAACCCTCAGACGCTGCCCGGCTGACCGAAGCTTTTTATACAACCAAGTCCCATGGCACGGGTCTCGGCCTTGCAGTGGTACAGGCCGTTATCAAGGCGCATCAGGGACGGTTTTCCATTGAATCGCCGGAGCAGGGCGGTGCTGTAGCCACCCTGCGTTTGCCGCAATTACGTAACAGACACTGATCGGAGGCAACCATGGCCAAGGCCCAGATTCTGATTGTTGAGGACGACCATGACCTGCGTGAAGCGCTGGTAACCACCCTTGAACTGGCAAAATTCCGGGTTCGGGAAGCATGCAATGCCAGCGAAGCCCTTGAGCGACTGGCCGAGGCTCCGGTGGATATGGTGGTCAGTGATGTCAACATGCCGGGTCTGTCAGGGCACCAGCTTCTGGCAGAGGTGCAGCGGCTGTACCCGGGCCTGCCGATGATGCTGATCACGGCCTATGGCCAGATCAGCGATGCGGTATCCGCCATGCAGGCCGGTGCTATCGATTATCTGGTGAAGCCATTCGAACCGCGTTTCCTGGTGGATGCCGTCAGCAAGGTTGTTGGCGGCGGGCGTGAGAAAGCCAGTGATGAACCGGTGGCAGAAGACCCGATCAGCAAGCGGATGTTCCAGCTGGCGACCAAAGTGGCCGGCAGCGATTCCACCGTCATGATCTCGGGGGAAAGCGGAACTGGCAAGGAAGTCCTTGCCCGGTTTATTCACCAGCAGTCCCCGCGGTCAGAGCAGCCATTCGTGGCGATCAACTGTGCTGCAATACCGGAAAACATGCTGGAGGCTATCCTGTTCGGTCACGAAAAAGGTGCCTTTACCGGTGCCGTCGCCTCCTCGCCCGGCAAATTCGAGCAGGCCAACGGCGGCACCATTCTGCTGGACGAGATTTCGGAGATGGATCTCGGGCTTCAGTCCAAGCTCTTGCGGGTATTGCAGGAGCGAGAAGTGGAGCGGGTTGGTGGTCGCAAGACCATCAGCCTGGATGTCCGTGTTGTAGCGACCACCAACCGGGATCTGGCGGATTATGTTCGCGAAGGCAAGTTCCGGGAAGACCTCTATTACCGTCTGACAGTGTTCCCGATGCACTGGCAGCCCCTCCGGGAGCGGCCGCTGGATATCATGCCACTGGCTACTTCGCTGCTTAAAAAGCATTGCCGCAAAATGAAGCTGACCGGGATTACCTTTGCCCAGGACGCAAAAAGTGCGCTTATGAATCATCAATGGCCGGGGAATGTGCGGGAGCTGGACAATGCCATCCAGCGAGCGCTGGTGCTGCACCAGGGAAATGTCATTCACTCTGGCGATCTGTGTCTGGAGCTGGGCATCACCGGCCGGCCGGACCTTCGCAGCGCGGCGCCGGTTTCGATGACCGAAACCGTTGCTAACACAGCAGCGGGCGAGCCGGATATTTCAGACTCTGGCTTTTCCCCCCTAGACGAACCTTCTCATTTGCGCAGTGACGAGCCGGAGGGCGCGGTTTCGCTGGGCGATGATCTGAGGCAGCAGGAATTCCGTATTATTATTCAGACACTCCGGAAAGAGCGTGGGCGTCGCAACAGGGCCGCAGAGCAATTGGGGATCAGCCCCCGCACGCTCAGGTACAAGCTGGCCCAGATGCGCGACGCCGGAATCGATCTGGACGCCGAAATGGCCTTGGTCTGACCCCCTGCAAGACGAACTCCTTCATTGGCACCCCTCGGGGTGCCGTTTTTTTATCTTCGATTCCCCATGCCGGTGGGGGCACGCTGCCCGTCGTCAAAAGTCCGTCATGGAACTTTCACGACTCCGTCCTTGTGTTCGTAACCTTCTGATATTTATATCTAAAAACTACTTGGCCTGCCAATTGCTTCACCGGAGTTGAGATTATCCCAAGAGCAATTCCGTCCCTGGGAGGGCGGAGCCAGGAGAGAGTTATGGTTCAGCGTGCCGACATCAACAGTGTTTTGTCCGATATAAGGTCCCTGCGTTCACAGATGATGCAGAACCAGCGGGTCGAGCAGGATCAATCGGTTCGTGGTCGCATAGACGGCCCTCGCCAGGTTCAGGAAACCCAGGAGACGCCCAGCTTCAATGACATGCTTAGCAACGCGGTGAACAACGTCAACGACCTCCAGAAAACGGCTGGGGATCTGCGAACCGCCTACGACATGGGCGATCCGAACGTAGACATCACCCGTGTGATGATTGCCGCCCAGAAATCCTCTGTCTCCTTCGAAGCGCTGACCCAGGTACGTAACCGGGTGGTTCGGGCCTACGAAGACATTATGAACATGCCGATCTGATAACGGAGCAGAGTCATGGCCAGCGTACCTGCAGAAACCAATGCCTCCAACATGCCCGCAGCCCGGGAGGGAGACGCGCCAGAGAGCCGTAGCGACCTGTTCATGGGGTTCAACCGGCTCAACCTGTTGCGCCAGATCGGGCTTATGGTGGGGCTTGCCGCCAGCGTGGCGCTGGGGCTGGCGGTCGTGCTCTGGGCTCAGGAGCCGAACTATCAGCCGGTGGTGGGTGATCTTTCATCCTACAATCCCCAGGATGTGACCACCATCCTCGAAAGCAACGGTATCGACTACAAGATGGATCCGCGTACCGGCGCATTGCTGGTTCCCTCGGATCAGGTCTACAACGCCCGCTTGAAGCTGGCGGCCGAAGGTGTCACCGATCGTCAAACCATGGGCTACGAACTGCTGGACCAGGAACGTGGTCTCGGCACGTCGCAGTTTATGGAAACCATCTCATACCGGCGCGGGCTTGAGGGTGAGCTTGCCCGCACCGTTGCCAGCATGCGTGGCGTTCGGAATGCCCGTGTGCACCTGGCTATCCCGGAGCGCTCTGTCTTTGTTCGCGATGCCCGTGATCCCTCTGCCTCGGTGTTTCTTGAAGTTTTCGCTGGTCGCCGGCCGGAACAGGAACAGATCAACGCTATTGTGAATCTGGTTGCCGGCAGTGTTCCCATGATGAGCAAGGAACACGTAACCGTTGTCGATCAAAACGGCAATCTGTTGACGGGCAAGCAAAGTCAGAGCGGTGCGGATCAGATGGCGGACCAATACGAATACACCGCCAAAGTCGAGGAGCGTCTGACACGTCGGGTTGCCTCTCTCATCGGACCCATCGTGGGTGATGGCCGCTATCGTGCCGAAGTGTCGGCGGATCTCGATTTCTCCTCGGTGGAGCAGGCAGAGGAATTGTTCAACCCCGAACAGCAGGCGGTGCGCAGTGAGCGTGAGCTGACCGAACGGCGCACTGCCGGCGCACAGGGCGGCATTCCCGGTGCGCTGGCAAACCAGCCGCCGGCTAATGCTACGGTGCCGGAGCAGGCTGCCGGCGGTGATGGTGAGCAGGCGGCGCCAGCACCGGTCAACGTGCGAAGTGAATCCACGCGGAATTATGAAATGGACCGTACTGTCAGCTACCGACGTCAGGAGCTGGGCAGAGTCAAGCGGGTGACCGTGGCTCTGGCGGTGGACGACATGAAAGTAGTGGATCCACAAACGGGCGAAGTCAGCTACGAGCCCTGGCCGGAGCAGGAGCTGCAGCGGCTCAGCATGCTGGTTCGGGACGCCGTGGGCTATTCAGCTGCCCGGGGTGACAGTGTTACGGTGATGAATACCGCATTTGCGCAGGAAGAATCCGTTGAATTCGAGGCTCCGGCGTTCTGGGAACAGCCCTGGTTCTGGGATCTGATGAAGCAAGTGCTCGCAGGCCTGGTGATTCTGGTGCTCGTGCTGGGGCTGCTGCGCCCAACGCTTAAAAGCCTGTCCGGCGGTGGCCAGCGGGAACGCGGCCTGGATTCCGGCTCCGGCAGTGGCGGTGGTTACGGGGGCCTTGATGACATCGAGGGTGGAGATGAGCTCCGCAAGGCCATGTCCGCCCAGGATGATCTGCTTTTGCCGGGTGCCACAGACGGTTATGATAGGCAGCTGAACGCATTGAAAGGGCTGATTGCCGAAGACCCGGCGCGGGTCGCACAGGTAATGCGCCAGTGGGTGAACGTCGATGACTGAGCAAGCCAATCAACAGGGTGGCGGTGAGCCATCAAAGCCGCAGCGGAAAATTCCGCGTGTGGAGCAGGCTGCGATTCTGCTCATGTCACTGGGCGAAGCGGATGCCGCAGAAATCCTCAAGCATATGGGCCCCAAAGAGGTCCAGCGTGTGGGCGTGGCCATGGCCCAGATGAAGGATGTCAGCAAGGACGAAGTGACCTACGTGATGAACCAGTTTGTTGATGCCGTAGGCGGGCAGACCGGGCTTGGCGTAGGCAATGACGAGTACATCCGGACGATGCTCACCCAGGCGCTCGGCGACGACAAGGCATCCAGCCTGATCGATCGCATCCTGATTGGCGGCAATACCACCGGCCTCGATACTCTCAAGTGGATGGAGCCCCGGGCCGTTGGCGACATCATTCGCTACGAACACCCGCAAATCCAGGCCATTGTTATTTCCTACCTGGATCCGGATCAGGCCGCTGAAATTCTTGGCACCCTGGATGAGAAGGTCCGCCTTGATGTGATGATGCGTGTTGCGTCACTGGAGAGTATCCAGCCCCAGGCCTTGCAGGAACTCAACGATATCCTGGAGAAGCAGTTCTCGGGTGGCGCCGCCTCCCAGACCAGCCGCATTGGCGGGGTCAAGCGGGCAGCGGACATCATGAACTTCATGGATCGGAGCATCGAAGGCAATCTGATGGATTCCATAAAGGATATGGATCCGGACCTTGCCAGTACCATCGAAGACCTGATGTTCGTGTTCGATAACCTCAAGGAAGTGGACGACCGCGGAATCCAGGCGCTGTTGCGGGAAGTGTCCTCGGAAGTGCTGGTGGTGGCCCTCAAGGGCGCCGACGAGGAGGTTCAGAACAAGATCTTCAAGAACATGTCCAAACGCGCTGCGGAATTGCTGCAGGATGATCTTGAGGCCAAGGGGCCAGTCAAGGTCAGCGAAGTTGAATCCGCCCAGAAAGACATTATCACCATTGCACGCCGTATGGCCGAGGCCGGTGAAATCTCCCTCGGCGGTGCCGGCGAAGAAATGATGTGATGAAAGATTCCACCCGTGACGTCAATCGCATTCCCAAGGAACAGCTGACCGCCTATGAACGGTGGGAGCTGCCCCTGCTGGATGCCCGTGGCAATGAAGTAGCGCGGGAAGAGGAGCGCGAGGTCAAACCCCTCACCGCCGCCGACATTGACGAGATTCGCGAGGCGGCCCGGGAAGACGGCTATAATGAGGGCCGGGAACAGGGTTACCAGGATGGCCTGAAGGCCGGCAAAGAGGAAGGCCACCAGGATGGGCTGGAAACCGGCCTGGCAGAGGGCAGGGAGCAAGGCAAAAGTCAGGGCTACGACGATACCCGCAAGGAAATCGAGACCAAGCTTGACCGTCTCGAACATCTGCTCGGTGAGTTGCTGCTGCCGATCAAGCGCCACGAGGACGAACTTGAAACCTCTCTGGTCAACCTGACCACGGTTCTGGCCCGGGCGGTGGTCTATCGTGAACTGACCATCGACTCCTCTCAGATCCGTCACGTGGTTCGCCGCGCCATGGAGGCGCTACCCTCCACCGCGGAAAACATCCGCATCCATATAAACCCGGAAGACTGTGAAATGGTTCGCGAGGTGACCGCCCGCCTCGAAGCGTCCGCTTCCGTCATTGAAGACGCCAGTATTCTGCCCGGTGGCTGTAAGGTGGAAACCCGTCACAGCCTGGTAGATTTCACGGTTGAGAAACGTTTCCAGCGGGCCGTGCAGAGCATGCTGGACCAGCAGATGAGCGACAGTGAGGGCGGAGAAACCGAGGAACTGGACTCCATGATGGAAGACTTGACCGGTTTCCATCGGGACGTGCTGGATTCCCCGGAGACCGGGGATTCCTCAGACGATCCGAAGCCGGCGCAAAATACAGGTGACGGTGATGACCTCGAGCCTCGCTGATCGCCTCAACCGCTTTCAGGGGTTTCTGGGAAACGAGCCCGAGCCTGAACTTTCCGGCCGACTGACCCGCATGGTGGGCCTTACCCTCGAATGTGTCGGCTGCCCCATGGTGGTCGGTGACCGCTGTGTCATTTTTGGCCAGAACACCGGTAATGTTGAGGCGGAAGTGGTGGGCTTTGAGGACGACCGGGTGTATCTGATGCCCCTGACAGCAATCGAGGGGCTCAAGCCCGGTGCCAGGGTTGTGCCTCTGTCTGCCGCAA
This sequence comes from Marinobacter sp. 3-2, assembly GCF_003751355.1. Lineage (NCBI taxonomy): Bacteria > Pseudomonadati > Pseudomonadota > Gammaproteobacteria > Pseudomonadales > Marinobacteraceae > Marinobacter > Marinobacter sp. 3-2. The sequence goes on along the minus strand of NZ_RJUQ01000011.1, from coordinate 362,063 downwards.
GCCGGGTGCCGGTTGGCCCCCAGCTGCTTGGCCGGGTGGTCGATGGCAGTGGCGAGCCCCTGGACGGAAAAGGCCCCTTGCAGGCCGAAGCCCGCGTGGCGCTCACCGGGGATATTATCAACCCGCTGAACCGCGCCCCGGTGCGGCAGTCGATGGATGTGGGTATTAGGGCGATCAATGCGTTGATGACCGTCGGCCAGGGGCAGCGCCTGGGTCTGTTTGCCGGCAGTGGCGTGGGCAAGAGTATGTTGCTGGGCATGATGACCCGCTTTACCGATGCCGACATCACCGTGGTGGGCCTGATTGGTGAGCGGGGCCGCGAGGTAAAGGAGTTTATCGAAGACATCCTGGGCGAAGAGGGCCTTTCCCGCTCGGTGGTGGTGGCCGCGCCCGCGGACGATTCGCCACTGATGCGGTTGCGCGCCGCCATGCTGACCACCCGGATTGCCGAGTATTACCGGGATCAGGGCAAACGCGTGCTCCTGTTGATGGATTCCCTGACCCGTTACGCCCAGGCCCAGCGGGAAATTGCGCTGGCCGTGGGTGAGCCGCCGGCGACCAAAGGCTACCCGCCCTCGGTATTTGCCAAACTGCCCCAGTTGGTGGAGCGAACCGGCAATGGTCGCCCCGGAGGTGGTTCTATCACGGCGTTCTACACCGTACTTACCGAAGGCGATGACCAGCAGGATCCGATTGCAGACGCTGCCCGGGCGATTCTGGATGGCCACATCGTACTCTCCCGCCGGCTTGCCGAAGAGGGACACTACCCCGCCATTGATGTGGAAGCGTCGATCAGCCGGGTAATGCCGCAGGTAACCGAGACCGAACATTTTTCCAGGGCCCAGCGATTCAAGCAGGTGTACTCACGGTACCAGCAGGCCCGGGATCTGATCTCTGTCGGCGCTTACGTGAAGGGTTCCGATCCCGAGACCGATTTTGCCATCACTCACATCGGTAATATGCGCCAGTTCCTGCAGCAGGGCCTGAATGAGAGTGCACCACTGAAGGAAAGTGTTGACCAGTTGCTGGCGGTGGTGCCAGAGCGTCGATCCCCCGATCGGCGTAAGTCGGCCGTGCCGAACCCGGCAGCTGGCGGCGGAGGTGATGCCTGATGCTGCGTTCCCGGCGTCTGGAAGTGGTTCTTTCCCTGGAGGAGCGCAAGGAGCAGGAAGCCCTGGAGCGAATGGGAGAGGCCAGGAAGCTGGCGGAGCAGCAGCGCGAACAGGTCCAGAACCTGAATCGCTACCAGCAGGAGTACCGGGATCAGATTCGCAACAGCCAGCAGGGGATTGTGCAGGTGTCCAGGCTCCAGGCGTGGCAGGCCTTTATTGCGCAACTGGATCAGGTAATCCGGCAGCAACAGGCGCAGCTGGAGCAGGCGGAAAAGGTCTTCGAGGCGCGCAAAAAGGAATGGCAGCACGCCTGGGAGCGCCGGCGTGGCATGGAAAAATACATAGAAACCTGCCGCCAGCAAGAGCAGAGGGAGCAGGATCTCCGGGAACAGAAGCTTTCGGATGAGGCCGCGGGGCGGGCTTTTAACCAACGTCGACGCTGAATCTTGCTCCGCATCAAGCAAATACAGATGCAAAATCAGACCACTCAGCTATCCTTACCGGATGTAGGGCTGGTAGAACACGCCGGTCAAATGCTGCTCTTGATAGCCCGGGAGGTTTTGGAATGCCGATCCAGACGCGCCGCGATGATGACGGTCAGACTCTTGTTATCAGGATAGAGGGGCGTTTCGACTTCAGCACCCATCAGGCGTTCCGTGATGCCTACGAGCACGGTGATCCGAACATCCGGAATTACATTGTGGATCTGTCTGACACCACCTACCTGGATAGCTCGGCGCTGGGAATGCTGTTGTTGCTCCGTGATTATGCCGGAGGTGACAGCGCAGGAATCGTCATCGAAAACTGCAATAACGATGTCCGTCGTATCCTTTCAATCTCCAATTTCGAGCAACTTTTCAATATCCGCTGATGCTCGCGGACTGCCGGAGTACTCATGGATGATTCCGTTGCAGAACATAGCCGTCCCCTGAGAATATTGATCGCTGACGATTCGGACAGCGATCGCCTGATCCTCAAAACACTGCTGAAGCGACTGGGACACGAAGTCCTTGATGTGGCAAACGGGCTGGACGCGGTCTCTGTTTTCCAGCGGGAGGCGCCGGATCTGGTGCTGCTGGATGCCCTGATGCCGGTCATGGATGGCATGGAAGCGGCCCGTCAGATCAAGCTCCTGGCAGGTGAACGGCTGGTCCCCCTGATTTTCCTGACCTCCCTCTCTGAAGCCGGTGCTCTGGCCCGATGCCTGGAGGCCGGTGGCGATGACTTCCTGGGAAAGCCCTATAACCGGATCATCATTGAAGCCAAGATCAAGGCCTTCAACCGAATGCGATTGATGCACCGGACCCTCTCGGATCAGCGGGATCTCATTCGTGAGCGCAACCGACAACTTACCGAAGAGCAGGAAATCGCCAAGCGGGTCTTCGATAACGTGGCTCATTCCGGCTGCCTGGATGCCTCCAATATTCGTTATCACGCCTCGCCCCAGTCCATTTTCAATGGTGATGTGTTGTTTGCCTCGCCGCGGCCGGCGGGCGGGATGTTGATCTTCATGGGGGATTTCACCGGCCATGGTCTGCCGGCTGCCATCGGCGCCATGCCTGTAGCCGAGATCTTCTACGGCATGGCCAATAAGGGTTTTAACGGCCAGGACGTATTGCGCGAGATCAACCAGAAACTCAAACGGATTCTGCCCACGGGCATGTTCTGCTGTGGCGCCATGATCGAGGCGGATTTCAAACTTAATCAGTTGCAAGTCTGGAACGGCGGTCTGCCCGATGGCTGGCTGATCCGGACCACCGGAGAACTCCAGGCATTGCCATCGCGGCATCTTCCCCTCGGTATCCTTGCGCCGGATCAGTTCAATGCCGATTTCGAGAGGGTTGGTGCCGCCCCTGGCGACAGGGTGCTGATGATGACCGACGGCTTTCTGGAATCTGCCGACAGCGCCGGCAACGTATTCGGTGAGCAGGGCGTTAACGGCACGCTTGACCGGCTGGACGGTGGCGACCATCCGTTCGATGCCATGATGTCCGCGGTTCACCGGTTCACCGGCAACTTTGAGGATGGCGATGACCTGACGCTCTGCTGTCTGGAAATGATGGACGAGGCGGGGCTGGCTACCCTGCCAGATCGTGCCGCACCATCTGCTCTTGCCGGGCCGGCGGAATGGCGCTGCAGCTATGAAATCCGGGAAAGGACCCTCGGCGAGTTCAGTCCCCTGCCCCTGTTGCTCCACATCTGCATGGAGGTGCCGGGGCTTCGACGGAAGAGCGGCGAAATCTATACCCTGCTGGCGGAACTCTACAACAACGCGCTGGAGCACGGTGTTCTGGAACTTCCGTCAGAATGGAAACACTCACCGGAGGGCTTTGGCCGCTACTACGCGGAGCGCAATCGGCGCCTGGCCAACGTGGAGGGTCACTACATCCGGTTCACACTGCACCATTCCCTGAAACCGGATGGAGGTCGGCTTCGTGTTATCTGTGAGGACAGCGGCCAGGGGTTTGATTTTAACAATCATCCCAGCGTGGCCCCCGGTAATTCCCCAACCATAAGCGGGCGCTATGCAGGGCGGGGCCTGTTGCTGTTGAAACGTCTGGCGGAGACCATCAGGTTTCATGAACAGGGCAATCATGTTGAAATTGTCTACGATTGGCAGTTCGCCCGTACAGCGGAGAATCGAGATGACTGATAAACCACACCTGGACGAGGAGGCACTGGCTGAGCTTCGAGACGTCATGGAGGACGAATTCGAAGTGCTGATACAGACCTATGTTGCAGATTCCCGCGACAGGATTCGGGGATTGCAAGAAGCCCTGAGGGCTGACGATAGTGACGCCTTTGCCAAGACGGCCCATAGCTTCAAGGGCAGTTGTATCAATATTGGCGCCCCAAGGCTTGGCGAACTCTGCCTGAAGGCGGAAATCGCAGGAAAGGAGTCCCGGCTGGACGATGCCTCGGGATTAGTGGATGACATCGCCCGGGAATTCGAACAGGTAATCGCAGGCCTGGATGGCTTGATGGTGGGGTGAATTACGTCGATTCAGGCCTTTTGTCAGGCGAAGCAGGTGTGCGCTGGCATCACAATTGCTTCGTCCTTCGCATTGAGTGGATTAACCGCCCATGCACCGGCCAGGTCCGGCAAGGTGAGGGCGACAATGCGATAAAAGCGGCAAGAGGTTGCCATGGCCCAGATGGTTCTTCCCCAAACCCCCGCGCCCGGGACGCAACAAGATCCCGGCCCGTCAAAATCCGGAACCAGCCGGGATCCGGCTGACAGGAAAAGCGATTTTGACTCTGTCTCCCAGGCTGAGAAAAAGCGGCTCGATCGCCAGAAGGCGGATCGGAACGCCGAGGCCAGATCTGCCGATGAATCCCGGGCGGCCCGGGACACTTCTTCAGAGACGAAAACGGAAGCAAACGCGAACGCTGATCCAAAGGGTGGCGAAAAAGCCGACGCTGCCACGGATGCTGAATCACGGGACGCGGGCGAGGCCGCTGTTGCCGGTGATGGCAAATCAGAGCCGACGGCGCTTCCCCTTACCTTTGTCGAGTTGCAGTCCTGGCTGAATCCAAAAGCCGGAGGTGCCGGTGAGTCCGCCATGTCAGCCACAATGCCGGGAGTCGGCGTCAACGCTGCCACCGGGGGTTCGGGCCAGACGAATTCCGTTGCCGGATTGTTCAGTGGCCTTCTCACAGGGGCCTCGGGTCAGAAAGCTCAGTCCGGATCCGGCGGTGTTTCCGGCGATGCGACACTGACAGATGTCATGAAGGCCTCAGTGCTCACCGACTCCGGCCGCAATGCGGATTCCGGCTCGTTGATCAATTCTGGCCGCTTCCAGTCCGCCATGGATCTGGTGTCCCAGCAAGCGGCGAATAATGCCAATGCGGCAGCAAAACTGACGGCCGAGAATGCTGCGCCATTGCGAGGTTATGCTACGTCCATTGATGTGCCGGTAGGCCATGCAGAGTGGGGCGACAAACTGGTGGGCAAGCTCAGCTGGCTGACGGCCCGCAACATGTCGGTTGCCGAAATCCACCTGACACCACCGGACATGGGCCCCATGGAGGTCAAGGTCCGGGTGCAGAACGAACAGGCGAGTATTACGGTCCATTCGGCCAATCCCGTGGTCCGTGACCAGCTTGAACTGCATTCCCACCGGCTCAGGGATATGCTGGGTGAGCAGGGACTGTCGTTGGCAGGCTTCGATGTTTCCGATTCGCCTCGCCAGCAGACCGGCGAGCAGGGCACCGGAAACGATGATGGCTCCGGTAACGGTTCGGCATCGCTGGTCGCTGGCGATCAGGACGATGAAGGCATCAGCACCGGCAGCCTTGATCTCAGCTGGAAAGGCGAAGTAGACATCTTCGCCTGATACCCTTCGATATTCTCTTCCAATCTCCTTTGCCCATCCTTCCCGGCAACGCTAAACTGCTGTTCTGAACGGGAAGGTTGGGTGTTCTGGCCCGCCCTTTGCATCCAATCCTGAAAAGTCGCGGAAAATTGCTCCCCGTGACGGATTTCTGGCAAAGCGAACATTATGGCTGAAAATAACGAATCTGAAGCGGCTCCTGCCAAGAAGGGAAAACTGAAGCTGATCATCATGCTGGTTGTGGTGGTGATCCTGGCCATTGTGCTGTCTGTGGTGGGTACCCTGTGGTTCCTGGGCGGCGGTCTTCCGGGCATGGGTGAGGAAGAGGGTGACGCAACCGAGGTTGCAGAGGAAACCTTTATTCCCAGCAGCTACTACCTGATCGAAAAAGCCATTGTTACCACGGTTCAGGCTGAGGGCCGCCAACGCTACGCCCAGGCTTATCTGGCGCTGGAGTCCACCGATCCACAGGCGCTTGAAGCTGCCAAGCTGCACATGCCTCTGATTCGAAGCCAGCTGGTGACAGTGCTCGGTAGCAGTAACTTCAACGAGCTGCAAACGCCCGAGGGCCGGAGTGGCCTGGCCGAGCGGATGCTGACCACGGTGAATCAGGTGCTGGAGCAGGAAGGCGAGCCCGCCATCAAGCGGGTGTTATTCAGAAATTTTGTCGTGCAATAGCGCACGGGCCACGGTACTTCAGGGGCAGGACTAAGTATGCAGGACTTGTTGTCACAGGACGAAATCGATGCGCTCCTCCACGGGGTGGACGACGGTGACATTGATACCTACGAAGAGACCGATGACACCGGTATAAAGTCCTATGACCTCGCCAGTCAGGACCGTATTGTCCGGGGCCGGATGCCGACCCTGGAGATGATCAACGAGCGCTTTGCCCGTTACACCCGCATCAGCCTGTTCAACCTGATGCGTCGCAACGCCGATGTCTCCACCGGCGGCGTCCAGATCATGAAGTTCGGCGAGTATATTCACACCCTCTACGTGCCCACCAGTCTCAACCTGTGTAAGGTTCGCCCGCTTCGTGGCACCTCCCTGTTCGTCCTGGATGCCAAGCTGGTGTTCAAGCTGGTGGACAATTTCTTTGGCGGTGAGGGCCGTCATGCCAAGATCGAGGGCCGAGAATTTACCCCCACCGAGACCCGGATCGTCCAGATGGTGCTGGATCAGGTGTTCCACGATATGAAGGAAGCCTGGCATGCGGTACTCAAGGTGGATTTCGAGTATCTGAGCTCGGAAGTGAACCCGGCCATGGCCAACATCGTTAGTCCCAGTGAAGTGGTTGTGGTCAGCACCTTCCACATTGAACTCGACGGTGGCGGCGGTGAACTGCACTTTGCCTTGCCGTATTCCATGATCGAACCCATCCGCGATGTGCTCGACGCCGGGGTACAGAGCGACATCGACGATGTCGACGAGCGCTGGGTCAACGCGCTTCAGGAAGACATCAAAGAGGTGAACGTACCGATCAACACAACGGTCTGTCGCCGACGGATATCGTTGCGGGACATCGCGAAGATGAAAGCCGGCGACATTATCCCGGTGGAGATTCCCGAACACCTGACAGTTACGGCCAATGGCATCCCGATCTACAAGGCAACGCTGGGGACTCGGGACGGAAAACTGGCACTGAGAATTCATGAACGGGCATCCGTGCCCAAGGTAAAGAAACAATTGAAGGTGGGACGCAATGGCTGACGACGACAAGAAAGACGAGCAGGAGCTCAGCGAAGACGAAAAGCTGGCTGCCGAGTGGGAAGCCGCCATGGAAGAGTCCGGTGATGAGGGCGAACGCGAGGACGAGTGGGCCGCTGCGATGGCAGAGGCCGGCGAGAACGGAGAGGCCGAAGACAATGTTCAGGCTGCGCCCATGGAGGAATTCGAGACCGGAAGCGAACCCTCCATGGGTGGTGGTCCTGCTCCGGATATCGACGTCATTCTCGATATACCGGTCACCATTTCCATGGAAGTGGGCAACACCCAGATCCCGATACGGAACCTGCTGCAACTGAACCAGGGCTCGGTTATCGAACTGGACAGGCTTGCGGGCGAACCGCTGGACGTGCTGGTAAACGGTACCCTGATCGCCCATGGCGAGGTGGTCATGGTGAATGAAAAGTTCGGCATCCGTCTCACCGATGTGATCAGCCCGGGCGAACGTATCAAGCGGTTGCAGAAGTAAAATGTGGTCCAAATCCATTGCGGTACTGGCGCTGCTGCTGATCAACCCGGCCTTTGCCCAGGAAACTGCCAAGACGGTTGCCCCTGATTCACCCGTGCGTGCCCCGGATACCGTTGGCACCATTGTCAGCCTGGGGTTGGGGCTGGTGGCAGTGATTGCCGTGATCTATGGCTGCGCCTGGATTATCCGCCGTATGAATGGCATGACCGGCATGAACAACAACGCCATCAAGGTGGTGTCGGTGATGGCCATTGGTGCTCGCGAGCGTATCGCCCTAATTGAGGTGGGCGGCCAGCAGATCCTGTTGGGTATTACCCCATCGGCGATCCGGACCCTGCATGTGTTTGACGAGCCGGTTGTCGAGGCTGGCAGCGCCGGCTCCAGTGATTTTGCCCGGCGTCTGCAGGGCATGATCGGCAAATCCTGGACTTCCCCGACAAGGAACGACTAGCCCCATGCTTGCGGCAACCATCAAGCGACTGCTTCCATCCCTGATTGTCTTGGCGGGCTTTGTCTGGGCGCCACTGGCGCTGGCTCAGGAGCCTTCCGGCATCCCCGGTATACCGGCCTTCACTGTGACGCCCGGAGAAGGCGAGGGCGCTCAGGAATACTCGGTAACCCTGCAGATCCTGGCGCTGATGACAGCGCTGACGTTCCTGCCAGCCATGCTCATGATGATGACGTCTTTTACCCGCATCATCGTTGTGTTTGCGATCCTGCGCCAGGCGATTGGCCTGCAATCCACACCGTCGAACCAGATTCTTCTTGGTCTGGCCCTGTTTCTCAGCATCTTCATCATGAAACCGGTGCTGGAAGAGGCCAACCGGGTGGCGCTGCAACCCTACATGCAGGAGGAAGTAACCTCCCTGGAGGCGGTCGAGCTGGCCAGCCAACCCTTCCGTAAATTCATGCTGGAACAGACCCGTGAGAGCGATCTGGCATTGTTCATGCGAATCTCCGATACACAGTACGAGACGCCGCAAGACGTGTCTTTCTGGATCCTGATGCCGGCATTCGTGACCAGTGAACTCAAGACCGCGTTCCAGATCGGGTTTATCCTGTTCATACCGTTCCTGATTATCGACATGGTGGTGGCCAGTGTTCTCATGGCCATGGGTATGATGATGTTGTCGCCGATCATCATCTCCCTGCCGTTCAAGATCATGCTCTTTGTTCTGGTGGATGGCTGGGCCCTGATCATGGGTACACTCGCCGCCAGTTACGGAATATAGGAGGCATCATGACTCCGGAAACCGTTATCGACATCCTGCGCGAAGCCCTTTGGATGATCGTGCTTCTTGCCTCGATCATTATCGGCCCGGGGCTGGTGATTGGTCTTGTGGTCAGTACCTTCCAGGCTGCCACCCAGATTAACGAACAGACCCTGAGCTTCCTGCCGCGCCTGCTGGTTACGTTGATCGTCATCATCGTCTGGGGCCCCTGGATGCTCACGCAGCTGCTGGATCATGCCAACCGGTTGTTCGGCAACATACCCTACCTGATCGGCTGACGGATGATACCGGCGGAGATCAGCGCGGATGTGATCGGCCAATGGGTCGGCCAGCACCTCTGGCCGCTGTTCCGCCTGGCCAGCTTCCTGATGGTGATCCCCATTTTCGGTACCCAGCTGGTGCCGGCCCGGATCCGTCTCGGGCTGGCGTTGCTGATGACCATACTCATCGCGCCCATGATACCGCCCGTTCCTCAGGTGGAAGCCCTGAGCGCCGATGCCGTGGTCATTACCCTGCAGCAGATACTCATCGGCGTCGGCATGGGCTTTGCGCTGACCGCACTCTGGCAGTTGTTCGTGATTGCCGGTCAGATGATCGCCATGCAGATGGGGCTGGGCTTTGCCTCGATGGTCGATCCGGCCAACGGTGTGAACGTGCCCGTACTTTCCCAGATTTATACCATCACCATTACCCTGTTGTTCCTGGCCATGAACGGCCACCTGGTTGCCTTTGAAGTCTTTATCGAGAGCTTCCGGACCCTGCCCATCGGGATGGAAGGCCTCGGCCAGACCGGAATCTGGGAATTGGCCCACCGGATCAGCTGGATGTTCGCCTCCGCCATGCTCCTGGCGTTGCCGGCGGTTACCGCCGTGCTGATCGTCAACATCTCCTTTGGTGTCATGACGCGCGCCGCTCCCCAGATGAACATCTTCGCGTTGGGTTTCCCGATTGGCCTGATTTTTGGATTGTTTGCGATATGGGTGCTGCACGCCAATTTTCTGCCGCACTTCGATCAGTACGCCCGGGAAACGTTTGATTTCATGCGGGGATTGCAGGGGCAGCCGTAGAGAGTTATGGCCGAAGAAGACGACAACAGTCAGGAAAAAACGGAAGAGGCCACCCCCCGAAGGCTCGAAAAAGCCAAGGAGGAGGGCCAGACTGCGCGCTCAAAAGAGCTGGCCACCATGGCTGTCCTCCTGGCAGGCGCCGGCGGCATGCTGATGTTCGGCGCCAGCCTGGGAGCCTCGTTGGAGGCGATCATGCGCGATAGCTTCGTTATCGAACGCTCCGCCATCTTCGACATGCGCCACATGAGCGTCCAGCTCATCGAATCCTCCAAGGAAGCGGCCTGGGCTCTCTCTCCCATTCTGGTATTACTGCTGATCGCCGCTATCTTCGGCTCCATCGGCATCGGCGGCCTGCTGATCAGCGGCAAAGCCGTGGCCCCTAAACTCAATCGCATGGACCCCATCAAGGGCCTCGGGCGCATGTTTTCAATGCGCTCCCTCATCGAACTGGTCAAGGCCATTGCCAAGGTCGGTCTGGTAATGGCCTTGGCCATCCTGATCCTCGATCTGCGCACGGAAGACCTGTTGGCCATTGCCGAGGAGCCGGTGGTCCCGGCCATGGAACATGTACTCTGGACCATCGCCTGGAGCTTTTTCCTGCTTTCCTGCGCCACCATCATCATCGCGGCGATCGACGTACCCTTCCAGATCTACGATCACCAGAAAAAACTGCGCATGACCAAGCAGGAGGTGAAAGACGAATACAAGGACACCGAGGGCAAACCCGAGGTCAAAGGCAAGATCCGCCAACTCCAGCGTGAAATGGCCCAGCGCCGCATGATGCAGGATGTGCCCACGGCAGATGTGGTGATCACTAACCCGACCCATTACGCCGTGGCCCTGAAATACGATCAGAAGGCGATGGCCGCGCCGATAGTGGTGGCCAAGGGCGCCGATGAGGTGGCCTTCAAGATCATGGAAATTGCCCGTGAGAACAAAGTCGAGATCCTGAGAACGCCGCCGCTGACTCGGGCGGTGTACCACAACACCGACATCGGCGAGGAGATTCCCGATGGCCTGTACATGGCCATTGCCCAAGTGCTCGCCTATGTGTTCCAGCTCCGACAGTTCCGCAAGGGACGCGGGCCCAAGCCCGGTATGCCAGAGTTCCCGATTCCGTCGGATTTGCGGCGGGACGTTTAGTTTGGAGTTGGGTTCCTGAAAGTAGCCTGCGGGTTTGGGTGCTGGCGGGTTGTCGGGTGGGCCTCCCAAAAACCGCTACGAGCACATCCATGTGCGCTTGGCGTCGGCCATCCATGGCCGCCGACATTTTTGGGAGGCCCACCCGCCAACCCGCTTTTGAACCATTCGATATCATCAAAACCGAGAATCGTAGGTTCTATTACGGCTGCGCCTAATCCAACCTGCGTTCTAATCCTGGTTAATGGCGAGACTTTCAACCAGGCAAAATAAATCCAGAGCGATATCTGGAGGTTATGACAAGTGGTGGTGGAAGGCCTTTCCAGGACTGTCTGTGGCCATGGATGGCCACAGCCAAGCGCACATGGATGTGCTCGTAGCGTGTCCTGGAAAGGCCTTTCACCACCACGCATCCCTCAAACTAGCAGGCTGTAATTCCAGAAAGTCAGCAGCCAGCCTCAATAACCCGAACCATTGGCTCTCCGCGGCTTTCGGGGATTGGCAGAGTCCCATACCAGGAACGCGGATCGTGCACTGTGGCGGAGGCAAACCCACAGGACAGGAAATGCTCCCGTGTCTCTTCGTCGGTCTGGAAGTGGAAAGATACCTCGCTGCGGGTGACGGCGCCGAGGACGCCACCGAGCACCTTGAGGGTGGTGTTCAGAACCGGCTGGCGGGGTTGGTAGTAGCTTTCGGAGAGGTAAACCGAGCCCGGGCGTTTGGCCATGGTGGCGGCGAGTCGGCGCCAGAACTCGGAAATGGTTTCCAGAGAGAAGTAGCTGGTCAGGCCTTCCGTGACGATGATCACCGGCTGGTCGTTCTCGAATACCCGGTCGATCACTTTTTCCAGCTGATACTCACCGTAGTCCGCGAGGATATCGATGGGCGTGACCTGGTGGTGGTCGCCGAGGCGGCCCGTGGCCATCAGGCGGAGGGCCTTGCGGGCGGCCATGTCGGGCAGGTCGGCTTCGACCATGTGGAGCAGGGGGTGTTTCTGCCGTAAACGAATCCCCCGGGGCGACATGCCGCAGGCGATTTCCAGCACTTGTGTAATGCCCTTGTCGCGGATGGCCTGATCAATCAGGTGGTCGATAATGAGATGTCGTTGCAGCAGGAAGGTGCGGATGTTTCCGCCGATGGTCGCCTGACTGGCGGCTTCGAAGGGGGTCATCAGGCGATAGAGCCAGCGGCCCTTTTCTGTAATGAGGGTGTCGTCAGAGAGCCCGTACCGGTGCCAGACGGCACCGGTATACAGGGCAGTGAAGCTGATGCCGGAGCTGTCAGTCGGCTTTCTGCTCATAGACGGCTTTACCCCACGCCTCGCGGCTGCCGGGCAGTATCAGGTTCAGGATGATGGCAGCCACCGCACAGAGCGCGATGCCTTCGAGGTGCCCGAGCACCATGCCGCCAATACCGAACACCAGGGTAACGCCTACGATAACCAGGTTGCGAGACTGCGACAGATCTACCTGGTGGCGGATCAGTGTGTTCAGGCCAACGACGGCAATGGAACCGAACAGCAGGCAGAGGATGCCGCCCATGACGGGCACCGGGATGGTTTGCAGTGCTGCGCCGAATTTGCCAACGAAAGCCAGAACAATGGCGATGCAGGCAGCCCACCACATGACCTTGGGGTTGAAGTTCTTGGTGAGCATAACCGCGCCGGTGACTTCCGAGTAGGTGGTGTTGGGCGGTCCACCGAGCATGGAGGCGGCGCTGGTCGCCAGGCCGTCACCCAGCAGGGTGCGGTGCAGGCCCGGCTTTTCCAGGTAGTTCTTTCGGGTCACGTTGCCGATGGCCAGCACGTCGCCGATGTGTTCGATGGCCGGCGCGATGGCGACGGGGATCATGAACAGCACGGCGCCCCAGCTGAATTCCGGCGCAACAAAGTTGGGAACGGCGAACCAGGCGGCGTCCCGGATTGGCGTGGTATCCACGATACCGGCAAACGCGGAGAGGATGTAGCCGGTGATAACGCCGAACATGATCGGAATCAGCCGGAAAATGCCTTTCGACCAGACCGACATGATGATGGTTACGGCCAGCGAGATCATGGCGATCCAGATCGCCGTGTCGTAGGGAATCAGCTGGTTCGCGCCATCACCGGTGCGGCCGGAGGCCATGTGAACGGCAACCGGCGCCAGGCCGAGACCGATAGTCATGATCACCGGGCCGATAACCACTGGCGGCAGCAGGCGGCGGACAAAGCCGGTGCCCCGCATCCGTACCAGTCCACTGAGGAAAATATAGAGAATACCCGCTGCCATCAGGCCGCCGAGTGTCTCTTCCATGCCGAACTTGCCTTTGGAGGCAATCACGGGGGCAATAAAGGCGAAGGACGACGCGAGGAAAATCGGGATCTGACCGCCGGTCACCACGTGAAAGATCAGGGTGCCCAGGCCGGCGGTAAACAGGGCCACGTTGGGATCCAGCCCGGTAATCAGTGGCATCAGAACCAGCGCGCCGAACGCCACCAGCAGCATCTGGGAGCCAGCAATGGCCTGTTTCCAGACCGGGTCGTTGGTATGGTCCTGCATTCTTAAACGTCCTTTTGCTTGGTGCCGAAGATTTTGTCGCCGGCATCGCCGAGACCCGGAAGGATGTAGCCTTTGTCGTTGAGGCGCTCATCAACGGAGGCGGTGTAGATAGACACGTCCGGATGTTTTTCCAGAACCTTTTCAACGCCTTCGGGCGCGGCAACCAGAACCAGGGCCCGGATCTCGGTGCTGCCAGCCTTCTTGAGCAGGTCAATGGTGGAGATCATTGAGCCGCCGGTGGCGAGCATCGGATCGACAATCATGGCCATGCGCTGGTCCAGTTCGCCCACCAGCTTTTCGAGGTAGGTGCTGGCCTCGAGAGTTTCCTCATTGCGGATCTGGCCGACAACACTGACCCGGGCCACCGGAATCAGACTGAGGACACCGTCAAGCATGCCAAGGCCGGCCCGCAGGATCGGCACGATGGTGACTTTCTTGCCGTGAATCTGTTCCACGTTAACCGGCCCTGCCCAGCCTTCGATGGTCTTTTCCTGCAGATTGAAGTCTTTGGTGGCCTCGTAGGTCAGGAGCGCACCGACTTCCTGTGCCAGCTCCCGGAAATTCTTGGTGCTGATATCCGCACGGCGCATGATGCCGAGCTTGTGGCGGATCAGAGGGTGTTTTACCTCGTGGATTGGCATGGGGTCACCTGTGTGTCTGGTTGGAATTTTGGCGTCGCGATCAAATGGCGCAAGGATACCGCATCTGGCAAGGCGAGTCAGGCCGCAAATGGCTGCTTAACGGAAATCCCCTAAGGAGTGGTACGGATCTTGCGATAACCCTTCCAAACGACGCTCCGGTGTCAGATTTTCGACCTTCAAAACGCCTGCAGGCACGGCCAATCGGAGAAGTATCCGGCATGGACAGAGCTTTAGTCCTCAATAACGTCAAAACCCTGACGCGGGGCAACCTGGGCATACCCATCATGCTGATGGGCTTGCTGGGCATGATGATTCTGCCCATGCCGGCGTTCCTCCTGGACGTGTTCTTTACTTTCAACATCACCCTGTCCATTGTCATTCTGCTGGTGTGTGTCTACGCCCTGCGGCCGATGGAGTTTGCGTCCTTCCCGACAGTCCTGCTGGTAGCCACACTTTTGCGTCTCGCCCTGAACGTGGCGTCCACCCGGATTGTTCTGCTGAACGGCCACGAAGGCGGCGATGCCGCCGGTAAAGTGATCGAATCCTTCGGCGCCGTTCTGATCGGCGGCAATTACGCCGTGGGTCTGGTGGTGTTTGCGATCCTGATGATCATCAACTTCCTGGTCGTGACCAAGGGTGCCGGCCGGGTCTCCGAGGTGAGCGCCCGTTTCACGCTGGATGCCATGCCCGGCAAGCAGATGGCGATTGATGCGGATCTGAACGCCGGCCTGATCAATCAGGATGAGGCCAAACATCGTCGTGCCGAAATCGCCCAGGAGGCGGATTTCTACGGCTCCATGGACGGTGCGTCCAAGTTTGTGAAGGGCGACGCCATTGCTGGCCTGCTGATTCTTGCCATCAACATCATTGGCGGTATTGCCATTGGTATGCTGCAGCACGGTCTGGACTTCGGGCTGGCCATGGAGCGCTATGCGCTGCTGACCATTGGTGACGGCCTGGTGGCGCAGATTCCCTCGCTGCTGCTGTCCACGTCTGCTGCAATCATGGTAACGCGGGTTACCTCCAGCCAGGACATGGGCGGCCAGATCCTCCAGCAAATGTTCAGTGCGCCCAAGGCGCTGTCCATTGCCGCCGCTATCCTGATCATTCTCGGTCTGATTCCCGGAATGCCCCACGTGGCCTTCCTGGGTCTGGGTGCACTGGCCGCCGGCGCTGCCTGGTATATCTGGAAGCACCAGAGACAGACCGTCGAAGAAGATGGCGCATTCCCGGCTAGGGGCGCGGGCGGGGCGGCTCCACGGCCGGCGGGTCGTGATCTGCCTCCAGGCGGTGATGCTGGCGGCGATCAGGGGCGTCAACTACCGGCCCCCGGAGAGACCAAGGAGCTGGGTTGGGACGATGTGTCCACTGTCGATATTGTCGGTCTGGAAGTGGGTTACCGGTTGATCCCGCTGGTGGACAAGTCACAGGGTGGCCAGTTGCTCAGTCGTATCAAGGGCGTTCGTAAAAAGCTGTCCCAGGATCTCGGCTTCCTGATGCCCTCGGTCCACATTCGAGACAACCTCGATCTGATGCCCAATGTCTACCGCATCACCTTGATGGGCGTGACCATTGCCGAAGCGGAAATCCATCCGGACCGCGAACTGGCCATCGACCCCGGTCAGGTATTCGGAAAGATAGAAGGCATTGAAGGCAAGGATCCGGCGTTCGGTCTGGACGCCAGCTGGATTGAGCCAGACAAGAAAGACCAGGCCCAGACGCTCGGCTATACCGTGGTCGATGCCAGTACGGTGGTCGCGACCCACCTTAACCAGGTACTGCAGAAACACGCCCACGAGCTGCTGGGCCATGAGGAAGTCCAGAAATGGCTGGATCAGCTTGAAAAGATTTCTCCGAAGCTGGCCGAGGAACTGGTACCCACCACCGTATCCATCAGTCTGCTGCTGAAAGTGCTGCAGAACCTCCTGAAGGAAGAAGTGCCGATCCGAGACATGCGGTCCATTGCCGAGGCCATCGTGAACGTGCATCCGAAGAGTCAGGATCCGAAGCTGTTGACCACCGTTGCGCGGCAGTCCCTGCGCCGGATGATTGTCCAGAGTATCTGCGGCAACGAATCAGAGATACCGGTGATCACCCTGGATCCGGATCTGGAACAGTTATTGCTAAAGTCTGTTCAGCAGAGTCAACAATCCGGCGGACAGGAAGATATTGGCCTGGTCCTGGAGCCGAATATGGTTGAAAAACTCCAGCGCTCGCTTCAGGAGAGCGTCCAGCGTCAGGAGATGCTCGGCAAGCCAGCCATTCTGCTGGTGTCCGGGCCCCTGAGGCCGGTGCTGGCGAAGTTCGCCAGCTACGGGGTAGAGCGGCTCCATGTGCTCTCGTACCAGGAAATTCCGGATAACAAACAGATTACGATCGTGGCGTCCGTTGGCCAGTAACGGCGCGGATGACAGAGCGGACAGCGCCGGCACGGCGTTGCCGGTGGAGGAAGAGGCATCATGAAAGTAAAACGGTTTTTTGCTCAGACCATGGCCGAGGCGCTCAAGCAGGTCAGTGAACAGATGGGGCCGGACGCCGTGATCCTTTCCAATCGTCGGGTCGACGGCGGTGTCGAAATTGTGACGGCGCTGGACTATGACGAGAATATGGCGCGCCAGCGACTGGGCAACCAGGCAGAAGAAGCCACCAACGGGTCCCGCTTGGCCGAGATGCAGGCCGACCAGCACAGGCGTCTTGAGGACGAGCTGAGCCGGTCCCGGGACCGCATCCGTGAAGTACGGGAAAAGCGGGCATCGCAGGGCGCGAGCTACGCCGGTTCGTTCGCTGCCATTCAGGAAGAGGTGAGCGGTGGTTTTGGTGATATTGAACCTCTGCCACAGGCGCCGAGGGAAGCCTATTCCGATGAGCTGGCGCAGATGCGGGCCGAGATCAGCTCGCTCAGAGACATGATGCAGGGCCGTCGGCCGCAAACGGAGCCGGAGGTTTCTGCGACCACCGCCGTGCAGCAGAGGCTTGCCGAGCGCTTGCAGGAGTTCGGCCTCGGCAGTGATCTGGCGGGGTCAATTTCCCGTCGTCACAAGGCGGGGCGTCTGGAAGACGGTTGGAAGCAGTCCCTGAAAATGCTGTGTACCGGGGTCCGGACCTCCCGCATGGAGTGGCTGGATGAGGGCGGCGCCTACGCGTTGGTGGGGCCGACAGGGTCCGGGAAAACCACCACCATCGGAAAACTCGCCGCTCGCTACGTGCTCAAGCATGGTTCCGATTCCGTGGCCCTGGTTACCACGGATCGCTATCGGGTGGCGGCGCACGAGCAGTTATTCGTGTTCGGTCGGATCCTGAATGTGCCGGTTCGGGTCGTGGATGAGAGCCACAGTCTGGACGATATTCTGGACGAGCTGTCAGACCGTCATCTGGTGCTGATTGATACCGCCGGACTGACCAGTGCGGACAAAGGCTATCAGGAACAGCTGGCCGAACTGGCTCGCAGCCATCACAATATCAAAACCCATCTGGTGGTCTCGGCAACCAGTCAGCCTCGCATCATGAAATCCGTGTGGCATTGCTATAAGATGGCAAATCTTGCGGGCTGTGTGATGACCAAAATCGACGAGGCCCTGACGCTGGGCGAGTCTCTCGGGTTTGTGATGGAAACCGGTCTGCCGGTAGCCTATTACACAGACGGCCAGAAGATTCCTGAAGACCTGCACCACGCAGAAGCCGTTCCGCTGGTGCGGTTGGCCGTGGATCGGCTGAAAACACTCCAGCAACAGCAAGCGGTCGCAGAGGGCCTGAAAGAACACGCCTGAGACCGGACAGATTGACAGCAGGCGTCGGAGACAAAGCCGGCGAAACGTGGCGAGAGACCAAAAACAGTATGAGCAGAGCACATCCGGTACAGGTGATTGCAGTTTCCGGCGGAAAGGGTGGTGTCGGCAAGAGTAACGTGTCGGTGAACCTCGGAATTGCCCTGGCGCAGAAAGGCCGGAGAGTGGTGCTGCTCGACGCCGATCTGGGGCTCGCCAATATCGACGTCTTGCTGGGCATCACTGCCAATCGCAACCTCCAGGATGTTCTGGCGGGCGATTGTGATCTGAAGGACGTTCTGGTGAATGGTCCCGGTGGCATCAAGATTGTCCCCGCCTCTTCCGGTACCCAACGAATGACCCAGCTCAGCCCCATGGAACATGCCGGGCTGATTAATGCGTTCAGCGAACTGGGTGATCAGATCGATGTCCTGATCGTTGATACCGCCGCCGGTATTTCCGAGTCAGTGGTCAGTTTTCTGAGAGCGTCGCAGGAGCTGCTGCTGGTTGTCTGCGACGAGCCGACCTCGATCACCGATGCCTATGCCCTGATCAAGCTGATGAACCGTGATTATGGAACCAACCGCTTCCGTATTCTTGCCAATCAGGTCCGGAATGAGCAGGAAGGCCGGCATCTGTTTGAAAAACTGACCCGGGTCACCGAGCGCTTCCTCGATGTGGCACTACAATACGTAGGAATAGTCCCCTACGATGAGGCCGTGAAGAAAGCAGTTCAGCGGCAGCGTGCGGTGCTGGACGCCTATCCCAGGGCGAAAGCTTCACTGGCCATCAAGGCGCTGGCGGACAAGGTAGATAGCTGGCCGTTGCCGTCCTCTCCCCGCGGGCATCTGGAATTTTTTGTGGAGCGGCTCGTCGAAGTCTGAATCGGATCCAGTCAAACAAAAAACCGGATACATGACATTGGCGAAAAACCTCGGAATCTATAACCAGTCAAGTGCGCAGAAGCCGGCTCAGCTCATTGAGCAGCACGCGCCGCTGGTCAAGAAAATTGCCCTTCACCTGATGGCTCGCCTGCCGGCGTCCGTCCAGCTTGAAGACCTGATGCAGGCCGGCATGATCGGTCTGCTCGAGGCCGCCCAGCGTTACAGTTCTACCAAAGGTGCTACCTTCGAGACTTACGCCGGTATCCGTATTCGCGGCGCCATGGTGGACGAAATCCGCAAGGGTGACTGGGTGCCACGTTCTGTTCATCGCAACGCCCGTCGCATTTCCCAGGCCATCAAGGCCGTTGAAGATAGACTTGGCCGCGAAGCCCACGACCAGGAAGTGGCCGAAGAGCTGGGTATGGGGCTACCCGAATACCACTCCTACCTTTCCGATTCCAACAGCGGTCGACTTTTTAGCCTCGACGAGCTCAATGAATCCGGAGAGCTGCCGATAGAACAGACAGAGACGCAGGATAATCCCCTTGAGGGGTTGTCCTCCGATGCCTTCCGGCGGAGCCTCGCTGAGGCGATTGAAGACCTGCCGGAGCGGGAAAAGCTGGTGTTGAGCCTTTACTACCAGGAAGAACTGAACCTCAAGGAGATTGGCGCGGTGCTCGGCGTCAGTGAGAGCAGGGTAAGCCAGATTCACAGCCAGGCAGCCCTGCGCCTTCGGGGACGGCTCTCGGATTGGCGTCAGGAATCGGACAACTGACCGCGTTCAGTCTGTGTCGCCAACGAGGTAGTCTGTAGTTTTTGGTAACCGATGCTTTACAACCGAAGCAAAGGTCCGACAATAAGCGGTTAAAACAGCGGCCTGCTAGACTTTGAACGCAAAGGTCAAACGAATTCCGGGTGTTACTAACTGGAGGTCCCATTGGACAAAAACATGAAAATCCTCATTGTGGACGATTTCTCCACAATGCGACGGATCATCAAGAACCTGCTGCGTGATCTTGGCTTCACCAACACCGATGAAGCTGACGACGGCAACACGGCACTGCCAATGCTCAAAAGCGGCAAATACGATTTTCTGGTGACCGACTGGAACATGCCGGGCATGTCAGGCTTCGACCTGCTCAAGGCCGTTCGGGCGGACGAGAATCTGAAAACCCTGCCGGTATTGATGGTAACTGCTGAGGCCAAGCGCGACCAGATCGTTGCCGCTGCCCAGGCAGGCGTAAACGGTTATGTGGTCAAGCCGTTCACCGCTGCCGTGCTCAAGGAAAAGATTGAGAAAATCTTTGAAAGAATCCAGTAACCAGAGGTCGGATGGCTCTCATGAGCGATAGCAAAAAGAACCATCGGGGCCTTGAACCGGAGGTGACGGAAAAGCTCCAGCGGCAGGCAGCGGAACTGGCCGAGAGTGTTGATGCGGGTGATTATGCCAAAGCCATGACCCTGATCAATGAACTCAGCGAGGTCAGGGATCAGAGTCTGTACCGTGAGGTAGGGCGGCTGACGCGGAGCCTGCACGAAGCAATCCGGAACTTCCAGATTGATCCCCGTAACGCCGAGCAGCAGGAAGCATTGTCAAAGATGACTGATGCCTCTGATCGTCTCGAATACGTTGTGCAGATGACCGGTGAAGCAGCCAACCGGACCATGGACCTGGTTGAGGAAACCATGCCGGTGGCCAATGCCCTCAGAGACGAGGCCGCCGCGTTGCGTGATGAGTGGCAGCGCCTGCGCCGCCGGGAAATGCAGCCGGCTGAGTTTCGCGAGCTGTACGGCCGGATTGATCGCTTTTTTGTCAGCATGGCAACCGATGCCGACACCATGTACAGCAACCTGTCGGAAATCCTGCTGGCTCAGGATTATCAGGATCTGACAGGTCAGGTCATCCAGAAGGTCACCGCCCTTGTGAAAGAGGTTGAGGAGCAGATGCTCAGCCTGGTGGTGATGGCCAGTCATGTGGACCAGCTCACGGGCACGGTGCACCAGATTGAAGAAAAAGAAGAGTCTGCAGAGAAGGGCGTCGGGCCCCAGATCAAGGCCGATGAGCGTGAAGATGTAGTTTCGGGGCAGGACGACGTAGACGACCTGTTGTCCAGTCTCGGTTTCTGAATAATGAGGGTAACGCATGGCGTTTGATGCTGATGAAGAGATTTTGCAGGACTTCCTGGTAGAAGCCGGCGAGATCCTCGAAAAGCTGTCAGAGCAGTTGGTAGATCTTGAGCGACATCCTGACGACAGTGATCTGCTCAACGCCATCTTCCGTGGTTTCCATACCGTGAAAGGCGGAGCCGGCTTCCTTCAGCTTGAAGCGCTGGTGAACTGCTGCCATTCCGCGGAAAACGTTTTCGACATCTTGCGTAATCACAAGCGCAAGGTGGATTCCGAACTGATGGACGTGGTTCTAGAAGCACTCGACTACGTCAATGCCATGTTTGAGCAGGTCCGCAATCATGAGGAGCTGACACCGGCGCCGGACGAACTGATTGCCCGTCTGGATGCCTTGGCCCAGCCTGAAGGCGAGGGGGCACCGGCCGCTGCCGCTCAACCTGAGCAGGAAGAGAGTGAACCGGCAGAAGACGGTGGCGACATCACCGACGACGAGTTCGAACAGCTTCTGGATGCATTGCAGGACGAGAAATCAGCGGAGGTTTCCTCGGCTTCGAGCGCCGGATCGGCCGGCGGTGACCAGGAAAGTTCTGGAGACGACGAAATAACCGACGACGAATTCGAGGCGCTACTGGACCAACTGCACGGAAAAGGTCAGTTTGCCGGTGCGCCAGCTGGCGAGGAAGAGGCTTCTGGTAAAGAAGAAAGGCCGGCTGCCAAGGCCGGATCTGCTGGCGGCGATGACCTGATCACCGACGACGAATTCGAGAAACTGCTGGACGATCTTCACGGCAAGGGCGGAAGCCCGACCGCGGGCGGAGAGCCTTCAGCCTCGAAAGAGCCTGCAGCTCCAAAACAGCCCTCAGCGCCGAAACAGACTGCATCCTCAAAAGAACCAGCTTCACCGAAAGCAAACGCGTCAAAGCCCGAAAAGTCGAAGCCGGCCGAGAAGCCGGAGGCCAAAGGCGCTGCCGCACCGGCGATGCCTGCTCGCGAGAATGCCCCGGCCGCGGAAACGACGGTTCGTGTCGACACCAAGCGGCTCGATGACATCATGAATATGGTGGGTGAGCTGGTGCTGGTGCGTAACCGCTTGCAGCGTCTGGGTGCCGAAAGTGAAGACGAACACATGCACAAGGCGGTATCCAACCTGGATGTGGTTACGACTGATCTCCAGTCCGCCGTCATGCAGACCCGTATGCAGCCGATCAAAAAGGTGTTCGGCAGGTTCCCCCGCGTTGTGCGCGATCTCGCCCGAAACCTCAAGAAAGAGGTGAACCTGGTGATGCATGGCGAGGAAACCGATCTGGACAAGAACCTGGTTGAAGCGCTGTCTGATCCGCTGGTTCACCTGGTGCGGAATTCGGTGGACCACGGGATCGAGGCTCCGGAAGTCCGCGAGAAGGCCGGGAAGCCCCGCCAGGGCACGGTTACCCTCTCCGCCGAGCAGGAGGGAGACCATATTCTGCTGTTTATCGAGGATGACGGCGCGGGCATGGATCCGGAGGTCCTGCGCCGCAAAGCAGTCGAAAAGGGTATCTACGACCAGGACGCAGCGGACCGGCTGACCAATTCGGAGTGTTACAACCTTATTTTTGCCGCCGGATTCTCTACCAAGGAGCAGATTTCGGATGTGTCCGGTCGTGGCGTCGGCATGGATGTGGTGAAAACCAAGATTGGCCAGCTCAATGGCCAGTTGAGCATCGAATCCGAGCTGGGCAAGGGCTCTCGCATTGTCATCAAGGTTCCGCTGACGCTCGCCATCATGCCCACCCTGATGATCATGCTGGGCGATCAATCCTTTGCGTTGCCGCTGGTCAACGTGGTCGAGATTTTCCATCTGGACCTGACCAAGACCAACATCGTCGATGGGCGCGAATGCATTGTGGTTCGGGATAAAGTCTTCCCGCTATTCCACATCAAGCGCTGGCTGGTTCGTGGCGGCGCTGGCCAGGAGGTGCCCGATAACGCCCATGTTGTCATTGTGGCCATGGGTACCAAGCAGGTCGGGTTCGTGGTCGACCAGCTGGTTGGTCAGGAAGAAGTGGTTATCAAGCCCCTTGGGCGAGCGCTCCAGGGTACGCCAGGCATGGCAGGTGCCACCATTACCGGTGATGGCCGGATTGCGCTGATTATTGATGTGCCAAGCCTGTTGCAGCATTACGGTTGAGCCGGGCCTTCCGGCGCTTTTTGCCAAAGAAGGCCGAAGAACGATGGATTGGGTAGGAGAAGTGGATGACAGTTTCTGTCCTGGTCGTTGACGATTCAGGGTTTTTTCGCAAACGGCTGACGGAAATCCTGACCAGCTCCGGCCAGATCAAAGTGGTAGGTGCTGCGACCAATGGTCGGGAAGGCGTTGAGCTGGCCGAGAAGCTGCGTCCCGACGTGATTACCATGGATTATGAGATGCCCGTGATGGATGGCATCTCTGCCGTGCGCGAAATCATGCGCAAACATCCGATACCGGTGCTCATGTTCTCATCGCTCACCTATGAGGGTGCCCGGGTCACACTGGATGCGCTCGAGGCCGGCGCCGTTGATTTTCTGCCCAAGAATTTCGAAGAAATTGCCCGGGACAACAGTCAGCTCCAGAAAATCCTGATTGAGCGGATTCTGGATGTAGCCCGCAGTCGTCCCGGCAACCGGTCTCCTGCGCCGTCCCGCGCGGAACCTTCAGCTCCCGCCTCCCGGGCGCCGGAGCCTGTAGGGCGCCCGCGTCCGGAACCAGCACCGCGTCAGCGTCCTGATACCCGGGCTCCGGCAGCGCCGGCAGGTTCTCCGGGCGAAACTGAGGCCCCCAGGCGCCATGGCCGCCGTGGGCCGGCCAAGCATTACGCCGTTGTTGGCATTGGTACTTCAACCGGCGGCCCGGTTGCCCTGCAGCGGGTACTGACGGTGTTGCCCGCGACCTTCCCGGCACCGATTGTTCTGGTGCAGCATATGCCGGCGAGTTTTACTCCGGCCTTCGCCGAACGCCTTAACAAGCTCTGCCGGATTGAAGTCCGGCAGGCTGAGGATGGTGATGTGTTGCGGCCCGGCCTGGCTTTGCTGGCGCCCGGCGGCAAACAGATGATGGTCGAGAATCGGGGCGGACAGGCCAGGATCCGTATTTTGCCCGGGGACGAGCGGCTCAATTACAAACCCTGCGTAGACGTTACCTTCGGTTCTCTTGCCCGCAGCTTTCCGGGCAAGACGCTCGGCGTCATTCTCACCGGGATGGGCTCGGACGGCAAAGAAGGCTGTCGGATGATGAAGCAGAGCGGGTCGGATATATGGTCCCAGGATGAAAAATCGTCTGTGATCTACGGCATGCCGATGGCCGTTGCCAAGGCAGGGCTGACGGATGACGTATTGTCCCTGGACGAGATCGGGCCACGCCTCGCTGAAGGTGTGTGCTGATGGATATCCTGAGCCTGCTTGGGGTCATTCTGGCCTTTGCCGCAATTCTTGGCGGTAACCTGCTGGAAGGCGGAGCGGTTGGCTCACTGTTTAATGGGCCGGCGGCCATTATCGTCATCGGTGGCACTCTGGCCGCGACTATCCTCCAGACCTCGTGGCCCATGCTGAAGCGGGCTTTCACTCAGGTGCGCTGGGTCTTTTTCCCGCCGTTTATCAACCTTGAAGACGGCATCGGAAAAGTCATTGACTGGAGCGTAAAAGCTCGCAAGCAGGGCTTGCTGGGCCTTGAAGGTCTTGCCGAGCGTGAGCCGGAGCCCTTTGCCCGCAAGGGTCTGCAGTTGCTGGTGGACGGTGCCGAAACCGAGACCATCAGGGGCATTATGGAAGTTGATCTGGAATCCCGTGAGCAGAGGGATCTGGAGTCGGCCAAGGTGTTCGAGGCCATGGGTGGTTACTCGCCAACCATCGGCATTATCGGGGCTGTCATGGGCCTGATCCAGGTGATGACCAACCTGGAGGATCCCCAATCCCTGGGTAGCGGGATCGCAACCGCCTTTGTAGCCACCATCTACGGTGTGGCGCTGGCCAACCTCCTGTTCTTCCCGGTCGCCAACAAGATGCGCGGTATCGTGCGGGAGCGCACCCGCTATGAGGACATGATGATCGATGGCCTGATTGCCATCGCCGAGGGTGAAAACCCGAAATCCATCGAATTGCGGCTGCGGGGCTTCCTGCAGTAAGCATGCGCAGGCCAACTTATGCGGCGCCGTAGGCAACCCCAGGATGATCTGCACAACAAGGAGCGGTGGCTGATTTCCTACGCGGATTTCATCACTCTGCTGTTCGCCTTTTTTGTCGTGATGTACTCGGTATCGTCGGTTAACGAAGGCAAATACAAAGTCCTTTCTGAAACCCTGACTGGCGTCTTCAATGCACCCCAGCGCTCCTTCCAGCCAATCGAGATTGGCGACCAGCCCCAGAGATCAGTGAATGCGCCTGCCGAGAACGTAATCCCGCCGGCGGTGACCGAAGCGCCCCGAAATCCAGAGATGGACGCGCAGGCGCGGACCGAAGCGCTGCGAGCCATGGCTGACCAGCTGTCCATGGAGTTTGATGAGCTGATCAACCAGGGCGTGGTGTCGCTTGAGACCAGCGACCAGTGGCTGGAGCTGAATCTGCCCAACAGTCTGTTGTTTGGCAGCGGTGATGCCGAGCCCCACTACGATGCGTTCGAGGTGGTCGAGAAAATCGCCACGGTTCTGAACAACCGGGACAACGCCGTCAAAGTGGAAGGCTTCACCGATAATCAGCCGATCAGTACCTCCCGATTTCCGTCAAACTGGGAATTGTCAGCCGCCCGGGCGGCTGCCATGGTCCGGATGCTGGTGATGGAGGGCATCGAGCCGGAACGTCTCGCGGCTGTCGGCTATGGCCAGTATCAGCCGGTTGCCCGGAATGACACTGAAGAAGGGCGCCGCAGAAACCGCCGGGTGGTATTGCTGATCTCCCGTGACGCCAGTATTCGCGGTGCCATGCGCTGACCCGATCGTCGGCAGATGCGTATAGAGCCATTGGCATGGTTCCTGTATTACTCCCCGTTAACAATAAGGCGCCGGCAACAGCTTGCCGGATTTTCCGAGGACTGGTTCAAGTTGCCCGGGGAATGGCCGATAAACGGGACTGTGGCAACGGTTAATTGCCGGCCACACCGATGTATTCTCTGGAGAATCAAAGCGTGCGAATCTGGGCAGTAGCCAATCAAAAAGGTGGTGTCGGTAAAACCACGAGTGTGGTCGCCCTGGGCGGCTTGCTTGCCGAACGTGGCAAGCGTGTTCTCGTTGTGGATCTGGACCCGCATGGCTCGCTCACCAGCTGGTTCGGGTACGATCCGGATACAATCGCGCACAGTGTTTTCGACCTGTTCCAGCACCAGGGCAAGGTTCCGGAAGGTCTACCTGCCCAACTGATTACGGAGACCAGCTGCAAGGGCCTGTCCCTTTTGCCGGCGAGTGCAGCCCTGGCTACCCTTGAGCGACGAATGATCGGCGTGGAAGGCATGGGGCTGATCATTTCCCGGGCTCTGACTCAGCTTTGGGACGACTTTGATTATGTCCTGCTCGACAATACTCCCTCTCTGGGGGTTCTGATGGTTAACGCCCTTGCGGCAGCCCAGCATCTGATCATTCCCGTGCAAACCGAATTTCTGGCCATCAAGGGCCTGGAGCGCATGCTCCACACCCTGAAGATGATCATGCGTTCCCAGAAAAACGAACTTTCTTACACCATTGTGCCCACCTTGTATGACCGGCGGACACAGGCGTCGGTGAAAAGCCTGAACCTGTTGCGGAAGACCTACCGCGAGTCCCTCTGGCAGTTTGCGATTCCGGTGGACACCAAGTTCCGGGATGCCAGCCAGGGCGGCATAACACCGTCCGCGCTGGATGCCGAAACCCATGGTGTCCGCGCCTACAGTCATCTGCTGGATGATCTCATGGCCCGGGTGGGCAGGGTGAAGGAGCGTCAGCATGGCTGACGATAAATTGACACGGCTGGCGGATCCGGAAACTGCCATTGCCAGTTATCTTGACGAGCTGCTGCACACGGCCACTGATACGGCGCTTCGGGAGGAAATCGAAGCGCCGGAACCGGTGAAACCTGCACCTCCGGAACCGCGGGTGGCAACCCGCACGAAACCGGCATCCGTGCCAACCGTCGAAAAACCGGCGGCAAGACCTGAACCACCCAAACGGGTCCGGGAAACGTCTGCGGAACCAGAGAGGCCAGTGGTGCGACAGGCGCCGGAAGCGCCGGTGCCGAAGGCAAGGATTGAATCTCAGCCTGCGCCCGAGCCGGCCGCGCCGCCGTCCCGCCCGGAGTGGTCAGAACAGCCCTTTGAGTGTCTCATTTTCACGGTGGCCGGTCTGCAGCTGGCGGTGCCTCTGATTCTGCTCGGTGCCATTCACCGCATTGAAGAAGAGATCCGGCCCATCCCGGGAAGTCCACGCTGGTACATGGGAATCCGCCCGGACCGGGATCAGAACCTGAGGGTGGTGGATACCGCCGAATGGATCATGGCAGGGCGGGTGCCGCCTGATGCCCGGGACAACTACCGGTTTGTGATCCGGCTGGATAACAGCGACTGGGGGCTGGCCTGTGATGACGTCGCCCAGTCCTTCACCCTCCGGCCGGACGAAGTGCGTTGGCGCACAGCCCGCAGCAAGCGTCCATGGCTGGCTGGCACGGTGATTGACCACATGTGTGCGCTGATTGATGTGCGCACCATGGCAGACTTGCTGGTGAGGGCGGAAAGAGAGCACCATCTGGATCTGAGCTGACGCAAACAATGGTTACTGAATGAAACCGAGCCGTGCTGGCACGGTTTGTGCCCTTAACTATAGTATTGGGCACTGATGATATTTTTTTGACGATCAGGTTGCCCGTCGGGCAGCCCAAGAGGAGAAACATCGCTATGGCATCCCCGAGCGGACAAACCAATCAGGCCCAGGACGATCAGGTACTGCAGTACGTTACCTTCCGGCTGGATGATGAGACCTACGGTCTGAACGTCATGCAGATTCAGGAAGTGCTGAGATACACGGAGATTGCTCCGGTTCCGGGGGCCCCGGATTATGTGCTCGGCATCATCAACCTTCGGGGTAACGTGGTTACCGTTATCGACACCCGCCGGCGCTTTGGCCTGGCCGATGCCGAAGTAACCGATGCCACCCGGATTGTGGTTATGGAATCTGCCAACCAGGTTATGGGCATTCTGGTGGATTCCGTCGCCGAGGTGGTGTACCTGAAAGCCAGCGAAATTGAAACTGCACCGAACGTGGGTAACGAGGAAAGTGCCAAATTTATCCAGGGCGTGTGCAACAAGGATGGCGAACTGATCATTCTGGTTGAGTTCGACAAGATGCTGTCAGACCACGAGTGGGCTGAAATCGCGGCACTGTGATCCGGGGCAACCCGTTGCAGGCCTCACGATGGATGCCTTCCGTGGCAATTAACGGGAGACATCCGTCATGTTTGCAGAAATTCCTTCATACCTTCCCTGGGCGCTGACTGTTGCCGCCCTGTCTCTGGTTTTCGTTCAGGGCCTGGTTCTCGGGCGCCAGGTACGTGGTCTCAGAGCAACGCTGAAAGAGCGCTGTGATACCCTTGGCCGGGAACTGCATGCCACCACCAGTGGCAGCATGGGGGTAGGGCAGCGGTTGGTTAGCTGTGAGCGTCAGTTGCACGAGCTGAGGACCACGCTCGACGAAATGCGCCAGAACGATCCGCTGCGAATCTCTTACGATGAAGCCTCTCGACTGGTTGATCTCGGCGCCGATATCGACGATCTTATGAACACGTGCGGAATTTCCCGTCCCGAGGCCGAGCTGGTGTCAGCACTCAGAAAACGTCAGGCGGCCTGATACCAAGCCGTTACGGACGTTGTTGAATGAAGAGAGTCTATCCGAGGGCCCTTGAGGCCCTTCGATCTGTATCCCGCCATGATTTTGTTTCCGGTTCTGACCTGGTTGCCTCGATAACCGGCCACTCCATTCCCCGCGAAGAAACTGTCAGCCACATTCTCTCCCTGCTCCCGGAAATAGAACCGGATCAGATGGTGATGCACGTGGGCGGTGGCTCAGGCTATTTTGCCGCTGTGCTGTCCGGGCTCGCCCATCGGGTCCTGTACGTGGAGCGGAATGCCGTTGTCGCAGAGGCTGCCAGAGAGCGGTTTGTCCGCCTGGGTATGCACAATGTGGATGTCGTTGTTGCCCGTGCGGAAGAGGCGCCCGAGCCTGATCCACTCTGTGATCTCGTGTTGTGTACCTCGTTTGTCAGGGACCAGACTGCCCTGGCGCACCTGGTTCGTGAGGGGGGGCACCTGGTGTGTCTTGAAGGGCGAGCGGGACCCGTCCCGAGCCTGGCCATGTTCGAAAAACAGGGTGCCAAGCTCAAGCGTGTGCGCACCCTGGGCTGGGTCGACTTCAACCGTAACGTCGAGCAGATCCTCATTGATCAGGGTGTTGTGGACGAAGCGGTCCTGGCCGAGGCAAAGGCGGAGGCAGCGAAGCAGAATTGCCGGTTGCTGGACGTGCTCCGCCGGAAACTGAATCTTGAAGAGATTGATCTCTACCGTTCTCTTGCCCGCCAGCGGGGCATGACCTTCACCGACGCGGACGAGCTTCTGCCGGATCTCCATCCGGCGCTGTTCCGGCGATTTTCCCGAACGTTTCTGGATCTCTCACGACTGATACCCATCGCCGAGGAAGATGGTCGGATCACGGTTGTGACCGACGATCCCGATGCGCGCACTGATCAGCTCGAGCGGTTGAGTCCTAACCAGGTGGTTGACTGCCTGCTGGTTACACCGACGGACTTTCGTCGGCTCTGGTCAGCTCTTGATCTGACTGCCAAAGGGCGCCGCTTTGCAGCGGATCAGGAACCAACCCCGAATCAGGCGGCGGACCCGACTGGCAGCAAGGATCAGCTTCTGGGCAAGGATCCGAAAAACAAGCACGTCAGCCCCTATCTGGTGTCTGTCTACGAAGCCATTCTGATGGACGCTGTAAGTGAAAAAGCCAGCGACATCCATATAGAACAGTACGGTGACCGGATTCGCATTCGCCTTCGGGTGGATGGCGATCTCCATGATCTGCCCCAGTACCAGCTGTCGGCCCGGGAGATGAAAGGGGTGATTAACGTCATCAAGCTGCGGGCAGAGCTGAACATCGCCGAGCACCGGCTGCCCCAGGGTGGGCGGTCCCGGCTGCAGCTCGGCGATATGGCCTACGATCTGCGGATACAGACCCAGCCTTCGCTCCATGGCGAACATGCCGTTATACGTCTGCTGCCGCAGACCGGCCGCGCCATGACCATTGCCGAAGTTGGCATGTCATCCATGATCGGTGCCCGTTATCAGCGCTTGCTGGATAACCCGGCGGGACTGGTGCTGGTGGTCGGTCCGACCGGGTCAGGCAAGTCCACCACGCTGTATGCGGGGCTGCAGACCCTTGCCGATGACGGCCGCCGGAAAGTTATCACGGTGGAAGACCCCATCGAGTACTCCATCGACAACATTCAACAAACCCGGGTCAGATCAGAAATTGGCTTTGGTTTCGCCGATGCCATGAGGGCGTTTGTCCGGGAAGATCCGGATGTCATTCTGGTGGGCGAGATCCGTGACCAGGAAACCGCTCTGGAGGCGATACGGGCCTCCCAGACCGGCCACGTGGTTCTGTCCACGCTGCACTGCAACGACGCGGTGGATTCACTGCAGCGCTTGTATGATCTGGGTATCCACCCGAATTCCATTGCCGGTGAGCTGCTGGCTGTCATCGCCCAGCGGCTGGCCAAGCGCATCTGCAAGCATTGTTGCCAGCCTGCAGAGCCGGACCCGGTGATTCTGTCCGAGGTGTTTCCCGACGGCCCGCCCGCGGATTTCCGGTGTTTTCAGGGCGCCGGTTGTGACAAATGCAACGGCCGCGGCACCCAGGGGCGAGTGGCGATCGTCGAGTATATGGAAGTTGATTCGGACATCCGGAATGCCATTTCCAGCCAACCGCCCATCGGTGAGCTTCGCTGGCGCGCTCTCGATGCCGGACTGGTGACCATGCGGGACAGTGCTCTGGACCATGTTATTGAAGGCATAATTCCGCTGTCCGAACTGCCCCGTATTCTCCCGAGAGAGCGCATGGCACCGGAAGTTCGCGGCGGCCGCAGGAGTCAGGAATGAGCAACAAGCAATCGGTTACAAAGGCAGCCCAGCGGGAACCGGCAGAAGTGGTCTATGCCGCTGAGCTGGACAAGCTGAGAGGGATGGATCATGGCCCGGTGCCACCCGGCTGGCAGATGTCCCCGCGAGCGGTGGAAAAGTTCGTGATGGGGGATGAGAAGCTCGGCATTGAACGGAAGTTCGTGGCGGAGCGTGCCATGGTGGTCCGGATCATCATTTCCCTGTGCACCAGTCGCGGGTGCCTGCTGGTTGGCGAGCCGGGAACGGCCAAATCCTGGTTGTCGGAATTGCTGGCTGCCGCCATTTCGGGTGGCTCTACCCTGACCTTGCAGGGCGGGGCGGTGAGCGACGTAGGGCAACTGTTGTACAGCTGGAACGAGGCGGTCCTGCACACCGAGGGGCCGTGTCTGAAAGCGCTGGTTCCGAGCCCGTTGCTGCGGGGCATGATGGAGGGTCGAATGGTGCGGTTTGAAGAGATCGCCCGCTGTCCGCAGGCGCTGCAGGATGCGTTGCTCTCGGTCTTGTCCGACAGGGTTGTGGTGATTCCGGAGCTGGCGGGCGACGACGGGGTGGTGCTTGCGCGGGAAGGCTTTAACGTCATCGCCACGTCCAACAGTATTGATGAGGGTGTACACCGGATGAGCGCCGCCCTGAAGCGGCGCATGGACTTCGAGGAAATACGCCCGATCCGCAATCTGGCCGACGAGATGGATGTGGTTCTCCGGGAGGTTGGCAGGGCCAACAGTCGGGCCGGGATAGAGGTGGCACTTGAAGAATCGGTCATCGAGGTACTGGTGACCATGTTCCACGAGCTGCGCAATGGTCAGACACTTGATGGACGCAGTACCGACCGACTCGCCGGTTCGGCGCTGTCGACGGCGGAAGCGGTTTCGGTGGCTCACGCGGCCAGCCTGAACGCCTGGTATTACGGCGGGGGCAGTATCACGGTGGAGCAGCTAATGCACCACATCATCGGTTCAGCCCTCAAGGACCAGCCCGAGGACCGGCGCCGGCTGCGTCATTACTTTGAAACCACCGTGGCGCCAAGGCGTGGCGACAACTGGCAGCAGGCCTGGGCGCTCCGATCACTGATTCACTGAATCATCCGACTCGCCGGGTCTGCGATCGTCTGGGGTTAGCCCGCGAATATGGAAGGCAAACGCCAGGATTTCCGCAATCACCCGGTACAGCGACTCGGGAATTTCTTCGTTCAGTGACAGGCGCGCCAGAATGCTGGCCAGCTCCGCATTTTCATAAAGGGGAACATTGTGCTCCCGGGCGATGCGGATGATCTCTTCCGCCAGCTCATGGGTGCCGGTGGCGCTGATGGTTGGCGCTTTCTCGCCATCGTACTTGAGCGCAACGGCGGCTCTGCTGTGATGCTCTGTCTCTGAGGTCATGCCCGGGTATCCACCAGTCTGTGTTCGAGTCGGGTTACGCTGCTCTGGGGCGTGCCGCGGCGGCAGTCCAGGTCAGTGACTTCCAGGCCCAGATCGCTCAGGCTCTGCCGCAAGGCGGGAAGCTCCTGGTTCACCTGGCGAAGGGTTGACTGCTTTTCGGCCCAGACCCTTGCACTGACCGCGTGCTGTCGGAGGGAAACATCAAAGTGCAGGGGGCCTGCCTCATCCAGATCCATGGTCAGTGACAGCCGCCATTCAGCCGTGGTGGTTTTCGCGGACCTGGTTTCTGACTCGCTGTTCTCGGGGTACTGTTCGATCCGTACCTGTGCCAGTCTCGGTTCGTTTTGTGGTGTCAGCCACGGCAGATCAAGTACCAGAGTCGACGCGGGCGCCGGGCCCGGAGCTTCGCCGCCCCCCCTGGCCGTGAGTACCTGACTGTGTAACTGATTGACGGTGATCCGGTTGAGCATCCCGGCCAGCAGGCGAAGCATTTGCCCAACGGTGGGCGCGTCGCCACTGCCCGAGGGCTGGGGCGTTGCCAGGGGTTGGGGGAATTGCAGTGGCGCCTGCATCAGCTCCGGTGTTGAAATCGGCGTCAGCCGGTTGAACTGATCCGGAGTGCTACCCTGTTGGGCAAGCAATGCGGTGATCACCCTGCCCAGCGCCAGCTTGAGATCGGGTAGCTGGGCCGACGGTGTCTGGGCCAGGCGTGACTCGGCGAACAGCCCGCTTTCCGACAGCCATTGGCGGACCTGCTGGGGTGTTGCGTCCTGGCCGCCCGAGCCGGGGGTCAGGCTGTTTCCCGTGGGCAGTCTCGACACCAATTGTTCGATGGCTTGCCTGGCGGCTTCCGGAAGCGGTTGAGGACTTCGTGATGATGGCAGTTGCCCTGGAAGCGGTTCCTGTCGAAGGCCCTGTGTCAGTGTGCCCAGTAGCCTGGCCAGGCCACCGTCCAGAGTTTGCTGCCAGGGAAGACGTTGGGCCAGGGCCCGGGCAATCCCGGCCTCGGGGGCAGGCGCCAGTTTACCCATCAGCTGCAGTTCGTTGCCGGCACGCATTACTTTTACCCAGTCACCGGTCGCCAGCTCGGTCTTGCCGACAGCGGACTGCACAAGAAGCGATTTGCCCCGGATGTCCAGCAACAGATCCGCGTTGTTGCCACCCTGGCGGTTGATGATCTCCGCGACCCGGGCCAGGGTGGTTTCCCTGTTGGCCAGCTGCATCTGGTCGAGCAGCTGCCGGGCTGATGCGGCCACAGGCTCGCGGGCCGCTTCGGTTGTGACCGCGGGCCGGGAAGTCTGCGTTGCAGGCTGGGCAGGGGGTGTCGGTGGCTGCTGTCCGCTGGGTAGTTTCATCGTCACTGATTTGATGTTGGACAAGAGTAATCCGCCGGCGCTTTCGTTATAATACGCCGCGCCGGCAGGTCACGAGCGAACAATGTTCATGGCCGCCGCTGTCACGAATGCACCCGATGCCGTCTTCACGAGCATCGTCCTGGTTACGGGGCCCTGATGTCTGAGCCGTTATTACAGGCTGTTGATCTGCAGTGCGAACGGGATGAACGTATCCTGTTCCGTGACCTGTCGTTCTCCATACTGCCCGGTACGGTCACCCGTGTCGAGGGTCCGAACGGCTCCGGCAAGACCACTCTTCTGCGGATGCTGGCCGGTCTTAATGATGCGTGGTCCGGCAACCTGCTCTGGTGCGGCAAGCCCAGATGCGGGCAGCGTGAAGAATTCCTCCGTAATACCCTGTATCTTGGCCACCGGCCGGGCATCAAACCGTTGCTGACGCCTCTGGAAAATCTCCGGGCACTGACGGCAGGTCGTCGGCCGCTGCCGGATCCGGTTCTGCGCGAGGCGCTTGACGGTACCGGGTTGACCGGGTTTCAGGATGTTCCCTGCCGGAATCTCTCCGCAGGTCAGCAAAGACGGGTGGCCCTGGCGCGCCTGTTGATCGCCGATGAGCCGCTCTGGCTGCTGGATGAAGTCTTCACGGCCATTGATTCGGGCGGCGTCAGTGCGATTGAAGAACTGCTTCTACAGCGAGCCCGGGAAGGAGGTGCCGTGGTCGTAACAACCCACCATGACCTCAATTTACCCGGTATGGAGCGTATTGTTCTGGGTGGAGGTGCGATCAATGAATGCTGATTGCCGGCCGGCGCTGAGTTTGCAGCGGGATGCCGTCGGAGCGCTGGCGGCGATGCAGGCTGTGTTCGCCCGGGATATGAAGGTGGCCTTCCGGCAGCGGCAGGATCTGCTCAATCCGCTCCTGTTCTTTGTCATGGTCGTAACCCTTTTTCCTCTCGGGGTTAGCCCGGAAGTGTCATTCCTGCGGGAGGCCGGAGCCGGTATCCTCTGGGTGGCGGCTTTGCTGTCGGTGTTGTTGTCACTGGACCATCTGTTTCGCCACGATTTTGACGACGGCACGCTCGAGCAACTGGTGCTTCAGCCCCAGCCCCTGTTTTTGCTGGTATTGGCGAAAACGGCGGCGCACTGGGTATTAACAGGCCTGCCGCTGGTGGTACTAACGCCGGTTTTGGGCGTAATGGTTCATCTTGACGGGAACTCCATCGGAGTTTTGTGTCTAACGCTGCTGATCGGTACACCGGTGTTGAGCCTGATCGGGTCAATTGGCGCGGCACTGACGCTTGGATTACGGTCAGCGGGCGTGCTCTTGTCCCTGCTGATCATTCCGCTGTACATTCCCGTCCTGATCTTTGGAACGGGCACGGTGGCTTCGGCCGCGGAGGGCGCGCCTGTAGGTGCGTATGTCGCCTTGATGGGGGCATTCCTGGTACTGGCACTGACTCTGGCGCCCTTCGCATCGGCAGCGGCGCTGCGTATCAGCCTGTCTAACGGGTAAAACAAGGTAACGGTAGAACGGTGACCATCTGATGTGGCAATTTTTTCACAAGCTGGGTTCTCCCAAATGGTTCTTCGGGATTGCGGCCCGGCTGATGCCCTGGCTCCTGGTGGGCGGTGTCCTGCTGTTGATGGCAGGCATTGTATGGGGGCTGGCCTTTGCGCCCAAGGATTACCTCCAGGGTAATAGCTACCGCATTATTTTTATTCACGTACCCACGGCCTTTCTCGCCCAATCGGTGTACGTAATGATGGCTGTGGCAGGTGTTGTCACTCTCGTCTGGCGCATGAAACTGGCCGACGTGTTTGTAAAGTCGGTTGCGCCGGTGGGCCTGGTGCTTACCTTTCTTTCCCTGTTTACCGGCGCTGTATGGGGTAAGCCTACCTGGGGAACCTGGTGGGTGTGGGATGCTCGCCTGACATCAATGCTGATCCTGCTGTTCCTGTATGGTGGCGTAATTGCCCTGGACAGGGCGATCAATGATGAAAAATCTGCGGCACGGGCGGTAGCCGTGCTTGTGCTGGTCGGGGTGGTAAATATACCGATTATCCAGTACTCCGTTGAATGGTGGAATACGCTACATCAGCCGTCGACGTTCAAACTGACGGAGAAGCCGTCCATGCCGGCAGAAATGTGGGTGCCGTTGCTCCTGTCCGTGTTGGGGCTTTATCTGCTGTTTGGCTGGCTCGCCTGTCTGCGTATGCAAACAGAGATTCTGTTACGCGAACAGAGAACGCGCTGGGTTAAAGATTACGTGTTGGCCGGGAGGGTCTGAAGTATGGCGTTTGATTCCTTTTCGGCATTTATGGTGATGGAAGGCCACGGGCCCTATGTGTGGTCCTGTTACGCTGCGTTTTTCCTGCTGATGATTGGCCTGATGGTCTGGTCCCTGCGCCGTCGCAAAGCGGCCATTGAGGCCTGCCGCCGAGGGTACGAGTTCCAGGCCGGGCGGAAGGACCAGCAGGCTGCCCCGGCTTCGGCAGCATCCTTCACCCGCGTCAAGGTTTCCCAAGACTGAAAGGCAGATAGCTGATGCATCCAATCCGAAAAAAGCGACTGACAATCGTCCTGTTCCTCCTGGTGGGACTGGGCATTGCTGTGGGTCTGACCACCTACGCGTTGCGCCAGAACATCAATCTGTTCTACGACCCCACTCAGATTTCCGCAGGCGAGGCGCCGGTGGATGTCAGAATCCGCGCCGGTGGCATGGTCGAGGAGGGATCGGTCCTCCGTGATCCGGACAGCCTGATGGTTGAGTTCAAGGTGACCGATTTCAACGCGTCCGTGCCGATCCAGTACACCGGTATCCTTCCGGACCTGTTTGCCGAAGGGCAGGGTGTGGTTGCCATGGGCAGA
Source organism: Marinobacter sp. 3-2 (assembly GCF_003751355.1). Lineage (NCBI taxonomy): Bacteria > Pseudomonadati > Pseudomonadota > Gammaproteobacteria > Pseudomonadales > Marinobacteraceae > Marinobacter > Marinobacter sp. 3-2. The sequence continues at coordinate 325,284 of NZ_RJUQ01000011.1, read as the reverse complement.
CTGGACAGCAACGGTCGTTTTGTTGCGGATCAGGTACTGGCCAAGCACGACGAAAACTATATGCCGCCGGAAGTTGCGGATGCGCTGGAGAAGGCCGCGAAGGGCCAGCAAAAAGCCAGTGGCAGCGCGGAAACCGTATCCTACTAACCGTTTTATCTTACAGCCTGGTTTCTGGAGGCCTTTGATGTATCCCGAACTCGGACAGCTTGCACTGATTCTCGCGCTGTTGTTGGCAGTGCTCCTTTCCGTAGTCCCCCTCGCCGGTTCCCTGACTGGCAGGGATAATCTTCAGGCATTTGCCAGGCCTTTGGCGTCCGGCATGTTTGTTTTCATCGGTCTTGCCTTTGCAGTTCTGACCCATGCGTTCGTGACCGACGACTTTTCCGTGGCCTATGTTGCCAATAACAGCAACAGCCTGCTGCCCTGGTATTACAAGTTCAGTGCGGTCTGGGGCGGTCACGAGGGCTCACTGCTGCTCTGGATACTGATGCTGGCAGGCTGGACCTTGGCGGTCGCTGTGTTCAGCCGCCGCCTGCCTGCGGTGATGATCTCCCAGGTGCTCTCGGTACTGGGCATGGTCTGTGTGGGCTTCCTGCTGTTTATTGTTCTCACCTCGAACCCATTCGACCGGCTGCTGCCCAATGTGCCTGCCGATGGCGCGGATCTTAACCCGCTGCTGCAGGATTTCGGGCTGATTGTTCATCCGCCGATGCTCTACATGGGGTATGTCGGTTTTGCGGTGGCGTTCGCTTTTGCCATCGCCGCCCTGATCAATGGCCGGCTTGACGCTGCCTGGGCCCGTTGGTCACGCCCGTGGACCACGGTTGCCTGGGCGTTTCTCTCCCTAGGCATCGCGCTCGGAAGCTGGTGGGCCTACTATGAGCTTGGCTGGGGTGGCTGGTGGTTCTGGGATCCGGTGGAGAATGCCTCGCTGTTGCCGTGGTTGTCCGGTACTGCGTTGATGCATTCGCTGGCGGTGACAGAGAAGCGCGGCGTGTTCAAGAGCTGGACAGTGCTGCTGGCGATTGTCACATTTGCTCTCAGCCTGCTTGGCACCTTCCTCGTTCGATCCGGGGTGCTTACCTCGGTTCACGCCTTCGCTTCTGATCCGGAGCGGGGCACTTTCCTGCTGGGCCTGCTCGCGGTAACAGTGATCGCAAGTCTCGCGCTCTACGCATTCCGGGCGCCTGTTGTGCATGTTCGCTCCCGCTATGGCTCGCTATCGCGGGAAGTGTTTCTGCTCCTTAATAACGTGCTTCTGGTTTCAGCGACGCTTCTGGTTGCCGTCGGTACCTTGTATCCGTTGGTCCTTGATTACCTGGATCTGGGCAAACTGTCGATCGGTGAACCGTTCTTCAACCTGACGTTCAGTCCTCTGGCGGTTGCGACGGGCCTGTTGTTGGGCGCCGGCATCTTCTCGCGCTGGAAGAAAACCGACGGTGGCTGGCTGGCGCGAAAGCTGCTCTGGCCCCTGGCCATCAGCATTGTCGCCACTACGGCCGTCCTGATCGGTTACGGCGGCTTCAAGCCCTGGGCGTTCCTGGGCATTTTCTCCGCCATGTGGGTAACGGTTGCCACTTTCTGGGATCTCTGGGAGAAGTCCTCTTCCCGGAAAGGCCGCATTCATGGGCTCAAGCGCCAGTCCCGCAGCTATTTCGGCATGGTACTCGGGCATCTTGGCCTGGCTATTACTATGGCCGGCGCAACGGTGGTTTCGAACTACGGTATCGAGCGGGATGTCCGCATGGTGCCCGGTGATGTCGCGACAGTCGGTGATTATCAGTTCGTGTTCAAGGACATCGGTGCGCGTCAGGGTCCTAACTTTACGGCTCAATACGGCACCTTTGATGTCATGCTGGATGGCGAGCGGGTTTCCGTGCTCCATCCTGAAAAGCGGCAGTATTCAGTCGGTATGAGCGTTATGACCGAGGCCGATATCGACGCCGGCCTGTTCCGGGACATCTTCGTGGCCATTGGTGAACGCATCACCGACGAGGCCTGGGCCATTCGCCTGCAATACAAGCCACTTGTACGCTGGCTCTGGCTGGGCTCTCTGTTTATGGCGGCTGGAGGCTTCCTGGCCATCTCGGATCGCCGGTATCGGATCCGGGAAGGCGCCAACCAGAAGGTGCAGGCCGGACCTAAGGTGCCCGAGCCTGGCGCTGCCACGTCTGCCGGAGCAACCTCATGAAGCGGGTCCTGCTCTTTCTGCCGCTGCTGATCGCCCTCGTAGTTGGTGTGGTGCTGTTCGCGGGTATTGGCAAGGATCCCACCAAACTGGAGTCGGTGCTGGTCGGCAAGCCAGTGCCGGCATTCAGCCTGAAGGACCTGCACAACCCGGAAACCATGCTGGACCAGAGCCTTTTCCGCGGCCGGGTCAGCCTGTTGAATGTCTGGGGAACCTGGTGTCCCGCGTGTAAGGACGAGCACGCCGACCTGGTTTGGCTGGCCGAGGAGAAAGGCATCAATATCATCGGTCTCAATTACAAGGATAACCGCGAGGATGCGCTGGTCTGGCTTGACCGCCTGGGCAATCCCTACCGCCAGACCATCTATGATCCCCGCGGCACGCTCGGTTTCGATCTGGGGGTATACGGAGCACCGGAGACCTTCGTGATTGACGCCGGCGGCGTCGTCCGCTATCGCCACGTGGGTGTGGTCAATGAAACGGTCTGGGAGGAGAAGTTGCTCCCGGTCATCAATGACGTTCGGGGGAATGGCTGATGCTCCGGATCCTCTGCCTGGGTTTTGCGCTTCTGTTTGCCGGAATCGCTGCAGCCGATGTCGCTGACGTATACGATTTTGAGGATCGGGCCGAGGAGCAGCGTTACCAGAACCTGATTTCGGAACTGCGCTGCCCGAAATGCCAGAACCAGAACATTGCCGATTCCAACGCGCCTATCTCGAAGGATATGCGGGATGTTGTTTACCGGATGATGAAAGACGGGGCCAGCAACGAGGAAATCGTTGAGTCTCTCGTTGGCAGGTTTGGTGAGTTTGTTCGCTACAAACCCGAGCTGGACAGCCGGACATTCCTGCTCTGGGCGACACCTGCGATTGCGGTGTTCGGCGGGTTTCTGGTGGTTGCCGGTGTGGTGATTCGTTCCCGGCGAGCGGGGCCGTCAGGCCCGGCGTTGAGCACTGAAGAGAAAGCCCGTGTCGACAAAATGCTGGCAGAGCAGGAAAGATCCTCCTGAAGCCGGCACTTTCCGGCATGTCCTGGCCGCAACCTCATTCTTAATTCTGAACCTGTGACTGAAACTCCATGACTGACACTTTCTGGATTGCCGCAACGGTACTGATTGTTCTTGCCCTGTTGTTTGTCTTGTACCCCGTCTTTTTCCATCGGCTCGGCACGAGGAAACAGACGGACCTGAAAAACCAGAATCTGATGGCCTATCGCTCCAGGATGAAGGAGCTCGACAACGAATACGAGGCCGGTATTCTGGACGACGAAAATTACCGGCAACTCAAGGAGGAGCTTGCAGGGAGCATGCTCGATGACGTTCCAGAGCAGGACCAGGTGAGGCCCGTGATCAGTGGCCGCAGGAGTGCCATGGCAGTGGCCCTGGTCTCGATTCTATTGATCCCGGCTGCCACGGTTTATCTGTATGAGCGCTGGGGCGCGATGGACCGGGTTGAACAGTTCATTACCATGCAGGAAATGGGAACCACCGAAGGATCGAGGCAGGCCCAGATGACCGAGCTTTCAGGGCAGCTCCGGGAACGGCTGGAAGCCAGCCCGGATAATCCGGACGGCTGGGCAATGCTGGGACGCACCTACATGCGTCTGGAACGCTTCGACGATGCCGCCTGGGCGTTCCGGCAACTGGCCGACAGTGTTAATGACGATAGTCGGGCGCGAGCCGTTGCTTATGGTCTGTCTGCCCAGGCGCTGTTCTTCGGTAGCCAGGGCGCCATGACGAAAGAGGTTACGGCGGCCATTGAGCAGGCCCGTGAGCTGAACCCGGATGAAGTGAATGCCCTCGGTTTGCTGGGGATCAACGCCTTCAGCCAGCAGAACTATCGGGAAGCCATCGAGTACTGGGAGCGGATCGAAACCGTAGCACCCGACCACCCCCAGATTGGCTCCATTCGGGAAGGTATTCGTGAAGCCTACACCCGTCTCGGCGAGGAACCACCGGCACAGGTGGCCGCTGCCGAAACCTCCGGTGCTGGGGTTACCGTTCGGGTAACGCTTTCCGAGGACTTCCAGAATCAGGTGCCTGCAGATACCACTCTGTTCCTGTTTGCTCGCCAGCCCAATGTCCAGCAGGGCCCGCCTCTGGCAGTAGCCCGGCTGACGGCAGACCAGTTGCCGGTGGAGATCCGGCTGGACGACCGGTACGCCATGTCACCGCAGGCTACCATTTCCAGTGTTGACGAGGTGGTTGTAACCGCCCGTCTCAGTCGTTCCGGCAATGTGGCCGCCCAAGCAGGAGACTGGCAGGGCAGCACCGACGTTCCTGTAGCCGTTAACGAGAGCCAGGAAGCGCCTGTAGCGGTTGTGATCGATCAGCAACTGATTGACTGATCCTCAGGAGAGGCCCTTGGGATAAAGCGGAGGCAGATCGGCGTTTGCCCGCGTCTGTTTTCGCTTTCGAATGGCCTCAAGAGTCCGGGCCAGTGGCCGTCCATCCCAGTTTTCGTTGTCATGGTCTGGCGCAAAAAACCGGGCCTGGAGCTTGCCTAGCTCTGTTGCCATGGTCTCGTCCTGGAAGTGGTGCACAACGTCAGACGCGGAACGGAAGTGTTCGCCGGGTCTGTGCCGATTGGCCCATGCTACCAGCAGCTCCGGTGTCCGGGCTGAACCGCTTCTCACGGCCGTGATCAGGTGCTCGAAGGCGACATCTTCATCGTCATTGTGCTGAGTAAAGTCGGGGGCGTTCTTGGCGCCTTTGCGCGACCACCACCATGCCATCAAGGTTCCGGCCCAGAGTATGCCGAACGCCAGGGTGAGCCACTGCCACAACCCGGCCTCCGGTGCTGTCCGGTCCGTCGATGATTCCGGGCTGATCGTGTCCGGTTCAGGGGACGGTTCTCCATTCGCGGGTTGCGGCGGTTCGGCGGCGACGGCATTCGGGTCCGTCACCGTCAGGGTTTTTTCCGGGATGACGGCAACGCGTTCCCGATCCGCTTCGGTATCCCACCAGTAAATGCGAATGGCTGGCAACGTCATCTGTCCCGCCTCAACCGGTACCAGAGCCACGGATTGCCTCAGCGAAGAGGTCAGGCCTGCCGGCGTTGTTTCGGTCTGCCTCTCTGGCTCTTCCGGGTAACTTCTCAGTCCGTCCGGGACCGTATCGGGTAAGGGTGGCAGCGCCTCCCCGGGCAAGCCCGCCGCCGTCAGCCTGATCTCTCGGGTAATGTTTTCGCCGGTCGCGACTTCCAGTGACGGAGGAAGCCCGGACTCCTCAAGCGACAAGCCTGTTGCCGGCAGCCAGGTATCGCCACTGAACTGGGCCGGGACATCCTTGACCGGCACCTCAAAAAGCTCCTCACTGTCCCTCAGGAAACGGAGGCTGCCAGAGGCATCTCTGGCCTGTCCCTCGAAGCGTACGGGGGGCAGCTTCAAGGTTCCGGGTCGTTGGGGGAAGATCGCGTAGCGCCGCTCCACCACGCGGTATCGCACACCGTCGCGATAGCGTGAAAATTCCTGCTGCCTGCCCAGGGATTCGATAATCACATGGGGATGGGTCGGCTCAGACAGCTCGCCGCGAATGAGGTTGCCCCTGAAGAAAAGCCGTACTGTCAGGATCAGTTGCTCCTGCACATAGACTTCATCCTTATCGGCGGACAGCTCGATAAAACTGTCCCGCCCAGGCGCGGCCTGGTCTGGCGGCGAGCCGTCGACGACTTCCACGGTAACCGGCTCCGAAACAGCATCCTTGAAGGTGAGTGCAGGAATGGTCAGTTCGCCGGTGGTTTTTGGTGCCAGCTGGTAGGTCCAGGTGATTTCACCCACCATCTGACTGTTTACGGTGCGGATACTGTACTGCTGGTTCTGGGCCAGGATTTCAAAATCGGGTTCCACTTTCTCGATATCAGGCTTAGGCAGGCTCGACATGTCGAAGTCGAACAGGTTGCCGAGATTGATGTCGATCTCCATGCTGCCTTTTACGGTCAGGGTCAGAACCTCGCCCTCATAGAGGCGGGTCCGGTCCGGCTCGACGGTCAGTTGCCGAGCCTGTGTATGGGGTTGTGCCTGGGCCGGCAGCCAGAGTGCCGTCAGAAGAAACAGACAGACGGCGGGAATCATCAGCCGTTTTACCATGGTGTATCGCCCTCATCGGATGGAGTCTGGCGTTGTTGATACTGCTGCAGAAATTTGCGCTGTAATAATCCGCCCGGATTGTCAGGGACGCGCCTGAGCCACTGCTCCTGGCTCTGGGTCAGCGGCGTTTCAGAGATAGGGGCGGGTGCCGGGGACTGGCCGGACGGGGTTTGCTGCTCCCCGGAAGCCTGCTCGGGATCTCCGCGCTCGCCCGCCTGCTGTTGATTCTGTTCAGCCGTCTGGCCGCCTTGCTGATTCTCCGTGTCGGACGAAGACTCGTTGTTTTCCGGGTTCTGCTGCTGACTGTTCCCCTGACTGCTGGGATTCTCGCTTTCATTGTTTCCGTTCTGGCCCTGACGGTTTTGTTGCTGATTACTGCCGTCGCCCTGGGAGTTCCGGGAATCCTGTTGGTTGTTATCCTGGTTGCCATCCTGGTTCTGCTTTTCCTGATTCAGAAGTTCCTCGACAATTTTCCGGTTGTGAAGGGCGTCTTCCATGTCAGGCGCTGCGTTCAGCGCCGCATCATAGGCAGCCAGGGCCTCTTCCAGTTTTCCGGCACGGGCCAGGGCATTGCCCCGGTTGTAACTGGCACGGGCACCCTGTTTGCGCGCAAACGCTTCGGCGGCGCTGTCGAACTTGCCGGAACGATAGAGGGCGGAGCCCCGCCATTCCGGGTCCTCAAGCTGGCGGGCGGCTGATTCCGGGTTGTCCTGAATCAAGGCGGGAGCTCGCTGATCTTCCCTCTGCCAGAGCTCTTCCCAGCTTATGGCGGCTGCCGGCTGCGGCCAGGCCGGCAGCAGGATCAAAGCAAGCGCACTGAGAGCCCCCCGGCGCCAACCCATCAAAACCAGCGGCAGCGCGAGCCAGAGCAACCAGTAACCGTCATCCTGCCAGCGATTGACCGTCAGGCCGTCCTCGGAATCCTGCCAGTCGTCACTGTCCCGCGGGCTCAGGTCGAGCGCTTCAATATCGGTGTCGTCCAGGGTTAGCTCATGGCTCTGGCCGCCGCTGCTGCGGGCGAGTGCCGCCAGCGCTTCGGGTTCAGCACGACTGATGACAATGTCGCCGTTCTCCCGTATGAAACCGCGCCGGGCGAGGGGAATGGGGCCTCCGTTCTCGGTGCCGACGACCAGGGTATTGAGCGCGTATCCGGTGCCGGAAAGCGTGTCCCGGATGGTACCCTCGTAGTCGTCGTTGATGCTGTCGGTGATTAACAGGATGCGACCTTCGCCCGGTGCGCCTTGTTCCAGCAATGCCTTTGCGCGGGCAACGGCGAGATCGGCCCGGTTGCCTGTCGCCGGCATGATCACCGGGTCCAGCACGTTGAGCATGCCCTCAATCGTACGGCCATCATCGGTCAGTGGTGTCACCACGTGGGCATCGCCGGAAAAGACGAGCAGGCCGGTCAGGCTGCCTTCCCGAAGCTCGATAATATCCCGGATCTTCCGTTTGGCCCGGGTCAGTCGATCAGGTTCCACGTCCGTTGCCAGCATGGACAGTGAAAGGTCCAGTGCGATCACAAGGCTGTCGCCGGGTTGTTTCAGCGGTGTCGGTGCCTCCCGCCAGGCCGGTCCGGCCAGGGCCAGGGACAGAATGATCAGGGCCAAAGAGGCCGGAACCAGAGGTGACTTGTTCGACTGGCCCGAGCTGCCGTTGTGACGAATCAGGGGCGAGAGCAGGCGGGCCGGAATAAGCCGGGACCATCCGCTGTCGCCCATGCGGAGTTGCCGGAATGCAAGATACAGTATCGGTATCAGCAGGATTAACAGCAGCCAGAGCGGGCGCAGGAAATGGAACTCAGCCCACATGCGTTTCCTCCTCCTTGCTCCGGCGTGTTTCAGCAACAAGTTCCCGCCCGTGGCGGACGAGGAACAGCGCCAGCCACAGAATGACCGCGAGACCGGCAGGCCAGACATAGAGCTCGGTTACCGGCCGATAGAACTTGCCTTCAAGCTCGATCGGTTCCAGTCGATCAATGCTCTCGTAGATAAGCTCCAGCTCGGGCAGGCTGCGCGCCCGGAAATACTCCCCGCCGGTCTGCTGGGCCATGCGGGTTAGCAGGTTTTCGTCCAGATCCCTGGATGGGTTGACCCGGCGCGAACCCAGCAGCCCACGCTGCACCATGGACTCGGCGCCAATACCAATGGTGTACAGGCGAATGCTGGCGGCCGCGGCGATTTCGGTAGCTTTGTCTGGGGTGATTTCGCCCGCAGTATTGGCGCCATCAGTCAGCAGGACCACAACGCGCTGATCCTGGGGCCGGTTTCTCAGGCGTTTGGTTGCCAGGCCCACGGCGTCGCCGATGGCCGTGGCGCGCCCGGCCATGCCAAGGCCCGCCTCACGCATCAGGGTTCTGACCGTCTCCAGATCGAAGGTCAGCGGCGCCTGTACGTAGGGCTCGGTGCCGAACAGGATCAGACCGAGCCGGTCACCCTGGCGGCGGGAGATAAAGTCATCAAGCACGCGCTTGACCGCCTGCAATCGATTAATACTCCGGCCCTGAAGGACCATATCCTGCTCATCCATGCTGGGGGAAATGTCGACGACCAGCATGAGATCCCGGCCGGAAACGGGCATCTGGACCTGCTCGCCCACATGCTGCGGCCGTGCCAGAGCAACCACCAGAAGCGTCCACATCAGGAACAGCAACAGTTGCTGCCAGAGCGGTACGGCATTGCCACGACGACTGACACCGGGCAGGTCCGACAGCCAGTGGCCAACCGGCAACACGGGCGCGTCGACCGATTGCGCTCCGGGCTTGCGCCATTTGAGAATCAGGGGCAAGAGCACCAGAACCAGTGCCCAGGGCCAGGCGAGATTCAGCATTTCTGACCTCCCAGCCACAATCGGGCGAACGCCAGGGCGTCGGCCGGCTTGGTTGAAACCTCAGGTCGCCAGGCACTGTGAACCAGCGCTTCGGCAACCGGTCTGGAGGCAACCCGGTCCTTCGGGGCGGTCTTTAACAGGAATTCCACCCAGGCATCGCCGGTCAGCGCTTCCGGGTGCTGTTCCGGGTAGCGCTCGCGGGCGGCCTGCTTCAGCAGGGTGTTCAGTTGTGTGAACCACGCGGGGGTCGTGGCTGCTGATCGTTCCAGTCTGGCGAGTTCGGCCCGAGCGGAGCGGAACCACCGGTTTCTTTGTCTCCGCCGGATAAACAGCCAGACCAGGGCAGCAAGCACAGCAATGAGCAAAATGGCCAATACCCACCAACCCGGCGCCGGAGGCCAGAGGCCCCCTGTTTCAGGCAGGTGAATGTCCCGAAGCTGGCTGAGTGGATCCTGCGGGTTCATCCTATGCGGCCTCCGGGTCCCAGCAGCAATTTGAGGGTCGCTGCGGGGTCATTCGCCGTGGACACTTCTGCCATGGTAACGCCGGAGGTACGGAAACACTCTGCCAGCCGGTGTTCATGGTTGGTGACTTTCTCGTGCCAGGCCCTCTGGAACCGGGGGTTTCCGGCATCGAACCACACCGGTCCGTCCGGGCCGGCTATCGCAAAGCGTCCGCTTTTCGGCAGCTCTTTTTCCAATGGATCCACGATCCTCAGGGCGCTGACGCCGTTATGGCGGGCGAGCGCGCCGAGCAGGGTGCCCGTCTCCTGTGAGATATCCAGGAAATCGCTGATCACGAAAATCCGGCTACCGGTATGGGCCACCCGGCGAGCCTCGGTCAGTGCCATGTCCAGGCGGCTCTGGCCGGACGGCTCGTTTTGTTCCGGCGCTCGATTATCCGTTCTTTGCAGTTCATCGAGAGTATCCAGCAGCCGCAGCACTGATTTCTTCCGCCGCGCCGGGCGAAGCACTCTCAGGGTCTCGCCGTTGAAGACAATGCCACCTACCTGATCGCCCGACCAGAGTGCCAGCCATGCCAGAATGGAGGCGATCTGTGCGCAACGAACCTGCTTGAAGGCGCCTGTGCTGGCAAAAAACAGGCTTGGGCCGAGATCGCAAAGAAGGAGAACGGGCCGTTCCCGTTCCTCCTCATAAAGCTTGGTATGGGGCTCCTGACGCCGCGCCGTTACCCGCCAGTCGATGCTACGGATGTCGTCCCCGGGCTGGTACAACCGTACCTCGGCAAACGCCATGCCCCGGCCTCGTTGCGGCGAGCGCTGCAAGCCGGCCTGACGCGTCCGAACCGGGCGGGCAGAGGGCAGTTTCAGTGCCCGTGCGTCTGCCTGCAGGCGGATCAGATCCGGTAGGCCGATGTGCGTTATTGCGTCGGTGTTGCCCATGCCTGACGGCTCCCGTGTATTGCTTCCGTCGATGGCTTCAGGCGCTCACCGGAACACGTTCGATCAGCCGTTCGATAACCGTGTCAGCGGTCATGCCTTCGGCCTCTGCTTCGAACGTTAGGAGGATGCGGTGTCGTAGCACATCGAAGGCCATGGCTCGGACATCGTCAGGTGTTACGTAATCCCGGCCGTCTAGCCAGGCCAGCGCCCGGGCGCAGCGGTCCAGGGCGATGGTGCCACGGGGGCTGGCGCCGAAGGCTGTCCACCGGGCCAGTTCCGGGTCCAGTGCCGCCGGGTCGCGGGTTGCCAGCACCAGGGCCAACATATATTGCTCTACGGGTTCCGCCATGTAGATGTTCGCGACTTCCGTGCGGGCATCAAACACCTGGTCTGGCGTCAGGCGAAGGTCCGTTTTCGGAAGGCCGTGACGATAATCGTTACGGGCCAGATGCAGGATGGCCTTCTCCGCTTCCGCCGACGGGTAGTGGATAACCACGTGCATCAGAAAGCGGTCCAGCTGGGCTTCGGGCAGCGGGTAGGTGCCTTCCTGCTCGATGGGATTCTGGGTGGCCATCACCAGGAACAGCCGGTCCAGCGGAAACGTGCGCATCCCGACGCTGATCTGGCGTTCACCCATGGCCTCGAGAAGGGCAGACTGCACCTTGGCAGGCGCACGGTTGATTTCATCCGCAAGCACCAGGTTGTGGAAGATGGGGCCGCGCTGGAATTCGAACTGCCCGGTTTCCGGGCGGTAGATTTCACTGCCCGTAACGTCTGAGGGCAGCAGGTCTGGCGTAAACTGGATTCTGTGAAAGTCGCCTTCCAGATGGTCGGCGAGCGCCTTGATCGCCGTGGTTTTTGCCAGCCCCGGGGCGCCTTCTACAAGCAGGTGGCCGTCGGCAAGAAGCGCGATCAGCAGACGATCCACCAGTTTTTCCTGCCCGATTATCCGTTTGGCTAACTGTCCCCGTAACTCACCGAACGTATGCTGTAGCGACATTGGAAATGACTGCTCTCTGTATCTGAGGATTTTCCGGAGAAACCCGTATCGTGCGTAGGTAGTTGCCGAAGTTTTGGCGTCTGGCCGGCAAAAATCAAGGGTTTGACTATGCTTATGTGACGATACGCCGATTACGTTTATTTCACACTAACTGAGGTCGACCATGAATGCGCTGACAGTGGCCAGCAAGGATCAATTCTTTGAACAGTTGGCTGACGCTTTCGCTAAGAAGATTTCCAAAACCGAAGCCAAGAAAATCAGCGAATTTGCCAAGCAGCATTATGCTCATATTCCCCTTGAAGAGCTGGTCAGTCGACGATTTGCGGATACCTATGGCGCCGTTCTGGCCGCCTGGCAGTTTCTGCAGAAGCGGTCTGCCGAGGAAACTCCGGTTGCCGTTTTCAACCCCGACCTGGAGAGTGACGGTTGGCAATCGACTCACACCGTTGTTTTTATACTGCATCCGAACATTCCGTTTCTGATCGATTCCCTGCGCATTGCGATCAACCACCGGGAAATCGGTACCCATTCTATCCAGCACTCGATCCTGCAGGTGAACCGCGACCAGAATGGCAAACTCGAGAAGCTGCACACGTCTAAAAAGAAAGCCTCCGGTTCGGACTACGAGGCGTTCATTGTCCTCGAGATTGATCGGCACAGTAATCCCGAGGATCTCCGTGATCTGGAAGATACCCTGCAGAACGTGCTTCATGAGGTGCGGATCGCTGTCAGCGACTTCCCGGTAGTTACCGAGAAAGTGAACGAGATTCTCGGTGAGCTGGACAACACCACGGCGGGCATTAACGAGGAGCAGAAAGAAGAGGCCAGGGCGTTTCTGGAATGGCTCGCCCGGGACCATTTTACGTTCCTTGGCTACGATGAGTACGACTTTGCCAAGGACAAGAGTGGCATGGTGGTGCGTCGGGTAGAGAATTCCGAACTGGGTATCCTCCGGGTCAATAATGAGCGCCCGGACCGGGTTCGCCTGAACGAACTGCCGCAGCGCACGCGCCACGAGATGACCCGAAGCGATGATATTTTCATCTTCGCCAAATCGGCCCAGCGCTCTCGGGTGCACCGGCCCGCCTACCCGGACTACATCGCAGTCAAGAAATTCAACAGCAAAGGCGAGGTAGTCGGTGAGCGGCGGTTCCTGGGCCTTTACACCGCCCGCGTCTATAACGAGCGGCCGGACGAGATTCCCCTACTGCGCCGTAAATTCCAGAGCGTGATGAAACGGTCCGGCTTTCTGCGTGACGACTACGCCGGCAAAGAACTCGAGCAGATCCTGACAGTGTATCCCCGGGACGAACTGTTCCAGATCGAGCAGGACGAGCTGCTCAAGGTGGCCAAAAGTATCCTGTACATCCAGGAGCGTCGCCGGATCGAATTGTTCCTGAGGGAAGACGTTTATGGCCAGTTCGTGACCTGCCTAGCGTTCTTTCCGAGGGACATCTACAACACCGAACTACGGCTGAAAGTGGAACAGGTGCTGGTTGACCGGTTGGGAGCGGAAGACGTCGAGTTTGTCACCCACTTTTCCGAGTCGGTCCTTGCGCGGGTCCAGTTCACCATCCGGGTACCCCAGGTCGAGAACCGCCAACTGCCCACGGCGGAGATCCGGGAGAAGGTTATCGAGCTTGCCCAGTCCTGGCGTGATGGGTTGTCTGAAGCCCTGAGTGAGGCCTGGGGCGAAGAGCAGGGCAATGAGCTCTATCGCTTGTGGGCGGGCGGTTTTCCGGCCAGCTACACCGATATGTTCTCGCCCAGGCGAGCGGCGATCGATCTGGAGCATATCGCTTCATCGGCGAACAATCATGACCTTGCCATGAGCTTCTACCGGGCTCTGGAAGAAGACGAGAGCACGCTGCATTTCAAGCTTTTCTACCCGGACGAACCGTTGCCGCTTTCCGATGTGATGCCGATCTTCGACAACCTCGGCTTCCGGGTTATCGGCGAACACCCCTTCGAGGTCATCGACCGGCACAACAAAACGGTGTGGATTCACGACTTCACGCTCCAGGCTCACCAGGGGACTGTTGTCGATATTCATCGTATCCGTCCGATCTTTGAGGAGCTGTTCCGCCGGGTCTGGTACGGAGAAGCGGAAAACGACGCCTTCAACCGGATGCTGCTCTCTTCCTACATGAGCTGGCGGGAAATCGCGCTGTTGCGGACCTACGCCCGGTATATGCGCCAGATACGCTTTTCCAACAGTCAGACCTTTATCTCCAACACGCTGGTGAACCACGTTGAACTGACCCGCCTGCTGCTGGAATTTTTCGAAATACGTTTCAATCCGGAGCGTTACCAGAGCCCCGGGAAGAGCCAGGCGGCCCAGCAGAAACTGGAAATCGAATTCAATGCCGGCCTCGAAAATGTGGAGAACCTCAGTGAGGACCGGGTGCTTCGGCTCTACCTGGAATTGATCCAGGCGACCCTGCGTACCAACTACTACCAGCATGGCGAGTCCGGTGGTCCCAAGCCCTACATTAGCGTGAAGTTTGATCCATCCCGGATTCCGGACATGCCATTGCCCATGCCGATGTTCGAGATTTTCGTGTACTCGCCGCGCGTCGAAGGCGTACACCTGCGGGGTGGCAAGGTCGCCCGCGGCGGCTTGCGCTGGTCAGACCGGTTTGAGGATTACCGCACTGAGATTCTGGGGCTAGTCAAGGCCCAGCAGGTCAAGAATGCGGTTATCGTGCCGGTCGGCGCCAAAGGTGGCTTTGTGGCCAAGCGCCTGCCGGATCCGTCGGACAGGGAGGCTTTCCAGGCCGAGGGCATCGAAGCCTATAAGACATTTATCCGGGGGTTGCTGGATATCACCGACAATCTGGTGGATGCCGGCATTGCGCCGCCGGAACGGGTGATCCGTCATGACGACGACGACCATTACCTGGTTGTGGCGGCTGACAAGGGTACGGCAACCTTCTCGGACATCGCCAATGGTCTGGCCGCGGAATACGGTTTCTGGATGGGCGATGCCTTCGCCTCCGGCGGAAGTAATGGTTACGACCACAAGAAAATGGGCATCACGGCCCGGGGTGCCTGGGTCTCTGTAGAGCGGCATTTCCGGGAAATGGGCATCAACCCCGGGCTGGATGAGTTCACCGCCATCGGCATTGGCGACATGGGTGGTGATGTCTTCGGCAATGGCATGTTGTGCTCGGAGAAGACCAAGCTGGTCGCTGCTTTCAACCACGTGCATATCTTTGTCGACCCTTCACCGGATCCGGAGAAGAGCTACAAGGAACGTATGCGTCTGTTCGGACTTCCGCGATCCGCCTGGACCGATTACGACAGCAAGCTGATTTCCAAGGGAGGCGGGGTTTTCAGCCGGAATTCGAAATCTATCCCGGTCAGCCCGGAAATGAAGAAACTGCTGGGTATCAAATCGGATCGTGTGCCACCAAACATGCTGATCTCGCACATCCTCAAGGCCCAGGTCGACCTGCTCTGGGTCGGTGGCATTGGCACCTATGTGAAGGGTGCCAGTGAATCCCATAGTGATGTGGGCGACAAGGCCAACGACGGTCTGCGGATCAACGGTTCGGATCTTCGCTGCAAGGTGGTCGGCGAAGGCGGCAACCTTGGGCTTACCCAGCTCGGTCGCATTGAATTTGCGCTCAAGGGCGGACGCCTGAACACGGACTTTATCGACAACTCCGGCGGTGTGGATTGTTCTGACCACGAGGTCAACATGAAGATCCTGCTCAACCGGGCCGTTGCCATGGGTGATCTCACCAACAAGCAGCGCAACATCATGCTTGAGGAGATGACCGATGACGTGGCGGAGTTGGTGCTCAAGAACAACTACCGGCAGACCCAGGCCATCAGTATTGCCAGTGAGGATGCGGCGACCCGACTGGAAGAGTATCGCCGGCTGATGAATACCTTTGAAAGCGAGGGCAAGCTCAATCGTGCCCTGGAGTTCCTGCCCGATGACGAGACCCTGTCCGAGCGCAAGCTGGACAAAAAAGGGCTGACCCGGCCGGAACTGTCGGTTCTCATTTCCTATGTGAAGGGCGACCTGAAGCAGACCCTGATCGACAGCACCCTGCCTGACGATCCCCTGCTGGCCGGTGAAATGTACAAGGTGTTTCCCAGGGATCTGACCCAGAAATTCTCGAAGGAGCTGGGAGAGCATCAGCTGCGGCGTGAAATCATCGCGACACAGATTGCCAACGACATGGTCAACCACATGGGGATTACCTTTGTGGAGCGTTTGAACCAGTCTACGGGTGCCGATGCGGCCTCTATTGCTCTGGCCTGGATTATCGCCCGTGACGTGTTCCGCATTGATAACTGGTGGGACAGGATTGAAGCCCTGGATTTCCATGTCTCAGCCCAGCTACAGATGGAGCTGATGCAGGACCTGATGCGCCTGATGCGCCGTTCGGTGCGCTGGCTGTTGCGCAACCGTCGCGCGGAGCTGAGCATTCAGCACCACATGGAGCGCTTTGCCGACAGCGTCTGGGCGATTACAGCTGGGCTGCCCGAGTATCTTGGTGATCAGGCGAAAACCACCTGGGAGAAACGGCATCAGGCTCTTGTGGATGCCGGGTTGCCATCAGAGCTGGCGTCCGTGGTTTCGGGTACCGGCCACCTTTACTCGTCTCTGGGTATCATCGAGGCCCACGAAGCCTCTGGCATGCCACTGAAGACGGTGGCCAATCTCTACTATGAGCTGGGTGACCGCTTGGATCTGAACTGGTTCGCGAGCGCCATTGCATCGCTGCAGCCCGGCTCACACTGGCAGGCGCTGGCCCGGGAAAGTTTCCGGGAAGATCTCGACTGGCAGCAGCGGGCGCTAACCACTGGTGTCTTGAAGCTGGCAGACAAGCCGGAAGACGTGCCGGCCTGCGTTGAGGCGTGGCTGTCCCGCCATCAGCAGATGATCGACCGCTGGAAATCCATGCTTTCCGAGCTCAAGGGTGTGCGGGAGCCGGAGTACGCCATGTTCTCGGTGGCCCTGCGTGAGTTGCTGGATCTGGCCCAGAGCACCATGCATCAGCCCCATGCGGAGGTGGAGGTGCAGACCAACTGAGTATTGCTTTGGGATGCGTATTCCCGTTCAATCGCCGGACGGGAATCATCAAACGGAGTGGGATAATGGGTCAGCTTGACCATCTTCTGGAAAAAAACCGGGCCTGGGCAGACGGTATCAAGGCCCAGGATCCGCAGTTTTTTACCCGCCTGTCGAATCAGCAGGCACCGGAATACCTGTGGATTGGTTGCGCAGACAGCCGCGTGCCCGCCAACCAGATCGTCGATCTTCTGCCGGGGGAGCTTTTTGTTCACCGGAACGTGGCCAACGTGGTTGTCCACACGGATTTTAACTGTCTGTCGGTACTGCAGTTCGCCATCGAAGTATTGAAGGTCAAACATGTCCTGGTGGTTGGCCACTATGGCTGTGGCGGCGTCAGGGCGGCATTGCTCAATGAAGGATTTGGACTGATCAGCAACTGGCTTCGACACGTTCAGGATGTCCGTGACCGGCATCAGCAAGTACTCGATGCCCTGCCGGGCGTTCAGGATCGGGTCGACCGTCTGTGCGAACTCAACGTGGTTGAGCAGGTGGGGCATGTTTGCCAGAACAGCATTGTTCAGGAAGCCTGGCGGCGGGGTCAGCCGCTCACGGTTCATGGCTTTGTCTACGATGTCTCGGATGGGGTTCTGCGGGATATGGGGTTGTCGGTAGCCTGCGAGGAAGATCGTGAGCGGGTACGGCAGAACAGCATCGATGAGCTGGTTCAGAGGCCGGTACGCTCTGGACGCCAGAAAATCATGCAGTGAAGAATGTAAAATTGCGTCAAAAATTCGTGAAGGGCGTCACTTCCTGACCCTCGGCGTCATCACAGTTGGTCACCTCCTGCTTTGCTAGAGTAGATCCTGCAGTAAGCGAGGAGTGTGACCATGAAAGAATTGATGCAAAAAGCCCTGACAGTTCTGAACCAGAGGAAAGATGCCACGGCCAGCGCGGAGTCACGGGGCCGGGGGCGGAAATCGTCTGATGCCGGTCAGGCTGAGGACTGGGGTATGTCACCGGAGGACGCCCTGAGGGTTGGAACGGTTGCCCGTTACAAGTGATTGAAGATTTGATGGTATTTCCTCTCTGAAGGCCCTCCGGTCTCCGTCTTTCAAGGGAGACGCGAGGGCTCATTCCGGTTAGCATATCCCGTCTTTGAACTACCCACTCTGGATAAGCCCATCAATGTCATTGCCCAATTCCCATGAAGTCCTGTTGCGAAACCGCCACCTTATGCAGGGGAGGCTGGCCCTTTTGGGCGTATCCGCTGGTGAGCTGCTGACGGATTTGCCCGCTGGCGGTATGGCAATGAGTGAGCATGCCGGTGTGTGTGCCTCACTCAGCGGGCGCGATGGCTGGCAGATCTGTTTTGGCTACGACGATCCTGCTCTGGCTGCCGGTACCTTTGACACACTCGTGGTTTTTCTACCCAAGGCCCGGGCGGAGCTTGATCTGCGTCTTGCCCTGGCACGCTGGCTGGCAGCACCCCGCGCTCGACTGGTGCTGGTAGGTGAGAAGAAAGAAGGCATTGCCGGGGCCGTGAAACAACTCAAGGCCGTGGCGTCGCAGGCTACCAAGACCGATAGCGCCCGGCATTGCCAGGTCTGGTGTGCGGAGAATATCGAACCTCTGCCAGAATTCTCGCTCCGGGAGTGGATGACCTGGACCGGGATTGACTGCCAGTCGGTTCATCTGGATGTTGCCGGACTGCCGGGTATTTTCAGTCTTGGTGAGCTGGACGAGGGTACCCGTTTGCTTATGGAAACGCTGGACAGAGCGCCTCTGCGGTCTGGCCCGGTTCTGGATTTTGCCTGTGGTGCGGGTGTCCTCGGTGCCTGGCTCCATCGCTGGCAAGAGCGGCAGGACCTTTCCCGGCTAACGATCGACGGGATTGATGTTCAGTCCCAGGCCGTTATCTGTGCACGGGCCACCTATGAGCGCAACGGCGTTTCCGGGCGGATCATGGCTTCGGACGGCCTTCCGGGCATCGAGGGTTCATGGCCCGTTATTCTCAGTAATCCACCCTTTCACTCTGGTGTCAGAACAGACCTGTCGATGACTGAGCGTTTTCTTCGGGAGGTAGTGCGCCATCTGGCGCCGGGTGGTGAGGTGCGCCTGGTGGCGAACAGTTTTCTGCCCTACGAGCCATTGATGAAGCGCTGTATCGGCCCGGTTGAACGATTGCGGGAGAATCAGCGTTTTTCCGTTTATCGCGCTTTTCGACGGTCCTGAAAGAAAAAAGCCCCTGGGGTGAGGGGCAAGAGGTTCGCGTCCAGAACAACGGAGCCAACCGGAAAAGGGATGTTCAGCGTGAACACCTTCCACGTTAGGGTTAATTTCTAGAATAAACAGCCTAGAATGGCGCTTTTGTGACAAAAGGCCTCCAGCATGCCCGAAATGACAACCGCCCAACTTGATTTCTCCGGAGGCTCACTGATTCTTGCCCGGCCAGGCACTGGTGATCCGACGCTGAGGGCATGGGATGCGGCGGACGAGCTTCTGCTCGAGGAAGCCATTTGCGCGGCGGCAGCCTTGGGTGAGCCCCGGGTTCTGGTGGTGGATGATCAGTTCGGGGCTCTTTCACTGGGGCTGTCAGCGCTTTCGCCGACCGTGGTGGCCGACAGTGCTGTGTTGCCCGCTGCCCTGGCACATAATGCTTCTTTGAACCCGGAAGTCACGCCACCTGAATCTGTTTTCAGCTGGATTAATGCGCCCGAGGGCCCGTTTGACCTGGTGGTATTGAGAATACCCCGCCAGGCCGACTATCTGGCCTGGTTGCTGCGCTGGCTCAATCGCGTGATGGCGGATTCGGGCGTGTTGCTGGCAGGCGGCATGATCAAGCATCTACCGGCAAGAAGCGTTGATGTGTTCGCCGAAGCTGTACGGACAGAGCAGGTGCTGCCGGCGCGAAAGAAAGCGCGGGTGATTCGATGTAACAGGGGCGCTGCGAATCTGGCGGATTGGTCAGCGACCTGGAAAGGTTACCGATTGGGCGACCGAAAAGGTGATGTGGGCATAGAGGCATTGCCGGCGGTGTTTGCCCGGGAAAAGCTGGATATCGGCACCCGCCTGATGTTGCCACATGTGGCCAAAGAGGTGTCGACGGCCAGGGCTGGCGATTCGGTGCTTGATCTGGCCTGCGGTAACGGCGTACTGGGCCTGGCTGCGCTGTCAGAGCGACGGGATCTGCAGTTGGTTTTCAGCGATGTTTCAAGCCAGGCCGTGCTCAGTGCCCGTCGTAATGTTGAAAAAGCCTTTCCGGATGCCAAAGCCGCTTTCTCCCATCGCGATGGTATTGAGTCCGATCTGGGAGCCTTTGATCTGATACTACTGAACCCGCCGTTCCACGAGGGTGGTGTGGTCGGTGATCACATCGCACTTCGGTTATTCGAGCAGGCGTCGCAACACCTGAGGCCGGGCGGTCGCCTGCTCCTGGTAGGAAATCGACACCTTGGCTATCACCGAAGCCTGCGCCGGTACTTTTCGTCAGTGGAGCAGCTGGACGCCAGCCCCAAGTTCGTGGTGTTTCGGGCTGGCAACCGCTGAATAACCTGTCAGATTACAATGTTGGCGCCGGGCGGTCATACCCGAGCCGGGCCAGGGTATCCACGATGGTCTGGGTCTGGCTGTCTATTTCAATATTCACCCGCTGGCCCTCTTCACAGGACCCAAAGGTTGTGGCCCGTAGCGTCTCCGGGATCAGATGGATGTTGAACCGGTTGCCCCGTACCTCGCCAATAGTCAGGCTGGCGCCATTGATGGCGATGTAGCCTTTCGGGAAGATGTAGCGGGCCCATTCCTCGGGCACCTCAAACCATAGCGTGACGTTGTTTTCCGTGCGCCGTATTTCGACAATGCTGGCCGCCGTGTGTATGTGGCCAGAAAGCAGGTGGCCACCAATTTCATCCCCAATCCGGGCGGCGCGCTCGAAATTCACCTGGTCCCCGGTAGTCAGCTCCCCCAGCGTGGTAAGTCTCAGGGTTTCCTGCATGGCATCGAAATAAAGCACGCTGTCTTCCTGGCGTGTGACGGTCAGGCAGGTTCCGTTGATTGCCACCGAGGCGCCGATGGAAACGCCATCTGCCTTTTCTGCGGGGAGGCGAATGGCAAAAGTGCTGAGCCCGGGCTCTGCAGTGACGTCTTCGATGGTTGCAATGCCCTGGACAATGCCTGTGAACATAAGCCTGACCTCATTCAATGTGGTATGGGGCGCCTTTCCGGCAAGTGCGCCAAGGATAGCGAGCGGGCTGACTGATGCCAAGGCCCGACTGATGTCGGTATACCGGGGTAAACATTCAAGTATCCTGCATCATGGTCGATACCCTTCATAACCCCTGAATGCGGACAATCTGCCATGGCTGAAAATCAGAGTAAGGCTGCCACCCGGGCAAACAGTCCGGCGCAGGCTCCCGTGCTGCGCCCTGGTCGGGCCGCCGATCCTGTGCCCGCACCCGTGGAGGCGGGAAGCCAGCCTTCTGCGCCGGCTGCAGGTGCGGACGCCGCAAAAGGCGCGGAAACGCTGCCCGTTGATCAGGCGCCGGATACCGCAACCGGGTCCGAAGAAGCCTCGGGCGGTGATCAGCATCGGGACGCTGGTAGCAGCAAGCCCGAGAGGATTCTGGCGGAATCCCGGCAACGCAAACTCCGGTTGATGCTTCGTCAATGCGACCGGGTGCTGCTGATGGACTTTGAGCTGCTGGCGATGAATGGTTGGCCGGACAACTTTACGATGGCCGAGGCGCGTCGGGGCCGAGACCTCTGGTTATTCAGTGCCTTGATTGCGGCAGCCATCTTTCTGAGTGGGCTGACCGGGTTTGTGCCAGCCTGGATTGCCGGCGGCGGTTTCGGTGCGTTTGTGATCATCCTGCTGCTCGGGATTCCGGCGGTGCGCAGAATCTACACAACAAAACCTTCCTATCTTGATCTGCTTATGACCCGGCAGCGGATGCTCCGTGAGGCAAGGCAGCACGTTGCCCACCTGGAGGGATCTGATGGCCTTATCTGGCAATGTGCCAGGATGTTGGATTTTAACCCTGCGCTGAAGAACACGCGTTTTGGCCACCTGTTGCGGTTGTCGGAGAACCGGGTCCTTGCACGCCAGTTGACTCGCCGGGAGCACGTGCGCCTTTACCTGATTTACCTGCTGGAGGCAGAGAAGGCGTACAGCCGCGTTCAGAAAGCCTTTTTCGAGGGTAATCAGGAAGCGATTGATCAGGGGTGGGAAGAAGTCGCCGCAGAGCCTGAGCCGAGAACTTGACACAGATGCGCTTCAAACGTATGTTTCAAACAGACGTTTGCTAGAGGCATTGATAACAAAATGGCGCAGTCTGATACCGTTGACAGGATTCTCGATGCAGCCGAAGAGCTGTTCGCCGACCGGGGTTTTTCGGAAACCTCGCTCCGAATGATTACCAGTAAGGCTAAAGTAAATCTGGCCGCTGTCAATTACCACTTTGGTTCAAAGAACGCACTGATTCATGCGGTGTTTGCGCGCTTTCTGACACCGTTTTCCGCCACACTGGAAAACGCGTTCGATGAGCTGGAAGAGCGGTGCAGCGGTAAGCCTCCAACCTTGAATCAGACGCTCTGGGCGCTTACCGAGAGTGCGGTGCGCATGCCCCAGCGTAACGAAAAGGGTATCTCGATCTTCATGCGCCTGCTTGGGCTTGCCTATACCCAGTCACAGGGCCATCTCCGCAAGTTCCTTGAGCAAGAGTACAGCGAGCCCTTCAGCCGGTTCATGCGCCTGCTCAAGGAAGCGACGCCTCAGCTTTCCTCGGTGGATCGCTACTGGCGTATCCAGTTCATGCTGGGGGCAACGGCGTTCACCATGTCCAGCAGCGATGCGCTTCGCGATATTCTTCAGAACAAGCTGGGCGTGGAAACCACCGTCCAGGAAATTGCTGCCCGCCTGGTGCCTTTCCTGGCAGCCGGCATGCAGGCCGAAGACGCCATGCTGATCCCGCCAGCTGGCAGCAAGGTCTCGGTTGCCTGAATTCCTCTCTCTCGGTTAGGCTTCCCTCTGAACCTCCAAGGGAGCCTGGCCGGTTTTGACGCACCCCGCATCTGTTCGAATCGATATTGACCTGACCCTTCAGCGCCTGCAGCTGAAAAGCGAAGGCGGAGAGATTGTTGCCACCTATCCGGTTTCCACCGGCCTGAACGGGCCGGGAGAGAGCGATGGCAGCGGATGCACTCCGCGTGGTGAGCACTATGTCCGGGCCAGTATTGGCGCCGGTCTTCCTGTTGGGACAGTATTCCGTGCCCGGCGCCCCACCGGCGAAACCTACAGCGTGGATCTCGCCCGGCTTCATCCCGAACGCGACTGGATACTGAGCCGGATTCTCTGGCTATGCGGTCGCGAGTGGGGCAAAAACAGGGGCCCGGGTGTCGATACTTTCCGCCGCTTCATATACATTCACGGCACACCGGACAGCGAGCCCATGGGCGTGCCGTTGTCCCATGGCTGCGTGCGGATGCGCAACGCAGACATTATTGATCTGTTTGATCGCGTCAGGCCGGGAACGGCCGTTTCCATTCGATAAAACTGTCTAGACCAGAGGAATCCGATGATCGGGGATGTTATGGCCATGGTGAATGGCTGGATCGAGAATTTCGGGCTGCTGTCTGAAGCCTGGCGCGTTGGAATTGTTGTCTTTGCGCTGGTTTTTGGAACGGCCACGGTCGCCTACATTGCCAGCCACATAATCGCGGCTCTTGAACGCAAATTCAGCCAGACCAAAAACCTGTTCGACGATGCCTTGCTGCATGCGGCTCGAAAGCCGGTGGTCGCGTTTGTCTGGCTGCAGGGGGTCTATTGGGCTGCCGAAGTGGCTCACAAATACTCGGAAGCGGAGATCTTCAAGGCCAATGAGTCGGTGCTGCAGATTGGTTTCATCTTCGTACTGGTCTGGGCGGTTCTGCGGTTGATCAAAGAAGCGGAGGGGATTCTCGTATCTCCTCTGAAAATGAAACAGCCCATGGACTACACCACCGTCAACGCGGTGAGCAAACTGTCCCGGGCCGTTGTCCTCATTACGGCCGTGCTCATTGCCATGCAGTCCATGGGCTACAGCATTTCGGGGGTACTGGCCTTCGGCGGCGTGGGCGGTATTGCGGTTGGTTTTGCCGCCAAGGACCTGCTGGCGAACTTTTTCGGCGGTTTTATCATCCACCTGGATCGACCCTTCAAGGTCGGGGACTGGGTGCGATCGCCCGATCGGAACATCGAGGGTACGGTTGAGCATATCGGCTGGCGTCTGACGACCATCCGTACCTTCGACAAGCGTCCTCTTTACGTGCCGAATGCCGCGTTTACCACCATTGCGGTTGAGAACCCCTCGCGCATGAGCAATCGTCGGATCTACGAGACCATTGGCATCCGCTATGCGGATGTCGCACAGATGGCAACGATCGTGGACGATATCAGAGCCATGCTTCAGCAGCATGAGGATATCGAGAGCGATGAGACACTGATTGTGAATTTCCTGGCCTTCAATGCCTCGTCACTGGACATCATGGTGTATTGCTTTACCAAGACAACCCAGTGGGTTCCTTTCCACGAGGTGAAACAGGATGTGCTGCTGAAGATCAGCGATATTATTGAAGGCTACGGAGCTGAGGTCGCCTTCCCGACCCGGACTCTGCACTTGCCCGAGGGGGTTCGGCTGTCCGGATCGCAATCCGACGACTCGGCAGATAAGCGTGGGGAAGCCTCCTCCGGGAAAAGTGCGCAGAAATCGCAGAATCGCCAGACCACCGGAGATGTAGAAGATTCAGGAGAGTCAGAATGACGTCACCGGAGAAAATGCACCCTGTCGGGATTATCGGGGGTACAGGCCTGACCTCATTGTCTGGCCTGGAAATCACCGGCGAGAATAAAGCCGGAACGCCATGGGGCATGCCTTCCGCGCCATTGGTAGAGGGGCGCTTGGGTGATCAGCCGGTGATGTTCCTGTCGCGCCATGGTAACCCACACCGTATTCCACCCCATCAGGTGAATTACCGGGCGAACCTCAAGGCCCTTTACGATGCCGGTGTGCGAACGGTCGTTGGTGTCAACGCCGTGGGCGGTATTCATGCAGATATGGGACCTGCCCATGTGGTTATTCCCGACCAGATTATTGACTACACCTGGGGGCGTGCCAGCACCTTTTTCGAGGGCAGTCTGGACTCGGTGACCCACATTGATTTCACCTGGCCCTACGACGAGAGCGCGCGGCAGATCCTGATTGATGCCGCCGGAGCAGAAAACGTGCCGTTTTCCGGTTTCGGAGTGTATGGCGCAACCCAGGGCCCGAGGCTGGAAACCGCGGCTGAAATCATCCGGATGGAGCGGGACGGCTGCGACCTGGTAGGAATGACCGGTATGCCGGAAGCCGCGCTGGCGGCGGAACTTGGAATGCGTTACGTCTGTCTGGGTTTGGTGGTGAACTGGGCGGCTGGAAAATCCGACCATATCATCACCATGGAAGAAATTGAGGCGGCCATCGAGCAGGGAATGTCCGGGGTCAAGCGGATCCTCGAAGTCTCGATGGCTGGCCTTGGGGTGCTTACTCCGTTGCCTCAATCTTCTTGAAAAATACCAGCACGCCGATCGTGGGGGAATCGAGGAAGTGGATTTCCTCACTGCGCATCCGGCGGGTTTCCCGAATCCAGGTCAACAATTCTAGGGGCGCGGGTTCAGCCAGAACCGGTAGTTGCTGACCGGCTGCTTCTCCGGTTGCTGCTGACATTGGGGCGGAGTCACTCGCTCCGGATGCGTCCGGGGCGGGGGGTGTTTCTTCAGAGAGCTCGGTCGCAGCCTCTATTGGCAGCTCCGATGGCTCTTCTGCCAGTTGCCAGTGGTTCAGATGCACATTGACGTGCAAATAGCGTTGCCGGTCGATGGTGATGTGTCCCTCCACCTCCCGGGTGCGAGCCTCGTTTAGCCAGTCACCTGCTTCAACCCGCAAGGGTGTCCCCTCGTAATCCGGTGGAAACGCCTCGTACCAACCGGCAGCCACAAGCACACGGTAACGGCCACTGCGTTCGAGTCTGGCGGCGGCACTGGCAAGATGGAGATCCTTTTGGGGCGCCAATTCCAGTGTGGTTTCCGTGGTGCCATCCTCCAGCGATGACCAGAGAACCTCTTCGGTCTCAAGGGGCGGCTCTACCGAGCGATCAGACATCCGCTCGTTCACAGCTTCCGGCTCTACGATCCGCTCAAGAATGACAAACTCCGCCCGGTAGTAGTCATCCGGAACCGGCGTGCCGGGCTCAAGAGGCAAGGTTGCCCTTTCAGGCTGCTGTGCGGCGCCTGTTAGAGAAAAGCTCAGAAGCAGAGCTGCCAGGATGGCCCGGGTCGGGTATCGGCACCAGCGAATTCCATCAATTTGCAAGGGTCGTACTCCACTTGTTGGTCGGCCGTTCATGAGCCGGACGCGTCATTTTTTGCTGGCTCCAGCTCGCCAAGCATCCGGGAAATGCCGTCGAGTTTACCACCGGTTGTGGCATCCTTCAGCCGAAAACGGAAGCTGTTGGCACCTTCGAGCCGGTACTGGTCAGGTGCGGATTGCACTTTTTTAACCAGAACCAGCGGATCCACCGGTGTCGAGCTGCCAAACTCGAGCCGCGCCCACTCCTTGCCGGCATCGACTTTCACGATGCCCAGGGCTTCTGCACGCAATCGAAGCTCGGTCTGGCGGATCAGGTTTTTGGCCGGATCCGGTAACAATCCGAGCCGATCGATCATTTCAACCTGAAGTTCTTTTAATGCTTCCGGGCTGTCCACGCTGGCAATCCGTTTGTAGAGCATCAGGCGGTTATGGACATCCGGCAGATAATCCTCGGGGATCAGAGCCGGGATTCTCAGGTTCATTTCGGTGCCGTGGCTAAGGGGCAGGTCGGCGTTCGGGGTTCGGCCCTCGCGAATGGCCTTGACGGCCTCGTCCAGCAGCTGCATGTAAAGGGTAAAGCCGATACTTTCGATCTGCCCGCTCTGTTCTTCCCCCAATAACTCCCCGGCACCGCGGATTTCGAGGTCGTGAGTGGCCAGCATGAAGCCGGCACCCAGGTCCTGCGCCTCCGAAATCGCATCCAGACGCTTTTTGGCGTCCGCCGTGATGGATTTCGGCGGTGGCGTGAGCAGGTAGGCGTAGGCCTGGTGGTGCGAACGGCCGACCCGGCCCCGAAGCTGATGTAATTGCGCCAGGCCGAACTTGTCTGCCCGCTCGATAATAATGGTGTTGGCGCTGGGAACGTCGATGCCGGTTTCAATGATCGTTGTGCACACCAGCACGTTGAAGCGTTTGTGGTAGAAGTCGGACATGATCTTTTCCAGATCACGCTCTCTCATCTGCCCGTGGGCGACGCCCACCCGCGCTTCCGGAATCAGCGAACGTAAATCCTCTGCCGTCTTCTCGATGGTGGCCACGTCGTTGTGGAGGAAGTAGACCTGACCGCCCCGGAGAATCTCCCGCAGTATGGCTTCCTTGACCATGGCGTTGTCTTTCTGGCGCACAAAAGTTTTCACCGAGAGCCGCCGGGCCGGAGGAGTGGCGATAATCGAGAGATCCCGCAGATGCCCCATGGCCATGTTCAGCGTCCGCGGAATCGGGGTGGCGGTCAGGTTGAGCATGTCCACTTCGGCCCGCAGTGCTTTCAGTCTTTCCTTCTGCTGAACGCCAAAGCGATGCTCTTCGTCGATGATAACCAGGCCAAGATTCTTGAACTTGATGTCGCCCTGCAGCAGTTTGTGGGTGCCGATGACGATGTCGGCCCGGCCTTTCTCCACCGCTTCCAACGCCTTGCTGGTCTGGCCAGCCGTGCGGAACCGGCTGAGCAGCTCGACTTGCACAGGGGTATCCGAGAAACGGTCCCGGAAGGATTCATAATGCTGCTGGGCGAGCAGGGTAGTGGGGACCAGAACCGCCACCTGTTTGCCCGACCAAGTAGCCAGGAACGCCGCGCGCATGGCAACCTCGGTTTTTCCGAAACCGACATCGCCACACACCAGGCGATCCATGGGCTGCTCGCTGGTCATGTCCTCGAACACCGACTGGATAGCAACCTGCTGGTCTGGTGTCTCTTCGAACGGAAAGCCGGCAGCAAAGGCGCGATAGGCTTCCTTGGGATCCTCGAAGCTGAAGCCTTTGCGCGCCTCCCGGCGGGCGTACACATCCAGCAGCTCGGCGGCAGTATCCCGGATCTTCTCAAGGGCTTTCTGTTTCGCCGTGCTCCAGCGGTCCGTCCCGAGTTTGTGCAGCGGCGCGTGTTCGGTGTCATTGCCGGCATAGCGGGAAATCAGGTGCAGGCTGGAGACCGGGACGTACAGCTTTGAGCCTCCGGCGTACTCAAGCATCAGGAATTCGCTCGCTTCGCCCTCTACGGTGATGGTCTCCAGGCCCAGGTAACGGCCAACACCGTGGTCGATATGAACCACCGGCGCACCCATCCGCAATTCCGACAGATCCCGGAAGCCGGCATCGTCCGTTTCCGTAGGTTTCTCGCGGCGCCGCCGCTGCAGTACCCGCTCGCCGAACAGGGCGGTCTCGGTGATCAGGGCAACGGAATGCTCGGGCAGCACCAGGCCTTGCTCCATCGGGGCAATGGTGATGGCCACGGGGCTTTCCTTATCGTCGAGAAAAGCCTGCCAGCCCGACAGGGTTTTCAATTCAACACCCTGTTCGCCAAGATTCTCCATCAGCGCCTCGCGCCGACCGGACGATTCGGCGCATATCAGCACGTGGCCGTCGAACTCTCCCAGAAACCGCTTGAGGCGACCGGCAGGGTCTGCGGCTCGACCGTCCATGGCGATATCCGGCAAGGTTGTCGTGGGGCAGTTAACCGATCCCGCGGCATCCTTTGTCTCCGCGGAGACGGTTACCCTCGGGAAGGCCTTAAGTTGTCCGAACAGCTCTTCCTGCTGCAGGAAGAGGAGCTTGGGCGGCAGAATCGGCCGCAGGCGATCGTGACGACGATCTTCGTACCGGTTGCGGGTTTCACTGTCAAAGTGGCTGACCGCATCGTTCAGTCCGTCCGCAGTAAAAACGTGAGTGGCGCCTGGCAGATAGTCAAACAGGGTTGCCGTCTCGTCGAAGAACAGCGGCAGGTAGTACTCAATGCCCGGCGGGGTAATGCCGTGAGTCACGTCCTGATAGATGGGGGTGTCTTTGTCGGCATCCGGGAACTGCTCGAACCAGCGGCTGCGGAATCCGGATCGCGCCTCTTTGTGCCAGGGGAATTCAAAGGCGGGCAGCAGTTCGATGCGTTCGATCCGGTCGATTGAGCGCTGAGTCTCGGGGTCGAAAGTCCGGAGCGTTTCGATCTCATCATCGAACAGGTCAATCCGGTAGGGCTGGCTGGCGCCCATGGGGAAAATGTCCAGTATGGCGCCCCGGACCGCGTATTCGCCATGCTCGTAGACGTTCTCGGCATGCCGGTAGCCTGCCGCCTCAAGCTGCATTCGCCAGCTCTCGATATCCAGGGACTGTCCCACTTCCAGAAGCAGGGTGTTGCCCTGGAGGTAATTTACTGGCGGCAGCCTGTGCATCAGCGTACGTGCAGGAACCACCAGAACCCCGTGGCTGGTTGCGGGCAGGCGGTGCAGGGTCCGGATTCGCCGGGAAATAATGTCCTGGTGGGGCGAAAACAGATCGTAGGGCAGGGTTTCCCAGTCGGGCAGCGACAGCAGTTCCAGCCCGTCGTCGCTGACCGCCGGGCCGTCTTCTTCCGGGGGTAGCCCCAGGAAGAAGCGCATGGCCTGCTCAAGCCGGATGGCATCGGCGGTGCTGCGGGTAATGACCAGGGTCAGACCCTTGTGCGCGCGCGCACTTTCGCAGATGGCCAGCGCCTCACTGCTGCCGTGCAGTTGACCCCATGTTCGGTGATCGGCCGGCCGAGACGGAAATTCGGGCGCAATCAGGGGGAGGGGTGACGGGCGTGTGCTGGCACCTTGGCTCATGGGCGGTCAGGTTCTCCTGCTGTGGATGTCCGGGAGCGGTGAGGCGCGTATTCTAACGCTCGCGCCCCTCACTGTCATGGCGCCGGCGCCATGGTCGGCGTTTGCGTTATTAGCCGGCGCGACCTATACGAAGGTCATGCCCCGCCGTATTTGCGGTCGACCGGATTAAATTGGATAATGTGCGCCCCAATTTCCAAGTGCCAATTGCAGAGGTCCAAGCGTGAGTCACGAACAGATCAATCAGCACCTGTCCAACTGGACAGAAAGAGAATCCACCGCGGAAGCCATGATTCCGCTGATCGGCCGCCTCTACCGCAAAAACAATGTGGTTACTTCTGTATACGGCCGCGCCATCATCAACCAGTCGGTTATCGACATCATCCGCGCCCATCGTTTTGTGCGCCAGGTTGAAGACAGCGAGCTTTCTGTTCACGACACCCTGCCGATCCTGCAGGCCATGGACAAGCTTGATCTTGGTCGCGCCCACGTGGATATCGGCAAGCTTGCAGTCAAGTTCAAGGACGAGGGCGGTGATCTTACCGAATTTCTGAAGCGTGAAATCGGTCCTGTTGTAGGGCAGTACGCCGCTCAGTCCGAGGAAGATGCCCACAACGACACCAAAGACGTTGTTCTGTATGGTTTCGGCCGTATCGGGCGTCTGCTGGCGCGCATTCTGATTGAGAAAGCGGGTGGCGGTAATAATCTGCGCCTGCGTGCCATCGTCGTTCGCCAGGGTGGAGCGGAAAACGATCTCGAGAAGCGTGCCAGCCTGCTGCGCCGTGACTCTGTGCATGGCCCGTTCGATGGCACCATCACGGTTGATGAAAAAGAATCGGCCCTGATCGCCAACGGCAACTACATCAAGGTCATCTATTCCGATGGTCCGGATAAGGTGGACTACACCGAGTACGGCA
The DNA here is from genome assembly GCF_003751355.1 of Marinobacter sp. 3-2. NCBI lineage: Bacteria > Pseudomonadati > Pseudomonadota > Gammaproteobacteria > Pseudomonadales > Marinobacteraceae > Marinobacter > Marinobacter sp. 3-2. Next base: position 294,893 of record NZ_RJUQ01000011.1, on the reverse strand, counting down.
TCAACAACGCCATCGTGATCGATAACACCGGTAAGTGGCGTGACGAGGCGGGGCTTGGCCTGCACCTCAAATCGAAGGGTGTCAGCCGCGTGATCCTGACCGCTCCGGGCAAGGGTGATATCAAGAACATTGTTTATGGCATCAATAACGACTGGATCACCGACGACGACAAGATCCTGTCGGCAGCGTCCTGTACCACCAATGCCATCACGCCGGTGCTCAAGGCAATTGAGGACGAGTACGGTATCGAAGACGGCCATGTTGAGACCGTTCACTCGTACACCAACGACCAGAACCTGATCGACAACTACCACAAGGGTAGCCGTCGCGGACGGAGTGCCGCCCTGAACATGGTAATTACCGAGACAGGCGCAGCAAAAGCCGTTGCCAAGGCGCTGCCGGTGCTCAAAGGCAAGCTGACCGGCAATGCCATTCGCGTACCGACGCCGAACGTTTCCATGGCGATCCTGAATCTCAACCTCAAGAAAGACGTTGATGTAGAAGGGGTAAACGACTATCTGCGCGACATGGCGCTGCATTCAGAACTTCAGAAGCAGATTGACTTTGTCAATTCGCCGGAAGTGGTCTCCACCGACTTTGTTGGTTCCCGTCACGCTGGCATCGTTGACGCCCAGGCAACTATCGCCAGTGGCAAGCGTCTGATCCTGTATGTCTGGTACGACAACGAGTTTGGCTACAGTGCCCAGGTGGTGCGAGTGGTCAACCAGATGGCAGGCGTAAATTACCCGATCTTCCCCAAACGTGCGAGAGACTGAGCGGAACGCACCTGATTGGTGAGGTAAAGGTCATCAAAAACCCCGGCAGCAACCGTTGCCGGGGTTTTTGCTTTTATGGCCAGTTGACTGGCTCGATTGGCGACCAGCTCTTAACCCGTTCCGGTTTCTGGTGGAAATAGGATTCCTTAATCTCTATAATTGGCGCGATTTTGGGTACGTCTGGCACTACGTTTCTCATGGTTTTTTCTGGGCCGCAGGTGTCGGGCGTTACGAATCCATTGAAAAGTTTCTGATGATTGGATGAGGCTAATGATCAAGATCAAAAAAGGCCTGGATCTTCCCATCAGCGGCGCTCCCGAACAGACCATTACAGACGGCAAACCCGTTCGCCACGTGGCGTTGATCGGTTTTGACTACATCGGCATGAAGCCGACGATGGCTGTGAAAGAGGGAGACCGTGTCAAGCGCGGTACGCTGCTGTTCACGGACAAGAAGACCGAAGGCGTTCGTTATACTTCACCCGCCGCGGGCGTGGTGAAAGAGATTAACCGCGGTGAGCGTCGGGTATTCCAGTCGGTCGTTATCGAAATCGATGGCGACGAGGCTGAGACATTTGCCCGCTACAGCGAAGCGGATCTTGCCGGCCTGGAACGCCAGCAGGTGGTTGATAATCTTGTGGAATCCGGTTTGTGGACGGCATTCAAGACGCGCCCCTACAGCAAGGTTCCCGAGATCGACTCCGCCCCTCACTCCATTTTCGTGTCGGTGATGGACACTAACCCGCTGGCAGCGGACCCGACGGTGATCATTGGCGAGAACAGCCAGGCGTTTGAAAAAGGCCTCACGCTTCTCACCAAGCTGACCACGGGCAAAGTGTTTGTTACCGGCAAGCCCGGATCCAACGTGGCGGTACCCAAATCCGACGCTGTTGAGGTGCACCAGTTTGATGGCAAGCATCCGGCAGGTAACGTTGGTACCCACATCCATCATCTGGATCCCGTATCCGGCAGCAAGACGGTCTGGAGCATCAATTATCAGGACGTCATCGACATCGCGAAACTGTTCGAATCCGGAGAAGTGCCGGTGGAGCGTATTGTCGCGATTGGTGGTCCCAAGGCCCTGAAGCCGCGCCTGGTTCGTACCCGTCTGGGTGCCAGCCTCGAGGAACTTCTGGAGGGCGAAGTTGCCACAGATTGTGAGATCCGGCCGATTTCGGGTTCTGTGTTCGGTGGTCGCCGCGGCGATGGCCCCTGCGCCTACCTTGGCCGCTTTGCCAACCAGGTATCCGTACTTGAAGAGGGCAACAAGCGCGAGTTCATGGGATGGCTGTCTCCGGGCCCGAACCGGTTCTCGGTGCTGAACATTTACCTGTCCAAGCTGACCAGCGGAAAGCTTTTCAACTTTACCACCACTACCAATGGTAGTGAGCGGGCGATGGTTCCGGTTGGCGCTTACGAGCAGATCATGCCTCTGGACATTCTTCCGACGCAGCTGCTGCGTTCGCTGATTGTCGGTGACACCGAGATGGCACAGAAGCTCGGAGCGCTTGAGCTGGATGAAGAAGATCTGGCGCTGTGCACGTTCGTGTGCCCGGGCAAATATGAATATGGTCCGATTCTCCGCGAGAACCTGACCCGAATCGAGATCGAGGGCTAATACGATGGCTATCAGACAGTTTCTCGATGGAATCGAGCATCACTTTGAAAAGGGTGGCAAGTACGAGCGCTGGTATGCGTTGTACGAAGCCGTGGATACCATTTTCTACACCCCCGGCAAAGTAACCTCCACAACCGCTCATGTGCGCGACGGCGTCGACCTCAAACGCATCATGATTACCGTGTGGCTGTGTACTTTCCCGGCGATGTTCTTCGGTATGTGGAACATCGGCTTCCAGGCCAACAGCTTCCTCGCGTCCAACCCGGACGCCATGGTTGCCGACGGCGGCCTGCGGACTGCCTTCATTCAGGCACTTGCCATCACCGGTGCCGGTGCTGGCGTATGGGATAACTTCGTTTATGGTATGGCGTACTTCGTCCCCATTTACTTCGTGACCTTCGTGGTTGGTGGTTTCTGGGAAGTCCTGTTCGCCACCGTGCGTCGTCACGAGGTAAACGAGGGTTTCTTCGTTACATCGGTTCTTTTTGCCCTGATCTGCCCGCCCACCATTCCGCTGTGGCAGGTGGCACTGGGTATCACCTTCGGTGTGGTTATCGGCAAGGAAGTGTTTGGCGGTACCGGCAAGAACTTCCTGAACCCGGCCCTGACAGGTCGCGCATTCCTCTACTTTGCCTACCCGGCGCAGATCTCCGGTGACACTGTCTGGACCGCGGTTGACGGTTTCAGTGGTGCTACCGCGTTGAGCTGGGCCGCAAGTGGCGGTCTGGAAGCCCTGGAAACCCAGATTGGCTGGATGAGCGCTTTCGTGGGCACCATTCAGGGCTCCATGGGTGAAACTTCGACCCTGGCGGTTCTGATAGGTGGTCTGATACTGCTGGTCATGAAGATTGCCAGTTACCGGATTGTTGGCGGCGTGCTGATTGGTATGATCGGCATGTCCCTGCTGTTGAATATCGTCGGATCCGAAACCAACCCGATGTTTGCAATTCCTGCGCATTGGCATCTTGTTATGGGCGGTTTTGCCTTCGGTATGATGTTCATGGCAACCGACCCGGTGTCTGCGGCGATGACCAACACCGGTCGCTGGTGTTTCGGCATTCTGGTGGGCGTCATGACCATCCTGATCCGTGTCATCAACCCGGCCTTCCCCGAGGGCATCATGCTGGCGATTCTGTTCGCTAACCTGTTTGCGCCGCTGATGGATCATTACGTGGTCCAGGCCAACATCAAACGGAGGCTTGCTCGTGGCTAAAGCTAAAGAAACCGTCTCCCGCACGCTGGTTGTTGCGCTGGTTCTGAGTATTGCCTTCTCTGTGGTGGTGTCCACTGCAGCGGTTCTGCTCCGGCCGGCCCAGATCCAGAACCAGAATCTGGATATCAAGACCAACATCCTCTCTGCTGCAGGCATGCTGGAGTCTGGCTCCAGTGCCGAGCAGATCGAAGATGCGTTCGCACGTTTTGATGTTCGCCTTGTCGACCTCGATACCGGTGAATTTGTCGAGCCGTCCGACGTGGGTGTCCAGGATCCCATGAAGTACGACATGTACAAGGCTGCTTCTGATCCGCAGATGTCCACCAACATTCCTTCTTCGGAAGACAAGGCCGGCATCAAGCGTCGCCCGAATGTTGCCAAGGTTTACACCATGAGCGAGAACGGCCAGATCAACCGCGTGGTTCTTCCGATCCACGGCTACGGGCTCTGGTCCACGCTGTATGGCTTCATTTCTCTTGAGGGTGACCTGAACACCATCGAAGGTCTGGGTTTCTATGCGCACGCAGAAACCCCGGGGCTTGGTGGCGAAGTGGACAACCCGCGCTGGAAGCGCCAGTGGGTTGGCAAGGAGGTCTACAACGAAGACCGTTCCGAGCCTCAGGTGCGACTGGTCAAGGGCGGTGTTGGCGCCGACGCGCAGGACAAGGAGCACAAGGTTGATGCTCTGTCTGGTGCTACGCTGACAAGCCGCGGCGTTGAGCAACTGGTCAACTACTGGATGGGCGACCGCGGGTACGCGCCGTTCCTGCAAAAACTTCGTGAAGGGGAGGTCTGATCATGGCAGATGCATCAGCCAAACAGGTTCTCTTCGAACCGATCTTCAGCAATAACCCGATTGCCCTGCAGATTCTGGGCATCTGTTCAGCGCTGGCGGTAACCACCAGCATGAACGTTACTCTTGTTATGTGTGCAGCGGTTATTGCCGTTACCGCATTTTCCAACCTCGCAGTGTCGCTGGTACGTACCCAGATTCCGGGCAGTATCCGGATCATCGTGCAGATGACCATCATCGCCTCACTGGTAATCGTGGTTGATCAGGTACTCAAGGCTTACGCCTACGAGATTTCCAAGCAGCTGTCGGTGTTTGTTGGTCTGATTATCACCAACTGTATCGTCATGGGCCGCGCGGAAGGCTTCGCCATGAAGAACGGCCCCTGGCTGAGCTTCCTGGACGGCGTTGGTAACGGTCTGGGCTACTCCGTGCTCCTGATCTTTGTTGCCTTCTTCCGTGAACTGCTGGGTGCCGGTTCCCTGTTCGGCGTGTCCCTGATGCCGGTGGTCAACGAGGGCGGCTGGTACATCCCGAACGGGTTGTTGCTGCTGCCGCCGAGCGCGTTCTTCATTATCGGTCTGGCCATCTGGGGTCTGCGGACCTGGAAGCCGGAGCAGGTTGAAGAGCCTGACTACAAAATGTCACGTCATGTCGCGAAGGAGGCCTTCTGATGGAACACTATATCAGTCTGATTCTGAAGGCCGTTTTTGTTGAAAACATGGCTCTGGCGTTCTTCCTGGGGATGTGTACCTTCCTGGCCATCTCCAAGAAGATCGAGGCTGCGACAGGGCTTGGCATTGCCGTTGTTGTGGTGCTGACCGTAACCGTGCCGGTGAATAACCTGCTGTACAACACCATCCTTCGCGAAGGCGCCCTGGATTGGGCAGGCTTGCCGAATGTCGACCTGAGCTTTCTCGGATTGCTGACGTATATCGGTGTAATCGCGGCCATCGTCCAGATCATGGAAATGGTTCTGGACAAGTACATACCGGCGCTCTATGCCGCTCTGGGTGTGTTCCTGCCACTGATTACGGTGAACTGCGCCATCCTTGGTGCCTCGCTGTTCATGGTTGAGCGTGACTACACCTTCGGCGAGAGTGTGGTTTACGGCTTTGGTGCCGGCCTCGGCTGGGCACTGGCAATCATTGCCCTGGCGGGTATCCGCGAGAAGCTGAAGTACAGTGACGTTCCGGAAGGCCTGCGTGGCCTGGGTATCACCTTCATTACTGTTGGTCTGATGTCCCTGGGCTTCATGTCCTTCTCCGGTATCTCACTGTAATTCACCCGGTGATTCGGTTTAACGAAAAGGCGAGACCATGAATACAGAAATTATTCTCGGCGTGGTCATGTTCACCGTTATCGTTCTGGCCCTGGTCGCAGTGATTCTTGCGGCCCGGTCCAGGCTGGTAAGCACCGGTGATGTGACCATTGAGATCAACGATGATCCAGAACACACGCTGAAGACCGAAGCCGGCGGCAAGCTGCTCGGTACTCTGGCAAACAGTGGTATTTTCCTCTCCTCTGCCTGCGGTGGCGGCGGTACCTGCGCCCAGTGCAAGTGCAAGGTTCTGGAAGGCGGCGGTGCGATGCTGCCAACAGAGAAGACCCACTTCACCAACCGTGAAGAGAAAGAAGGCTGGCGCCTGTCCTGTCAGGTTCCTGTCAAACAGGATATGAAGGTGGAGGTGCCGGAGGAGTTCTTCGGCGTGAAGAAGTGGGAATGTGAGGTTGTCTCCAACCACAACGTGGCTACCTTCATCAAAGAACTCGTACTCAAGCTGCCTGAAGGTGAGGAAGTGGACTTCCGTGCCGGCGGCTATGTTCAGCTTGAGTGCCCTCCGTACGAGATCGACTTCAAGGATTTCGACATCGAGGAAGAGTTCCACGAGGACTGGGACAAGCACAACATCTGGCGCTACAAGGCGGTCAACAAGGAAGAGACCATCCGGGCCTATTCCATGGCGAACTATCCGGAAGAAAAGGGTGTTCTCAAGTTCAACATTCGTATCGCTACGCCGCCTCCGGGCACGGACCATAACCCGGGCATCATGTCGAGCTATGTGTTCAACCTGAAGCCAGGAGACAAGGTGACCGTGATGGGACCGTTCGGTGAGTTCTTCGCCAAGAAGACTGACGCGGAAATGGTCTTCATCGGTGGCGGTGCCGGCATGGCGCCCATGCGTTCCCATATCTTCGATCAGCTCAAGCGTCTAAATTCCAAGCGCAAGATCAGCTTCTGGTATGGTGCGCGCAGTGTTCGCGAGATGTTCTACGTGGAGGATTTCGACGGGCTGCAGGAAGAGAACGATAACTTCGAGTGGCACGTAGCTCTTTCCGATGCACTGCCGGAAGATAACTGGGAAGGCCCCACAGGGTTTATCCACAACGTATTGTACGAGAACTATCTGAAGGACCATCCGGCTCCGGAAGACTGTGAGTACTACATGTGTGGGCCCCCAATCATGAACGCGTCCTGCATCAAGATGCTGAAAGATCTGGGTGTAGAGGATGAAAACATCATGCTGGATGACTTTGGAGGCTAAGCAGTTCTGATGACATTCAGCATGGTACGACCCGCCAGGGTGGCCCTGGGCAGCGCTTTTACAGCGCTGGCCTTTGCCGTTCTGGCGGGTTGTTCGTTTGAGCCAGAGGAAAAAATCTGGGAAATCTCCGGACCTGTCTTCGGCACCAGCTACCACATCAATGTCGTATTGACCGAGGATCAGGAGAGGCTTGAAACTCTGGCCAGCGGTATCGATGAGGTGCTCGAAGGGGTTGATGCGTCAATGTCGACCTGGCGCGAGGATTCGGAGCTGTCCCGTTTCAATCAACGATCAGATCAATCCGAGTGGGTTCCGGTGTCAGCGGGCTTGCTCCGTGTTCTTCAGAAGGCTGAAGAGATCTCAACGATGACCGATGGAGCCTTTGATGTGACCATCGGCCCGGTGGTAAATCTTTGGGGGTTCGGCCCCGAGGCGCGCCCGGAGCAGATTCCGTCAGAAGAATCTCTCTCCAGGGCTCTTGCCGTCACTGGCTTCGAGAAGCTCGAGCTGCGGGTCGATCCGCCCGCCGTGCGTGCGACACCACCGCAATATGTGGATCTGTCGGCTATCGCCAAGGGATACGGTGTAGATGCGGTTGCCCGTTTTCTTGAGAGCGAAGGCGTCGAAGCTTACCTGGTGGAGATTGGCGGAGAGGTTAGCGTCAATGGCCGTAAACCTGATGGCAGCACCTGGCGACTGGCCATAGAACAGCCGATGGCCGAGGGGCGCGCGGTAAACCGCGTGGTGGCGCTGGAATCACGTGCTATGGCAACATCAGGTGATTATCGTAATTATTACGAATCGGAAGGGCGTCGGTATTCCCATACAATAGACCCTGAAACGGGTGAGCCAATTGCTCACAAGCTGGCATCAGTAACCGTTATCGCGGACGATTGTATGACGGCAGATGCTATGGCAACCGGTTTTAATGTGATGGGCTACGAGCGGGCAAATGAGCTCGCGGTAAGGGAAAATATCCCGGCCTATTTTATTGTCAGGACGGATGAAGGCTTCGAGACGCACCAGACGCCGGCCTTTTCGTCCTACGTGACTCAATGAGGGGAGGGCAACATGGGTACCTTTCTTTTGGTTCTTTTCATCGTGGTTTTGCTGGTTGCAGCCATGTCTATTGGCGTGATCCTCGGGCGCAAGCCCATCAGCGGAACCTGCGGCGGGATTGGCGCGCTCGGTATCAGCCAGTCCTGTGATATCTGCGGTGGTAATACCCAGAAGTGCGAAGAAGAAAACGAACGGTTGGCCAACGAGGGTAAAGAGCCCGAGGCTCTGGCTTACGACGCCAGCAAGGCCAGCAAGCACTGATCTGTTTTGACAATTACAACCATCTTTTCACGACGTAGATAAGGAGTCACTGCGCGCATGGCAGAACATCATTACGACGTCGTCGTTATCGGCGCCGGTCCGTCCGGCGAAGGCGCGGCGATGAATGCGACGAAACACGGCAAACGTGTCGCGATCATCGAAGACAAGCCTACCGTTGGCGGGAACTGCACCCACTGGGGCACCATTCCTTCCAAGGCGCTGCGCCACTCCGTCAAACAGATCATTACGTTCAACACCAATCAGATGTTCCGGGATATCGGGGAGCCTCGGTGGTTCTCTTTCCCGCGCGTGCTTCAGAATGCCCAGAAAGTCATCGGCAAGCAGGTCAAGCTCCGGACGCAGTTCTACTCTCGCAATCGCGTGGATCTGATAAACGGCCGGGCGTTTTTTGTCGACCAGAACCGCATAGAAGTCCGGGGTAGCAAGTCCTCCGAGACGCTGCACTTCAAGCAGGCGATCATTGCCACCGGTTCCAGGCCCTACCTGCCACCCGATGTGGACTTCCGTCATCACCGTATCTATAACTCCGACACCATTCTGAACCTGTCTCACACGCCTCGCACACTGATTATTTATGGCGCTGGCGTCATAGGGTCAGAGTATGCCTCGATCTTTGCGGGCCTGGGTGTAAAAGTCGACCTGATCAACCCGGGTAGCCGGCTGTTGTCCTTCCTGGATGACGAGATCTCCGACGCCCTGAGTTACCACCTGCGAAATAATGGCGTTCTGGTTCGCCACAACGAGCAGTACGAGTCGGTTGTAGGCGACGACCACGGTGTGGTGCTGTCGCTTCAATCGGGCAAGAAAATCCGTGCGGATGCATTCCTGTGGTGCAATGGTCGCAGCGGGAACACCGAGAAGCTGGGCCTCGAAAATATCGGTCTGGAACCCAATGGCCGTGGGCAACTAGCCGTTGACGAGCACTATCGCACCGAAGTGGACAACATCTATGCGGCGGGCGACGTGATCGGCTGGCCAAGTCTGGCAAGCGCCGCTTATGACCAGGGCCGCTCTGCATCCTCGGATATTGTGGATGACGCATACTTCCGCTTTGTGTCGGATGTGCCGACCGGGATCTACACCATTCCGGAAATCAGTTCCGTTGGTAAAACCGAGCGCGAACTGACGGAAGCCAAGGTGCCCTACGAGGTTGGACAGGCGTTCTTCAAGGATCTCGCCCGTGCCCAGATTACCGGAGAAGCGGTAGGCATGCTGAAAATCCTGTTTCACCGGGAGACCCGTCAGATTCTGGGTATCCACTGTTTCGGTGACCAGGCGGCGGAAATCGTCCACATCGGCCAGGCGATCATGAATCAGGAAGGAGAGGCCAACTCTCTGAACTACTTCATCAATACCACGTTCAACTATCCGACCATGGCGGAAGCCTACCGTGTCGCGGCGTTGAACGGTCTGAACCGGATCTTTTAACGGGGCAGGCCGCAAGAGGGGTCAGAAGAAAGCCTTCAACTGACCCCGGCTCAACCTTTCATATCCCGAATTCAACCCGCTGACAGGGCTTCTTTACTGGCGGACACCCCGGCGTGACTCTGTGGCAGTGACAGAGCTGACCTGGCCCTGTTGTCGAAGAATATGCGGGTGCTGGTGGGATAGTCAGTGATGATGCTGTCCACGCCCATTTCTTCCAGTTGCAACATGTCGTGAATCCGGTTCACCGTCCAGGTGGACACGTGCATGCCCTTTCGATGGGCTTTTTCAACCAGCGCTTTCGAGCAAAGCTTCCAGTTGATACAGAGATACTCACAGCCGAGTTGGCCCGCGATGCTCAAGGGGCGCGGGAATTTGCGCTCTGCGACCAGGCCGATGCGGATGTTCTTGTTCCGCCGCCGGATCTGTTTCAGAAACCAGGTGTCGGAAGAGGTTATGGCCACCGTCTGATACAGATTGCGTCGCTGAATAACCTCTGTCAGGCGATTGCTGAGAATGTTCAGGCGCTGACGCGTGTCTTTTTTGACTTCCAGTTGCAGGTGTTCGAGGTCGTCGAACCGGTCCAGAAGGTCTTCCAGCGCGGGAATTCCCGTGGGTGTGGGCCAGGAGCTGGTGTTTCTTCGCGCATCCATGGCAGCCAGTTCGGCAGCCGTGTACTGACTGATACTGCCTTTCTGGCTGGTCGTGCGGTCAACCGAAAGATCGTGCACCAGTACCGGCTTGCCGTCCTTTGACAATACGAGATCCAGTTCGAAATGCCGGATACCGTGCCGGTAGGCATGCGTAAATCCCGGAAGGGTGTTTTCGGGAGCTTCTCCCTTGGCGCCTCTGTGTCCGTAGACAATCATTCCGCTGCATCATCCTTCAGGCGTTGGTAAATGGCCTGGCGCTTCTTCCAGGTGTCGTGGCAAAGGCGTATGTCTTCGAGGTACGCCGGCAGCTCGTTCATCAGCAGGGCCTGGGGCCCGTCCACCAGGGCTCTTTCCGGCTTGGGGTGGAAATCCACGAGGACCATGTTGGCACCGGCGACGACGCCCTGGGCGGTCGCGTGCATGACATCAAGGATGCCGTCCGGAGACTGCTCGCGGCTGCCCACCGAATGGGAAGGATCCACACAGACTGGCATACGGGTGAGGCGCTTGACCGCCGGCACATGGGCGAAATCCACCATGTTCCGATGGGGCTGGCCGGCTTCGGTCTTCATGCCCCTCAGGCAGAAGATGACATTAGCGTTGCCTTCGCTGGCCAGATACTCGGCAGCGTTGAGGGATTCATTCAGGGTAATCCCGAACCCGCGTTTGAGCAGTACCGGATAGGTACTCTGGCGGCCAATGGCCTTGAGCAGCTCGAAGTTCTGGGTATTGCGGGTGCCCACCTGCAGCATTACACCGGTGGGACGGCCAAGCTTTTCGAGGCAGTTGTCGATTTCCTCAATGTGGCTCTCATGAGTGATCTCCATGGCGATCACCTTGATGCCGTGTTTCCCCGCCTTTTCAAACACCCAGGGGAGGCAGCCCTTGCCGTGGCCCTGGAATGAATAAGGGTTGGTGCGCGGCTTGTAGGCGCCCATTCGTGTGCAGACTTCCCCATGGTCTTCCAGGGCCTTCATCATCATGTCGACGTGTTCGGGCACATCAACCGCGCACAGCCCGGCAAAGATGTTCAGGTTGGATTGACTGAACTCGACACCGTTGTAGGTGAAGCCGCTTTGCCGTCGATCATCCCGGTGGCGTCCAAGAATACGGTAGTCGTCCGAAATGCGTATGGCCCGTTCGACCGCAGGTAGGGCTTCGATCTCTTCCTTGTTCAGGGGCTTGGTGTCCCCGAGAAGGTAGATTTCGGTCAGCCTCTGGGTGGCGCCCTGAACCTCATGAACCCGAACCGACACGTTCGGGAGATTCTCGAGGTAGTGCATGGTCTGTCGGTATTCTTCGCTGTCCAGAGCGGTATTCGGATGAAGAATCGCTAGCATGCTGTCTCCTTTTAAGAACCTGCGTCTTGCGCCCGGTGCCGCGCCTGCATGAACTCCCGATGATTAAGATGCAGCAGGTCTGCCATGCGGCGAATAAGGTGTTCTTCGTACTTGTCGATGCGGCCATCCGCAAAGGCCACGCGCCAGATACTTTCCAGCAGGGCCTGTTTTCCTTCCTGGTCCAGGTACTCGTTGATCTGGCCGGTAAATTCATAGAGCGACGTGGCATCGTCTGCGTGGCTAAGGGCGTCTTCCAGAATTTCCTCGGCTTCGGCCCGGGTTACCTGATGTGCTTTTACTGCGCCATCAACAATGGCCTGCAGTTCGCGCTCGTCTTCATCCTGGTCGACACGGGAAAGCTGAACCATCAATGCCGTGGCAGCCACTGCGAGCTGATGGTTGTCGGGCTTCTCGCGTTCAGCTTCCGGTGCCGCAAACAGTTTTTTCAGGCGCTCGATCATGATCGGACAGTCCCACTTCTGTGTTTGGTTTGAGGCGCCGCGTCAGGCCGCCTTGGCCAGCTGCCGGACCCGGTTTTCCAGTTCAATCTGGTCGGCTGTGAACCGGCGGATACCATCGGCCAGCTTCTCGGTAGCCATAGCGTCCTCGTTGGATTCCCAGCGGAACAGTTTCTCGTCGATGGTGCCAAACTGATCCGGTGAGCTGGCGGTGTCGGCGACCAGTCGACGCGGCAGATCGCCCGGGTCGTCCTGCAACTCCTGCAGCAGGGTAGGGCTTATGGTCAGGCGGTCACAGCCAGCCAGCATTTCAATTTCGCCGGTGTTCCGGAAACTGGCACCCATCACCACCGTTTTAAAGCCGTTGGCCTTGTAGTAATTGTAGATGCGGGATACCGAAAGCACCCCCGGATCCTCTGCGGCCGGGTAGCTGTCCCGGCCCGTGCTGGCAAGGTGCCAGTCCAGAATTCGACCAACAAAGGGCGAGATCAGGAATGCACCGGCCTGGGCACAGGCAGCGGCCTGAATGAAAGAAAACAGCAACGTCAGGTTGCAGTGAATGCCTTCTTTCTCCAGTTGCTCGGCGGCCCGGATCCCTTCCCAGGTAGAAGCAATCTTGATCAGTACGCGACTGGTGTCGACGCCCTGCTTGTCGTACAGCTCAATCAGGCGGCGGGCGCGCTCGAGCGTACCGGCGGTATCAAAGGACAAACGGGCATCCACCTCCGTCGAAACCACACCGGGAATCAGGTTCAGGATTTCTCGGCCGGCGAGTACGGCCAGCATATCAGTGGCCATGGTCAGCTGCTCGGCGTCTGAGCCGCCATGCCGCCGGGCTTCTGCCACAGCCTTGTCCAGCATCGGCCGGTAAGCGTCGGAAGCTGCAGCTTTGAGTAGCAGGGATGGATTGGTGGTGGCATCTTCCGGCCGCCACTTCGCAATGGCTTCGATATCGCCGGTATCCGCTACCACCGTGGTCATGGTCTTCAGTTGGTCGAGCTTGCTGGTCATTCTTCCTGTCGTCCCGGTTGATCTGTTATTGGTGCGCCCGAATCCCGGGCGCTGGCTATATGCCTACAATAACGGGCCGCTCTGACAGGAACAAGACAACAAAAGGTATGGTGGCAATTGCCTGCGATTAAGCTTCGGCAATCTCCGGCGCCGCCGGTTCACGAACCTTTTCCAGAGCGGTTTCGATCACTTCCAGGCCAGCACCGGATTTATGGGCGTTCTCGCTGATATAGCGACGGAACTGCCGACCGCCAGGTTGGCCGTGGAACAGGCCGAGAAGGTGCCTGGACATGTGAGTCAGGAATACGCCGCGCTCAAGTTCGCTCCCTATGAACGGAAGCATGGCCCGAAGTGCCTGATGCCGGGTTTCTACCGGTGCGGCCTGCCCGAAAAACTCCGGGTCAACTCCCGCCAGCAGCCAGGGATTGTGGTACGCCTCCCGACCCAGCATCACGCCGTCGGTATGCCGGAGATGCTCGTGGCACTCATCGAAGGTCTTGATGCCGCCGTTGATGATGATTTCCAGGTGCGGGTATTTCGCTTTCAGCCGGTAGACCCAGTCGTATTTAAGCGGAGGGACTTCCCGGTTTTCCTTGGGGCTCAGGCCTTCAAGAATCGCGATACGGGCGTGCACGATAAAGGTCCGGCAGCCAGCTTCCGACACTTTTTCCACGAATTCGCAGAGATCGTCCCAGGACTCCCGCCCATCAATACCGATTCGATGCTTCACGGTGACTGGCAGGTCGGTTGCTTCAATCATGGCGCGCACGCCCTCTGCCACCTTGTCCGGGTGGCCCATCAGGCAGGCACCGATCATGTTGTTCTGAACACGATCGCTGGGGCAACCGACGTTCAGGTTAACCTCATCGAAGCCGTATTGCTGTGCCAGCCTGGAGCAGTGGGCAAGTTCGCCGGCATCGCTGCCACCCAACTGAAGGGCCAGTGGGTACTCGGCCTCATCGTGGCGCAGAAAGCGCGCGGTGTCGCCATGAATCAGTGCGCCGGTGGTGACCATCTCGGTGTATAGCAGGGTATGCCGGCTAAGCTGGCGCGCCAGATAACGGTAGTGACTGGTGGTCCAGTCCATCATTGGGGCCACGCAGAAGCGCCGGGAGGGGCCGGAGTTGTGCAGCAGGGTGTCCTCAGATGGTATTCCAGACATTGCGATACCTGTTGTCGACGAAAAACGGGTGACGAAAAAAACTACGTTGAAAACAAGGGTGGTAGTTTAACAGGCATTGGTTTCCGATTTCCGTAAGGCTTTGGCGAAATCCACAACGGGCTTCAGGCAGCGCGTTTCAGATAGTTGCGGAGAAAATTGAAGTAGATTAGAGCGTCTCGAGTGGAGAACAGCTGGGGCTTGAAGCCACCATAGAGTTTGTTGATGTAATTGCCCGGAACCTCGGGAAGCTTCGCCAGAGCCATTGCCCAATCGTCAAACTGGCGATGATCGATTTGCTCGTACTGGATCAGCCGAACATCCTGGTGGCGAGGATCGGCAGTGATGCCAAGATAAAGTCTGTTGACAGCCTCTTCCTCACCTTCCAAAACCTGCATGAAATTGAATTGATCATAAGCCAGCAGGCCGGTGATGCCGTCACGCTCGTTTCTTTTGGTGGATTCTGCCAGGATGTCGTCTAAATCGGATTCCTGCAGGTGCGAAGAAACGCTGCTGAAATAGATAAGCCTGCAAAGTCTCGGCTTTGATGTGCCCATAGCAAAAAACCTCCCTGAAGGAGAAGCACTCCTTCTGCTATGATTTCGTCCTTCTTTAACTGTACTCCGATAAAACCCAAGTTAACAACCTTGCCCTGGAGTTTGAACGTATGCCCCTGATGGTGCAGGCTCTGCTGCCGGTATTTGTCCTGATCATGCTTGGGCATGTGTTCCGCCGCATTGACTTTCCGGGCGGCGATTTCTGGCCCCAGGCGGAGCGGTTTACCTACTACGTGCTGTTTCCGGCCATGTTGGTCTTCAAGCTGGGGCAGGCCAGGCTGCCGGCTTCCGCTTATGGCGACATTGCATTGCTCATTGGCGCCATGCTGATCGCGATGACGCTGATCCTGGCGATTGCCCAATGGTCCTGGCGCTGGTCCGGCCCGGTTTTTTCTTCGGTTTACCAGGGGGCTATCCGGTTCAATTCCTACGTGGGCCTGGCGGCTGGCGGCATGCTGCTCGGCGATCAGGGCCTTTCCCTCACGGCGATTGCGGTTGCCATCATGGTGCCGTTGCTGAATCTGCTGTGCATACTGATGTTTTCACTGGTGGCCACGGAAGGGCCGGTGAGGCTGGTGCCAGTATTCAAGGCGATTGTGACCAATCCTCTCATCGTGGGCTCGGTGATTGGCGTGGTCTGGAGTTTCTTCGAAATCGGATTTCATCCGCTGATCGGCGGCATTCTCGAGCCGCTAAGCAATCTGGCGTTGCCGATGGGTTTGATGACGGTTGGCGCCGGGCTTCAGCTCAAGGCCCTCAGAGGCGCTTCACTGCCGTTTATTGTGTCATCGGCGCTGAAGTTGGTCGGATTTCCGCTGATGACTGCGGGGCTGGCCTTGTTGCTGGGTCTTGAGGGAATGATGGTTCAGGTGGCCGTGCTGTTGTCGGCGCTTCCCACGGCCACCTCTGCCTACATTCTGGCCCGGCAGCTTGGTGGCGATGCCCCCCTGATGGCGGGCATCATCAGTGGTCAGACCTTGCTGGCCATCGTCACCATACCGTTAATGCTCAGTATTCTCTGGTAGGCACTTGAGCACCGCGTCGACAATGCTGTGCTGGAAGTTGTTGTAACCTTCTGGCGTTGCCGCGATGTCAGTGGCCAGAGGGTCCCAGGTGCTGAAGGTCACGTCCAGGCTCTCGGTGATCGAGCGCCACCACTGCCGGTTGAACTGCGGTTCGGTCAGGAGGCAGGGGTGGTTTGCGTTGCGCAGTTTTTCCTGCACTTCCGCGATATGCCGGGCCCCTGGCGACAGCTCCGGGTTCAGCGTCAGAACGCCCTCGAGTTTCAGTTCATAGTGTTCGGCAAATCGGGTAAAGGCGTCGTGATAGGCGAACAGGCTGATTTCGTGCGCCGGTGCAAGGCGGTCACGGATAGTGGCATCGGTTTCTCGAACGCTGGCTTTGAACTGCTCGAAATTTTCGTTCAACGCGCCAGCGTCAACACCTTCCAGTCCTGAGAGAGCATCGCGTATCGTCCCGGCCATTTCGATGGCCAATTCGGGATCCAGCCAGATGTGCGGGTCTTCGCCTTCTCCGTGATCATGGCCGTGTCCGTGCCCCTCGTTGTGGTGTTCTTCCTCCTTGGCCTCCTCTTCGTGAGCATGGCCATGGTGATCGTCCGCGTGCTCGTCGTGCGCGTGGTCATCGTGGGTAACTTCCCCGGGTTCGTGCTCGGCATCCATGAGCGCGACCGTTCGACCGCTGAATTCCTGCCCTGCCAGAAGGCGATTAAGGAAGGTTTCCATGTCGGGCCCGACCCAGAAAATCACGTCGGCGTTTTCCAGTGCCCGGCGCTGGGATGGCTTCATGGTGTAATTGTGGGGGCTGGAGCCGGGCGGGACGAGACTCGTTGTCTGCATGTCTTCCGTGGCGATCGCACTGACGATCAGCTCAACCGGTTTGATGGAAGTAACAATACGGGTCTCGGCCTGCAGGGCGCTGTGAAACAAAAGGGTGCCGGCTCGGAGTGCAATAGAAAGTGCTTTTCCGGTAACGCGCATGATAAGTGAGATCCTGCGATGCTAATGTGTAATGTTATAATATAACAAACTCGGCCGGGGCCGGCAAAAGAAACTTCTTACTTAGTATTTCTGGTGTGCCCGTTAACTTCCTGATCATGCGAAACCTGCCGTTGGCCGGTATAATGCCCGCTTTATCAAACGGCCACCGATTTTTCAGGAAGGTTTCATGACTGTACGTACCCGAATTGCTCCGTCACCCACGGGAGACCCTCACGTTGGTACCGCCTACGTGGCCCTGTTCAACCTGTGCTTTGCCCGTCAGCACGGCGGCCAGTTTATCCTGCGTATCGAAGACACCGACCAGGCCCGCAGTACCGCAGAATCCGAGCAGGACATTCTCAAGGCGCTGCGCTGGCTCGGTCTGAACTGGGACGAAGGCCCCGACGTGGGTGGTCCTCACGGCCCCTATCGCCAGTCCGAGCGCAAGCACTCGTACCGGCAGTATGCCGAGGATCTGGTGACGGCCGGCCACGCATTTTATTGCTTCCGCACACCGGATGAGCTGGAAGCCATTCGGGAAGAACGCAAGGCCCAGGGTCTGAACCCGGGTATCAAGGGCGATCTGGAGCTGCCCGAGGACGAAGTGAAGCGCCGCCTCGATGCAGGTGAACCATACGTGATTCGTATGAAAGTGCCCGATGAGGGCATCTGCGAGATCGACGACATGCTTCGGGGCACCATTGAGATCGACTGGGCTCAGGTGGACTGCCAGATTCTGCTCAAGTCCGATGGCATGCCCACTTATCACCTGGCGAATGTGGTCGATGATCACCTGATGGAAATCACACACGTTCTGCGTGGTGAGGAGTGGATCAACTCGGCGCCCAAGCACAAGCTGCTGTATCAGTATTTTGGCTGGGATATGCCGGTGCTGTGTCACCTTCCGCTGCTGCGCAACCCGGACAAGAGCAAACTGTCCAAGCGCAAGAACCCGACCAGCATCAATTTCTATGAGCGCATGGGCTTTCTGCCGGAGGCCGTCACCAACTATCTGGGGCGCATGGGCTGGTCCATGCCGGACGAGCGGGAAAAGTTCACCCTGGATGAGATGATCGAGAACTTCGACATCCAGCGAGTTTCCCTTGGTGGTCCGGTGTTTGACGTGGAGAAGCTCCGGTGGCTGAACGGCCAGTGGCTGCGCGAAGAGCTGACTGAAGAGCAGTTCATGGAGCGCATGCGCCAGTGGTGGTTCAATGAGGATGCCCTGCGTGCTCTGGTGCCCCACATCAAGGGCAGGGCAGAGGTGTTTTCGGATGTGGCGCCCATGGCCCAGTTCATGTTCTCCGGCATGCTCAACCTGAGGCCGGAAGACTTTGCCCACAACAAGCTGGAGGAAGCCCAGATCAAGCGGGTTCTTCAGTTCACGCTTTGGAAGCTTGAAGCGCAGCGACACTGGAGCAAGGAGACCATCTTCGCGGATATCAAGGCGTTGGCCAAAGCCATGGACCTGAAGATGGGTGACTTCATGTTCTCCATTTTTGTGGCGGTTGCTGGCACCCCGAATTCCTGGTCTGTCATGGATTCCATGGCGCTGCTGGGCCCGGACATGACCCGTTCAAGGCTTCGGCATGCCCTGGAAGTGATGGGTGGATTCTCCAAGAAGGAAACCAAGAAGGTGGAAAAGGAATACGCGGCTCTGGGTATTCATTAACCGCTTTGGTGAATTAATAAACGGCTTGAACAGGGATGTTCAGAAAACTGAAAAAAAGTGTGTTTCAGAGGTTGACGCCCATAGGGCGGATCCTTAATATACGCAGCCGTTGAGGGGCCATAGCTCAGCTGGGAGAGCGCAACACTGGCAGTGTTGAGGTCGGCGGTTCGATCCCGCCTGGCTCCACCAATTTCTAGTCCCCTTCGTCTAGTGGCCTAGGACTCCGCCCTTTCACGGCGGCAACAGGGGTTCGAACCCCCTAGGGGACGCCAATACGGCTTGACGGTTTAGTCCACCGGGAAGCCATCAACAAAACCGCCTTCTGGCGGTTTTTTTGTGTCTGAATGTCGGGTCAGACAACAATGGGGTCAAATGAAATTGCCATCTGACCCCGGATTTATTCAGCGCTCGGCAATGGCACCCTTCCCAACACCCTCATAAGCCTTCACCCGGATGGTGTCTGTCGCGAACTCCACCTTGAGCTTGTCGGCCATGTGGGCGGCAATGAGCTCCACCGTGGTGTCGGTATCCAGCATGTACACGCGCTCCTCTGGCAGGGTCAGTGCAAACTCGCCCTGGTTGGCCTCGTATTCGAAGGTCACATAGCGAACGCCGTCTTCGCCAACATGGCGACGCACCACATCCTCCTCGGACCCCACGTAGATATCCCGCCAGAGCTTGGCCCAGCGGCGCTCCAGATCGTAATCGCGGTGGCCGTTCCGGTCGATACGAATCGGTGATCGATGGCCGTGGGCGATGCGCTGGCAGTTGCCCAGGTGTTTCTTAAGGCCGTGGACATAGTGGTAGTAGGCACCATCGATCTCCTCTTCCCGGAGATTGATCTCGACGGAAATCACGTTGGCCGGAAGCACGGCCTTTATTTCCTGTTCCAGCAAAGAGGCCACGGCCGAGGGCACAACCCTATCGGCGGACAACCAGACACTGGCCTCGTCCGGTGAGCGGTGAATGATCTGGCTGCCGTCCGTGAGTGCCCAGGTAAAAGTGTCTGGCTGCTCCTCACTCCAGGACAGCCCCTGGTAGCCGCGGGGAATCACCAGGCGATGGTCAACACGCTCATCGATCACTCGCTTGATGGTGCGTTTTACGTTACTGAAGTCGAACACCATGCCCTGTTCGTCCAGCTCCCCGCCAAGCACCACATCCGCAATCCAGCTTTCACCCACCAGCCCACGGGTCGGGTCCAGGTAGGCAAAATCGATAACGGTCAGGTTGTCTACAAACAGATGGTTCATCAAATTTCCAGGCGGGTATGGTTGATTGATGGCCGAATTCTAGCAAAAATCACCGAATACAGCAGTCTGGCGGTTCGCCACTGCTTCATTTCTTTTTGCTATCGGACTCATCATTTTAAACCTCGACTCGCACATTGATCAGCAATTTCCGGCACTGATACTGGCGGCCGGTGCCTCGAGCCGCCTCGGTCGGCCGAAAGCCCTCCTGCCGCTGGCTTCTGGTGACGGGACAGACACGGACTGCCGTAACCGCACATTGGTGGACGCCGCCATTGCCCAGGGCCGAATCCTCAGTCCGGAAGTTCGAGTGGTGTGTGGGGCCTGGTACCCGCTCATACGCTTTCGTTGTCGGAGGCAACCTTCTTCCTGGTTGCGGGCGCCGGATTGGCAGGAGGGCATCTCGGCATCTCTGTCAGCGGGGCTTCGCAGCCTGGGGCCAGCGGTAAAGGGCGTATTTGTTCTGGTGGCGGACCAGCCGTTACTGGATCTGAACGCCCTCGAGGCCTTTGGCAAGGCGGCCCGCTCTGTACCGGAACAGCCCATCGCTGCAGATTACGGTGGCCGGCCGGGTGTGCCCGCCTATTTGCCCAAGTGGCTCTGGCCGCTGGCGTTGGATCTGGAGGGGGATAGGGGCGCCGGGCGACTGCTTGCAGAGGTGCGTGCAACCCGGGTAGATATTCCGGGGATCCACGATGATGTGGACACCCCGGCAGACTGGCACAGGATCAGGGCCCTGCTCAACCGAACAGGCCAGACAGCCAGGCAATCCCGACGCTGAAGATGCCTAGACTTATGGCAAGACCAATGGTGTAGACCCGGGACGATGCCGAGCGCTGCTGCGCAACAAAAAGGTCGATTGTGCGCTGGGCTATGTCTTCAGCGGTTTCCCTCGAGATCTCGTGGGCTTGCTGAATAGCCTCGGACTGAAGGGTTTGCCAGAACTCGGTATCAATCGTCTGAACACTCGTGATGTGATCTTTCAGCTCGGCCATATGCTCGCTCGTGAAGCCGGAATTCTTTTTCAGCTCCTTCTTGAGCACGGCAAGTTCGCTGCCAAGGTTCAGGTTGACCTCCGCGGCAACTTCGTCCCGCAGATTTTTGGTCCGTTCGTCGACCAATTCGGTGACGGCGTTCAGGCGCTCCTCAATCACCGCGTCCTGTTTGCTGCGGGATTCATCCAGAGCCCGCTTCAGGTGATCGAACTGCTCGTCAAAGAGGGAACTGAGTAGTTCATGAAGGCGGTTGTTGATGTGAGTTTTGACTGCGGAACGGGCGATCTGCTCAATCAATTCGCTGGTCAAGGGCACCACATTGGCTTGCGGGTTGCTCCGGCTGGCTGCATCGCCCGTCTTGGGCGACAGTTCCACCGACGCATCTGCAGGTACGTTCAGCAGTTCGTCCTCTTCCGCGGCAGCCGGCTCAGATTGCAGCGGTGGCTCCGGCAAGTTTCCGCCTGTGACATCACTGGCCAGCTGGTCCAAAACCTCTTTGAGGCCCTCGGTCTGCGGCGGTTTAGTGAGGATGTTGTAAACACCGAAGTTCCTGGCCTCCTCCATGAATGATGACGATTTTTTGGATGTGCACATGATGATGGGGATGCCGGCGGTCTCCGGGTTGCCCTTGATGGCTTTGGTCGCCTCTACGCCATTCATCCCCGGCATTAGATGGTCCATGAAGATGACATCCGGACGCCCCTGGCTGTTCAGGAAATCGAGGGCCTCCTCAGCCGAGCCAGCCATATTGACTTCCATATCGCGACTTTCCAGCAGTTTGCTCAGGGCAAATCGGGCCACCTTGGAGTCATCTACCAGCAGAGCGTTCTTGATCGCCATGTCACTACCTCAATCGTTTACTGCAAACGCGTTTGTTATCGGGCCGTTCTGATTACCAGCCTTCCAGTTTCGGGCACTCTGTGGCCCGGTAGCTCTTGTCCCGATAACAGACACCGGGTTCAGTGGTTCGGGCAGTGAAAATTTCCCCTGCCGCTGTGGTCAGGCGTACCTGTCCGTAAGGCTCGCCATGACGGAATGTCGCTTCGATCGAGCTGCCGTTGGGATTCTTCAGCAAGCCCTTACCGTGGAACTTTCCTTCAATGTATTCGCCCTCGTATTTCTTGCCGCTGGCGAAGACCTCTGCCCCGGTGCCATGGAAGGCGCCGTTGGAAAATTCGCCTTCGTAATGGCGACCGTCGGGGTAGGTTAGTGTGCCGGTGCCATGAAATTCGTCGTTCCGGAAGCCGCCGACGTAGAGCATGCCATCCGCGGTGGTCAGGGAACCGTGGCCATTAAGCTGTCCGTCCTTCCAGTGGCCGGTCAGTATGTCGCCGTTTGCCAGTGTAAGCGTGCCTTTGCCGTTAAACTGGTTGTCCCGGAATTCGCCGGAATAGCGCGAGCCGTCGGCACTGCGCCATTCACCGTCGCCCTCGCGGTTTCCTGCAGACCAGCCTCCCTCGTAACGGCCACCATCGGGATACCACGCGGTGCCCTGGCCGTGGAATTCACCATCCACGAAATGCCCCTCGTAGCGCAGTCCATCGTTGTCCTGGTAGGTGCCATCACCGGTCTTCACGCCACCGATCCAGATCCCGTCACGGAAATTCACCGTGGTCAGAGCCTCCAGTTCGCCCACCAGAGTCACCTCATTGCCGGCTTTCAGGGCAATGGAGCGGTTCCAGGGTTTGAAACCTGGCTTGGTGATGGTGACCTCGTAGCGGCCCGGGTCCAGCTCAAGATCCAGGCGGGTCGCGCCATATTTCTTGCCGTTGATGGTGACCTGATCGCCGACAACGTTTGAGCGTAGTACCAGCAGAGCCTGCGTCGGTGGCTGGGGTCCCTGCTGTTTTTCCGGTTGTTGCGAATTTGCCGGGGCGGTGTCTGTTCTCGTTGCCATTACCGATGGCGGTTCAGCTACAGCCAGAACCTCCGGGTTCTCCGGCATGGATGGCACGGTAAACGGAGTGGCCTCCACCACGGGTGGGCGCGACTCCCGGGCAGCCTGTTCGGTTCTGGCGGATGCCTCCGGAACAGGCTCGGGGGCTGGCTCGGGCTCGGTAGTGATAGAGGCAACAGCTTGATCCGTCGAGGGTGGTTCGAAGGCTTCTGTTATCTGAAGGTCATCGCGAACCGAGGCGAACCCGGCGGTTACCAGCAGCATGAGCGCCAGGGCATTGACGAACAGAAGCGGTCTGAAATCGACCATGACGGAACCTCTTGATCCTGCATTCTTGGAATTCTGTCTACCGGTTCATCTTACCCAGTGAGTGCAACGCTATGTAACAGAAAGTGACGGGGAGTTACCGAGAATGCAGGCCAAATCACACTTTATCCGGAAGCTGATCATGGTTGAGCTGCTCCCATGATCTCATGTACACGTCGGCTTCGTATTGATAAGGCGATTTGAAAGGGGTTAGCACGAAATCGAAGACGAGAAAGAAAAACCCGATGGAAGCCCACGCGATGGCCAGGGTGCTAATGGTCGTTGCCTGTACCTCCGGGTTCGAGTCGACGAAATTCTGTAACACCGGAATCAGATCCGATGCCATCGCAACCGGGTTGAAGCTGGCCATCACCAGTGGCACCCAGAAGGCGATGAAGATCGGGAAGAATCCGAATGACCAGAGCAATCGGCGGAGCAGATAAAGGGCAACTTCCCGCCAGAAGCGCTGTCTGACTTCCGGTACTCTCCGGATCCGCTCGAGGTACCGCCGACGTTCTGCCCAGTAGGCGGCTACTTCCGGGGCCTCAACGGCCTTTGATTGAGGTGCAGGTGTTGTCATGTACGGCGCGGTACCCTATAGCTTCTGGAGTGATGCATGATAAGCGATACTACGTGTTACCCTACAATTCTCCAATTGTTTAAAGACAGGATAGTTTGAATGGCTGCAGTGATCGACAACGCAACTCATCCGGCCTTTGAGAAACTTCGCAGTCACCGGATCGATACACTCAACCTCGAGGTCGAGGAGTATCGTCACAAGAAGACTGGCGCCCGCCATCTGCATCTGGCAGCCGACAACGACGAAAACGTGTTTTTCGTTGCCCTGCGTACCTTCCCGATGGATTCCACCGGGGTGGCGCATATTCTGGAACACACGGCATTGTGTGGCAGCGAGCGTTTCCCGGTTCGTGATCCGTTCTTCATGATGATTCGGCGGTCACTGAACACGTTCATGAACGCTTTCACCAGCAGCGACTGGACGGCCTATCCCTTCGCCAGCATGAACCGAAAGGATTTCGACAACCTTCTGTCGGTTTACCTGGATTGTGTATTTTTCTCCAAGCTCGATCCGCTGGATTTTGCGCAGGAAGGTCATCGCCTTGAGTTCGATAAGCCGGAAGATCCGTCCACCGACCTGGTTTATCGAGGTGTTGTCTACAACGAGATGAAAGGCGCCATGAGTTCGCCCACGTCCCAGCTGTGGCAGAACCTCAGCAGCCACCTTTTCCCGACCACGACCTATCACTACAACAGCGGTGGCGAGCCCGACCACATCGTGGATCTGAGCTACGACGACCTGCTGCAGTTCTACCGCCACCACTATCACCCCAGCAACGCGATATTTGCCACCTACGGCGATATCCCGGCTCATGAGCATCATGAGAAGTTTGAAGAGCTGGCGCTGAAACGGTTCGACCGGCTGGACATCGATCTTCCGGTTCGCGACGAGAAGCGCATGTTCGCCCCGGTCAGGGTAGAGCAGGGCTATGCGGTCAACGAAGGCGAGGGGACCGACAACAAGACTCACATCGTTGTGGGCTGGTTGCTGGGCCACAGTTTTGATTTGCAGGAGAACCTGGAGGGTCAACTGCTCTCTGCGGTACTGCTGGAAAACAGTGCCTCACCACTGATGCGAGCCCTGGAAACGACGGATCTTGGTCATGCACCTTCGCCCATGTGTGGTCTGGAAGACTCCAACCGTGAAATGACCTTTGTTTGCGGCATCGAAGGTAGCGAGCCGGACAAGCACAAGGATCTGGAAGCCCTGCTCGAGTCCACGCTGCTCAAGGTCGTGGAGGAGGGCGTCAGCCAGGAACGTCTGGAAGCCATCCTGCATCAGCTCGAACTGCACCAGAGGGAAATTGCTGGTGACCAGTTCCCGTACGGCCTGCAGCTGATCATGAGTGCCATTGCACCCATGGTGCACGGCGGTGATCCGGTTGAATTGCTGGATCTGGAGCCGGTCCTGGCAACGCTCCGGGAGAAAATCCGGGACCCGCAATACGTGCCGGATCTGATCCGCCGCAAGCTTCTTGAGAACCCGCACCGGGTCACCCTGACCCTGCGGCCGGATGAAAAGCTCGAGTCCCGCCGGCAGGAAGCCATCCGTGAAGCGCTGGCCCGTCGCAAGGCCGAGCTTACCGATGACGAGGTCCGGATGATTGTCGACCGGGCCAGGGCGCTGGAAGAACGCCAGATGCAGAAGGACGATGACTCCATTCTGCCAAAGGTGGATCTGTCAGACGTGCCTCTGCAGATGCCGGAGCCGGAAGGGCGTTATGACGGCGACATTTCGGCAACCGTTTATGCCCGTGGTACCAACGGTCTGGTTTACGAGCAGATTGTTGTCCCGGTGCCGGCGCTGACCGAAGAGGAGCTGCTTCTGGTGCCTTACTACACCACGCTGATTTCCGAAGTGGGTTGTGGTGATCTGGACTACCTGCAAATGCAGGATCGTATCTCTGCGGAGTCTGGTGGTATCGGCGCAGCGTTCAGCGCCAAAGGCCGGATTGATGACGTTCAGGCGCTGTCCGGTTACATCATCTTCAACGGCAAGGCGCTGGCCCGTAATCGCAGTGAATTGACCCGTCTTCTGCGGGATGTCTACACCAGTGCCCGCTTCGATGAGAAAGAGCGAATCAGGGAGATCATTGCGCAGATCCGGGCCCGTCGCGAGCAGGCCGTAACCGGCAGTGGCCATGCACTGGCCATGGGCGCGGCTTCACAGGGTATGAGTCCGGGTGCCTGGCTTTCTTTCCGGCTGGGTGGTCTTGCCGGTATTCGCGGCACCAAGCAGCTCGATCAGGCCCTGAAGGATCCAGAGGAACTGACGGCGCTCTGTGACAAGCTTTCTGCATTGCACGAGAAGATCGGCAAGCAGGGTCGGGAGTTCCTGGTGATTGGTGAAGAGGATCAGCTCCCGGCTATGGTTGATGATCTGAAATCCTGCTGGCGTGATGCCTCCGGAGCGGGCATTGCAGGCTGGAAAATGGAACCGGTCAATTACACCACCCGTGAGGCGTGGCTGACCTCTACCCAGGTTAACTTCTGTTCCAAGGCCTACAGCACTGTCGCTGTGGATCATCCCGATGCGGCGGCACTGACCGTGCTGGGTGGTTTCTTGCGTAACGGTTATCTGCACCGAGCCATTCGGGAGAAGGGTGGCGCTTACGGTGGCGGCGCCGGGCAGGACAGCGTGAATGGCACGTTCCGGTTCTTCTCCTACCGTGATCCGCGCCTGGAGGAAACGCTGGACGATTTCGACGCGGCCGTTGCGTGGCTTCAGGACAATGACCACGACTATCAGGAGCTTGAAGAGTCGATTCTTGGTGTAATTGGTCAACTCGACAGGCCCAGATCGCCCGCGGGCGCTGCTCGGCATGCTTTTCACAACAAGCTGTTTGGGCGAAGCCCGGAGCAGCGTGCCAGGTTCCGGGAGCGGGTGCTGTCCGTCACCCTGGATGACCTGAAGCGTGTGGCCAGAACCTGGCTGGTGCCCGAGAAAGCCAGTACGGCCGTGGTAACCAGTCCGGAAAACCGTGCTAGGGCCGAGAAGCTTGGCCTGAACATTCAGGAACTGTAAAGCCAAAACAACAGAGGCCAGATGAAGTGTTCATCTGGCCTCTTCTTGGTCTGGCCCATTTCTTATTCTGCCGCGATGACGCCCTCCAGCCGTTTGTACCCCTAGCGTTGCCGCTTCAGACCGGTTGTCACCATGATTCGGGTTGAGATTTCCTCAACCGAATAGGCGGTGGTATTCAGGTACGGAATCCGCTCACGCCGATACATCAATTCAATTTCCTCGATCTCGTGCATGCACTGCTTGATGGATGAGTATCGAGAGTTTGGCTTGCGTTCGTTGCGGATGGTTGCCAGCCGCTCCGGCTCGATAGTCAGCCCGAAAATTTTCTCTTTATAAGGTTTCAGGGCTTTCGGGATCTGCTGGTCTGCCAGGTCTTCTTCGGTAATCGGATAGTTCGCCGCTTTCACGCCATATTGCAGTGCCAGATAGAGGCATGTTGGGGTCTTCCCGCTTCGGGAGGCGCCAACGAGGATCAGGTCTGCTTCGTCGTAATGCCGGGTGCGTGCGCCATCGTCATTATCCAGCGCGAAATTGACGGCATTGATCCGGCGTTCATAGCTGCCTTCATTGTTGATGGCATGGGATTTACCGACGGTATAGGAAGAGGAAGACTGGAGTTCCTGTTCCAGGGGACTGAGAAACGTACCGAAGATGTCCACCATGAAACCCTCGGCGGTGGCGATGATTTCCCGGATATCGCTGTTTACAATGGTGTCGAATACCAGAGGCCGTGCGCCGTCTGTCTCGGCCGCCTTGTTGATCCGTTTGACCATTTCCCGGGCTTTTTCTTCGTCCGCAATGTAGGGAACAGTAACCCGTTCAAACTCGATCTTTTCGAACTGGGCTAGAAGGCTGTGCCCGAGAGCCTCGGCTGTCAGGCCGGTGCCATCAGAAATGAAAAAAGCAGTGCGTTTCATGCTGTATTGTCCGGTTCCTTGGTTCTTGATTCCTGGCTTGGTGGCCTAGGTAATTTCCGCAGGTTACAGTATCATACACGCCAAGTTCGAGACTCCGCAGTGGATATTGTCTGCTTTTACCGCTTGATACCGCTGGCCCGATTTTGCTCTTAGCTTCACAGACTCAAGGGAGACATGCTTTGGAAGATTACATTATCTGGTTTGATCACCTGGGAATGTCCGATGTCGATCGGGTAGGCGGCAAGAACGCCTCACTCGGCGAAATGATCAGTAATCTCGCCAACGCAGGTGTTACCGTTCCAGGTGGCTTTGCCACAACAGCGCACGCCTATCGCGAATTCCTCGCTACTGACGGACTGAAAGAGCGTATCGACAACGCTCTCGATGCCCTGGACATCAACGACGTTAACGAACTGGCCCGGGTTGGTGCCCAGATCCGTCAATGGATCATTGAAACGCCATTTCCGGATGTCCTGGAGAACGCCCTGAAGGAATCGTTTGCCACCCTGCAGGATGGCAACGAACACATGGCGGTTGCGGTACGTTCCTCTGCAACGGCGGAAGATCTCCCGGATGCCTCCTTTGCAGGCCAGCAGGAAACCTTCCTGAACGTGGTGGGGCTGCAACAGGTGCGTACCTCGGTCAAGGAAGTGTTTGCGTCGCTGTTCAATGACCGCGCTATTTCCTACCGCGTCCACCACGGCTTTGACCACAAGATGGTCGCGCTCTCAGCTGGTATCCAGAAAATGGTGCGCAGTGAGACCGCGGCCAGTGGCGTTATGTTCACCCTCGACACAGAATCCGGCTTCCGTGACGTGGTATTTGTAACTGCCTCTTACGGTCTGGGTGAGACCGTCGTTCAGGGTGCTGTAAACCCTGATGAATTCTACGTGCACAAGCCCACTTTGGAGGCCAACCGGCCGGCGGTTCTGCGTCGCAATCTGGGCAGCAAGGCCATCAAGATGGTTTACCACACCAAGCCCGGTGAAGGTGAATTTGTTGAAACGGTGAAGGTGGAGCAGGATGACCGTAACCGCTTCTGCATCACCGATGCCGAAGTGGAAGACCTGGCACGTCAGGCGATGATTATCGAGAAGCACTACCAGCGCCCGATGGACATCGAGTGGGCCAAAGATGGTGATGACGGCAAGATCTATATCGTTCAGGCCCGCCCTGAAACGGTGAAAAGCCGCGCTTCCGCCAATGTGATGGAGCGTTACCTGCTGAAAGAGACCGGCAAGGTGCTGGTGGAAGGCCGGAGCATCGGCCACAAGATCGGCAGTGGCCCGGTGAAGATCATTACCAGCATCAAGGAAATGGACCGGGTGCAGGCCGGCGATGTGCTGGTTACCGACATGACCGACCCGGATTGGGAGCCGGTGATGAAGAGGGCTTCCGCCATTGTTACCGACCGCGGTGGTCGTACCTGCCACGCGGCCATTATTGCCCGCGAGCTGGGCATTCCGGCCGTGGTCGGATGCGGCGATGCCACCGAGTTGCTGACCGACGCACAGGAAGTGACCGTCTCCTGCGCCGAAGGTGATACCGGCATGATCTACGAGGGCTCCCTGGATTTCGAGCTGCGGGAAAATACCGTGGACTCCATGCCCAGCATCCCGTTCAAGATCATGATGAACGTCGGCAATCCCGACCGGGCCTTTGATTTCCAGGCGTTGCCGAATGAAGGTGTTGGTTTGGCACGGCTTGAGTTCATCATTAACCGGATGATCGGTGTTCATCCCAAGGCACTGCTGAACTTTGATGGACTGCCCCGGGATATCAAGCAGACCGTTGAGAAACGCATCTCCGGTTACAGCTCGCCGGTGGATTTCTATGTCGACAAGCTGGTTGAGGGCATCTCTACCCTGGCAGCGGCGTTCGCGCCCAAGAAAGTGATCGTGCGGTTGTCGGACTTCAAATCCAACGAATACGCCAACCTGATCGGCGGCACTCTGTACGAGCCGGATGAAGAAAACCCGATGCTCGGTTTCCGGGGTGCATCGCGCTATATCTCCGATACCTTCCGGGACTGCTTCGAGCTGGAATGCCGTGCCCTGAAAAAGGTGCGTAACGAGATGGGGCTGACCAATGTGGAAGTGATGGTTCCGTTCGTGCGTACCGTGGGTGAAGCGGAACAGGTAGTGAACCTGCTGGCGGAGAACGGACTCAAGCGTGGTGACAACGGTCTTCGGGTCATCATGATGTGTGAGCTGCCGGCCAATGCGCTGCTGGCGGATCAGTTCCTGGAGCACTTTGACGGCTTCTCCATCGGCTCCAACGATCTGACTCAGCTGACCCTGGGTCTGGACCGGGATTCGGGCATCATCGCGCACCTCTTCGATGAGCGGAACGATGCGGTCAAGGCGCTGCTTTCCAACGCCATTCAGGCGTGCAAGAAGGCCGGCAAATACATCGGTATCTGCGGGCAGGGGCCATCGGATCATCCGGATCTCGCCAAGTGGCTGATGGATCAGGGCATTGATACGGTGTCACTGAACCCCGATTCGGTACTGGACACCTGGTTCTTCCTGGCCGACGAAAAAATCGACTGAGTTTATTTCCAGGATAAGGAGAGCGACAACGTGACGACGATAATTACCCCGGACCTGTGTGACGAATTTCCGGAAGTGCTGGTTGTAGAGCCCGGCTTCAATAACTACGGTGGCAACAAGGCATTTGGCGGTGAGATTGTGACCGTGAAGTGTTTTGAAGATAACTCCGTGGTGAAAGAGCAGGTTGGCCAGCCAGGGAACGGTCGTGTGATGGTCGTGGATGGTGGCGCTTCAAAGCGCCATGCGCTATTGGGCGACATGCTCGCGGAGAAGGCTGCGAGCAACGGCTGGGCAGGTCTGATCATCTATGGTTGCGTGCGCGACGTGGATGAGATTGGCAACACCGCCCTGGGTGTGCAGGCCCTTGGCACCCATCCGAGAAAGAGTGAAAAGCGTGGCCTGGGTGACCTGAATGTGCCGGTCACCTTCCACGGCGTTACCTTCCATCCCGGACACTACGTCTACGCCGACAACAACGGTATCATTGTTTCTGGGAAGCCTCTGGTTTGAGGCTTTTCGAGGCAGAGACAAAAACGGCGGCCAATGGCCGCCGTTTTTTCGTTCAGCGAGTGACTTCGCTGATGTTCGTTCCAAGGAGGAACCCGTCTCCTTCCGGTTCGCAGCGAATGACTTCGCAGACAGTCTCCAGCGGCGGAAACTGATCACTGCTGGAGTGAAGCACCGTGTGAAGTTCCTCGCCAACGTTCACGGCCTGCTCAACGTAGAGTTGCATGCCGGTCGCGCTCAGATCACGGCAGATCCCTTTGAAGCGGTTGCCCTGGCTGTCGCTGATCTCAATCTCCGAGTTCACCTGCATACGGTGGAAATCGCGTTTCTCTGAATAATCCTTCATGGCATCAGGCCCAGTTGTCGGTTTTTCTTGTTGGTTTGAGCATTGGAATGATCAGTGCGAGCAAAACGCCACCGAGAACGAGGCCCGCGCCCAGCAACATGAAATCGTATTCCTTGCTGGCTTCCAGACGTTCGTTTTCAGCCGTGAGCACTTCAAGGTCGTTGCGAATCTTCTGGTTCTCTTCCCGCAGCTCGCGATTTCGACGTTCCAGATTGATGGAATCGGCGGCGATACTCTTGATCCGCTGAAGCTCTTCCTGGAGCTCCTGTGAACGGTCAGAAAGCGAGGCTTCAGAGCTTTCCAGCGCGTTGCGCTCAGTGACGACGTTAGACAGCTGCTCTTTTACCTGGGCGAGTTCAGCGCGCGTTTCTTCCAACTGACGGTTGGCCGTACGCAGGCGATCTGCAGCAATGGGTGTCTCGCTCAGGTATTGACTGGAAACCCAGCCCTCGGTGCCCTTGGGAGTGCGAACGAGGGTGTATCCGGAATCGGAGGCCTCGATGACTTCCAGCGGCGTGCCACTGGGAACCGCGTTTTCAATGATGCGGAACTGGGAACCTGCGCCTGACCTCACTGGCAGGTACAACTGGTCGTCAACCCAGACAGTCTTTGCCTGGGCAACAGCAATGGAGGACACTGCGAACAACACACTGATTGCTAGACGAAAAAGCGTCACTGGTTACGTTCCCTGAAATTCTGCGGTTGAAATCTGAGTCTGATTAAAAGCGCAATTTTGTCACAGATGCCCCGCCGTGCAAGCGTGCCATCATTACAATAAACTCATGGGCCCCAAGGCCCGCTCACGGGAGGACGGCTTTGAAAGGCTTTACCACAACCTTGTCATAAACGCCTGCCTCCACATAAGGGTCGGCATCCGCCCAGGCCTGGGCCGCTTCCAGAGAGTCAAATTCCGCGATTACCAGACTACCGGTAAAGCCGGCATCGCCGGGCTCAGGAGTATCCAGCGCCGGATGAGGGCCAGCGACAAGTAATCGGCCCTCGGCTTTCAGGGCCTGAAGCCGGTCGATGTGAGCCGGACGCGCAGACTGGCGCAACGGCAGGCTGTTCTCGACATCTTCACTGATAATGGCGTAGTACATTCAGCTCTCCGAACAGGTTTTCAAAGACAGGATAGTTGATCAGACAATCAGCGGTCGTGTCGTGCAAGGGTTGGCTGGTACACTGTTAAACCCTGGCAAGCCGCCAGTTATCTGAAGATTCAGGATATTTTGTGACTATACCGCAAGACCCGCATTTGTGCATTGATCTGCATTGCCACAGCACGGCTTCCGATGGCGCGCTATCACCGGCGGCACTGGTCGAGCGCGCTGCCGGTCGGGGGGTTACCCACCTGGCCCTTACTGACCACGACACGATCGCTGGCCTTGCCGAAGCCGAGGCGGCTGCGCAGGCGCAGGGTATCATCCTGATTCCCGGGGTTGAGCTTTCCTGCCTCTGGAAAAGCCGGACCATCCACATCGTCGGTCTGGATTTTGATCCCGGGCAGGCCGGTTTCAGGCAGGCGCTGGAGCAGCAGAACGAGAATCGCTGGGCTCGTGCCCGCATGATCGCGGACCGCCTGGGTAAGCTTGGTGTTGATGGCCTTCTCGATAAGGCCTCCGAGGCTGCCAGTGGCGACGTGCCTGGACGGCCACATTTTGCACAGGTTCTGACAGAGGCTGGCGTTGTTCGCAATGCTGCCCAGGCATTCAAGCGATATCTGGGTAACGGTAAGCCCGGTGATGTAAAAGCTTTCTGGCCGGAGCTTCCAGAAGTCGTGCGCTGGATCACCGACGCAGGTGGCGTTGCGGTTCTTGCCCATCCCCGAAAATACCAGCTTACGGCAACCAAACTCAGGGAGCTGACCGCGGATTTCCGAAGGGCAGGGGGGCAGGCAATTGAAGTGTCTACCTCAGGTCAATCCAGTGGTGATCTGGGGTTTCTTGCAGAGCTTTGTCGGAAAGAGAAATTGCTGGCATCCCAGGGCAGTGATTTTCACTTTCCCGGCGCTCCCTGGTGTGAGCTTGGCCGTATCATGAAAATGCCAGACGGGCTTGAGCCGGTCTGGCATTCGTTCAGACAACCTGTTCCGGGTGCGGCGCCGGCTTAATCCGGCGCGTGGAACAGCAGGTACAGATCCGTCAGTGAGTCCGGGATGGCGTCGGCCATCTGCCGGGATAGCTTTTCACTGTTGCGAACCTTCTGGAAGTCCTCGTCATCGAACAGTCCTGAGAGTGTCAGCATAGGCACCATCAGGTCCGCTGCTTCTTCTTCGCTAGCTGCTTCGAGCCATTCTTCTTCGTGTTCCAGAAAGGTGTCCACGAACCCGGCGCACCAATTTTCCAGTGCGTTCATGGGGTCACCATCCTCCGGCTCCGGCAGCTCCAGAGACTGCCCCATGTCCAGGGAATGGGCCATGTCATTGGCCAGCTGGGTCGAGCAGCGCCTGAACACCTCGGGAATCCCGGTGTCGGGCACCTGATCGGTGCCCGTGGCGAGGCGGAAGATTTCTTCCGCGCTCAGTTCAGCCGGGCCGACGACGCTGGCGCAGACCACCCCATGGAAACCGAAGAAATCCAGGGCTTCATCGCCCCAGGGCTCGGCAAAGAGGATGTCTTCCAGCGCTTCTATGTCGGAGTTCGATAGCATCAGTTAGTTACTCCCGGCCTTTTTGGCCTCTTCCGCGGCCTTCTGGCGCTTGCGGACTTCTCTTGGATCATTGTAAGCGCGGCCCGGTGTTACAGGAACGTCGACTGCCGGGGCATCGGCAGGCGTGTCCTTGGCTGTTGCCTCCGGAGCGGAAGGCGTCTCTTCCTTCACTGGCTCTGCGGTTTTGGCCTCAACTTTTTCGGGCTCGGCTTTCTTGGGCTCGGCCTTTTCGGGGCTGGCCTGCGCTGCTTCCGGCTGCTTTGGCTCCGGTTGAGCCTCGGGAGCCTTACGCTCTGGTGCTACCTTCTCCTCCGCTGGCTTTTCAGCCTTCTCGGGTTGTGGTGCCTCCTCCGGTTCTGCCTTGGCGGCTGGCGCTTCCTTGGGCTTCGCCGGCTGCTTCTTCGCC
The DNA here is from genome assembly GCF_003751355.1 of Marinobacter sp. 3-2. Taxonomy (NCBI): domain Bacteria; kingdom Pseudomonadati; phylum Pseudomonadota; class Gammaproteobacteria; order Pseudomonadales; family Marinobacteraceae; genus Marinobacter; species Marinobacter sp. 3-2. The sequence continues at coordinate 260,906 of NZ_RJUQ01000011.1, read as the reverse complement.
CGCGGCGCTTGTTCACCGTCGGCCGTGGCGCTGGACTCCGGCTTTGGCCTCGGAGCTGCCTCTTTTTTCTCGGGAGCCTGGTCAGTCACCGGCTTTGGCTCATCAGTGGCCGCGGTGCTCTTGGCAGGCTCTTTGTCTGTGGCTGCGCCTTGCGCCTGCTCGGTAACGTTTTCGCTCTTTTTCTCAGGCTTCTCAAGGGGTTCGGAGCTTTGTTCAGCCTTGGCGGGCTCGGCTTTTTCAGGTTTCGCTTGAACAGCTTCCTGCTTTTCAACCGGGCTCTCTGCAACGGGTTTTGTTTCCGCTGCCGGTTTCGCTTCCGGCTTGCTCTCCGACGGCGCTTTGTCTGCGGATGCCTTCTCGGGCTTCTGCTCTTTTGCCGGCTCTTTCTGAGCAGCTTCCGGTTTCGGTGCTTCGCTGGCTGCCGGCGCAGTCTCAGCGCTGGTTTCGGGCTTATCAGACGCTTTGTTGACTGTTTCCTTTACCTGCTCGGCTTTCACTTCGGGCTTGGCATCGTCACGACCGTTTTCCGGCTGCGTGTCCTTCTGATGCTTCTCGCTACGAGCGGCTTTTCGATCAGCCGGAGCGGACGCCGGTGCTTCAGACGGAGAGCCGTCGCGGTTGCGCTGGCGACGTGGCTTTCTGCGTTTCTCTTCTGAACCGGTCTTGTCCGCTGGACCGGACTTGGCTGCATTATCCTGCTGGCCCTGATCCTTCTGGTCCTTCTGCTCGCGATTATCCTTCGGGTCGCGCTGGGGCCTGTTGCGGCCGCGGCCCTGGTTGTCGCGACGGTTGTCACGACGATTTTCAGAGCCTTTGTTGTCGGCGCTCTTGTTGTCGCCTCCGCGATTATCCTGGCCTTTGTTTTCGGATGCCTGGCGATTCTGGTTGCCACGGTTCTGTTCGTCGTTGCGGTTGCGGCCGCGGCCACGGTTGTCGTCACCACGGCCCTGCTGGCCGCCCTGGCGACGTTCGTTGCCACTGCGGTTGCCACCTGCACGCTGGTCATCACCGCGGGCTACCCGGGATTTGCGACGGTCCTGACGGCCCTGGTTGCGACGATCTTCGCGCTGGCTCTGGCTCTGCTCGCGATTCTCGACTTTCTGTTCTTCCTCGCCACTGAAGAAACCAGCGATCTTGCGTCCCAGTCGGCGGAAGAGGCCTTCTTCCTGTTCAGTGGTTTCATCAGCCTTTGGTGCGGCCGGGGCAGGCGCGGGTGCGGGTGCGCTCGGCCGGATCGCTTTTACCGCAGCCTGTTCGCGTACCGGCTTCTCAGGGGTCGGCGCCTCGAAGATTTCTTCTTCACGCTCGCTGTACTCCTGGGCCACCTGATGGCTGGAAATGTGCTCGGGCGTTGTTTCATCCTGGCGCATCCGGATGATTTCGAAATGCGGTGTCTCCATATGCGGAACCGGCACCACGACAACGCTCACTTCCTGGCGGGCTTCAATGTCGGCCAGCTGCTTGCGCTTCTCGTTGAGCAGGAAAGTGGCGACGGAAACCGGCACAACGGCTCGTACTTCGCCGGTCTTGTCCTTTGACGATTCCTCGTAGATCAGGCGCATGATGCTCAGGGCGAGGGACTCGATGCCACGAATAGTGCCCTGACCTTCACATCGGGGGCACACTTCGCTGCGTGTCTCTCCCAGGGAGGGGCGCAGGCGCTGACGGGACATTTCCAGCAGGCCGAAGCGGGAGATCTTGCCCACCTGAACCCGGGCCCGGTCGATTTCCAGGGCCTCACGCATCTTCTGTTCAACTTCCCGCTGATGCTTCGCAGGCGTCATGTCGATAAAGTCGATGACAATCAGGCCGCCCATGTCACGCAGGCGCAGCTGGCGGGCGATTTCCTCTGCCGCTTCCAGGTTGGTCTGGAGCGCGGTTTCCTCGATATCCTGGCCTTTCGTAGCGCGGGAAGAGTTGATGTCGATGGAAACCAGGGCCTCGGTCGGGTCAATCACGATGGAGCCGCCGGAGGGCAGTTTCACTTCCCGCTGGAAGGCGGTCTCGATCTGGCCTTCGATCTGGTACCGGCTGAACAGCGGGATTTCATCCTTATATAGCTTGATCTTGTTTTCGAAGGTGGGCATGACCGCACGAACGAAATTCAGGACGTCCTCATAGACGCCATTAGCGTCAATCAGAACCTCGCCGATGTCCTGGCGAAGGTAGTCACGGACCGCACGGATGATAACGTTGCTTTCCTGGTGAATCAGGAAGGGTGCCTTGCGCTCGCCGGCGGCCTGAGTGATGGCCTCCCAGAATTGCACCAGGTAGTCCAGATCCCACTGGAGTTCTTCAGTGGTACGGCCGATGCCGGCGGTACGAACGATGATGCCCATGGATTTCGGCACCTGAACATCGTTCATCGCTTCTTTGAGCTGCGCCCGCTCATCGCCCTCAATGCGACGGGAGATGCCGCCAGCACGGGGGTTGTTGGGCATGAGTACCAGATAGCGACCTGCCAGGGAGATAAACGTGGTCAGGGCTGCGCCCTTGTTGCCACGCTCTTCCTTGTCGACCTGCACGATGACTTCCTGGCCTTCGGAAACAACGTCCTTGATGTTGATTTTGCCTTCGATCTGGCCGGGCGACTTCTTGAAGTATTCCTTGGAAATTTCCTTCAACGGCAGAAAGCCGTGGCGCTCGGCGCCGAAATCCACAAATGCGGCCTCGAGACTGGGCTCGACCCGGGTAATGCGGCCCTTGTAGATGTTGGCTTTCTTCTGCTCGCGGGAGCTGGATTCGATATCAAGGTCGAATAGACGCTGGCCGTCAACCAGGGCGACGCGCAACTCTTCGGGATGAGTTGCATTGATAAGCATTCTTTTCATGGAAAGAAAGAGTTCCTGTCGTTTAATTTGACAGAAAACCGGAGGGGATCGCATCAGCGAAGCAGGATGTGCGTGCCGCGGGCCCTGTTACATCAAGGGCGGACCGGCGGCCAGACGAATCAGACCCTTCTGGGGTTTGAGCCTTTCGGTCTGAGACCAACGCCGACGATCCGGCTGCCTGTGGGCAGGGAGAGGTCGTGTAAGGTTCGTGTCTGTTGACGCATGTTATCCGTTTTCAGGTTCACTCAGGTGCCTGGGTCTCACGTCGTATTCGTATGCTGGACGGCCCGGCCCTGGGTGGCAGTGATTCTTCGCGATGTCGCCCGCGGTTTTCCGCGCGGTTTTTCTCTCTCCCGGGTACAGGATGCAGCCTTTCGAAGATCTGTCCTGGTCCTCCGGGAGCATTTCTCTCGCCGTTCCCGGTAGTGATTGGGTGCACGGCGTTCAAACTCTCGAATAGTGTCGGTATACTTCTGCCGCTCCGGCTTCTGACTTGAGTTGGTCAGGCCGTAGACAAACGGCAAAGCACGCCGGAATATAACAGTATTCATGCAGCCGTTCAATCCTGCAATCACTCCAGTAGCCAAGGAACTTCATGTCTCGAAAGTCTGCGAGCAGAAAGCCAGCCCAACCGCGGCCCGAGAGGGCAAAAAAAACCAGCAGGGCCGGTAGTGAGAGTCAGGCTGTTCGTGGAGAAGTCCGTCAGGGCGTCCAGTGGGTTACCGTGGACGAAGACAACGATGGTCAGAGGGTGGACAACTTCCTTCTTGCCCAGCTTCGCGGTGTGCCCAAGAGCATTATTTATCGTGTCATCCGCAAGGGCGAGGTTCGGGTCAATAAAGGGCGGGTCAAGCCGGATTCCCGGGTGAGAACCGGTGATCAGGTGCGTATCCCACCGATCACCCGAAAGGAAAAGCCGGATCAGGTGGCGCCCGGCTCCCGGGTGCAGGGCGTGATGGAATCCGCGGTTGTTTTCGAGAACGAGCAGATGCTGGTGGTCAACAAACCGTCCGGTATCGCCGTACACGGCGGCAGCGGCCTGAGTTTCGGGTTGATCGAGGTGCTTCGTTCCGCACGCCCGGCGGCAAAGTTTCTGGAGCTCGTTCACCGTCTGGATAGGGATACGTCCGGACTGATCATGGTGGCCAAGAAGCGGTCGGCGCTTCGGTACCTGCAGGATGAGCTGCGCCAGAAACGAATCCGCAAGCATTACCATGCGCTGGTCGCCGGCGACTGGCCGGCCAGCGTTGACCGGGTGGATGTGCCTCTGCTGCGCTACGAGATGCCCAATGGCGAGCGTCGGGTGAAGGTTGACGCTGCCGGCAAGGCCTCGCTGACGACATTCCGCTGCCTCGAGCATTACGCGGGCTACAGCCTTGTCGAGGCGTCGCCAGTTACCGGTCGTACACACCAGATCCGCGTGCACAGCGCCTGGGCCGGTCATCCGATTGCGGGTGACGACAAGTATATGGATGATGTCAGCCTCAAGGCGTTCCGGTCCATTGGCGGGCAAAGGCTGATGCTGCATGCGCGGGCCCTGGAGTTTACCTTGCCGGTCTCGGGTGAGGCTATGCGCCTTGAGGCGCCTTACGACGATGCATTCAATGACGTGCTCAGGAAACTTTCCGGGCGTCTTAAAGGAAACGATCAATGAACGTCAGAGTAGTAATTTTTGACTGGGACGGGACCCTGGTGGACTCGGTTGAGCATATTGCTGACAGCCTACATCAGGCGGCAACCGAACTGGGCTTTCCGGCCCTGGAGCGTGAGGCTTACCGGGATATTATCGGGCTTGGCATGGTCGAGGCGCTGGAGAAGCTTTATCCCGGTATCAGTCGGGAAGAAATGAACAGGATTCGCGACGGATACGGACGCTATTTCTTCAGCAAGGTGACAACGCCGCAAAACGTGTTTGAGGGTATGGCCGATGTGGTCGCAGATCTGCGAGGATCCGGTCGCAGTTGTTCCGTGGCAACCGGCAAGAGTCGGCGCGGCCTGGACTTTGCGCTGGCTTCCAGCGGTCTTGGCGACCACTTCGAGATCACTCGTTGTGCCGATGAGACGCGCTCCAAGCCTGACCCGGCCATGCTTGAGGAGATTCTTCGTTTCTATCGCATTGAGCCCGAAGAGGCGGTGATGATTGGCGATACCCGATACGATCTTGATATGGCCCGGCGTATCGGCATGCCCTCCATCGGCGTTGAATGGGGTGTGCACAAGCGGGATGTGTTGGGTGATTATTCGCCTCATGCCATTGTTGAATCCGTGCCAGACCTCCGGCGGGTGCTGGGGCTGTAAACAGACCGAATTCATTGACGTTGCTGACAGGATGCGCACATGAGTGACTGGGAATCTGACAAGTCTGCCGATTGGGGTGACAAACCGGTGGAGCCTGAAAAAGAAAGTAAGCCGTTTTTCGGGCGTAAGTCACCGAAGCTTCCGCCCGAGTCCGGACGTGACTGGAAGCTCATCGAAAAACTCGTCATGTCACTGCAGTCTGAGCAGCGCAAGAGCCGGCGCTGGGGTATCTTTTTCAAGTTCCTGACGTTTGGTTACCTGATTGCCTTGCTGTTTTTGATCAAGTTTCCCCTGGGCGATTCACTGGAGGGTGTAACCGGGAAGCACACGGCTCTGGTAGAAATAAACGGTCCGATCGCTGCCGACGAACTGGCCAGTGCAGACAATATTGTAGGTTCTCTGCGAACAGCCTTCGAAGAGCCAAACTCGGTAGCAGTGATTCTGCGCATCAACAGCCCGGGGGGCAGCCCGGTGCAGTCCGGGTATGTCTACGATGAGATCAAGCGCCTGCGGGAGGAGTATCCCGAGAAAAAGGTCTACGCCGTGATCTCGGACATCGGCGCTTCCGGAGCCTATTACATTGCTGCGGCCGCGGATGAGATCTATGCCAACCGGGCCAGCCTTGTCGGCTCGATTGGGGTGGTGGCTGGCGGTTTCGGCTTTACCGAGGTTATGGAGAAGATCGGCGTGGATCGCCGTCTCTACACGGCCGGTGAGAACAAGGCGTTCCTTGATCCGTTTTCGCCGGAGCAGGAAGAGGAAGTCACTTTCTGGCAGAGTGTCCTGGAAAACACCCACCAACAGTTTATCGAAGCGGTCAAGCAAGGGCGTGGTGATCGCCTGGCGGATGATGAGCGCCTGTTCAGCGGGCTGGTATGGAGTGGCGAGCAGGCCGTTGAGCTTGGCCTGGCTGATGGGCTCGGCAGCGCATCACACGTTGCTCGGCAGATCATAGGTCAGGAGGAACTGGTGGACTACAGCCGTCGCAAATCGCCGTTCCAGGATATTGTTGATCAGCTTGGCGTCGCCTTTGGCGAGGGTTTTGCCAGTCAACTGGTCGAGTCCCGGCTCGAGCTTCGGTAATGTCTTATGAGGCAGGTTGGTTTTCCAGCAGGGGATTCCGGCCCCATTGCCTCAGCAGATCGTTCAGGGCAATAAGGGGGAGGCCCACCAGGCTGTTCGGGTCCCGGCCCTCAAGGGCCTCGAACAGAGTAATACCGAGGCCTTCCATCTTGAAGCTGCCGGCGCAGTCGTAAGGTTTCTCCCGCAGTAGGTAGGCTTCTATCTCCTCATGAGCCAGTTCCCGGAATCTGACGTTAAACGGCTCGCAAAGGCTGTCGATTTTGCCGGAATCGGAGTCGAGCAGCGCCAGGCCTGTAAGAAACAGTACCCTGTGACCACTGCTCTGGCGTAACTGCTCTGTCGCCATTTCGTGGTTGCCGGGCTTGCTCAGTACCGAGCCGTCGGGCAGGCAGGCGACCTGGTCCGAGCCGATGATCCAGTGGCCGGGGAACCGGTCCGCCAATTCGCGGGCCTTGCTCTCGGCCAGACGTGTCGCCAGGGCCTCTCCGGTCTCGCCCTGATAGGGTGATTCGTCGATATCCGGGCTTGCGCAGGTGAACGGCAAGCCAAGCCGCTCCAGGAGCGCTCTCCGGTAAGGTGATGAAGACGCCAGTAAAAGCGGTTTTGGGGGCATTGATCGAGTCCTTTAAGTACCTGGCCGGTGCATCTGCTGTGCGATTATCGTAAATTACACCTATCTGCACTGGAACCCCCGTGAAAAAGCAACGAAGTCTTTGACAGCGGCCGGCTGCGCCCCTAAAATTGCGCGCCTATGTCAAACGCGTCCAACGCCGAGTTGCCCAAATCTGTTGATCCTTACCGGTTAGCGGAACATAACAGCACACTGGAGGGAGTGATTCCCATCAGCGGGCTTGGCCGTTTTCGGGGATCCGTTCTCGGGTTTTCGGAAGGTGCTGCGTGCCGGGTCAAACTGTCTTTTTTTATGGATGGTGAGCGTCGTCGCGTTGTTTCGGGCGAGCTGGCGGCCCCGGTTGATCTGGAGTGCCAGCGGTGCATGGGCGCCATGAGCGTGACTCTGGTCTCCGAGTTCAAGCTGGGTCTTGTTACCAGTGACGAGCAGGCGCAACAGCTGCCGAAAGAGCTCGAGCCGTTTTTGACCGATGATTTTACGGCGGACCTCTGGTCGATGGTGGAAGACGAGCTGTTGCTGGTTTTGCCGCCGTTTCCGCTTCACGAACGGGACCAGTGTCCTGCCCGGGAAGATCTGGAAGCTTACGAGCCGGACAGCTCCGGGGCAGAGCCGGTGAGAAAGTCGGGTGAGAATCCGTTCAGTGTCCTGGCGGATCTCAAGAAGACAAAGCATTAACCGGGCGTGGGTCGTCCCTCGTGAGACCGGCGCACATTTAACGAACAGACGTTACTTATTCAGCAATACAAGTTTACGTTAACAGGTCAGGAGCATAATCATGGCTGTACAGCAAAACCGTAAGACCCGTTCCAAGCGTGGCATGCGCCGTTCACACGACGCCCTGAGCGCCGCTGCTCTGAGCACCGATGCGACTACTGGTGAAGTTCATCGTCGTCACCACGTGTCTCCGGACGGCTTCTACCGCGGCAAGCAGGTAATCGAAGCACGCGACGAGTAATCTCGTTGCCGCTATGCACCGTCCCGAATCGGATGGCAGAACGGTGAAGCCGGTCACCATCACGATTGATGCAATGAGTGGCGACCGCGGCGCTGCCGTCGTGGTTGCCGCATCGCTGCGGGCGGTGCGTGAAAACGAAGCCTTGAGCATCGTTCTGGTGGGAATCCGGAGCGAGCTCGAGGCTTTGTTGCGTGAGGGGCACGCCCGAATTCGCATTGTCGAGGCGGCAGACGTTGTTCGGATGAACGAGCGCCCCTCCCACGCTCTCCGCCACAAGAAAAACTCTTCCATGGCCATCGCCCTGAGTCTTGTCCGCGATGGCGAGGCCCAGGGCTGTGTCAGTGCCGGTAACACCGGTGCATTGATGGCGTTCGGGCGCACCATTATCCGCATGTATCCGGGTATCGAGCGCCCGGCTATTGCCAAACTGATTCCCTCGCTCAGGGGGCGCTGTCACGTCCTTGATCTCGGCGCCAATGTCGACTCAACCGCCGAGAATCTCTATCAGTATGCCCTGATGGGGTCCCTGATGGCCTCTGCGATCTGCAGCCAGGCGGAACCAAGGGTCGCTCTTCTGAACGTCGGTGAGGAAGAGATAAAGGGCAATGAACAGGTGCGGCTGGCGTCTCATATGCTGGCCCAGTGCGATACCATCAACTACATCGGTTATGTGGAAGGTAGCGATCTGTTCCGGGACGTCGCCGATGTGGTCGTCTGTGATGGCTTTGTCGGCAATATAGCCCTGAAAACCGGCGAGGGTGTTGCCGGTCTCCTCATAGAGCTGATGGAACAGGCCTTCACACGAAATCTCTACGGCCGACTGGTCGGCCTGCTGGCCCGTCCGATTATCGGTCGGCTTCTGCAATTGATGGATCCTTCCCGACACAACGGTGCCAGTTTGCTCGGTCTCCAGGGCGTGGTGATCAAAAGTCATGGCAACGCCAATGAGCGGGCCATGTTGTCGGCCATTCGACAGGCCGTTCGGGAAGTTGAGCTGGAAGTACCCCGCCGTATCAACGAGCGTCTCGACGATCTCATGCTTTGAGTGCCTGAGACTAAAGTCTGTCCCGGTTTGGCCACGCATTCGCGGATAATTGGCCTAACTTGTACTATTGGCTAATCTCACGTAACCACCCAATGACGATAAGATCCCGCTTATGAAATCAGCCTTTATTTTTCCAGGACAAGGGTCGCAATCGGTGGGCATGCTTTCGGCTGCCGCTGAAGCCTGGCCCATCATCGACAGAACCTTTTCCGAAGCCTCCAATGTTCTCGGCTATGACCTCTGGGATCTCTGCCAGAAGGGGCCGGCGGAGGAATTGAATAAAACCATGGTGACGCAGCCTGCGCTCCTGACGGCCAGTATTGCCCTCTGGCGGCAGTGGTTTGTTGCCGGCGGTTCTTCTCCCGATTTTCTCGCCGGTCACAGTCTGGGAGAGTACAGCGCCCTGGTAGCGGCAGAGAGCCTCGATTTTGTTGAAGCGGTCAAGCTGGTTCGCCTGCGTGGTGAGCTCATGCAGGACGCTGTGCCGGCTGGAGAAGGGAAGATGGCAGCCATCCTTGGTCTTGAGGATGATGCCGTTGTGGCAGCCTGTCAGGATGCGGCACAGGGCGATGTGGTATCTGCGGTAAACTTCAATGCCCCTGGTCAGGTGGTTATTGCTGGCTCGGCAGCCGCAGTTGAACGGGCTATCGAAGCCTGCAAGGAAAAAGGCGCGAAGAAGGCCATGCCATTGCCTGTAAGCGTGCCATCCCATTGCGCACTTATGAAAGGCGCCGCGGAGGAGCTGGCGAAAGCGTTGGAGGATGTTCGCTTTAATGATGCTGTCATCCCGGTTATACAAAATGTTAACGCTGCCGCCGAGACCGAATCCGCTACACTGAAGGCCAACCTTCTCAAGCAGCTTTATTCTCCGGTGCTCTGGACGGACTCTGTGCGTGCCCTCGTTTCCAATGATGTCGAAGTTGCAGTCGAGTGCGGCACTGGAAAAGTGTTGGCAGGGCTGGCCAAACGTATCGACCGGGCTTTGGCCGTTCACAGTATCGAAGACCCGGATTCGCTGGCGAAGGCGCTGGACGCTTTCGGTCAGTCCTGAAACGAAAGGGAGTTATTCATGTCTCTGGAAGGTAAAACCGCACTGGTCACCGGTGCTACCCGCGGTATTGGTCAGGCCATTGCCCGTGCGCTGGCCGCGCAGGGTGCCGAAGTTGTCGGAACAGCAACCAGTGAAGCCGGTGCAGAATCCATCACCAACGATCTCCAGTCGGCCGGTTACAAGGGTTACGGCATGGTCATGAACGTTGCAGACCCTGCCAGCATTGAAGCCGGTTTGAAGGAGCTGACGGAAAAATCGGGGGCGCCCCTGATTCTGGTCAACAATGCCGGCATTACCCGTGATAACCTCCTGATGCGGTTGAAAGATGATGACTGGGCCTCGGTTCTGGAAACCAATCTGTCCAGCGTCTATCGGACCAGCAAGGCCGTGCTTCGTGGGATGGCCAAGGCCAAATGGGGCCGGATTATCAATATCAGCTCCGTGGTTGCCGGTATGGGCAATGCGGGGCAGGGCAATTACTGCGCCGCCAAGGCCGGGGTTGAAGGGTTTACCCGAAGCCTGGCCAAGGAAATGTCGAACCGCGGTATCACTGCAAATTGCGTGGCTCCCGGATTTATTGACACGGATATGACAAAAAAACTGGACGACAAGCAGCGTGGGGCTATGCTGGAAATCATACCCGCGGGTCGTCTGGGTGAGCCGGAAGAAGTGGCAGCCGTGGTTGCCTTCCTGGCATCAGATGCAGCCGGATACGTGACGGGTGAAACCATCAACGTGAACGGCGGAATGTACATGGGATAAGCCCCTTTCGGGGTCTGTGCGCAACCCCTTGTCGCACAACATGTTTATCAGAATCCCTGCTTGTTTGCAGGTAGGGTTTAAACTAAACTGGCAGCACTAGAGTTGCTTGGTTGACACACAAAGTGAGGACATTATGAGTACAGTTGAAGAGCGCGTGAAGAAGATCGTTTGTGAACAGTTGGGCGTTAAAGAGTCCGAAGTTCAGAACTCATCTTCTTTTGTAGAGGATCTTGGCGCTGACTCACTGGACACCGTTGAGCTGGTTATGGCACTTGAAGAGGAGTTTGAAACCGAGATTCCTGACGAGGAAGCCGAGAAGCTGACAAGTGTTCAGGACGCGATCGACTACATCGTCGCGCACACCTGATACTCTGCATTTAAGAAAGCCAGGCAAAAAGCCGTCCTTGTGAAATAGCGAGGGACGGCTTTTTTATTGGCCGAAAATCAGGTTCAATCGGCGTTCAGATTCATTCGGACAAGATCAGGTGCAACAGGTTATGACTAAACGGCGAGTTGTCATCACAGGTATGGGCATGCTGTCGCCAGTCGGCAATAGCGTGGAGTCGTCCTGGGAAGCGATTCAGGCCGGGCGCAGCGGGATCGGTATGATCGACCGCTTTGACGCGTCTGCCTATAACACCAGAATTGGTGGGGCCATTCGGGATCTGGACATGGAGTCCTACCTGTCCCCGAAGGATGCCAGAAAGCTTGATGCCTTTATCCATTATGGCCTGATTGCTGCGCAGCAGGCAGTTGACAGCAGTGGGCTGGAGTCGTTTGAGAAGCTTGATCGGGAGCGAGTAGGTATTGCAATCGGCTCCGGGATTGGCGGCCTTGAGTACATAGAGAAGAGCGTCCTGACCATGGACAAGTCGGGGCCCCGAAAGGTTTCCCCGTTTTTCGTGCCTGCTTCCGTCATCAACATGATCTCCGGCAATGCCGCGATCCGTTTCGGATACCGTGGCCCCAACATTGCGATCGTGACAGCCTGCACTACCGGCACCCACAACATTGGTTACGCGGCCCGCACGATTGCCTATGGCGACGCCGATGTCATGCTGGCAGGTGGCTCGGAAATGGCGACGACGCGTACCGGTATGGCTGCGTTTTCGGCTGCGCGGGCTCTGTCTACCCGTAACGATGAACCGGAAAAGGCCAGCCGCCCCTGGGATAAAGACCGGGACGGCTTTGTGCTCAGCGATGGCGCCGGTGTCGTTGTGCTTGAAGAGCTTGAACACGCAAAGGAGCGGGGCGCCACCATATACGGTGAAGTTGTCGGTTTTGGTATGAGCGACGACGCCCACCACATTACAGCGCCGCCCGAAGATGGCGAGGGCGCCGCCCGATCCATGGCGAACGCAGTTCGTGATGCTGGCCTTGATCTGGAAGAAATCGACTACATCAACGCCCATGGAACCTCCACCCAGGTTGGTGACGTGGCCGAAGTGGCTGCAGTTCGTCGGGTGTTCGGCGCGCATGCCGAAAAGCTGGCCATGAGCAGCACCAAGTCCATGACAGGTCACCTGCTTGGAGCTGCTGGTGCTGTGGAAGCGATCTTCTCGGTTCTGGCCATTCGGGATGGGGTCCTGCCGCCCACCATCAATCTGGACAATCCGGATGAGGGTTGCGATCTGGACCTTGTGGCACACACGAGCCGTAAGGCGGATGTGCGGGTAGCCCTATCCAACTCCTTCGGGTTCGGTGGTACCAACGGCACCCTGATTTTCCGTCGCTACGAAGGCTGACCCCCGCCGTGTTTCGTCTTTTCTGGGCTGACGACGGTGGCTTGCCCGCCAATGACCGGGGTCTGGCCTATGGAGACGGGCTGTTTGAAACCATTCGGATGTCCGGTCAGAAGGGGGTTCTGCTATCCCGCCACCTGGAACGAATGGCGCGCGATGCCGGCCGATTGGGTATCGAGGTGTCGCGCAAAGAGCTCGCCAGCGTTTGCGTCGAGGCGGGGCAACGTTTTGCGGACCGCTTCAAGGGCGACGGCTGGGTTCTGAAGCTGACCCTGACCCGCGGCAGTGGCGGTCGGGGGTATCGCCCTGATCCGGGGATGGAGCCCAATTTGCTGGTTTCGGCATCGGCTTTGCCGCCGACACCGGACCCTGATGGTGTCGCCGTTGATTTCTCCAAGGTAACTCTGGCGGTTAATCCGTTATTGGCCGGGGTCAAGTCGCTGAACCGGATGGAGCAGGTCCTGGCGGCCGCCGAGCTCAAGCCATCGCTGTTCGAGGTCATCATGGCCGATCGTGAGGGAAACCTGGTTGAAGGCACTCGTACCAACATCCTGCTGCGGCAGGCTGATGGATGGGTGACGCCGCCGGCGTCGAGTCTGGCGGTTGCCGGTGTTCTCAGGCAGTGGCTGCTGGAGCGTCTGAGGCAGAGAGGCGAACCGGTAACAGAGCGCCCCGTCACTGTGCCCGATGTACTGGGTCCCGATTGTCAGGGAATGTTTCTCCTGAACAGCGTTCTGGGCATTGTTCCGGTTCTCACTATTGCCGGCCATCATTTGCCTGTGGATAGCGGACTTGCGACAATCTTCAATCCTCTCGAAACACTGGAATAAATCGTTTGCTCAAGAAGTTATTGCTTGCGTGCGTTTGTGTCGCCGTCCTCGCGTCTGCGGGATCCGGGCTGTGGGTATGGCAGGGGCTACAAGGCTTGAAAAAGCCGGTGGTGCTTGAAGAACCTCTTCTGTTTGACGTTCCCCAGGGCAGTTCATTTATTGAAGTCGTTGGTCGACTCGAAGCTGAGGGGTTGGTTTCAGACCGGCTCTGGCTGAGGTTATACGGTCGGCTGGAGCCCGAGCAGACGCGGATCAAGGCCGGTCAGTACGAGTTTCTTGATGGCATGAGCCCCAGGGACATGATCGGTGTCATGGTGTCGGGAGACACCAAGCACTGGTACGTCCAGTTTATAGAAGGCTGGACCTTCAAGGATATGCGAGCCGCTCTGGCGCAGGCCGAGCGACTTCAGAAAATCACCGGCGAGTGGACCAGCGAGCAGGTCATGGCGGCAGTTGGAGCCGAGGGTGAGCATCCCGAAGGAAGATTCTTCCCCGATACCTACGCCTTTACCAGTAGCGAGACCGATCTGGATTTGTTGAAGCGTGCCTTCAACCGGATGGAGACAGTACTGGCCGAGGAATGGGCGGCTCGGGAAGAGGGTTTGCCCTATGACAATCCCTACGAAGCCCTGATCATGGCCTCTATTGTAGAACGCGAAACCGGTGCGCCCCATGAGCGGGAGCAGGTGGCAGGGGTGTTCGTCCGCCGTTTGCAGAAGGGAATGCGACTGCAGACCGACCCCACGGTTATCTACGGTATGGGTGACAGCTATCAGGGCCGGATCGGGCGTAAGGACCTGCGCACGCACACGCCCTACAACACATACCGAATCAATGGCTTACCTCCGACTCCCATCGCCCTGCCTGGCCGCGAAGCTATTCATGCGGCCCTGCACCCGGATGACGGTGATGCCCTGTACTTTGTTGCCCGGGGAGATGGCACCCACAAATTCTCGCGCACGCTCGCAGAGCATCAGAAAGCCGTACGTGAGTTTCAGTTAAACAGGCGTGAAGACTACCGCTCTTCACCGGCGCCAAAAAACAGTGATTCTGATGAGGATGCCGGATGAGAGTACGAGGGCAGTTCATAACCTTCGAAGGCACGGAAGGGGTTGGCAAATCGACCCAGCTGACGAATGCAGCCGACACGCTCGCTGGACTGGGCGTCGATTATATCGTCACCCGTGAGCCGGGTGGCACGCCCATGGCTGAGGCTGTTCGCGAGCTTTTGCTGGCGCCCAGGGATGAACCGGTCAACGAAATCACCGAGTTGCTGCTGATGTTTGCCGCCAGGGCCCAGCATCTGCATACCCGAATCCTGCCTGCGCTTGAGCAGGGCCAGTGGGTCTTATGCGACCGTTTCACCGATGCGACCTTTGCCTACCAGGGCGGGGGGCGTGGTGTTCCGGAGGAGCGAATTGCGCTTCTTGAAACACTGGTTCAGGGTGATATCCGCCCAGACCATGTTATTGTCCTTGATGCCCCCGTGGACACCGGGATGGCCAGAGCCCGAAAGAGGGGCGACCTCGATCGTTTTGAACAGGAAGATCTGGAATTCTTTCAGCGAATCAGGGAGACCTATCTCGCTCGCGCCATGGCCCAGCCCTCCAGGTATCACGTGATTGACGCTGCACGCCCGCTGGCCGAGGTTTCCGAGCAGGTTTCGGAATTGTTGAATCACTGGTTAAGTCGTTCACAGGCTGACTGAAAACTGTGAGTTTTCCCTCGGGTTCCAGTTCCATTCGTGCACTTTCTGTAATGTTCTGCTTTAATTGAGGAACATTCTCAGTTAAACGCTGGCAGTTTTAATGGTTAACGCGAAACTTCTGAAGCTTCCCATGGCCGCGCACCAGCACCGGCATGAACACCACCAGATTGTCATAGGGGTGCGTGGCGAAGCCGAGTTGAGCGTCGATGGAGCCGGGGCTCAACTGGATACCTGGAGAGCTTATCTGGTGCCCACGGAAGCGCGCCACGATTATCGCGGTAACGACAAGAATCATGTTCTTGTGATCAATCTTGATCCGCTTACTCCGGCCGTCAACTCGCCAGCACACGCCGATTACGAGCGCATGATGCGGGTTTTTGAAAAGCCGCGGACTCTCCAAATGGACAGTCGTTTGCACGGGCTGGTTCAGTTTGCCGCCGGCGAGTTCGACCGGGCACCGGATCATATTACGCTCCAGCAACACCTTGCTTCGAGCATTCTGTACTGCATGGCCGATCGTATTACCGAAGGCCGTTCGTTCTCCTCAAACCGGAATGCCATCAGCCCTGAGGCAGTCCGTCGTTACATTCTCAAAAATCTCCACAAAAAGATCACCGTCGAAGATATGGCAGGAGAGGCTTGCCTGAGTGTTAGCCGTTTCCATGAGGTGTTCAGAGAGTTGGCAGGCATAACGCCCCACCAGTTCCTGTTACAGACACGCCTCGATCAGGCCGCTACTCTCCTTTCTAAAACGACCCTTACGGTGTCTGAAATCAGTTACCGAACCGGTTTCTCATCTCAAAGTGCACTGACAAATGCACTGCGTAAATACAAAGGGACTACGCCCTCACGACTGCAGGTTGGTGACCGAGTGGCCTGATTTGGCATGCCGGTTTCCCAGTCCCGTAGGATTGTGCAAAAGAATCGTAGGATTTCGTAAGCCCGGAATCCGTACTAATACTAAGTTATAGCGACTGAGCCCCGGTCTCATGCATGCGTGCGGGGCGCGAGTCGCAAATCTTCTTTGTGTGCTCAGGTTCAGGAAGTTGTTACAAGGAAAATTCCTGCTTCATTCGAGATGGAACTTGGAAAGAAAAGAAGAATAGTGCAGCGAGTTGGCGTCAGGTCAGCCATGTGCTTTGCGAGCGGACCTGGTCCGACTCATTAAACCGGAGGAGCCCCTATGGCTATTGGTGTTTGGATAAGTCTCTTTTTATATTTCGCGCTCATGATTGCCATTGGCGTTTTCGCAATGCGCAGAGCGACGTCTTCCTCTGAGGACTATATGTTGGGCGGTCGCGCCCTGAGTCCAAAGGTGGCAGCGCTTTCCGCTGGTGCTTCTGACATGAGTGGCTGGTTGCTCCTGGGTCTGCCCGGGGCGCTGTTTGCGTCGGGTTTGGGATCGGCCTGGATCGGTATTGGTCTGCTCGTGGGGGCATTCTTCAACTGGACACTGGTCGCCCCGCGTCTGCGTGAACAGACGGTTCACTATGGCAATGCGATTACTATCCCGTCTTTCCTGGCGAACCGCTTTCCGACACAGGCCCTGTCCCTGCGTACGGTGTCGGCCATCGTCATCGTGATCTTCTTCGCGGTTTATACGGCATCCGGCCTCGTCGCCGGTGGCAAGCTGTTCGAAAGCGCGTTTTCCGGCATTTTCAACTTTGGTGGTTTGAGCGATTACGCCGTAGGTATTGTGATCACCCTCGGTGTGGTACTGGCATACACCGTGGTGGGCGGTTTCCTGGCGGTGAGTCTGACCGATTTTGTCCAGGGCTGTATCATGATGCTGGCGCTGGTCATCATGCCGGCGGTTGTGCTCTTTGGTGAAGGCGGCGGGGGTTTTGCCCAGGCGTCGCAAACACTGAATGAGGTCGATCCCACCTTGCTGTCCTGGACGGAAGGGCTGACCTTCATCGGCTGGCTCTCTGCGGTTACCTGGGGTCTGGGTTACTTTGGTCAGCCCCACATCATTGTGCGTTTCATGGCTATCCGCACCCTGAAAGATGTACCGGTTGCCCGGAACATTGGTATGAGCTGGATGCTGATTTCCCTGATCGGCGCGATTTCACTGGGTGTGTTCGGTCGCGCGTACGCCATCCGAAATGGCATGGACGTACAGGATCCGGAAACCATCTTTATTATTCTGTCAGACATGCTGTTCCATCCCCTGATTACAGGCTTCCTGTATGCGGCCCTGCTGGCGGCGGTGATGAGTACCATCTCCAGTCAGCTGCTGGTGTCGTCTTCGTCGCTTACAGAAGATTTCTATCGTCTGTTCCTGCGGAAGGAAGCAAGCGACAAGGAATGCGTGAATATTGGCCGTGTGTGCGTTGTCCTCGTCGGCCTGGTCGCTGCCGTTATCGCATCCGATCCGAACTCTCAGGTTCTGGCTCTGGTGGCTAACGCGTGGGCCGGCTTCGGTGCCGCATTTGGCCCGCTGATCATCCTTTCACTGATGTGGCCGCGCACCAACGGTGCCGGGGCCATCGCAGGTATGGTTGTCGGTGCAGCCACCGTTATGATCTGGATTTCACTGGGCTGGAACGGTTCGTTCATGGGTGGTCCAGGTGTTTACGAAATCATTCCCGGTTTCATCGCTGCCTTCATTGCCATCCTGGTAGTGAGCTCGGCAACTGCCGATGCCGGAGAATACCAACATATCGAACGGTAAACAGAGAACGCGCAAAACGCGTTGTCAGAAGTGAAAAGGACTCCTCCGGGAGTCCTTTTTTTGGTCATAATGATTCCGGATCGGGGGCTTCCTCCTTTCGAATCCTCCAATCTTCGATGGGGCGCACTGAGTGACTGTTCTGGAAATCGTGGCTTTACTGTCGATCGGCGGCATTGCCGGATTTATAAACGTTCTCTCTGCCGGCGGTTCCATGCTGACCCTGCCCTTGTTGATGTTTCTGGGTCTGCCGCCCCAGGTCGCCAACGGCACGAACCGGGTGGCGATAACCCTGCAGAGTATCACTGCTGTAGGCAGCTTCTACCGCATGGGGCATGGCAACCTTGTTGTCAGTCTGCACCTGGCGATTCCTGCGGTTCTGGGCTCTCTGGTGGGTGCCTGGGTCGCTACCTGGGTCTCCGACGCCGTGTTCGAATGGGTGCTGGTGTCGGCCATGATCGGCGCTTCCGTCTTCATGTTGTTGCCACAGCCGGTTCTCAATACCCGTCCATTGACGCCCGAGCGCCTTGGCCCGGCTGTCTACCTGGCGATGTTTGTTGTTGGCATGTACGGCGGATTCATCCAGGTTGGTGTCGGTGTGCTTTTCCTTGTGGTGCTATACCACATGCTCAAGATCGACTTGCGCCAGGTGAACGTGCTCAAGGTCTCGATTGTGTTGCCGTTTACCTTTGCTGCACTGGTGGTGTTTGCCCTCAACGACCAGGTGCGCTGGGGCGTGGGCCTGACCCTGGCACTGGGCAACGTTACCGGCGCTTTCATTGCTACCCGGGTCAATATGAGCAAACGCGGCGCACGCTGGATCAAGGGGATAACCCTTGTCATGGTGGCTGCGATTCTGGTTAGGCTGATTATCCACTGATTGGAGGGGCATCCCGGGTGGGTAATCAGGCATAAAAAAACGCCAGCCCGGGGGCTGGCGTTTCCGTGGAGCTAAACCCTGAAGGTCAGTGCTCAGGCAACATTCGCCTCAGCAGCCTTCTTGGTGTAGTTCTCCATCTGGTCGAAGTTGAGATACTTGTAAATCTCTTTCGACATGCTGTTCAGGTCCTTCGCGTACTCCATGTACTCCGCAGGGGAGGGGAGTTTGCCCAGAACCGCACCCACAGCCGCCAGTTCCGCAGACGTCAGGTACACGTTGGCACCATCGCCGAGGCGGTTCGGG
The DNA here is from genome assembly GCF_003751355.1 of Marinobacter sp. 3-2. Lineage (NCBI taxonomy): Bacteria > Pseudomonadati > Pseudomonadota > Gammaproteobacteria > Pseudomonadales > Marinobacteraceae > Marinobacter > Marinobacter sp. 3-2. Next base: position 242,116 of record NZ_RJUQ01000011.1, on the reverse strand, counting down.
AAGTTACGGGTGGAAGTGGACAGGACCGTCGACTTCGGCGCTACGCGTGCCTGGTTACCCATGCACAGGGAGCAGCCCGGCATCTCGGTGCGAACACCGGCGGTGCCGTAGGTGTTGAAGTAACCTTCTTCCATCAGCTGCGCCTGATCCATCTTGGTCGGCGGCGACATCCACAGACGCGTGCTCAGCGGGCCTTTGTGCTGCTCAAGCAGTTTGCCGGCGGCGCGGAAGTGACCGATGTTGGTCATGCAGGAGCCAATGAATACTTCGTCAACCTTGTCGCCAGCCACTTCGGACAGGAACTTGGCATCGTCCGGATCATTCGGGCAGCATACGATCGGCTCTTTGATGTCAGCCAGATCGATTTCGATGACGTGTGCATACTCGGCATCTTTGTCGGCACGCATGAGCTTCGGATCAGCCAGCCACTCTTCCATCTGCTGGGCACGACGCTCCAGGGTACGCGGATCGCCGTAACCCTCGGCAATCATCCAGCGCAACATGGTGATGTTGGAACGCAGGTACTCGGCCACGGAGTCTTCAGACAGGTTGATGGTACAACCCGCGGCGGAACGCTCGGCGGAAGCGTCAGACAACTCGAACGCCTGCTCAACGGTCAGGTGCTCAAGGCCTTCAATTTCCAGGATGCGGCCGGAGAATTCGTTGATCTTGCCTTTCTTCTCGACGGTCAGCATGCCTTGCTTGATGCCGTACAGCGGGATGGCGTGTACCAGATCGCGCAGGGTGATGCCGGGCTGCATTTCGCCCTTGAAGCGAACCAGAACAGATTCCGGCATGTCCAGAGGCATAACGCCGGTCGCCGCGGCAAACGCTACCAGACCGGAACCGGCCGGGAAGGAGATGCCCATCGGGAAACGGGTGTGGGAGTCACCACCGGTGCCCACGGTGTCCGGCAGCAGCATGCGGTTCAGCCAGGAGTGGATGATGCCGTCGCCCGGCCGCAGTGAAACACCGCCGCGGGTACGGATAAAGTCCGGCATGGTGTGCTGCATTTCCACGTCAACCGGCTTCGGGTAGGCAGCGGTGTGGCAGAAAGACTGCATAACCAGATCAGCCTGGAAGCCCAGACAAGCCAAGTCTTTGAGTTCGTCCCGGGTCATCGGACCGGTGGTGTCCTGGGAGCCCACGGTGGTCATGTGCGGCTCGCAGTAGGTGTTCGGACGAACGCCTTTGCCTTCTTCCAGGCCACAGGCCTTGCCAACCATCTTCTGGGCCAGGGTGAAGCCTTTGGTGCCGGCTTCGGGATCTTTTGGCAGGCGGAACAGGTCGGTCGCGCCCATGCCCAGTGCTGTGCGGGCCTTGGCAGTCAGGCCACGACCGATGATCAGCGGGATACGGCCGCCGGCCTGAACTTCGTCCAGGATCACGTCAGACTTGAACTTGAACTCGGAGATAGTCTCGCCGGCCTCGTTCAGGATCTTGCCTTCATACGGGCGGATCTCGATAACATCGCCCATGTTCATGTCGTCGACGGGCGCTTCGAACACCAGGGCACCGGCATCTTCCATGGTATTGAAGAAGATCGGAGCAACCTTGTTACCGATGCAGACACCGCCGGCACGCTTGTTCGGCACGCCCGGAATGTCGTCGCCGAAGAACCACAGAACGGAGTTAGTGGCCGACTTACGGGAAGAACCGGTACCGACTACGTCGCCAACGAAGGCAACGGGCAGACCCTTGGACTTGATCTCGTCGATCTGGCTCATGGGGCCGGTTACGCCCGGCTCTTCCGGCTTCAGGCCGTCGCGTTCCATTTTGTAGGCAGCGCGGGCGTGCAGCGGGATGTCCGGACGGGACCAGGCATCCGGAGCCGGTGACAGGTCGTCGGTGTTGGTTTCGCCAGTGACCTTGAACACCACCATCTTGGTGCTCTCTGGTACCTTCTTCTTGTTGGTGAACCATTCGCCGTTGGCCCAGGATTCGATAACTGCCTTGGCAACCGGATTGCCAGCGTCCATCTTTTCCTTCACATCGTTGAAGGCGTCGAACATCAGCAGGGTGCGCTTCAGCTGCTCACCGGCCAGCTCGGCCAGCTCGGAGTCGTCCAGAAGATCAACCAGGGTCGCAATGTTATAGCCACCCTGCATCATGCCCAGCAGCTTGACTGCTGTCGGCTTGTCCAGCAGCGGAGAGGAAGCTTCGCCTTTTACGATAGCAGTCAGGAACGCAGCCTTTACGTAAGCGGCTTCGTCGACACCCGGCGGTACGCGGTTTTCCAGGAGATACACCAGGGTGTCTTCCTCGCCGGCCGGCGGGTTTTTCAGCAGATCGACCAGAGCAGCAGTCTGCTCGGCGTTCAGGGGCTTGGGAGGAATACCCAGGGCTTCACGTTCGGCAACGTGTTCACGATAGGCTTCTAACACGATATGGACCCTCATCAGTTGGAATGTCCCGCGCCGTTGGCTTCATGCCTTGGCGGGAGGTTTTGGCGGAAAGGCCGCAGGAGCCTCTGAATAATGCCTCAAATCACCGATGGGGTTTCAGGGTTTATTCAGAGACTCCTTTATCTGGCGCTGCATTCTATAGGAAACCCCTTATAAAGTTAAGTTGGACAGAGGTCGGAGGAATCTGTTAAGTGCGCTATACTCGCCGGCCGCAAATCAACAACTGTATTCAACCATGAACGACGCCCTGCAAGAGATTCACAACTTCCTGCCGTGCCGGACCCCTCAGCAATGGATCGACAATGCCCTGGCGAACCAGGACCTGATGCTGATCGATCACGCCCATTGCGAAAAGAAGGCCGCCTCCACCGCGCTCAGCCTGATGTACCGGTACGTTGACAACACCGACCTGCTGAACAAGATGTCCCGGCTGGCCCGTGAGGAGCTCCGGCATTTCGAGCAGGTGCTCGCCATTATGAAAAAGCGCGGCGTGGACTATTGCCATCTTACCCCGGCCCGATACGCGGCAGGATTAAGACAGGAAGTCCGGTCAGAAGATCCTGGCCGCCTGGTGGATGTGTTGATTGTGGGCGCCATTATCGAGGCGCGATCCTGTGAACGGTTTGCCGCGCTCGCTCCGTTCCTGGATGAGAAGCTCGCCGATTTCTACACCAGTTTGCTGAAGTCCGAAGCCCGGCATTACCAGGACTACTTGACTCTGGCCGAGCAGGCCGCTGGTGGACCGATCGCGGCCCGTGTGGAGGATTTTCTGGCCCTGGAGCGGGCGCTGATTGAAGATCCGGATCAGGAGTTTCGCTTTCACAGCGGGCCCATTTCAGCGTAACTGCCGACAAAGCTCTATCCAGGCATCAATTCCGGCGCTACGGTATTTCTGCTTGTGCAGGATGAAATAGAACTGCCGATCAAACTGACGGTTTTCCGGTACCGTCAGCGGCACCAGGCTTCCGCGCTTGAACGCGTCGGCCAGCACCACTTCCGAAAGGCAGCCAATCCCCAGGTCGGCTTCCACTGCCCGTTTTATGGCCTCGGTGTGTTCCAGCTCCAGCAGCACATTCAGATCCGGCAACAGGCCGTGCATGCCCCGCTCAAAACTCTGGCGGGTTCCTGACCCCTGCTCACGCATGATCCAGGTGGCGGTGCGCAGGTCTTCATCCGTCAGGGATGTTTTTTGGGCCAGTGGATGGCTGGGCGAACAGAACACCACCAGCTCATCTCCCCGCCAGGGCAATACATCCAGTTCTGAAGACTGCAATTCCCCCTCGATCAAACCAATATCCAGCTCGAAGTCCCTCACTCGTCTTGCAATGGTGCTGGTATTGGCGACTTCGAGGGAGACTCTGGGATGGGTAGGGGTATTCATGTATTGGGCCATGACCCCCACGGCCAAATAGTTCCCGATAGTCAGGGTGGCACCGACTTTTAGGGCGCCCACCTCCGTGTGTTTGCTGAAGGCCTGTTCCAGCTCATTGGCCTGGGCAAGGACGGCCTCCACCTTGGGGCGGTAAAGCCGCCCCAGCTCGTTTAACTGGAGCCGTTTGCCAACGCGGTCGAACAGCTGGATGTCGAACTGGTTTTCCAGTTCTTTCAGCGCACTGCTGGCTGCCGATTGCGACATGGCCAGCGATTCGGCAGCACGGGTAATGTTCTGGAAATGGGCGGCTGCCAGGAAAACTTCCAGCTGTCGAAAACTGTACTTCATAACTTTTCGCTCTTAATCGGCTCACTCGAATAAGGTTATGAGAATATCCCATTTTCCCGATAGGTTAGTGTCGGGTTAGACTTAGCGCAATCCAAAATTGAATCATTCGCCGTAAGAAAGCGTAACGAACAGGCAAGAGGTTTACATGAGCAACCTGATTAAAGAGAAAGTTACCAGCGTCCATCACTGGAACGATACCCTGTTCAGCTTTACCACAAGCCGTGATCCGGGCTTCCGTTTCAAGAACGGGCACTTTGTCATGATCGGCCTGGAGACCGAGGGTAAGCCTTTGATGCGCGCTTACAGTATCGCCAGTGCCAATTACGAGGAAGAGCTTGAGTTCTTCTCGATCAAGGTCCAGGACGGTCCACTGACCTCCCGCCTTCAGAAAATCCAGGTAGGTGACGAGATTCTGGTGAGCCGCAAGCCGACAGGGACGCTGATTCTGGACAACCTTCTGCCCGGAAAGAACCTGTGGCTGATCAGCACCGGTACCGGTTTGGCGCCTTTCATGAGCATCATCAAGGACCCGGAAGTCTACGAGGCGTTCGATAAGGTTATTCTGACCCATGGCGTGCGTTACGTCTCCGAGCTGGCTTATCAGAAGGAGATCGAGGAGCTGCCGGAGAACGAATACTTCGGCGAAATGGTCCAGGGCAAGCTGGTTTACTATCCGACTGTGACGCGGGAAGACTTCCGCAACCAGGGGAGGCTGACCGATGCCATGGAAACCGGCAAAATCACCCGTGATCTCGACCTGCCGGATTTTGACCCGGAGAATGACCGGTTCATGATCTGCGGCAGCCCAAGCATGCTCAAGGACACCTGCGCCATCTTGAACAACATGGGCTTCAAGGAAGCCCGGGGCGGCGATATGGGTCATTACGTGATTGAGCGGGCGTTCGTGGAGCAGTGAGCTCGCGGGCTGAATCCGCCTCGAAAAATGCCGGAGCGTGATGCTCCGGCTTTTTTGTGTTTGTATCTGACAGAATGGGTCGTATAAACGGCAAAGGGCTTTGGAGGCGGACCAATGGCAGGACGGCAGTTAACGAAGAGAAACGTCATCAGCTTTTTGGTGGCACTGGCGGTCGGGGTAATTCTTGGCACCGTGGTTCAGACCCAGCTAAACCTGTGGGCCCTTCAGACTATGGGGGTGGCGGTTGGGCTTGACGCCCGCATTTCTGCCACCGGGCATGATCTGGTCTCTTTTGCGCCGCTCTACCTGCTCCTCTTTGGTCTCAGTTTCCTTATTTCCCAGGGCGCTGCGGCGGTCGTTTCCCGTTTCGTGGGGCGCGGACTTCGGGTGCCACTGTTCGCCCTGGCCGGGGCATCCGGGCTGTGGGTTGCACTAGTGTTAGTTAACGCCCTGGCTCCCATGCCAACCCTGATTGCGGCGACCCGAACCGGGGGAGGTCTGCTTGCCATGCTGTTAACCGCGGCATTTGCCGGAGCCCTGTTCGCCAGACTTACTGCCAGGCCTGCCACCGGGGTCAGTAGCCACGCCTCAGGCACCCTGCTGGCCTTTTGCCTGGCGGTTGGCCTCGGGGCGCTGCCAGGTCCGACACAGGCCCAGTCCTTGAGCGACTACACCGTCGAGACGTTGACTTCCGGGCTGGAGCATCCCTGGTCCCTGGCGTTTCTTCCCGGCGGTGGCGCCCTTGTGACGGAGCGGGCAGGGCGGTTGCGGATGATTTCAGAGGAGTGGGAGCTCGGCCAGGCGCCGATTACCGGAGTTCCGCCGATTTTCAATGATGCTCAGGCAGGTCTGTTCGATGTGCTGTTGTCGCCGGACTTTGAGAATAACCAACTGGTCTTTCTCGCCTACGCTTGCGGGACGGCCTCTGCGAATCACCTGTGCGTGGCCCGTGGTCAGTTGCAGGCGGAGGCCTTGACGGAGGTTGTCGAGATATTCCGTGCCAAGCCGGCCAAGGAAGGCAGCGCCCACTACGGTGGCCGAATGGCCTGGCTTCCGGATGGTACGCTGATCGTGACGCTGGGAGACGGATTTGACTATCGGGAGCAGGCGCAGAACCTGTCCAGTCATCTGGGCAAGATCGTGAGGCTGAACCCGGATGGCAGTGTTCCCGCCGACAACCCCTTCGTTGGCAGGGAAGGCGCTCTGCCGGAAATATACAGTTACGGGCACCGGAACGTTCAGGGGCTGGTGTTTGATTCCGTCGAAAACGTCTTGATTGCCCATGAACACGGCCCCCGCGGCGGTGATGAGATAAATATTATCGAGCCGGGACACAACTATGGCTGGCCCGTGATCACGCACGGCATCGATTACACCGGCGCGATGATCACGCCCTTTGTTGAGCGGGAAGGTATGGAGCAACCGTTGTTGCGCTGGACCCCTTCAATTGCCCCTTCAGGCATGACCCGCTATCGGGGTGAGCTGTTTCCGGACTGGCAGGGAAACCTCCTGGTCGGCGCCCTTGCCGATAAAAGCGTTCACCGCGTCACACTGGAAGCTGGCGATGCAAGCGACGTAGAGAGTCTGTTCGAAGCAATGGGCGAACGGATCCGGGACGTGGCTACCGGGCCTGATGGGGCGGTGTATCTGCTCACTGACAGTGCGGATGGACGGATTCTGCGTATCCTGCCTTAGTCTCGGCTCTGGGGTCTTTGGGCCCGGCCAGTGTATAGTAGGCGGTTTTCAGAAAGAGGGAAGCCGCTATGTTTCATCTGGAACTGGAACCACGTTTCAGCGATACCGATGCCCTCGGGCATATCAGCAATACCACTCTGCCAGTCTGGTTCGAGCAGGCCAGGACGCCGGTTTTCCGTATTTTTCACCCGACCCTAGAAGCCGAGACCTGGCCGCTGATCATTGCACGACTGGAGATTGATCTGATGGCACAGAGCTACTGGCATATTCCGGTCAAGATCAAAACAGGTATCGGTAAGATCGGCAATTCCTCGTTTCATGTGATTCAGGAAGCCTGGCAGGGCGACAAGCAGATTGCCCGGGGTGTCGCCGTGTTAATTCATTTTGATTACGAAACCGAGAAGGCACTGCCGATTCCGGAGGACATAAAAGCCAGGCTGGCAGAACATGCGGTAGCGTGATCGTGCACAATTCTGACTTTCCCGGAGGCGCTGGTGTTTGGTAAATACCTTGTATTGCTCTCTCTGATGAGTGTTTTGGTGGTCACTGGTTGTGATTCTACTAATGAGGATAACGCGCCCGAATCAAATGGCCCACAACTTACTTCACTGACTGGTCCGGATGTTGATATCTCCCTGGCACTGACCTCCGCTCAGCTGGACTGGGTAGGCCAACAGATTTTCCGGAACGAGTGCGCAGGGCGTTTTCAGTGTCTGGTCCACTGGAACGACGGCGAGGCGTTTCCGTCATTGGGTATTGGTCACTTCATCTGGTATCCGGAGGGCGTTGAAGGGCGATTCGTGGAAAGTTTTCCGGCTCTTATGGAATACATGGAACAGCGTCAGGTCAATATTCCCGAATGGTTGCGAGCGCTCGAGCCTTTTGACGCTCCCTGGCGCGAAAAAGCAGACTTTCTGGCTGTAGACGATTCGCCACGAGTAGCAGAGCTGCGAGAGTTTCTGGCGGGTACCCAGGGGATCCAGGCTGAATTCATATTCCGTCGCGCCAGGCAATCGCTTGCAAAGGTTATTGAGGCAGCCCCGGATAACCAAAAGCCAGAGATCGCTGCCCGGCTGGAGTCTCTGAGCCAGACGCCCGGTGGCGTTTACGCCATCATCGACTATGTGAATTTCAAGGGCGAGGGGCTTTCGCCTACGGAGCGCTACGAGGGCCAGGGCTGGGGGCTGCTTCAGGTGCTTTTGGAAATGTCTGAATCACCAGATCAGAGCGCCCTTGTTAAATTCAGGGAAGCAGCTGACACCGTTCTGACGCGACGGGCAGCAAACGCGGAGAATCCCATCGAGCGGGAGCGCTGGCTGCCGGGGTGGCGGAAGCGCCTCGAGACCTACGCAGAGCCCCCAGTCTTCAAAATTTCGAAATAATTTTGCATAAAAACTAGTTCATTTCCCGAACCTTGTTCTACTTTTAATAGGCGCGGCCCTTGGTCTGCCTTTTTTTGGCGCATGGGGTTGGAGCGAAAGCGCCGAACTGGTGCATGAAATGGTATTACTTCGTTCCAGATTCGCCTGAAACGCACCGGTGATTGATAAAAATAATATAAATCATCGGCTTACGCCGAGTGGCTTGCAAATTGCTGATTACACTCGTCGCGATAAAACCAACTGATGTTCGGAGAAAAGACAATGAGAAAGACGAAATCGATTGCCCTGGGGATTGCTCTGGCCGTAGGTACGTTCTCGGCCACTGGTGCCATGGCAGCTACAACTCTGGAGAACGTCAAGGAGAAAGGTCACCTCCAGTGCGGCGTGACCAGCGGTTTGCCTGGCTTCTCGCAGCCTGATGAAAAAGGTAACTGGACCGGTATCGACGTGGATACCTGCCGCGCGGTTGCTGCCGCCATCTTCGGTGACGCAAACGCGGTTGAGTTTACTCCACTGACTGCAAAGGAGCGTTTCACCGCCCTGCAGTCGGGTGAAATCGACATGCTCTCCCGTAACACCACCTGGACACTGACCCGCGATGCGTCCCTGGGCCTGAACTTTGCCGGCGTGAATTACTACGATGGTCAGGGCTTTTTGATCAACAAGGGTATCGGTGTGGACGATGCGACCCAGCTGGACGGTGCCACCATCTGTATCCAGGCCGGTACTACCACCGAGCTGAACCTGTCGGATTACTTCCGTGCCAAGGGCATGGAATTCAAGCCGATCGTGTTCGACACCTCCGAGCAAACCGTTCAGGGCTTTGCGGCGGGTCGTTGCGACGTTCTGACCTCTGACCGTTCGCAACTGGCGGCACTGCGCTCGAAGCTGTCTGATCCGAGTTCAGCCAAGATCCTGCCGAACACCATTTCCAAGGAGCCCCTGGGCCCGGTTGTTCGCCAGGGTGACGATCAGTGGTTCAACATCGTCAAGTGGGTGCTTTTCGCTCAGATCAACGCCGAAGAGCTGGGCGTGACCAGCGCCAATGCCGACGACATGTTGAAGTCCGACAACCCGAATATCCAGCGCCTGCTGGGTACCGATGGCGACATGGGTGCCAAGCTTGGACTGCCGGATGACTTCGGTTATCAGGCCGTGAAACTGGTTGGCAACTACGGTGAAATGTATGACCGCAACGTAGGACCGGATACCCCGCTGGGACTGGATCGCGGAATCAACGCGCTCTGGACTGAAGGCGGTATCATGTATGCGCCGCCGGTCCGTTAAGACCTGAAGGCATACGGCGAAGTCTCCTGTGGGAGGCTTCGCCGTCATCTCTGATGCTGTAAACCACAGGGAAGCTCTTCAGGACAATCCATGAAAAAACAAACAATCGATACCCGACCTGCAGGGCCCAAGCCCTGGTACGACCCCCGGGTCCGCTCACTCTTCTTTCAGGCGGTAGCCATTGCCCTCGTGTTCTGGGGCGGATGGATTCTCGTCGATAACACGCTTTCCAACATGGAAAGCCGTGGCATCAGCACCGGTTTCGGTTTTCTCGGTGAAACCGCCGGGTTCGGCATCATCATGAATCTGGTGCCTTATGATGCAACCATGTCTTATGGCCGAACCTTCTGGGTTGGTCTAACCAATACATTGCTTGTTTCCGCGATGGGTGTCGTTGCCGCCACCATTCTCGGTTTCATCATTGGTGTTGCGCGACTCTCGAGTAACTGGCTTGTGGCCAAAATGGCGCTGGTTTACATCGAAGTGATCCGCAACATACCGCTGCTTCTGCAGATTTTCTTCTGGTACTTTGCCGTACTCAGCAATCTTCCGTCACCACGCCAGAGTGTTGATGTCGGTGGAGCGCTGTTCCTGAACAACCGGGGCCTTTACCTGCCAGATCCAGTGACCCAGGAGGGTTTCGGAATTGTCTGGGGCGGTATTCTGCTTGCCATCGCTGCTGTCGTCGGGATTCGGATATGGGCGAAAAAACGCCAGTTGGCGACCGGACAGATCTTCCCGACCTTCAAGGTCGGCGTGGCTATTCTGGTGCTGGTACCGATAATCTCTTATCTCGTGGCCGGTCGGCCTCTTGAGTGGGATTTGCCAGCGCTCAGGGGCTTCAACTTTGGCGGGGGAATTACCATCATTCCGGAGTTGGCGGCTCTGTGGATTGCACTGTCGCTGTACACCGCCAGCTTCATCGCTGAAATCGTGCGCTCCGGTATTCTGTCGGTCAGCAAGGGACAAACCGAGGCCTCCAAGGCTTTGGGGCTGCCCAATGGTCTTACCCTCAGGTTGGTGGTGATACCGCAGGCCATGCGGGTCATCATTCCGCCGCTCACCAGTCAGTATCTGAATCTGGTGAAAAACTCCTCCCTGGCAACGGCCATCGGTTACCCGGACCTCGTGGCGGTCTTCATGGGCACCACGCTGAATCAGACGGGGCAGGCCGTCGAGGTTGTCGCCATTACCATGGCGGTATATCTGACCATCAGTCTGCTGATCTCGCTGTTCATGAATATCTACAACCGGGCTGTGGCCATTAAGGAGCGATGATGACCGAGTCAACCATGAAAGCACCCAAGAAGGCGCTCCGTCCGGTCAAGTGGATGCGGGAGAACCTGTTCTCCGGCTGGTTCAACACGGTATTGACGCTGGGTGTGGCCTATCTGCTGGTGACCAGTGTAGGGCCTTTGCTCAACTGGTTTTTCCTCGACGCCAACTTTGTTGGCAGTGATCCGAGCGCCTGTACGGGAGCGGGTGCCTGCTGGCTGTTTATCAGCCAGCGTCTGAATTTCTTTATCTACGGATTCTACCCGGATGAACTGCAGTGGCGGGTCGACGTGATGTTCCTGCTGCTGGCGGTTTCCTTTGTGCCCCAGTTCATCGAGCGTTTCCCTGGTCGCAAGTGGCTCGGGCTGTTCGGTATCTTTGGTTTGCCCATTGTTGGCTACTTCCTGATTCCCGGAGGCAGTTTCGGCCTGGAAGAAGTGCAGAGCTCGAAATGGGGCGGCCTGATGCTGACCCTGATCCTGGCTTACATCGGGATTATTGCGTCCTTGCCCATTGGCATATTGCTTGCGCTGGGTCGTCGCTCCGAGATGCCGATCATCCGTGGGATCTGTGTGGTCTTTATCGAGGTGTGGCGGGCGGTTCCGTTGATTACGGTTCTGTTCATGGCTTCGGTGATGCTGCCGCTTTTTCTCCCGGAAGGTGTGAATTTCGAGAAACTGGCCCGGGCGCTGATCGGTATAACCCTGTGGCAGTCCGCTTACATGGCGGAAGTGATTCGCGGTGGCCTGCAGGCCATTCCCCGGGGCCAGTATGAGGCTGCCGATGCTCTGGGGCTGGGATACTGGCGCAAAATGGGGCTGGTCATCCTGCCGCAGGCTCTGAAGATGGTTATTCCGGGTATCGTGAACACCTTCATTTCCCTGTTCAAGGACACCACGCTGGTGTTGATTATCGGCCTCTTCGATATCCTCGGCACAGTCCAGTCCACGGTTACCGACCCTGCCTGGCAGAATGTTGCCATCGAGGGCTATGTATTTGTGGCGTTCTGTTTCTGGGTCTTCTGCTTCGGCATCTCCAGATACAGCCAGAACCTTGAACGAAAACTAGACACTGGTCATAAGACCTGACGGGTAATCCTATGACAGACCAAACACAAACCTCAGAAATGCAGACCCCGCCGAAGGACCAGCCGGGAAAAAAACCGGGGATTATCCGGGTTGAGGGCATGCACAAGTGGTACGGGGACTTCCATGTTCTCAAAGATCTCAACCTGACCGTTGATCAGGGCGAGAGAATTGTCATCTGTGGGCCATCCGGCTCGGGAAAATCCACCTTCATCCGTTGCATAAACCGGCTGGAGGAGCATCAGCAGGGCAAAATCATTGTTGATGGTATCGAGCTGACCGATGATGTCCGCCATATCGATACGGTTCGGCGGGAAGTCGGCATGGTGTTTCAGCATTTCAACCTTTTCCCGCACCTGACCGTCCTGGAAAACTGCTGCCTGTCGCCGATCTGGGTGCGGAAAACGCCCCGAAAGGAGGCGGAGGCATCAGCGATGGAGTACCTTGAGCGGGTCAAGATCCCGGATCAGGCTAACAAATTCCCGGGGCAGCTTTCGGGCGGCCAGCAACAGCGTGTGGCGATTGCCAGGGCGCTTTGCATGAAGCCGAAGATCATGCTGTTCGACGAGCCAACCTCGGCCTTGGATCCGGAGATGATCAAGGAAGTGCTGGACGTAATGATTGAATTGGCGGGAAGCGGTATGACCATGCTCTGCGTAACCCATGAGATGGGTTTTGCCAAGACGGTGGCGGACCGTGTGATTTTCATGGACGGTGGCGAGATTGTGGAGCAGGCGCCTCCCCACGAGTTCTTTACCAACCCACAGGAAGCCAGAACTCAGAAGTTCCTCCAGCAGATACTCGCGCACTGAAACCAAGACTAAAAAAGCCGGGCATTTGCCCGGCTTTTTTACAATGGCTCCTTGAATAGCTCGGGCTCCTTGCCTGGCTCTGCCTCAAGCCACCAGACGTTCTTGTCCCAGTCTCCCAGTACAATACGCTTTGCCGGCGACCCGTTGGCCGTCAGTTCATGAACCGCGGGGCGATGGGTGTGGCCATGGATCATTCGCTGGACACCGTGCGTTTCCAAGTCCTTGACCACTTCCTCGGGCGTTACGTCCATGATGAACTCCTCCTTGCCCTGATTTTTCGCCATGCTGATTTCCCGCAGCTGGCGGGCCATTTGCTGGCGGTCTTTCAGGGGGCGCTGGAGTATCATCTGCTGCCACTGCGGGTTACGCATGTTGGCCCGAAACTTCTGGTATTCCGCATCGGCGGTGCACAGGCTGTCGCCATGCATCAGCAGGGTAGGGGTACCATACAGATCGATCACCGTCGGATCGTCCAGCAGCGTTGCGCCGGCCCGGTCGCAGAAGTCCTGGCCGATCAGAAAGTCCCGGTTGCCGTGCATCAGGAAAATCCTGGTACCGCTGTCCCGCAGTTTTCGAAGGGCAGTCGCAATCTGCTCCTGGAGCGGCGTGCGTTCGTCATCTCCTATCCACGCCTCAAAGAAATCACCGAGAATATACAGCTGATCAACACCACTGGCTTTCCCGTCGAGAAAGCCCAGAAATGCCTCAGTAATATCCGGGCGGGATTCCTCGAGGTGAAGATCTGAAATAAACAGCGTGGTCACGCGTCCTCCAGAACCTCGGCTTTTTCGATTACCACGTCATCGGCAGGCACATCCTGGTGGCCTGCACGCATGGTGGTGCGCACTGCTCGAATCGCGTTTACCGTGTCCATGCCGTCGGCCACTTTGCCGAACACGCAGTAGCCCCAGCCTTCCGCGTTTTTGGCGGTGTGGTCCAGGAAGCCGTTATTCTCAACGTTAATAAAGAACTGGGCTGTGGCAGAGTGCGGGTCCATGGTGCGTGCCATGGCAATGGTTCCCTGCATGTTGCTCAGTCCGTTATCGGCTTCGTTCTGAATCGAATCGCGGGTTTTACGTGGGGTCATGCCCGGCTCGAAGCCGCCGCCCTGAATCATGAAATTGCTGATCACACGGTGAAAAATCAGGCCATCGTAAAAACCGTCGCGAACGTACTGTTCAAAGTTTTTGGCGGTTTCCGGTGCCTTGTCGTAGTCCAGTTCCAGCTTGATGTCACCGTAGTTGGTTTTCAGCAGAATCATCAGGTTTTCCTGTTCAGAAAGGTTAGGTACGTTAACGGGCCCATTGTACTCAAGAGTTTCCCGCTATGCATGAGTCCGGCAAGGATTTGTGAGTATAATACGCGGTTTAAGATTCACTCCCCTTTTAACAGAGATTGTATGAGCGCCGAGTCGAAGAAAGCCCACAACTTTATCCAGAGCCTGATCGAAGACGCCATCGCCAGCGGAGAGCATACCGGCAAGGTGGTTACCCGATTCCCGCCGGAGCCCAACGGCTACCTGCATATCGGTCATGCCAAATCGATCTGCCTGAACTTTGGCATCGCCGAGACCTTTTCCGGCGACTGTAACCTGCGGTTTGACGACACCAACCCGGAAAAGGAAAACCAGGAATACATCGACGCCATCAAGCAGGATGTTGAATGGCTCGGTTACGAGTGGGCTGGCGACGTGCGGTACGCATCGGATTACTTCGATGCCCTCTATGAATTCGCCGAGGAGCTGATCACCCGGGACAAGGCTTACGTCTGCGCCCTGACGGCAGATGAAATGGCCGAGTATCGCGGTAGCCTCAGAGAGCCGGGCAGGAACAGCCCTTACCGGGATCGGCCGGTGGAAGAAAGTCTGCAACTGTTCCGCGATATGCGGGACGGCAAGTACCAGAACGGCGAGCTGGTGCTGCGGGCCAAGATTGATATGGCCTCTCCGAACATCAACATGCGGGATCCGATCCTTTATCGTATCCGTTATGCCGAACACCATCAGACCGGCAACAAGTGGTGCATCTACCCGATGTACGACTTTACGCATCCGATTTCCGACGCCATGGAGGGAATCACCCATTCCCTGTGCACACTGGAGTTCGAAGATCACCGGCCTTTGTATGACTGGGTGCTGGATAACATTTCCGGCCCCTGCCATCCGCGTCAGATCGAGTTTGCCCGGCTGAATCTGAACTACACCATCACCTCCAAGCGGAAGCTCAAGCGTCTGGTGGATGAGAATGTAGTTGATGGCTGGAACGATCCGCGTATGCCAACCATTTCCGGTATGCGCCGGCGTGGCTACACGCCGGAGTCCATCCGCACCTTCTGCGACATGATCGGGGTGAACAAGGCCGGCGGCACTGTGGATGTGGGTATGCTTGAACACGCCATTCGCGAAGACCTCAACACCCGGGCCCCGAGAGCCATGTGTGTGATGCGCCCGTTGAAAGTCACGCTGACCAATTACCCGGCGGATCAAAGCGAAACGCTCACCTTGCCAGTGCACCCGCAAAATCCGGATATGGGCGAGCGGGAAGTGCCCTGGACCCAGACTCTGTATATCGACCGGGGAGATTTCGAAATGGAGCCGCCGCGTAAATGGAAGCGGCTGGCCCCGGACCAGGCAGTACGCCTCCGTGGCGGCTATGTGATGACCTGCCGGGAAGTGATTCGTGACGACCATGGCCAGATTGTCGAGCTCAAGTGTGAGTACGATCCCAACACCCTGGGCGTCAATCCCGAGGGCTACAAACCGAACGGCGTGATTCACTGGGTTTCGGCGAGTGACAGTGTAGAGGCAGACATCAATCTGTATGACCGCCTGTTTAACCACGAGTCGCCGGACAGTGACAAGGAAGGCGATCTGATGGATCACCTGAATCCGGAATCGCTGGTGGTTCTCAAAGGCGCGCGCGTCGAAAAGAGTCTTGTCGCGCCCCGTATGGATCTTCCATACCAGTTCGAGCGGGAAGGCTACTTCTTCTGTGATCAGGCCCATACCGAGGCTGCCGGTCGGCCGGTGTTCAACCGCACTGTTACGCTCAGGGATTCCTGGGGCAAGGGGGGCAAGTGATCCGCATCTACAATACGCTGACCCAACAGAAGGAAGAGTTTCGGCCAATTGAGCCTGGCAAGGTCCGGATGTATGTCTGCGGTATGACAGTCTATGACTACTGCCACCTGGGGCATGCCCGGGTGCTGGTAGCCTTTGATGTGATTACCCGTTACCTGCGTCATCGCGGTTACGACGTGAACTATGTGCGCAATATCACCGATATTGACGACAAGATCCTGCGCCGTGCGGATGAAAACGGTGAGCCCTATGACGAGCTCACGGACCGGATGATCAAAGCCATGCACGAAGACGAAGCCCGTCTCGGCGTGCTGTCACCGGATGAAGAGCCCCGGGCCACCGCGTATATCGACGAAATTATCGCGATGATCCACAAACTGATTGCCGGCGGCCACGCCTACGCAGCGGACAATGGTGACGTCTACTTTGCGGTCGATTCCTTTGATGACTACGGCAAGCTCAGCAAGAAAAAGCTGGAGGATCTTTTGGCGGGCGCGCGGGTGGATGTTCAGGAAGCCAAGCGAAGCCCTGCAGATTTCGCGTTGTGGAAAGCGGCAAAGGCAGGGGAGGTCAGCTGGCCGTCGCCCTGGGGCGACGGTCGTCCCGGCTGGCACATTGAGTGCTCTGCGATGTCCACCTGCTGTCTCGGCGACACATTCGATATTCACGGCGGTGGCCCGGATCTGTTGTTCCCGCACCATGAGAACGAGATTGCCCAGTCAGAATGTGCCACTGGCCACACTTTTGTGAACACCTGGATGCACGCGGGTGCCATCCGGGTGAACAAAGAAAAGATGTCCAAGTCCCTGGGTAACTTCTTCACCATCCGCGAGATCATGGAGAAGTACCCGGCAGAAGTGGTCCGTTACTTCCTGGTTTCCAGCCACTATCGTAGCCAGGTGGATTACTCTGAGGAAAATCTGGCTGAGGCCGGCCGAACTCTGACCCGTTTGTACCATGCGCTTAGAGGCATCGTGCCCGCCAAGGCCGCCGATGTGCCGGAATCCGAGCACGACGAGCGGTTTGCCGAGGCGATGGACGATGACTTCAACACCGCGGGTGCAATTGCCGTCCTGCACGCTGTTGCCAACGAGATCAATCAGCATCGTCGCGATGGTCGTGAAGACGATGCCAAGCAAAGTGCGGCGATTCTGGTAAGGCTTGGTGGTGTTCTGGGGCTGCTGCAGCAGGATCCCGAGGCGTTCTTCCAGGCAGACACGGGTGGTGAGCTTAGCGCCGAAGACATCGAAGCACTGATCCAGGCCAGGGCTGATGCCCGCAAGGCAAAGAATTTCGCCGAGGCCGACCGGATCCGCGATGAGCTCCTCGAGAAAGGTATTATTCTGGACGATTCCCGGGAGGGGACGACCTGGCGTAAAGCCTGAATTTCCGGGAGCTGCCGGTTGGTCAGACCAGTTTTGCGCCTGCAGGAATGATCTTGTAAGGATTTTCCCTTACAATGCGGCGCTCAAATTAGAATGCCCCCTCAAGATGAAGGGGGAGTCGGGAAACGTAACCCACTGAGGCAGACAACGATGACAGAACGCGTACAAGTCGGCGGCATTCAGGTCGCAAAGAATCTGTATGATTTCGTGAACAACGAAGCGATCCCGGGCACCGGAATCGATGCCGATAAATTCTGGGCAGAATTTGACAAGATCGTGAACGAGCTGGCGCCACGCAATCGTGAATTGCTGGCCAAGCGTGATGCTATCCAGGAAAAAATGGACAGCTGGAACCGGGATCACAAGGGCCAGAAGCTCGACATGGCCGAATACAAGTCTTTCCTGAAAGACATTGGTTACCTGGTTGACGAGCCTTCCGAGTTCAAGATCTCCACCTCCAATGTCGATCCGGAAGTGGCAACCATGGCCGGTCCTCAGCTGGTGGTGCCGATCATGAACGCCCGTTTTGCTCTGAACGCTGCGAACGCGCGTTGGGGTAGCCTGTACGATGCGCTGTACGGTACCGACGCGATTTCCGAGGAAGACGGCGTTGAAAAAGGCCGTGGCTACAATCCGGTTCGCGGTGCCAAAGTTATCGAGTGGGCCCGCAACCTGCTCGACAGCTCGGCACCGCTGGCCTCTGGCAGTCACAAAGATGCTGCCAAGTATGTAGTTGAAGGTGGCAAACTGGTCGTCAAGCTGCAGAACGGTGAGTCCACGGGCCTGAAAGACGAAGCCGGCTTTGTTGGCTACACCGGTGCTGCTGATGCGCCCACCGGCGTGCTGCTGGTCAAGAACGGCATGCACTTCGAGATCCAGATTGACGCCAGCCACCCGATTGGCAAAGACGACGGTGCCCACGTCAAAGACGTGCTGATGGAGTCTGCACTGACCACCATCATGGATTGCGAAGACTCGGTAGCTGCCGTAGACGCCGACGACAAGGCACTTGCGTACCGCAACTGGCTGGGCCTGATGAAGGGCGATCTGCAGGAAACGTTCGAGAAAGGTGGCGAGCAGTTGACCCGCAAGATGAATGCGGATCGCACCTACACCGCGGCAGATGGCAGCGAGCTGAGCCTGAAAGGCCGCAGCCTGATGTTTATCCGTAACGTCGGCCACCTGATGACCAACCCGGCCATCCTGCTGAAAGACGGTAACGAAGTGCCGGAAGGCCTGATGGACGGTCTGATCACCTCACTGATCGCCATTCACGACATGAAGGGCAATGGCAAGTTCCAGAACAGCACCAAAGGCTCCATGTATATCGTGAAGCCTAAGATGCACGGGCCGGAAGAGGTGGCATTCACCAACGAATTTTTCGGTCGTGTGGAGGATGCATTGGGCCTGCCGCGCTTCAGCCTGAAGGTCGGCATCATGGACGAGGAGCGTCGCACCACAGTTAACCTGAAAGCCTGTATCCACGCCGCGAAAGAGCGGGCTGTGTTTATTAACACCGGTTTCCTGGATCGCACCGGGGACGAGATCCATACCTCAATGGAGCTGGGTCCGTTTATCCGCAAGGGTGCGATGAAGCAGGCGACCTGGATCAATGCCTACGAGCAGTGGAACGTGGACATCGGCCTGGAAACCGGTTTCCGTGGCGTTGCCCAAATTGGTAAGGGCATGTGGGCCATGCCTGACCTGATGGCCGGCATGCTGGAAGCGAAAATCGGGCATCCGAAGGCTGGTGCGAACACTGCCTGGGTTCCATCTCCCACGGCGGCTACACTGCACGCCACTCACTACCATCAGGTAAGTGTGGCTGATGTCCAGAAGCAGCTGGAAAGCCGCACACGCGCTGCGCTGGACGATATCCTGACAGTACCGGTGATGGATGATCCTGCTTCTTTGAGCGCTGAGGACATCCAGCAGGAGCTGGACAACAACGCCCAGGGTATCCTCGGTTACGTTGTGCGCTGGATTGACCAGGGCGTTGGCTGCTCCAAGGTGCCGGACATCAACGATGTCGGCCTGATGGAAGACCGTGCGACTCTGCGTATCGCCTCCCAGTTGCTGGCCAACTGGCTGCACCATGGTATCTGCTCTGAAGATCAGATCATGGAGACCATGAAGCGTATGGCAGCGGTGGTCGACAAGCAGAACGCCGGTGATTCGGCGTACCGCCCGATGGCCGGGAACTTCGATGACAGTGTGGCCTTCCAGGCAGCGCTGGATCTGGTTCTCAAGGGCCGCGAGCAGCCTAATGGCTACACTGAGCCGCTACTGCACGCTTACCGTCTGAAGGCGAAAGCCAAATACGGGCAGTAAGAGCTGCGAAATAAAAAACCCCGCTTCGGCGGGGTTTTTTGTGGCACGTCGGATCAGGCAGAGCCTGAACCCTGACTCTGGGCTCAGTCCCTATGCAAGACATCAGCCGCATAGAGGGTGTTTTGCAGCAGGGTGGCGATGGTCATCGGCCCTACGCCGCCGGGAACGGGCGTTATGTAGGCTGCGCGCTCCGAAGCGGCTGCGAAATCAACGTCGCCATGCAGTTTCCCGTCGTCCATCCGGTTGATGCCCACATCAATCACGGTTGCACCCGGTTTTACCCAATCGCCCTTGATCAGGCCTGGCTTGCCGACGGCTGCAACCAGGATGTCAGCCTCACGAACAAACTTCTCCAGATCCGGCGTGAATCGGTGACACACGGTTGTCGTGGCACCCTTCAATAGCAGCTCCATGCTCATGGGGCGGCCGACGATGTTGGAGGCGCCAACGATGACGGCGTGCTGGCCTTTGTAGGGCGTGTCGATGCTGTCGAGCAGGGTAATGATGCCGGCCGGTGTGCAGGGGCGCAGGGTGGGCTTACGCTGCATCAGGCGACCGATGTTGTATGGATGGAAGCCATCAACGTCTTTATCTGGCCGGATTTTTACCAGAATCGGATCTGCATCGAGATGCGAGGGCAGGGGGAGTTGCACCAGGATCCCGTCCACGGTGGGGTTCTCGTTCAACTCATCAATCAGTGCTTCCAGCGCTTCCTGGGAAGTGTCTTCCGGCAGATCGTATGAGAGTGAGAGGATTCCCGCCTGGTCGCACGCCTTCCGTTTATTACCCACGTAAACGTGGGATGCGGGATCGTTGCCGACCAGGACTACGGCCAGTCCGGGCGCTCTGAGCCCCTGTTGGGTTCTTGCTTCCACCCCTGCGGCGACTTGCTGTCTTACTTCGGCGGCAATCTCTTTTCCGTTGATCAGTTTGGCGGTCATGTCTCGTCTTGTCGGTTGGGCATCGGTAAATTGAAGGGTCCGCATTGTCTCATGCTTCCGCCGGAACTCCAATTGGACGGTTGTCTGGGCGGCGCGCGCCGGAACTTTTGTCAGGGCGCTTTGTCACTGAAGAGACTGTTGTTTCAGGGAATTTGGAAATACGTGTTGACGGGACCCTCCGGCGCCGGTAATATGCGCGCCAACTTTGCTGAGGCACTTGTTGTTCAGTTCAGACGGGGTATAGCGCAGTCTGGTAGCGCGCCTGCTTTGGGAGCAGGATGTCGGGAGTTCGAATCTCTCTACCCCGACCAAATTTCTGAATGTTCAGGTGGGCGAACGGTTAAGCGCCCGTAGCTCAGCTGGATAGAGCACCCGCCTTCTAAGCGGGTGGTCGCAGGTTCGAGTCCTGCCGGGCGCGCCATCAAGTCGTTGGCTTGGTCCGCGCCGGAGCGACCGTAACCAGCAAAGTTGAAAAGTAAAGGCATGTCCCGATGTGGTGGACGTAGCTCAGTTGGTAGAGCTCAGGATTGTGACTCCTGCGGTCGAGGGTTCGATCCCCTTCGTCCACCCCACTTTTCTTTCAGAGTAGATTCCGCGTTTGTTGAATAGATTGATGGCAGGCTTGCCATCGGGCATTCTTCATTCTGTTGTGCGCGAGTGGCGGAACTGGTAGACGCGCTGGATTTAGGTTCCAGTGGGGCAACCCGTGAGAGTTCGAGTCTCTCCTCGCGCACCACCCCTTTCTTTTTCCTCTTTCGTCCCCATCTCTGTCTTCAAGATTCGGCCGGTCCCGTGACTGTGCAGCATCAAACTACATTGCAGGGTGATTCTCTCGGCGGTGCAAAGCATGATAAACTACCGGCTTTTAATTTTCGGTCCTTTTCCGGGAATCTCCCTTGGACCGGACTTTTAGGTTTAATTTCATTCACATACCGAACCTGTAATTTGAGGATCTTCCATGCAAGTGTCTGTTGAAACGACCTCCAACATCGAGCGTCGAATGACGATTGGTGTGCCCGCCCAGGAAATCGACCAGGCGGTCCAGAAACGCCTGCAGGAAACAGCGCGTACCGTGCGCCTGAACGGTTTCCGTCCGGGTAAGGTGCCCATGAGCGTCGTCAAGCGTCGTTTCGGTGACAGCGTCCGCCAGGAAATCGTTGGCGAGGTTATGCGCGACAACTACATCAAGGCACTGCAGGAACAGGATATCAACCCGGCAGGTTGGCCGAAGTTCGAGCCAAAGACCATGGAAGAGGGCAAAGACCTGGAATTTGTCGCCATCTTCGAAGTGCTGCCGGAAATCGAGCTGGGCGATCTCAGCAAGATTTCAGTCGAGAAGCTGACTTCCGAGATCACCGACAAAGATGTCGACAACATGATCGACAACCTGCGTCGTCAGCAGGCCACCATGAAAGAAGTCAAGCGCAAGTCCAAGAACAAGGACGTGCTGACCATTGACTTCAAAGGTTTTATCGACGGTGAAGAATTCGAAGGCGGAGCCGCTGAAGGCCATCGTCTGACTCTGGGCTCCGGCCAGATGATTCCGGGCTTTGAGAAGGCCATCGTTGGTGGTAAGGCCGGCGAAGACATGGAAATCGAGGTTACCTTCCCGGAGGATTACCACAACGAAGATCTGGCGGGTAAGCCGGCCAAGTTCGAGATCAAGATTCACAAGGTTGAAGAGCCGCAGTTGCCGGAACTTGACACCGAATTCTTCAAGAAGTTCGGTATTGATGCCGAAGACGAAGCGACTTTCCGCGAAGAAGTCAAAAAGAACATGGAGCGCGAGCTCAAGCAGGCGGTTTCCAACAAGGTCAAGAACGACGTTGTTGACGGTCTGCTGGAAACCACTGAGCTGGATATTCCGGCTGTCCTGGTTGATCAGGAAATCGATCGTCTCCGTCAGGACGCCGTCCAGCGTTTCGGCGG
Organism: Marinobacter sp. 3-2; assembly: GCF_003751355.1. Lineage (NCBI taxonomy): Bacteria > Pseudomonadati > Pseudomonadota > Gammaproteobacteria > Pseudomonadales > Marinobacteraceae > Marinobacter > Marinobacter sp. 3-2. The sequence continues at coordinate 219,874 of NZ_RJUQ01000011.1, read as the reverse complement.
CCAGATTGATCCGCAGCAGCTGCCCAAGGAAATTTTCCAGGAGCAGGCTGAGCGCCGCGTGAAGACTGGCCTGCTGTTCCAGGAAGTGGTCAAGAAAAACGACCTGAAAGCCGACCCGGCCAAGGTAGACGAAAAGATCCAGGAGATCGCGTCTACGTATGAACAGCCAGAAGAAGTGGTTGCACACTTCAACAGCAACCCGGAGCAGAAGTCTCAGATTGAGTCTTCAGTCCTGGAAGATGCAGTTGTTGACCACGTGCTGGAGCAGGCCCAGGTCAAAGAAAAGAAAGTCAAATATGAAGAGGCCGTTCAGGCCGGTCAGCCCCAGCGCTGATTTTGCCCGGGATCGGAGTAGAAAGCCGGTCCCGAAGGCCGACCCCTGAAAACAGCCGGCATGCCCGGCTGTTTTCATCTGGGGCCGCTGCTGGCAAAGTATGGGGTGCAACTTTATTGAAACTGCCGTGGCGCGAGTCCACGACCCATTGTCCATAAGGAGTTCAGGCGCATCATGACGCAGAAACCAATTGATGGTCCCGCAATGGTTACCAATTCCGGACTGGTACCGATTGTTATCGAGCAGACAGCTCGCGGCGAGCGGTCGTTCGACATTTATTCCCGTCTGCTCAAGGAGCGGGTGATCTTCATGGTGGGTCCGGTTGAGGACCACATGGCGAATCTGATTGTGGCCCAGCTCCTGTTCCTCGAGTCTGAAAACCCGGACAAGGATATTCACCTCTATATCAACAGCCCCGGCGGCTCGGTAACTGCAGGTATGTCTATCTACGACACCATGCAGTTTATCAAGCCGGATGTAGCCACACTTTGTGTTGGCCAGGCGGCCAGCATGGGTGCCTTCCTTTTGGCGGGCGGTGCTGCCGGGAAGCGGGCGTGCCTGCCGAACTCCCGAGTGATGATCCACCAGCCGCTGGGTGGCTATCAGGGTCAGGCAACGGATATCGAGATTCACACCCGTGAAATCCTGAAGATTCGTCATACCCTGAATTCGATCCTGGCCCATCACACCGGTCAGGATCTGGAGACTATTGCCAAGGATACGGACCGTGACAACTTCATGGATCCGGCTCAGGCGAAAGAGTATGGGCTGATCGATTCAATACTTGATAAGCGCGTACCGAATAAATAATACTGGAAGTAATCGCATCATACTTGGCCGGCGTATCAGGCAGTGACGCCGGCAAAACGAGATCAGAGGTATTTCAATGGCAGATGAAAGAAACGGCAGGGGCGACGATAACGGCAAGTTGCTCTACTGCTCGTTTTGTGGAAAGAGCCAGCATGAAGTCCGAAAGCTCATTGCAGGGCCCTCGGTGTTCATCTGCGACGAGTGTGTCGACCTGTGCAATGACATTATCCGGGAGGAAATCCAGGAGAATGCACAGGAAGAGCCGAGCGATCGCCTTCCTACACCGGCCGAGATCCGCAATACCCTTGATGAATACGTGATTGGTCAGGATCGGGCCAAGGTCGTCTTGTCGGTGGCGGTCTACAACCACTACAAGCGTTTGCGTTATGGCGAAGGCAAGGGTGATGTCGAGCTAGGCAAGAGTAACATTCTGCTGATTGGCCCAACCGGTAGTGGTAAAACTCTGCTGGCCGAGACTCTGGCGCGGATGCTGAACGTGCCCTTCACGATCGCCGACGCCACCACGCTGACTGAAGCCGGCTACGTTGGTGAGGATGTCGAGAACATCATCCAGAAGCTGCTGCAGAAATGCGATTACGATGTCGACAAGGCTCAGCGGGGCATAGTTTACATTGACGAGATCGACAAGATTTCCCGCAAGTCTGACAACCCTTCCATTACCCGGGATGTTTCCGGTGAGGGTGTTCAGCAGGCACTGTTGAAGCTGATCGAGGGTACCGTTGCATCGGTCCCGCCGCAGGGAGGTCGCAAGCATCCGCAGCAGGAATTCCTGCAGGTTGATACCGGCAATATGCTGTTTATCTGCGGTGGCGCCTTTGCCGGATTGGACAAGGTAATTCGCGAGCGTACCGAGAAGAACAGCATCGGTTTCTCTGCTTCGGTTGCCAGTCAGGACGATGCCAAGAACACCGGCGACGTTATCAAGGATGTGGAGACCGAGGACCTCGTGAAGTACGGCCTGATTCCGGAGTTTGTGGGTCGTTTGCCGGTAGTGGCAACCCTCAACGAACTTGATGAAGAAGCGCTGGTGCAGATTCTGACCGAGCCCAAGAACTCCCTGACCAAGCAGTACCAGAAGCTGTTTGATATGGAAGGGGTCGAGCTTGATTTTCGTGAAGATGCGCTTCGGGCTGTTGCCCGCAAGGCCATGGAGAGAAAGACAGGCGCCCGTGGTCTGCGTTCCATTATGGAAGCGACGCTTCTGGACACCATGTACCAGATTCCCTCTGAGCATGACGTGACCAAAGTGGTGATCGATGAGAGCGTGATCAGCGGGGACTCCGAGCCCTTCAAGATCTACGCCAGCAGTGATCACGCCAAGGCTGTGCCCGAGGATTGAGTCTAGGTTAGCAGTTGAAATGAGAAGGGGCGGCAACGCCCCTTTTCGCGTTTTTGTATCGCGATATTCCCGCCCTGTTTCGTTTAGTAAAAAGATTGCAATTTTTGCGGGCGCCCCAATGAAGGGTGATATGCTGAAGTAAATACCGTCAGAGGATTCCCAATGACCCGTATACCCGAAGATGCCGTGCAAGAGTACCCGCTGCTTCCGCTGCGTGACGTAGTGGTGTTTCCGCACATGGTGGTCCCACTGTTCGTGGGCCGAGAAAAATCCATTCAGGCTCTGGAAGCCGCGATGGAAGGAAGCAAGGAAATCCTCCTGGTAGCCCAGAAAGACGCCTCTACTGATGAGCCGGGTCCGAAGGATGTGTTCGACATGGGCACGCTGGCAACGGTTCTGCAGATGCTTCGCCTGCCCGATGGTACCGTCAAGGTGTTGGTAGAGGGCAACGCCCGAGCCACCATCAGCGATATCTCCGAGGGTGAGTACCTGTCCGGTGGCGCTGTCCTGATGGATGAAGAGGGGCTGCCCGAGCGCGAGCAGGAGGTCCTGATAAAGACCCTGATGGACGAGTTCGAGAAGTACGTGAAACTCTCCAAAAAGGTCCCTTCTGAGGTCTCCAATGCTCTCACCGGTATTGAGGAGCTTGAGCGCCTGGCCGACACAATGGCTGCTCACCTGGAAATGCGTATTCCGGAAAAGCAGGAACTGCTGGAAGCGCTGGATATCCGCAAGCGGGTGGACTTGCTGCTCGGCAAGCTGGATGGCGAAATCGACCTGATCGAGGTTGAGAAGCGCATCCGTGGCCGCGTGAAAAAGCAGATGGAGCGCAGCCAGCGGGAGTACTACCTGAACGAACAGATGAAGGCTATCCAGAAAGAGATGGGTAACCTGGGCGAAGGCAACAACGACTTCGAAGAGCTTGAGCAGAAGCTGGAAGAAGCCGGATTGCCGGAAGAGGCCCGCAAAAAGACTGAAACGGAGCTGAACAAGCTCAAGATGATGTCTCCGATGTCTGCGGAAGCGACCGTCGTCCGTGGCTATATTGACTGGATGCTGGCGATTCCCTGGAAGAAGCGCAGCCGTGTCCGTCACGACATCGAAAAAGCCCGTGAAATTCTCGATCGGGACCACTACGGCCTCGATGAAGTCAAAAAGCGCATTCTCGAATACCTTGCGGTTCAGAGCCGTGTGAAGAAGGTCAAGGGTCCTGTGCTCTGCCTGGTTGGTCCTCCCGGGGTGGGCAAGACTTCGCTCGGTCAGTCCATTGCCCGTGCGACCAACCGGAAGTACACCCGGATGGCCCTCGGCGGCGTGCGTGATGAAGCTGAAATCCGCGGCCACCGGAAAACCTACATTGGTGCGTTGCCTGGTAAGCTTCTCCAGAAGCTGTCCAAGGTGGGCGTGAAGAATCCGCTGTTCCTGTTCGATGAAATCGACAAGATGGGCATGGATCATCGTGGTGATCCGGCCTCAGCGCTGTTGGAGGTCCTCGACCCGGAACAGAATCACACGTTCAACGATCACTATCTGGAAGTGGATTACGATCTCTCCGATGTGATGTTCGTGTGTACCTCCAACTCCATGGACATTCCTCCTGCCCTGCTGGACCGGATGGAAATCATCCGTATCCCGGGTTACACGGAGGACGAGAAGGTCAATATTGCGCTGCGTTATCTGTTGCCGAAGCAGATCAAGGCCAACGGCCTGCGCAAGGATGAGCTCAAGTTGCCAGAGGACACCCTTCGCGACCTGATCCGCTACTACACCCGTGAAGCCGGTGTACGTGGCCTGGAGCGCGAGATTGCCAAGATCTGCCGCAAGGTGGTGCGTGACCATGTGGAGAGCGGAGAGAAGGTCTCTGTCACTCTCACGCAGGACATGCTCGAAGATTACTCGGGGGTCAAGAAATTCAAGTACGGCCTCGCCGAGGAAAAGAACGAGATTGGTCAGGTGACCGGTCTGGCTTGGACCCAGGTGGGTGGCGAACTGCTGCATATTGAGTGCGCCCTCACCCCTGGCAAGGGCCGGGTCGTGAAGACGGGTTCCCTGGGTGATGTCATGCAGGAGTCCATCCAGACGGCATTGACGGTGGTACGTAGCCGGGCACCCGGTCTTGGAATTGCCGATGATTTCCACGAGAAGCACGATCTGCACGTGCATGTACCGGAGGGTGCGACACCGAAAGATGGTCCCAGTGCCGGTATCGGTATGTGCACAGCGCTGGTTTCTTCTCTGACCAAGATTCCGGTTCGCGCCGACGTTGCAATGACCGGTGAAATCACTCTGCGTGGACGTGTTCTTGCCATCGGTGGGTTGAAAGAAAAGCTTCTGGCAGCGCATCGGGGTGGCATCAAGACGGTGATCATTCCGGATGAGAATGTCAGGGATCTCAAGGAGATACCTGAAAACATCAAGGAGTCGCTGGAGATTCGTCCCGTGAAGTGGATCGACGAAGTGCTGGATATTGCACTGGCCTATCCACCCGAGCCCAGGGCTGAAGATTCATCTCCGGAAACGGGTTCTGGCAAGCCGCGTGACGAAGAAGGCGACGCGTCAGAGCGCATAAATACACATTAAAGCCTTGATGAGTTGTTGACATGCCTGAGAGCCCATTGGTATAACTGTTTCGCCGTGAAGCAGCCAATACCAAGGGCTCCCGCGCAGTCAGTCCCTATTCCGAATGCCGGTATAAAGCCGAAAGGAATAAGAAAAGTGAAGAATGGAATTCTCCGACCGCTTATGCGATAGTCGAGAACGTCCGAGAAAAAACAAACCAACCTATAACATCTTCAACCTGAAATCGAAGGGGTTTAGTGTGAACAAGTCCGAACTTATCGATGCAATTGCAGAGTCCGCAGATATCTCCAAAGCCGCCGCTGGCCGTGCTCTGGACGCAATGACCAACTCAATCACCGGTGCCCTGAAAAAAGGCGATCAGGTAACTCTGATCGGTTTTGGTACCTTCTCCGTAAAAGAGCGTGCTGCTCGTACCGGTCGTAACCCGCAGACTGGTGCCGAGATCAAGATTCCGGCCTCCAAAGTGCCTGGGTTCAAAGCAGGCAAGGCCCTGAAAGACGCCGTTAAGTAACGGTTCTTTCTCCGGTGGCTTCTGTCGCAGGAAGCCACCCAAGAAGAATTCAAGGCGCATTCCACACCGGGTGCGCCTTTTTACGTTAGGTCCGCCCTTCGCCGCGCGCTGAAACGAATAAAACTGCACTACCTTGAACAGGGATCCGGGAGAAACATGCTTCAAGATATTCGGAACAATGCCCAGGGCACGATCGCCAAGGTCATCATTGGTCTTCTTATTGTGTCGCTATCCATCTGGGGGATGGACGCCATTGTCGGCGGCTTCTCCGGCGAGCCTGAGGTGGCAACCGTCAACGGCGAGGATATTACCGAGCGGGAGTTTCTCCGCGTGGTCCAGATGGAGAGCCAGCGCCGGCTATCCAGAATGGAAAACCCGGATCCCTCGATGCTTGACGAAGACCAGATTCGCACAGACGTTCTGGATTCCCTGATCCAGGAGCAGGTCCTGATCCAGGATGCCAACGCTCAGGGACTGGAGCTCAATGATGCTGATATCGATGCGTTGATTACCCAGATGCCGCAGTTCCAGGTGGATGGCCAGTTCAATCGCGACCGCTTTGTGGCCACAGTCCGTAATATGGGCATGGGCGTGGGCGAGTTTCGGGAAGCCATGCGCAAGCAATATGTGGTGAACCAGATCCGTGCGGGTATCGTTCAGAGTGGCCTGGTGGCGGATGAGAATGCCGAACAGCTGCTCCAGATTCAGAACCAGACACGCAGTTTCCGGGTACTGGATATTCCTGCCAGCTCAGTGGCGGACGCAGTATCGGTTTCTGATGCTGACGTTGAAGCCTTCTATGAAGAAAACTCGGGCGCGTTTCAGCAGCCAGAGCGTGTAGACGCTGCCTACATCACACTTTCGCTGGGTGCCCTTGCTGAGAGCATTGAAGTTGACGATGCGGAGCTTCAGGCCTACTACGAGCAGCAGGCGGCCGATTTGGCCAGTGAGGAGCGTCGGGCGTCCCACATCCTGATCGAAGAGGGCAGTGACGCGGACGAAACCATGGCAACGATCCAGGAGCGCCTGGCGGCTGGGGAGTCATTTGCTGACCTGGCGCGGGAGTACTCCATTGATACCGTTTCGGCCGAAGACGGCGGCGATCTGGGCTATGCCGGTCGTGGCATTTACGCCGAGCCCTTCGAGGAAGCTCTGTTTGCCCTTGAGGAAGGCGAAGTTTCCGAGCCGGTTCGGACATCGTTCGGGGTTCATCTTATTCGCCTCGAGGATGTCAGGGAGTCCGAGGTGCCGTCTCTGGATGAAATGGAAGACCAGCTCCGTCGTGAGCTGGCCCGTGAAAAGGCTCGTGAGCAGTTTGCTGAAGTCCGGGCAGAGCTTGCCGACTCCGCGTATGCCGCCGATGATCTGGCTGGCCCCGCCGAAGAGCTCGGGCTTGAGGTGCGGGAGGCCAACGGCGTTACCCGTGACGGTGGTCGGGCGCCGTTTGACCACGCCGGTCTGGTACGACAGTTGTTTTCCGAAGATGTCCTCGACGCGGGTTACAACACCGAGTTGATCGATGTGGGTGACAACGTGTCTGTCGTTGCCCGGGTGAATAAGTATCATGAAGCCGAGCAGCTGCCCCTGGATCAGGTTCGCGATCAGATCCGGACGACGCTGGAGCAGCGCAAGACGCGGGAAGCTCTTTCTGAAAGGGCTGACGCGATTATCGCTGACCTTGAGTCAGGTGAGAGCCCCGAGGGTATTGGTGAGTGGTCCAGCTATGAAGGGCTGGCACGGAACGCCTCCGAGGCAGGTCCCGCCATTCTCCAGCAGGTGTTTTCTTTGCCGCGCCCGGCGGATGGCGCCCGGTTTGGCAAGGCTGTGATGGCCAATTCTGCCGCGGTGATCGCGCTGGACGAGGTCACGGACGGGCAGGTCTCGGAAGATGGTATCGAACTGAACCAGCTTCGGGAATTCCTGGCATCTCTTGAAGGCCAGAGGGAATACGCCGCGTACCAGCAGTTCCTTCGAAATCGGGCGGAGGTCGAGAGACCCTGATATCCGCCTCATGAAAAAGGCGCCGAATGGCGCCCCGCGATCAGCGAAAAGCCCGGTGCGAATGCCCGGGCTTTCTTGTATCTGCTGACCCCTTCTATTGTGGCACTGAGACTCAGGTCGGCGGGAAGCGGGTGGGCTTGAGGCTTTCCTTGATCTTCTTGAGGTGCCCGAGGAAATCCGCGCCGCGTTTGAGGGTTACGCCAGTTGCAAGAATGTCGATAACGCTCAGATGAATGATGCGAGAGGACATTGGCATATAGACCTCAGTGTCCTCCGGCGCGGTGACGCCCAGCACTACCGTGCAGCTTTCCGCCAGGGGGGAATCGGGGTTGGTGATACCGATCACCGTAGCACCGTTGGCCCGCGCAAGTTGCGCGATATCCACGGTTTCCCGGGTGCGGCCCGTGTAGGAAATGAGCACGATAACATCGCCCACGTTTGCTCCGGCCGCCACCATGCGCTGCATCAGGGCGTCGTCGTAGGACATGACCGGGATATTGAAGCGGAAAAACTTGTGCTGGGCATCCATAGCCACAGCAGCAGATCCGCCCATGCCAAAGAAATTGATCTGTTTGGCCTGGATCAGGTAATCAATGGCCGTTGCCAGGGCTTTCGGGTCGAGCGCTTGCCGAGCCTTGTCCAGGCTGGCAATGGTACTGAGCATGATCTTGTCGGCGAATTCGGCAACGGTGTCGTCGGGCTCCACGTTCTGGCCGATGTAGGGGGTGCCGGTGGCGATACTCTGGGCGAGGCGAATCTTGAAATCCGGGAAACCTGTTGCCGAGAAACCCCGGCAGAAACGGTTAACGGTGGGTTCGCTGACGTCGGCGGCTCTCGCCAGGGCAGCTATGCTGTAACGGGTGGCCGCGCTTGGGTCACGGAGAATGGCCTCGGCCACTTTCCGCTCGGATTTGTTAAGGGTCTCCAGCCTGGACTGGATGTCCTCAAGCAGATTGTCGTCACGGTGCGCCTGGTTCGCGGCCATCAATGGTACTCCCTGAATCATGGGCGGTCGTTGTCTTGAAAACGCGGTGATTATACCGCTTTTTTACCGGTTTTGGGGTAGTAAAAGTATCACAAAGCGCAGTTTTTTCTTGGAAAAACGATTTTTGGATGTCATTATTTGGTTAAAATTACTACATTGAGTTCTGTCGTTGAGTTTTTGCGACGGACTGCCCACCAGAGAGAAGGAACCAATGGTCAACAAGATCAATACCCGTTGTGACCTGATGCTCTTCGGAGCTTTGGGTGACCTTGCCCAGCGAAAACTGTTTCCGGCGCTGTACCAGCTTGAGCGCGCCAACCTCTTGGCGGAGGGGAGCCGGGTTCTGGCCATTGCCCGCTCAGATGCCGATACCGAGACCGTGCGCCAGCAGTTGTTTGACAAACTCAAGCAGCACGTAAAGCCGGAAGAGTTCGATGCTGGACTGGCCGAATCCTTCCTGAAGCGGGTCGATTACCAGATTCTGGATTTTAACGAGCCCGACGCTTTTGCTGTGCTCAACGAGTGGCGTGATGACGCCAATAATGAGCTTATTGTTTATATGGCCACCCCGCCGTCCATGTATGGCGTCATAGCCCGAAACCTGCGGGCCGCCAGTTGCTGCACCGAGAAGACGCGGGTAGTGGTCGAGAAGCCGATCGGTCACGACCTGGAGTCGTCGAAGGTGATCAACGATGAGCTTGGCGAGGTCTACAACGAGAACCAGCTGTTCCGGATTGATCATTACCTGGGTAAGGAAACGGTCCAGAATCTGATCGCTCTGCGTTTTGCCAATAACCTGTTTGCCTCCCAGTGGGACCAGAACCACATTTCCCACGTGGAGATCACGGTGGCCGAGAGCGTTGGAATCGAGGGACGGTGGGGCTATTTCGACAAAGCTGGCCAGATTCGCGATATGATCCAGAATCACCTGCTTCAGCTGCTGTGCCTGATCGCCATGGACCCGCCCTCGGACCTGTCTGCCGACAGCATCCGGGATGAGAAGGTCAAGGTTCTCAAGGCCTTGAAGCGCATAACGCCCGATATGATGGACAGTTACGTGGTGCGTGGCCAGTACACCGCCGGCACCAGTAACGGCAGGCCGGTGCCCGGCTATCTGGAAGAGGAGGGGGCAAACAAGGGCAGCGCTACTGAAACTTTCGTTGCCCTGAAAGCAGAGATCGACAACTGGCGCTGGTCAGGTGTCCCGTTTTACATTCGCACTGGTAAACGCCTCCCCGAAAAGCTGTCCCAGATCATCATCCACTTCAAGCCTGCGCCGCATTACATTTTTGATCCGGACCAGAAGCACCTTGCCAACAACAAGCTGATTATCCGTCTTCAGCCTGACGAAGGCATGGCCCTGAAGATCCTCACCAAGGACCAGGGCCTGGATAAGGGCATGCGACTTCGTCAAGGCCCTCTGGAGCTCACCTTTTCTGAGACCTTTGTTACCGATCGGATTCCCGACGCCTACGAGCGTTTGCTTTGGGAGGTAATGAAGGGTAACCAGTACCTGTTCGTGCGCCGTGACGAGGTGGAGTATGCCTGGCGCTGGGTCGATCAGGTTATTCGGAACTGGAAGGATGGCGGCGAGCCGCCAAAACGTTACGCGGCGGGAACCTGGGGCCCCGTTGCTTCCATCGCCATGATTACCCGGGATGGCAGGAGCTGGTATGAAGATGTCTGATCTGCGTTTGCCCGAGGGTGTCAGTGATCGCTCAGGTGAAACCGCTGATGGCGTGGCCCTGGATCTTGCTGATGCCGTGGCGGGATTTCTGGCGGCCCGCCTGAGAGAGGTGCCCAGGGCGAGCCTGGTGGTATCCGGCGGTTCCACGCCGCTGCCATTTTTCAGGGCGCTGTCCGGCAAGGATCTGGATTGGGGCAGGGTAGACGTTCTGCTGGCGGATGAGCGTTGGGTGGAAGAAAACGATGACGCCAGCAATACCCGCCTGGTTCGGGAGAACCTGCTGCAGAATAAGGCGGCCTCGGCCCGGTTCCTGTCGCTCAAACAGCCTGGTGCGACACCCTCAGAGGGTCTTGAGCGAGTGAAGGCCGAGCTCGTGAACCTGGCCCTGCCCATCGACGTGCTGATTCTTGGTATGGGCAACGACGGCCATACCGCCTCACTGTTTCCCGACGCACCCGAATTGGAAAGTGCGATGAATCCTGAATGCCAGGAAATCGTTGCGCCCGCCACGCCCGCGTCGCAGCCGCAGAAACGCATCACCTTGACCTGGCCACCCCTTAGAGATGCCCGATTCACCGCGTTGCATCTGAAGGGCGAGGACAAATTGCAGACGCTGGACCGTGCTATGTCTGAACCGGACAAGGTGCTCGAGATGCCAATCAGAGCTTTCCTGAAACCAGGCCTCCAGGTGTTCTGGAGTCCCTGAAACGCCCGACATTTGTTATGGAGAAAACCGTGAGCCAACTTTCCGATTACCATCGCGAGCGCGTCAGGTCAGTACTGCAATCCTCACCCCTGGTGCCGGTCATCGCCATTCAAGACCTCGACGACGCCGTGCCCCTCTGCCAGGCTCTCGTTGATGGCGGCATCAACGTCCTCGAAATTACCCTGCGCACTGAACACGGCCTAAAAGCCATCGAAGAAGTCCGCAAAGCCATCCCGGACGCCTGGGTGGGTGCGGGCACCGTTACCAGCATTGCCCAGTACCGACAGGTAGAGGCCGCTGGCGCCCAGTTCGTAATCACCCCGGGCGTAACCGAAGCCATTCTGGAATTCGGCCTAACCTCCGAAGCCCCGCTGTTGCCGGGCATTGCCACCATCTCGGAAATGATGATTGGCTATAACCTCGGGTACCGCGAATTCAAATTCTTCCCCGCCGAAGTCGCCGGCGGCATCCCGGCCCTCAAAGCCTTTAGCGGGCCATTCCCGGACGTTACCTTCTGCCCAACCGGCGGCATCCGCCGAAACACCGCGGCAGACTACCTGGCACTGGGCAACGTCCAGGCCGTTGGTGGCACCTGGTTGACCCCTGCAGATGTGGTGGCGGCTAAAGACTGGGCGCAGATTACCGAGATTGCGCGGGGGAGTCTGGCGGACCTCTGACTTTGGTCTTGTTCTCGTTCTTGTAGCCTGACGGTTTCGGCGTTTGCGCGCTTCTGGGCGGGGCTGACGGGAAACGCTACGAGCACATCCATGTGCGCTTGGCGCTGGCCATCCATGGCCAGCGACATTCCCGTCAGCCCCGCCCAGAAGCGCTTAGCAAAACTTCCGATAACGCGAGTATTCGTCGCAACCTTGTAGGTCTCAATACTCGAGAAACTGTCACGCCGAGAAAACTGCAACATTCTGAACGAGGGAGTGGGGTTCCCCTTTCCAAAAATGTCTGTGGCCAAGGATGGCCACAGCCAAGCGCACATGGATGTGCTCGTAGCGTTTTTTGGAAAGGGGAACCCCACTGCCGATTCGCACATTGTCGCAGGCTACAAGGCCACGCCACAATAGACTAAGGGCTGGAAAGAAGGCTTACAGTCAGCGAATATCAGAACCAACCCGAACAATCTTCATGGTGTTGGTCCCACCCTGGGCATTCACATAATCACCCTTGGTAATCACCACCAGATCACCGTCCTTGACTGCTCCGCGATTCACCAGCTCCGACACCGCCAAAGCGTTGGTCCGCTCGTTCGGAATCTTGGCTGAATCGAAAGGCACCGTCTGAACGCCACGGAACATAACGACCCGATGCTGGGTGGAGTGATGGCGCGAAAACGCAAAGATTGGCAGGCTCGACTTGATGCGAGACATCAACCTCGGCGTGGCACCCGTCTCGGTCATGCAGATAATGGCCGAGACACCCTCAAGGTGGTTCGCGGCGTACATGGCGGAAAGAGCGATAGCTTCATCAACTTCCTCCATGCTCTCGTGAATCCGGTGTTTGGACTGATGCATCGACGGATGCTTTTCTGCGCCCAGGCAGATGCGCACCATGGCTTCGACAGCTTCCTTGGGATAATCGCCCACGGCTGTTTCCGCAGACAGCATCACTGCATCGGTGTAGTCCATCACCGCGTTGGCAACGTCTGAGACTTCGGCTCGCGTTGGCATCGGGCTGGTGATCATCGACTCCATCATCTGCGTGGCCGTGATCACCGCGCGGTTGAGAACGCGGGCGCGGGAGATGATGTGCTTCTGTACGCCCACCAACTGGGCGTCGCCGATTTCAACGGCGAGATCGCCACGGGCAACCATCACGGCATCGGATGCTTCGATTACCGCGTCCAGGGCTTCCACATCGTCGGCCAGTTCCGCCCGTTCGATTTTTGCGACCAGGCCTGCGTCGGAGCCGGCCTCTTTCAGCAGGCGCCGGGCGATGTGCATATCCTCGGCAGTACGCACAAACGAAACCGCCACGTAATCCGCGCCCAGTTTGGCGGCCGTCACGATGTCCTGTTTGTCTTTTTCCGTCAGCGCCTCGGCGGACAGGCCGCCGCCGCGCTTGTTCAGGCCCTTGTTATTCGAGAGCGGGCCTCCGATAAGCACGGTGGAAGTGATGCTGTGGTCGCTGACCGACTGCACTTCCATCTCAATGCGGCCATCGTCCAGAACCAGAATGTCTCCCGGTTCCACATCTTCGATCAGTTGCTCGTAGTCGATGCCGACCTTTTCCTCGGTACCCGCCTCCTTGTCCATGGCAGCGTCCAGGATAAACGTCTGGCCTGCCTTGAGGGTGACCTTGTTCTCCGAGAACCGTGCGATGCGTAACTTGGGGCCCTGCAAATCGGCCAGCAGTGCGACGAACCGGCCCTGGGCCGCTGCTGCTTCGCGAACCCGGCGGGCTCGCCCGATGTGCTCTTCGGCGCTGCCGTGGGAAAAGTTGAGTCGGGTGACATCCACACCGGCGGCGATAATGGCCGCGAGGGATTCCGGTGAATCGGTGGCCGGGCCGAGAGTGGCGACAATCTTGGTACGCCTGAGCATGGTTGGTGTCCTTTGGTTCTTAAAAATGGTCTCGAACAGAGTAGCGGAATCAGCCGAAACGGCCAGATTTACTGGCCGGCCTCGATGAGGGCGAGGGCATTATCCAGCATACGATTCGAGAAGCCCCATTCATTATCGTACCAGGCCATGACTTTTACGTGACGACCCAGGACGCGGGTGTGGTTGGCATCATAGATGCTGGAAAGTGCGTTGTGATTGAAGTCGATGCTGACCAGTTTCTCGATATTATAACCAAGAACCGGATTTTTCTCGGCCGCTGTTTTTATCGCTTCGTTTACTTCGTCAACGGTCGTTTCGCGGCTGGCGATAAAGCCAAAGTCCACCAATGATACGTTGATGGTGGGGACGCGAACTGCGAGGCCATCAAGCTTTCCCTCAAGTTCCGGAATAACCTTGCCAATGGCGGCAGCCGCGCCGGTCTTCGTTGGAATCATCGATTGAGTGGCAGAGCGAGCGCGGTAAAGATCAGAGTGGTACACGTCGCTCAGTTTCTGGTCGTTGGTGTAGGAGTGGATGGTGGTCATCAGGCCACTCTCGATGCCGATGGCCTTGTGCAAAGCTTCAACAACCGGTGCCAGGCAGTTGGTAGTGCAAGACGCGTTGGAGATAATGTCGTGATTGGTGGTCAGGGTTTCGTGATTCACGCCGTAGACAATCATGGCATCCGCATCGGGGCTGGGTGCAGAGATGATGACCTTGCGCGCGCCGGCTTTCAGGTGAGCTGCCGCCTTGTCCCGTTTGGTGAAAAGCCCGGTGCACTCGAAAACAACATCGACACGGTGATCTTTCCAGGGCAGTTCTTCGGGGTTGCGCAGTGCTGTGATGGCAATGCGGTCGCCGTTCACTGTCAGCGATTCTGAGTCGTGGCTGACATCGGCCTCAAATCGACCATGAACACTGTCATACTTGAGCAGATGGGCGTTGGTTTCGGCGTCGCCAAGGTCGTTAATGGCAACAACCTGTAGCTGGCTCCGGTAGTTATTTTCATACAATGCTCTGAGAACATTGCGACCGATGCGGCCAAAACCGTTAATTGCGATACGGATTGTCATTGTCTGACTCCTCGGGTGGTCGTTTTTTGTTCGTTTTACCTTAGTAATGTAGTAAATATAACAACAAAAAAAGAAGAAATGAACGATTCAACGGTGGAAATGCCAAAAAAAGGAAGTAAAATTACGTCTAAAAGCGACCACTCTAATAAATTACGCAATGGAGCCCACCATGCACCCGACCGTAGATAAGGTTACCCAGAGAATCATCGAGCGCAGTCGCCCAACGCGGCAGGATTACCTGAACCGCATGAATGCCCTCAAAGCCCAGTCTCCACACCGGAGCTCTCTGTCCTGCGGCAATCTGGCCCACGGTTTCGCGGCCTGTAATCAGGGCGACAAAGACACCCTGAAATTCATGAACAAGGCCAACGTGGCCATGGTAACGGCCTATAACGATATGCTTTCGGCCCACCAACCCTACGAAAAGTTCCCGGATATTATTCGGGAGGCGGCCCGTGGAATGGGGTCGGTGGCTCAGGTGGCCGGGGGCACGCCGGCCATGTGTGACGGCGTAACCCAGGGCCAGCCGGGTATGGAGCTGAGCCTGTTCTCCCGGGACACCATTGCCATGAGTACGGCCGTGGCCCTCAGTCACAACATGTTCGATGCCACGCTGCTTTTGGGGATCTGCGACAAGATTGTGCCTGGCCTTCTGATAGGCTCGCTGAGCTTCGGCTATCTGCCCACTATTCTGCTTCCGGCAGGTCCAATGCCTTCAGGGCTCCCGAACAAGGAGAAACAGCGGATCCGCCAGCTTTACGCCGAGGGCAAAGTTGGCAAGGAAGAATTGCTGGAGGCCGAGAGCAAGTCCTATCACAGCCCCGGCACCTGTACGTTTTACGGCACCGCCAACAGCAACCAGCTGTTGGTGGAAGTCATGGGCCTGCATATGCCGGGGTCTGCGTTTGTGAACCCCAATACGCCGCTCCGTGATGAGCTTACCCGGGCGGCGACCGAGCAGGTGATCAGGCTGTCCAAGCCTCACGGTGGCGAGCTGGGTCTGGGCGATATGGTGGATGAAAAGAGCATTGTTAATGCTCTGGTGGCGCTGCTGGTTACTGGCGGTTCCACCAATCACACCATTCACTGGATAGCGATTGCCCGGGCGGCGGGGATCATCATCGACTGGAACGACTACGCCGAGCTTTCCTCCGTGGTTCCGTCCATGACCCGGATCTACCCTAACGGGCAGGAAGACGTGAATGCGTTCCACGAGGCTGGCGGAACGCCGTTCCTGATCAGGGAACTGCTGAGCGGCGGATACGTGCATAACGATGTGAACACAGTGGTTGGCTATGGCCTTGAGCGCTATACCGAGATGCCGGAGTTGTCGGATGAGCAACTGGTGTGGAAGCCCGCGCCGGAAAAAAGTCTTCGCCCGGATGTGCTCAGCCCGGTTGCCGAGCCGTTTGCACCCGATGGTGGGCTGAGGGTGCTTGATGGCAACCTCGGTCGGGGCGTTATCAAGGTCTCTGCCGTTGCCCCGGAGCACCGTAAAGTTGAAGCGCCGGCCGTTGTGTTCAACGACCAGAACGAACTCAAGGCAGCCTTTGAGGCAGGGGATCTGGACAGGGATTGTATTGTGATCGTGCGTTTCCAGGGTCCCAAGAGCAATGGTATGCCAGAGCTGCACAAGCTTACCCCCTACCTTGGCGTGTTGCAGGATCGCGGATTCCAGGTTGGTCTGGTGACGGATGGCCGTATGTCCGGTGCGTCGGGCAAGGTACCTGCGGCGATCCATGTCTACCCGGAGGCGCTGGACGGTGGCCCGCTGGCCAAGGTCAAGAATGGCGACATGGTTTGTCTGGATGCCGAGAGTGGTGTTCTTGCCATCCGCGTGGATGATCAGGAGTTCGCCGGCCGGGAATCTGAAAAAGCGGACCTGACCGGGTATCATCGCGGCTACGGTCGGGAGTTATTTGGCTGGATGCGACGCGCTGCCAGCAATCCCGAGGAAGGGGCCAGCTTTTTCTGGAATCACGAGGCATGACAGCAACACACTATTCACTGGTCGGTGATATTGGTGGCACCAATGCGCGTTTTGCCCTGGTAGAACAGGGAACCGTGCAGCCTCGCGCCATCAAGATTTTGCCCTGCGGAGAATATGCGAACCTCGATGACGCAGTGCGGGATTACCTGGCTAGGGTTGGGGTTTCGGAGGTCGACGGGGCCTGTCTGGCTGTTGCCTCACCGGTTCGCGGGACCCAGGTTCGGATGACCAACAACCACTGGCTTTTTGATACCGAAGAAGTCCGAGCACAGTTTGGCTGGTCCAGGTTCAAGGTGATCAACGATTTTACCGCCATGGCCCTCGGCGTTCCTCACGTTGCGAACGACCATCTGGTGCATGTTTGCGGCGGCCCCGGTGACAGCCGGCGCCCCAGGCTGGTGATGGGTCCGGGAACCGGGCTCGGTGTTTCAGGGTTAGTGCCCATCGAGCATGGCTGGGTGCCGTTGATGACCGAGGGTGGCCACGTGGATTTCGCGCCCACGGACGATGCCGAAATGGCTGTGCTGCGGATTCTCAAGGCCCGGTTTGGCCGGGTGTCCGTGGAACGGATTCTGTGCGGTCAGGGCTTGTTGAACCTGTATCAGGCCCATGCGGAGATTCAGGGCGTTGCGGCGCCACTGGATGCGCCGGAGAAAATCACCGCGGCTGCGGTAGAAAACACCGACAGGCTGGCCCGCCACACGCTCAGCCATTTCTGTGAAATTCTCGGTCGGGTAGCCGGCAATGGCGTTCTGACCCTGGGTAGCACAGGCGGTGTCTTCCTGTGTGGCGGAATCCTGCCCCGTTTCCTCGAGTTCTTTCTCGAAAGCCCGTTCCGAAATGGCTTTGAGGATAAGGGAAGAATGCGCCCGCTGCTGGAGTTCACACCGGTCTATGTGGTCACCGAGCCCTACACCGGCCTGCTGGGGGCTGCCGAGGCACTGGGCAATCCGGAAGTATGAGGCCGGATTGCCGTTACTGGATCAGAGGTAGTGCACCATCTGGCGCTGATCAAAACGGTACTGGCGGTTATAGACGCCGTTTTCAGCCCGTCGGCCGGCTGCCAGTACCATGGTTACCAATCCTTTTCCGGGCAGATTAATAAGCTTCTTCACGCGATGCTCGTCAAAACCCTCCATGGGGCAGGAATCATACCCGTGGGCGCGGAGCGCAAGCATGAGGTTCTGGGCAGCCAGGGCTGTGGATTTGGTAGCCCAGATTTTCATCTCGCAATTGGAGTAGGGCCCCCGGGGCACCGGCCTGGTAATTCCCACCGCAAGGCCTGCCGCTTTTTTGGCTAAACCCAGAATACCAAGCGGCCCCTGGTTGTAATGAATCGGGGCGACTTTGCGGTAGTATTTTTCGACGATGGGCGGCAGTTTTTCTTCTGGCCAATCCTCAAGAGCTTGCCGTGCATGAGCCCGCCAGCTATCCGGTCGGGCAACCACTACGATCAGCGCAGCGGCGGTTTTCGCTGCATTCTGGCCAAGACAGGCGTGGGCGAGTTCTGCCTTGAGCTCCGGCGTGCGGACAACGAAAAATTCCCAGGGCTGAAGGTTACTGGAATTCGGAGCCAGGGTTGCCAGTTCCAGGCAATCTTTAAGCACGGCCTCAGGAATCGGCTCATCGGTGAAGCGCCTGATGGAGCGGCGCGTGCGAACAACTTTCCGGAACTCTTCGATATCGATTTCCGGCAGCGGGAGAGAGCCTGCTTTCGCATTCATGATGTGTCCTTCGAGACTTGTTGTGTCGTGATTGTGCCTCTATCGTTACGGGAAATGACGGTATATGCAATCACCCTGATAACGGAACGCTCATGACAGAGGACCTTTCCCGGCTTCCCTTCGATGACCTGGTTCGGCGCGTGCGGGCGTGTACGATTTGCGCCGACGTTCTTCCACGCGGGCCGAGGCCTGTCATACAGATATCTGAAAGCGCCAGAATTCTCGTAGTCGGGCAGGCTCCGGGTAGGCGCGTGCATGAAACCGGGCTGCCCTTCAACGATCCCAGCGGCGATAGGCTTCGGCAATGGATGGGGGTTACCCGGGATACCTTCTATGACGAGCAGAAGCTCGCGATCCTGCCGATGGGGTTTTGCTATCCGGGCACAGGCAAGTCCGGAGATCTTCCGCCGCGGCCGGAGTGCGCGCCAGCCTGGCGGAACCTGCTGCTGGATCGTCTGCCGCAGATTGGGCTCACGCTGGTTATCGGGCAGTATGCGCACGCCTGGCACCTTGCCGACGGCCGAAAATCCGTAACAGCCAACGTGCAACATTGGCAGGACTACTGGCCAGATGTTCTCCCGATGCCTCATCCCAGCCCGAGAAACAACCTGTGGCTGCGTCGCAATCCCTGGTTCGAAAGTGATGTTGTGCCTGAACTGCAGCGTCGGGTGGCTCTTCTTCTCGCACCCGAGTACGGATAGCCGGTGTGCTCAGCCGGCAACGTCCGCTGGAGTCTCTAGTTTCATCGGTGTTCATTTGGCAGCAACGTCCCACTGCTTGAGCAGATCCTCGTATCGGATGGTTTTGCCCGGCGGTTTCTCGTTGCGCAGACGTGGTTTGGGCGCGCCCGGCTGCGCCAGCCACCAGTCGGCGTCCTTTAATTGCTCTTCCTTTGCCATTTTCGGGCCGCAATCACCGGCCAGGAAATTACGCTCAATGACCGACAGAGTCCTGTCCTGCGCTGCGGCCAGGTTATCGAGCGCCTGCTGAGGAGTGACTTTGCCTGTTACCGCATCGGCGATGTTAGGCCACCATAGTTTGGCCAGGCGGGGATAGTCTGGCACGTTCACACCCGTCGGCGACCAGGCTGTCCTGGCAGGACTCCGATAGAATTCGACCAAACCGCCCAGTGTCGGCGCTTTTTCTTGCATTTGCGGCGACTCCAGGTCTGAGAGGCGAATCGGGGTGAGGCCATAGAGGGTCTTCTGCAGTGATACCGTACGCGAGACGGTAAATTGGGCGTAAAGCCAAGCTGCTTTCTGCTGGTTCGAACCCATGGCCCTGGGAATGGTCCAGGCGCCAACGTCCTGGTATCCCAGTTTCATTCCCTCTTGCCAATAGGCGCCGCGAGGAGAGGGCGCCATGCGCCATTTCGGAGTGCCGTCTTCATTGACGACGGGTAAACCCTCTTTTGCCATGTCGGATGTGAAGGCGGTATACCAGAAAATCTGCTGTGCTACCTGGCCTCTGGCCGGCACGGGTCCGGCTTCTGAAAACGTCATGTTTGCGGCTTCAGGAGGCGCGAAGCGCTGTAACCAGTCTATGTATTTTGCCAGTGCGTAGACCGCCGCAGGACTGTTGGTGGCGCCGCCGCGACTGACAGAAGAGCCAACAGGATGGCAGCCTTCCATACGAATGCCCCATTCATCGACGGGCAGGCCGTTGGGAATACCCCGATCACCCGCGCCTGCCATGGAAAACCAGGCGTCGGTGAAGCGCCATCCCAGGGAGGGATCACGCTTGCCGTAGTCCATGTGGCCGTAAACCCTTTCACCATCAATTTCCCGAACGTGTACCGTGAAAAATTCTGCAATATCTTCATAGGCAGACCAGTTGACGGGCACGCCAAGCTCGTAACCGTAACGCTCCATGAACCGAACCCTCAGTTCCGGGCGTTGGAACCAGTCGTATCGGAACCAGTAAAGGTTGGCGAACTGCTGATCGGGCAACTGGTACATCTTCCCATCCGGCCCAGTAACAAATTCCAGCCCAATGAAATCTTCCAGTGACAGGGTAGGCAGGGTAAATGCCTCGCCCGCGCCCTCCATGTAATCGCTGAGTGCGAGAGCCCAGCCGCTGCGGGAGTGGGTGCCGATCATGTCTGAGTCGTTAACGAACGCATCGTATCGGCCCTTGGCAGCCATGATTCGCTGGAGATTGATCTGGCGAATGACTTCGCCCTCTGGCCTTCTATCGTGTGTTACCGGAATCTCCGTCAGCTCGGAAAAAGCAGGTGCCAGGACTTCTGCCTCGTAATCGTGGGTCGGCAGTTGTTCGGACAGAACCGAGATCTCTGTTCCCTTTAGCTCAGAGGCTGCATGGGCAAACCAGGCCAGCTCTTCCGCCTGTTCATCCGCGGACAGAGTTGAATCCGGGAAATGGTCTTCGATCAGCGTGCGGATCTGCGACTGCTTCTCCCCAGAGAGCGACTCGAAAAGAGGCCCGGCGGTTACCGGTGGGCCAATCAGTAGTGTCAGCCCTATTAACAACGCGAGTTTGTTCATGATCGTCTCTTGTTTTTGTTGCTTTTCGTACAATTTACGATCATATGGTTCGCTAAAAGGTTCGTCAACGAAAAATTTTAGGATTAGGCTATTTGAGATTTAATACCTTTAATACAACAAGTTAAAGTCATTAAATGGAATTTTTTCCTATGTGCGGCACGTCTAAACGAAAATTTTTTCGATCATAAACTTTTCATTTGGAATTTTGAGCGCTAAATTTGTGCTGTTTCGAACTGTTTTGTCTTAAAGCGAAAATAAATCGGTTCGTTAACGCAGTTGGCTGCCACGCGCCTGGCCGGGGCTAAGGCTTTTGGCGAGGTGTTTCGGTTGGCTGGCTAAAGTTCAGCGCTAACAAAAACAGGAAATTAACATGATCGAAAATAACAACGTTTTTATATCGTCCAACAACCGCTCTTTCCGGAAAGCCCCAATGGCAGCCGCACTGGTATTGGCGGCAGGTGTCTCCTCTCCAGTCATGGCGGAAGTTTCTTTCGAGTCCGATAATGGGTGGAAGGCGGGCTTCAACGGCCATATTCCGATCTTTGCGGTGTTCGGAAACTATGACGAGCCAACCGATGAGGATTCTTTCACCATCACAACCGGTTTTAACCCCGCAACACTGCAAACGAACATCTATGCGCCCACCCAGAACGGCTTGGAGGTGTCAGGCCACTTCCAGATGAATGCCAATATTGCGCCCGGTGATGCCAATACGGAGTTCCGCAGTCGGGTCTCGGAGATTGCAGTGGCAGGTGATTTTGGCAAGGTTAATATAGGAAAAGGCTTCGGGATCTATGGGGTTCCTGCCATTGGTGATAACGGCAGCGCGTTGGGTGTCGGCCTCATTGGCGGGCCAGACCAGGTGGCGGCCACCGCCGGGCGCATCGGTAACGGGTACTTTTACGCCAACTTCACGCCCCGTGTGATGTACACCTCCAACAACTTGGGTGGCCTGCAATTCAAGGTTGGTCTGTTTAGCCCGTCGAAAGTGGATGGCGTTACTGATGCCGAGTACACCATGCCCCGCATCGAAGCGAACGTGGTCTATTCCGGCGACAACTTCTCCCTTTGGTCCAGTGGCTTTACCCAGGATGTGGACTCCAAAACCGGCACCTTCGATGACTACACTATGTCTGGTATCGATTTCGGTGGTTCCGTCTCGCTGGGTGGTCTGAGTGTTCGTGGCAACTACGGCATCACCCAGGGCACAGGCAACGGTGTGTTTGCCGCGCGCCTGGACCCGAACGAAGAAGACGCAAGCCAGTGGTATGTTGAAACAACCTATCAGATCAACCGGACCACACTCGGTGTCAGTTATGGTGAAGGTGAGGACGACTTCATCGCCGGTGATGGTGACGATACCGATCTGACCATGCTGTTTGCCCGCTACGCAGCAACAGACCACCTCACCCTGATGGCGGAATACACGACACTGGGCACGGGGAATGGTCAGGGCGAATACGATGCGATCATCTTTGGTTCGCAACTGACGTTCTGATTGTCTCAAAAAGAGGCAAGCACCCTCGGAAGTCGGTGCTCAAAAGGTTGAGGTTAATTCCTCAACCTTTTTTATTGTCCGAGATTCCGAAAATGTATGGGAGGGCAGGCAGAGGAGACTCCTAAAACCGTCCGGAGCCATGGATGGCGGAGCCGAGCGTACAGGGAAGTATTTACAGCGTGTTTTAGGAGTCTCCTCTGCCTGGCCGACTTCTCCCAAGCCAAAAATCCCTGGCCGTGGAAGCGCCGAAAAAAGCTCCGGGCGGAATTATCCGGCCGGAGCAAGGATGCCTGAGAGAGCTTCAGGCGCTGTGGTGGAGAGCAGTTTTGCGAGTTTCAGTGGTGACAGTTTTCATCAGATAACGTTCCAGGGATTCGATATCGGAGTCGCTGGCGTATAGCCCCTGTTTGGTCCTGCGCCAGAGAATATCCTCCGACGTCATGGCCCACTCGTTCTTGACCAGGTGTTCGACCTCACGTTCATAGAGAGTTCCGGCGAAATGAATACCGAGGTCTTCCATAGACGTACAATTTCTGAGAATGTCATAGCTGGTTGTGCCGTAAGTGCGAACATAGCGGCTGATGACCTTCTCGGCGAGCCATGGATAGTCGAGACGCAGAGTTTCCTCCAGAGCCTCGTGATTGGCAAAGTCACCGCCTGGTAAAACCCCTTTCTTGGTCCAGCGTCCGCCGGCTTCGGGAAAGAACTGGCACAGTTTGTCAGTCGCGGCTTCGGCCAGCTTGCGGTAGGTCGTTATCTTGCCCCCGAAGACTGAAATCAGCGGTGCCTTGCCTTTCTCGCTGTTGATCTCAAAAGAATAATCCCGCGAGGCTTTCTGAGCGTTTTCCTGCTCATCATCCATCAGAGGGCGTACGCCGGAGTACGACCAGATCACATCTGAAGGTACAAGTTGTCGCTTGAAGTGAGAGTTCACAATGTTGAGAAGATAATCAGTTTCCTCGGGCGAAATCTTGGCTTTTTTAGGGTCACCCTCGTAGTCCACGTCGGTTGTGCCCACGAGCGAAAATTCATCCTCGTAGGGAATAACAAACACTATCCGCTCATCTTCGTTCTGGAGAATATAGGCTTCGGTTCCCTTGTTCAGCCTCGGAACAACGATATGACTGCCTTTAACCATGCGAATCATCTTCGGGGCGGGCATCGACAGCGTTTCTCCGAACAACCGGCTCACCCAGGGGCCCGAAGCGTTCACTATTGCCTTTGCCGAGACGGTTTTCTCGGTCTCATCGGTCATGTCACGGAGGGTCACTTGCCACTCTCGGGAGCCCTGTTCAGCTTTGACGCATTTGGTGCGTGTAAGAATCTGCGCACCGAATTGCTGGGCTTTTTTTGCGGTCAGAACCACCAGGCGGGCATCGTCAACCCAACCGTCCGAGTACTCAAAGCCCTTGGTGATATCGGGTTTGAGCGGATCGTCTGCCCCGAATTTGATCGAGCGAGAGCCCGGCAGGATCTCACGCTTTGCCAGATGGTCATAAAGGAAGAGGCCGGTTCGAATCATCCATGCCGGGCGCAGGTGAGGGCGGTGAGGTAGCCGAAAGCGCATTGGCCACATGATGTGTGGCGAGTTGCGAAGCAGAGACTCGCGTTCAGCCAGTGCCTCCCGGACCAGTCGGAATTCGTAGTGCTCAAGATAACGAAGGCCGCCGTGTATCAGCTTGCTGCTGCTGGATGAGGTAGCCGAAGCCAGATCATTCATTTCACATAGCAGGACTTTCAGACCTCGCCCGGCTGCGTCCATGGCAATGCCGGTGCCGTTGACTCCGCCGCCAACGACAATAACGTCAAACTGTTCGTGCTCCATAGTCATTGTTGGTCATCTCCTGACGCCACTGGAAAAGACGCTTTGTTGTGATGCGCACTTTTCAATGTTCAATAAGCGGTATGGAACTATTATGCGAAAGGCAAGGATATTCGTAAAGGAAAAAATAGAAAAAAAACGAAAAGAGCGAGGCGGTCACATTTTCGAACAGGAGGGACCGAAAAGAAATCAGACGATATGAAGCTGTACGTTATGCTCGGTCAGCAATTGGCGGATCTCTACAGGAGGTTGCTGGTCGGTAAACACGTGGTCAGCCTGGGAGATGCTGCCGAGACGGACCATGGCGTTGCGCCCGAACTTGGAATGGTCGGCAGCAAGAAGAACCTGGTTGGAGTTGGCAATGATTGCCTGGGCGACGCGGACTTCGCGGTAATCGAAATCGAGCAGGGAGCCATCGTTATGAATGCCGCTGATGCCGATAATGCCGAAGTCCATTTTGAACTGATTGATGAAGTCCCGTGTGGCTTCACCGACGATGCCGCCGTCGCGGTTACGTACTTCCCCACCGGCAATGATGACATGGAAGTCTTCTTTGGCGGAGAGAATAGATGCGACGTGCAGGTTGTTGGTGACGATCTGCAGGTTGTTTTTCTCAAGCAGTGCCTTGGCAATGGTTTCGGTGGTGGTGCCGATGTTGATGAACATTGAGGAGTTATCAGGAATAAGCTCCACGAGTGCTTCGGCAATTCGTTCCTTGGCTTCAAGATCCATGATCTTGCGGGCCTGATAGGCGGTGTTCACAGTGCTGGAGTCAATGCCGGCTCCACCATGGTGCCTGCGGAGTTTCTTCTGTTTGGCGAGTTCATTCAGGTCCCGGCGGATGGTCTGAGGCGTCACCTTGAACTGGTCTACCAGCTGTTCGGTGGTGACGAAACCGTTCTGCTGGATCAGCTCCATAATCAGATCCTGTCGGCGACGCTGTGCCATTAAAACCTCCTCCGCTCTGTCATTTTTCTCATGCGAAATATAGTGCGTCCGAAAACATCCCCAAAGTTTAGTGGTTTTCAGCGGGTTATGCAGCTTTTTTACCGGGACAGGTTGGCCAGATGCGCGCTTGCCGTGAAAACCACTTGGCATTTATGTTCAAAAAAGTAAAAATACGAAAAAATAAGAAACCGAGGTCGAAATTCTATGAGCCAGTACATACTCTCCATTGATCAGGGAACTACCAGTTCCAGAGCCATACTCTTTGACCTGCAGGGCAACATACACGCCACCCGCCAGCAAGAGTTTCCGCAGCATTTCCCGGCCAGTGGCTGGGTAGAGCACAATCCGGAGGATCTCTGGTCATCGGTTAAGCAGACCTGCGACGCGGTGATGGCTGAGGAATGTGGTGATCGCGATGAAGTGATCGCGGTGGGCATTACCAATCAGCGCGAGACCACTGTGGTATGGGATCGTCAAACCGGGGAGCCCGTATATAACGCTATTGTCTGGCAGGACCGGCGGACAGCCTCCTACTGCGAATCCCTGAAGAGTGAGGGGCTTGAGCCGTGGGTCAGCAGCAAAACCGGGTTGCTGGTTGATCCGTATTTCTCGGCCACCAAACTCCGCTGGATTCTGGAAAATGTCGCTGGAGTCAGGGAGCGTGCGGAGCGCGGAGAGCTTGCGTTCGGGACGGTTGATAGCTTCCTGTTGTGGCGGTTGACCGGTGGCCGTGAGCACCGTACTGACGCCACCAATGCCAGTCGTACGCTGCTGTTCAACATTCACAACCAGAAATGGGATCCGGAGCTTCTGCAACTTTTCGATATTCCCGAATCGCTGTTGCCGGAGGTGATGGATTCCGCCGATCAGTTCGGGCGGATCACCGAGGGCGGGGCACTCAACGGCACCTCGGTATTGGGGGTGGCCGGCGATCAGCAGGCGGCCCTGTTCGGTCAGACCTGCTTTGGCATTGGCATGGCGAAAAGCACCTACGGCACGGGTTGCTTTCTGATGCTCAATACTGGCGACAAGGCTTTGCAGTCGAAGCACCGTTTGCTTACGACGGTGGCGTACCGGGTAAATGGCAAGCCTACCTATGCCCTTGAGGGCAGTATTTTCATTGCCGGGGCCACCATTCAATGGCTGAGGGACGGGCTTCGGCTTATCCGGGATGCCTGTGAAACAGAGCCGTTGGCAGAGGGGACGCCGGTCGACCACGGCGTCTATCTGGTGCCTGCGTTTACCGGGCTTGGGGCACCTTATTGGGACCCCAACGCGAGAGGCGCGATATTCGGCCTGACTCGTGATACCGGTATCAAGGAGATTGTGACGGCAGGTCTGCAATCGGTCTGCTACCAGACCAAGGATCTGCAAAAAGCCATGGAAAAGGACGGCATCCGCCCAGTCAACCTCAGAGTCGACGGTGGTATGGTGGCCAACAACTGGGTCCTCCAGTTCCTGGCAGACATTCTCGGCGCCCGGGTGGATCGACCTTCACTGGTTGAAACCACGGCGCTTGGCGCCGCCTACCTCGCCGGTCTGGAAGCCGGGGTCTATGGCTCTCTCGAGGAGCTTTCGGACTTGTGGCGATGCGATCGGAATTTTGAGCCGGTTATGACTAAAGAGCATCGGGATAAGCTCTACGACGGCTGGAGCCAAGCGGTGCAAAAGCTTTGACACAACAAAGCGGCCGCGGCAACGAACGTCAGCGAACACCCATTTCCCGCAGGCGCTTATAGAGGGTGTTGCGGCTGATGGACAGTTCTCTGGCCGCCTGCGAGATATTGCCGGTGCATTTCCGGTAAATTTGCAGGGTTCTAGCAAGGGTGTCCTCGGTTTCTGCTTCGGAACCAGCAACTGGCTGTTCCTGCATCGGTGGATCGCTCTGTTCAAGGGGGTTGGCCTCGAACTCTGCAAGAAAATCTTCTGGCAGGTGCCAAACCTGCACCTGCTCGCCGTCGGCAATTGCGATGGCGACCCTCAGCACATTTACCAGTTGGCGGATGTTACCGGGCCAGGGGTGGGCTTCCAGGGCCGAAAGGACTTTCGGTGAAAGTTGCTCAGACTGACCCGGATCCCGGTGCCGGGCATACAGGCTCTGTATCAGCATCCGCCTGTCGGCACGGTTTCGAAGGGCTGGGAGTTCGACGCACAACCCGTTGATGCGGTAGTAGAGGTCGGCCCGGAAGTGGCCGTTTTCAATCCGGGTGGTCAGCGGTCGATTGGTTGCCGTAACCAACAGAATATCGACCGGGACGCTGTCGGTGGATCCCACCGGTGTAACGACCCTTTCCTGTAGAACACGCAATAGACGCGACTGCGCAGAAAGAGGCATTTCGCCGATCTCGTCGAGGAACAGAACGCCCTTGTGCGCTTTTCGTATGAACCCCAGTGATCCCTGCGCCCTTGCGCCGGTGAAAGCACCGGCTTCATAACCGAACAATTCCGATTCGACCAGCTCCGGCGGAATGGCTGCGCAGTTGACCGCGACCAGCGGCTGGTCCTTGCGGTGGGATGCGCGGTGAAGAGCTTTCACCAGCACTTCCTTGCCTACCCCCGTTTCGCCGGTGATGAGTACCGGTAAACCCCGCTCCAGAACTTTGAGACTTTGCGTAGCACAGCGTTTGACCGCGGAATCGCCGTAATCAAGATTGTCGATGTCGAGCGGTCGGGCGGATTGTCGGAGGTCCTCCGGTACTGGAGAAGGCTTTGTTTTTCCGTTGGCGTCGGGGATTCGGGTGGGGCGTTTGATCCGGGCACTAAGACGGACCTTGCTCCGGGTGGTCAGTTGCAGGGTTTCTGTTTCAGGGTGGCCGAGGATGTGATTCCGGTGGCGGGTGAATAGCTCATCCAGCCTGGCTTCGACGGTGTTCATTCCCAGAAGCTGATCTGCCCTCTGGTTGCTGGCGATCACCTGACCGGAATCATCACACACGAGAATGCCGGACCAGGGGCTATCGAAGTTGTCCGCCGTTGTATTCAGGGTGATCTGGAAGTGATCCGGCCCGAACTGACGATTGATCAGGCGGTTTTCCACAGATTGGGACAGCAGTCGCACCATGCCTAACGTGTGAGCCTGAGGCAGATAGGCGTCGCTAAACACGCTCAGAACACCCGCGATCTGGCGGTGGGCATCGAAAATCGGTGCGGCAGAGCCGATGATGCTCCGGTTTGTTTTCAGAAAATGTTCATTACGCTGAATCTGAACGGGGCCCCCCACCGCAATTGATGTGCCAATAGCGTTGGTACCGCAGTTCTGCTCTTGCCAGTTTGCACCGGTCTGGAACCAGGGTTTGAGACGGGTCTCGGTGATGCGTTCATCACCCCAGCTGCTGAGTACGGTTGCGTGCTGATCGGCAAGCAGGATGAGACATCGGCTGTTTGATAGGACGTTTCGGTAATAGGGCAGAACTTCTGCTTCGGTCACCGAAAGCAGTTCGCTGTGCTGTCGATTTATCTCCTCTAACCTCGCGGGCTCTGGTCTCAACGGTGCTGGCTCATGATCGTGATCAAGGCCCCAGGCAATACAGCGGTTCCAGGAATCGGCAATCACACTTCGATAATCCGAATATTCGTTTTTTCTCATCAGGCGTCACTCAGTTTTTCGTTTGTTGTTCTGGTTGACGATTCGAGCAGCAAAGTGGAACAGGCCTGTCCTTGCTGTTGCTCAATAATCTGTGCAAATGCTGTTCACGTCAATGTTCATTTTGAACAGAGTATTGCTAAACGAACATTGCTATTTTCGGATAGGAAATCGTCATAAAAATTTAAAGTCTTGAAAAACAGTGCTGTAGGTAGAGATACCTACAAACCTTAAAGAAGTGGTACACCGTTTGCGTTAGTGGATTCGAAATCGAATTTTCGCGGTCGGTGTATGCCGGTCCCGAAGCGCGTTTCCACAAGAACAAAAAGGAAAGCCTATGTCCTTAACACTGGAGAATCTCTCACGTGAGGTCGACGGTGTCGACTACATACGGGATGCCAACCTCACCTTTGAGGCAGGTTCCTTTAACGTTCTGCTCGGCCGGACACTGGCCGGAAAGACCTCGCTGATGCGATTGATGGCCGGGTTAGACAAGCCCGATAATGGCCGTCTGATATACAACGGCGAGGACGTAACAGGGCAGAGCGTACAGAACCGTAATATTTCGATGATCTACCAGCAGTTCATCAATTATCCCAACCTGACGGTCTACGAAAACATTGCTTCGCCCCTGCGGCTTGCAAAGATGACCGATTCCGAGATTGATCGTCGGGTGAAAGAAACCGCGTCGATGCTCCGGATTGACCCTCTGCTGAAGCGCTATCCCCTGGAACTGTCGGGTGGTCAACAGCAGCGAACGGCCATGGCCCGGGCGCTGGTTAAAGATGCGACCCTGGTGCTTTTCGATGAGCCACTGGTCAACCTTGATTACAAGCTGCGCGAAGAGCTCCGGGCGGAACTGCGGGATCTGTTCCGCGAGCGCCAGTGTATTGCGGTGTACGCAACCACAGAGGCCAATGAAGCCCTTGCACTCGGCGGTACAACAACATTACTGCACGAGGGGCAGGTCGTTCAGACCGGCCCGGTGATGGATGTCTATCGGGCACCGGTGAACACTCTCGCTGCACAATTGTTCAGCGAGCCTCCAATGAACATGATTCGTGGCCGGGTTTCCGAAACCGAGGTGACCTTCGACGAATACTCCCACCACGCGCTCACGCAGGAATTGGCGAAGCTGAAACCGGGTGATTACTGGTTCGGGATCCGTCCCAGCCATATCGGTCTGGTGCCCACCAGTGATGATGACCTGGAGATGTCCATGGAGGTGGAGCTCAGTGAGATCAGTGGTTCTGAAACCTTCATGCACGTTGAGAACAGCCACTTTGAAATGGTGTTGCAACTGATGGGCGTGCATCAGTACCACACGGGTTCACCCATCAAGGTGTACCTGCCAATCAACAAGCTTTTCGTTTTCGACAACGACGAGCAACTGGTGCACACACCGTCCCAGGTTTCAGGAGGGTCTGTCTGATGGCTGAAATTCAATTGAAATCACTCGCCCACAGCTACAGCGATATGCCTACCGGGCCGGATGATTACGCGATTCGCCAGCTTGACCATGTCTGGCACAAAGGTGGGGCATACGCTCTGCTCGGTCCGTCGGGCTGCGGAAAAAGCACCATGCTGAACATTATTTCCGGTCTTGTTCAGCCTTCGGAAGGTGATGTTCTGTTTGACGGCAAGCGGGTCAATGAACTGTCTCCCCGGGACAGGAATATCGCCCAGGTTTTTCAGTTCCCCGTCATTTACGACTCAATGACGGTATACGACAACCTGGCGTTCCCACTGAAGAACAACAAGGTGCCAGCCTCCAAGATCAAGGCCCGCGTCCATGAGATTGCAGAGGTCCTCGAAATAGAGGACAAGCTCTACAAGAAGGCGAAGAACCTGACCGCGGATGAAAAGCAGAAGGTATCCATGGGCCGCGGCCTGGTTCGGGAGGACGTGTCCGCGATTCTGTTCGACGAGCCACTGACGGTGATCGATCCGCAACTCAAGTGGAAACTGCGCCGCAAGCTAAAGCAGATTCACGAGCAGTTTGACATCACCATGGTGTATGTCACCCACGACCAGCTCGAGGCCTCCACCTTTGCCGACAAGATAGCGGTGATGTACGGCGGGCAGATTGTCCAGTTTGGTACGCCGACCGAGCTGTTCGAACAGCCCAACCATACCTTCGTGGGCTTTTTCATTGGCAGCCCCGGCATGAACCTTATTGAAGTGCAGCGGTGTCCCCGGGGCGTGTGTTTCGGAAGCACAGTTGTGTCACTCGAGTCCTGGCAGGTAGATGTCTTGCAGCGGACCAGGTCCACCAACATCAAGATCGGAATCCGTCCCGAGTTTGTGGAAGTGTCCTCTGTGGCTTCAGACGACACCTTCGAGGCCGAGGTCCTGGATGTAGAGGACCTGGGTACCTACAAGATTGTTACCGTTCAGCTTGACCATGAAAAAATGAAAGTCCGGCAGAGCGAGGAGTTCGCCGCATCGATTGGCAGTAAGGTTCACCTCTCGTTCCCGAGGCAATGGCTGAAGCTGTATGTGGATGAATTCCTGGTACAGGAGCAACAGTGATGCAAAAGGTACAAAACAATAGAGCCTGGTGGCTGGTGCTGCCGGTATTCCTGCTCGTTGCCTTCTCGGCGCTGATTCCCCTGATGACCGTGGTGAATTACTCGGTCCAGGATATTTTTGGCCCGGGCCAGGCGTTCTTTGTAGGCACAGAGTGGTTTAAAGAGGTACTGACTGATGAGCGCCTGCAGGATTCCCTGATTCGTCAATTTATATTCTCGGGTGCGGTACTGCTGATCCAGATTCCTCTGGGTATCGGTGTTGCCCTCATGATGCCGAAATCCGGTATCAAGGGTTCCCTGTGCCTGATTCTTCTGGCCATTCCACTGCTGATTCCCTGGAATGTGGTTGGCACCATCTGGCAGATTTTTGCCCGCGGCGATATCGGTCTGTTCGGATGGGGCATTAACCAGTTGGGTATAGATTACAACTACACCGGAGACACCCTCGATGCCTGGCTGACGGTTCTCTTGATGGACGTCTGGCACTGGACGCCCCTGGTGGCCCTGCTCTGCTACTCCGGGCTGAGGGCGATTCCGGAAGCTTTCTACCAGGCGGCTGAGATCGACCGCGCCTCGAAATGGGCCGTGTTCCGGTATATCCAGCTCCCCAGGCTTAAAAGCGTTCTGATCATCGCGGTTCTCCTGCGGTTCATGGACAGTTTCATGATTTACATAGAGCCTTTTGTGCTGACTGGTGGTGGTCCCGGCAGTTCCACGACCTTCCTGAGCCAGACTCTTACAACTATGGCCATCGGGCAGTTCGATCTCGGGCGCGCGGCCGCGTTCTCGCTGATCTATTTCCTGATCGTCTTGCTGATTTCGTGGCTCTTCTTTACCGCCATTACGCACGCCGACAAAGAAAAATAAGGAGAGTGTGATGAGACAGACACGTTCGAAAAACGTCGGGATTACGCTGTTTATTCTTTTGCTTCTGACTCCGATCTACTGGTTGTTGAACATGTCGTTCAAGACCAACCAGGAAATTCTGGGCGGGCTTACCCTTTGGCCCCAGAACTTCACCCTGGATAACTATGCCGTGATCTTTACGGATCCCAGCTGGTACAACGGCTACATCAATTCGATGATCTACGTGTCGATCAACGTGGTCATCACGTTACTTGTGGCCCTGCCTGCCGCCTATGCGTTTAGTCGCTACAAGTTCCTGGGTGACAAGCATCTGTTTTTCTGGCTGCTGAGCAACCGGATGGCGCCGCCGGCGGTCTTCCTGCTGCCTTTCTTCCAGCTTTATTCATCCATTGGCCTTTTCGATACCCACATTGCGGTGGCACTGGCTCACTGCCTGTTCAACGTGCCCCTGGCTGTCTGGATTCTGGAAGGGTTCATGTCCGGTGTTCCCCGTGAGTATGACGAGATGGCCTATATTGATGGCTACAGCTTTCCGAAATTTTTCGTGAAGGTGTTCCTGCCGATGATTCGTTCCGGGATCGGGGTGACGGCCTTCTTTGCCTTCATGTTCTCCTGGGTAGAGCTGCTGCTGGCCCGGACGCTAACGTCCGTGGATGCCCAGCCGATCGGGGCGATTATGACCCGAACTATAGGGGCGAGCGGTATCGACTGGGGTGTTCTGGCTGCCGCCGGTTCGCTCACCATTATTCCCGGCCTGCTGGTGATCTGGTTCGTTCGTAACCATGTTGCCAAAGGCTTCGCCCTCGGACGCGTGTAAGGAGACGTTTTATGATTGCCTGGATGAACTGGACGCCGACCGTCGCCATCTTCTTTGCAGTGATTGCGGGAATTCTAGCGGTAATGACGGTTTACGAAATTGTCTCCCCGTGCACCGAGAGAAAGGGGTTTCTGCCGATAGCCACCACCCGTGGTGACCGGTTGTTTATCGGATTGTTATCGGCTGCGTATATACATCTAACCTTCCTGGCGGTCAGCGATATCACCCTCTGGGTGGCGCTGGCGGTTTCGGTGGCCTGGTTACTGGTGTTGTTGCGTTGGGGATGAATTTGAAGCCGGATGTTCGCTATGTTGTTTTTGCGAACATTTCGCCCGAGAAAATCTGCAAAAACACTTGTAATGATTTCGTAAACGAACTATTTTTATTTTAATGATCGGAATCGATCACGGGAGATTCCGGTGAAAAGAATAGCGACCAGAGCGCTATAAATGCGGAAACGAAACCCGGCTGTTTCGTTCCATTCATAACAAGACGAACGAGGTTGGATATGTTCAACAACAATAAATATCCGAGGACCCTGTTGCTCAGCGCCGCCGTTGGTGTTGCCAGCTTGGGTTTGAGCCTGCATGTCAGTGCCGATCAATATAGTGAAGCAGCTGAGAAGTGGGTTAATGAAGCGTTCAAGAACTCCACTCTGAGCAAGGAAGAGCAACTCAAGGAAATGGAGTGGTTTACCAAAGCCGCTGAGCAGTTTCGTGGCATGGACATCAACGTGGTTTCCGAAACCATAGCGACTCATGAGTATGAGTCCAATGTTCTGGCCAAGGCGTTTTCCGAAATCACCGGGATCAACCTTACCCACACGCTGATTCAGGAAGGCGATGTTATCGAGAAACTCCAGACTCAGATGCAGTCTGGACGGAACATCTACGATGGCTACGTGAACGATTCCGACCTGATCGGCACCCACTTCCGCTATGGAAAAGTGGTGGCTGTTGAAGACATCATGAATGGTGCTGGTAAGGACCTCACTTTGCCCACCCTGGATCTCGATGATTTCATCGGGCTCGACTTTACCACCGGGCCTGACGGCAAGCTTTACCAACTCCCCTCCCAGCAGTTTGCAAACCTTTACTGGTTCCGTGCCGACTGGTTTGAACGTGAAGATCTGCAAAAGCAGTTCAAGGACATCTACGGTTACGACCTGGGTGTACCTGTCAACTGGTCAGCCTACGAGGATATTGCCGAATTCTTCTCGGTGCACGTGAAGGAAATTGATGGCGAGCGCGTTTACGGCCACATGGACTATGGCAAGAAGGATCCATCTCTGGGCTGGCGTTTCACCGATGCCTGGTTCTCCATGGCGGGTGCTGGCGACAAGGGCCTGCCCAACGGTCTGCCGGTCGACGAGTGGGGTATTCGGGTTGAAGAGTGTCACCCGGTAGGGTCCAGCGTCAGCCGTGGCGGTGCAACCAATGGTCCCGCTGCCGTTTATGCCACCGAGAAATACGTGGACTGGCTGCGTGAGTATGCGCCACCCGAAGCCCAAGGCATGACCTTTTCCGAGGCCGGCCCGGTACCTGCTCAGGGTAATGTTGCCCAGCAAATCTTCTGGTACACAGCCTTTACCGCGAGCATGATCAAGGATGGCCTGCCGGTGGTGAACGAAGATGGCACACCCAAATGGCGCATGGCGCCGTCGCCACGCGGGCCATACTGGGAAGAAGGCATGAAGCTGGGCTACCAGGACGTCGGCTCCTGGACCTTCCTGGACTCAACGCCCGAGAAGCGTCGTCTTGCAGCGTGGCTGTATGCTCAGTTCACCGTATCCAAGACCGTTTCTCTAGAAAAAACCATTGCCGGTCTGACTCCGATCCGGGAATCCGATATCGAGTCTGAGGCGATGACTGAAATGGCTCCCAAGCTCGGTGGTCTTGTTGAGTTCTATCGCAGCCCTGCGCGCGTTCAGTGGTCTCCCACTGGTACCAACGTACCGGACTATCCGAAGCTGGCCCAGCTGTGGTGGCAGTACATCGCTCAGGCAGCCAGTGGCGAAGCTACTCCGCAAGAAGCCCTTGATGGTCTTGCGCAGGCTCAAGATCGTGTCATGGAGCGCCTCGAGCGCGCCAATGTCCAGCCGACCTGTGGTCCGAAGCTGAATGAGCCGCGCGATCCGCAATACTGGCTGGACCAGCCAGGCGCACCCAAGCCCAAGCTTGCAAACGAGAAGCCGCAAGGCAAAACCGTTGCTTATGATGAGCTGCTGAAAACCTGGGAAGAGGCGCGCTAAGGCGAGCTGATTCCTGAAGAGCAATGCCTGTCGCAACAGGACCCTTTGGTTGCGGCAGGCAGAGCACCGTTGTCACGGTGGGTTTTGGCCGGTTGCTTATAGTCCCCCCCTTATCAAGCATTTCAAGGTAGCCCCTCCCGGGGTTAACCCTGCCGGCCCTTTTTCTACCGTTTGGCCCGCCTCTGCATGTCGATAGCGGGAAGGGTGTTTCCAATGAACAAAATCTCCGTAATTCATCGTTTGTACGCTGGCTTTGGCCTGCTTTGCGTGATTATTGTGTGCTGGGGAGCGTTCAATATCAGCGTCATGTCGTCCTTTTCAGGAACTACGGACAAACTAACATCGGATGTTTTTCCGCTCAGCGGTTTGATTCAGGAAATGGAAGCCCATCGTTCTGAAACCGCCAAGTATGTGGTGGAGGTAGTCTCGGCCGACGATCCGGAGGCACTGGATGCCAGGCTGGA
This sequence comes from Marinobacter sp. 3-2, assembly GCF_003751355.1. Taxonomy (NCBI): domain Bacteria; kingdom Pseudomonadati; phylum Pseudomonadota; class Gammaproteobacteria; order Pseudomonadales; family Marinobacteraceae; genus Marinobacter; species Marinobacter sp. 3-2. The sequence goes on along the minus strand of NZ_RJUQ01000011.1, from coordinate 184,276 downwards.
AAAGCTTTCCAACAGCATTGAGCGACTGCGCGGCAGTGGTGACACGCTGTTAACCACGAACAGTTCTGCCATGTTTCCTCCACTGCAGGCTGTCAACAGGACAGCTCAGTCACAGCTGTCGAAACTTGATCGCAGCACTGACGCGCTGGCCTCTCTCAAGGCACGGGTGTTGTCGGTTTCGGATGCGGTGAATACTGGCCTGACTGAATTTCTCGCCAATAACGGGGAAATCAAACGAACCCTGGTTCGGGAGGGTACCGAACCGGCAGGCCGGGATATTTACATCCGTGATCTGTTTACTACCGTCATGGAGAATCTGGCGAACATCGAGTTGTTGGTCATGCAGATGGTCAGCACCGAGGATGCGCGTCAGCTCGATGCCATAGTCGAGAATCTCCGATTCAATACCCAGACCATCGAGCAGGACATATCGGCCCTGGTTGAGGAGGTACCACGTCTGGATGGTTTGCCGGCACTTGTGACGACGTTTCTGTCTGCGGTAAATGACCAGGCCGGGATAATCAGCCAGTACTCGGGTTATCGCCAGAGGCGGCTAGAGCTGGATAATGTTGCCAGAGAGGTCGAGGAGAATCTGGCAGCATTGGCGTCAGCCCTGGATGAGGCTGCGAAGACGGTCTCTGATCGTGCCAGCGCCTCGGTGTTCACACTGGATGCAACCGCTCTGACTTCGGAAAAATTGGTCTACTGGTTGTTGCCCGTGGTGGTTCTTCTGACGCTCGCAACCTCGTTCAGGCTGGGGCGAATGATCAGCAGGCCACTGCAGGTGACCCAGGCTCATCTTGCTGCAATGGCCGAGGGTGACTACTCACAGGTTCTCGAGTTTCCTGCCTGCGGCGAATTTATTGATCTCAAGAGTTCTGTTAACCGGCTGTCGGAGGCCATGGCCACGGTTTTGGGTAGTTTGCAACAGGCGGGGTCAGACATCTCGGTGATTGCGTCGGGCAACGCGAGGTTCGCCCGCGAATTCAACGAACGGACAAGGACTCAGTCTGACGAACTTGGTTCCATTGCGGCTGCCATGACTGAAATGGAGGCTTCTGCAAGGGAGGTGGCAAGATCGGTTCGGGATACCCATGATCTGGTTGGCAAGGTCAATATCCAGGTGGACGACAATCTCTCTGCCGCTAAACGCGGCATGGACTGTGTTGCAGATCTGGAGGTCCAGGCGGAGCAGACCGCAGGGAAGCTGCGTCAGCTTGAGCAGGCGTCCTTCGATATTGGCAGGATTACCGAGGCAATTGATGACATCGCCAATCAGACCAACCTGTTGGCCCTCAACGCCGCCATCGAGTCGGCACGCGCCGGTGATGCCGGTCGCGGTTTTGCAGTGGTCGCCGATGAAGTGCGGGGTCTGGCCCAAAAGACTACTGAGAGCACCGATAGTATCCGGAGCCTCGTAGAAGGGCTTCAGGCAGAAGCGTCGGAATCGGTCAGCTCTATGAACTCCAGCTTCGAACAGCTGCGATCTGTGCGTGAGCTGATGGCCAGCGTTTCCGAGGGCGCAGGCAGAATTGGCTCGGCGATGGAGCGGATTCATCAGGGTGCTGAGCACATCCGCCACGGCATGGACGAGCAGGAAAACGTCAGTCAGTCGGTGGCCCGACAGGTCAGTGATATCAGCGGTTCTGCGGCTGAAGGGCTTGAAAGCATTGATGATTTGGTCACAACCTGTGACCGGTTGGAGGATTCGGTGACAAACATTGAGTCACTGATGGCTCGCTTTCGGATCCAATAAACAAATCGGCAACTGACCAACTTTTGTTTTCATATAACAAATTTGTCTGATCCAACGTTCATTTTCGCTTGAAGATGTTCGTTTACGAATATTAAGATGTTTAGAATGTTCGTTATCCGAAAATAAAATTCACAAACAACAATGATGTGACAGGAACGACACCATGGAACATATAAAAACAGTGACGGCTCGAGAGATTCTGGATTCCCGAGGATTGCCTACAGTGGAAGTGGACGTGGAACTCCGAAACGGCGTGGTCGGGCAGGGCCGGGTGCCATCCGGTGCCTCGACAGGAACCCGGGAAGCGCTTGAAAAGCGAGACTGTGATGACAGGCGCTATAACGGCAAGGGCGTTCTGCAAGCCGTCCGGTGCGTTAACGAATGCATAGCACCAGCACTGGAGGGCCGTGTGGTGTTTGACCAACTGGTGATGGACCGGCTCATGTGCGAAATGGATGGCACGCCCAACAAGGCAGAGTTTGGCGCCAATGCGATTCTTGCCGTGTCCCTGGCCACGGCCAACGCCGGGGCCAATTATCGGCAACAGCCTCTGTACCGGTATCTTGCCGAGCTATACGGCTGCAACGGCCCCAGCATCCTGCCGGTGCCCATGATGAACATCATCAACGGCGGCGCCCATGCAGACAACAACGTTGATATCCAAGAGTTCATGATCCAGCCCGTCGGGGCGCCCAGTTACAGTGAGGCGCTACGCATGGGAGTGGAAACCTTCCATGCCCTGAAGGCGTTGCTCCGCAAAAACGGCCTTTCCACCGCGGTTGGCGATGAGGGTGGCTTCGCGCCGAATTTGCGTTCCAGCGAGGAAGCCCTCGATCTGATTCTGGCGGCCATCGAAAAGGCGGGCTATCGGCCCGGATCCGATGTGGTCCTTGCCCTCGATTGCGCCGCGTCGGAATTCTATGAAGATGGCCATTACAACCTTAAGAGCGCTGGAAAGCAGTTCACTTCCGAAGAGTTCTCGGATTACCTGCTCGATCTGGCCATGAAGTACCCGATCGCCTCGATTGAGGATGGTATGGATGAAAGCGATTGGGACGGCTGGAAGCTTCTGACCGAAAAACTTGGCGAACGCGTCCAACTGGTAGGGGACGACCTTTTCGTCACGAATACCTCAATCATTACCGAAGGCATCAGGAAGGGCATTGCCAATTCAGTGCTGATTAAATTTAACCAGATCGGAACCCTGACCGAGACCCTTGATGCTATCGGAATGGCTCAGGATTCCGGCTACACCACGGTGATTTCCCACCGTAGCGGCGAGACCGAAGATACCTTCATATCGGATCTGGCCGTTGCAACGCGATCAGGCCAGATAAAAACCGGCTCTCTCTGCCGATCAGACCGGGTTGCCAAGTACAACCGCCTGCTGCGCATTGAACAGGATCTTGGCGCTCACGCGTTTTATCCGGGTGTCGGCGCTATACGTTGTGCCCTCGATACATGACTTTCTTTGCGGGAGAAACACCATGAGAAAACCGATTCTGATTGGAAACTGGAAAATGAATGGCAGCCTCCAGGCAAACCAGGCCCTGATGGTGCGCGTCTTACCCCGACTTCGGATGTTCCGTAAGTCTGTTGATCTGGTGGTATGCCCGCCGCATCCGTACCTGTTCCAGGTGCGTGATCTGCTTGGCTATACCGGCATCATGCTGGGCGCCCAGAATGCATCCGGGTTTGTCTCTGGTGCCTACACCGGCGAGGTCAGCGCCACCATGCTTCAGGAAATGGGCTGCCGGTATGCGCTCGTGGGTCACTCCGAGCGCCGACTACTGTTCGGCGAGGGCAACCAGGAGGTGGCAGCCCGATACCGCTCGGTTTTGCAGTCCGGCCTTACACCGGTGCTATGCGTCGGTGAGACTCTGGAAGACAGGGAGTCGGGCCGTACCGGTCTGATTATCGAACAGCAGCTACAGGCAGTGATTGACGAGGTCGGCCTGGCGGCCATGGCTAATGGAATCGTTGCCTATGAACCGGTTTGGGCTATCGGAACGGGCAAAACAGCAACGCCGGAGCAGGTTTCGGAGGTGCATCAACAGATCCGTCAGTTCCTCGCCAAAAGCGCGCCCGAGTCAGCCGACGACATCAGCGAGGAGCTGCGGGTGATATACGGGGGCAGCGTTAAAGTTGCCAATGCCTATGAACTGTTCAGCCTTGCCGACGTTGATGGCGGCTTGATTGGCGGTGCCTCACTGCACGCGGATGAATTCGGAACGATCGCCGGAGCCCTGGCTGAGGCTTCCGGAATTCTGGCCGGCGAATGCGAAACCCACTGATGGAGATGTAAATGGATCCAACACGCTGGATGCAAACCACGTTTTTCCCGAAAGAAACCGATGTGCCGGAGGAGTTCCGTGAGGGAGGCGTGAACTTAAATCATACCCTGGTTGGCGGCGAACTGCGTCCCTGGGACGGTTCTTATGCAGAGGTTCGCAGCCCGATTTGCTCAGCAGCGCAAGGCGACGGAGTTCCTCAACCTCTGCTGATCGGGCGGACGCCTCTGATGGATGAGGCGGCTGCTCTGGAAGCACTGGACGCGGCGGTTCAGGCCTACGGTCAGGGAAGTGGCGACTGGCCCAGCATGTCTGTCGCCAACAGAATCGAACATGTCGAGCAGTTCCTCGCGGAGATGCGTAACCATCGGGAGGCCGTGGTAAAGCTTCTGATGTGGGAAATCGGCAAGACCCGGAAAGATGCCTGCAAGGAATTTGACCGGACCTGCGACTATATAAACGATACGATTCATGAGCTTAAGGTGCTTGACCGCCGGTCCTCGAGATTTGAAATCGTCGGTGGCGTGGTGGCTCAGACTCGTCGCCTACCGGTAGGGGTAGCCCTCTGCATGGGGCCGTTCAATTACCCGCTCAATGAGACTTTCACGACGCTGATTCCGGCGTTGATCATGGGCAACACGGTGGTTTTCAAACCCGCCAAATACGGTGTGCTGTTGATTGGCCCGCTGATGGATGCATTCCGGAAGTCGTTTCCGCCAGGAGTCATCAACATTATTTTCGGACGGGGCAGGGATACGGTTGGGCCATTGATGGAAAGCGGCAAGGTCGACATGTTCGCCTTTATAGGAACCCACCGGGGTGCGTCAGCGCTCAAACAGATGCATCCGAAACCGCATCGCTTAAAGGCAGTGCTGGGCCTGGACGCTAACAATCCGGCCATCGTGCTGCCGGATGCGGACTTTGAGCTTGCCGTGAGTGAATGTATCAGCGGAGCGCTGTCTTTCAATGGTCAGCGCTGCACCGCCCTGAAACTGCTGTTTGTCCATGATTCCCTTGCGGACCAGTTTGTCAGCAAGCTATCGGATGCGGTCAATGAACTGGTTGCGGGCATGCCATGGGAGCAGGACGTATCGCTGACGCCATTGCCCGAGCCGGGCAAGATCGGGTTTCTCAGGGAACTGGTAGACGACGCAATCGCCAAGGGCGCATCCGTGGTCAATGAGTGTGGTGGCGAGGTCAACGGCACGTATTTTCACCCTGCCGTGCTTTACCCGGTCACTGCCGAGATGCGCATCTATCATGAAGAACAGTTCGGGCCGGTCATTCCTGTTGCTGCTTTCTCGGATGAGCAGGAAGTGATTGAGCACGTTCGGGATTCCAGCTTCGGGCAGCAGCTAAGTATCTTCGGTTCGGATTCCGACACGGTGGGCAGGCTGATTGATCTGCTTGCAAATCAGGTGGGTCGGATCAACCTCAATGCCCAGTGCCAGAGGGGGCCCGATACCCTGCCATTTAACGGACGCAAAGACTCTGCGGAAGGCACACTTTCGGTATCGGATGCCCTTCGGGTGTTCTCGATTCGCACAACCGTGGCCACCAAGTCCAGTGAGAGCAATCGGGACCTGGTGACCGGCATTGTGCGGGGACGAAGCTCGAAAATACTGACAACCGACTATCTGTTCTGATCGCCGGACCCTCTGTCTTGGATCTAGAGCTGGAGGGGCTTGCCAGCCTCCCGGCGCCGCTCTTCCCATTCTTCCCGGGTTTGTGCGGCCTGATCACCGGGCATGGAATCAATGATGCTGAAATAATCGGAACTGTATTCGTCAGCAATGATGGTGTTGCGTGGTTTTACTTTCACCACATACACCGTCTGGACATTCTGGTGATCGAATTCGCGCCAGTACTGCTCATCCTTCAGGAACGTGTATCGATGTCCCTCCAGGGCCCTGATGAGGCTGGCGGTATTGGTGGTTCCGGTACGTTCCACTGCATCCTTGTATTGATAGACGATGCTGTAAGCTGAGGCCGCAGCGGTAGAAGGCCGCATTTCATACCGAGCTGAGAAGGCCTCAACAAACTCTTTTCCTCTCGGATAGTTCAGCTCGTAGGGTACGTTCCATACCCAGGGGGAGCCACCGATAACGCCCTCCATAATGGTGGGACCTACCTGCCGAGCCATGCCCAGGGTCAGGTTGGGCACAACAATCTGCATTTTCTTGGTAAGGCCCATTTCGTAGGCAACGTTCAGTGCTCTCACCATGTCGTCGCCGAACAGGACCATCATCAGAACCTTGGCGTTACTGGCCTCTGCCTGCTCCAGCGCCTCCCTGAAATCGGTAATCAGTGCCCGGGGGAAAGGCGTTTTCACGCCCTGGTGGCGGTCAGTGTCTTCGGTTCCCGAGAACTTGCGAACAGACTCCTCCACAGACCAGCCCCAGGTGTAGTCGGCGGTAATGTAGAAGTAATCGTCTTCCGCATGATTGGTGGTCAGATACTGACTGAGCGCCTTTGCAGTCATCCAGGCGTTGTAGGGCTCACGGAACATGTATGAATGCCCTTCGGCGCCGGTGGTGGCGTTCGAGTAGGTCAGCGTGCCGAAGTAGATCCGGTTGCGATCGCGAGCAGCCTTGCCTGAGGCAATGGCAACGGCGCTGGACACACCGCCGAACACCATCTGGACGCCTTCACGGTCGATGAGTTCTGCGGTGTTCTTTGCGCCCTGGGCAGGGTCACCGCGGGTATTTCTGATCACCAGCTCCAGCTGACGCCCCATCACGCCACCGGCTTTATTGATTTCATCAACCGCCAGAAAGGCGCCCAGACGTTGTTGCAGACCCTGATCCTTGTAACGACCGGTTTGGGGATAATTCAGGCCGATTTTAAGGGTTTCGGCATACACAGTGGTGCTCGCCAGCAACAGCAGACAAGCAGAAAAGAGTACTTTTCTGACGTTCATTCAGGTTGGCCTCCGGAATTGCAGCGCCAATGGGGAAAAGGGCTGCCAATCATTGTTTTGATTATTTGTTAAGCAACGCTAGTGTCTCTGCTGATTATGAGGCCAACAATGGGACAAAAGTGGAATTTTGGGTAACAAATTGTAGGTTAGTGATCTGCATCTTGTCTGGCCTATGTTGTTCCCATGAATCGGTTCGGCTGCAGCCGAAGAAATGGATATACTTTCCGGAATTGCCCGGTGTGGGCTTCGCGGCAGCCAATGGAGTTTTGTGGGTCTTGGTAACTATAAAGCGCAGGAAATTCGGGCTTGGATCGACTCTCTCGTCTCTTGTGGCGGCAATGGGGCTTGTCATCGTCCCGATGTCGGCCAGCGCCGAGTGGTATCGGTTTTCGGATACCGCAATGACCACGCCTATCGAACTGGAGTTCTGGGCGGAGGATAAAGAGCTGGCGAACCGGGTTGGCAAAGAGGTGCTGGCGGTTTTTCATCAGGTTGATGAACAGATGAGTCGCTATCGGGAAGAGTCGGAGGTCTCCAGGCTCAACCGCAATGCACCCGACGGGCCAGTAGAAGTCAGTGACGGGTTGTTCGAGGTGATTGAAAAAGCACGGGAGGTTTCTCTACTCAGCCAGGGCGCCTTCGACATCACCTTTGGCTCAGTGGGTTACCTGTATGACTTCAGGGCCGGCAAAAAGCCCACGGACGAGGAGCTTCGATCCGGCTTGCCGCGGGTGAATTTTCGGGATGTGATTCTTGATGAGGATGATCAGACGGTCGAATACCGGCAGGCAGGGATTCTGGTAGACCTCGGTGGTATCGCCAAAGGGTATGCAGTGGATCTGGGAATCGAGCGTCTGGTCAGTTTTGGCATTCGCCATGCCCGGCTGAGTGCTGGCGGCGACATGCGACTGTTAGGGGACAAGCGGGGCCGGCCCTGGTACGTGGGCATTCGGGACCCCCGTTCAGAAGGGCGCAACGCGGTGGTTTTGCCGCTCGAGGATGTGGCCGTGTCCACCTCCGGCGACTACGAGCGGTTCTTCGTGGATGAGGCGGGAGAAAGGGTTCATCACATCCTGTCGCCTGAGACCGGCAAATCGGTCCAGGGTGTCCAAAGCGTGACCATTATCGGCGAGGATGCGTTAACAACCGACGGCCTGTCCACGGCGGTTTTCGTGCTCGGGCCCAAAAAGGGACTGGAGATGATAGAGCGTTTGAAGGGTATCGATGTTGTGGTTATCGATGATCAGCGCATGATGCACGTTTCGGAAGGCCTCGTTCCGCCCCAATCAGACTAGGGGCGGAACGAGCAGTTTCCGTCAATTTCCGATAGTGCCGTTCACGACATTCGAGAACGCAATCAAGCTGTCCTGAGATGTCCCATTGCCCAGCCCGTGGCCGTTGAAACGGGTGCCGAAGTCACCCTGTTCCCCGTGCAATGCCATGTAGTTGAGCAGCACGGTCTGAACCAACTGGTTGACGTTGTTGGCCGCAGGACTGGAGGCAGTTTCCACCGACGCATCAGAGCGCATGAAGCCGATCTGCCTGCGAATCGGAGTGGGGCGGCCCGCCGGGTTGTAAACCAGGAAGAACGAGGCGGCCGTCTGCTGGTTGTCGCCGGTCCATTCGCCCTTGCCACGACCGTCCATGGAATCGTCGATTCGGCCGTTGCTCGACACCGAGCCGTCACTGAACACATAGAGCATCAATGGCATTCCTGCCCGGGCTGCGTATTCCAGGCAGGCGCCCATACACCGACCGGCCTGTTCATCACGACGTTCGCCGGTTCCGCGCTCACCCGTATGGTAGTCGTAGCCGCCCATGGTGATCGTGCCGGCGCCAGCGTAGCCGTTCAGCACCAGCTTCATGACAGACGCAGTTTTGCGGAACTCACGGTTATTATTGAACTCATCGCGGGTGAAGATGCCGGTAGGGCCCACGATTTCGAGGTCCAGCTCTGGATCCAGTTCTGCCGGATTGCCGAAGCGGTCTGCCAGGTCTGCACTCTTGATGTAGCCGCAACGAACCAGATCCTTGACGACGTCGTCTGTAGAGATGCCGGTGTTGACCTGATTCATTTTGGCGTCGCTGATGCGCTGAATGGATTCCATCACGGCGACCGCGTCTGATTGATCCAGAATGCCAATCAGGTCGCCCACATCTACCAGGCCGGTAACGTCTGATGGCCGGTCAATCTTGGTGGGGCGAACCTCCGGATTGATCAGGTTCATCGGTGCCAGCGAGTTACCGCCGGATTCCGAACTCTGGGACCCTATGAGGGAGAGCAGGGAGCCGTCGGCACCCGCGTGATGGATGCCGTACATCGGGTTGTGGGGGTTGTTTCCGGTGTCGTTTTCCGAGCGGGCCGCAATAATGGCGCCGTCGATTCCTGCTCGGGTGCCGGCACTCGTGCTCTGGAGAATGCCGCGCAGGAAACCACTGTCCGAATGGAACGCCAGGCCCAGCTCAGTGTTCACGAACGCCGGGTCGTTCGGCAGCATGTCACCTGGTAACCCGAGTTTGTTGTAGCCCGCGGTGCTCAGGAAATCCATTTGCCCACCGGATTTGCCCATCAGCACGTTAGAGCCGGCAATGTTGGCGCCTCCTGCCAGGTCAAAGCAGATAAACGGAATCTTGCCGGCGCCCTGAACCGCGATGCCACAGCTTGCTTTCAGCGTTTCCAGGTCTGAAGAGAGCGCCGCGGATGCTGTTCTCGGATTACCGAACAGGCTGAACAGGGAAGCACCGAACACCGTCGCTGAGCCTGCCATCAGGCCCTGTGCGATAAATTCGCGGCGGGTCCGTGGCTTGCCGTGATCGTCGTGGAGCAGTGGGCTGCCGTTGGCCAAAGGCTTTTTACGGGATTTGCGTATAAACATGATCGGCTTCCTCTACTGAACCAGGGTGGTGGCGCTGCCAAGCACGGCGGCACAGCTTGCTTTCACGACTGTTTCTGTGCGGTCAGGCTCACACCCTGTATCACAGCTGGTCAGTCTATCCATGAGCTCGCTGAGCTCCGTTTCGATTGCGCTGTCACCAGGCTGTGATGCCAGGTTGCTGCCCACAAAGCGCGACAGCAATGGCCCGGTAACCAGGCTCTTGCCACCGTGGTCGAAGGCGGTGCTGGCCGGGGCGGAGAAATCGAACCCTGGGAACATCTGGTCCCGAAGCTGCGCATTTGAGACCAGGGCATCGCAGTACTGGATGGCCATCTGGGTAACGGCCATCTGATGAGAGGACAGGAAACCCTGAATAGTCTCTACCGTAGGCAATTGCTGCTTCACGGTGGTGTATGTGTTGAATACAGCCTGATTGGTTGTGGGAACACCGGTCATCCTCGACATGGACTCGTTTATCTCGTCAAAAGTCTTCAAGCCGATCTCCGATGACGGTGGCAGGTCAGCGGGTTCCGGCTGCGGCGGCAGCGAGGGTTCGGAGCGGGCAAAGTTGTTTCCGCCCAGTTGGTCGAACGTCAGGAAGAACTCATCGTTTCCGGGCCCATTCTCAAGAGCGATGATGGTGCCCAGGGAGGAGAGAGGTTGCCCGGTACCCGGTTCATAGCTGCCACTGTCGAGGGTAACGTCCAGATTGGCCCAGGCCTGTCCCACCGTTGCCTCCTTGCCGTTAATACCCAGTCGCATGCCACGCAGCGGAATATTTGATGGCTCGACGGAGTCATCAAGGCTGATAAAGAAGGGACTGGTGAATCTGTAGGCGTAGCTGTCGAACTGGCTGACTTCGAACACGATGAAGCTCTCGGGCAGGTCGATCAGGTGAGAGACCCCGAACAGAAGGTAGAACTTCTGGCCAACGCCCACCTCAAAGTTGGCCTGGACCTGTTCCGGTGTCAGCGCCCGATTGTGGATGGCGACCATCCGGATCGCGCCCTGCCAGGGCGAGTTGCCATCGGTCTCGTTGCCCAGGACCAGGGCAAAACTGTCGTCCCATTCGCTCAGCAGTCCGCCGTCGTCCGGATCAACATCGCCGGTTGGAACGCCATTCACAAAGATCTGGCGACCGGTCGCCGGGGTGTAGTTAACCACTACGTGCTGGAGCGTTGCCTGCAGGAGCATGTCGGCGTCCTGGGTTGCGAAAGGCGTATTTTCGTCACTGGTGGTGCTGCGATGCAGTACCTCGTAACGCTGGAGCGACTGGCTCAGGGTGACGTTGCGGGTGGTGGATGAGCCGGAGTAGGTCACGATCCGGGCATCTTCCTGGGTGATGTTGCCCGGGGCGACCCAGGCCTCGATGCTGTATTCGCCGGAGGCGGTCAGCAGAGTGTGCAGCTTCCGGCTGGCGGTGGTGCTGCCCTGGGCCTTGCCCGCGGGGATCATGAAGCCCTGCTCGTTTTCGCCCGCCGGGCCAAGGTCGATGCCCCAGCCGCCAACCCAGTCAACGTTTCCGCTCAGGGTCAGATCCAGCGCTGGCGATACGCCGCTGGTATCAAAGGCAGTCTGGCCTTCACCAAACTTGAATTCGTACAGGGCAATCACGTTGTCTTCAAACCGGCCGCCGGAGTTTGCGAGCAGGCCGTCTGCCTGCAGGTTGAGTGCCTTGCTAGCAACGATTGCCGGGTCCACGGGTTGGGCGCTCAGATCCTGGACCATTTCAAGAATCTTCAGTTCCATCAAATCGGCTGAGGCTTCGCAGTCGTCGTCCCAGCAGTTGTGGAAGTCGTAGCGCAGACGTTCAACCAGTCGGGATGCGCCCGGATTCATAGGATCAATACGGCTTTTCGCCTGATCGTAGGCAGTAGTAACATCGGCGCTGGCAATGTAAGGGGTTTGCCCACCATCAGCATGGCAGTCGCTGCAATACTGTCTGAGTTCGGGGTATACCGTGGTGGAAAACAGGCCAGTGTCGCTTGGCAGGGCAACCGTGGCACCCGGTTCTTTGAGCGCCGGAGCGCGAAGTTCCACGGTTTTGGCAGAGCCTTCTGACCCGCCTGCCCAGTTGGAAATATAGGTGGTGAGAATGTCCACACAGGCTGACGTGCTCTGGAGCCAGCAATTGTGGCCACCTGCCACCTTTATCACCATTGTGGACTGGGATGGATCAGAAAGGTTAACAATAGAATTCGCCTGTGCGTAAGCCAGGTTAACGTCCTGCTCATTGACGAACGTGGGTGCCTGGCCATTGGAGCCGTGGCACGCGCCGCATTTATCCTGGGTGACGAGGTTGTCCCACACGGTGCGTTTGAAGTTGGCCACATCATCCGTCGAGGGGGCAGGCCCGTTGTAGGTAACCGTGCCGGAATTCTGGGAGGTATTCGGCAGTTGTTCCGTGGATTCGCCCCCGCAGGCTGACAGCAGAAGGGCCAGGGCAGTGATGGCAAGGACCGATTTGAGGGAGCTCATGGAAATTCCTTTAAATGTTTTCATAGCGTCCTCACTCCCCCATGCAGTACACGGCGGATTCTGCAAATACCTGCTTCAGGTCGTAACCCTGACTTGCGAAGCTGGCAACCATACTGCTTACCTGCGAACGGTCTGCGCTGTCGGAGGGAGGTCGCAGGCAAACATTCTCGAACACCTTCTTGACCTGGCACTCTGCGAAGGCCTCGGAATTCGCGAATTCCATACCCAGGCTCTTGGCACCGCTGCCGGAACCCGGGAGTGAGGGATCCCATCCCAGTCGGCGATTGGCGCCCTGGCGCCAGTAGTTATCCCAGCTGTCGTCAGGTGTGACATAGCCCTGCTCGAAGGTTGCAGAGTTGATGTGGTACTTGCCCTGAACCCTGGAGCCGGTTTCTGGATCTGTTTCGCCAATAGCGTTGTAGACCAGCCTGCCCAGTTCTCCATCGGGGTCGGTGTTGGCGTCATACTCGTAGTCGTAGTAGGCAAACGCCTGGGTCATGGGGTCCATGCCGGTGTGGCAGCCAACGCAGTTGTTCAGGAATACCCGGCTGTCACCACCCGGGCTGCGGGAAACATCCTGGCGAATGCGGTCCGTGGGCAAGGTAACGTCCGCAACCTGCTCCAGGTCGTTGCACATGTGATTGATCAGTGTGAAGCGGAACATCGCCCGGTTGGTGCCGGCACTGAAGAAAGCCCGGGCGGAAGCTCTTGATGTAATGACGCCGGCGGTGGCCGAGGGAGGAAGGCCCGTGTAGGTCGACTGGTTTACCCGCTCCAGGTTGTCCTTAAGGCTGGCTCCACTGTTCTCGAGGGATTCATAGTGGTTGTTGTTGCTGGTGGAGTAGTTTGGCAGGTTCAGGGATGCATTCCCGATGTAAAGAACATCGTCATACAGAACTTTTCGGAAGTCTTCCCCGTCCCGCACCAGGCCAATCACCGTGGCAATGTAATCATTGAGGGGCACGAACTTTGACATCGCCTCGTTGGTCCAGGGGGCTGCAAAATTCTTCAGGGTGACGTCGTAGAAAGCGCTGTCTTGCATGGCCGTGAAGGCGGCATCAATCGCTCTGCCGGACTCTATGTCGCTCGCCATATCGTCAAGGACGACTTCAGAGGGTGGCACGCCGGCGACCCGATCGTGGATTCTTTTGGCCTGCTCCCTGGGTCCAGCCTGAACAAGGCTGGCCTGTCCAGACACCAATGCGACGAGAACTGCGGTACTGCAAGCCTTGCAAAGCAGGCTTCTGATCCTGTTCCGGGCGGTCATGTCCTTTCCCTCGGTGATCGATAGCATGTGCACATTAATGCTTTTTGACAATTGTTAAAAGTTTACGGCTTGCTATATCCTTCGTTTTGAGCCGTAGGCCACGTTATTACATTGCGTTACGTAAAACCCTTGGAGCCTGCCAGCGGAACCGACTTAATTTATGTCATGGAATGTCATCCGAAACAGGGTTTCTCACGTTGGAAATTAAGTCGCCCACTCTAACCATTTCTCGCAGTGCTCGCCTGGCTGTCGCACTCGGCTCGCTTGCTGCTCTGTCTGGCTGTCTTTCGAGCAGCGACAGTCAGCAGGCGGATCCGGTTGTCGTCGAGAACCCTGTGGCTTATGTCGAACGGGCTCTGCTTTTTGACGAAAACACCGGGGCCCTTGTCGAGGACAACCTGGCCGACCCGAGCGCTTTCCGCCCCGGAGCGCGGCTGTTTCTGAAGGCCAGTGCCACTGCGGACGCCGAGACGCGGGATATTGCCTCAAGAGCATTCGCGGGGCCGCAATTCCTTGATGACAATGGTCAGTTGCGTTACGACGTGAAAGATCTCCACGTTTCCCACGACGGCTCCAGACTGCTGTTTGCCATGCGTGCGCCGGAAATCGAGGACGCAGACGACGAGGATCAGCCAACCTGGAATATCTGGGAATACGACGTTAGTACCGACATCCTGCGCCGGATCATCGATTCGGACGTTACCGCCCGGGCCGGGCAGGACGTTGCGCCAGCCTATCTGCCTGATGGCAGAATCGTTTTCTCGTCAACACGTCAGCGGATTTCCAAGGCGGTGCTGCTTGATGAAGGCAAACCCCAGTACTCCGGTCTGGACGAGGAGGGTGATAGCCCCGGGTTTGTTCTGCATGTGATGGACGACGATGGTCAGAACATTGAACAGATCACCTTCAATCAGAGCCACGACCTCGACCCCATGGTGGCGGATGATGGCACCATTGTTTTCAGCCGCTGGGATAATGCCGGCCAAACCCGGAACAACGGTGTGAACCTCTACCGCGTCAACCCTGACGGCACTGGCCTGAGTTATCTTTTCGGTCGTCACTCCCACGATTCGGTTCCAGAAGCGAACGACATACAGTACCTGCAGCCACGAAAATCAGACAGCGGCAATCTGCTCGTGCAGCTAAGGCCGTTTGAAACGGATGATTACGCGTCTGTGTTGGCGGAAGTCGATGTTGACCAATTTGTTGAGGCCAATCTTCGTCTCGATGGCACCGAAGGTTCGGGCCAGCGCTCGCTTGTGCCCGGCGTGGGCCTGGATGGCCAACTGTCGCTGAAAGGCAGTTATGCATCGGTTTCACCGCTGCTTGATGGTACCAACCGCTACCTGGTCAGTTGGACACCTTGCCGGTTGCGTGAAACAGCGACCGACCGGATTGTGAACTGCACGGAAGATCGCCTGCAATCCGAAGACTATCAACCCGCAGAGCCCGTCTACGGTTTGTGGCTTCTGGATATCAACAGCGAAACCCAGCGGCCGGTGGTCCCGCCGGTAGAGGGCGTTCAGTTTGATGAGGCGGTCCTGATGAAGGAGCGGCCTCTGGAAGGGTTCATCCCGGAATCCCAGTTCACGGGTGATGAGGGGGCCCTCGGCGATGCCGGCTACGGCGTCCTGCACATTCGAAGCGTCTATGATATCGATGGAGTGGACACCACGCCGACTGGTATTGCTGCAATGGCTGATCCGCTGCAAACGCCGCCGGAAGATCGCCCGGCAAGATTCCTTCGATTGGAAAAGCCCGTGGCCATCCCCGATGAGAACGTCCGGGATTTCGACAACAGCGCCTTTGGCCGCAGCCGGGCTCAGCTGATGCGGGAGATACTGGGCTACGTGCCGATAGAGCCCGATGGGTCAGTGAAGGTGGCGGTGCCCGCCAATGTTGCATTTGCCATCAGTATTCTCGATGAGAAAGGCCAGCGTGTTGGTGGCGCTATGGGCAACCGGCACCAGAACTGGCTCACGGTGCGCCCCGGCGAGACCCTTGAATGTTCAGGGTGCCACAACCCGAACAGTCCGACACCCCATGGCAGACCGGATGCCGGTCCAGCGTCCGTGTGGGGTGGGGCCGCAACCACCAGCCTTCCGTTCCCGAATACCGACCCGGCTCTGTTTGCCGACATGGGTGAAACCATGGCTCAGGTGTTTGCCCGCATCAACGAGATTCGCCGGCCGACGCCGGATGTGGTCTATGCCGATGAATGGTCCGGAGATGCCGTGGATCCCAAGCCTGACAGCTTTGCCTACGCCTATGCCGATCTGCAGACACCGCCGCCGATATCCGGCGTATGTGCCACCGACTGGGCGCCGAATTGCCGGATTGTGATCAACTACGAGCAGCATATTCATCCGCTGTGGAGCGTCAATCGGGAGGTATTGGACCCGGACACCATGGCGGTCGTGGATGACTACACCTGTACCAGTTGCCATACGGACACCGATGCTGCGGACGCTCAGCAAGTGCCGGCTGGACAACTGGATCTGGGCGATGGCCCGTCACCCGATGAACCGCTACACTTCAACGCCTACAGAGAACTGCTCTTCCCGGACAGTGAGCAGGAACTGGTGAACGGCGCCCTGATCGATGTGCTCGTGGACTCCGGGGAGGTTTTGAGGGACGAAGAAGGCAATCCCATTCTGGACGCCAACGGAGATGAACAACCCATCCTGGTAACAGTGCCGGTGCAGGCTTCAATGTCCGTCAACGGTGCCCGTGCCAGTCGTTTCTTCGATGTATTCGCCGACGACGGTTCACACAGGGATTTCCTCTCGCCCGCCGAACTGCGACTGATTGCAGAGTGGTTGGATATTGGCGGCCAGTATTTCAACAATCCGTTCGACGCTCCGGAAGACTGATCCAAGGACTGAAACTCGCACCATGCCCATCGCCATTCTTATCTTTCTTTTGTTGTTGCCGGCCCAGAGCTGGGCCGGCTGGCTGTGGGGGCAGGCTGAAGACGATGAATTGAAAGTGCAGGTGGCGGAGCCCTATGTGTCCTGGCGAACCGGACCGGCAACGGGCTATCCGGTTTTTCATACCAGCGAAAAAGGGGAATGGCTGACCATTCTCCAGCGCAAGACAAGTTGGATCAAAGTGACGGATGCCCGTGGCCGGGAGGGTTGGATAGCGGTTGCGGATATTGCGCAGACGGTGGATGCCACGGGTAATCGTGTGGATCTTCAGGTGCCGGATTTTGAGGCTTTTGAAAGCCGGCGGGTGGAAGCCGGATTGATGATGGGGGAGTTTGACGGTGCCGCTGTCACGGCAGGCTACGGAGGCTTCTGGATGACCAGAAACCTGTCCGCCGAGCTTTGGGCTTCTCAGATTCTGGGCAGCGCCTCGGAAATTAGGATGGTTAATGCGAATCTGGTGCATCAGCCATTTCCTGACTGGCGGGTATCACCCTTTTTTACCCTGGGGGTCGGGCATATCTGGGTTGATCCCAAGGCCACTCTGGCTCAGCCCGAAGAACGGGATAACAGCATTGGCCATGCAGGGCTTGGCATCCGCGCCTACATCACCGATCGATATTTCATCCGTGCCGAAGTGAAGGACTACAAAGTGTTCACTACCCGGTCCACCAACGAAGAAGCGACAGAATGGAAAATCGGACTAAGCATCTTTTTCTGAAAACGCTGTGTCTCGGGGCAGGGCTATGCATAGCCACAGCAACCCAGGCCCAGGATGATCGGCCGCTGATCGAGCCGGATGTTACGCCGGTGCCGGTCACCGAGGCGCTGATTGACACCGAGAACTTTGAAATTGGCGCTTTTGTGGGCGTGCTCAATATCGAGGACTTCGAGTCATCGCTGCTTTATGGCGGCAAGCTCACCTACCACCTCAGCGAGTCCTTCTTTTTCGAGGCAGGAGTCGGCTTCGCGGAGGGTGGAGAAACCAGTTTCGAGAAACTGGCCGGTAACGTGGAGGTGCTTACCGACAGCGAGCGGGATTACAGCTATTACAACATCAACCTGGGTTACAACGTGCTTCCGGGTGAGGCCTTCCTCACCGAGAACTACGCGTTCAACACCAATTTCTATCTGATTGCGGGTGCCGGCGCTACCGATTTTGCGGGTGACACCCGGTTTACCCTGAATGCCGGCGCGGGCTATCAGGTTCTGTTGACGGACAGCGTTGCAGTTCAGATTGGTGTAAGACAGCACTACTACCGAATAGACGTTCTTGGGGCCGAGAAAACCTCCATGAACACAGGGGTCAGCACTGGCCTGTCGGTCTTTTTCTGATTACAGGAGCAATGGTTATGAAAGCATCCATAAAATCACTGGCGGTGGCGGGCGTCCTGGCCTGTCTTAGCCCCATGGCGGGCGCCGAGGCCATCAATGTGCCAGCTCCGGATTTCACCCTGGAAAGCCGTTCCGGCGAAAACCTGAGGCTGGAGGACCATCGTGGTGAAGTGGTGATGCTGAACTTCTGGGCATCATGGTGTGGTCCCTGCCGCCAGGAAATGCCGCTGATGGATGAGCTTTACAGCCAATACAAGGATCTCGGCTTCACGATTCTGGCGGTCAATGTGGATGAGAATCGGGAAGAGGCCCATCGCTTCCTGGACAAGGTACCCGTGAATTACCCGATCCTCTACGATCCGGAGAGTTCGGTGAGCGAGCTTTATGAAGTCCAGGCCATGCCAACGACCGTGATGATCGATCGCGATGGTAATGCCCGGTATCTCCACTACGGCTATCAGCCGGGTTACGAAGACGAGTACGAACAGCAGATTCGCGAGCTGGTGCGCGAATAATTTTCGGACGGAACGTTTATGCGTAATTTGTCGATCTTCACTGCCTCTGCTCTTTTGGTCGCGACCTTCACGATCTCTGGATGCAGCTCAATCAAGCCGTGGGTAAAACCCTATGAACGGGATAATCTGGCGGATCCGGTCATGAGTCTCAGCCGTCATGGCAAGGCGGATTCCTATATGCATCACGTCTATCAGTCCCGGGAGTCTGCGCGGGGAGCAGAAGGCGGTTCTGGGGGTGGCTGTGGCTGTAACTGACGGCAAGAGGTTAGTACGCTCCGTCTGCGCTCTGTTCGTGCTGATGTTGGCCGGGCAACAGGCGATTGCGGCGACCTTGCCAGTGGATAACGTGGATGTTCTCTACCACCGCTATGACGGTGGTGGCATGGTCATCGATGGCCCCTCAGTTTTGGTGCGCAAGGGTATTGGCTCGTCGGTTTCGTTTTCCGGCCAGTACTATGTTGACTCCGTTTCGGCTGCCTCTGTGGACGTTCTGGCCACGGCGAGCCCCTACGAGGAAGAACGCAACGAGTACACTTTTGGTGTCGATTACCTGCACGATAAGTCCATTTTGAGTCTGGGTTTCACCAACAGTTCCGAAAACGATTACGAGGCCAACACCGTTTACTTCTCGCTCAGCCAGGAGTTTTTCGGGGGCATGTCCACAGTAACCATGGGCTATGCCAGCGGCTGGGATGAAGTGGGCCGGGTCGGCAACGATTCCTTCAGCGAGGAAGCTGATCGTCGGAACTATCAGCTCGGACTGAGCCAGGTCGTCACCCGCAACAGCCTGGTAGGCCTGGATCTTGAGGTGGTTACGGATGAGGGCTTCCTGCAGAACCCTTACCGACAGAACCGCTACATTGACCCGAACGATTCCACAGCGTTCCTGTATCAACCAGAACGTTATCCGGAAACCCGAACAAGTACCTCCGTGGCCATGCGAGCGCTTTATTATCTGCCATATCGCGCCTCAATTCGCGGTGAATACCGTTATTTTTCCGATACCTGGGGCATCAATGCCCACACGGTCGAACTGGGATACGTGCACGGATTGAACCAGCACTGGACCCTTGAAGGTTCCATTCGTTACTACAGCCAGAGCGAGGCGGACTTTTACAGCGATCTTTTCCCATTCGAGAACTCCCAGACACACCTGGCCCGTGACAAGGAGCTCAGCTCCCTATCCGGGACAACCCTGGCGGTGGGCGCGGTCTACGAATGGAAGCAGACGTCGCTTCCCGGCATCGATCGCCTGCAGTTCAGCTTACTGGTGGACTGGCTGAATTTTGAATATGACAACTTCCGGGATGTCACCGCAGCAGGTGACTTTCTCCCGGGCGAAGAACCCCTATATTCCTTCGATGCCTACGTAACCCGGGCGTCGTTGATTCTTGAATACTGAGCATGCAGGAAGAACGACCATGGCCACTTGCTTGAACTCCCGATTTCCGGTGCTTTTAGCGGCATTGACCCTCGCCCTGACAGCCCCCGCATTTGCCCAGACCAATCCCGGGGCGGAGAAAGATGATACAGCCGTCGCCGAGCAGGTGGAGGCGCTCAAGAAGAAAGTGATACGCCTGAATCGTGACCTGTTTATCCTTGAGGAAGATCTGCTTTTTCCAGCCAATACCCAGGTTGCCGTGTTTCTCAGCGTTGATGCCGGGAAGTTTCTGAAGCTGGATGCGGTCAAACTGAAAGTCGACGACGAGATTGTTGCTTCCCACCTGTATACGGAGCGACAGGTGACTGCCCTTGAACGCGGCGGCATGCAGCGGCTATACGTCGGCAACCTGAAAACCGGCGTCCATGAGATGACGGCGTTTGTTGAGGGAATCGGCCCGGATCAGCGGCCTTACAAGCAGGCGGCCTCCCTGGAGTTTGAGAAGGGCACTGGAACGGCCGCTCTGGAAATCCGCGTTGAAGATCGCTCCTCCAACTACCAACCCTCCGTATCCATTGTGGAGTGGGAGTAAGCCGCGTCGTGGGATTGAAAGCAAGCCAGTTCTCAGGTCGACGCCCGTTCATTTACGCGGGTGCCCTACTGTGGCTGATGATGACTCCGGTTCATGCCGACGAGGCGCAACCCGAGCGGGCGAAGGACCTTCGTTATGGTTGGGCGCTGTACGAATACCATCAGGGTAACGCCTTCGAGGCTCTGACCCAGCTGGCCGTGGCGCGCGAACGGGGCGGCATTGAGGGACACGGAGATCATCCGGCTCTCGTCGAGGGCGGGCTCATGCTGTCCTGGGGGATGACCCGAGAGGCGAGCAGGTTGTTTACGCAGCTACTCGGGGCCGATGGCGCCGGCAGCAATCTGTCGCCTGATGTTCGCAACCAGGCCTGGTTCTATCTCGGTAAGGTGTTTTACCTCGAGGGGAATCAGGCGCTCGCACGTGAGAACCTCGATCGTGTCGATGGCGAGATACTGGCCGAGGCCGACCACGATCTTTTCCGCGAATGGATTTATCTGCGCTCCCGGCTGGTCATGATGTCTGCCCGCCCTGATGATGAACCCGAACTGGCTTCGCTTCGGGAGCAGCTGGACGAAACGGACATCTGGTCCCTTTACCTCCGGTACAATTCCGCGGTCTCCGCTCTCGATGCGGCAGACGTAGCTGCCGCCGAAGAGGAACTGAAAAAGCTCATCGCCATCCTCGACCAGTCCATTGACTCCGTCGAGCCAGATGCCGAACGGGAGGGCCTGCTGGGCCGCGCTCGCCTCTCGCTTGCGGGCCTGTACCTGCGTGATAACCAGTTTGAGGCAGCTCTGGAGGTCCTGGGAGCCATGCCACTGACCGGCGTGTTCGCCGATCAGGCTCTCTTTGACTACGCCGTTGCCGCGGCGGGCCAGGGCAGGCCGGAGAGGGCTCTCGACGCCCTTGATACTCTCGCGAACCGTGAACTGTTTTTGCCCTGGCGCCAGCAGGTTCCCTTTGCCCGCGCCTATGTTCTTGAGCAGATGAACGCTCCACAGCGAGCATTGCCTGCGTTTAAAAAGGCGGCCGACCATTACGAGGCCCGTATCAGGGAGCTCGACAACATCCGGGATCGGCTGAATGAAGAAAACCTTATGGCCCAGCTTGAGTTCAGCCGTGACAGCGACGGGATTCTTACAGATTCCTATGGCCGGCTGCGCGTGCAGCCCCTCGATTCTGGTATGGCGGAAGTGCTGGCTTCGGAGACGTTCCAGCAGGCGCTTGCCGAATTGAACGAACTCTACCGAATACAGTCCTTCATCGCCGAGCGGCAGTCCAGGTTTGAATCGTTCCGGATCATGCTGGAGACCCGTGAGCAGCAACGGCAGATTCGTATTGCCGAGACCCGTCGGGCACTCGAAACCCAACAGGCAGACCAGTGGCAGCAGTTGCACGAGGACTTCACGGACAGAATTTCCTCGGCGCTGGCAGACGAAGATGCGGGATTCTTCATGACCTCGCAACAAAAAGCGCTCAGAGACAAGCTCGCTGAGGTTGAGAAAACTCTGGCGGATTTGCCTGACGACGCGACGACCGCCAGGCAGCGTGCGACGTATCGGCGGATGCGTGCCTACTTCGATTGGTGGATTGCGGATGACTATGGAATCAATCGCTGGGCGGCGCAAAAACAGCTCATGCAACTGGATCGCGAGATGCAAAGCTTTCAGGCCCAGCGGCAACGGGTTGAAAGCCTGATGGCCGATGATGCCCGCCATGCGGAACTGGCTCGGCGGATCGCTGCCAGCGAACGGGAACTCGCGACTCTTGGAACAGAGGTGTCCGAGGCATTAGGCAGTGCCCGGCAAACACTCCTGGCGCAGGTTGATCGGATGCTGGCTGCCCAGCAACAGGAGCTTAATGGATACCTGCTGGCCTCTCGCCACGCCCAGGCGAGGCTGGCGGACCAGTTGTTCCGCGCATCGCAAAATGCAGGTGCCGGTGATGAATAATCGGATGGCCGGCAGGACTGTTAAAGGCCTCCTCATGGTTGGGGCCCTTGTCATGGCGAGTGGCTGCCAGATGTTGCAGTCGATGATGCCTGCCGGTGGCGAAGAAATGCCGCGAGTCCGTGAGGGCACACTGGCTGCGCTTCCGGCGATCGAAACGCGGCAGGAAAGTGCCGATGCAGCGGCGGTCAGCGACCCCGCAGAAGATGTTTCCATTGAAACGGTAATGGACAGTTACAAGGCGCTTTTGCCACTCGTAGAGGATCCCCGCAAGCAGGTTACCATCAGGCATCGGTTGGCCGATCTGGAATTCCAGCGTGCGGAGCGGAAAATGGCGGATTCGGCTGTCGATGAACTGTCCGGCGCCATCGATGCCTACCAGCGCCTTCTGTCGGAATATCCAGAGCGTGAGGGCAATGACCAGATCTATTATCAGCTTGCCAGAGCCTGGGAGCTTCGAGGCGCGACGCCGCAGCAGCTTGATGCACTGAATACTCTGGTCCGCCGCTACCCGGATTCAGAATACTGGGTTGAGGCTCAATTCCGCCGCGGCGATCTGTTGTTTATCGATGGCCGATACGGGGAAGCGGAACAGGCTTTCGACGAGGTTACCCTCGCGAGCCAGGAACGCATGGCCGATCCCTCGTTCCTGGTGAACGCGCATTACATGAAGGGCTGGAGTCTTTTCAAACAGGCGCAATACCAGGAAGCGCTCTTCAGTTACGTTGAAGTGCTTGATCTTGTCATGCCCGAGGGCAGGCCGGTGGCGGACGTGGATCAGCGAAGCCAGACACTGATCGAAGATCTGTTCAGGGTGGTAGGGCTGTCCCTGTCGTACCTTGACGGAGCGGAAACCCTCCAGGCGCTTTTCCGCCAAACGGGTGGTCGCCCCTACGAAATCCTGGTCTACGACCGCTACAGCGAGCTCTTGCTCGAGAGAGAGCAATACAGTGATGCCATCGATGTCTTCGAAGCCTACATAGAAGACCATCCGGAGAGTCCCTGGGCGCCGCGCTACCACATCCGGATCATTGATACCCTTGAGCTGGCCGGTTTCACCCGTACGATCCCTGAACGAAAGGCCGGCTTTGTCAGCCTTTACGGAATCTACAGCGATTACTGGCAGTCAGCGGGCCCCGATGCAATTGGCTTTATCGAGCAACAACTGGAACAACTGTTGCCGGAACTGGCGGACCGCCAGTACCTGCTGGCAGGGGAGGCGGAGGATGATCAGCAGGCGGACGATCATTACCGCAAAGCCGCCAGTTATTACGCCGAATTTGCGGCTACCTTCCCGGACCACCCCCGTACACCGGAGCGGCTGTTCCTTCTGGGTGAGACTTACCTGGAGCTGGAAGACTGGCCGGCAGCAATCGCAGCTTTCGAACGCGTGGCCTATGACTATCCGGAAGACACAGTAGCCGATCGGGCAGCTGAAGCCGGGTATGCCTCGGTGCTGGCATTCCGGGAGTACTCGCAAACCTGGGAGAGTGAACCGGTATCGGAGCGGATGGCCTATCAGGAGCTGCAACAACTGAACCGGCTGCGGTTCGCAAATGCGTTTCCCGGCGACGCCCGGGCGCCGGCGGTGTATTACATTGCGCTGCAGCGTGAATTTGACCTGAACAACTGGGAAGAGACCGTCAATATGGCGGCCCGACTTGTTACCTGGCAACCCACGCCCCCGGATGAATTGACGACGGAAGCTTTGCTGTTATCCGGGCACAGCCTCTCCGAACTGGCCCGATACGCCGAGGCTGAACAGGCTTATCGTGACGCCCTGGCAACAATGGCCGAAGACGATGAACGCAGAAGCGGCGTTCGTGAAAATCTGGCAGCCGCGGTCTATCGACAGGCGGAGCAGTTAGCTGATGCCGGAAATGTGGAGGCTGCGGTGAGCGAATTCCTGCGAGTCGGCACGGCCGTTCCAGAATCCGCTCTGCGGGCAAACGCCGAATACGATGCTGCCTCACTTCTTATCACCGCCAATCTCTGGGAGCAGGCCATCGGTGTGCTGACCAGTTTCAGGCGGTCTTTCCCCAATCACGAGCTGATTGACACAGTCCCTGCAAAACTGGCGTTGGCCTACCGTGAAACGGAGCAGTGGGAGCGAGCCGCCGACGAACTCCAGCAAATGGTCTCCCTCGCCAAGACGCCGGAAGAGCGAAGGGAAAACCTGTTGATTGCAGCAGAACTGTACGATCAGGCCGGTAACCGGGAGAAGGCGATTGATACCTGGCGAAATTACGCCAACAGCCACCCCGAGCCGACGGACGTCTACATGGAAGCGGCCAATCGGCTGGCTGAGCTCTATCAGGAAGACGGGGATGCCGAAAGCAGGGATTACTGGTTGCGAAAGCAGATGGAAACGGTGGACCGGGACCCGGACGCCGCGGACGATCGCATGAGGTACCTTGCGGCGTCAGCCTCTGCAATCCTCGCCCGCGACGCCCTTGCCCGGTATGACGGCATCAGGCTGACTCTGCCACTCAATCAAAGCATGACAGCGAAGACCGATGCGCTTGAACGAGCGGTCAACGCCTACAAGAAGACGGCCAGCTATGGCCTTTCATCATTTGCAACCGAGGCTGGTTACCAGATCGCCCACATCTATGCACGCCTCGGTGCCGATCTCATGGACTCGGAGCGGCCCACCGGATTGAGCGAGCTTGAACTGGCTCAGTACGAGCTTCTCCTGGAAGAGCAGGCCTACCCGTTTGAGGACAACGCCATCGATATCCACGAGCAGAATATCCGGCGGGCCCGGGAGGGCATTTTCGATGAATGGGTCAAGCGCAGTTACGAGGCCTTGAAAGCCCTGTTGCCCGGACGTTATCGGAAAGAAGAAGTTACCCAGGGGGTTGTCTATGAGCTCGATTAAGGCCTGCGGACTCTGTCTTTTCGTGATGTTTTCGCTTTCGGGGTGTGTGACGGCGCCGGCGCCGCCGGAGTCTGAGGCAGAAGTTGAGCAGGCTGCACTGGAAGCGTCATTCGCCAAGGCCGTGAGTGCCATGGAGGAGGGAAATCTCGCCGAGGCCAAAACCCGATTCGAGCAACTGGTGAGCGACTACCCCGGAAAAGCCGGCCCCATGGCCAACCTTGGCATTATTGCGTTCACCGAAGAGGATACCGAGACCGCGAAAAGTTGGTTTGAACGCACGCTGGCGATGAATCCTGAACATGTGCAGGCGCTGAATCATCTGGGAGTAATTGCCCGGAACGCAGGAGAATTCGAGGAAGCAGAACGGTATTATCGCGCGGCACTGTCTGCTGATCCGGATTACGCGCCTGCTATCCTTAATCTGGCCTTCCTGCTTGATATCTACCTGGGTAAACCTTCCGAGGCGGTCGACCTTTATGAGCGTTATCAGTCCGCGGCCAGTGAGCCGCACCCCAGACTGGAAGACTGGATCTTCGATGCCAAAAACAGAATCTGATGTGGACTATGTGATATGAAACGTCTCGCGCTAATCGCTCTGGCAGTTTCCGCGCTGGTGCCCACGGCGCCGATGGTCTTCGCCCAGGACGCCCCGGGTGTGGTTACCATTGAGGGCACGCGAATCCGTGGCGATCAGGAAGTGCCTACGGTGATGTATCTGGTGCCCTGGCAGCCACCGGAAGTGGACGAGTTGCGTGCGCCAGAAGAGCGCCTGATGGTTGATCAGGGTCTCCGGCCATTGGAACGCTATGAGTTCCAGCGTTTTATCAAGTATCACGAAGTGTTTATCAAACAGACACAGGCCAACACAGGGCAGTAGAGTGTGATGCCTGTCACGTCATGAGTGTGTTCCTGCGCAAGATTAAACAAACCCTCACACAGACTTTCGCGAACTTACCCTTGCAGGGGAGTGACGCGCTTAGACTGATCTGAAAACCGGACCATGGAGTGCCCAGAAAATGATCGATACCGCCGTTCGCTTCTTCCAGGAAGGTGGCTTTTTTATGTTTCCGATTGCGGTTGTGCTGATTGTCGGACTCATTGTTGCCATTGAACGTTACGTTTACCTTTCCGCCCAGAAACTGACCAACCGACGGGACTTCAACCGCCTGCATCAGATGATCGCCAAGCGTGATCTGAAGGGCGCCCTGAACTACACCCAGGAATCCGGTAGTGCCATGTCGACGATGATCGGCTTCGGCCTTCAGCGCCTGGCCCGCCGCCAGGGTCGTGAAGAGATCGAATACGCGATGGAAGAGGGGTTGCTGGATGTGATGCCGCGGTTGGAAAAGCGTACCCAGTATCTGGCCACGCTGGCCAACATTGCCACGCTGCTCGGCCTGCTGGGTACCATTATTGGGTTGATTGCAGCGTTTACCGCGGTAGCTGCAGCGGATCCGGCCCAGAAGGCGAGCCTTCTGTCTCAGAGTATCTCGGTTGCCATGAACACCACCGCCTTCGGCCTTATGTCTGCAATTCCCATGCTGCTGATCCACTCACTGCTGCAGACCAAGACCAATGAGATCGTCGACAGCTTTGAGATGGCGGGCATCAAGGTCCTGAACCTCCTCAGCGATGGTTCCGGGAGTAAGACCGCCGCTCAACCACAGGGACAGAATGCCGCTGCGCCGGCACAGGTAGCGACTCCGGCCGGTAGCCCGGCCTGATAACCAGCCAGAAGGATGTCAGGCCATGAGACGGAAACATCGTCGCCTACAAAGTGAGGCCGATCTCGACATCACGCCCTTCATGAATCTCATGATTGTGCTGGTGCCGGTACTGCTGCTGAATATGGTGTTCGCCCACACCAGCGTTCTGGAACTCAACTTCCCGACCGGTGAGAGCCTGTCGGGCGAGCAGGCGGAAGAGCTGCAGATCCAGGTGGTGATCTATGAGGATCGCCTGGTCGTCGCGGATAACCAGGGCGGCGTGATCAAGAGCATCCCCCAGCGCGAGGGCGAGTATGATTTCGTTCTGCTCAAGGATGTCATGAAGGAAATCAAGAGCCGTGTGCCGGACAAGAAGGATGTGATTATTATGCCGTCCCGGCAGACGTCCTATCAGTCTCTGGTCTCGGTGATGGACACGGTGCGCTCATACGAGGCGGTTGTGGCTGGTAGTGTGGTTGAAGCGGAGCTGTTCCCCGAGATCTCTCTCGGCGATGCGCCCGCACAGCCTTCGGGATCCGCGGAGGTGAGTTCATGAAAGAATCTGCCAAGGCCCGCCGCCAGAAACGCCATTACCGGCGCAACAAAAGCCAGGGAAAGATGAACCTGGTCTCGTTGATGGATATCTTCACCATCCTGGTGTTCTTCCTGATGGTGAACTCCTCCTCCGACGTACAGGTATTGAACCAGAACAACACTATCAAACTGCCGGATTCCACCGCTCAGCAACCTCCTGGTGATGTCTTGGCCCTGACCGTCACAGACCGGGATATCCTGGTGAACGGTCGGCTGGTAGTGAAACGCGACGCCTTCCAGACGTTTGACGGACAGGTGGAGCCTGCCCTGAAGCAGGAGCTGGACTATCAGGCCAGTCGCTCGTCGGCACCTGCCCCGGATGCGGGTCGACCCATTACCATTCTTGCAGACCGCGAACTGCCCTACGAGCTGCTGAAAAAAATCATGTCCACCTGTGTGGACGCCGGTTACGCCAGTATTTCCCTGGCGGTTAATCAGCGTGCGGAACAGGGAGCCTGACCATGATGGATTATCGGTACGGATTGCCCTGGAATCAGGAGCGTGGTGAACGTAAGCGGTTGTTGGCCGCCGCTGTTTTTGTGATGCCATTGTTCCTTGCAATTGCAGGTTATGTCAGCTGGGTAGAGCTGCCAGAACGTGACAGGCAGGAACAGGAAGCTCTGCCGCCTCAGCTGGCCAAGCTGATCATCGAGAAAAAGGAGCCCCCAAAACCGGTGATGCCCGAGCCGGAGCCCGAACCGCCGAAGCCTGAGGAAAAGCCGGTGGAACAGGCCAAACCAGAGCCCAAGCCGGAGCCGGTTCCTGAACCGGTGATGCCGGAACCCGAGCCGGAGCCTCAGGTAGCCGAAAAACCGGAGCCCAAGCCAGAACCCAAGCCTGAAGAGGTCGCCAAGGCGCGGGAGAAGGCAAAGAATACCGGTATTCTCGCAATGGGGAACGAACTGAAGAAACTCAGTTCGCTGGCGGAGTCGGTCAAGCTGGATGGCCCGGTTGCCAATACAGCGGAACCTATTGCCCGCAAAACCGGTGATACTTTGGCCTCGCGCGCGACCGCGAGCGCGAAGAGCAGTGGGGTGAACGAGGAAGTGCTCAACCGGGAGGCCGGTCAGGTCGCCCTGGCCGAGCGTCAGCGCGCGGAAGTTGCCGAAGCAGAGAGAGTTGCTGCGGTGAAAGAGGCGGCACGCAAGGAACAGCAGGAAACTGCGGCCAGAACCCGGAGCAAGGAAGAGTTGCGCCGGACCATGGATGCCAACAAATCTGCGATCTACAGCATCTACAACCGGGAGCTTCGGCGCAAACCGTCGCTGCAGGGAAGTATTACCCCGGAGTTGGTCATTGAGCCGAACGGTGCAGTATCGAGTTGTTCGGTGGTGGAATCTACACTCAATGAGCCGGCGCTGGAGAGCAAGATCTGCAATCGTCTGAGGTTGGTGGATTTCGGGGCCCGACCGGGCGTTGATCAAACCAAGATCCGTTATCCGATCGAATTGCTGTCCAGCTAGGGCGCTGGACAGCAAGGATGCCGCTTAGCGTTTCCGGGTTGTGGTCGCGATCACGACACTGACCAGTCCGGAGCCTACCAGGGCACCAACGAAAGGCATCAGGGTGGGAATGCTGCCGGGGAAGCTGGCAGCTTCCAATCCGGCCATCAGGCTGCCACCGGTAATCCATCCGGGCAGAATCGCGCCGAAAAGTCCCGCCAGACAGCCCAGGATCGCCGCCTTCGTGGTCATTTTTCCCCAGAGCCCCATCAGTACAGGCAGAACCGCCGTGGCGCAAAGCAGGTCTGCGATCAGAAATAGCCGCAGCACGGAAATCCCCTGAAGTGCCACCAGAACCACAGGAATCATCAGCAGCACGGTAAACCATCGGGCACTTACAATGGACAACCCCTGTTTTTCGGTAACCGCCAGCGACGCAAGTGCGTTCTGCAGGGTATCCACCGAGGATGCCACGAGTGTGATGGCCAGGATCAGGGCCGGCAAAGCGAGCCAGGCCGGCGCATCAGCAAGCAAGGCAAAAAACGGAATCGGCGGGCTGCCAAGGTCGGCGCCGCTCATGGCCGCCAGTATTCCCAGCCCGCCAACCACGGCGACAACGGCGATGGTGACCACGCCGCCCAACAACGCGCCGCGGCTCAGGGCGTCCGTATCACGAGCCGACCATAAACGCTGCCAGTATCCCTGGTGGAACAGGTTGGCGGCGGTGACGGCAATTACCAGAGTCAGCGCCACGCTCAGGGCCGCCGACGCAGGGATATCCGGTAGCGCTGCGGGTGCTGCGTCCGGAAGCTTGCCTACGGCAACAAAACTGACGATAGCCAGCAAGCCGATCAGTAACAGCGCCTGCCATTGGTCAGTAACGATGCTGGCCCTGAGACCACCGACAGCGGTGTATACCAGTGTGGTTATGGCAACGCCAATGACCACAATGCCGCCATCAATACCGGAAAGCAGCGACGTTATGGCACCAATGGCAGTAAGCTCCGCGGTCAGAAAGCAAAGCATATAGAGTACCGAGATCGTCGAAACGTAGCGGCGTACGCCATTGCCATAACAGGCGTTGGCGAATTCGCCGATGCTGCGTCCCTCCGGAAGGAAGCGGCGAATAGCGGGGCCACAGAAGGCGAACACGATAAACGGCAATGCGGCGCCCAGGGCATAGCCAGCCAAGGCCAGAGGGCCGACCAGTGCGCCAACCTCAGGCGGGGCAAACAGAATCCAGCCGCCCATGCCGGAAGCGAGGAAGGACAGTCCGAGGGCCCTGGCTCCCTGACTGTTTCTTGCCGTTACATAGTCATCCAGTCCGCCGTCGGCGAGACGGGCTCTGAGTCCGAGCCAGGCAAACAGGATCATGGCGACCACGATCGCCGCGAGGGTGGTATAAAACATCGGGAGGTTCTCCGCCGTTCATCAAGCGGGCCATAGTGCCACAACGGCGGAAGCGGGGCGAGATACGTTGGCCCGCAGGAATGCGGGCCACGCAGAGCTCTACTGCTTCACGGCCTCGGCAGCTTTGACTTTGACGTAGCTGCCGGGTGCATCCTCAATCGCAGGAAGTTTCCCTTCGCCGGGGATGCGAGCCGGCACGTCGCCGTCTGAGAAACGGGCAATCCACTCGAGCCAGTGAGGCCACCAGGATCCCGGATGGTGTTCGGACTTCTCGAACCAGGCGTCTGCATCCGGCACCAGGGTGTCATTGGTCCAGTAGCCGTACTTTTCCTTGTAGGGCGGGTTGATCACGCCAGCGATATGGCCGGAGCCGGAGAGCACAAAGCGGACATCACCGCCGTGGGCCAGCGCCCCTTTGTAGGTGGTTTTCCATTTGGCGATGTGATCCTGTCTGGCGGACAGGAAAAAAGAGGGTACATCGATTTCGGACAGGTTGATGGACTCGCCGAGCAGATTCAGGGAATCTGGTTTCACCAGACGATTATTCAGGTACATCTGGCGCAGATAGTAACTGTGCATTCGCGCTGGCAGGTTGGTGCCGTCGGTGTTCCAGTACAGCAGGTCAAAAGCCGCGGGCTTCTGGCCTTTAAGGTAGTTATTGGTCCAGAACGACCAGAACAGCTCGTTTTCTCTCAACAGGTTAAACGTGAACGCCATAGCGCGACCGTCCAGGTAGCCCTTGCGCTCCAGCATTTTCTCAATACCCCGGATCGAGTGGTCGTTAATGAAGACACCGATTCCGCCAGGGTCCGAGAAGTCCAGAAGTGTCGTCAGATAGGTAGCACTGGCTACCGGATTACGGCCTTTTTTCTTGAGCCAGGCCAATGTTGAGCCCAGCAGGGTGCCACCGATGCAATAGCCGATCAGATTCATCTGGTCTTCGCCGGTGGCTTCGGTAACCGCATCCATGGCCGCCAGTGGCCCGAGTTCCATGTAGTCTTCCCAGCCTTTGTCCCGCAGGGAGGGCCCGGGATTTCGCCAGGAAATAATAAAAACAGTCTGTCCCTGGTTGACCAACCACTGGATAAAGGAGTTCCTGGCGGTGAGGTCCAGGATGTAGTACTTGTTGATCCATGGCGGAACAATCAGCAACGGGCGTTTGCTGACGGTCTCTGTTGTTGGCGAGTACTGGATCAACTGCATCAGTTCGTTCTGGAACACGACCTTGCCCGGGGTAGTTGCCAGGTTACGTCCCACCTCGAAGGCAGAGCGATCAGTCATGCCAACATTGAACAGGGAAGGATTCTGGCGCAGGTCTTCGATCAGCTGCCGTCCACCGTCGATCAGGTTCATCCCTTTGCGTTCCCAGGTAATCCTGAGCACTTCCGGATTCGTGGCCGGGAAATTCGAGGGTGACAGTGCGCTGGTCAGGTGTCGGGCGTAGAACAGCATCTGGTCTCGTCCTGCCGGGGGAATCCCTTCCATGCCGGCCGCCCAGTTCAGAAAGGCCTGTGAGTTGATCAGATAGGCCTGGTGGAGGACATCAAAAGGTAGATGCTTGTGCCACTCCTCGGCCTGGAAGCGTCGGTCGTCGGCCTCTGGTTCGACAACGGGCTTCTTGTCCTTGCCCACGAGCCGTACAAGGGTGTAGTACCCCAGCGCGGCATGTTTGCGGGCCAGATCCAGTTCCGCTCCTGCAAACCGGAGCGGGTGCAGGAGCAGGTCCTCGGCCATTGTGCGGTAGGCATCGGACATTTCCGTTATCGTGGAGAGCGTTGCCGCATCCAGGACGCCAGCATCTCCCAATGCTTTCTCCAGTTGCTGCTGTCCCTGGCGGACGTTGGTTTCGAAGCCGTTGACGAGCTGACCTACGGCTTTCCCGAGCGTATCCAGACCGAACATAACTATCCCTTATTTGGCGGTTTTCGGGCCGGGTTTGGCCGGTGCCTCGGGTGCTTTCTCGAACACCTTCTGAATCTGCTCCCTGCTTTCGTTGAAGTAGTCCTGCCAGGCTTTCCAGTCTGCGGTGAACTGCTCGCTCAGTGATTTCAGGGTTTCCGCCTGATCGCCAGTCAGGCTTTTCAGACTCTCCAGATCACGGACCTCCGATACCTTTTTAGCCTGCTCCATGGTGACATCGGCATAGCGTCGGAAGGCGTTCACCTGCATTTCTGCAGCCTTGCCAAATTGTTCGAACAGGGTTTCGTTCAGACGGGTCGCTTTTTCGAAAAGCTCGGTGTTCATGGTCACAACTCCTTTGCGTATGGGTTTGATGGAATTCTATTCTGCCTCATCCTGCGTGACGCAATTTTGACAAGCATCAATCCCGGGTTCAGCTTATGCTTTACTGTAGGAACATGTTTTCCCGGCAAGGCAGGAGGCGCCATATGACCAACCGGAAATCCGAACTTGAAACACTGAGAGCCGACCTGACGGCCAGACTTTCCCGTTATGAGGCGCATCAGCATCGGGAAGGGGGCGCGTTAGACAAGGATTTCGAGGAGCAGGCTACCCAGACCCAGAACGACGAAGTGGTCGATTCGCTGGAAACCGAAACCCGTTCCGAACTCGCTCAGATTGAACATGCACTGGCTCGGATTGATAACGGTGTGGGTGACGAATGCGAATCCTGCGGCGAGGCCATTGACCCACGCCGCTTGCAGGTTCTGCCATATACCACGGTTTGCGTGGACTGTGCCGAAGACTGAGTGACACCATGGAGCCACTGCAGGCATCCACGACCGGCTCGGCCGTATTCCAGACCCGGGGCCTGACGAAAACCTATGATCAGGGGGAGGTTCAGGTTCATGCCCTCCGTGGCGTAGATCTGGATCTCTATGGCGGCGAACTGGTCGTCATGCTGGGCGCTTCCGGTTCTGGCAAATCCACACTCCTTAACATTCTTGGCGGGCTGGATGTGCCATCGACCGGCGAAGTCCGGTATCGGGATTTTGATCTCAGTACTGCCGGCGACCGCGAACTCACCCGTTATCGCCGTGAACACGTGGGTTTCGTGTTCCAGTTCTATAATCTCATTCCCAGCCTCACCGCCAGGGAAAATGTGGCGGCAGTGAACGAGATAGCGACCAATCCAATGACGCCGGAAGAGGCACTTGAACTGGTTGGGCTCAAGAGCCGCATTGACCATTTTCCGGCCCAGCTTTCCGGTGGTGAACAGCAGCGCGTTGCCATTGCCCGGGCCATTGCCAAACGACCGGATGTACTCCTGTGCGACGAGCCAACCGGCGCCCTCGATTCCGCCACCGGCGTATTGGTGCTCGAGGCACTGGACAAAGCCAACCGGGAGACCGGCACGACTACCGTCATCATTACCCACAATGCTTCCATCGCCGGCATGGCGGATCGCGTGATAACGCTCTCGGACGGCAACATCAGCGGTGAGCGTCTTAATGAACGTCGCCAGGACCCCCGCACTTTGTCCTGGTAATGGCACTGAAGAGTAACAGCGATGTCCCCGAAGGGATTGAACACGGTTCTGAACGTAAAGTTACGGCGGGAACTCTGGCAGATGCGCGGTCAGGTACTGGCCATCGCACTGGTTATTGCCGGAGGCGTGGGCGTGTGCGTGATGTCTCTCGTGAACTATTCATCGCTGTTGGCAACCAGAGCCCAGTATTACGAACAACACGAATTTGCCGAGGTCTTTGCGCCGGTCAAACGGGCTCCACGCCATACCCTCAAGGACATCGCTGCGCTGTCTGGTATCGCCAGGTACGAGGGGCGGGTCGAAGGCGCTGCGAAACTGGAAATACCCGGGTTCCCGGATCCGGTGTCGGCTCGCCTGGTGTCTGTTCCGCCGGAAGGTCAGCCTGACGTCAACCGCCTTTTTATTCGCCAGGGACGGCTCCCGGCTGCTGGTCGAAGCCAGGAGATCGCAGTGATCGGAAGCTTTGCCGAAGCGCATGAGTTGGTTCTGGGAGATCAGTTTGAAGCCATTATCAACGGCCGCCGGCAGGCTCTTACGATAACCGGCATTGTTGAGTCTCCGGAATTCATCTACGTCATTCCTCCGGGCGGTATGCTGCCGGACTATCAGCGGTATGGTGTTCTCTGGATGAACAGAGAGTCCCTGGAATCCGCCATGGATATGCGGGGCGCTTTCAACAGCCTGGTGGTGACGCTCAAACCTGGCCATTCTGCTGCCTCCGTCATTGATGCTCTGGATCGATTGCTGGCCCGGTATGGGGCAACGGGGGCTTTTGGCCGGGACGACCAGTTTTCCCACCGTTTTCTGAGTGACGAGCTCAATCAGCTGAAAACCATGGCGACGGTTTTCCCCCTCATTTTCATGAGTGTCGCCATGTTTTTGTTGAATGTGGTGATTGGCCGTCTGATCAGCACCCAACGGGATATCGTCGCGGTACTCAAGGCCTTCGGCTATAGCAACCGTCAGATCGCCTGGCATTACAGCAAACTGGTCATCGTGATCGCCGTCATCGGTTTGCTGGCGGGGCTTGGCCTTGGCCTATGGCTTGGACGCTCTCTCGGCGAACTGTACATGGATTATTACCGCTTTCCGGGGCTGTTGTTTCGCATTGACCCCGCATGGGTTGTGCTGCTGGGGCTGATGACAATTGTGGTCGCCTGGCTCGGTGCCTGGCGAGCCATCAGGCAGGCAGCGGCACTGCCGCCCGCTGAAGCCATGAGGCCTGAGGGGCCCGCCAGGTACCGGGTGACCATAGTGGAAAAGCTGCTCTCGGGAATCCGTTTCGCCCAGCCCTCCCGAATGATTGTGCGCCAGCTCTCCCGTCGTCCGGTCCGGACCCTGTTATCCATGACTGGGGTCGCTATGGCCACTGCCATCGTGATGGTGGGCAACTTCCAGTTCGACTCGGTGTCCCTGATGGTCCACACGCAGTTTGCACGGGTTCAGCAACAGGATCTGTCCGCGACCTTTATTGATCCGGTGAACAGCGCGGCGTTGTTCGGCTTGCAGCGGCAAGCCGGGATACGTTACGTGGAGGGGCGACGCTCGGTCCCGGCACGTCTTGTTTCCGGCCATCGGGAGTGGCGAAGCGCAGTCACCGGAATACCCTCCGAGGCGCGCCTGCAATTTGTCATCGACAGTGACCTGCAGCCGGTTCCGCTCCCCAGGGAGGGGTTGTTGTTGACCGATTTTCTGGCCGATGAACTGGGTGTCGGTCCAGGAGATGTTCTGCAGCTGGAGCTCCTGGAGGGCGACCGCCGAACGGTTATGGTTCCGGTCGCCGGTATCACCAGCGAGTTTCTCGGGGTTGGTGCCTACATGGATCTGGATGCCCTCAACCGGGCACTGGGGGACGGGCCCCTGATCAATCAGGCCCTGATCAACCTGGACCCGGACAAGGCTTCGGAAGTTTATAACAGTCTTCGCGAAACCCCGGGAGTGCTTGGCCTGAGCATCCGGCAGGCCATGCTCGACAGCTTCTACGACACCCTGGCGAGAACCTTCCTGACGTTCACCTTTTTCAACAGCCTGATGGGCGGAATCATCGCTTTTGGAGTGGTCTACAACACGATCCGGATTTCACTGGCGGAAAAAGGTCGGGAGTTGGCGAGCCTGAGAGTGCTGGGATACACCCAGAATGAAGTTGCGCATATATTGTTGGGAGAGGTTGCGCTTTTGCTGTTTCTGGGCATTCCCCTCGGTTGGCTGATTGGCCAGGGTCTGGCGCTCATGATTGTTACTGCCATGCAAACCGAACTGTATCGGGTGCCCTTGACGATCACCAGCCAGACACTTGGCATGTCCGCGTTGGTCGTGGTGGTATCGGCGATCGCTTCCGGGGCCATTGCCTGGTGGCGCCTGAAACGGCTGGATCTGGTAGCGGTGTTGAAAACACGGGAATAGGTGCGAAAGCAATCGGGGAGTGAACTGAGGTTATGGCGAAAAAAGGGTTTGCCGGAAAATGGTTGTTCTGGGGGGTGTTTGTAATGCTCGCCAGTGTTGCGGTTGTGGTCACGATCCGACCGGATCCGGTCTGGGTGGATCTGGCGCCGGTAACCCGTGGCCCCATGGAAATCACTATCAAGGAGGAGGGCAAAACGCGGGTGCGTGACCGATACGTCGTTTCATCACCGGTTGCCGGCTATCTGCACAGGGTATTGCTGGAAGTGGGGGATCCGGTGATTCCGGGAGAGCTGCTGACGGAGGTTGACCCCATGCCTGCCAGCACCCTTGATGCCCGAAGTCGGGCCGAAGCAGAGGCCAAGGTGCAGTCGGCCCGCTCGGCGCTGAACTCCACTCGTCAAAAAGTGGCGGCGGCCGAGGCTGAAGCAGACCTCGCCGTGCGTGAGCTGGCCCGCCTCCAGGCACTCAGTGATGATCGTTTTGTTTCCGACGAGCGTTTGCAGCAGGCCCGGGCCGCTGCGGCCAGAACCCAGGCCATTCTGCGTTCCGCGCGCTTTGACGAAGAAGTGATGGCCCACGAACTGGCAGCGGCCCGAACCCGCCTTGAGGTGTCTGCCGCGCGTGCGAACGGCGATGGAGCGGTTGAACGTGTGCCGGTCAGGTCCCCTGTAAACGGCTCTGTTTTGGGAATTGCGCGAAAAAGCGAGGGTGTGATTCAGGCCGGTGAAGCCATTCTGGAACTGGGGGATCCCGGGGCGCTTGAGGTGGTTGTGGATGTATTGAGTTTTGATGCCGTGAATCTCCAACCCGGTATGGTGACGCGCCTCACCGGGTGGGGTGGCGGCACCCTGGACGCTTCCGTCCGGCGCGTTGAGCCGGTTGGATTCGAGGATGTGTCGGCCCTGGGTGTGGAAGAAAGGCGGGTACAGGTGGTTGCGGATATCACCAGTCCTGCTGATGCCTGGCAAAGCCTGGGGGACGGCTATCGGGTAGACGCCGAGTTTCTGCTCTGGCGTTCCGACAATGTCCTTCAGGTTCCGGGATCCGCCATCTTTGTCACTGATGGGCAGCACCAGGTATTCCGCGTTGTCGATGACATTGCGGTTCTGACAGACGTGTCGGTCGGTCGCACAAACGGATTTCATACAGTTATCCAGAAAGGATTGACTGAGGCAGACAACGTCGTCCGACACCCGGATCGTCAGCTTGAAGACGGCAGCCGTATCCGTCTTCGTTAATGGCCTGCATTGCACGGTCCGCAGGCTAAAATGAGAGGACATATCACGTTTGGCTGGCTAGACTGACGGCACATAAAAACAAAAAGGAGACTGGCACGGTGAACCAGTTCGATACGCTTATTGTCGGCGGCCGCTACTTTGACGGTACCGGCGGCCCCTCACGCATCGCCCATGTTGGCATCAAAGATGGGCGGGTTGCCGAAGTCTTTGACCAGCAGCCCGAACCCGGCCTTGCGACGCGCACGATTGACGCCAGCGGTTGCTGGGTAACGCCGGGATTTCTCGATACCCATACCCATTACGATGCCGAGTTGCTGGTAGCGCCGTCCCTGTCTGAATCCGTGCGTCACGGTGTTACCACGGTGCTGATCGGCAGTTGTTCCCTGAGCATGGTCTGTTCCGATCCGGAGGACGCCTCGGATATTTTTACCCGGGTGGAAACGGTCCCGAGGGAAAAAGTGCTGCCCATTCTGAAGCAGCACAAGTCCTGGCAGACACCAAAAGAGTGGGTGGCGTTCATGGACCAGCATCCACTGGGGCCCAATGTCATCAGCTTTCTTGGCCACAGTGATCTGAGAACCGCCGTGATGGGTCTTCATCGCGCCACCGACAGGAACGTGACGCCGACTCCCGAAGAACAGCAAAAAATGGAGGCTCTGCTGGAGGAGGCGCTTCAGGAAGGGTTCCTCGGTCTTTCCACCATGTGCCTGAAATGGGACAAGGTGGACGGTGATCGGGAGTGGTCCAAGAGCTTGCCAAGCACCTACGCCCGATGGCGGGAGGTCAGCCGTCTGAATGCACTTTTGCGGCGGTACGGGCGGGTGCACCAGGGCGCACCGAATGCGGCCAATCCGTTGCAGGTGACCCAGTACCTGAAAGAGACCCTGGGCTGGTTGAGAAAGCCGCTGAAAACAACCCTCATTGCGATGATCGACCTCAAGGGTAACCCCACGGTCAAACCGATGGCGAGTCTGGTTGGATGGCTGGCCAACAGCTTTGGAGGTAATTTTCGCTGGCAGCTGCTCCCGACACCGTTCACGGTCTATGCCGATGGCATGGATATCGTGCTGTTCGAAGAATTCGGTGCCGGTGAAATGGCCCTGGATATTCGGGATCAGCTTGAGCGCAACGATCTCCTCAAGGACGAACAGTACCGCCGGAAGTTCCGGAAATTCTATAAGGAAAAGCTCTCTCCGCGCGTTTGGCAGCGGGATTTCGGTGATGCTGTCATTCTCGATTGCCCGGACAAGAGTGTCGTCGGGCGAAACTTCGCTGAACTGGCGGCAGACCGCGGCATCCACGTTGTCGATTTCTTCCTCGACATGGTGGTGGCCCATGGACGTTCGCTGCGCTGGTTTACCACGGTGGGGAATCACAGAAAGGATAGGCTCCGAAAAATGGTAACCAATCCGGGCGCGCTGATCACCTTCTCCGATGCCGGCGCCCACATCCGGAATATGGCCTTCTACAACTTGCCGCTTCGGTTTCTGAAGCTGGTGAATGAAAGCCACGGGGAGGGCGAGCCGATCATGTCCCTCGAACGGGCCGTGCACCGATTGACCGGCGAACAGGCAGATTGGCTTGGCGTTGATGCAGGTCATATCAGGGTAGGGGACCGGGCCGATATAACGGTACTTGATCCCCGTGGCCTTGATCAGGATCTGGAGCAGGTTGAATGGGGCGAGATGGAAAACTTCGGACTGGAAAGAATGGTTAACCGTGTCCCTGGTTGTGTCAGAGAGGTGCTGATCAATGGCCGGCCTGCGGTAACGAATGGTGAGGTGCAACCTGCGTTGGGCAGGGAATCTGGATACGGACACTTCCTGCGCGCCGGGGCCTCTGGATAATCACGGACAAAAGGAAACTTATGAGCCAGCGATTTGCACCCGCAGTCTGGGTGGTGGTCTTCCTTGCTGTATTTGTCTGGTCTGCCATCGAGCCCACGGATCGGGCCACATGGGTTCTGGAAGTGCTGCCTGCCGCCGTTGGTTTCGCAGCGGTTGTCTGGTGTTTCTTCCGTTATCCACTTACGCCGCTGGTTTATGTGTTGATATTGGTGCATGCCATCATCTTGATGGTTGGCGGGCACTATACCTATGCGGAAGTACCTTTGTTCGACTGGTTTCGGGAATGGTTCGACTGGGAGCGTAACAACTACGACAAGCTTGGCCATCTGGCGCAGGGTTTTATCCCCGCAATGGTCGCCAGGGAAGTGGTCATTAGCTTCGAGGTGTTCTCCAGTCGCCGCTGGGCTGCGTTTTTTATTGTCTGCTTCTGCCTTGCTGTAAGCGCCTTTTACGAGTTGATTGAATGGTGGGTAGCCTTGCTCAGCGATGAAGCCGCCGAGGCATTTCTGGGCACCCAGGGTTACGTCTGGGACACTCAGTCGGATATGGCCTGGGCATTGTCCGGGGCCATCCTGGCGCTTATCCTGCTTGGGCGTTTTCATGATCGCCAGCTTCAGGAGCTATGACGCTGTGCCGCGAGCCGGAGTGGAATGTCTGATTAATGGAACAGGACTGTATGTCGGAAGAACTCAATGCTGACAACCAACCGGAGGGAATGCCCCGCAGCCAGGTGATCGGGCTCATCCTCGGAGCCGCGTTTCTTCTGGCGACTATTCTCCTTCCACCTCCTGAAACCATGTCTGGGCAAGCATGGTCCGCCCTCGGATTGATGCTGCTCATGGCGACCTGGTGGTCCACCGAGGCCATTCCGATCCCCGCCACTGCCCTGTTACCGATCGTGCTGGTTCCCGCGCTCGGGCTTGGAACCGTTGGTGAAGCCACCGAGCCCTATGCCAATCCAATCATTTTCCTGTTCCTGGGGGGATTTACCCTCGGGCTTGCGATGCAGAGGTGGAACCTGCACCGGCGAATCGCCCTGATGACGCTGAAGGCTGTGGGTAGCAAGCCCCGACGCCAGATTGCCGGATTCATGCTGGCCACGGCCTTTCTGAGCATGTGGGTCAGCAATACGGCAACCGCCATTATGATGCTGCCGATTGGTCTGTCGGTGGCAGCCATGATGGATACCAATGATAACCCTGAGGGCGTTCGGCGTTATGCCACGGCCCTGCTGCTGGCTATCGCTTATTCTGCCAGTATCGGTGGCATTGCCACACTTATTGGCACACCGCCAAATGCCTTGCTGGCCGCCTACCTGAGCGAAAACCAGGGCGTCTCCGTGGGCTTTGCCCAATGGATGCTTCTTGGCGTTCCGGTAACGATCGTAATGTTGGTTCTGGCGTGGTGGTGGCTGACCCGCCGGGACTTCGGTCTTGGCAACTCTGGCGACGGTGGCAAGGCCATTCGGCAAGAGCTTGAGGCGTTGGGCTCGCTCGGAAAGGGCGAAAAGCTCGTGGCACTGGTGTTCCTTGTTACGGCAAGTGCCTGGATCTTCAGGCCTCTGTTATCCGACAGATTGATGCCCTGGCTAAGCGACACCGGCATTGCCATTGCTGCGGCCATCGCCATGTTCTTGATCCCGGTGAATACCCGCAACCGTGAATTTCTGCTGGACTGGGAAACTGCAAAGGGTATTCCCTGGGGCGTACTGCTCCTGTTTGGCGGGGGGCTGGCCATGGCCGGCGTGATCAGCAGTTCGGGCCTTGCGGAGTGGATCGCCCAAAGTCTCGGAGTGGCCGGCGCCCTGCCGATGCTCGTCATGATCCTGCTGGTGGTTGGCGTGATCATTTTTCTGACCGAAGTTACCAGCAATACAGCGACTGCGGCGGCGTTTCTGCCGTTGCTGGGGGCGCTGGCCCTTAGTCAGGGGGTGTCGCCGTTGCTACTGACAGTACCGGCTGCAATTGCCGCCAGTTGTGCCTTCATGATGCCGGTAGCTACCCCGCCCAATGCCATCGTGTTCTCCAGTGGCCACATGCAGATCGGCGACATGATCAGAGCTGGGTTCGCCCTGAACCTGCTCGGCATAGTGGTGGTGACTGTCCTGAGCTATCTGCTACTCGGAGTGGTCTTTACCCTCTGACCCTCATCAGGCCCGGCAACCGGGCCTGCCGCCTTATTCCTCCCGATGTCTTGAAGCAGTTCTCAATTCCCCTCCGTAAGGCCCCTCCTGCAGCGACAGATTTGAGGCACAGTTATCTTTAAGGGCGCAGGCTTTTCGGTATCTTACCGTAACAACATGTAACCCGATGAATAACGGGGCCAATAAAAACAGGGACTTCGTCTGACATGCTGCTGGTGCTCGCTGGATCCATTCTTACATTCACCATGGTGCAGGAAGCCACCGTGGTGGAGCCTTTTGAGAAGGGTCAGATTGTTATTGAGCAGGACGTGGATTCGAGCCCGATAAAGTTGCGATCGGATGTCAGGGTCGAGCCACTGGTCGAGCAGAAGTTCCGCAACATCGTTCGTCAGGCCTATGACTACAGCTGCGGAAGTGCAGCGCTGACCACCGTGCTGAACTTCTACCTGGGTCGGACCCTGTCGGAACGTCAGGTCATGGAGGGGCTGCTTCATTACGGCGAAAGCGAACGTATCGTGGAACGTCGCGCCTTTTCCATGCTGGATATGAAGCGACTGGTGACAGCGCTCGGTTATCCCTCAGGCGGCTTCCGGGCAACGATTGATGACCTCAAGGATCTTGATCACCCGGCGATCGTGCCCATCCATCACGCGGGTTTCAAACACTTCGTGGTATTGAGGACGATTCGCGA
Source organism: Marinobacter sp. 3-2 (assembly GCF_003751355.1). Classification (NCBI taxonomy): domain Bacteria; kingdom Pseudomonadati; phylum Pseudomonadota; class Gammaproteobacteria; order Pseudomonadales; family Marinobacteraceae; genus Marinobacter; species Marinobacter sp. 3-2. The sequence goes on along the minus strand of NZ_RJUQ01000011.1, from coordinate 142,186 downwards.
CGGGCGTGCCTATCTGGCAGACCCCTCGGTGGGGAATATCTCCTTCACGCTGGCTCAGTTCGAGGAGAAGTGGGACGACAATGTGCTCTTCATTGTCTTCCCGGGCAGCGATAAACCACTGGACAACCTCGAGCTGAAGGAAGAAGACCTTCGCTTTGTGGATGACCAGACAATGACCCTTCTGGCGCTGGAAAGGATACCGGCGTTTCACGAGTCCACCCAGCGGCGGATCCAGAATCTGCTTGAACGCCAGAAAAACAATCCCGACGGCAGTGTGGAGAACACCCGCAAGCAGTTGCACTACCGTCGGAACTAATTTACCGGGTAGTCCCGGGTCAGGAACACTACAAATAAAATAAGGGAGTCAGGATGAATCGTTGGTTTGTGCGAGGTTTTATCCTTGTTTCCACGGCAGGTCTGCTTCCGGGCATGGCCCTGGCGCAGGAAGGGAGTGTGGATCAGGCGCGGGAAGCCCTGGCCAAACAAGAGGGCGACGAAGATGCTTCGCAACAACTGGAGGAAGTGTTCCAGGCTGCCGAGAAGAACTATTCGTTGCAGAAAAAGGGCTCTCATTCCCTGAATTACTCGTTCGATTATTCCTACACTGCGGACCAGCGTCTTGACCTGGCCATTACCAATGGATCGGTGAGAAACCTGGATGTGGTGCCATCGGCGACCCACAGCTTTACGAATTCCTTTTCCTATGATTATGGCCTGCTGGACAACCTGACGGTCGGAACCCGAATTCCGCTGGTGGTCAAATACGACACTCAGGATGAGCTCAACGTCTATGACTTTGGCGATATTTCATTTACCGGGCGCTGGCAGCCGTTCGCCTATGTGCCTGGCAAGATGTCGACCACACTGTTTGGAACCCTGTCCACCAAGACCGGCGTCAGTCCCTACGAAATCGATATCAACGAGCAGCTGTCTACTGGTAGCGGTTACTATTCGATCGGCGGCGGCGCAAGCCTTTCCAAAGTCCTCGATCCGGTGGTGATCTTTGGGTCCGTCAGTGCCACCTATAACTTGCCGGCTGAAAACCTGCAGCAGGTAAGGGGTGCGCGGCTTCTTGAAGAGGTGGATCCAGGGTTCGGGCTGTCCGGCTCGGCGGGTTTTGCCTATTCCCTGTCTTACGATATTTCACTGAGTATTTCCGCTCAGCTCAGCTACAGCGATGAAACCATTCTGACTTTCTCCAATGGCGATCAGGCCGTTGCCCAGGACCAGATGACCGGTTTCCTTAGCATGTCATTGGGAACGCGCATCAGCGATACCACTATCGTGAATACCAGTCTCGGGATTGGTCTCACCGAGGACGCCCCGGACTTTTCTCTTGGGGTCTCCCTGCCCATTAACTTCTCCGGTCTCAAAGAGTGATTGGTGTCGTTGACGATCTACGGGAAGGGAAGGACTTCATGGGACAGAAAATCCACAACCGTCAGATTCTCGCGGCGCTGATTGCCACGACCCTATCGTGTGGTGCCCATGCCCAGCTGGCGCAGAACCTGACCATTCACCCCAAGGCGCTGGCGCTCGGCAATGCCGTGACTGCCGATCCGCCGGGGATCATGGCCATTCACTACAATCCAGCGGGCCTGACCAAACTGGACGGGCGCCAGCTGGAAGTAAACCTGATGAGCGTCTATCTCGACATTGACGCAGACTTCACAGCGCCGGAAGGGTATGAAATTTTCGGTATCGACGGCCTCGAAACGGATCCGCTGACCGGAAAGCAACGGGACCCTGTTGCCAATACTCACAGCCACTCCAACAACGTGGCCCTGTATTTGCCCGGATACGGTATTCTTCGCGCGCCTCCGGGGCCGGCCCTGGCCCCTTCGGCGGGGATCAGCATCAACCCGCCGGGCTCGAAACTGACCTTTGGTAATGCGTTCTACCTGCCGCTGGCGGCCGGCTTTTATCGCGACAAGGACGACCCTGGCCGTTACCAGCCCCAGGCCACGGCGCTGCAGCGCACGACTTATCTCTCACCCACGGTTGGTTATGAAATCAATGACGACTGGTCCGTGGGTGCCGGTATCCACCTGTCCCATATGGGAATCGCGGCAGACCAGTACATGCGGGCGCCCAACCTGCTGCTGGGGGTGGCTGAAGTTCTGCAGGACGCCTTCAACTGCGAGAGTGGTGACGAGCCCCTGCAGCCCTGGCTAGCGCTTTGTGGCGGTAATGTCGGTCCTTGGGATGACATTGGAGCCCTGAACATCAATGTTCAGGAAACCCTGTCACCCACCTATGCACTAGGGGTGATGTGGGAGCCAACTGATTGGTTCAGCTGGGGGGCGAGCTATACCTCTGAAGCTGAAATGAACATGAAGGGCACCTTCGAAATCCAGTACACCGATGACTGGTCCGGCTTCTGGCAGAGCGTTAACGGATCCGTGCTGGGTGCGATTACCTCGGCGATCCTGAGTCTTCCGTCAGGTGCGCCCAAGGAATCCGGCAACGTCAGTATGGATCTGGTCTACCCCCAGCACTTCCAGACCGGCATCAGCGTTGATGTGCATCCAAAGCTGACCCTCAACGCTGACATCGGCTGGACCGATTACGAACAGTGGGATGCCTTCGTTTTCCGGTTCGACCGCAACCTGGAGTTCCTCAATGCGGCGCGGATCCTGTCACCGGACAATGCCACTCCAAACACCCTGAGGCTGCCTCTGGGGTTCAAGAGCCAGTGGAACTGGGCGTTTGGTATGGAGTTTCATGCGTCCTCCCGTCTGGACCTGCGTGCCGGCGTGGAAATACGGGATTCCGTTATCCCGGATGATCAGCGACAGGTCATGGCGCCGTTTGGTGGGGCGAATCTTTACAGCATTGGTATGGGGTACCAGTGGGACAAGGACACCGAGATTGACATGAATCTCAGTTACCTTCACTCGGTGGAGTCGATTCCCGCGGACACCAGCTGTAACGTAAACTGCGACAATATCACCAATATTATTTATAACCCGTATGCGGGGCTCGATATCAAGACATCGCTGCGGGTTGTCATGGCTGGCTTGAGTTTCCGGACCAGGTTCTGAGTGGTGCCATTAACCTGAAGGTAGTCATTTGCAGTGATGAACGCTTCGCTATTGAAACCCGCTTCGTGCCTTTTCCTGGCCGCCTTGCTCGGAGGCTGCCAGATAGGGGGCTCCACGATCACCGAAAGGGAAGGCTATTTTACCTGGGTAGACGAGCAGGGCAGGGTTCGATATTCGCCGATCGTTGAGGCTGCAACCAGGGGGACGGGCGACCATGCTGGGGCGTCCCGTGATCAAGCGTCCGCCGAGGGACCGGCCCGCTCAGAGAGTGACGCGAGCCCCGGGACAGGGCTGAAAGAAGAAACCGAGTACACGCTTGAAAACTATCCGGATGCCGAAGCGCTTGCGAAAGACGGTTACGTTCGGCCGGGCGAGCGGCAGCCCTATTTCACCTGGCGCGACGCCGAGGGCAATGTACGCGTTAGCTATTACCGACCAGATACCCGCTCTGACCTTGAGAAAGGGCTGGTTGAACCGCCTGTTCAGATCACCGAGGCCAGCGTTTACCAGACAGGCCCCGCTGTAGCGGGCGCTGCTCCCGTAGAGGGTTATGATCCGGACGCCTTCGCGATACTGGGTATTGAAGCTAAAACCGATGATTTTTTTGCCCGGTTTTCAGCCAGCTGTTGTGAATCCATGGATGTCCCTGATCGGCAAAGCTGGCAATCGGGAAGGGAATTCGGCATTTCTCTCTCTGACGACTCAGCCACCCATCCGTTTCTCACCGGCACCAGCCCCTATCAACTGATTGAACTCCCGGACGCGGGCACGCATCGCAGTCTGGTTATCCGCCTGCGCTCCTACGCCAAAGACGGCGTGTTTGTGCCCTCGCTGGTGTTTCTTGATGAGTCGATGACACCGTTGAGACTGGTAACAGACCTGGTGATGGATTTTACCCCGGAGAACTGGCATCGGCGCGGTTACCTGGAAGCATGGGTGCCCGCTTTCCCGGGACAGGACGAGCGTTGGCTGGTCCTGTTTACACGAGATGAAGACCTGAACGGTCAGACTGTTATCGAAACCCCCGCCGGCCCCCGCAAAATCCCCCACATCAGCCACGGTGAAATCGGCCTGATGCAGGTGGAGGAATGAGGTTTCAGTCCTCTGGCCTGCTAAGATCCAGCCACTGTTGCGACAGCCAGTAGTAGCTGCCATCGCTTGCAGGGTGGGTGCAGTTGTAACGGAATCTCCTGCTATTGAAGGCTTTAGGGGCCTCTACCGCTACATTGCCATCAGTCACGTTAAAGTCGATACGTCCCTGGCCGGAGGCAAAGCAGGTCAACCTGTTGGCATCAATGGGATCAACCAGCGGGAAAACCAGGGTCGGCGGATTCTCCGAAATCACCCCGTCCGGCAGCGTGCCGGTATCAACAGGGAAGGCTTTGCTGCGAAGCTTGTTTTCAAGGCTTCCCAACTGGCCGTAGGCGTTTGCCATCGGGAAACGCGGCAATCGGGTTTTCTCGGTTTGTTGGCCGATGGCGCCAGATTGCTGGCCAAAACCGTACCAGCCCCGCTCAGCCACTTTGCGCTCCAGTGCTTCGTCGAACTCGCCATAAGGGTACGCAAACATGGGGGCAGGCGCCTTCAATTCCCTTGAGAGGGTCGCCTGGGCTGAGTCGAGACTGCTGGTAACCCTGGCTTGCCAGTCACTCTGACTTTCGTTCGGTTTACGGGCAAGATGCCCATGGTCAGCGCTGTGGTTGGCAATGGTTACGCCCGGTCTTTCGGCCAACTCCCGAATCTGATCCCAGGTCATGTAGCCGGTTCGGCCAACGGCTTCCGTATTTACAAAAATCGTGTAGGGGTAGGCCTTTTCGGCCAGCAGTGGTGCCGCCGTATGGTAGACGGAGTCGTAGGCGTCATCAAAGGTAATGGCGATGCGATTGCCTTGTTCATCGGTACCGGCCAGCGTTGTTTCGGTGCCTTCCTGTAGATCCACAACGTCCAGCTCCAGATCCGAGATCATGTCCAACTGGCCCTCGAACAGGGATACAGACGTGCTGGTGGCGGGCGGCGTTGAATCACTGACATGATGATACTGCAGAACAACGAGGTCTGCCCGGGCCGAGGTTGCGGTCGACATAACCGCGACAGCCAGGGTAATTTTCAGGAATGCTTTGAGCGGCATATCGTCTCCTGTGTTTCTTCGCTCCGACGCGATCAAACCGGCCGGTCAGATGTTGTGACGGAAGTGTGCTTTGAGTACGGCAAAGGCCTGATTCAGATCCTGAATGGTTTCGGTCTTGCCTCCGCGATCCGGGTGGGCGTTCATAACCGCCCGGCGGAAACGCTTCTTGACGGTCGGGAAATCAGAAGGGACAGCCTGGAAGCCCAGTATTTCCGCTGCTTCCCGTGTTTCGGCCTGGGCCGGTGCCTGCCCGGGCTCACCGGCCCAGAAATCATTCATCATCCGTTGGATCGCTTCCTCCGGCAGACGGTATTGGGAAAGATCCAGATAGAATTGACGAAGCGTGTCGACACCGTCCGGAACGCCCTCGCCACTGACCACACTCTGCTTTTCGATGCGTATATTGAGAGGCGATATCTGGAGGTTTTCGCCGGCCTCGGACAACTGGTCCCGAAGACGGTAGAGTACGTGGAACAGCAGAAAATGAACCGGGTAGAGTTTTTCGGGTTCGCTGAAAACAACGTCTCCAAGCAACTCCCACGGTTGCCCCTGGAGCGCCTTGATCAGCGACAGCTCATTCATGCCCGCCGGTGTTGACCGGATTTCATGCTCAACAGCCACCAGCAGGTGTTGAATCTGCTGCTCCAGGCAGTCATCTTCGTTCACCGCTCCAGGGTAGGACATTTTGATCGGGGCTTGGCTTTCGGTCATGGAGTCCATGGTAGGGTACTCCCGGCCATCAGGGAAGTGCAGCCAGCCGCGGAAGCCCGCCCATGAACAGGGCGGTCGAGAATCGGGTTGCAGTCAACGCTTCAGCTTCCGCTGAATCCGGGTTCCTGTGGGCCCGCCTGGCAAGCGTCAGGCTGGTCTCATAGGCGACGCCGAAAAAAGCGGCACACAGGTATTCATGATCGATCTGCGGAAGCAGTCCCCGCGCCATCGCCTCGCGAACATCGTCTTCCAGGGACAGCATGGTCAGACCGAGAATATCCGAACCAAACAGCTCCCGTAGCGCTCGATCATTTCGGTGCGCGAGCTCGTAAACCAGTGGATCCCGGGCGGTCGCAGTGAACAAAGCCATGTAGGCGTAGTGGATAAAATCTTCTGTGGTGTGCGCAGCGCGCCGATGGCGCGTGAGGTTGTTATTCAGGTTGGTCAGGAAGTCAGTGAGCAGGGCGGCGAAGATGTCCTGCTTGCTGGAGAAATAATTGTAGAAGGTTCCGGCGGCAAGACCGGTGCGGCGGACGATGTCGCGGATGGTCGATTTTTCATATCCCCGCTCGCGAAAACATTCCCTCGCCGCGAGAAGGATAGCCCTCCGGTTCCGGATGCGGTTCTGTTCCCGTTTACCAGCGGCTTCTTCACTCGATTGCAACGTATCCATGTTGGTATCCTGTCCCTGAATCCATGTGACGCGTATAATCCCACGTCCATTTAACCTGTGAACGTAGTTGGTATGTCCGAAGCAATGATCGCCAGTGCCGAACAATCCCTCAACTCAGAGCGGGAACGCCGCCAGAAGCTGGAGTTGAACAAGCTGCAGAAACGTCTGCGCCGCGAAGTCGGGCAGGCGATTGCCGATTTTTCGATGATTGAGGCCGGTGACAAAGTCATGTGCTGCCTCAGCGGCGGAAAAGACTCTTACGCCATGCTCGATATCCTGCTTAACCTGCAGAAGAGCGCGCCTGTCTCGTTCGAGCTGATTGCCGTCAACCTTGACCAGAAACAGCCCGGTTTCCCGGAAGAGGTGTTGCCTGAGTACCTGTCCTCCATGGGTATCGAGTACCACATCATCGAAAAGGACACTTACAGTATTGTTAAGGAAAAAGTCCCCGAAGGGAAGACTACCTGCGGTCTGTGTAGCCGGCTACGTCGCGGAATTCTCTATAATTTCGCCGAAGAGCACGGAGTAACCAAGATTGCGCTCGGTCACCATAGGGACGATCTGCTGGAAACCCTGTTCCTGAACATGTTCTATGGCGGCAAACTGAAATCCATGCCGCCAGTTCTGCACAGTGATGATGGCCGCAATACCGTTATCCGGCCGCTGGCTTACAGCCGCGAAAAGGATATCGCCCGCTACGCCGGTCTGAGAGAGTTTCCAATTATTCCCTGCAACCTGTGTGGTTCTCAGGAGAACTTGCAGCGCCAGGTTATCAAGGACATGTTCCAGAGCTGGGACAAGCAGCACCCCGGCCGGTTGGAGACAATGTTCCGGGCCATGTGCAATGTGGAGCCGTCGCACCTGGCTGATACCAACCTCTATGATTTTCGGGAAGGAAAGCGCCTCGGCGGTAAACGCCAGGCCGTTCACACTGCCGAACCTGAGGCCACTACTGACTTCGGTCGCCTGGACGTGTTGAATATCTAGGTAGCTAGTGTCCCGTCTGGTTAATTCGCTGATCTACTGAGCCACTGAGAGCCTTGAGAGCAAGGCGCGATGGCGAAGGTTTGGTGGTTCCAAATCGAGTCAGCGCAACGCGGCTATCAAGGCTCTCAGTGGCTCCCGAAGGGCGCGGCGCTGAGGCCCCTGGCCGGGTGTTGCCAGCACTTGTTGTGGAACCACCACACCTGCGTACTGGCGCCTTGGCCAGGGGCCTCAGCGCCACGCAGTAGGTCAACGAATTAACCAGACGGGACACTAGTGTCCGAACAGATGCAGGAAAGGCAGGGTCCATAGCCCGAAGAGGATAAGCAGTCCACCGGTGACCTTCCGGAACAACTGGTGGCTCTGCAAGCCTCGGATCCAGTTGGCCGCAAAACCTGTTGCGAGCATGGAAGGAAGGGTACCAAGCCCGAAAAACAGCATGGTTAGTGCTGCCGAGCCCACCGTCGGTTGTAGCGCTGCCCATCCGAGAGTGCTGTAAACCAGCCCGCAGGGCAGCCAGCCCCAGAGTGCTCCGAGGGCAAGCGCCTGTCCCCCGTGATTTACCGGCAGGAAGCGACGGGTCAGGGGAGAGAGACGAGCCCAGACTGGAGCGCCGACCCGTTCGACGTAACGAATACCCTGCCACCATTGCCCCATGGATAATCCCATGAAGATCAGCAAAACCCCGGCCAGGCTGCGAAGCACAAGACCGGCCGTGCTCCACTGACTGGCCGCCGTGGTACTGGCCAGCGCGACCAGTGTGGCGATCAGCACATAGCTACCGATGCGCCCAAAGTTGAACGCCAGCAGCATGACCGTCTGTCGTACCCGGAAACCCCGGCCTACAGGCAGTGCCATTGAGAGGGAAGCGCTGATGCCGCCACACATGCCAAGGCAGTGCGTGCTGCCAAGGAGTCCTATGAGGAAGGCGCTTGGATAGCTGAGGTAAAGTTCCGGGCTCATCCTTTTTGAGGTTTATCCTCATCGGGATTGTCAGCCTCGCTGACCTCAACGGCTTGCTCTGGGGGAGAAGCCTCTTTGGCGGTCTTGTCAGTGCGGGCGTCGTCCGGAATCATATCTTTATCGTCATCGTAAAGTATCCGATGGGCTGGGCCTTCCAGGTCATCGTACTGGCCGTTCTTGACCGCCCATGAAAAAAGCACGACACCCAGAGTTACCAGGATGAGCATCACCGGAACGAGGAACATTACGATTTTCACAGCGAACCCTCAAAAAACGAGTATAAAGCTACGGTATCAGGACAGCGCCTGTGCGCCAACCGGGGGATTATCCTGATGCGGTTGTGCAGGCGCTTTGCCAAGCCGAAGTGCATTTAACACCACCACCAGGGAACTGAGGGACATCCCGATCGCTGCCAGCCAGGGTGGCACCATGCCTGCGGCAGCCAGGGGCAGCGCACAGACATTGTAGGCCAGGGCCCACCAGAGATTCTGGCGGATGATGCGCCGGGTCTGACGGCTAGTTTTCAGGGCCTCAACCAACTGCAGCAACTGGCCATTCAAAAGTACCGCATCGGCTTTGAGCTGGGTCAGGTCCGCAGCAGTGCCCATGGCGACCGAGATTCCCGCTCCGGCCATAGACGGAAGATCGTTCAGCCCGTCGCCGACCATCATGATGTGCCTGCCTTCAGATTCAAGTTTCTGCAGTACCGCCAGTTTTTCTTCCGGAGAGGCTTGTCCTATCGCTTCGTCAATGCCCAGCATGCCTGCTACCTGCTCAACATGTCCGGACCGGTCGCCACTCAGGAGCAATGTGCGAATACCAGCGTCCTGAAGAGCTCTGATCGCCGCACGGGCATCGGCTCGGGGTTGGTCGTCCAACCGAAAGCACGCCAGCCACTCGCGATCCGAAGCGAGCCAGATCTCCATGCCCTGGTGAGGTTCGGCGCTGGGCGCGGGTGTACTGACATGCTGTTGGACAAAACCCCGGTGGCCGATGAACAATGGCCTGTCTCCCAGCTGGCCAGAGAGGCCCCCACCGACGTGGTTTTCTACGTTTTCGACGGCTGCGGTGTCACGCCGATGGAATACGCGGGCGATGGGATGCTCGGAATATTTCTCGAGCCCGGCGGCGAGCTTCAGGCAGGTTGTTTCATCCATGCTGCCAACAATATCGATTCCGGTCAGGCTGAGTTCGCCGCGGGTCAATGTCCCGGTTTTGTCGAACACCACGGTATCGATGGTGTTCATTGATTCGAGGGTGTGGCCCCGAGTGGGCAGAAACCCGAGACGGCGCAGCCTGACGGTGGCGGAGGTGATCGCGGTGGGCGTCGCCAGCGACAGAGCACAGGGGCAGGTGACCACCAGTACCGAAAGGGTGATGTCGAAGGCATTATCAGCGCCTGCCAGCCACCAGCCAATCCAGACAACGGGTGCCAGTATCAGTACCCGTCCCACAAATTTCCCCGCCATCCGGTCCGCCATCATTGCGACCTGGGGCTTTTCAGATTGCACCCGATCCAACACCCGGAGAATACCGGACAGCCGCGTTTGAGCACCTGCTTTTACCACCCGGACATCAAGTGGGTTTTCGCCGTTCACACTGCCGGCATGAACCGTATCCCCGGGGTAACGGGTTTCGGGCAGATACTCTCCCGTCAACGCGGCTTCGTTCAGGGTGGACTCGCCCCGCACGATTTCTCCATCCACTGGCAAAGTTTCTCCGGGTCGAACCCGAACGATATCTCCCGGGCGAATCTGATGCGCCGGGACTATGTCCGTATCGTCACCGCTCACCAGTGTGGCAACGGTCGGCTGGAACCCCGCAAGGGCGTTTCCGGTCAGGCCGGCTCGGTAGCGGGCCTGCACTTCAATATAACGACCCAACAGCAGGAAGAATGTAAACATGCACACGGACTCGAAGTAGACTTCGTCCCCACCAACTATTGTTACCCAGGCACTGGCGAGGTAGGCCAGTCCGATTGCAATGGCAACCGGCACATCCATGGTCAGGTGCCGGCTCTGGATGTCCCGGCGAGCGTTCCGGAAAAAGGGGGCGGCGCTGTAGAGAACCACTGGAGTGGCGACCAGCAGGCTGAACCAGCGGAAAAAACTGACAAACTCCGGTGAGAGATCATTGACCAGTTCAAAGTACAACGGAAATGCCAGCATCATGCTCTGGAAAGAGCCGATGCCCGCGATGGCGACCCTGATCAGCATAGAACGGTGTTCCGCCTTCAGGGCCTGTTCTGCCTCGTCTGCCTGATAGGGGCGAGCCGTATAGCCAAGCTCATGGATGGCAATCAAAAGGTCGCTCAGAGGCGCTTGATCCTGGGACCAGACCAGGCGGGCACGCTGTGTGGTGTGATTCACCGAAAAAGATACGACACCAGTTTGCTGCTTCATGTGATTTTCAAGCAGCCAGATACAGGCAGCGCAGGTGATGCGGCCAATCAGCAACTGAGCTTCCTGTGCGCCTTTTACTGGCGCCACGAAGGACTCCTGAACCAGGGGGTGATCCAGTTCCCTCAGGCGGTTCACTTCGGCGTTGGTCAGTTGCTTTGGCGTGACTGCCGGTTCAGTCCGGAAATCGTAAAAACCGGTCAGACCCTCGCTGTGAATCGTCTGGCAAACCGCTTTGCAGCCCTGACAGCAGAAGTGGTGGGTTGTGCCATCAAGCTCGAGGGTAATGGGCGGCTCACCGTCAGCCGGCTCACCGCAATGGAAGCAATCCAGGTGCGTCAACCTTGGGCAGACTCCCCGGCCTTGATGGTAATGCCGCTTTCAGAAGGTAACCAGGTTTCACCCTTAAGGCGCCACTCATTGGCGGGACCTCTGAGGTCATAGTACCAGCGACCATCGATGTCACTGTGCAGTTTCCCGGCAAACCGGCCCGGAGCGATCTGCTGGAACTGGACAGTGCGGTCTTTGTCCGAGAGGGTCGGATGGAACAGGTTGAGAATCAGATACGGGAAGTCCGCGGGACCTTCCACGGTACTCAGGTTGACCGTGACGTTTCGGTTCTGAAAGTCAATCTGGGCTTCCATGCCAAGGTCCGCGGCCTTCTGGTCCCTCGCGATGGACATGTTGATCCCACGGCCTTCCTTGGACCAGTCGTCTGTCACCATTGAGTTTTCCGTGTTGATAGCGATGGTAATCGCAACGGCGCAATAAATGATGGACGCACCCGGGAAAATCAGGAGGAACCAGAACCAGGGCTGGCGATACCAGGGTGCGACGGGTGTTTCAGTAGTCATATATCTCTATCTCATTTAGACGTTCGGATGCGCACGCTGATCAATGATCAGCGCGTTGGACCGACGAATCGACTTTCGGTTTCCAGGCTCAGTGAAGAATCTGACTCTGATTGAGCCCTGAACAGAATGTCGTTATTGGATTCGGTAATGGATTCCGGCGGCACATCGACAACAGTGGGCAGCGCGCGGTTTTCGCCACTCTCTACGGTCACCGAGCTGTCAGTCAGGATACGAATTCCCTTCATCCCGGTCACCGACAGGGAGAAGGTTTGAGGAACCTCTGTCATGTTGGCGATTTTGAGGGTGTAGGAGTTTTCGATACGACCCTCGCCATTGAAGCTGAACAGCGCGCCGCGATCACGCAGAGCATCCATCTGGGCCGGGACCCGGGTGGCAATCGTGAATATGATTGCTGCAATCATCAAAGACAGCACGGCGCCGTAGCCAAAGGTTCTGGGCCGCAGGAGCTTCGAGGTTTTGCCCTCCAGCTCGTTTTCTGTGGTGTAGCGGATCAGGCCCCTGGGGTAGTTCATCTTGTCCATGATCTCGTCACAGGCATCAATGCAAAGGGCGCAGCCGATACACTCGTACTGGAGGCCATCTCTGATATCAATGCCGGTGGGGCAGACCTGAACGCACTGACCGCAGTCGATACAGTCCCCCAAGCCCGCTTCCGCAGGATCCACGCCTTTCTTTCGTCCGCCCCGGGGCTCGCCGCGGTTGGGATCGTAAGAGACCACACGGGTATCGGGATCGAACATGACCGACTGGAAGCGGGCATAAGGGCACATGTACAGACAAACCTGCTCACGCATCCACCCGGCGTTGAGGTAGGTGGCTACAGTGAAAAAGGCAACCCAGAAATAGGCCCAGCCATTGGCCTGCAGGGTAAACAGATCGGTAATCAATTCCCGAATGGGGTAGAAATAGCCGACAAAGGTTAGCCCGGTAGCCAGGGCTATGAGCAACCATACCGCGTGCTTGGCGGATTTCTTGGCGATTTTGTTTGCTGAGCTGGGAGCTTTATCCAGCTTCATCCTTTTGTTTCGGCTGCCTTCAATACGCTCCTCAACCCACATGAATATGAAGGTCCATACGGTTTGGGGGCAAGTGTAGCCACACCAGACCCGGCCAAATAGCGTGGTAATGAAAAACAGACCAAAAGCGCTGATAATCAGCATTCCCGAGAGCAAGATAAAATCTTTCGGGTAGAAGGTCGCCCCGTAAAGGTGGAATTCACGGGCCGGGAGATCGAAATGAATCAGTGGTTGTCCGTCCAGGGTGAACCAGACAAACGCAAAGTACATCCCCATCAGCAGCAAAAGACTGACATTACGGATGCGTTGGAAGAAGCCTTTGACTTCCTTGACGTAAATCTTCTTACGGCTGGCGTATAGCTCGACGGTTCCGGATTTATTGTTGTTGTCGGAGGGGTCAGAGGATGGGTCAACCTGTTTGACCGGAATCTCACTGCTCATCGTTACCTCCAGGAAAATGGTAATGCGGGGCAACAGGCCGTTAGGCTGCTGATCTTTTCAAGCCTGTGCCCGCATCGCAGACACAGGGTTGAAAAGACCGGGCCGGGGCTTGACCCCGGCCGGCTGACTCAGTTCGAGAGGCTGTAGACGTAAGCCGCGAGAATCTGAATCTGATCGTCCGAAAGCAGGCGATCCTGAGCGGGCATCATATTCTGACGACCGTTCACGACAGTCTCCTTGATCCACTCATAGGTAGAACCGTAGAGCCAGGTGTTGTCTGTCAGGTTCGGTGCGCCAATGGCCTGATTGCCCTTGCCGTCTGCGCCGTGGCAAGCAACGCAAGCCTGGGCAAACACTTGCTCTCCGGCTTTGGCTGCGTCGGCATCCTTTTCCCGTCCACTGAAACTGAGAACATAGTTAACCACCTGGTCGACTTGTTCGCTGGTCATATTTGGCATCGTTCCCATGGCAGGCATGGCGCCCATACGACCGTTGTGCAGCGTACTCAGGATGGCCTCGGGAGTTCCACCATAAAGCCAGTCGTCGTCCGTCAGGTTGGGGAAGCCCACCTGGCCGCGAGCGGCGGAGCCATGGCATACCGCACAATTGTTGGCAAACAGGCGCTGGCCGATTTTCATGGCATCGCTGTTTTCTGCCAACTCGGGCACCGGGGTCTGTCCGTACTGGGCGTAAATCGGCCCGTACTTCTCTTCAGCCTCGGCAACCTCGGCTTCCCATTGGTTGGTCGACGTCCAGCCCAGCAAGCCCTTGAAACTACCCAGACCCGGATAGAGCGCGAGGTATCCTAGCGCAAATACACAGGTAGCGAGGAACAGGTAGAACCACCACTTGGGGAGTGGGTTGTCATATTCCTCAATGCCATCAAAGGAATGGCCCATGGTGCGGTCGGTTTCGGTATCGCTCGTCTGGCTCTTGCGGGTCGCCCAAAGCAGCCACCAGCAGCCAAACACAGTACCCAGCGTGATCACGCTGATCCAGATACTCCAGAAGGTACTCATTGTTTTTTCTCCGCTTTTTCCTGTTCGAGCGTACGCTTTTCCACGTCGTCATCATCGAAGGGCAAGTGTGCGGCCTCGTCGTTGGCTTTCTTGCGGTGGGCGCTGTAAGCCCACCACACGATGCCGAAAAAGGCTGCCATCACCAGAAGTGTGTGAACTCCGCGTAACTCATTGATATCCATTGATTCACCGTCTTTCTGAAATCACTGTGCCCAGTTGTTGCAGGTAAGCGACCAGAGCCTCGATTTCAAATTTGCCTTCCACTTGAGCGGACGCCTCGGCAATCTGCTCATCGGTGTAGGGCACGCCAAGTGTTTGCAGTGTCTCCATCTTCGCAGCAGTCTTGGTGTGGTCTACCTTGTCCTCAAACAGCCACGGGAAGGCCGGCATGTTTGATTCGGGAACCACGCTGCGCGGGTTATAGAGATGCTGGCGTTGCCAGGCGTCCGAATAGCGACCGCCTACACGGGCCAGATCCGGACCGGTGCGCTTGGATCCCCACAGGAACGGGCGGTCATAAACAAACTCGCCCGCAACGGAGTAGTGGCCATACCGCTCAGTCTCCGCACGGAACGGACGGATCTGCTGGGTATGACAAACGTGGCAGCCTTCGCGAATGTAGATGTCCCTGCCTTCCAGCTCAACAGCACTGAGGGGCTCAAGGCCTTCGACAGGCTCATTCACACTCTTCTGGAAGAACAGCGGCACTATTTCCGCCAGAAAGCCGCCACTGATGACCAGGACGATCAGTACGATCATCAGACCAAGGTTCTTTTCGACTATTTCATGTTTCATTCTGATTCTCTCCCGTTACGCCGGCTGTGTTGCCGCGTTGTCCTGCGCAACCGCATCTTTCTGGCGAACGGTCATGTAGACGTTATAAGCCATCAGCAGCATGCCGCTCACGAAAATGGCTCCGCCGATGAAGCGAACAAAGTAACCGGGGTAGGAGGCCTCCAGGGCTTCAACAAAGCTGTATGTCAGGGTGCCGTCTTCGTTGACAGCGCGCCACATCAGGCCTTGCATGATGCCGTTTACCCACATCGCGACGATGTACAGAACAACCCCTACTGTCGCCAGCCAGAAGTGCACGTTGATCAGGGCAGAGCTGTACATCGCCTGAACACCCCAAAGCTTGGGCACCAGGTGATAAACCGCACCGATACTGATCATGGCAACCCAGCCGAGAGCACCGGAGTGAACGTGGCCGATGGTCCAGTCAGTGTTGTGGGAAAGCGCGTTGACTGTCTTGATGGCCATCATCGGGCCTTCGAAAGTGGACATGCCGTAGAACGACAGGGAGACCACGAGGAAGCGCAGAATAGGGTCAGTGCGCAGTTTGTGCCATGCGCCTGAGAGAGTCATCATGCCGTTGATCATGCCGCCCCAGGAGGGTGCCAGCAGAATCAGAGACATTACCATGCCTGCAGTCTGTGCCCAGTCTGGAAGTGCAGAGTAGTGCAGGTGGTGACCACCAGCCCATACGTAAGTTGCGATCAGCGCCCAGAAGTGGACGATTGACAGGCGGTAGGAGTAAACCGGGCGGTTGGCCTGCTTGGGAACGAAGTAGTACATCATCCCGAGGAAGCCGGCGGTCAGGAAAAAGCCAACGGCGTTGTGGCCATACCACCACTGCATCATGGCGTCGGTGACACCTGCGTATGCAGAGTAGGACTTGAAGGCGCTCGCTGGCAGGGCCAGGTTATTGCCGATATGGAGTGCCGCAACCGTAATAATGAAGGCACCGTAGAACCAGTTGGCCACGTAGATGTGCGGGGTGCTGCGCTTCATTACGGTTCCGAAGAACACGAGTGCGTAGGTTACCCAGACAATGGCTATGGCGATATCGATCGGCCATTCGAGTTCGGCATATTCCTTGGAAGAGGTAAGGCCGAGCGGCAGGGTAATGGCTGCCGAGACAATGATCGCTTGCCAACCCCAGAAAGTGAACGACGCCAGTCCATCTGAAATCAGACGGGCCTGACAGGTGCGTTGCACAACATAGTAGGAGGTAGCGAAGAGGGCACTTCCACCAAAGCCGAATATGACGGCGTTGGTATGCAGCGGCCGGAGACGGCCGAAGTGGGTGAAGGGCAGGTCGAGGTTGAGGGATGGCCAGACCAGCTGCGCTGCGATCAGCACACCCAGGGACATACCTACAATACCCCATACCACTGTCATGATGGTGAACTGCCTTACCACCTTGTAGTTGTATGTCAGGTTTGCATTTACTGTGCTCATAGCCTTACCAATGGGTTTAAAGTGGGGAAATATGCGGGCGCAAGTATGGAGAAACGATTAGCTGTTTGCAATGACTCAGGTCAAGTCCTGACATCCGTCAAATGCGCCGAAATCAGCAACATGGCTTCCTTTTCAGTGCCGTTATTGGAGTTGTTTCAGCGAAGGGAATGTGTGTTGCCTGAGTGCAATGATAGTCGCTTAACTGAATGAGGTGAATTCTGTGGAGTTGATTAAGACCAAAGGCTATGAGGATGAGCCGAAAGTTGTACTGATTTTGGCACACGGCGCCGGCGCGCCGGCCGATTCGAGCTTCATGGAGGAGCTTTCGGCAGCGCTGGAGCAAGAGGGCATTGAGACAGTACGTTTTGAGTTCCCGTATATGCAGAAAAGGCGTCTGGATGGAAAGAAGCGACCGCCCGACAGAGAGCAAGTGTTGCTGGACTGTTTTACCCGGGTGGTCGACCAGGTTCTATCAGATTGCGGATCTGGCAGCAGGGTGCTGGTGGGTGGCAAATCCATGGGTGGACGCATGGCAAGCATTCTGGCGAGCCGTCGGGAAGGTATTGATGGTGTCGCCTGCTTTGGTTATCCCTTCCATCCGCCCGGTAAGCCCGACCGCTGGCGTACCGGGCACTTCCAGGATGTGAACTGCCCTATGCTGGTGCTTCAGGGGACAAGGGATCCGTTCGGGAAACCGTCCGAGATGGCTGGCCATGAGCAGGAGTTGGAGGGAATCCGTTTGCACTGGCTGGAAGGGGGTAATCATGATTTCCAGCCGCTGAAAAGCCAGCCACAGACCCAAAAGGAGCTGATCGTGGCGGCTGCCCGGGAAACCCGGATCTTTGTGGACGAGCGGCTTTGAGCCTCATCTCTACTGCACCCCGACAGCCTCAGAGAGCTCAGCGCGGTTGCGGCCTTTGCTTTTTGCACGGTACAGGGCCTCATCGGCCCGCTCGAACAGTTGGTTCTGGGTCTCTCCGGAGTCGAGTGATGCGATACCTGCGCTGAGGGTTATTCTCACTTTGGTGCCGTCTGGGGAGAGTAGTGGCGTCCTGGCGATGTCTTGCAGCAATGCAGAACAGACATTCAAAGCTCCGTTTGCATCGGTTCCGGGCAGCAGTAACGCAAACTCCTCACCACCGAATCGGATGGCAACATCCCGGGGACGTTTCACGTGCCGGGTCAGCATTTCGGCGATGAACTGAAGGCAGCTGTCCCCAAAGCCATGGCCCCAGGTGTCGTTAATGTTCTTGAAATGGTCGGCATCGACCAGCGCCAGGGTCAGTGGCTGGGACGTGCGCCGAGCTTCGGCGCACAATTCCGGGAATATGTTGTTCAGGTGCCTTCGATTGTAAAGGCCGGTCAGGGCGTCGTTCAGGCTCAGTGTCGATAGCTTGCGGTTGGCCTTTTCCAGTTCCCGCATGGTGTTCCGCAGCTGCGCGGTACGTTCATGCACCTTGAATTCCAGTTCTGTCCTTGCATTGTGTTCCACGTCCAGAAGCTTCTGGTTCAGCAGGCGCCACCTTTGCACCATCGCATAGTTCAGCAGGATCACCTGTCCTCCCACTGCTGATTGCATCAGCGCCTCCCGTGCAAGAAAGTCATGCAGATAGCCAAAAGCCGCCAGGGCATAGATCAGACCACCAACGAGCATGATCAGCCAGGCCAGCAGATACCACATGGCCGGCTGATACCCCTGTTGCCAACGAACCGCTGCGATGATGAACAGGCTTGAAATAACCGTCAGTGCGAGAACGGTATTGAGAAGAATGGTTTTGTTGTAGGGCAGTATCAGTGTCAGTGCCAGGAAGCCAATGCAGAACCAGGCCTGCCCTTTGAGGACCGTTTCCGAGATGGTTCCGCGGTCTACTTCCAGGAAGGACCGGCCGAAAAGGATCATGGCCAGGGCGCAAAGGGACAAAGACAGGGGGATGGATGTATTGGCAAAGCCCGGGTTGTCTGGCCAGAAGTACTGGTTCGCGAAGCCGCCCATGGCGAACAGAAACAGTCCGAGTGCTGCCAGGTAAAACGCGTTGTAGAAGTAATAGCCGGTGCCGGAGCTGAAGAACAGCAGCAGGTTGAAGACCGCAAAGACCAGGAGCGCGCCGTAGAATAGCCCGTGGGTCAGTGTCAGATGATTACTGCGGGCAATGACTTCCGCCGGGGTTTCAAAGCTGAGCGGCACGTTCAGAGCGCCATTGCTGTGGATCCGGATCGTCAGGGACCGGGTTTCACCGCCATCCAGTGTGACGGGAAGCAGAAAGTACCGGTAGTCTACCGCCCTGGACCCGAAAGGCCGCTGATCTCCGGTAACCAGTGTCTCTGTAGTATCATTACCCGCCTGCCAGAATGTGACTTCGTCCAGCAGCGGGTAGTTGAGTTTCAGGTACCAGGCGGCCCGCTCAGCGCCGGAGTTCCTGACGTGCAGGTGTACCCAGTAAACGGATTTGGTGTGGCTGAATACCAGGTCCCGGCCGTTTGCCGGGGTCCAATCGATACTTCGGGGGAGTTGGTCCGGATTCCTTGCTTCATGTCCGGGCGCGCCCGGCGGCGCACTGTAATAGCAAACGTATTGCATCAGGGAAGCGCGGGCAGCAGTATCGGTGGCCTCGAGGACGGGGCAGTCCGACGCCATCGACCCCGTGTCTGGCAGCGCCAGGGCAGGGGCCAGCAAAAGGCAGAGAATGGCAATCAAATGCAAAACGGACGACATTCATGGCTTCCCGCGGTTATCAGAGCGGGAAGTGTAGCCAGAGAAGACAATCTAAGCTGTTAAACAGTTTCAACTTTTACGGGTTGGTCTCCGACCCTGATTCAGGAAATGCATGGAACAGATTCTTGTGTTTTGCCGGCCAGGCTTTGAAACCGAAGCCGGCCGTGAAATGACCGACTCAGCCTCGGAGCGAGGTATTTTCGGGTATTTCGAGCCCCTGAAAGACCAGGGGCTGGTGCGCTTCTACCCGGCAGCTCCGGAAACTGCCGATGATGTGATGGCTCGTCTGCCTCTTGATGAGCTGGTCTTCGTCCGTGACTGGATTGTCGTTCTCGGGCAATTCAGCCTGCCAGAGACTGACAGGGTCGGTGCTGTTATCGAGGGAATCCGTGGACTTGGGCGCGGTTTTCCGGGTTGTGCGCGGCTGGAAGTCCGGTTACCGGAAAACAACGCGGATGGAGACCTTGGAAACTTTGCCCGAAAGTGGGTGTCTCCGCTCTCCCGCGGTTTGCGAGGAGCCGGCCTCCTGAAGGCTGACCAGAATGCTCCTGCGCCGGCGCGTCTGGAGGTTTTCCTCCCCGATTTTACGTCGGCGGTCGTCGGTTTCAGTCTGGCGGATAACCGGGCACGTTACGTTGGTGGCATCCCGCGCCTGCGGCTGCCGGCATCAGCGCCCAGTCGTTCTGCCCTCAAGCTCGAAGAGGCCTGGAAGGTGTTTCTGCCCCCGGAACAGGAGTTGGACTACCTTGGTGGTGGCAAGAAGGCCGCGGATCTTGGGGCCGCTCCGGGCGGATGGACCTGGCAGCTTGTGCGTCAGGGGATGATGGTAACCGCAGTGGACAATGGCCCAATGAACCCTGAATTGATGGCCTCTGGACAGGTGGAGCATGTTGAGGCGGATGGTTATGGTTGGCGGCCCAGGCGCGGCATCGACTGGATGGTCTGCGACATTGTGGATCAGCCCCGGAAAACGGCAAAATTGGCTGTGGCCTGGCTAGGTTACGGCCTTTGCCGTTACACGGTTTTCAATCTGAAGTTGCCTATGAAAAAGCGCTATGACGAGTGGCTGATTTGCCGGGACATTCTCGTTGATGGCTTGAAAGAGGCGGGCATCGGTTTTCGCCTTAAGGCCCGCCACCTTTACCATGACAGGGAAGAAATAACCTGTTTCATCGAGCGGACGGGTTAAAAGGCGCTTTGCTCCAACACTGTAATGTGCTCTTCTTCGTCCATCATGGGGATAAGCTCCAGCATGAGTTCACGGCGCTCATCGGAGTGAAACCATCGATCCCAGTCTGCTTCGGAGCGCCAGTTCGCCAGTGTTATCCGGTGATTGGGGTCGTGGCTGTCGAGCAGGGTTTCGCCAGAAATGAAACCGGGGGCACTGACAGCCTGCTGCAGAACTTTGCGCGACCGTTCTTCGTAGGCTGTTTCAAGGGTTTCGGCAATATGGCGTTCGATCAGAACCCGGATCATGAGAAACCTCCAAGTGGTTTAACTGTTATAAACAATAATTTAGCAGGTTTTTACGAAAAATCAGGTTCATTGACAGGAGACGATGTGTGACCGCAACTGACTACGACCTTGAGCTGGACGCCCGGGGCCTTTTCTGCCCGGAACCGGTCATGATGCTTCATAATCGGATCAACGATGTCCAACCTGGTGGCGTGTTGCGGGTTGTGGCGACAGACCCCTCTACCACCCGGGACATACCGAGGTTCTGCCAGTTTCTCGGCCATGAACTGGTGAAACAGCTGGAAGAGGACGATCTGTTTATCTACCTGATACGCCGGGGGCAATAGCGATTTTGTCAGTCAGACTTCCGGCTTCAGCGTCTGCAGGTGACCAAGGAATTCCTCCCGATCCATTTCGCCCAGCACTCTTCGTTGGGCAAGTTCTTGCCCGTTGCTGCCATAAAATAGTATGGCTGGCGGCCCGAACAGACCCAGTTCGTCCAGCATAGCCTGCTGCTCGGGCGTGTTGTCCGTCATGTCGATCTGAAGCAGTGTGTAGGGGCTGAGCGCCTGGATTACATCCGGTTTGCTGAAAACATTGCGTTCCATCACCTTGCACGAGATGCACCAGTCGGCGTAGAAATCGAGCAGCACGGGCCGGCCCTGCTCACGAGCCTGTTCTAGCATCGCCTGGATATCCGCTGGCCGTTCGACCCGCACGAAATCAGCGTGCTGAATGCCAGCGGTCCCAATGCCGCCTGACGATGCTGAGGCAATGGTGAATGGTGCCAGAGGTTTTAATGGGTCATTGGCGCCACCCACGGCGCCTGCCAGTAACGCCAGACCATAGGCGAAGAGGACCAGACCCAGACCTTTACGAGTGCGCTCCCAGCCCGCCTTGGCAGCGTCAAAGGCCCCCAGTTGAACGCCGGTGATGGCGACCAGGAGGCCCCATAGGGTCAGTGCCAGCCACCCCGGCACCAGGCGCTCTACCAGCCAGATGGCTACGGCCAGCAACATCACACCATAGAAGTGCTTCACGGCGGTCATCCAGTGGCCGGTTGTTGGCAGGAGTTTACGGCCGCCCACCGCCACCAGAATCAGAGGAATGCCCATTCCAAGTCCAAGCGCAAACAGGGCAACCCCGCCGATTACGGCGTCCTGGGTCGTCGAGATGTACAGCAGGCTGCCAGCGAGTGGCGCAGATACGCAGGGCGATACGATCAGCGCTGACAGGGCGCCGATACCGAAAATACTGAATACCCGACTCCCCGTGAGCCGGTGACTGGCATCATTGAGTGGTTCGCGAATAAAGCGAGGCAGCTGGATTTCGAACAGATCGAACATCGACAGTGCGAAAACGACAAACATCAGCGCAAAGACGCTCAGAACCCAGGGTGACTGCAATTGTGCCTGAAGATTGAAGCTGGCCCCCAGCAGGCCGGTCAGCACGCCGGCCGCAGCGTATGTGAGTGCCATGCCCAGTACATAGCTACCGGACAGGAGCAGGGCATGGCCGGTTGTCCGGGTGTTTCTGCCGGAAACCAGCGAGGAAATAATCGGGACCATGGGCAACACACAGGGGGTGAAGGTGAGTCCCAACCCGAGGAGCAAAAATACACCGGCAATGACCAGGGTGGATTGCTGGGCCAGAAAGCCGGCGAGGCCGGTGGCGGTTTCCGTGTCGACGGGAACACTGTCGCCTGACGCAAAACCCGCTGTTGCGGCGGCCTGTGAGCCGGATCCGCCGCTACCCTGGTAGAAGAGTACATCCCGGGTCTGGGGCGGGTAACACAAGCCTGCTTTGGCGCAGCCCTGGTAGGTAACCTGAAGTTCGGCTTCCCGAAGGCCAGCAGGCAGCGTGACAGGCACACGGGCGTCAACGGGATCAAAGAAAACGGTGGTTTTGCCGAAGAATTCGTCCTCGGTCACCGTGCCTGGCGCCGAGAAAGCGGGTTCGCCCAGGCTTACCTCGGGATTTGTCGCGGTGATGCTGATCCGGTCGCGATACAGGTAGTGCCCGGGCGTGATATTCCAGGAGAGAACCACGGTGTCAGCGTCGGTCGAGAAACTGAAGGGCAGCGCTTCGTCGACGGGCAGAAAGTCGCTACCCTGGCCACCGAAAAGCGAGCCTCCATTGCCGCCGAGTGCCCAGGCGGAGGGGGAACTCAAACACACAAGGGCGAGTGCCAGAATCAGGCCCAGAGGATTTGCCCATTGGCGTTTTATCGTCGTTACTGCAGCAAAAGCCATCATTGATTGTAAGATTTCCCGGTTGGTGTCTCTCTGTTCAGAGTCTTTTCAATTGCGACTGTTACACCGCAATCGGCGCCGGCGCACGCCAGCCATGGACACGACGTGACTGTCAAAGTTCCCTCTGGTATTGGGGGCGGTAAAGTCGCACAATAGCCACCCAATGAATCACAGTCCAAATGATCTTATCATGCTGTTTAATGACCTTTTCCGGGAAGCATACCGGACAGTTCTGGTCAAAGGCAGTAATGAACCTGAATACTTGCCTGCCAGCGATCCGGAAGGTCTCGCACAGGTCGTTTTCGCTCATGGCTATTATGCCAGTGCTTTGCATGAAATAAGCCACTGGTGTATTGCTGGTGAGCACCGGCGCACACTTCATGACTATGGTTACTGGTACTGTCCGGATGGCCGGACACTGCAGCAGCAACAGGCGTTCGAGCAGGTTGAGGTCAAGCCCCAGGCCATTGAGTGGTTGTTTTCGGTGGCCGCAGGGTCCCGTTTTCACATCAGCGTGGACAACCTCTCCGGCGTTGGCGCCGCCGATGAAGAGCGGTTTCGGCATAGAGTCAGAGACCAGGCAGGTGAGTATCTGGAACAGGGGTTGCCGCCCCGGGCCCAGAGTTTTTTTGATTCGCTGGCCACATTTTACGGTACCGGAGAAACCCTAGAAGAACGCTGGCATGAAGATGCCCGACGTATCGCTCCGCTATATTCTGAATCAGGACATTCCCAGGAAAACTGAGACTTTATGACATCTGACCCAAAACACACCGGCGATCTGAGATTCAGCGATCTGAACCTCGACAAACGTTTGCTGGATGCCATTACGGCCATTGGTTTTGAATACTGCACACCCATTCAGGCCGAAACACTGCCCTGGACACTGGCCTGCGAAGATCTGATTGGTCAGGCGCAGACCGGCACCGGCAAAACCGCTGCGTTTCTGATTACGGCGATCCAGAGTTTGCTGGAAACCCCGATTCCCGAAAAGGACCGTTTTGCCTCCGAGCCGAGGGTTCTGGCCCTGGCGCCAACCCGGGAACTGGCGATGCAGATCGCGAAAGACGCTGAGCAACTGTGCCAGCATACCGGCCACAACGTAGTAACCGTTGTCGGTGGCATGAACTATGACAAGCAACGCGATCAGCTGCAGAATGAGATCGTCGACATCCTTGTTGCTACCCCGGGCCGTCTGATCGATTTTCTCGGATCCCAGGACGTGTTTCTGGACCAGCTCGACATCCTGATCCTTGATGAGGCTGATCGCATGCTGGACATGGGCTTCATTCCCGATGTGAAGCGCATTATCCGAAAATGCACACCCAAAGAGGAGCGCCAGACCCTGCTGTTCAGTGCCACGTTCAACCAGGACGTGCTGAACCTCGCCTCCATGTGGACCAGCAACGCGGAGTTTGTCGAAATTGAACCGGAGCAGAAAACGGCGGAGCGGGTTGAACAGACCGTCTACCTGGTGGGCGACGATGAAAAGCTGCCGGTGCTCGTCAATTTCCTGAAGCGGCCGGAAGTGGAAAAGGCGCTGGTATTTGCCAACCGCCGGGATCAGTGCCGTGACCTGGAAGAAGATCTGAGGAACCAGGGCGTCAAAGTTGCCCTGATGTCAGGCGAAATAGCCCAGAACAAGCGCCTCAAAACCCTGGACCAGTTCAAAAAAGGCAGCATCCAGGTCCTGGTGGCCACCGATGTGGCTGGCCGTGGTATTCACGTCAACGGCGTCACCCACGTTTTCAACTACAATCTGCCTGATAATGCCGAAGATTATGTGCACCGGATTGGCCGCACAGGCAGGGCTGGCAAGCACGGGGTTTCCATCAGTTTTGCCGGTGAGGATGACTCGTTCGCGCTTCCCGCCATCGAAACCTACATCAGCCAGAAGCTGAAGACTGCCGTGCCCGATGAGGCGCTCATGGCGCCGATGGACAATCCGCCAATTACCCGCAAGCGCGGTCGTCGCCCGCAGGGTGGCGGCGGACGAGGTCAGGGTGGGCGCAATCAGCGTCAGCGCAGGAACTGACAGGGCCGAATATCATCATGTTGATCGTAGCAGACGAAAACATTCCCTTACTGGATTCCTTTTTCGGCGATATCGGCGAGATTCGCCGGGTATCCGGCCGTTCCATGTCGAACGAGGATGTCCTGGATGCCGATATCGTGCTGGTTCGTTCCGTCACCAGGGTAAATCGTGAGCTCCTTGAGGGCAGTCGGGTTCGGTTTGTTGGCACAACCACCATCGGTACCGACCATGTCGATCTCGACTGGCTCGAGGGCGCGGGTATTCGCTTCTCGGCGGCGCCCGGCTGCAACGCCAACAGTGTTGCCGAGTACGTGTTGTCTGTGCTCTCGCTGCATGCGGAGCGGCGTGGCCTTGCTGACTGGTCCCAGCTCAGCGTTGGTATTGTGGGGGTCGGCAATGTCGGTGGTGAATTGGCCCACAAACTGGAGCGCCTTGGATTTGATGTGCGTCTCTGTGATCCGCCCAGGGCGGATCGGGAAGAGGAAGATCAGGAGTTTGTGTCGCTGGAAGAGGCCATGAAGTGTGATGTGGTGTCCCTGCACACACCTTTGACGCGAGAAGGCGACCACCCCACGCTGCATATGATTGGTCATCCCGAGCTTGAGGCTCTGGGCGCAAATCAGCTCCTTATCAATGCTGGTCGTGGAGAAGTCATCGACTCGTTAGCATTGCTGGCCCGGCTTGACCAGGGTAACGCGCCGACCGTGGCGCTGGATGTCTGGGAGCAGGAGCCGAGGATTCACCCCGAACTGGTTGACCGGGTCTGGCTGGCGACACCGCACATCGCCGGATACAGCCTCGAAGGCAAGGTTCAGGGGACGGAAATGATCTACCAGGCGCTTAGCCAGTTTCTGGGCTTGCCGGTTCGCAAAAAAGCCGGCCAGTTTTTACCCGAGCCGGCGCTCAGCAAGATTTCCTTTACCAGCTCGGCCGACGAAGACGATGCCATCCGCATTGCGCTGAGGGCTTGCTATGACCCTCGTCCCGACGATGCCCGGCTGCGGAATGCCATGACCGGATCCGTTGAAGAGCGAGGTGCGGCCTTTGACAGGCTCCGTCGTGATTACCCGGTCCGTCGGGAGTGTTCCAGTCTCAAGATTCAGCTCAAGGGCACCAGCAAATCGCTGCAGGACAGTTTCCGGGCCATTGGGTTCAAGTTGAAAATCTGAACGAGTCTCACTTGTACAACAAAAAACGGGGCCCTCGGGCCCCGTTTTTTTACAGCTTGGCGTGCTGCAATGCCTGTATCCGGTCTTCCAGGGGCGGATGCGTCATAAACAGGGCGCTCAGGCCGCCCCGGGCTCCGCGATTGATGCCGAATGCCTGGAGCGAATCCGGCATCTGATCCGGCACTTCACTTTCCTGTTTCAGTCTTGCAAGCGCGCTGATCATGGCTGTGCGCCCCGCCAGTTGGGCGCCAGCGATGTCGGCCCGGAATTCCCGCCGGCGGGAGAACCAGAACACGATCGTGCTGGCCAGAATGCCCAGGACAATCTCGGCAACGATGCTGACGGCGAAAAACCCAAGGCCATGCCCACTTTCGTTCTTGAATATCACCCGGTCAACAAACGAACCGATGACCCGGGAGGCGAAGATCACGAACGTGTTCACCACACCCTGAATCAGAGCCAGGGTCACCATGTCGCCATTGGCCACGTGGCCGATTTCGTGGCCCAGAACTGCCCGGATTTCGTCCTTGTTGAAGCGATGCAAAAGGCCCTCGCTGACGGCAACCAGGGCATCGTTCTTGTTCCAGCCCGTTGCGAAGGCGTTGGATTGGGACGCCGGGAAAATAGCCACCTCCGGCATCCCGATACCGGCGTTCTTCGCCAACTCGGCTACGGTATCCACCAGCCAGCGCTCGGCAGGTGTTCTCGGGGAATCAATAACCCGGGCCCTGGTGCTCCACTTGGCCATTCGTTTGGATATCAGCAGAGACACGATGGCGCCGGCAAATCCGAAGACCGCCGCGAAGGCCAGCAAAGAGCCATACTGAATACCATTCTGGGCAAGGTAGCTATCCACGCCCAACAGCCGCAGTGTAAAGCTCGCGACAAGGATGACAGCAAGGTTGGTTGCCAGAAACAGCAGAATACGCATGTTGGTGCCCTGATCAGTTCGTCAAAGAAAATAAAGCCGCTATTCAGACCGTTATATGCGGTCGCGGTTCAATCAATCAACGAGCTTACGGTGATTTAATAATTGCCGCGGTCGGCAAAAAAGGTTGCCTGCATGATCTGGCTGATTCGGGCGGAGTTCCCCCCGCGCAGCGCCCTGCGAATCAGGTGGATGTGAGTGGAAAGATCCTCCTGAACGGAAGGGGGCAGATTACCGGCAGCCGTTTCCTCGGGGATTCCGAATTCGCTGGTCAGAGTCTCTGGCGCCGGTGCGCTCAGGCGGATAAAGGCGTCTCTGGTCAGAACCGCCTGGTCCAGAGCCTCCTGGCGGATGGTGTCGACGTACCGGAGCAAGCCTTCCTCTGCGAGCCAGAGCAGGGCGCCGAAACAGGCCATGTGTCGCTTGCTGTGCAGGCCAAATTCGTCCGGCTCATCCGGGCCTGCAATGTCCTCGACAAACAGGTTGATGCGCCTGGGAAAGGCGCCATACAACTGCACCAGGGCAATGGCCGCATCCTTGTAGAATTCCTCGACGTGAATATCCGCCATGGTTTTCCCCGTTATTGCTGGTATTGGCCAAGGAAATTGCCGAGCCGGCCCATGGCATCCTCGAGGGTATCTTCCCTGGGCAGGAACACGACTCTCAGGTGCTGCCTGTCATCGATATTGAAGGCCGACCCCTGCACCAGGAGGATCTTCTCCTGCAACAGCAGGTCCAGAACCAGTTTCTCGTCGTTCACGATAGGGAAGTGCTTGGGATCCAGTTTCGGAAACAGGTAAAGCGCACCCTGGGGTTTGACGCAGCTCACGCCCGGAATGTCGTTAAGCATGCGCCAGGCGGTTTCCCTTTGTTCGTAGAGCCGCCCGCCTGGCGCCACCAGATCGTTGATGGACTGGTAGCCTCCCAGGGCTGTCTGAATGGCCAGTTGGGCCGGAACGTTGGCACACAGGCGCATATTCGAGAGCATGTCGATGCCTTCGATCAGATCTTTCGCCCGGTGTTTTGCGCCACTGACGATCATCCAGCCCGAGCGGTAACCCGCTGCCCGGTAATTCTTGGACAGGCCGTTATAGGTAAAGAACAGCACGTCGTCGGCCAGCGAGGCGGTCGAGATGTGCTGGGTACCGTCATAGAGGATCTTGTCGTAGATCTCGTCCGACAGAATAATCAGGTTGTGCTTGCGGGCCAGTTCGATGACCTGCTCGAGAAGCTCCTTTGAATACACTGCCCCGGTCGGGTTGTTGGGGTTGATCAGAACAATGGCACGGGTCCGCCGGGTGATCTTCTTGCGGATATCGTCAATATCCGGAAACCAGTCCTGCTGTTCGTCGCAGCGATAGTGCACGGGCTTGCCGCTGGAAAGTGTGACGGCTGCGGTCCACAAGGGGTAGTCCGGGGCCGGGATCAAGACTTCGTCGCCGGTATTCAACATGGCCTGCATCGTCATAACGATCAACTCGCTGACGCCGTTGCCCAGGAAAATATCGTCGATATCGACCTTGTCGATACCCCGCTGCTGGCAGTAGTGCATGACCGCCTTGCGGGCGGAGAACAACCCCTTCGACTCCACATAGCCCTGGGCCTGGTGCATGTTGTAGATGACGTCCTGCTGGATTTCTTCCGGGACATCCAGTTCGAACGCTGCAGGGTTGCCAATATTAAGCTTGAGTACCCGGTGACCCTCTTCCTCTAGCCGGCGTGCCTCCCGCAGAACCACGCCACGGATTTCATAACACACGTTATCCAGCTTGGCGGATTTGTAGTAGTTCTGCATAAGACCCGGACGTCCTTCTTTTGAGAGCGAAAAATGGCACCTGCCAATACGAGAGGCCTTTATTCTAGCGGAGCGAGGCCCGGCGGCAACAGGGGAATTATGATGAATTGTGTCGTGTGAAGGCAGATTTAGCACACAAACCTGAACCGGTTTTTAAAAATGATCGCCGTAGAGCCTGCATTGCCATGGTTTTTTGGTCTGTGTTGTGAACAATGGAGTCACGACGAACACAAACATCGAAGGGAGAGCTCCATGGCAGGCGAGACGGTCTACGATTTTACGGTAAGGGATATCAAGGGTAATGAACAAAGCATGGCAGAGTACCGGGGCAAGGTGCTCCTGATCGTGAATACCGCGAGTAAATGTGGTTTCACACCGCAATTCGAAGGCCTGCAGTCCCTGCACAACGAATTGGGGAGTAAGGGGTTTGAGGTTCTGGGTTTTCCCTGCAACCAGTTCCTTAATCAGGACCCGGGCGACGAGGATGCAATTAGCCAGTTCTGCAGTCTCAACTACGGGGTCGACTTCCCCATGTTTTCCAAGGTCGAAGTCAACGGTGATGGCGCCCACCCACTGTTTCGTTTTCTCAAGCATGAAGCCAAGGGACTGATGGGGTCGGAAAAGGTCAAGTGGAACTTCACCAAGTTCCTGGTAGCTCCCGATGGCAAGGTAGTCCGTCGCTATCCGCCTACAACCAAGCCGGAGGATATTCGGGCCGACATCGAGAAACTGTTACCGGCCTGAAGGCCGCGGTCAAATCGCGGGGCGCCAGCGGTCGATGACCGTCCTGAGCTCTTCGCGCTTGTACGGCTTGGTAATGTAGTCGTTCATGCCTGAGGCGAGGCAGTCCTCGCGGTCGCCCTGCATCACATTTGCGGTAACAGCGATGATCGGCAGTTCTTTCCATTCAGGGTTCTGCCGAATCCTCTGTGTAGCTTCGTAGCCGTCCATAACCGGCATCTGGCAATCCATCAGCACCAGGTCATAGTGGTTGTTTTCCAGTGCTTGTATGGCCTTGAGGCCGTTCTCTGCGTGATCTGTGCGATGGCCGAGTTTCTTGAGCAGGCTGACGGCCACCATCTGGTTGACCTGATTGTCCTCCACCAGAAGGACTTTCAGGGAAGCCTCCGTGCCGGTTTGCTCATCGTCTTCCACGGCGGTAGCCGTTTGTTCCTCGCTGTTCAGCAGCCCTGCGGCCAGAAGCAGGCAACGTAGCAATTCATCCCGACGCAATGGCAACGAGAGCAGCTGTTGCTGCCCCAGGGCAGGGGGCAGGGTTCCGGAAGAGTCCACCAGTACGACGCCGGCGCCTTGCCAGTTGTCTGCGAATGCCAGGGTTTCTTCGTCTCCGGCGTTGGCAAGTGCAAGTAGAATTCCATCCGGGTGTCTGCTCGCGCCGCGTATAGGGATGCCCCATTTGCGAAGTTGGGCTTCGATCGCAGACCGGTGTGGGTTGTCCGGTGGTATTGCCATCGCTATGCCAATGTCCTTGAGCCGCGAATCCACGCGGGGCAGATCATAATCTTCGCTGGCTTCATGAACCGGCAGGGGCAGGGTAACGGTGAAGTGTGTGCCGCTGCCCTCCCGGGAGTCCACCAGAATCTGGCCATGCATGCGTTCGACAAGTTGACGGCAGAGCGTCAGGCCGAGACCGGTGCCCCCATAAAGCCGCGTGGTCTCTGCATCAGCCTGGGAGAAGGGTGAGAAAATCCGGTGCAGGCCCTCAGTAGACATACCGATCCCGGTATCCACGACATCGATTCTCAGGCTACCCCCGGAGTAGGCCGCCTTTAATTTCACGCTGCCTTCGTCCGTGAATTTGATGGCATTGCTCAGGAGGTTGTTGAGCACCTGGCGTACCCGTGTCGGGTCTCCCAGGAAGTCTTCAGGCAGATCCGGATCGATTTCGGTGACCAGGTGAATACGCTTGCGCCGCGCCTGTTGGGCATGGAGTGTCGCGCACTCTTCGATCAGGTGCCGGACACTGAAGGGGATGTTTTCCAGACTGAGTTTGCCGGCCTCCACTTTCGAGATGTCCAGTATGTCGTTAAGCAGCCCGAGCAGGCTTTCACCGGCGTTCAGGGCAATTTCTATCCTGTTGCGCTGGGCAGAATCCAACTCGCCCTCGAGTGCCAGGCCGAGCATCCCGAGAACTCCATTGAGCGGAGTCCGGATCTCATGGCTCATGCTGGCCAGGAAATTGGCCCTTGCCCGCGCCCGGCGAACTGCATCTTCCTTGGCTTTGACCAGGGCGCGATTACCGCGCTGCAAAGCATCGTTCTTTTCGGAGATCTCCCGGGTCCGGTCCGCCACCTCCTGCTCAAGCTGGGTGGAGTAGTTTTTCATGGCACTCTCGGCGTGCCGGAGTTGTGCAAGGCTCGAATCGATGGTTTCCAGGTGCTGGTTGATGATACCAACCATGGTCCCGATCTCGTCTTCCCGATGGTTTGCCGGGATCGGAAGCCTGACCTTTTCAGGAGAGGTAGCCCGCACCTGGCTCAGTGCGCTGATCACATTGAGCATGGGACGGGTCAGCACAAAATAGAAAATGGCAAGGAGAGCTGCAGACAGGATCAGGCTTTTCAGTAGCCCGCTGATCAGCGTGTATCCGGCTCGTTGGAGGAAGAGCGCCCCATAGTGATAGGTGTCAATGGTGACGATCAGATGCCCAAGTGGCAGATCCTCAAGCTGCGGAACCCGGAGCTCCTGTCGAAATACGCGATCCGGCCCGAACAGCAGATCGCTGACCCAGCGATAGGGCGAGACCGGGCTGCTCTTGCTGGATGCTGCCATGGTCTCGTCGTCATTATCGGTAATCCGGGCATCAATGGTCGCGGGATGGCGAAGCAGGCCGTCGAGCAACTCTTCCGCCAGACGGACGTCGATGTTATAGGCAATCTGGGAGGCCGGGCTGTTGCTGATATCGATCAGCGCATGGATTTCCTTCTCCATGGAATCCTTCGCGCTGAAGTAGTCCAGGGTAATCTGGACCACATTCAGCACCAGCCCGAGGGCCATGGCAACGAGGACCGTGTCTCGAGTCAGTCTATAGGAAAGCCGTTGTTTGAAGCCGTTGCTCACGGGTTTGCACTGTCCCTGTTGACGGGCCTCTCACAGCGACCCGTTCGGTACCTTCAGTCGTCGTAATCGGCCTTTTTCTTCCACTCATCGTCGTGGAGAAAAGTATCCCACTCACGGTCCAGTTTGGATTCTCCCTGCGGGCTTTCCTTACCCTCTGCACTCATGGCCTCAAGTTCCTGAATGCGCGTCCGGAAGCTCTTCACTGCTTTCATGGCAAGAGGATTGTCGCGGGATTTACCCATTTCGGTACTGGCCAGGTGATAGGCGTGAATGGCCTTCCGGATCTGGTTCTGGCGAACATAGTCCCGGGCCTGAAACACATGCAGATCCGCGTGGGTCTTGTGGACAAGGAAGAGCACATACTTGAGGTTTTTCTTGGCGGTGGCCGAATCAATCCGCCCGCTCTTGTGCATGGCTTCAATCATCTTGAACAGATTCTGAAGCAATTCCTTGACGTAATTCGATTTTTCCGCGGAATCAATCTTGACTGGCGTGGTGGTGTCGCGCTTTTCAACGATCTGTGTTTTCAGTTCTGCAGCGGACTTCTGCCATTCCTTGACCGGCAGGTTCGACTTCAGGCCGGCCAGCTCCGCGCAAGCTTCTTCCATGCGTTTAATCAGAAGCAGTTTCAGATCCGCTGTCAGGTATTGGCCTGGAATTTCGGTCAGCAGGCGATTGGCCCTGTTATAGGCGTCTTCCTGAGCGGTAATCTTGCGCGCCCGTTCAATGCGGGCGCGTTCCCGCATCTGGCTGAGCACAATAATGACAATCGAGACGGTAACGATGGCCGCCAGCAGAAGGACGATCGTAGTGGTATCCATTTTGTCAGTAACGACTCCGGCTTCAGGATCAAATGATGGCGGGTGTACAAACCGGCCTCAAAACACCGATATTATTCAGCAAGTATCCGAAAGACTAGCAGAAATACCGCTCCAGATCCGTTTTCAAATGTGAAAGTTCGTGTTGCTGATTGATTACGTGAATCCTCGCTATCATGTATATTGCTCTCGTGAATGAGCCTCGCTTTTCCTGTTGTTCTGGTGTTCCGGAGTTTTTGTGGATATTTCCCGTGTTGATCTGAACCTGCTCGTGTACCTGGATGTGTTGCTGC
Source organism: Marinobacter sp. 3-2 (assembly GCF_003751355.1). Lineage (NCBI taxonomy): Bacteria > Pseudomonadati > Pseudomonadota > Gammaproteobacteria > Pseudomonadales > Marinobacteraceae > Marinobacter > Marinobacter sp. 3-2. The sequence goes on along the minus strand of NZ_RJUQ01000011.1, from coordinate 109,153 downwards.
GCGAGCGGAATGTGACCAAGGCAGCGAACCACCTGGGTATTACCCAGCCTGCCATGAGCAATGGTTTGAAGCGGTTGCGGGATCTGTTCAGTGATCCGCTCCTGGTGCGAACCAGTGAGGGTATGACGGCCACGGAGCGCGCGCGTGAACTACAACCGCTAGTGCGGGGAATCCTGTCGGATATTGAACAGGCCGTGCAAGATAAGACACCCTTTTCAGCTCTTGAAAGCCAGCGCGTGTTCCGGATCATGGCCAGTGATTATGCCGAATCCTGCCTGATGCCCCGGGTTCTGAGGCGGATCCGTCAGGAAGCGCCGCACGTCACCCTGGATGTGCTCACGCCCAGTGACGTCAGCTTCCTGGATGTCGAGCAGGGGCGGTTGGATATGGCGATCAACCGGTTCGACAAGATCCCCCAGTCTTTCCATCAGAAGACCCTCTGGACCGAGTATTTTGCCTGCCTGATGAACGCCCGTAACCCGGTATTGAAGGAGCCCTTCACCCTGGACACCTATCTGGACGCCAGCCATATCTGGGTCAGCAAGACCGGGTTTGGTGTTGGTGTTGGTGTAAACCCGAAGGATGTCCAGCGGCTGGGCTGGGTTGATGAGGCGCTGTCGAGAATGGGGCGCAAGCGTCAGATTTCCGTTTTCACCCGTCACTATCAGGTTGCGATGCTGCTGGCCGAACAGCATGACCTGATTGCCACGCTGCCATCCCGGGCAGCCTGGCTGCAGAAAGACAACCCGAATCTTGTGGTCAAGGTGCCTCCGTTCGAGATTCCACCGTTCGAGCTGAAAATGGCCTGGAGCCCTCTGTTGCAGCACAACGCGGACCATCAATGGCTGCGCAAACTGATTGCTGAGGTGGCTACGGAGGTGGATACCGAGTTTGCACCGTTCGGGGCCAGGTTCGAAGCGCCGGACGCGCCCCAGGCCCATCACTCAGAGCGGTAGTTCCCGAAGCTCCAGGGAAGGGCGGGCCGCATCCCACATGCGCTGGAAGTTTTCCGACAAGAGCTTTACTCGGCCACCGTCCGAGAACTTGGCGAAACCCTCTGGCTTGTAGAAATCATGTCGATACACCACGCCTTCACGGTCCGCGATAATGAAGGGCTGGTCCTCAACCGGGTAGTCCTCGTTGACCAGTCGAAGTTCCATGCGGCTCGGCAGCCGGCGCATCAGTTCGACCAGTGTGTGTCTACGTTTCACCAGCGGCTTGTCGTCGTGGATCAGCAACCTGACTTCGCTAAGCCGGTGCCGACGAGCCAGGGCGGAGATCAGCTCCCGGAAACGATGCCGATCATACAGATCGTGTTCGAGCAGGCGGTCATACAGCCAGATGCGCTGGCCGGCCTGGCCAACCACCGAATCCATTAGCCCCAGTAGCCTGGCCTCGGTATCAAACAGCCAGGAGTCCGTGTCGCTGCCCAGAATCATCGGCCGGTCCCGGGAGCCAAGGCCCTCGGCCGCGAGTCCCGGTGCCAGGCTACGCATGTCAAAGTGGGGAATGCCGGCGTCGTCGTAAACGCCCGAACAGACGTGGAAGCCTGACCGTTGATAGAAAGGAATGGCGTGCTCCTGGGCAGACAACCTGAGCTCGGCAAAACGGTCAGCCGAGTCTGCGATCAGGTGCCGGAGCAATGCTTTCCCGATACCCTGTCCGCGGTATTGGGGCAGGATCGCCATGCGACCGATGTGGCCGGTCTCTTCAAGGGTTGAAAACAGTCGTGCCACGCCTGCCGGGGTATTGTCTGGCAGCACTGCCAGATAGTGATCGGCAATTTCGTCGGTTTCATCCCACTCCAGCTCCGGCGGGACTTTCTGTTCCTCAATAAACACCTGCTGGCGGATATCCCGGATGGATGCCGGGGCCAGTTGCCAGCTGTATTTGCGAAACCGGATGCTCATAACGCCTATTCGAAGTAAATCGAGCCTTGATTGTAGAGGGTGGTCAGAAGCCCAAGCAATGCTTCGTCTTCGGAGAGCCGGGCGAGGGTCGGCATATCGACGCGGGCCCCCGAGCAGAGAAGCGGAGCAAACGGCTGGGCATCGCCCTTGAGCAGGAACTGCTCGCCGTCCACAAACAGGGCGGTTTCGCTGGCAAACTCGTAGTACGCGAAACGTGAGCCTTCGTTCCACCGCAGCTGCTCGCCCGCGTGTATTGCTTCGGCGACGTCTCCGGTGGACGCAGGCTCCTCCGCGGGCACCACAATATCCATGCTCTTGGGCGCCGTTGAGAACTGGCCAAACCAGAGGGCCAGTTGCCGGCGGTCCTCAAGTTTTTCCCGAATAACGGTCTCGAGGCGGTCAACCACATCCGGCTGAATCGTGCCCGGATTGTCCTGTATTTTCAGATCCGGATCGTTCAGGTGATCTGAGGCGTCAGACTGGCTGCAGAGGAAATCGGTAAATCCGGTCAGAATGTCATCCACGGTGGGTGCACGGAAGCCAACCGACAGCGTGATACAGTCATCCTCGGCCACTCCATGGTGGCCAATACCCGGCGGCAGATACAGCATGTCACCGGGTGCCAGAGTAACGGTTTCTTCGCCATCCCAGCTGCTCAGAATGCGCAGCGGAGTGCCCTCTACGCGGGGAGAGGTATGATCGCAATGGCCTCCAAACGTCCACCGGCGGTGGCCCTGGGCCTGGAGGAGGAATACATCATACTGGTCGTAATGGGGGCCAACGCTGCCGCCTTTCGGGGCAAAACTGGCCATAATGTCATCCAGGCGCCAATTGGGGATGAAGCGGAAGTGTTCCAGCAAATCTGCAATATCGGGCACCCAGTGGTCCAGCCCCTGCACCAGGAGCGTCCAGTCCTGTTCGGGCAGGCTGCTGAACCGGTCCGGCGAAAAGGGGCCGTTGTGGAGCTGCCAGGGCTTGCCATCGTCATTTTCGATCACAATCCGGGACTCGACGCCCTCCTCACAGGCCAGGCCGGCCAGTTCATCAGCGCTGACCGGGCACTGGAAATCGGGAAACGCCTGACGGATAACCAGCGGCTTTTTCTGCCAATAGTCCCGCAGAAATTCAGAGGGTGTGAGTCCGCCAAGCATGTCCATGGGTGTTACTCCCGGTTTCAGATGTTTTGTGCCTGATCGACTGCGTTACCGATGTAACGGCCCGGCGTCAAAGCCATCAGTTCGGCCTTGGCCTGATCTGGAATGTCGAGGCTCTCAACGAAATTCTTGATCACTTCCGGCGTCATTGCCTTGCCACGGGTCAATGCCTTGAGTTTTTCATAGGGCTTTTCGATATTGTAACGGCGCATCACCGTCTGGATCGGCTCGGCAAGCACTTCCCAGGCATGGTCCAGGTCTTCATCCAGTCGGGCCGGATTGATTTCCAGTTTGCCCAGGCCTTTTAGGGTGGCTTCGTAGGCAATCAAGCTGTGCGCAAAGCCAACACCCAGGTTACGCAGTACGGTGGAGTCGGTCAGATCCCGCTGCCAGCGTGATATAGGCAGTTTGGCAGAGAGGTGGCTGAACAGCGCATTGGCGATGCCAAGGTTGCCCTCGGAGTTCTCGAAATCGATGGGATTGACCTTGTGGGGCATGGTCGAAGAGCCTACTTCGCCTTCTACCGTTTTCTGCTTGAAGTAGCCGAGGGAAATATAGCCCCAGACGTCACGGTCCAGATCGATCAGGATGGTGTTGAAGCGAGCGACGGAGTCATACAGCTCGGCAATGTAATCGTGCGGTTCGATCTGGGTGGTGTAAGGGTTCCAGTCGAGCCCGAGGCTCTCGATGAACTCCCGTGCGTTCTGGGCCCAGTCGATTTCCGGATAGGCGGAGAGATGGGCGTTGTAATTACCCACGGCACCGTTGATCTTGCCCAACAGCTCGGTTTCCCGGATCTGTTTTACCTGGCGCCGCAGACGGTGAACGACGTTCGCCAGCTCTTTGCCCACGGTCGTGGGCGAGGCCGTCTGGCCGTGAGTGCGCGACAGCATCGGCTGTTCGGCATGGTCATGAGAAAGCTGCGCCAACTTGTCGACAACGCGGTCCATGGCCGGTAGCAGGCCGTGGTCCAGGCCTTCCCGCAGCATCAGCGCATGGGAGAGGTTATTGATGTCTTCAGAAGTGCAGGCGAAGTGAACAAATTCCGTGACAGCGTGCAGCTCAGGAACGCTGGCGATCTTTTCCTTGATGAAGTACTCCACCGCTTTCACATCGTGATTGGTGGTGCGTTCGATGTCCTTGATACGCTCTGCGTCTTCCAGGCTGAATTCGCTCACCAGACGGTCCAGGAAGCCGTTGGCGTCGGCGGAAAACGGAGGAACCTCGGCCACGCCAGGGTGAGCGGCCAGTTTCTGTAGCCAGCGGATCTCGACGGTCACCCGATTCCGGATCAGGCCATACTCACTGAAAATTTCACGGAAGACGCTGACCTTGTTGCCATAGCGTCCATCGACCGGGGAAATGGCGGTCAGGGCGGTGAGTTCCATCGAAAACCTCTCAAGTCATCAAAGAATCGGATCAAAAGAAAATAGGGGTGCATATCATACACCACCGCCGGCTCTGAATCAGCGCCGTCAGTGGTAGAGGGAGCGATTGGCTTCTTCGGCAAGCTCTTTGGCAAGCCCGATCACTTTCTTGCGGGCAAAGATCAGTTGCCAGCGTCGGCCGCCGGTCTGGCGCCAGAGCACGGCGGAACGGATACCCGCCAGCAGCAGTGCCCGCACTTTCGCGGCATTCTCCTCGCGCTGGAGCACGGAGGGGTTACCGCTCACCTGGATACGCTGGCGAAAGGTGCTGATGGTATCGGCGTAGACGGAAGCCAGATTGCTGATCAGGTTCGGGTGTGTGTACCCAAAGTGGCTGGCGGTGTGCCTGGCCTGATCAATGCGACTGCCAATCACGTCCAGCATGTCAGAGCGGCGATTCAGTTTGGATTCGAGCTGGATCAGGTTGAGGGCGTAGCGCAGAACTTCGATGTCCTGCTGCCGTGACTGCTGGCTGAGCACCGAGGACAGGGTGACGAGGCCTTCTCGGATATCGCGAAGCTCGCCTCCGTAGACGTCCAGTGTGTTCTCGGGGTTGGTGGCAAACAGGGAACGGATAGACGTTTCCAGGCTGGCCTCGTTGCACTGGCCATTGTGGGCAATCTGCTGGACCAGGTTGGCGGCCTGGAATACCCCGGCCAACGCCAGGGTCTGATCCTTGAGTGAGCGGCTCATGCGGTCTGTTCCTCGGAACGGGTGCCGGTCAGACGATCTGGAAGTGGTTCGTCGTCACGCCAGGTCTGCTCAATAACGCCGCCACCAAGGCATACCTCGCCGTCGTAGAAAACCACGGACTGCCCTGGTGTTACAGCCCGCTGGGCGTCGTCAAAATCGACGCGGACACCGCCGTCGATCAACAGAACCTCGCAGTCCTGATCCGGCTGGCGATAACGGGTCTTGGCCTTGCAGCGGAAACGTCCAGCTGGTGCCTCTCCGGCAACCCAGTCAATCGGGCCGGATACGAGGCCGCGGGAAAAGAGCAGGGGATGGTGTTTGCCCTGAACCGCAACAAGCACATTGCGGCTGAGGTCTTTGTCCGCCACATACCAGGGCTCGTCCCCGAATTTACTGAGACCGCCAATGCCCAGGCCCTGTCTCTGGCCGATGGTGTGATACATAAGACCCTGGTGCCGGCCAATTTTCTGGCCGTCCGGTGTTTCAATGTCGCCGGGCTGGGCCGGAAGGTATTGCTTCAGGAAGTCTTTGAACTTGCGTTCGCCGATAAAGCAGATACCGGTGGAGTCTTTTTTATCATGGGTAACGAAACCCTGCTGCTCGGCAATACGGCGGACTTCCGGTTTTTCCAGCTCGCCGACCGGGAAAAGGGTTCGCGCAATGCGGTCGCCGGAGACGGCATGCAGGAAATAGCTCTGGTCCTTGTTCGGATCCAGTCCCTTGAGGAGTTGGGCCTTGCCCGTTGAACCAGCAATCGGCCGTTGCCGGGCGTAGTGGCCCGTTGCGATATAGTCGGCACCAAGGGTGATGGCATAGTCCAGAAAAGCCCGGAATTTCACTTCTTTGTTACAAAGAATATCCGGATTGGGTGTTCGTCCGGCCTGATATTCAGAGAGGAAGTGTTCAAAAACCCGGTCCCAGTACTCGGCCGCAAAACTGGCGGTGTGCAATTTGATGCCGATGGCATCGGCTACGGCCTGGGCGTCGGCCAGATCTGTCATGGCTGTGCAGTACTCGGTGCCGTCATCCTCGTCCCAATTTTTCATGAACAGGCCTTCAACCTGGTAGCCCTGGTCTTTCAGAAGCCAGGCGGCCACTGAAGAATCCACGCCGCCGGACATGCCGACGATCACACGCGTGTTGGCGTTACTGTTTGGAGAGGAGGCTTCGGGTGCGTTGGTCATGACAGCTTCGTTACCGGCTAAAAAACCGCGAGTTTATCATCTTTCCGAGGGTGTCGTCTGCGCGTCCACCACCACGTCCAGCGGGTATCGCCGGCCGTTTCGGTAATCTTCTATGCACTGGATGACCAGCGGACTGCGCAGTTTGTCCCCCAGCGCGCGGATTTCATCCAGGGTGAGCCAGTGGGCGGCGATGATGCCATCGTCCAGCTGTTCAGTAACCCGGTCGCCAGCCCGCGCAGCGTAGCAGAAACGATAGTAAGTAACGCCGTTGGCCGGAGCCTTGTAGGTGTAAATGCCAAGGAAGTGTATGGGGTCTATGTTCCAGCCTGTCTCTTCAAGGGTTTCCCGTTGAACGGCATCCAGAATGGCTTCATCTTCTTCAATATGGCCAGCCGGCTGGTTGAAAACAACCTTGCCGCCGCTGACCTCTTCAACCATCAGGTAACGGCCGGCTTCATCCTCGACTATAACGGCCACGGTAGCATGGGGTGTCCAGGTCATGATTTCCGGTTTCTCCTGGTTCGGGCGCCAGCGGCGTTGCCGCGGCGGGTTGGTTTTGGTGAAGCGGGTAAATTGACGGTGACCGTTCGATGGGCTCCGGATTCGAGGCCGTCAAGGGTCCAGTCACCAATCCGGTACCGGATCAGGCGAAGGGTCGGAAACCCGACGGCAGCGGTCATTCGACGTACCTGCCGGTTCTTGCCCTCGGTTATCGTCAGTTCAATCCAGCTCGTCGGAATGTTATCCCGATGTCGCACCGGAGGCACTCTCGGCCAGACCGTCGGGGCAGGCATTCTGTCGGCTTTTGCCGGCCGGGTCAGACCATCCTTGAGTTGCACGCCGGTAGCCAGGTGTCTCAGTGCTTCTTCGGAAATGTTTCCTTCTACCTGCACCCAGTAGGTCTTTGGCATCTTCAGTGATGGTGACGCTATGCGGTGTTGCAGGGAGCCTTCAGCGGTCAGAAGGAGCAGGCCCTCGGAATCGTAGTCCAGACGTCCGGCCGGATATATGCCCGGGATGTGCACGTAATCTGCCAGGGTAGCGCGAGGTGGTTTACTTCCGGAAGCGCCATCGTCTGTGAATTGGCTCAGAACATGAAAGGGTTTATTGAAAAGCACGAGTTCGGCCATGCGCAGGTCTTTCCCGGATATCCGCTGTCTTTGAGCAGTGCAGCGTACTGCAAACAGGAAGGCTGGCAAAGTAGGGCGGGCGCCACCGCCCAGGGGGAGCTGTCACCCGACGTTTTTTGAAGGACAAAAAAAGAGACCCCCACCAGCAGACGACCGGTGGGTGTGATTTTGCGTTACCAGAACAGGTCAGGCGTTGACTGCACGGGGCGGATAGCCGTCCCTGCCTGATTCCTGCTGGCCGGATTGTCCGGCAGAGTTGCTGCTGGCGTCGGTTTGCGCCTTGCTGGCAGGCAGCTCGTCGGGAACGATGTTGACTGCGTGAATGCCCTTGTCGCTGGGCTTTTTGTCGAAGGTTACGGCCTGGCCGGCTTTTAAGGTCTTGTAGCCGTCCATTTGCACCGAAGAGAAGTGCGCAAACAGGTCGTCACTGCAGCCATCCTCGATGATGAATCCGTACCCTTTGGCATTGTTGAACCACTTGACCTTGCCTCTTGGCATGATGAACTCCCCTGTTCTTTTGCTGTCTCTATTCTTGTTAAATCTCTGTGTGCCTATCGGCGCCGTCGCACAGTCGGTCCGAATCCTGTTACACAAACCTTGCATGGATTTACATTATTTTACATTGCAACTTAACTTTCGGCCAATCATTGCGGTGAGTCAATAGTTTCTATGCCTGGAATGTGTGGTTGAACGCAGTCTGGAAGCGGTATCATGTTCGTATTGATAAATATCTCATGCCCCGCTTGAAAACCCCGGGGCGGACATCCACATTTAACAAGGGCACCGATAAACCGGTAAGGAATGATGCGGACTATCGAAAATTCTCTACTAGTATTCAATCAGGGGGAGGACGAACAACCGGGGCGACAGGATGACCTCAGCGTTGCTCCCGAGAAGCCCGCTCTCAAACGCCCGGCGCGATACAGGGTGGTGCTTCTAAACGATGATTACACGCCCATGGATTTTGTGGTCGATGTGTTGATGAAGTTCTTCGGAATGAATGAGGAAAAGGCGACGCAGGTGATGCTGCTCGTCCATACACAGGGAAAAGCTGTATGCGGGGTATATACCCGGGACATCGCGGAAACAAAGGCGGCACAGGTGAACCAGTATTCTTCGGAATGCGAACATCCGCTCCTTTGCGAGATTGAACGTGCGGACTGATAGACGTTGGGGTGGCCCATGCTGAGCAAAGATCTAGAAATTACGCTGAATACGGCCTTCAAGAATGCCCGAGACAAGCGTCATGAGTTCATGACTGTGGAGCATTTGTTGCTGGCCCTACTGGATAATGAATCGGCAGTGGGCGTCCTGAAAGCCTGTGGTGCAGACCTCAAGCGGCTTCAGGAAGAGCTTGTCGAATTCGTGGACTCCACCACACCTTTGATTCCGAGCAGCGACAGTGAGCGCGAGACCCAGCCAACACTGGGGTTCCAGCGAGTCCTGCAAAGGGCTGTGTTCCATGTGCAGTCCTCGGGCAAGAAAGAGGTAACCGGTGCCAATGTGCTGGTGGCCATCTTCAGTGAACAGGAAAGCCAGGCGGTGTATGTGCTCAAGAAACAGAGCATTGCCCGCATTGATGTGGTCAACTTTGTTTCCCACGGCATTTCCAGGGTTCAGGGCGCCGAAGATCAGGAAAGTCACGATCAGGCGTCACACGAGGAGGCTGGCGAGGAAGGCGGACAATCCAAGCCGCTTGAAAGCTACGCCACCAACCTTAACGAGCAGGCCCGTCAGGGCCGCATTGATCCGCTGATCGGCCGTGAACACGAAGTCGAGCGGGTGGTGCAGATCCTTGTACGCCGCCGGAAGAACAACCCGCTGCTGGTCGGCGAGGCCGGGGTTGGCAAAACCGCTATCGCAGAGGGGCTCGCCAAGCGTATCGTCGACGGACAGGTCCCCGATATTATTTCCGATGCGGTGGTCTATTCGTTGGATCTGGGTGCCCTGCTGGCCGGAACCAAGTACCGCGGCGATTTCGAAAAGCGTCTGAAAGGTCTGCTTGCCGAACTCAAGAAAGAAAACCACGCGATCCTGTTCATCGATGAGATCCACACCATTATCGGAGCGGGCTCTGCCTCTGGCGGCGTGATGGATGCGTCGAATCTGTTGAAGCCCATGCTCAGTTCGGGTGAAATCCGGTGCATTGGCTCTACAACGTTCCAGGAGTTCCGGGGTATTTTCGAGAAAGACAGTGCCCTGGCGCGCCGTTTCCAGAAAATCGATGTGAACGAGCCCAGTGTTGAGGACACCTACCAGATCCTGAAGGGCCTCAAGCCGAATTTTGAAAAGCACCACGATCTCAAATATACCGACAAGGCGCTTCGGGTGGCTGCAGAGCTGTCCGACCGTTACATCACCGATCGGCACTTGCCGGACAAGGCGATTGACGTCATTGACGAGGCGGGCGCGCGCCAGAGGCTGCAGCCGGAAGGCAAGCGTAAGAAGACCGTTGATGTCACCGAGATCGAGGATGTGGTTGCAAATATTGCCCGTATCCCACCGAAGAACGTGTCTACCAGCGACAAGGATCTGCTGCGGAATCTGGAGCGGGATCTGAAGATGACGGTCTTTGGTCAGGATCCGGCCATCGAATCGCTGTCCACTGCTATCAAGCTGGCTCGCGCCGGGCTCAAGGCCCCTGAGAAGCCAGAGGGTGCCTTCCTGTTCGCAGGGCCGACCGGTGTCGGTAAAACCGAGGTTACCAAGCAGTTGGCCAAGGTTCTGGGTATCGAACTGGTACGCTTTGATATGTCGGAGTATATGGAGCGGCACACCGTATCACGGCTGATCGGTGCGCCTCCGGGCTACGTTGGGTACGATCAGGGTGGCCTGTTGACCGAGTCGGTGAACAAGCATCCGCACTGTGTCCTGCTGCTGGACGAGATCGAGAAGGCCCATCCGGAAGTGTTCAACCTCCTGTTGCAGGTCATGGATCACGGCACGCTGACGGATAACAACGGCCGCAAGGCAGATTTCCGCCACGTGATTCTGGTAATGACCACCAATGCCGGTGCCGAGAGCATGGCTCGTCGCTCTATTGGCTTCAGCGAGCAGGATCACAGCACCGACGGCATGGAAATTATCAGCAAGACCTTCACGCCGGAATTCCGCAATCGCCTGGACGGTATCATCCAGTTCGGCGACCTGCAGATTGACACCATCACCCACGTGGTGGACAAGTTCCTCACCGAGCTGCAGGCGCAGCTGGACGAGAAGCATGTGGTTCTGCATGTGGATGACGAGGCGAAGGCCTGGTTGGCTGAAAAGGGCTACGACGTCACCATGGGGGCCCGCCCCATGTCCCGCCTGATCCAGGACAAGATCAAGCGGCCGCTGGCCGAGCAGATCCTGTTCGGGCGCCTTTCAGAGAAAGGCGGGGATGTCTTCATCCACCTGCGCGATGACGAGCTGGTATTCGAGTACGAGGACGAGCCGGCAGAGGCGGTCTGAGAGAGGCTCGATTAAAGAAAAACCGCTGCCCGGGTAACCGGCAGCGGTTTTTTTGTGCCCTGACGAAAAAAGCCCCCGAAGGGGCTTTCAGATGTCATGGGAGCATCAACGGGCGCGATATACGATCCGGCCCTTGCTCAGGTCGTAGGGAGTCAGCTCAACCTTGACCTTGTCACCTGTCAGGATGCGGATGTAGTTCTTGCGCATCTTTCCGGAGATATGGGCTGTCACAACATGACCGTTGCTCAGCTCAACGCGGAACATGGTGTTTGGAAGGGTATCGATAATAACGCCTTCCATTTCAATGGCATCTGATTTCGGCATTCAGTAGAAACCTCGTTTGAATATGCTTCTGGTGATTCTAAATTGCGCAATTCTGCCTGATTTATCGGCGTTTGGCAAAGTTAGCCTGCGTCCAGTTCACGCCAGTGCCCGTCTCTCAGTGCTTCGATGGGTCGGAAGCGTGTTTTGTAATTCATTTTTCGGCACTGCTTGATCCAGTAACCGAGGTACAGGTGGGGAAGCCCCCTGCGGCGGGCTTCCTCAATTTGCCAGAGGATTGCGAAGGTGCCCAGGCTGCGGTCCTCCAGATCAGGGTCGAAAACTGTATAGATTGCCGAAAGGCCATCGTCCAGAAGATCGACTGCTGCCAGTCCTACCAGCCGTTCGCCCTGGTGGATTTCCAGAAACCAGGAATCGGTTGCGCCTTCTACCAGAAACGAGGTGAACTGTTCCCGGGTCGGCGGGTACATATCGCCGTCCTTGTGCCTTTGTTCGATGTAATTGGCGTAGAGCTGGTAATACCTTTCCGCAAAGGTGGCGGGCACCATGGTGCACTGCAAATCCTTGTTTTTCCGGAGAACCCGCCGCTGGCTTCTGTCCGGCTTGAAATCATCAACTTTCAACCGAACCGGTATGCAGGCATTGCACTGCTCACAGTGAGGTCGGTAGTAGTGGGATCCGCTGCGGCGAAAGCCGAGAGCCGTGAGTTGGCTGTAAAGCTTTTTGTCGATATGAGCCCGCGGATCCACAAACATGGTCGTGGCCTCGCGGTCTGGCAGGTAGCTGCAATCGTGCGGTGGTGTCGCGAAGAAGACCAGGGTTCTGAGATTGCTCATTCACGCCTCCGGCCCGGGCCAACGCCATCGGAAGGTCCAGTCGGTCTGATCCGGTTTCTGATCGATGCTCATCCTGAGTATAGATAAAAACTCTTCCCGTGGAATAGTCCGTGCGCCCATGGTAAGCAGGTGCCGGCTCTCTACCTGGCAATCCATGATCCGGTAGCCCCAGAGCTGTAACTGGTGCGCCAGGTGAACCATGAGAACTTTGGACGCGTTGGTTTCCAGAGAAAACATGGATTCACCGAAGAAACACCGGCCAATGGCCAGTCCATACATTCCACCGGCCAATTCACCACGCCGGTTCCAGATTTCGATGGAGTGGGCGACGCCCATGCGATGCAGCTCTGAGTAGCTGGCAATCATTTCTTCGGTAATCCAGGTACCTTCGGCACGGGTTGAGGCGCACAGGCGGATGATTCGTCCGAAGTGTCTGTCTGCGGTTACCTGGAAGCGTTGTTGGTTCAGGGTCCGGCGCAGGCTCCGTGAAACGTGGATTTCGTTCGGAAAAAGGACACACCGCGGATTCGGTGACCACCACAAAATGGGCTGGTCGTCGCTGTACCAGGGGAAGATGCCGTTCCGGTAGGCCAGTATGAGTCGCTCGGTGGAAAGGTCGCCGCCGAGGGCAAGAAGGCCGTCCGGGTCGTCCAGGGCTTCGTTGGCGGGGGGGAACCAGAGTTGGTCCGGGTCTAGCCAGGGTAGTGAGGTCATCCTTCTCCGGCAATTACTGCAATGTTTCGGTTCTATTTTACAGAGTACCGGCCGGTGGGAGCCGCCTTCTGAAACACGCTGTGAATACGTCCTTGTACGCTTGGCTCCGCCATCCATGGCTCCGCACAGTTTCAGAAGGCGGCTCCCACCGACCTTCGCAAACTTTTGAGTTCGCGTTCCTTTTCTTTACTCAAGCACAATCAGTCTTGCTGATCCAGAAACTTTTCCGCATCCAGGGCGGCCATGCAACCGAAGCCGGCGGAGGTGACGGCCTGGCGGTAGACGTGGTCGGCTACGTCGCCGGCGGCGAATACGCCGGGAATGCTGCTCTGGGTGGCCATGCCTTCGAGGCCGGAGCGGATGCGGATATAGCCGTTCTCCATGTCCAACTGGCCCTGGAACAGGTCGGTGTTGGGTTTGTGGCCGATTGCGATGAATACGCCGGCCAGGTCCATTTCCTGGGTGGAGTCGTCTTTGGTGCTTTTGATGCGCATACCGGTGACGCCGGTGCCGTCGCCCAGGACTTCGTCGAGGGTGTGGTCCCAGACGATCTTGACGTTGCCGTTTTCGGCCTTTTCAAACAGTTTGTCCTGGAGGATCTTTTCGGCACGCAGGCTGTCGCGGCGGTGCACCAGGGTCACTTCGTCGGCAATGTTGGAGAGGTACAGAGCCTCTTCGACCGCGGTGTTACCGCCGCCAATAACGGCAACTTTCTGCTTCTTGTAGAAGAAGCCGTCACAGGTGGCGCAGGCGGAGACGCCCTGGCCTTTGAATTTCTCTTCAGACTCGAGGCCGAGATACATGGCGGAGGCGCCGGTAGCAATGATCAGGGCGTCGCAGGTGTATTCGCCGCCGTCGCCCTTGAGGCGGAATGGGCGGTTACGGAGGTCGGCTTCGTTGATGGTGTCGTAGACGATGCTGGTTTCGAAGCGTTCGGCGTGCTTGAGCATGCGCTGCATGAGCTCCGGGCCCTGAACGCCGTCGTTGTCGCCGGGCCAGTTGTCGACGTCGGTGGTGGTGGTGAGCTGGCCGCCGACTTCAATACCGGTAATCAGGGTCGGATTCAGGTTGGCGCGGGCTGCGTAAACGGCAGCGGTGTAACCTGCGGGGCCGGAACCGAGGATGATCAGTCGGGAATGTTTGGTGTCGCTCATTGGGAATTCTCTCACTGAAAAAGCCGTACGTTGCCGGGCCCCGGTTTCAGGGCCAGACGCTTCGGGGAAAGGGGCAAAGGCTAACATGAAAGGCGCGGTCTGCCATTCGTTTTGGCCAATTCCGCTTATAAAACCTTGCTATTTACTCAAGCACAGAAACAGTTGCCAACAGCTGACGAACCCTTTCCGCGCTTTTGCCGGACTCGCCCTGTTCGAGACGGTGGGCTGCCACTGCAGGGAACACGGCCTGGATGTCGTCAGGCAGCACGTGATGACGCCCCTCCATCAGGGCCCAGGCCTTGGCGGCCCGCACCAGTCCCAATCCCGCCCGGGGCGAAAGCCCGTACAGAAGGCCGGGCATTCTCCGGCTCTGTTCCAGCAACCGTTGCACGTAATCCAGAAGTGCCGGGCTGGCGGTTATCCGGGTAACGCCCTCCTGCAGGGTTTTCAGGTCGGCCTGGGAGAGCAGGGTCGGCAGCTTTTCGGTCATGGCACGTCGGTCTTCGCCCTCCAGCAGCTCCCGCTCGGCCCGTGGGTCCGGATAGCCGAGGCGAAGACGCATAAGGAACCGGTCCAGTTGGGACTCGGGCAGGGGGTAGGTGCCGCCCTGCTCGATGGGATTCTGGGTGGCAATCACGAAGAACGGATGGGGCAGTGGCCGGGTCTCGCCCTCGATGGACACTTGCCGTTCTTCCATGGCTTCGAGCAGAGCGCTCTGCGTTCGCGGTGATGCCCGGTTGATTTCATCAGCCAACACCACCTGGGCAAAGATCGGGCCGGGGTGGAATACGAGGCTGCCGGCCTGTTTGTCGTACATGGAGTAACCCAGCACATCCGCCGGAAGCAGGTCGTTGGTGAACTGGATGCGCTGGTACGTCAGCCCCATCACCTTGGCCAGGGCATGAGAAAGAGTGGTTTTGCCCATGCCGGGGATATCTTCGATCAGCAGGTGCCCCCGGGCCAGAAGCCCGCAGAGGGCAAGGCGTACCTGTTGGTCTTTGCCAAGGAGTATCTGGTTCAGTTCGCTGACTACGGTATCGACCAGTTTTTTCATTCGGGGCTCAGTCCCTTACGCGTTTGAGGATGTCGCCGTAGGCCTCTATTCGGCGATCTCTCAAATACGGCCAGATACGGCGAACCGATTCACTGCGGTTGCGATCCAGGGTGACGGCAAGGATGCATTCGGAGCTGTCATCGCCGCGGGCCAGCAACTCACCCTGCGGGCCACAGATAAAACTGTTGCCCCAGAAACGGATGCCGTCGCTGTGCCCGGAGGGGTCGGGTTCGGTGCCTACCCGGTTCGGAGCCACGACTGGCAGGTTGTTGGCAACTGCATGGCCCCTTTGCACGGTGACCCAGGCGTCCAGTTGACGCGCCTGTTCATCGGGGTCATCCGTTACATCCCAGCCGATCGCAGTGGGGTAGATCAGGATCTCGGCGCCAGCCAGGGCCATCAGCCTTGCGGCCTCGGGGTACCACTGGTCCCAGCACACCAGCACGCCGAGCCTGCCGACAGACGTATCGATAGGCGTGAAACCGCTGCGGCCATCGTTGAACTGGGCGTCACCGGGCGTGAAGTAGAATTTTTCATAGAAACCCGGGTCGTCCGGAATGTGCATTTTCCGGTACAGCCCTGCCAGGGAGCCGTCTTTCTCAAATACAACCGCCGTGTTGTGGTACACGCCGTTCATACGACGTTCGAAAATGGATCCAACCAGCACAATACCCAGTTCCCGGGCCAGGTCAGACAGGCGCTTGCTGGTAGGGCCGGGAATCGGCTCTGCCAGCTCGAAAACAGACGTTTCCTCGGTCTGGCAGAAATATAAGGTAGCGTGAAGTTCCTGGAGGATCACCAGGTTGGCGCCACTGGCTACGGCCTCACGAACCAGTTTCTCGGTAGTGGCGAGGCTGGCGGCCTTGTCGCTGCTACAGGCCTGCTGGATGGCGGCAACATTGATTTGGCTTTTGCGCAACTCACTGCTCATCAACTGACTACTCCGGCGGGAATTTGCATGGTTACACAGTGAAGGCTGCCATGCTGACGAATCAAGGGCCGGCAATTGATCGGCACTATTTCTCGTGTCGGAAAGATCTCTTTCATGACAGCGACGGCGTCCTGATCCTGATCAACGCCGTAAACGGGAAGCAAAACCGCCTCGTTGATGATCAGGAAGTTGGCATAGGTGGCCGGAAGACGCTCACCGTCCTCATCATGGATGGCATCAGGCCAGGGCAGAGGCGTCAGCTTGTAAGGGGCGCCGTCGGCCTGGCGGAACTCCTGAAGTTCCTCCTCCATGGCTGCCAACGCGCTGTAGTGTTCATCCGCCACATCTGGGCAAGTCACGTAGCAGATGTGATCCGGGGCGCAAAATCGGGCGAGGGTATCGATGTGGCTGTCGGTGTCATCCCCGGCAAGATAGCCGTGGTTGAGCCAGAGAATCCGCCGGATTCCCAGCACCTCGGAAAGCAGCTGTTCAATCGCCGTGCGATCCATGGCCGGGTTTCGGGTGGGCGTCAGCAGGCACTCGGATGTGGTCAGAAGGGTGCCCTCACCATCCGATTCAAATGAACCCCCTTCCAGCACAAAACCGACCTGCTGCATCCTGGTTGTGCCGAAGACGCCAGCATTGAAAAGGTGATTATTTAACGCATCGTCCTTTTCCCAGGGGAACTTTCCGCCCCAGGCGTTGAACCTGAAATCCAGCAGTGTCGGCCCTTCATCGGTGAGAATGGTGATGGGTCCATGGTCGCGGGCCCAGGTGTCATTCGCCGGTGCCGGAACCGATCTCACGCGTCCCGGAAAGCCATTGTCCTCGGCGTACCGATTGAGGTCTCGTTCTAGCTCCTGAAGGCGGACAACGTGTTCGCAACTGATGACAAGGTGTTCGTGTGGGAGTACGGCTTTCGCGATGTCGAGGAACACCGGTTCAACTTCGTCGATCAGGCCTGCCCAGTCGGTTCCCGGGTGGGGCCAGGTCAGCATGATGGCACTCTGCGGCGCCCACTCTGCGGGCAACACTCGTTTGGTTGTCACTACGTCACCTTGAATCATAAAAGACGCCATTCTAACCAACGATTGGTTGAACGTCAGGACATGGGAAGGGAATTTCCAGCCTGGAAAGGCCCCTCGGGCCTTCAGCGATTCGGCTTGAGAACGGTATGGATAACCCGGTCGCCTTCGAAATACACGATAAAGCCCTGATAGTGCCACTGGGTGATCGGTGGCTGGCCCACGGGACCTTCAATTTCCACGGGTGCACCCCAGGAGGCGCGCACTGATGACTGGCTCATGCCAGAGCCGGGGAAGCTGGCCTGGTCGCGATCGGCCTGGGTGCCGACTGGCACGCGGACTTCTTCAGCTACCGCGGACGTCATCGGGAAAAGGGCCAGTGTGGCAGTCACTGCCAGTGCGCCGAACAGGGTAGTTTGCTTTCTCATTGATGGGTCTCCATGAAAACTGATGTCCTCGGGAGGACATGGATAAAGCGTAATATCCGAAAAAGATTAGCAAAAGTCACTCGTTTTTCCCCAGTCTACTCCTTTTGACGCTGTCGAATCTGCCACCGCATCACATGTCGTGCGATTTGCTGGCGATCGCTGTCCTCAATCCGGGCGAATTCGGTGTGGACCCTTGCTCCGCCTGACGAATCGGGGTGTACCTCGATAACTCGGGCAACTGCGCGGGGCTGGAAAAGTTCGGGTGGGAGGGTCATTCGAACGGCGAGCCGGTCTCCCGGCTGCCAGGCAGGGGTGCTGCTCGAGAACGACAGCCCACCCTCGCTCAGGGTTACTTCCTGCCAGTCCTCAGGTTGCAACGGATTTTGCTCAAAGGCCATAATGCGCGCAAGCGTGTCCAGCTTGCCGTTCAGGGATTTGATCAGTCCGGTAAGCAGCCGGTCTTTTTCGGCAAGGCTGGCAAGCTGGGATTTAACGTCCTGATCCAGCCGCCTGAATTCAGCTTTCAGGCTCTCAAGATGGTCGCCGTCGAAGGCATCTTCTTCCATTGCGGTGCCAGGCGCCAGCTTGCGGATCTCCAGGCCGATCCGGTCTTCAATGCGGAAAAAGTCCCGCCGTTCGGGTGAATAGTCCACCGGTTGGTTGGGGATGTCGGACGACTGCATCGCGGCTCCGGAAGGCTGAATTTTTATTTGGTACAGAACAGTTTAGCAGTTTCCCGTCGTGCTGGAAGGTACCCGGGAAAACCAGACCACGACAGACCGGAAGGTAGCAACAGGCACCTCTCAATGTTCAGACCCTTATCACTCTATATTGGCTTGCGTTACACGGCCGCCAAACGCCGCAATCACTTCATTTCCTTTATTTCCCTGACCTCCATGATCGGGCTGATGCTGGGAGTTGCGGTTCTGATCATCGTGCTCTCGGTCATGAACGGTTTCGATCGGGAGCTCAAGCAGAGAATTCTCGGGATGGTGCCCCACGCTACCATTCAAGGCGCCGGGCCGCTTGACGACTGGCAATCAATCGACGCGAAGGTGCAGCAGCACCCCCGCGTGCTGGCTGCTGCGCCTTTCATACAGGGGCAGGGTATGGTTACCGGCGGTGGAAATGTTCGCGGGGTCGTGCTTAACGGCATTCTCCCGGAAGAGGAGCGCACGGTTTCTATCATTGAAAACCACATGGTCGAAGGCAGTCTCAACGATCTGGTTTCTGGCGAATTCGGCATCATCATCGGTCGGTTGATGGCGGCCAGCCTGCGTCTTCAGATCGGTGACAAGGTAACCGTGGTCCTGCCGGAAGCCTCGGTTACGCCGGCTGGGGTCCTGCCCAGGCTCAAACGGTTCACGGTCAAGGGCATCTTCAGTGTCGGGGCAGAACTGGATGGCAATTACACCCTGATTCACATGGATGATGCCGCCAAGCTCATGCGGACCGGGGGCAAAGCCGAGGGTATTCGCCTGCTGGTGGATGACCTTTTTGCCGCTCCCAAGGTGTCGCAGCAGGCTGCTGAGTCGCTGGGCGGCCGGTATTACGTATCCGACTGGACCCGAACCCACGGCAACCTGTTCCAGGCCATCCGCATGGAGAAAACCATGATCGGCCTGCTGCTGATGTTTATCGTGGCTGTCGCTGCATTCAATATCGTGTCCACGCTGGTGATGGTGGTTACCGACAAAACCGGTGACATCGCCATCCTCAGGACCATGGGGGCAACACCGGGACGCATCATGCGGATCTTCATTGTTCAGGGGGCGGTCATCGGTATCTTCGGAACCATTGTTGGCACGGCGCTGGGCGTTTTCGGAGCGCTCAACATCAGTGCCTTTATTTCCTGGCTGGAGGGAGCGCTTGGCCACCAGTTCCTGAGCGCGGACGTTTACTTCATCAGCTATCTGCCTTCCCAGCTGCAATGGCAGGACGTGTTTATCATCAGTGGCGCCGGCCTCGCCATGAGTCTGTTGGCAACGATTTATCCGGCCTGGCGGGCTTCCAGGGTGGATCCGGCGGAGGCGCTTCGTTATGAGTAAGGAACAATCCGCAATGGCACACTCTGCCCTGGTAATAGACTGCCGTCAGGTGACCCGGACCTATAACGAGGGTCTCGGCAAGCTCACCATTTTTTCGGATATCTCGCTCGAAGTTGCACAGGGGGAGACCGTTGCCATTGTGGGCAGTAGCGGTGCCGGAAAAACCACGTTGCTCAACTTATTGGGGGGGCTCGACAAGCCATCTTCCGGCCAGATTTCCATTTGTGGCGAAGACATTCACCGGCTTTCCGAGGGACGGCGCGCCCGGTTCCGGAATGCCCATCTCGGGTTTGTCTATCAGTTCCATCACCTGTTGCCGGAGTTCACCGCTCTGGAAAACGTGATGATGCCGTGTGCGTTAGGCGGTATGGCGGTATCCAGGTCCAGGGAAAAGGCAGCCAGCCTGCTGCAGCGGGTTGGGCTTGCCGAGCGGTTGGATCACAAACCCGGTGAGCTGTCCGGTGGCGAACGCCAGAGGGTGGCCATTGCCCGGGCACTGGTCAACGAACCGGACTGTGTTCTGATGGACGAACCGACGGGCAACCTGGATGAACATACTGGAGAAGGGGTGCAGGCGCTGATCGAGTCATTGAGGGATCAGCTGGGTATTGCCTTTGTCATGGTCACCCATGACATGAAAATGGCCAGAAGCCTGGGGCGTGTCATGCGGCTTGAGCAGGGTCGCCTGATTCAGGAAGCCTGATCAGCCTCACGACGGCGTCTGAGTCGTGCGGTGCGTCGCACCTGCCAGTCAGAGCGAATTTTTCGGCGCCATAGATACTGGATAATCAGGTAGGCCACGCAAGCGGAAACCGTTGCGACCACCAGAGACCCGAGATAGAGGGGAATGCCGATATCCAGCAGCCGCTCGCTGATCCAGGACCACGAGAGCTCAAAATCAAAACTGAGTACAGGCCGATCCAGAGCCCAGGCGCCAATCTTGTAGTTGAAATAGAACATCGGCGGCATGGTTACAGGGTTGCTGATCCATACCAGGACCACTGAAAGCGGCAGGTTGGCATTGAACCAGATGGCAAAAAAGGCCGCCGCGAGCATCTGGAAGGGCATGGGAATAAAGCAGAACCAGATGCCGACGAGAAAGGCCCGCGCAACACTATGACGGTTGATGTGCCACAGGTTCGGTTCATGAAGGATATCGCCCAGAAAGCTCAGCGACTGCATCGCTTGCACCTTCTCTGGTGAGGGCAGATAGCGTTTCATGAACTTCTTTGGCATTGGAAGTTCTGCCTTTAGACGGAGTTAGTAGACCGGCTCATCGGATGTTGCCGGTGTTTGTGACATACAGGAGGACAAGGATTGTCCGGAAGTATCAACAGACCGGTGGGCCCTTCGGGCGACTCCGGTTCCGCGGCGCTGGTCGTTATCGCCTTCTCTTGTGGCGTTATCTTACTGTATTGGTTGTCGATACTGCCACCTCCCACGTGGTTGATAGCCGCGATACCACTGCTGGCCTTAGGCCGGATCTGCGTTTCCCCGACCTTTGCCAGCTCCGCATTCGTATCTGCTCTTGGCATCATGGTCGGACTCTCCTGGGCCTCGTGGCATGCCAGTGACCGGCTTTCAACGGTTCTGCCGGCAAGCCTGGAACGACAGCGTCTCTCTGTCTCGGGATACGTATGTGATATTCCTTCGCCCGGTAGCTTCAATAGTTTACGTTTCAGTTTCTGTGTCACCCAGTGGCACAACCTTCCCATCCCGACCCGAGAGGAAGCAAGGATGCCGGACCTGCTCAGGTTGTCCTGGTACGGTCACGGAATGGAGCGGCTCCCGGGCCAACGTTTGCGGCTGGAAGTTGTGCTCAAGCGCCCCCACGGCTCCCTGAACCCCGCGGGCTTTCGCTACGAGGACTGGCTGTTTCGCAAGGGCTACCGGGCCACGGGCAGCATTCGTAGCGTGAAGGTTGACCGGGATGTCGGGTGTTTCGTCCATTGCCGGTACCGGAAGCTGCATCGTTTGCTTCACCAATGGACCATCGAGCAATTTGGCGGTGCCCGTCATTTTCCGCTGGTTTCTTCGTTGCTCATAGGTCATCGCGGCCACATGGAACAGAAGCACTGGGATGTGCTCAAGGCGACCGGCACCATTCACCTGGTTGCCATATCGGGCCTGCACCTGGGTCTGATCGCCCTGGGGGCAGGGTTTCTGTGCCGGCGACTGTTGCTGACTTTTCCGGCACAGATAGTCAGCGATAGCTCAAGGCGTTGGTTTGCCTTCCTGGCCGTTATCCTCTGCTGTCTCGTTTATGCCCTGGCGGCGGGATTTACCGTTCCAACCCAGAGGGCTCTGGTGATGGTTGTGGCCGGTGGGTGGCTGGTACTGATGAGTCGTCAGGCCCCGGTCTGGCACGTTTTCCTGGCCGCGTTGGCTGCCGTTCTTGTGCTGGACCCTTTCGCGCCCCTGGACCAGGGATTCTGGCTTTCGTTCGCTGCGGTTGCCACCCTGATCACTGTATTCTCGTCGCGACTGGCTGGAACCGGGTGGCTGAGAGGACTCGTCCTGGCCCAGCTCGCGGTTTTTGGCGGATTATGGCCAATCCTCGAAATACTGGGGCAGGGCCAGCCCCTGGTAGGTTTGTTGGCCAACCTGGTCGCGATTCCCTGGGTATCCCTTGTGGTTATGCCAGTGCTTGTCGCGGGTGGGTTGCTTGCCGCCGTAGTTCCAGGCGCCGCCCAGCTGTTCTTACCAATATTCGATCTAACCCTCGGTGTTCTGTGGCAATTGCTCATGTGGCTTGCGCAATGGCAGGCGCCCGACATCCCGGCTGGTGTCCCAGAGCTTGTTGGCTGGGCGTTGCTGAGCGTCTCAGTATTGTGTTTGCCGTTCGCCATGTTCCGGCTTGTGGCGGTTCTTTCTGCGGTGTTGTGGCTGGTGTATCCGGCCCCTTCTTCCGAAAGGAATTCGTACGTTTCAGAGCCAGTTGTAAGGGTATGGGATGTTGGGCAGGGTCTTTCGGTTCTGGTCCGACACGGGCGCGAGGTTCTTGTCTACGATACCGGTCCCGCCGTGCCCGGCGTGTTTTCGGCCGTCGAATCCACGCTTTTGCCCAATCTGGCGGCTGAAGGAATCAAGCGAATTGACACCCTCGTGATCAGCCACGCCGACAGCGATCATGCCGGTGGCATCTCGGAGCTTTCCCGGAACGTCAGTGTCGGCCGTGTCATTGCTGGTGAGCCTGCGCCGGTCAGACAGCAGGTTGGCGAACTGCCTGTGCAAGCCTGCAAACGGGCTGAAGAAAGGCTGGGAGGATTGGTCCTCGAGTTCTGGCAGAGCGAGGGCGCACAAGAGGGTAACGACGCTTCCTGTGTGTTGCGTATCTACCACCCTGACTCCGGAACTGAGTGGCTCTTGCCGGGAGATATTACCGAACCCGTGGAGGCAGAGTATCTGGCTTATATGGCTGGCCGAGAGGACGTTCAGGTTCCTTCGACTCGCGTGCTCGTTGTGCCCCACCACGGGAGCAAAACCTCATCTTCCGAACCCTGGGTGCGCGTGCTGAGACCAGATCGGGTCATCTATACCGCTGGCTATCGCCACCGGTACGGTCATCCCCACCCGACGGTAACCGCACGTTACGCGGGGGTCGGAGCGGTTCCGCTGAACACAGCATGTTCAGGCAGCGTCGAGATGACCGTTGTCGATAAAAAGCTTGTATTAAAGGAAATGCGGCATGGCTCGTCGTTCTGGATCGGTGGTTCGGGGCTTGCCCGTGACCAATGTAAAATACCGTGACATTGCAGGTGTGGCCTCCACGGGTAGCTATGCTAAAGTAGCGCGGCTTGCAAACAATCAGGGAGACCAAGCGTGTTCGAGCTGTTGAAAGCCGGTGGCATTCTGATGGTGCCAATTGTTGCCTGCTCCATTCTGGCGCTGGCCATCATTCTGGAGCGTTTCTGGACCCTTCGCGCCTCCAGGGTCGCGCCCCCCCAGACCATCAATGAGTTATGGCGCTGGATCAAGAAGAAAGAACTCAATGGCCGGAAACTGAAAGCCCTGCAGGGGTCATCACCCCTGGGCCGGATTCTTGCCGGTGGCCTGCTTAACGCCAAGCATGGTCGCGAAATCATGAAAGAAAGCATCGAGCACGAGGCAAGCCAGGTCATCCATGATCTCGAGCGTTTCCTTAACCCGCTGGGCACCGTTGCGACGATCACCCCTCTGCTGGGGCTGCTTGGCACCGTCATTGGCATGATCAAGGTATTTGCCGAGATCCAATTGGCCGGGGTTGGCAACGCCGGCAACCTCGCCGGTGGTATCTCTGAAGCGCTTATTACTACGGCCGCTGGCCTGAGCGTCGCCATCCCGGCACTTATCTGCCACCGCTACTTTATCCGGAGAGTGGATGAGCTGGTCGTCGGCATGGAGCAGGAAGCGATCAAGCTGGTTGAGGTAGTGCACGGAGACCGCGAAATCGACGTGGAAGGAGCCTGAACGCCGTGAAGTTCAAGCGCCAGAGGAGCCAGGAAGTCGGGGTAGACCTGACGCCACTGATCGACGTGGTGTTTCTGCTGCTGATTTTCTTTATGGTTTCCACGACCTTTACCCGCGAGAGCCATCTGCAGGTTGAATTGCCTGAGGCCAGTGGAGAGCCTGCGCCGGCATCTGAAGTGCAGCAGATCGACGTGGTGATCAATGCCGAGGGTCAGTACATCCTGAACGACCGCACATTGGTCAATAATCGGCGGGAAACCCTTGAGCGGGGTGTCCGTGAACTGGCTGAAGGCAATAACTCGCTTCCGTTCATCATTACCGCTGACGCCCGCACACCCCATGAATTTGTGGTTCGTGCCATGGACGTTGCCGGACGCCTGGGGTTCGCCAAGCTCAGTATCACCACTGAGCGGGAGGCTGAGAGCCAGTGAAGGTACCCGAGCCTTTACCAGACCCTGCGGCCGGCCTGCCGGCGGGCAGCTGGGAAACCTACAAACGCCTGCTCGCCTATGTGAAGCCCTTTCTGCTGGCCTTCTCTCTGGCGGTACTCGGTAACATCATCTATGCCGCCGCATCGACGGGCATGGCGGCAGCCATGGAATATGTCATCGCGGCGATCGAGAATCCGACCGAGCAGAATCGTCTGATGCTGACCCTGGTTATCGTTGGCGTGTTCGCATTCCGTGGGCTGGGCACCTTCCTGAGCCAGTACTTCATCAGCTATGTCGGTCGCCAGGTCATCAATGCGCTCCGTAACGATGTATTTGATCGACTGATGACACTGCCTTCCCGCTATTTCGATGACAACGCGGCGGGACGGCTGGTGTCCAAGCTTACCTTTAACGTCGAGCAGGTGGCGGAGGCGACGACCAACGCCGTGACCATCACGCTCCGTGAAGGTCTGACCATCGTCGGTCTGCTGGGTTACATGTTCTACACCAACTGGAAACTCACGCTGATTTTCCTGGCGGTAGGGCCGCTTATTGCCGCGGTTGTAAGCTATGCCAGCAAGCGCTTCCGCAAGATCAGCAAACGTATCCAGGGCTCCATGGGTGATATTACCCACGTGGCCTCTGAATCCATTACCGGCTACCGGGTTGTTCGTACGTTCGGCGGTGAAGATTACGAACGCCAACGTTTTCAGGAGGTTAATAACAAAAACCTCAAGCAAAGTCTGAAGATGGCGTCGACTCAGGCGATCAGTGTTCCAGTGATTCAGGTGCTGGTGGCCATCGCCATTGCCGGGCTCGTCTGGATGATGCTGGCGCCGGAAATTCGTGGTGAGATGACCACCGGCCAGCTGGTGGCATTCATTACGGCAGCGACGACCATGGCCAAGCCCATCCGCCAGGTCACCTCTGTTCACGCCAAGATCCAGAAGGGCGTTGCCGCGGCTTACGATGTGTTCGAAACCATCGACGAGTCGCCGGAGCAGGATCCGGGCACGTATTCGCCGGATCGCGTTGAAGGCGACATCGAGTTTGACGAAGTGGCGTTTCGGTACCGTGACCAGTTGGACAATGTGCTGGAAGGCATATCCCTCAGCATTCCTGCCGGGCAGAGTGTGGCTCTGGTTGGGCGTTCCGGCAGCGGTAAATCCACCTTGGTGAGCCTGTTGCCGAGGTTCTATGAGTACACCGGCGGAGATATCCGAATCGACGGGCACTCGTTGCGCGATTTCTCCCTCAAGGCCCTGCGTAAACAGATCGCTCTGGTAACCCAGAACGTTGTCCTGTTCAACGACACCATCGCTGCGAATATCGCCTATGGTGCTTTGAGAGACTGCACACCGGAGGAAATCCGCGAAGCCGCCGCCAAGGCTCATGCGCTCGAATTTATTGACCGTATGCCCGAGGGACTGGATACCATGATCGGTGACAACGGGGTCATGCTTTCCGGTGGGCAGCGACAGCGGCTCGCCATCGCCCGGGCGCTGCTCAAGAACGCCCCGATTCTGATCCTAGATGAGGCGACATCGGCGCTGGATACGGAATCTGAACGCCACATCCAGGAAGCGCTGGAAACGGTTATGCAGGGCCGTACCACTCTGGTCATTGCGCATCGCCTGTCCACCATCGAGAAAGCGGACCGAATCCTGGTGATGGACAATGGCCGCATCGCCGAATCCGGCCGCCACGACGAACTCCTTGCCGCTGGCGGCGCTTACGCTCAATTGCACCAGATGCAGTTCAGCGAGCAGTCATGAGCGCGGTGCAATCTGCCATGAGTTCGCTGGTTGAGCGTCTCTGGTATGGAAGGAAGCGCCCTCTGGCTTTTCTGGCACCGCTGTCTTGGCTGTACCGGAGCATCGCGGAAGCCCGCCGTCGGGCCGCCTGGGATGCGAGAGATGCGTCGCTCCCGGTTCCGGTCATTGTGGTTGGCAACATCACTGCCGGTGGAACCGGCAAATCGCCGCTCACCGCCTGGCTGGTTTCCGCACTGGCATCCGATGGCTGGCGGCCGGTTATTCTCAGCAGGGGTTATGGTGGCGATGCTGGCCAGTACCCGCTGGAAGTTGCGGCGGAGACCAGTCCTTCCGAAGCCGGTGACGAGCCTGTCATGCTGGCGCTGAGCACCGGTTGCCCGGTTGTTGTTGATCCGCGCCGCCGACGGGGCGCCGATTACGCTCTTGAGAAAAACCTGGGTGATGTGCTGATTTGTGACGACGGCCTTCAACACTACAAGTTGCCCAGAGACCTGGAGCTGTCGGTATTTGATGGGCAAAGGGGCATCGGTAACGGCGCCTTGATCCCCGTTGGCCCGCTTCGGGAGCCGGTTTCGCGACTGGCTTCTGTGGACTTTGTTATTGTAAATGGCAAAGAGCTTTCAGAGCAGGCCATGGAAAGCTTTGTTGGCATTGACCACCCTGCGATATTTTCCATGATTCTTGAGCCTGCAACCCTTGTTCACCTGAAAACAGGGGAGTCGAGAGCCGTTGGCGATCTCAGGGGCAAGGCCGTGAGGGCTGTGGCCGGGATCGGAAACCCGGCCCGGTTTTTCGATACACTCAGAACCCTTGGCGCCGATGTTACCGAAGCGGCCTTTCCGGATCACCATCGTTTCCGTCCCGAGGATCTGAACAGTGATACCGATGAGTTGATAGTCATGACCGCAAAAGACGCGGTGAAATGCCGGGAATTTGCACCCGATAATGCCTGGAGCCTCACCGTTGAGGCCAGATTGCCGGGACCGTTCCGGGACGCGTTTCTGGCCCGGGTTCGCCAATGTTCCGAGCCGTTAACTTCCTGATATCAAGTGAGTAAGCAACATGGATAAAAAACTGTTGGCGCTGTTGGCCTGTCCGGTGTGTAAGGGCGATCTGAAACTCAACGAGGACAGAACCGAGTTGGTCTGTTACCAGGACGCCATGGCGTTCCCGATCCGCGAGGGGATTCCTGTGATGTTGGCTACCGAAGCCCGGACGCTCTCTACTGATGAGCGTCTGCACAAGCGTTAAACCCAAGTCAGCCAGGTGGTTACTACATGTCTTTTACCGTTGTGATTCCGGCCCGCTATGCGTCCAGCCGCCTTCCGGGCAAGCCTCTGGCAGACATTGCCGGCAAGCCGATGATCCAGCATGTCTGTGAGCGTGCCGCGGAAAGCCGGGCAGACAGGGTCGTTGTCGCCACGGACGATGATCGGATCCGGACCGCATGCGAAGGCTTTGGTGCAGAAGTAGTGATGACATCACCCAATCACGCCAGCGGCACAGACCGTCTTGAGGAGGTTGCACGGGTGCTGGGTTTCGGGCCGGATCATCGGGTCGTTAACGTCCAGGGTGACGAGCCCCTGATCCCGCCCGAACTGATCAACCAGGTGGCCGACAATCTGGAGTTTTATCCTGAAGTCGCCATTGCCACACTGTGTGAGCGGATCCACGATCCGGAGCACGTGTTCAATCCCAATGTGGTCAAGGTGGTGTTCGATCACAGGGGGATCGCCCATTATTTCAGCCGTGCGCCGATCCCGTGGGCCAGGGATCAGTGGCGGGAGGGCACACCTCTGACGGGGCTGGACACCGCCTTGCCGGATAATGTCGGATATTTCCGGCATATCGGCATCTATGGTTACCGTGCTTCCGTCTTGGCCGAGTTTGTCAGCTGGGCGCCTGCGCCGACCGAGGTAACCGAATCTCTGGAACAGTTGAGGGCGCTCTATAACGGTGCCCGTATTCACGTGGATGTGGCCGCCGTCAACCCGCCGGGCGGCGTTGATACCGACGCCGATTTGCACAGGGTCCGAGGCTGGCTGGAGAAGAGGAATAGCGAGAATGGCTGAACCGGTAAACGTTCTTTTCGTGTGCCTGGGCAACATCTGTCGATCGCCCAGTGCTGAAGGTGTGTTTCGCTCACTGGTGGAGCAGGCGGGCCTTGCAGAGCAGGTCCAGATCGATTCCTGCGGCACCGGTGACTGGCACATTGGCAAGAGTCCTGACGCCCGCGCCCAGGAGGCTGCCCGTCGGCGGGGTATCGACATCAGTGGATTACGGGCCCGCCAGTTCAGTCCGGAGGATCTGGACACCTTTGACTACGTGCTGGTGATGGATCGCCAGAACCTGGCGGACATCAAGGACGTATGGCATCAGAATGGCGGCACCCGGCCAGCTCTGTTTCTGGAGTTCGGTCAGTCGGCCCACCAGGAGGTGCCAGATCCCTATTACGGTGGTGACGCAGGTTTTGAAACCGTGCTTGACCTGATTCAGGAAGCCGGCGAGGGCCTGCTGGCGGACATCCGGGGGCGCCTGGCTTGAGTCAGCAGCCGGAAATTCGGGAAAACATAGAGCTGGAGGCGCTGAATACCCTGCACGTGCCGGCCAAAGCCCGTTTTTATGTCGAAGTTCACACCTCAGATGAGTTGGTCAGGTCTCTGGACTGGGCCTCATCGGAGGATCAGGAAGTCCTGATTCTGGGGGGCGGCAGTAACCTGGTGTTCGCGGGTGACTTCGCGGGGCTGGTGGTGCGTCTGGCGATTCGTGGCCGCCGTTGGGAGCACATTGAGGACCACAGGGCGACCCTGGTGCTCGGTGCGGGTGAAAACTGGCATGAGGCGGTCCTGTATGCTGCCCGGGCCGGTTATCGCGGTATCGAGAATCTGGCGCTTATCCCGGGCACCGCCGGCGCGGCGCCCGTCCAGAATATTGGTGCCTATGGTGTTGAGCTCGGCGATTGCCTGGAATCCGTCACCGCACTGGATCGCAATTCGGGTGAGCTGGTTGTTCTCGATAACGCCCAGTGCCGTTTTTCCTACCGCGACAGCCTCTTCAAACAGACGCCGGGTCGCTATGTGATCACCGAAATCCGTTTGGGCCTGTCCCGCTCACGTCCTCTGGTGCTCGGATATCGGGATCTCCGGGAGTACCTCGGTGATACAGCGGAAACCGCCCTCGATCCTTTGCATGTGGCAGAGGCCGTAATGGCCATTCGCCGACGAAAGTTGCCGGACCCGGATATGATTCCGAACGCCGGAAGTTTCTTCAAGAACCCGGTGGTTGACGGAGTAACGTTCGAGGCACTCAGCGAGCGGCACCCGGATATTGTGGCTTATCCTCAGGAGCAGGGGGTCAAACTGGCAGCGGCGTGGCTGATCGATCAAAGTGGCTGGAAAGGCTTCCGGAATGCCCGGGTGGGCGTGCACAACCGACAGGCACTGGTTCTGATTAACCACTCGGGCGGCACAGGTGCCGACATACTGGAGCTTGCCAGAGAAGTTCGTCAGTCAGTGGTTGACCGGTTCGGTGTCACCCTGGAAATGGAGCCAGGGATTGTGGGTGGTTCGGGAAGGGAAAATCCCTGACGGCACTGCTTTATGCAAGTGCCGTCAGAGGCTTGTCCGCGCATGCGGACAGCGATCAGAGCCCTTTTCGGGGCGATGCGTTGACCAGGAATGGCAGCGCTTCAGCTACCGGTACATCCTGTTTTTCCGCATCCTTTCTGCCCTTGTACTCCAGGGTTCCGGCTGCCAGACCGCGCTCGGAAACCACGAACCGGTGCGGGATACCAATCAATTCCATATCGGCAAACTTCACGCCCGGGCGCTCTTTGCGGTCGTCCAGAAGCACATCGTAACCGGCCTGGCGTAGCTGTTCATAAAGCTTTTCGCCGGCCTCGGCAACGGTCGGTGACTTATGGGCGTTCAGGGTAACAATGGCCACCTGGAAAGGCGCAATGGCATCGGGCCAGATGATGCCGTTTTCATCGTGGTTCTGTTCAATGGCTGCGGCAACAACCCGGGAAACACCCAGGCCGTAACAGCCCATGTCCATAATCACGGTTTTGCCGTTTTCATCGAGAACCGTGGCGTTCATGGCAGTGCTGTACTTGTTGCCAAGTTTGAAGATGTGGCCCACTTCAATGCCGCGCCGGATCTCCAGAGTGCCCTTGCCATCCGGGCTTGGGTCGCCCTCAACCACGTTGCGCAGGTCTTCCACCCGTTCAAGCGCAGCGTCTCTCTCCCAGTTCACGCCGGTAAGGTGGAAGCCTTCCCGGTTGGCGCCGCAGACAAAGTCAGCCAGATGCGCGGCACTGCGGTCAACAATGACGGGCACGTTGAGGTTTACCGGTCCGATAGATCCGGGCTTGCAGCCGACAGCCTGTTCGATTTCCTCATCGGTGGCCATTGTCAGAGGCTCGGCAACGCCGGCCAGGTTTTCGGCCTTGATCTCGTTCAGGGTGTGATCGCCCCGCAGAACCAGTGCAACCAGCCCGGCGTTGCCGTCCTCGTCGGCTTCCGCCTTCACCAGCAGGGTTTTAACCGTGCGGGTGGCGTCAATGCCCAGCAGCTGTGATACCGCCTCGATGGTTTTCTGGTCCGGCGTGCCGACTTCCTTCATTTCCTCGGCCGGAGCAGGGCGGGTGCCGCTCGGGGCTACTGCCTCTGCTTTCTCGATGTTGGCTGCGTAATCGCTCCCGGTGCTGAACACGATGTCATCTTCACCCGAAGATGCGAGCACATGGAACTCGTGGGATGCGCTGCCACCAATGGCGCCGGAGTCCGCCTGTACCGCACGGTAATCCAGGCCGAAACGGTCGAAAATGGCGCAGTAGGTGCTGTGCATCAATTCGTAGGTTTCGTTCAGGGACTCGGCGTTCAGATGGAAGGAATAAGCGTCCTTCATCAGGAATTCCCGGGCGCGCATCACGCCAAACCGGGGGCGACGCTCGTCCCGGAATTTGGTCTGAACCTGGTAGAAGTTGGCTGGCAACTCCTTGTAGCTGCTGATCTCATTCCGGATCAGGTCGGTAATGACCTCTTCGTGGGTCGGTCCGAAACAGAAATCACGGCCATGACGGTCTTTCATTCGCAGCAGTTCGCCGCCGTACTGGGTCCAGCGTCCGGATTCCTCCCAGAGTTCGGCCGGCTGGACCGCAGGCATCAACACTTCCTGAGCGCCACTCTTGTCCATTTCTTCGCGAACGATTCGCTCGACCTTGCGCAGGGTACGCAGGCCCATTGGCAACCAGGTGTATAGCCCGGCGGCCAGTTTGCGAATCATGCCGGCACGCAACATCAACTGATGACTGATGATCTCGGCGTCGGCGGGGGTCTCTTTCTGGGTGGCAATCAGGTAGCGGCTTGCTCGCATCGTGTCTTCCGTTTGTAATAAATCTGAAGTGTTAGACTAATGGACAGGCGGCGGTTGGCCCGCCGGAGCCTTTATTTGTCGTAAAGTGGCCATTATTGTACGGAGCCTGTTGCACAAGGTACAGATGATGACCGACGAATCTATTGATGTCGCCCCGCGGCGCCGGCCGGTTCAGGCCCGCAGCCGGGAGCGCGTCAACACCATCCTTCGCCATGCCGCCGCCATTTTTCATGAGACCGGTGTCGATGCTGCGAGCATGTCAGCCATTGCCCGACAATCGGGCATGTCGCTGGCTTCTCTCTACCGCTACTTTCCCAACAAGGCGGCCATCGTCCATGCCATTGCCGAACAGCACGTGGAGAAGATGGAGCGGGCTCTGCGGGAACGGTTGCAGGAACTGAACCTCAGCGATGCGGTAGACGTTCTCATCGATCAGTTTTATGAGTTCTATCGCCACGAGCCCGCCTACTCGGCGATCTGGAGTGGTGTAGAGGCAATGCCTGAGCTGAGGGAGCTGGATCTCAGAGAGCTGTACACTAACGCCCGCGATCTGGACCGGAAACTCAAAGAGGAGTGTCCCCGGATTCCTGATGATCGGCGCTGGACCGCAAGCCTTTTGCTGCCAAGGTCCGCCGGCACTGTCCTCCGGCTGGCGGTAACTCTGCCCGACGCCCAGGGTCGACAACTGGTGGAGGAGCTCAAATGCATGGCAAGGGCTTACGTCCGCGAGCTCGTCGCCTGAGTCAGGAAAGGTACCCCAATGGCAGGGCAGTACTGTCGATTACTCGCCGGAGCACGAAGCTGGAGTGCACGCCGCTGACGCCCTGAATGCGGGTAATGCGGTTCAGCAGGAAATGGTGGTAATGGTCCATGTCCGGTACCACCACCTTCAGCATGTAATCGGCGTCCTGGCCGGTAATCAGGTAGCACTCCTGCACCTCCGGGTACTCGGCAACCTGCTCTTCAAACGCCGCGAAACGCTCGGGCGTATGCCGATCCATGCCAATCAGGATGATCGCCGTCAGAGAAAGGCCAAGTTTCTTGTGGTCCAGAATGGTGACGGTTCTGACGATGATACCGGCATCCTCAAGGGCCCGTACACGACGGAGACAGGGCGAAGGGGATAGCCCGACTTTCTCAGCCAGCTCCTGGTTGGTCAGGGAGCCATCCTGCTGGATCTGTTCGAGGATTCGGCGGTCCATCTTGTCAATTTTGGCGAGGCTTTTCTTGTTTTCGGTCATAAAATTCCAAGAATGGCGTTTATCAGGCAATTTATAGGTTAGAAAATACGCTTCCCCGCTCAAGTTCGCAATCAAATACCAGCTTTTTCGCGTTAACCTGTACCCATCAAAGAATTCACTCCTGAAACCGCAAGGAATTACACGCATGGCTTTCGATCATCGCAAATACGTTGCGTTCAAACCTGTTGCCAAAACCGATCGTCGCTGGCCGGACAAGGTCATTGAGAAGGCGCCAACCTGGTGTGCCGTAGATCTTCGGGATGGTAATCAGGCACTGGTGAAGCCCATGTCTGTTGCCCAGAAAACGCGGATGTTCGAATTGCTGGTGAAGTTGGGTTTCAAGGAAATCGAGATTGGCTTTCCCGCTGCCAGCCAGCCGGATTTCGATTTCTGCCGCAAGCTGATTGAAGAAAATCGCATCCCCGAGGATGTGAAGATACAGGTGCTGACCCAGGCCCGTCCTGAGCTGATCGAGCGTACCTATGAAGCATTGGCCGGCGCCCGAAAGGCAATCGTGCATGTCTACAATTCTACTTCCACGGTTCAGCGGGAGCAGGTGTTTGGTCTGTATCGTGACGGTATCAGGGACATTGCCGTCAACGGAGCCAAACTGGTTCGCGACATCGCCTCGCGCCACCCGGAGACCGAGTGGACGTTCCAGTATTCACCGGAGAGCTTTACCGGTACCGAGCTGGATTTCGCCGCGGAAGTGATTGATGCCGTGAGTGAGGTCTGGCGTCCGGAAGAGGGCCAGTCGATGATTATCAACCTGCCTGCCACCGTTGAAATGGCGACACCCAACGTGTTTGCGGACCAGATAGAGTGGATCTGCGACAACATCCAGCGCCGTGAACACATCAGCATCAGCGTGCATACCCACAATGATCGCGGCTGTGCCGTAGCCGCCGCCGAACTGGCGGTAATGGCAGGGGCCGATCGGGTCGAGGGCACATTGATGGGGAACGGTGAGCGCACCGGCAACATGGATCTGGTGACCATGGCCATGAACCTCTACTCCCAGGGCATTGATCCCACGCTGGACCTGTCGGGCATGGCAGAGATCACCGAGGTGGTCGAGGCCTGTACGGAGATTTCCACCCATCCTCGCCATCCCTACGCCGGCGAACTCGTCTTCACCGCCTTCTCAGGCAGCCATCAGGATGCCATTCGCAAGTGTCTGGCGCGCCGCAAGGATGGCGAAACCTGGAATGTCGCCTATTTGCCCATCGACCCGTTCGATGTCGGCCGCCGCTATGAGGAGGTGGTTCGCATCAACAGTCAGTCTGGCAAGGGTGGTGTCGCCTATGTGCTGGAGCGGGATTACAACATCAGCCTGCCACGCTGGTTGCAGATCGAGTTCAGCAAGGTGGTTCAGAGAGAGGCGGAAACCAATGGCGGCGAGATTGACTCACTGACCATTCATCGCCTGTTCGAGGATCGCTATCTGAAAGTTCACGCCGATTGGGCGCTGCGCTCCTACGATTTGCACCGGGACGAAGAGGGTGTTCATGCCGAGGTGTCGGTGGGTCGCGATGCGTCGCCGGTTCGTCTGGATGGCCATGGGCTAGGCGCCGTGGAGGCCGTATCGGAAGCGCTCGAGAAGCGCTTTGGTATCTCCATTGCTGTAGAGGCTTACGACGAGTTTGCGCTGGGTGAGGGCACCAATGCCAACGCACTGGCCTGTATTCGCTTGACCGCAAGTGGTATGCACTGCAGTGCCGCGGCGCTGGCAGAAGACACAACGTCTGCGACGTTGCAGGCACTCTTTTCGGCAGTCGCCCAGGCAGTGGGTGTTGAAATGCCTGAGGCGGAAGCAGAGGCTGAACCGGCGGGTGCCTGATACCTGCTGTTTATTACGACACAAGCCGGCACGAATGCCGGCTTGTTGGTTTTCCGATGCCCGTGAGGGGCAAAGGACGGAGCGTAGTCCCTTAGACCGGGGTTACGTTTTCCGCCTGCGGGCCTTTCGGGCCCTGTGTTACGGTGAACTGCACCTGCTGACCTTCGGTCAGGGTACGGAAACCGCTTGCATTGATTGCGCTGTAGTGAACAAACACGTCGCTGCCACCGTCCTGAGCAATGAAGCCAAAGCCTTTGGACTCGTTAAACCACTTAACGTGGCCGGTTTTAGTATCGGACATTGATCTTTCCTGTCTTTCTGTAATTTGCCCTCACGGGACCTTCAAAATTCCACATGGAATTGTTGCTGAGAAATCCAGAGAGTACTGAGGAAGGGGCAACGAAGAGCACTTCGGCAGGACGTTGAAACGCATTCACCAAATACCGCTGTATTTTCACAGCAATTTCAGTATAGACCGACTTTGGGGGGCGTCAACGAAATTTTTGCAGCTTTCGTGAAGGTTTTATTGCCGGCAAAAACAACAGGTTGGGATTTGATTGGGTAAAAATTGCCCGCCCCCGGTTCGGGCGGGGCGGGCAGCTTTCACGGTGGCTCTGTCAGCGGCGGAACTGCTCGCTGATTTCTTCCAGAATGGCAGGGTCATCAATGGTGCTGGGCACCGAGTATTCCTCGCCATCGGCAATCTGGCGGATGACCCGTCTGAGGATCTTGCCGGAACGGGTCTTGGGCAGGCGATCAACCACCAGGGCGCGGCGGAAACAGGCGATGGCGCCAATCTTGTCTCGAACCATCTCCACCAGCTCGTCTTCCAGTTCGTCATGGTCGATGGTTGCGCCGTCCTTGATCAGAACCAGCCCTATGGGGATCTGCCCTTTCATATCATCGTGCGCACCCACGACGCAGCACTCTGCTATGGCCGGGTGGGAAGCGACGACTTCCTCCATCTCACCGGTAGAGAGCCGGTGGCCAGCGACATTGATAACGTCATCGGTACGGCCCATAACGAACACGTACCCGTCATCGTCAATGAAGCCGCCGTCGCCGGAGCTGTAGAATCCCGATATCGGTTCCAGGTAGGTGTTGCGGAATCGCTCATCGTCGCCCCAGACTGTCATCATACAGCCGGGTGGCAGTGGCAGTTTTACAGCAATCTGACCCTGCTCGCCGGCGGGCATCTGGCTGCCGTTCATGTCCACTACCTGCACGTTGTAGCCAGGGGAGGGAACGGTTGCCGAACCTGGTTTGGTCGCCATTAACTCGATTCCCACCGGATTGCAGCAAATGGCCCAACCGGTTTCGGTCTGCCACCAGTGGTCGAGAACCGGCAGGCCAGTGTGCTCTTTCAGCCACTCATAGGTGGCGGGATCGAGTCGCTCGCCGGCCAGGAACAGTCTTTTCAGTGAACTGATGTCGTAGCGTGAAAGTTGGTCTGCTTCCGGATCTTCCTTGCGGACGGCCCGGAATGCGGTCGGGGCAGTGAACAGCATGTTCACTTTGTGATCCTGAACCACTCGCCAGAAGGCGCCGGCATCCGGTGTTTTCACCGGCTTGCCCTCGTACATGATGGTCGTGCAACCCGCAAACAATGGCGCGTAGACGATGTAGCTGTGGCCGACGACCCAGCCAACGTCAGAGGCAGCCCAGTAAACATCGCCGGGTTTGGCGTCGTAGACCAGCTTCATGCTGTAGTTCAGCGCAACCGCATGACCACCGTTGTCGCGCACCACACCTTTGGGTTTACCGGTGGTGCCTGAAGTGTAAAGAATATAGAGAGGGTCTGTTGATTTGACGGGCACCGGGTCGGCTGGTTCGGCCGTTTCCATCAATTCGTTCCAGTCGTGGTCACGGCCAGCCTGAAGTTCGGCCTTTGCCTGTTGGCGCTGGTAAACGATGCAGGTTTCCGGTTTGTGGCTGGCCT
Organism: Marinobacter sp. 3-2; assembly: GCF_003751355.1. NCBI lineage: Bacteria > Pseudomonadati > Pseudomonadota > Gammaproteobacteria > Pseudomonadales > Marinobacteraceae > Marinobacter > Marinobacter sp. 3-2. Next base: position 72,679 of record NZ_RJUQ01000011.1, on the reverse strand, counting down.
GATCAATGGCCTTGTCGACCAGGGGCTTGTACTCGATCACACGGGTGACTTCGATGCCACAGGAAGCGGTAATCACAGCCTTCGGTTTGGCGTCATCGATGCGAACCGCAAGCTCATGGGCTGCAAAGCCGCCGAAGACCACAGAATGAATGGCGCCAATTCGCGCGCAGCCGAGCATTGCAATGACGGCTTCCGGAATCATCGGCATGTAGATGATGACCCGGTCGCCCTTGGTGATGCCACGGTCTTTGAGGGCTCCAGCGAACCGGGCCACTTCATCGGTCAGCTCGTTGTAGGTGTAGGAGCGCTGGGTATCGGTAACCGGAGAATCGTAGATCAGGGCTTTCTGGTCGCCACGCCCTGCACGGATGTTGGCATCCAGTGCCACATCGCAAGTGTTCAGAGTGCCGTCGGGGAACCACTGCCCGTGCCCATTGTCGGTTGGCTGCCAGATGGTTTTCGGCGGTTCGATCCAGTCAATTTTTTCCGCCTGTTCACGCCAGAATTCGTCCGGTTTGTCTATCGACCGCCGGAACTCTGAGTGGTAGTCCATACATTCCACCTCATCGTGCCTGTTGTTGTTTTAATACGTTTCCTGACAACTTTAGGCCGTTTGAAATCATGGACTAGTAGACCATTGGCTTAGTCTTGGGGCTCTAGGGGCCAGTTTCTTCTGCAGATTTGACCGAAGTCACCTTCGCAGTCATTTCACCCCGTGCAACGTGGGCTGAGATGGTGTCGCCGGGATTAACGTTTGTGGCATCCCTAATAATGTTTCCGTTGTTGTCGCGCACGATGGAATAACCCCGTCCAAGGGTCGCAAGGGGGCTGACCACATTCAGAGTCTGCGCCGCATGTTCCAGGTTGTCGCGACGCTGTTTCAGGTCCTGCTGCATTACCGAAACCAATCGCTCGCTCACGCGCCGCAGCGCGTCCTGGCTATCCGAGAGCTGGCGGTGTGGCGACTGCATGACCAGTCTCTGGCGCAGGTGATCATTGCGCACGCCAACGGATGTCAGGCGCTGTCGAATAGCTTTTCGGAGGCGCAGTTCGAGCTCATCCATTCGCTGGGCTTTCTCCAGAAGCTCCCTTCTTGGGTCGCGCAACCGGGCGCTCAGATGTCCGAGCTGGGTGCCCAGGCGCTTCAGGGCCAGGCCCATGGCGTTGGACAGGCGGAATTCCCGGTCTCTTAGCTGTTTAAGCCAGTCTGACTGGTCCGGCGAAATCTTTTCGGCGGCCGCCGAGGGCGTCGGGGCCCGAAGATCAGCCACGAAATCGGCAATGGTTACATCGACCTCGTGACCAACCGCACTGACCGTGGGGATCCGGCAAGCGGCAATCGCGCGGGCGACCGCTTCTTCATTGAAGCACCAGAGATCCTCCAGAGAGCCACCGCCACGGCCGATAATCAGGACATCGGCAACGCCGTGGTTCTGTGCGGCTTCGATGGCTCGTACGATGTCAGCGGTAGCCGCCTTGCCCTGAACGGCAGTGGGGTAGAGCGTTACGGGTATAGCGGGGCACCGCCGGGCGAGAACGGTGAGTATGTCGTGGATCGCGGCGCCGGTGGGTGAGGTGACGACACCGATGTGTCTGGGCAGTGAGGGCAGCGGTTTCTTGCTGGCCTGTTCAAACAGTCCTTCGGCCAGCAATTTCCGCTTGAGCTCCTCGAAGGCCTGTTGGAGGGCGCCGAGCCCCGCAGGTTCGACGTGTTCAGCGATAATCTGGAAGTCGCCGCGGTTCTCGTAAAGAGTGACCTTGCCGCGGATCCGGACCTGATCGCCCTCTTTCGGTGGTGTGCGGATGCGCTGGTTCATGCCCCGGAACATGGCGCATCGCACCTGGCATTTCCGGTCTTTCAGGGAAAAATACCAGTGGCCGGACGAGGGGCGAGAAAATCCGGAGAGTTCACCTTCCACCCACACCTGCATAAAGCTCGATTCCAGAAGATGTCTGGCCTGGTGGTTGAGCTCGCTGACGCTGAGTGCCCGGGGGCGGGTGTCCTGAAGATGCGGCGTCGCCGGTCCTGATCCGTCGTTATACATACGCAATAGCCGAAAAGAGGGAGGGTAAAAATAGCGAAATTTCAAAAAGATGCAATCGAACCTTAAAAAAGGGCCGGTTTACTGTCTTCGAGAGCCCCATTATAATAGATCGATTAAGGATTTTGCTTTGTCGTACCGCCGCGGGTACGGCACGGAAATTCCCAACTTAGCACGATCAAAAGGCGGATCCCAATGCTGCGAATTGCCGAAGAAGCCCTCACATTTGATGACGTTCTGCTGGTTCCCGGATATTCAGAAGTGCTGCCCCACGAGGTTAGCCTGCAAACCCAGCTGACCAAGGGTATCACCCTCAACATTCCTCTTCTGTCTTCCGCCATGGATACCGTTACCGAGGCAGAATTGGCCATCGCCATGGCTCAGGAAGGCGGTATCGGCATCATGCACAAGAACATGACCGTTGAGCAACAGGCGGCAGCCGTCCGCAAGGTCAAGAAGTTCGAGAGTGGCGTGGTGAAGGATCCGATTACAGTTTCGCCCGAGACAACGGTTCGCGAACTGGTAGATATCACCATGGCGAACAGCATCTCCGGTCTTCCGGTGGTGGACGGCCACGACCTGATCGGTATCGTCACTGGCCGCGACATCCGTTTTGAAAGCCGGATGGACACGCTGGTTCGGGATATCATGACGCCGAAGGAAAAGCTGGTTACGGTCAAGGAAGGCGCCTGTCTCGAGGAAGTGAAAGAGCTGCTGCATCGCCATCGGATCGAGAAGGTTCTGGTCGTTAACGATAACTTCGAGCTGCGCGGCCTGATCACGGTCAAGGATATCCAGAAGGCGAAAGATTACCCGCTGGCGTGTAAAGACGATCAGGGTCGTTTGAGAGTTGGCGCGGCCGTGAGCACCGGTGGCGACACCGAAGTCCGCATTACCGCACTGGCCGAAGCCGGGGTCGACGTGATCGTGGTGGATACCGCTCACGGTCATTCCCGTGGTGTGATGGAGCGCGTGCGCTTTATCAAGAAGAATTTCCCCGATGTGCAGGTGATTGGCGGCAACATCGCCACGTCACACGCGGCGCTCGCCCTGGCGGAAGCCGGCGCGGATGCAGTAAAGGTAGGCATTGGCCCCGGTTCCATCTGCACCACCCGTATTGTGGCGGGTATTGGTGTGCCCCAGATTTCTGCGGTTTCCAACGTGGCCGCAGCGCTGAAAGAGCATGGAGTCCCGGTAATCGCTGATGGCGGTATCCGTTTCTCCGGTGATATTGCCAAAGCCATTGCCGCAGGCGCCCATAGCGTCATGATCGGTAGCCTTTTGGCAGGTACCGATGAGGCACCTGGCGAAGTGGAGCTGTTCCAGGGCCGCAGTTACAAGGCCTATCGTGGCATGGGTTCCATCGGCGCCATGGGGCAGGGCTCCAGCGATCGTTACTTCCAGGACGCCAGTAAGGGTATCGAGAAACTGGTTCCTGAAGGCATCGAAGGCCGCGTTGCCTGCAAAGGTCCGATGCGTAACATCGTTCACCAGCTGGTTGGTGGCCTGCGGGCTGCCATGGGCTACACCGGTAGCGCCACCATGGAAGAAATGCGCACCAAGCCTGAATTCGTGCGCATCACCAACGCGGGTATGCGTGAGAGCCATGTGCACGACGTGACCATCACCAAAGAATCGCCCAACTACCGTATCGGTTAACCATTGCCCTACCAGACGCGGCCCCCAGAGGGCCGCGTTGTTTATTCAGCCCCGAGGACTCCATGGCCCAGAACATCCACGACCACCGCATCCTGATTCTCGATTTCGGTTCCCAGTACACCCAGCTGATTGCCCGCCGTGTTCGCGAGATCGGCGTTTACTGTGAGATCAAAGCGTTCGATATCACCGATGACGAGCTTAATGAGTTCAATCCGAAGGGGATTATTCTTGCAGGCGGTCCGGAGTCGGTAACTCAGCTGGGCGGTCCCCGGGCGCCGGAAGGGCTGTTTGACCGCGGTATCCCGATTCTCGGCATCTGCTACGGCATGCAGACTATGGCGGAGCAGCTTGGAGGCCGCGTTGCCAGTTCGGAGAAACGCGAGTTCGGTTATGCCCAGGTGAAGGTTCGCGCCAAGGGTCCGCTGCTGGCGGATATTACCGATCATCTGACGCCGGCTGGTGAGTCGCTGCTGGACGTGTGGATGAGCCACGGTGACAAGGTGGTGGCGATGCCTGAAGGCTTCGAGCTGCTGGCCTCCACCGAGAGCGCGCCAATTTCCGCAATGCAGGATCTCAGCCGGAACCTGTATGGCGTCCAGTTCCACCCCGAAGTAACCCACACCCTGCAGGGCAAGCGGATTCTCGAGCATTTCATCCTGACTATCTGCAAATGCGAAGCCCTCTGGACGCCGGCCAAGATCGTCGATGATGCGGTTCAGCAAATTCGCGAGCAGGTGGGCAACGACAAGGTATTGCTTGGTTTGTCGGGTGGCGTCGATTCCTCGGTGACGGCAGCACTGCTGCACCGGGCAATCGGTGATCAGCTCACTTGTGTGTTTGTGGACAACGGTCTCCTGCGTCTTCATGAAGGCGATCAGGTGATGGACATGTTCGCCAGCAACATGGGCGTAAAAGTGATTCGGGTTGATGCTGAAGACCTGTTCCTGTCGAAGCTCAAAGGGGTCAATGATCCAGAGCAGAAACGCAAGATCATCGGCAATACCTTTATCGACGTGTTCGACGATGAAGCGGCCAATATCAAGGACGTGAACTGGCTGGCACAGGGCACGATCTATCCGGACGTGATCGAGTCTGCTGCGTCCAAGACCGGCAAAGCGCACGTTATCAAGTCCCACCACAATGTGGGCGGCCTGCCGGAAACCATGAAAATGAAGCTGGTGGAGCCGCTGCGGGAGCTGTTCAAGGATGAGGTGCGCCGGATCGGCCTTGAGCTTGGTTTGCCATACGACATGGTGTACCGCCACCCGTTCCCGGGGCCGGGTCTGGGCGTGCGTATTCTCGGTGAAGTTAAAAAGGAATATGCCGATATCCTGCGCCGCGCCGACGCCATTTTCCTGGAGGAACTCCACCGTGCGGATTTCTACCACAAGACGAGCCAGGCCTTTGCAGTATTCCTGCCGGTCAAGTCGGTTGGCGTGGTAGGTGACGCCCGCCGCTACGAATACGTGGTGGCTCTTCGTGCTGTTGAAACCATCGATTTCATGACCGCCCGCTGGGCGCATCTGCCTTACGATCTCCTTGAGACCGTTTCCAACCGGATCATCAATGAGATCACCGGTGTATCCCGGGTGACCTACGATGTTTCGTCCAAGCCGCCCGCAACCATCGAGTGGGAATAATCGACGGGTGAGCCGGTCCGATGTCTGAGGCGACGTCGGAAGACGAGCGCTGGATGAATCGCGCGCTCCAGCTGGCTGGTGAGGCTGCAGCAAAGGGCGAAGTGCCTGTCGGTGCCGTGGTGGTTCTGGATGGCAAGGAAATCGGCGCGGGTTTTAACGCGCCGATTTCCGGTTGCGATCCCACGGCCCATGCCGAAATCAGGGCGCTGCGCGATGCCGCCGCCCGGGTGGGCAATTATCGGCTGCCGGATGCCACGCTTTACGTTACTCTGGAGCCCTGTACCATGTGCGTGGGTGCTATCGTCCACGGCAGAATCAGTCGGCTTGTCTATGGGGCACGTGAGCCCAAGGCCGGTGCAATAGAGTCTGCACGCCGGACACTCGAAGAGCCCCATCTGAACTGGGACGTGACCGCCGTTGGCGGCGTGTTGTCAGATCAGTGCAGCCAGGTGATCAGTGAGTTTTTCAGTCGGCGACGGGCAGAGATCCGGCGTCTGCGCAAACAGAATTCAGGGAAGGAGTAGTTTTCGCCTATGAAAGTCCTCGTTACCGGCGGAGCCGGATATATTGGCAGTCACGTGGTCCGTCAGCTGGGCCAGGCCGGTCACGATATCGTTGTTTTCGATAACCTCTCCACTGGCTACCGCTGGGCGGTCACCGCCGGCGAACTGGTGGTCGGGGATCTGGCCGACGAAGCGGCAATCGAAGATCTGTTCTCCCGTCACCAGTTTGAGGCAGTCCTGCATTTCGCTGCCAATATTGTGGTGCCGGAGTCTGTCGCCAACCCCCTGAAGTACTACAGCAACAATACCCGCAATACCCTGAACCTCCTGAAAGCGGTCGAAAAGCACGAAGTGCCGTACATGGTGTTTTCCTCCACCGCGGCTGTCTATGGTATGCCTGAGCAGACGGTGCTCACTGAGGATCTGCCGCTGGCCCCGATCAATCCCTACGGCGCGTCCAAGATGATGAGCGAGCGGATGATCATGGATCTGGCCGCAGCCTCCAGCCTCAATTATGTGATTCTCCGTTACTTCAATGTAGCAGGCGCGAATCCGGAAGGGCTGCTGGGGCAGGCCACACCTGAAGCCACGCATCTGATCAAGGTCGCCTGTGAGTGCGTGACGGAACAGCGGGAAGGCATGAGTGTCTTCGGCACCGATTACGATACCCGGGACGGCACCTGCATTCGCGACTACATCCACGTGGAGGACCTGGCCAAGGCCCACGTGATGGCGCTGGACTACATGGCAGATGGTGGTCATTCGAAGGTCATGAACTGCGGTTATGGTCGCGGCTTTACGGTCCGGGAAGTGATTGATGTGGTCAAGGCGCAATCCGGCGTTGATTTTCCGGTCACCGAAACCGGCCGCCGCGCCGGCGACCCGGCAGCATTGATGGCTGACAACACACTTATCCGCCAGACCCTGGGCTGGCAGCCGGACTACGACAATCTGGATACCATTGTCGGCACAGCTCTGGCCTGGGAAGCGATCTGGCAGAAGAAAAAAGCTGACGACGCCCCATAACTTTTCTGTATTTGTATCGGGATTTAACGGATGAAAATTACGATTTTTGGGACCGGCTATGTCGGTCTGGTTACTGGCGCATGCCTGGCGGATGTAGGTCACAACGTTTTGTGTATGGACGTGGACCAGGGCAAAATTGAAAAGCTCAAGAATGGCCAGATTCCCATCTATGAGCCAGGCCTTGAAAATATCGTAAAGCACACCGTTGAGGCGGGCCGCCTTTCGTTCACCACAGATAGCGCGGAGGCCGTTCGTCACGGCACACTCCAGTTTATCGCGGTGGGCACCCCCCCGGATGAAGACGGTTCTGCCGACCTCCAGTATGTTACTGCCGTAGCCCGTTCCATTGGTGAACACATGGAGGAGTACAAGGTGGTGGTCGACAAGTCCACGGTACCGGTGGGTACCGGCGACAAGGTCCGGGCTGCGGTTCGCGCCCAGCTGGACCGACGTGGCCTGGAGCTGGATTTTGATGTGGTGTCGAACCCCGAGTTTCTCAAGGAAGGGGCGGCTATCAACGATTTCATGAAGCCTGACCGCATTGTTGTCGGTACCGACAGCGAGCGGGCTGCGGAACTGCTGCGGGAGGTCTACTACCCGTTCAACCGGAATCATGACCGCATGATCTTTATGGACCTGCGGTCTGCCGAGCTCACCAAGTACGCGGCCAACTCCATGCTGGCCACCAAGATCAGCTTTATGAACGAAATCGCCAACCTGGCAGAGCGACTGGGCGCTGATATCGAAGCCGTGCGCCGGGGCATTGGTTCCGACCCGCGGATTGGCTATCACTTCATCTACCCTGGTTGTGGTTACGGCGGTTCCTGCTTCCCGAAAGACGTTCAGGCCCTGGCCCGAACTGCCAGCGACTGCGGTTACGAAGCACGGCTGTTGAATGCGGTTGAATCGGTCAACTACGCCCAGAAACACGTGCTGTTCGACAAGGTCAGCCACTATTTTGGTGGTGATCTCGATGGCAAGGTCGTTGCGCTTTGGGGGCTGGCGTTCAAGCCGAATACCGACGATATGCGCGAAGCTTCTTCCCGCACATTGATGGAAGATCTCTGGAAAGCCGGCGCCAGAGTGCAGGCTTTCGACCCGGAGGCCATGGAGGAAACCCAGCGCATCTACGGTGATCAGGATGGCCTGACACTGTGCGGCACGAAAGAGCAGGCGCTTAAAGGGGCAGATGTTCTCGCTATCTGCACCGAGTGGAAAGAGTTCCGGTCGCCAGACTTCGAATCCATTGCTGCGACCATTCGTGAACCAGTGGTCTTTGATGGCCGCAATCTCTACGAGCCGGAAATGCTGGATCGCTACGGCCTAATTTACTATGCCATTGGCCGTGGCCGCACCCAGTTCCACTCCGAGTAAACCCAGATAATCGGAGGATGAGTATGAGTGAACCGGTAGTTTTCCGGTTACACGAGCGACTGAAGGCCGACACGATTGGCCTTGGAAGCAGCTCACTTTGTGAAATCCGACTGATGAATGACAGCACCTGGCCTTGGGTGCTGTTGGTGCCGGCGGTCGCCGGCATCCGTGAGATCTACCAGTTGTCGGCGGACCAGCAGCACCAGCTGGTCCGCGAATCCTCCGCGCTCAGCGAAGCCATGATGGATGTCTTTGGCGGCGACAAGATGAACGTCGCAGCCCTTGGCAACATGGTGCCCCAGCTTCATCTTCATCATATCGTGCGGTTCGAAGGCGACCCGGCATGGCCGGGCCCTGTGTGGGGCAAGCAGGCGCCGGTTGCTTATTTCGATGAGGAGCTGGCGCAGGTTCGCTCGAGACTGGCTCCGGTTCTTGCTGAGCTTGAGGCCGGTTTCTAATTCGAAAGTGAGGTCAGTTGCGTCTCGCCAGAGTCTGGGAGCCGACCAGGATCATTCTGAGCTCGGTTTTCAGCTTGGCCTTCAGCTCATCACGTTCGGAAGCGGTTGCATCCAGCGCTTCTGCCCCCTGGTTGAAGACGAGCGTTACCATGGCCTCGGCCACCAGCCTGGCTTCTGAGAGGGGCTTGTTCTGCTCGTCGGCGATCCGCCGCAGGTCATCGGCCAGTTCGGTCACAAAGTGGTCAATCTCGGCCTTTACGGCTGTCCGAAAAGGCTTGGAGACTCCGGTTCTTTCCCGAAGCATCAGCCGGAACAGGTTGGCATTGTTGCCGAGGTACTCCATGAAGGTTTCTACAGAAGTGGAAATGGCGCTGCCACCATCGCGGGCAATCCGCTTGCGGGCCTGACGCATTAGTTGTCTCAGGGCAACGCCGCCTTCGTCTACCAGAGCCAGGCCCAGTTCATCAAGCTCGGCAAAGTGCCGGTAAAAAGACGTGGGGGCGATGCCGGCTTCCCGAGCAACCTCCCGTAAACTCAGACTGCCAAAGCCCCGGTCCGCACTCAGTTGCGAGAGCGCCGCATCCATCAGTGCCCGCCGGGTTTTCTGTTTTTGCTCCGCTCTGGTGGCCAAGTTCAGACTCCATCTGCTGGTAAAAAAGAAGCATTCTAGCCGGCTGCCAACCTGCAGTCATCCGACCGCTTGATTTGCGTGCTCGCACGCCTGATTTTCACCGCCATTGTGTTTATAATGGGCGGCTTTTCCGCTATGGTCGCACCATTTTTCAAGCGATCCAGAACACGCACCATATTTGAACACATTAAACGTAACGGGAACCGGTATGCGCAGTCATTATTGCGGTGGGATCAACGAATGCCACATCGATCAGGAAGTCACACTTTGCGGATGGGTACACCGCCGTCGTGACCACGGTGGGGTTATCTTCCTGGATTTGCGGGATCGGGATGGTATGTCTCAGGTGGTTGTGGATCCTGATACCCCTGAGAGCTTTGCGCTTGCGGAAAAAGTCCGTAGCGAGTTCGTGATCAAGGTCACCGGCCGGGTGCGTCGTCGTCCTGCCGGAACCGAGAACAACAACATGCCGACCGGGCAGGTTGAGCTTCTGGGTAAGGAGCTGACTATCCTGAACGCTGCGGCAACGCCGCCGTTCCCGCTGGATGAGCATGTCGACGTTGGCGAGGACGTGCGCCTGCGCTACCGGTTTGTGGACCTGCGTCGTCCGGAGATGATCAACCGCCTGCGTTTCCGTTCCCGGGTGACCAGTTATATCCGTAACTACCTCGACAGCAACGGCTTCATGGATGTCGAAACTCCTATCCTGACCCGTGCCACGCCGGAAGGCGCGCGGGATTATCTGGTGCCGAGCCGTACCCACGAAGGCTCCTTCTTCGCGCTTCCCCAGTCTCCCCAGCTGTTCAAGCAGCTGCTGATGGTGTCTGGTGTTGACCGCTACTACCAGATCGCCAAGTGTTTCCGGGATGAAGACCTGCGTGCAGATCGTCAGCCGGAGTTCACCCAGGTAGACATCGAGGCCTCTTTCATTGATGAAGAGACCCTGATGAAGCTGAACGAGGACATGATCCGGGCGCTGTTCAAGGACGTGCTGGAGGTTGAACTGCCGTCCTTCCCGCAAATGCCGTATGCGGAGGCAATGCAACGTTACGGCAGCGACAAGCCGGATCTGCGAATCCCGCTGGAGCTGCTGGATGTGAACGATTTGGTTGAAGGCGTGGACTTCAAGGTCTTCGCCGGTCCCGCCAAGGATCCGAAAGGTCGTGTGGCGGCTCTGCGTGTGCCGAAAGGCGGCGAGCTGACGCGCAAGCAGATTGACGACTACACCAAGTTTGTTGGTATCTACGGTGCCAAAGGTCTTGCCTATATCAAGGTCAATGACCTGTCCAAGGGCGTTGAAGGTCTGCAGTCCCCGATCATCAAGTTCCTGGGTGATGATGTTGCTCTGGCTATCATGGAGCGTGTGGGTGCCGAAGACGGCGACATCGTGTTCTTCGGCGCGGACAAAACCAACGTGGTCAATGAAGCCCTCGGCGCACTTCGGATCAAGATCGGTCACGATCTCGACATGCTGACTTCCGAGTGGGCGCCGCTCTGGGTTGTCGATTTCCCGATGTTCGAGGAAACTCCGGACAGCGGCCTGACCGCGATTCACCACCCGTTCACCGCGCCGTCCTGTAGTCCGGAAGATCTGGCCGCAGACCCCGCCAACGCGTTGTCCCGCGCCTACGATATGGTGTTGAACGGCACTGAATTGGGCGGCGGTTCTATCCGTATTCACGATGAGAAAATGCAGGAAGCGGTGTTCCGTATTCTGGGTATCGGTGAAGAGGAAGCCCGCGCCAAGTTCGGCTTCCTGCTGGATGCCCTGAAGTTTGGTTGCCCGCCCCATGGTGGTCTGGCGTTCGGCCTGGATCGCCTGGTCATGCTGATGACCGGCGCTTCGTCCATCCGTGACGTTATCGCATTCCCGAAAACCCAGAGTGCCACCTGTCTGATGACCCAGGCGCCGGGCGAAGTGGATGAGAAGCAGCTGCGTGAGTTGCATATCCGTCTGCGCAAGCCGTCAAAGCCGGTTGAAGGCAACAAGGCGGAAGCCGGTGAGGGCAACGAGTAAGTCAGTGATTTAAGGGAGGAGCTGTATGGCGGGTCACAGTAAGTGGGCCAACATCAAGCACCGCAAGGCGGCACAAGATGCCAAGCGGGGCAAGATCTTCACCAAAATCATTCGTGAGCTGACCGTGGCCGCGCGCCAGGGCGGGGGGAATCCCGATGATAATCCCCGCCTGCGCGCCGTCATCGACAAGGCGCTCACCGCCAATATGAAAAAAGACACCATCGAGCGCGCGGTTGAACGTGGCGCCGGTGGTGGCGATGATGACAACTACGAAGAGCTGACCTACGAAGGCTATGGCCCCGGTGGTGTGGCGATATTCGTGGAAGTCATGACCGACAACAAAAACCGGTCTGTGGCTGAAATCCGCCACGCGTTCAACAAGATGGGTGGCAATCTCGGTACCGACGGATCGGTTGCCTACCTGTTCAGCAAGCAGGGAATTATCAGCTACGGTCCGGAGTGGGAAGAGGACAGGCTGGTGGAAGCCGTACTCAGCGCCGGTGCCGAAGACCTTGCGGCCCAGGACGACGGTTCCTGGGAAATCGTAACCACACCCGAGCAGTTTCTGGACGTCAAGGAATCTCTGGTCAATGCGGGACTGGTGCCGGACAATGCTGAAGTAACCATGGTTCCATCCACGCGGGTTGAGCTGGATCGGGACGGCGCGGAAACCATCCTCAAGCTTATTGATATGCTCGAAGATCTGGACGATGTTCAGAATGTATACCATAACGCGGATATCTCCGGCGACATCATGGAATCGCTTTGACCAGTCAGGAGCATTGATGTGGCGATAATTCTGGGCGTTGATCCTGGGTCACGAATTACCGGTTACGGCGTCATTCGGGCAGATGGTCGACACATCGAGTACATCGACAGTGGTTGTATCCGGGTGGGCGAGAAGCCCATGGCTGAACGCCTTCAGACCATATTCCAGAGCCTTGCCACCCTGATCGGAGAGTATCGGCCGGAAGAATTTGCCATCGAGCAGGTGTTCATGGCCCGCAATCCTGACTCGGCTCTGAAGCTCGGTCAGGCCCGCGGCGCGGCCATCGTCAGTGCCGCCAACAGTGGCTTGGCGGTTCATGAATACTCGGCGAGGCAGGTAAAGCAGGCGGTGGTCGGCAAGGGCGGCGCTGACAAATCCCAGGTTCAGCACATGGTTCAGGTGTTGCTTTCGCTTTCACGCAAACCCCAGGCAGACGCGGCCGATGCGCTCGCCATCGCCATGTGCCATGCCCACATGAGTCAGAGTATCCTGCGGGTGGCCAGTGGCGCGGGAAAAGTCCGAAGCGGTCGTGTGCGACAACAATAAACCGCTCCCAGGAGCGACAGGAGATTCAGCTTGATTGGTCGTATCCGAGGTATTCTGGTCGAAAAGGCTCCGGGCCAGGCGCTGGTTGAGTGCGCGGGCCTGGGCTATGAAGTCGACATCCCCTATACCACCTTCTTTCATCTGCCGGAGACCGGCGATGAAGTCACCCTGCACACCCATTTTGCCGTCCGAGAAGACGCCCAGAGCCTCTACGGCTTTGCTTCCAGCCTGGACCGGGACCTCTTCCGCCTGCTGATCAAGGTCAATGGGGTTGGCCCTAAGCTGGCCGTTGGCATTCTTTCCGGATTGGACGCACAGCAGTTCATTCGCTGCGTTGAGAATCGTGACTCCGCCTCACTGGTCAAGCTCCCCGGCGTTGGCAAGAAGACAGCAGAACGGCTTCTTATTGAAATGGCGGACCGGATAGGGCAACTTGAAGGTCAATTTGTGCCAACGTCGCCCGAGGCGACAGGCGTGGGGCAGCCGGGCGGACAAGGCCCCGCTGGCGGGCCGGCGGCCACTGAAGAGGCGGAAGCCGCACTGATCGCTCTGGGTTACAAGCCCCAGGAGGCTGCCAAGGCCATCAGCAAAGTGGCCGAGGAGGGGATGAGTAGTGAAACGCTCATCCGTCTGGCCCTGCGAAACATGATTCCGGCCTGATCGTCAGAACCTGTCGCGAACCTGTAGAGAGCGTAACGTGACACCTGCTAACCCCTTTGTACAATTGGGGCTGCGCTGGAATAGCGGGCAAACGTGAGGCACGATGTTGATTCCCACACTATGGGTGATGCCATGATCGAATCCGACCGGTTGATCTCGGCCCGGGCCGGTGAATATGAGGAAGTACAGGACAGGGCCATTCGCCCGACCCTGCTGGCCGAGTATGTTGGCCAGCCCACGGTCCGTGAGCAGATGGATATTTTCATATCCGCGGCCCGGGGTCGTCAGGAAGCGCTGGACCACGTTCTGATCTTTGGCCCGCCCGGTCTGGGCAAAACAACCCTTGCCAATATCATCGCCAATGAGATGGGCGTATCCATCAAGACAACGTCTGGTCCTGTGCTTGAAAAAGCCGGCGACCTGGCCGCCATGCTGACTAATCTCGAAGAAGGTGACGTTCTCTTCATTGACGAGATCCACCGTCTCAGCGCGGCAGTGGAAGAAGTGCTGTATCCGGCGATGGAAGATTACCAGCTCGACATCATGATCGGTGAGGGCCCGGCCGCCCGCTCCATCAAACTGGACCTGCCGCCGTTCACCCTCGTCGGTGCGACCACCCGTGCAGGCTTGCTGACTTCGCCGCTGCGTGACCGCTTCGGCATCGTGCAGCGGCTGGAGTTCTATAACACCGAAGATCTTACCAGCATCATTCTGCGCTCCGCGCGATTGTCCTCGGTAGCCATCGATGAGGCAGGCGCGTTCGAAATTGCCCGTCGGTCCCGGGGTACCCCGCGTATCGCCAATCGCCTGTTGCGCCGTGTCCGCGATTTTGCGGAAGTCCGCTCAGACGGTCGTATAACCTCTGATATCGCCGATCAGGCACTGAATATGCTGAAAGTGGATAACCAGGGTTTCGATCACATGGATCGGCGCCTGCTGCTGGCCATGATCGAGAAATTCGACGGTGGCCCTGTCGGGGTCGAGAGCCTTGCTGCCGCGATCAGTGAAGAGCGCGGCACCATTGAGGATGTGCTTGAGCCCTTCCTGATCCAGCAGGGTTATATGGTCCGGACTCCCAGAGGGCGGATGGTGACCTCCAACGCCTATCAGCATTTCGGCGTGATTCCGCCGAAGTCGGGCAGGGAGGACGATCTTTTTGGTTGAACAGGCGCCAGAGGGAAGGTTCGAGCTGCCGATTCGGGTCTATATCGAGGACACCGACGCTGGTGGCATCGTCTTTCATGCCAAATATCTCCATTACATGGAGCGGGCCCGAACCGAATGGGTGCGCAGTTGCGGCGTTGGCCTCAGGGCGGGTCTGGCAGACAATATCAGTTATGTGGTGCAACGGCTGACCATTCATTATGCGGTGCCGGCCAAGCTTGATGACGAACTGCTGGTTACTGCGGAACCCGTGGCTTTTGGTAGAGTCTGGATGGATTTCCGTCAGCGTGTGATGCGGGCCGAAGACCGAAAGTTGCTGAGTGACAGTGATGTGCGGGTAGCCTGCGTAGCGCTTGATTCCGGTCGTCCCCGCCGGTTACCGACGAATATGCAGGAATTGCTGGCCAGGAATGTCCAGCCCACCGAAACGATAAACAGAACGAGCCAGGAGTAAGAAGTGGATTCAGAACTTTCAGTCTGGTACCTCATTGCCAATGCCGGTGTCTTGGTTCAGCTGGTCATGCTTTTGCTGGCCCTGGCGTCAATCATGTCCTGGGCCCTGATTTTCCAGCGCCTGCAGGTATTCCGGAAGGCCAGGAAGGCCCAATTGGCGTTCGAGGAGCGTTTCTGGTCAGGCATGGATCTGGGGCAGTTATACCGGGAGGTGAACGCCGATCCAACACCGTTTTCCGGCATGGAATCCCTGTTCCGGGCCGGTTTCAAGGAGTTTTCCCGGTTGCGCCAGCAAAGCCGGGACGCCGATGCGGTTATGGAAGGTACCCAGCGGGCAATGCGGGTGGCCTTCTCCCGGGAGCAGGAGCGGCTGGAGGCCAGTCTGCCGTTCCTGGCGACGGTCGGCTCCACCAGTCCTTATGTGGGTTTGTTTGGCACCGTCTGGGGCATCATGAACTCGTTCCGGGGGCTGGCACAGGTTCAGCAGGCGACACTGGCCACGGTGGCGCCCGGCATCTCCGAGGCCCTCATCGCAACCGCCATGGGTCTGTTCGCCGCAATACCGGCGGTTATTGCCTATAACCGTTTTTCCGCCATGTCCGATGCCCTGTTGAAGAACTACGAAACCTTTGCGGATGAGTTTTCCAGCATCCTCCATCGCCGCGTCCACCAGAGCGAGAAGGGCGCCGCATGATGCGGTTGGTAATTAGAGGCAGGAATCAGCCCAGGAGCACAGTTCTATGAAAGGCATGGGAATGATGCCGGAAAACCGGCGCAAGCCAATGTCGGAGATCAACGTGGTTCCGTACATTGACGTAATGCTGGTGCTGCTGATCATCTTCATGGTCACCGCCCCGATGCTGACGCAAGGGGTGAAGGTTGATCTGCCCCAGACCACTTCCGATCCTATTCAGTCTGACAAGGATGTTGAGTCCATCATTGTTTCGGTTGATGCAAACGGAGCGTACTACGTCGATATCGGAGACGAGGGCAGTGACCCCATGACGCTGTCCGACCTGCGTGCCCAGGTTTCCAAGATCCTCTCGCAACGGGCCTCCAGTGAGATTCTGGTTCGCGGCGATGAGAATGTTACTTACGGCACAGTTGTTCGGTTGATGGCCGAGTTGCAGGGTGCCGGGGCGAGCAGTATCGGCCTGATCACCGAATCACCGCGGGACGACAATTGATAGTGTTGCGGGCAGGAGTGTTGTGAGAGATCACCAGCGCGAAGTAACCACAACAGGCGTGCCACCATGGAAATCACCGGTGGCGCTCTCGGTCACGTTGCACCTGTTGATTCTGGGCATTGCGCTTGCGGGTTGGTCTTGGACCAGCACCGATCATGAGCCGCCACCCAGGAGCATATCGGCCCGGCTGATTACCCAGCAGGAGCCGGAACCGAGCCCGGTGGTAGAGCCGGTCGATCAGCAAAAGCGGGACGAAGAACGCCGGGCCGAAGAGCAGCGTCGCAAGGAAGAAGCTGAACGACAGAGGCAGGAAAAAGAAGCCCGTCGCATTGCAGAGCAGAAGCGACAGGAAGAACAAAAACGGCTCCAGCAGCAGAAAGAGCAGGAGCGACAGGAAGCAGAGGCGAAAGAACGCGAAGCCCGGAAAGCCCGTGAAGCGGAGGCTGCCCGTCAAAAGGCGGAAGCGGAAGCCAAGGAGCGGGCCAGGCAGAAAGCTGAGGAAGAAAAACGCCGTCAGGAAGAGGCAAAACGAAAAGCCGAAGAAGAGAAGCGGCGCCAGGAAGAGCAGAGGAAGCGGGAAGAGGCCGAACGCAAGCGCCAGGAGGAACTGGCTCGCCAGGAAGCTGAGCGCAAGCGCCTCGAGGCAGAGCGCAAGCTCCGGGAACAGCAGCTTGAAGCCCAGGCGGAGGCGGCTCAGAGGGCCCGGGAAGAGGAAGCCCGTCGCCAGAGAGAGGCGGCCGCTGCGAAAGCGCGAGAAGCCCAGATGCTGTCGGAGAGTGAGAAGTACCAGGCTCTGATCCGTGAGCGTTTGAGCCAGGCGTGGTATCCGCCCAGTTCGGCTACTGAAGAGATGACCGCGCGGCTCCAGATTACGCTGTTACCGACGGGTGAGCTTGCCGGGGTGCGGCTGGTCAGTAGCAGCGGGAATACAGCGTTCGATAACTCCGCTCTGGGGGCGGTGCGTTCCCTGAGTCGTTACCCGATACCCAATGATCGGGATACCTTTGAACGGTATTTCCGACAGTTTACGATTGAATTCAACCCACGCCGGTTGAGATAAGGATGCGGATAACACCATGACACATCGGATTTGGCACAAACCGTCCAGAACGCTTCTTGCCGCCACGGCACTGATCTTTTTCGCGGTTTCGGCAGCCCGGGCTGAGCTGTTGATCCGGATTACTGAAGGCGCGGATTCGGCCATTCCTGTTGCAGTGGTGCCTTTCGCCGAGTCTGGACAGATGCCCGCTGGCGACAAGGTCAGCAGCATTGTTCAGGCGGATCTGACCATGACGGGCGAATTCCGGACTCTGCCTCCCGAGAAGATGCTGAGCCTGCCATCCAGGCGGGAGGAAGTGTATTTCCGGGACTGGCGCCTGCTGGGCCAGCGCTATGTCCTTGTGGGGGCCCTCAGCCGAAGTGGTGACCGTGTTCAGGCCCGGTATGAGTTGTTCGATGTAAACCGCGAGGAACGGATTCTCGGTGAAACTGCGGCGGCACCTGCCTCCAATATGCGCTCGCTCGCTCACCACATCAGCGACAAGGTATATGAGGCCATCACAGGCGTGCCGGGTGCCTTCTCAACAAAGCTTGCCTATATCACGCTTGATACCGCCAACGGCAAACCCCGTTACCGACTGCAGGTCAGTGACGTGGACGGCAAGCGCGCCAGAATCCGTCTTGAAAGCCAGGAACCCATCCTGTCACCGGCATGGTCGCCAGACGGGGAAAAGCTGGCCTATGTGTCGTTCGAAACAGGGAAACCGGTGATTTTTGTTCATGAGCTTGCAACCGGCAATCGCACCAAAGTGGCCGACTTTCCGGGGCTCAACTCGGCGCCGGCCTGGTCCGACGATGGCCGATCGTTGTTGATGACCCTCTCGAAAGACGGAAATGCCGAGATCTACCGGATGAACCTGGATACCCGGCAGTTGACCAAGCTTACGAACCACTGGGCTATTGATACCGAGCCGAGCTATGACGCCACTGGCAAGGGCATTTTCTTTACGTCGGACCGGTCCGGAGGTCCGCAGATTTACCACATGGATACACCGGGTGCGGAGCCTCGTCGTATCACCTTCGGCAGCCGTTACAACGCTCGGCCAAGGCCCGACAATGACGGTAACTATGTGTATTACGTTCACCAGCGCGATCGGGCATTTCACATTGCCCGTACCGAACTGAAAACCGGGGAGGAAACGATCCTAACCCGCACCGAGTCTGATGAGTCTCCCAGTGTTGCGCCCAATGGCCGGATGCTGATCTACGCTACCCGGCAGAATGGCAGCAACGTGCTCACGGTTATTTCCGCGGATGGTGGAGCAGCGTACAGCTTGCCGGCATCCGAAGGCGATGTCCGTGAGCCCGCCTGGGGACCTTTGGTTCGCTGACTCCCGGAGCTTTCCGGTGTTGGCCATTGTTCAAGCAATAACGTCACTCAACTGAAAGGAAGAAAACATGAATTTTTCAGCTCAATCAAAAGCGTTCGCACTGTTGTTGTCCGTCGGTCTGGTAGCGGGCTGTAGCTCTACCGGTGGTACCTCCGAAGAAGGCGGCGAGTATGGTTCCGATGTGGCTGCTGTAGACCAGGAAGGTGGATCCACTGTTTACGGAGGTGACGACCAGGGCGGTGTTTCTTCTTCAGCCATGACCGAAGAAGAGCGTATGGAAGCTCGCAAGCAGGCCGAACAACAGGCCCTGCGTGAAATCACCACCTTCTACTTTGATTTCGATACGGCTGAAATCAAGCAGGAAGCCCGCGATGTGCTGGTGGCACATGCCCGTTTCCTCGCCAACAACCCGGGTCAGAACGTCCGCATTGAGGGTCACGCCGACGAGCGCGGTACCAAGGAATACAACCTGGCCCTTGGCGAGCGTCGTGCTAACGCCGTTCAGCGTTTCCTGATCGTAAACGGTGCTTCACGTGGCCAGCTCGAGACCGTAAGCTATGGCGAAGAGAAGCCGGCCGTGATGGGTTCCAGCGAGAGCGCCTGGGCCCAGAATCGTCGTGTAGAACTCGTATTTGAGTAATCACACAGGAACGACCATGAGAAAAATCCTCATGGCGACAGTGGTGCTTCCGCTTGCCCTCGGGCAGGCGGGAGTGGCCCTGGCGCAATCAGCCCAGGACAGTCAGCGTAACGCCAACAGCAGTCAGGCGACGTCGGAACTGTTCTACATGATCCAGCAGCTTCAGGGTGAAGTCAGACGGCTCCAGGGCGAAGTGGAGGAGCAGCGGCACCTGATTAACCGCCTGCAGCAGCAAGGGCGCGACCGTTATATCGATCTGGATCAGCGTATTCTGGATCTCTCGGAAAAGGTCGCATCACAGCCGGCTCCCGAAGCCAGCGAAGGTGGTGGCTCTGCTGCCTCAGGCCAGGCCCGGGAGGCCAGGGAATACCGCCAGCCCGATGCGGAAGAACGAAAGGCCTACGAGCAGATCCAGGACCTGATTCGTAATCAGAAAAAATACGATGAGGCCATTAGTCGGATATACGAATTTATCGATGAATATCCGGAAGGTGATCTGACGGTCAACGCCTATTACTGGCTCGGCGAGGTCTATCTGGTCAAGCCGCAGCTCGAACAGGCAAAACAGGCGTTCACGATTGTCGCTACCCGTTTTGCCGACCATCGCAAGGCTCCGGATGCGGTCTATAAGCTGGGCGTAACTCATGATCGCCTGGGCGAAAAGGAACAGGCTCGGCGCAGCATGCAAACTGTGATTGATGATTACCCGTCCAGCAGTGCTGCTGACCTCGCACGGAAGTTTCTCGAGTCCCAGAACGGCTGATTGTCTGGCGCGGCAAAAATGTTGAGAAACCTGAGAAAAAGGGGTTGATCAACGGCCAAAAATCATTACTATATGCGCCTCGTTTGGGTCGTTAGCTCAGTTGGTAGAGCAGTTGGCTTTTAACCAATTGGTCGAAGGTTCGAATCCTTCACGACCCACCAAACACGAAATACCGGGTGGGCTGAGTCATTCGGTATAGATTGAAGTCAAGGCTTCGGTCGCCAGTTACGGGTCGTTAGCTCAGTTGGTAGAGCAGTTGGCTTTTAACCAATTGGTCGAAGGTTCGAATCCTTCACGACCCACCAAATAACAGAAGCCTGCGGGTTTTTGTGAAAAAAGAGCCTCCGGGCTCTTTTTTTTTGCGTATACGTTCCTACCTAGGTAAACAGGGAACAGGCAAAGCGATCACAAGTGTATGATCGCACTGTTTCAGAAACATTAAGCTTGGGGCATGAATGTTATAATGTCCGGGTTCACGCAATACAGAGACGCAGTAATGACTTACGCTGAAGACCGTATCCTTGTTCAAGAGCACCTGGCGCATGCTGCCGAGCCGAAGCCGCTCAGCGCGGACGAAAAGTCCGACCTGGAGGCTCGTATAAAATCGGCTCTGAAGGAGCAGGATGCGGTGCTTGTGGCTCACTATTACACCGATCCCGATATCCAGCGGCTTGCCGAGGAAACCGGTGGCTGTGTTGCGGACTCCCTTGAGATGGCCCGTTTTGGCAACCAACATTCGGCCTCCACAATCGTTGTTGCCGGCGTGAGGTTCATGGGCGAAACCGCCAAGATCCTGAATCCTGAAAAGCGCGTTCTGATGCCAACGCTTGAGGCGACCTGTTCCCTGGATGTGGGCTGTCCTGCCGATGAGTTCGCCGAGTTTTGTGACCAGCACCCAGATCGCACGGTCGTGGTCTACGCCAATACGTCTGCGGCTGTGAAGGCGAGGGCGGACTGGGTGGTTACCTCAAGCTGTGCCCAGGCTATTGTTGAAGATCTGGATGCCCGCGGCGAAAAAATCCTCTGGGCGCCGGATAAGCACCTGGGGCACTACGTCCAGAAAACGACGGGTGCTGATATGCTGCTTTGGGACGGTTCCTGCATCGTTCATGAGGAATTCAAATCCCGCGGGCTGGAGGATCTGAAGGCCCTTTATCCGGACGCGGCGGTACTGGTCCACCCGGAATCGCCCGATGCTGTGGTTGAGATGGCGGATGTTGTGGGTTCAACCTCGCAGCTGATTCATGCTGTCCAGACCATGCCCAACGAAAAGTTCATTGTTGCAACTGACAACGGCATTTTCTACAAGATGCAGCAACTAGCTCCGAACAAAACGCTGATTGAAGCGCCCACCGCAGGCAATGGAGCTACCTGTCGTAGCTGCGCCCATTGCCCCTGGATGGCGATGAACGGCCTTCAGAATCTGCTACAGGTACTGGAGCGGGGCGATCAGGAAGTGTTCGTGGATCCGGAACTGAGAGAAAAAGCGCTGCAGCCTCTGCAGCGCATGTTGGATTTTACCGCCAACATGAATCTCAAGGCTGCTGGCAACGCCTGATCAGCTGTTGGCCCGGGCGTGCAGGCGGCTGGTGATTTCTGCCAGCCGCTCGGTCACAATCTGCCTCTGTGGCGCGCCGGCCGGCAACTTCTCCTGAGCCTGCCTTAGCTGACGCTGGGCAGACTCCAGATCGCCCATCAGAACATCGTATTCTGCCCGGGCACGATGCACGCCCACAATATTCCTTGCCATGCCCTCCGCCTCGGCCAGTTTCAGCCAGAGATGCTCCTGTCCCGGAAGCTGACGGGTCAGCTGTTTGAGATGCTCCGCCGCAGCGGCGCCATTACCATCGGCTATTTCCGTGAGGGCGAGGGTGTGGGTGATTGGATAGTTCCCCGGATTCCTCGCCAGTGCGTCTTTCAGAATGGAGCGAGCCTCGTCCACACGATTTTGTGCAAGCCTGACCTCTGCGAGGGTTACCTGGAAGGTGATTCGGCCCGGATTCGTGGCCAGCAGATCGTTCAGTATATCCACTGCCTTCTCGTATTGCCGGTCCTCGAGGTAGGCCACGGACAAGCCATACCGGATGGCATCGTTTCTCTGGGCATCCGGGCGATCGAGGTAGGCTTCAAAGGTTTCGACGGCTACGTCGGGGGAGGGCGCGTAATGCACTTGCAGCCGGCTGCGCATCAGATGGTATTCCTGGCCGTCCCGGATGTTTTCATCTGGATACTGTTCGGCACGATTCCGGGTGTCGGCCACGCGGCTCTGGGTTAACGGGTGCGTCGACAGATACTCTGGCAGTCGATTTCCCTGCATGCGGTTCTGGCGCATCATGATTTCAAACATTTCCGGCATGCCGCGAGGGTCCATCCCTGCGCTGGCCAGAATGTCCAGCCCGACTCGGTCGGCTTCCTGTTCATGGGAGCGGCTGTAGGCGAGCATGTTCTGGGCGGCCAGCGCCTGGGTCCCGGCAATGGCGGCAAAACCGATATCAGACTGGGTGACCGCCGACAGAACAATGCCCGCAATCATACCGGCGAGTGTGAGCGGAGCGCTGGTTTCCTGCTGCTCCATGCGCCGTGCAAAATGCCGCTGGCTGAGGTGAGCAAGTTCGTGGGCGAGAACGGACGCAAATTGTTGCTCGGTCGCAGCATTGAGAAACAGACCGCCATTAACGCCTACAATGCCACCGGGCACCGCAAATGCGTTGATAGCAGGACTGTCGATCAATGCCAGGGTCAGGTCCCGATTCTGGAGTGGGGCCGAGGGCACCAGGCGATAGGTAATGGCGCTGAGGTAGTCATACACCAGGGGGTCGCTGATCCTCGGCGCGGATCGGCGGATAGATACCATTACCTGCTGGCCAATATCCGATTCCTGCTGGCCCGCGATCAGGCCTCCACCGGAACCGCCAATGCTTGGCAGCCTGCTCTCCTGAGCGTGGCCCGGCATTGAAAAAAGCAGCAGGGCCAGCAGGGCGGTGATGGCCATTGCCGGTAGCGTTCGGGATCTGGGTTGAATAGCAATCATGTAAAGCCGGGTGCCTGTGGTCTGAATCGCCGGTTTGACAGCGGTTTGCGATAAAAAGTTCTGATCCTCTGGTTAACGAGGATTGTGATGCAATACATTATCACTGTCGGCATAATGCCTGCTTGTTAAATCCGCTTATTATTTTGTGATGGTGTATCGCTAGTATGGTTGATCGAACGCTTGATGCCTCAGGGTTGCGCTGCCCGATGCCGCTGCTGAAGACAAAGCTGGAACTGAACAGCATGGCGCCCGGTGAAGAACTCGAGGTGATTGCTACGGACGCAGGTTCCGCCAGGGATATTCCGGCCTTTCTGCAGATGTCCGATCACAAGTTGATGAGCAGTTCTGAAACCGCCGGGCAGTACCGGTTTGTGATAAAGTGCGGCGGTTAAGATTTCGGAGCTGTAAATGATCAGGACATTACGCGGTCTCGCGCACAAATACTTCTCGGATGAAGAAGCGGTCATCCTGTTCCTGATACTGGTGACAGGAACCATTTTTGTTATCTGGTTCGGTGCCATGCTTGCGCCGGCCATTGCCTCGCTGATTGTGGCCTTTATTCTGCAGGGTCTGGTCACCAAGCTCAACAAACTGGGCGTTCCAGAGACGGTTTCCATTATTGGGGTTTTCCTGGTTTTCCTCGGCGTGCTTGTTGGCTTCCTGTTTGGCCTGCTTCCGCTGATCTGGACGCAGTTGAGCAACCTGGCCGGCGAGGCGCCACGCATTATTCGGGAGCTGCAATCCTATCTTGAGCTGCTGCCGCAGCAGTATCCTCACCTGATTTCCGGAGAAGCTGTCAGCACCGTTTACAGCCAGGTGAGTACGGAAGTGGGGCACATGACCCAATGGCTGGTGTCGTTCTCGCTGTCCAGTATTCCAGATCTCGTGGCGTTGCTGATCTACATGGTGCTGGTGCCTATCCTGGTGTTCTTTTTCCTGAAGGACAGGGAGGTGCTGCTCAACTCAATCGCCCGGCTGCTGCCACCCCAGCGCCCGATGATGCTGCAGATCTGGCACGAGGTGAACCTCCAGTGCGCCAACTACGTGCGCGGCAAAGCCGTCGAGATCCTGATTGTGGGCGGCGCGACCTACATTGCCTTCAAGCTGCTGGGCATGCCGTACGCTGCGCTGCTCTCGCTGTTAGTGGGGCTGAGTGTAGTGATTCCGTACATTGGCGCGGCCGTCGTTACCATCCCTGTTGCGGTGATTGCCCTGTTCGCCTTCGGCTGGGGCAGCCAGTTCATCTGGGTGATGGTCATTTACGGTGTCATTCAGGCGCTTGACGGCAATGTTCTGGTGCCCATTCTGTTCTCGGAGGTGAACAATCTGCACCCGGTGGCCATTATCGTCGCGGTGCTGTTCTTCGGAGGAATCTGGGGCTTGTGGGGTGTTTTCTTCGCAATTCCACTGGCTACCATGCTCAAGGCGGTGTTTGCTGCCTGGCCAGTGAAGGAGTCGGCGCCGCCGGCGGAACCCGGAAGCGCCTGACAGGCGCTTAAAGTGCCTTGACAGCCTCTAGCACCTCGTCGGCGTGGCCTTTCACTTTTACGCCGCGCCATTCAGCCCGCAGCACGCCATCCTTGTCGATCAGGAAGGTGCTCCGGTCGACGCCCATGTACTCCTTCCCGTAAAGCTTTTTCAGCTTGATCACGTCGAAGAGGGTGCACAGGGCCTCGTCCTTGTCTGAAATCAGGTGAAAGGGAAACTCATGCTTGGCCCGGAAATTCTCATGGGCTTTCAGGCCGTCCCTTGATACGCCGAAAATCACCGTATCAAGCTCCTCAAACTGCTTCATTCGGTCCCGGAAGTCCTGTCCCTCAGTAGTACAGCCAGGGGTGTTGTCTTTCGGATAGAAATAAATCACCACGTTCTGACCTTTCAGATCGTCCAGGCGAACAGTCTGGTCTCCGGTAGCGGGTGCTTCAAAATCCGGTACGGGTTTGTTTAACTCAACGGATGGCATGACATCTCCTTTAATTCCCTTGTGTCAGTTCGTGCCCAACATTACCATATCGGTTTTATTCGGACGGAGCTTTTATGATTACGGGTAGCCTTGTCGCACTGGTCACGCCCATGCATCCAAACGGTGACATCCACTGGGAGGATCTGGACAAGCTGGTAGACTTTCATATTGAAAACGGCACACACGGCATCGTTGCTGTGGGCACCACCGGCGAATCCGCAACGCTCGACCCGGAAGAGCATTGCCAGACCATTGGCCACATCATCAAACGTGTTAATGGTCGCATCCCGGTTATTGCGGGCACCGGCGGCAACAGCACCCGTGAGGCCATTGAACTGACGGCCGAGGCCCATAAGCTTGGCGCAGATGCCTGCCTGCTCGTTGTTCCCTACTACAACAAGCCGACCCAGGAAGGCCTGTATCAGCACTTCAAGGCGATTGCCGAAGCCGTCCCCGGCATGAACCAGATGCTGTACAACGTGCCCGGCAGGACAGCGTGCGACATGCTGAACGAGACCGTGCTCCGGCTTGCCGATATTCCGAATATCGTGGGCATCAAAGACGCCACCGGCAACATTCCTCGGGGTGCCGAACTGATTGAGGCGTTGGACGGCCGTCTGGCTGTCTATTCAGGTGATGACGCAACGGCAGCGGAACTTATGCTGGCCGGTGCCAAGGGCAACGTGTCCGTCACCGCGAACGTCGCCCCGAAGGCAATGTCCCAGCTGTGCGAAGCCGCTGTTGCCGGAAATCGTGAAGAAACCGAGCGTTTGAACGAACTGCTCATGCCTCTTAACCGGAAGCTGTTCCTCGAAGCGAATCCTATCCCGGTGAAATGGGCGCTCCATCATATGGGAATGATAGGGGAAGGCATCCGCCTGCCGCTGACCGTGCTCAGCGAAAAGTTCCATGGCGAAGTGGAAGATGCCCTCAAGGCCTCAGGTGTTCTCTGAGTTTGCTTAAATCATCCCATCACCGGAGTAACCTGATGCAGGTTCTAAAAAGAACCGGTAGTACCCTGATGTTCAAACCCGTTGTTGTCGCATCCGGGCTGTTGCTTCTGGCAGCAGCCTCGGGCTGCAGTCTGGTTGAAGACCGCTCCGAACGCTATGTGAATGCCACGGAAGGAAAACCACTGGAATTGCCGGAGACCGCCGACGATTCCCGTTTCAGTCAGACCATGCCCATCCGTGATGTCCAGCCGGCCGACGCCAGCAAAATGTATCCGTCCGATATTCCGCGTCCGCCGGACATGACATCGGACATCCTTGATGAAAACTACGTTATCGAAGAGCTGGATGGTCGGCTCTGGCTCCTGGTCAACGACGTGCCGGGCAGAATCTGGCCTGCGGTAAACAGCTATCTCTCCGAGCGGGGTCTTGGCGTCGGCTTCGACAGTCCCCAGTTGGGCATCCTTCAGACCGAACTTGCCAATTTCAGCAAGCGTGCCCGAAACCTTGTAGAGCTGTCGGATAACCCATCTGCCGGCGAACAGAAAGTCGTTCTTCAAGTTCGGATGGCTCCCGGTGTGCGACGCAAGACCACAGAGGTGCAGGTACGCCGGCTTGATGTTGAAGACCAGCCGGATGAGCTGATCCCCTGGACTGGCGTTTCTGATCCCTCCGAGCAGGCTCTGGAATTGCAGAGACGCCTGCTGTCCGATCTGGGTGACTTTCTCCGGGCGCGTGAAGAAACCAAGTCCTTTTCCCGGGCGGCATCCGGAATGGTCAGCGATCCGCTGGTTCGCCTGATCTCGGAAAACGATGAAGCCGTCGCGATCCGCATGGAGCTTGATTATGGTCGTTCCTGGGCGGAAGTAAGTCGGGCACTTACAGATTCCGGCATTCCCGTTGTCGATCTGAACCGCAGTGAAGGCTGGTTCCATGTCGATTTCCGCACCGAAGACGAACGGGATCCAGGCTGGTTCAGCTGGTTCAGTGACAAGGACGCACCCCAGCATACCCACACAGTCAGCCTTAGCCAGCAGAGCGACGCCATTGTCATCTCTGCCGAGGACGTTCCGGGTTACACTGGCAGCCGGACGACGCCGGATTTGCTCGAGCAACTGTTCGATTACCTATACTGATTCAGGAAGAGGCCGCCAGAGGCGGCCGCTTTTCGGAGACCCAAATGGAAAAACGCGAAGAACTCTACGCCGGCAAGGCAAAATCCGTCTACCGTACCAACAACCCCGAACGTTTCGTGCTGGTATTCCGTGACGACACATCCGCCTTCGACGGTGAGAAAAAGGAACAGCTCAATCGCAAGGGCATGGTGAACAACAAGTTCAATGCGTTCATCATGGAGAAGCTGGAAGCGGCAGGTGTGCCCACCCATTTTGAAGGGTTGCTGTCGTCCACCGAATCTCTCGTCAAGAAGCTGGATATGATTCCGGTTGAATGCGTGGTTCGCAATGTTTCTGCCGGCAGTCTCTGCCGTCGTCTTGGCGTGGCGGAGGGGCAGGAACTGAATCCGCCCACCTACGAACTGTTCCTCAAGAACGACGCACTCCACGATCCGATGGTCAACGAATCCCTGGCCGTCAGCTTTGGCTGGGCCGCGGCGGATGAGCTGGAGCAGATGAAATCGTTGACCTATCGGGTTAACGACGTGCTCAAGGCCCTGTTTGATGAGGCAGGCATGCTGCTTGTGGATTACAAACTGGAGTTTGGTCGCTGCGAGGGCAAGATCGTTCTGGGTGACGAATTCAGTCCGGACGGTTGCCGGATCTGGGACAAGGAAACCCGCAAGAAAATGGATAAGGATCGTTTCCGTCAGGGGCTTGGCGAAGTGATCGAAACGTACGAAGAAGTCGGGCGCCGTCTGGGAATCCAGTTCGACTGACTGAAACTGACAACAAATTCAAAAGGTGTGTCATGCGTAAACTGATGCTTGCTGTAGGTGGTTCACTGTTTCTGGTGGCGCCTGTGTCACAGGCAGATGTGGTTGGTCTCGGAGCCAGCGTAAGTTACTGGGATTCGGATCTGTCCGGCCAGGCTGCTGACAACGGTGATGTGGTTGATGTAGAAAATGACCTCAACCTAGACAGCGATTTGAATGCGAATGCGTCCCTGTATCTTGAGCATCCGATTCCGGTGCTTCCCAATGTTCGATTGAACTACACTCTGGTACAGCAGAGTGGTCGTGGCCAGGTAAATGGTAACTTTGGCGGCGTGAATTTTGGTGGCCTTGATGTTCAGTCTGATCTCGATTTGGAGCAACTGGATCTGACTCTTTACTACGAGGTGCTTGATAACTGGGTGAACCTGGATCTTGGCCTCACCGCACGGGACCTGTCCGGAGAGCTTATTGTCAAAGAGGCCTTAACGGGTACGCCATCGAACGAAACCACGGTCGATGCGGTCATACCCATGGGCTACCTCGCCGCTCGTTTCGACCTGCCACTAACGGGTGTTTCCGTAGGTGCTGAGGGCAACTTCATCAGCTTCGACGGTGACTCGCTGCACGATTTCAACGCCTACGGCCAGTACGAGATCTCACTGATACAGTTCCGTACGGGCTATCGTCAGATGTCCATTGATTACGAAGATGGCAATGACCGGCTTGATGTCGAGATAGGCGGACCGTTCGTGAGTGCCGGGGTCTCGTTCTGAGACCGGCAGTCTTTTCAGGGAGAGACGCGTGAAGATTCTTGTTACCGGAACGGCCGGTTTTATCGGCTCACACCTGGCTCATCGCCTTCTTGATCGGGGCGATGAAGTCATTGGCGTTGATAACGTCAATGATTACTACGATGTGAACCTGAAGGAAGCGCGGCTGAAACGCCTGACCGACAAAGCCGGTTTCACCGAAGTCCGGCAGGATGTGGCTGACCGCGCCGCCATGGAAGCGCTGTTCGCCGAGCATAAACCCGAGCGGGTAGTGCACCTGGCGGCCCAGGCGGGTGTCCGGTATTCCATCGAGAATCCTCACGCTTATGTGGACGCCAACCTCGTTGGTTTCATGAACATCCTTGAAGGGTGCAGGCACAATAAGGTCAAGCACCTCGTCTATGCGTCCAGCAGCTCGGTGTACGGTGCCAACGAGACCATGCCGTTTTCGGTGCACGACAACGTGGATCATCCGCTGAGTCTCTACGCGGCCTCCAAGAAGGCCAACGAGCTCATGGCCCACACGTACAGCCACCTGTATAACCTGCCGACCACAGGCCTGCGGTTTTTCACTGTCTATGGTCCCTGGGGTCGTCCGGATATGGCCTTGTTTATCTTTACCAAAAAGATCCTTGCCGGGGAGCCCATCGACGTCTTCAACCACGGCCACCACCGCCGGGATTTCACCTACATCGACGACATCGTCGAAGGCGTGATCCGGACCCTGGACCATGTCGCCGAACCAAACGGGGAGTGGAGCGGAGCAACCCCGGATCCCGGAACCAGCAAGGCGCCTTATCGCCTGTACAACATCGGGAGCAACAACCCGGTTGAGCTATCTCGCTTTATCGAGATTATCGAGGAGCGAGTCGGGAAGAAAGCCCAGAAAAACCTGCTTCCGTTGCAGCCGGGCGACGTGCCGGCCACCTACGCCAATGTTGATGATCTGATCGACGATGTGGGCTATAAGCCAGCTACCCCCGTAGAGGAGGGTATTGCGCGGTTTGTGGACTGGTATCGGGACTTCTACAACGTATAAAAGAGGGCCAGCAACTGCTGGCCCTTCTCGTATCTGGGACTCGACAATGGAGCATTGGCGATGATGGCAGTGTTAAAAAGATGGTTTCTGGTAGCCGCGCTTATCGGCATGGCCGGCTGCACCGGTCTTCCAGAGGGTATTGAGCCAGTCTCCGGTTTTGAGAGTGACCGTTACCTCGGTACCTGGTACGAAATCGCCCGCCTGGACCATTCCTTTGAGCGCGGTCTCACCAATGTTCGCGCGGAATACAGCCGTAACGACGACGGCAGCATCGAGGTAATCAATCGGGGTTATAACGTCGAAAAAGAAACATGGGAGGAAGCTGACGGCCGAGCGGTGTTTGTCGAGGATGAGAGCACAGGCCACCTGAAGGTGTCTTTCTTCGGACCTTTCTACGCCTCTTATGTGGTGTTTGAACTCGACAAGGAGCACTATTCATACGCCTTTGTGACGGGATACAACCGTGACTATCTCTGGTTTCTCTCGCGTACCCCCGAGGTCAGTGAGGAGGCGATTGAGGCGTTCAGGAAACGCGCAAAGGCAGAGGGCTTTGATCTGGAAGAGCTGATCATGGTTGATCAGTCACGGGCTGAATAAAGGCCTGAAGATCCGTTTGCTACACTCAGGGAACCAGTCCTCCGAAGGAGCCCTCCATGAGTGAAAAAAGCAGCGCCCAGCGCCGATTCGAGCGCCACCTCAGAGACCACCTGCTTGTCGAATTCTGCCAACTGATTGCCGATGATGACGAGGCTCCGGAAACACTGGAAGCCGATGCGCTCCTTTCGGACGCTGTGTCAGCGCGTGCAACCGATCTGCATCTGGATCCCTTCCCGGATCATTATAGGGTTCGGCTCCGGATCGACGGCATCATCGTTGATGCGGTCGAAGTCTCGTACGACCAGGGGCGGCGCCTGGTTAACCAATTCAAAGCCATGGCGACCCTCGACCCGATTCCCTCTGTTCGGTGCAATGAAGGGAGTTTTGTCTATACCCTCGACGATATTGATCTCGATCTCCGGGTTACTTCCATACCCTGTGTCTCGGGGGACAAGCTTGCGATTCGGGTCCTGACGCCACCGGCTTCGGTGCAGAATATTCAGGAGCTTGGCATACCCTCCGAGGGTATCGGCTGGATTCAGCGCTGGATGGACGCCACAGGTGGGATGTTCCTGGTGTCTGGCCCAACGGGAAGCGGCAAGACAACCACGCTATACGCCCTGTTGCATGAACTGAAACTCAGTGACAGTCATGTAGTCACTTTGGAAGATCCCGTTGAATACGAGGTTCCGGGCATCAATCAGGTGCAGGTCGATACCGCCCATGAACTCGACTTCGCACGTGGTACCCAGGCGATGCTTCGTCTGGACCCGGACTACGTCCTGATTGGTGAGATTCGCGATGTTCCCTCAGCCCAGGCGGCCATCAGCGTTGCAACCAGTGGCCGTTCCATGATGGCCACACTGCACAGCCGGGATGCTGTGGGGACCATCACGTCACTTCGGAATCTGGGGCTGGACGATTACGAGATCGCGGCCAATCTCGGAATTGTTGCTTCACAACGGCTGGTTCGCAGGCTTTGTAAAGAATGCCGCACGAAAGGTCAGCCTGACGAGATTTCTCGACAATGGCTGCTGGATGCAGGCCGTGAGGTGCCGGAAGAGACCTGGCTGCCGACAGGTTGCCCCAGCTGTAATAATCTGGGCTACCGCGGACGGCTCGGCGTTTTTGAAGTCTGGCAACTGACCGAGGAAGACTATGGCAGGATTCTTAAACATGAAGATGAGCACAGTCTGCGACAGGCCCTGAATGATCGGGGGCAACAGATGATGCTGGACGATGGTATGGCGAAGGTCGAGAGTGGCGAGACAACGTTCAGGGAGCTTTTAAGAACAGGGGTCATGTTCTCGGGCTTGCGGAGCGCAAGGGAATAGCTGGTCTATGCAGTGCCGCTCTTTCTTTTGGGCACAAAAAAAGCCAGTTCTTACAGGGAGTAAGCAACTGACTCTTTCAGCAGGAGTGGTAGGACCACCCAGATTCGAACTGGGGACCTCTACCATGTCAAGGTAGCGCTCTAACCAACTGAGCTATGGTCCTGTGTCCTGCAACGGGGACGAAATATACTGATTCAGCCGATGCTGGTCAACCACTTTTATGCGGTTTTCCGCTTGCGGAGTTTTTCCTTGATGGCTTTGCTCAGCACGGCCCAGCGGTTGACGATCAGGGCGGCAAAGATGAGGCCACAGCCGGCCAGTTGAATGCCGGTCATAGACTCGCCAAACCATCCTGCCGCGAACAGAGCAACCCACACCGGCTCAAGTACCAGAATCACCACGCCATGGCTGTTCGCAGACAGGCTCTGGGCGAACGTCTGAAGCAGGAAACGACCGGCCGTGCCAATCACGGCACTGGCCACCACCCACCAGGCCAGCATTGGTGAGAGATTATTCAAGGTAGGCCGCCAGGGCTCCATAATCATGGATTCAACCAGGGTGAGCAGGCCGACCGTCAGCAGTGCGATGGCCGTCAGGGGCAGGGCGGGTACGCGGTGTTTTTCCACCGTTCTGCCGAGCCGGTTTATCACGGTTCTCTGGTTGGCTGCCCTGGTATTGAGATTGAAATACAGGGCGAAAATTGTCGCTGCCATGACAAAGAAGATCTGGCCTGCTTCAGGGCGAAATCCGTTCTCAAGGGAGAGCAGCGCGAGCCCGGCAACGGCAATGGGAATGGCCAACCATGTGCTCGGCGGTTGAGCTTCCTTGAACACCAGGCGTGCGATAATCGGCACTATTACGACACCCAGGCTGGTCAAAAAGGCGCCTTCACCCAGACTGGTTATATGAACCAGTCCCATCACCCAGCAGGTCATGGCCGTGCCAAACACCAGTCCGACACCCACACTTCGGCGAAGCTGATCGACGCTCAGTTTCATCAGCGAGCGACGGGCGAAAAAGGCGAGCACCGTCCCGGCGATCAAAAACCTGGCCGCCATGAACATCAGAGGCGGCATCAGCAGTACTGCTTCCTTGGAAAACATCCAGCTGATGGCTGCAAACAGGGTAACAACAACCAGTAGAAGATCGGATTTGTGAGTGTCAGACATCGGATATCGCTTGGCGGCAGTGGTTGAATCGAACGGCGAAAGCGAACCAATGTATAGTTTGCGAACTAAAAAGAAAAGATGGGTAAAACTACCGAGGTGAGAAGCGGCTCTTCCCTGAGCCCTTTGTAGTATTTGTCCGTGTACGGTCAGTTATTCAGGGTTGTGTAAACCAGATTCGACATATCCGTCTGATCTGAGCCGGGCACTTCAATGTACCGGTCACCGGAACCCCACCATTGCCACCAGGCGCGCTTGTTGTAGGTGCGACTGGCGAAATCCACCTGCAAACCGCCGAGAGTGGTGTTGTTGACCACCGGAACGGAGATGTTGCCCGTCTCGGAGCCGAGCACGCCGCTGTGGGTGACTCCCTCGTTCATCAGTACCGGATAGTGGTTGAAGTAAAGAGCGGCCGGGCCATCCTGGCTCGTTACCTTGCCCGCCAGGCTGATGCTGGAAGAGCAGGAATCGATCCCGGCGGCGGAGGTGGCACCACAGGCCGAATGGGTGGGTACCACGCCATCGTCCGTGCCGGCGATGAATGGCTTGGTGATACCGCCATAGGATGACCCACCAGCCACGAAACGCAGCCTTGGGATTCCATTCGGGCTCACCGCCAGGTTACGCGCTGCGTTGGTTTGCAGGTCGTTTACCACGCCCAGCTTGCCGGGTTCCGGCTCAATGCCGGTGAAGGCTTCTACTGCTGCCCGGAGGGGCCAGTTGTACCAGCTGTCGTTGTAGGCAAGGCTGAGTGCCAGGTTGGCCAGTTCAGTGCCACCGCCGGCGCCTGAGTAATCCAGGGTTGCCAGGATTTTCAACGGCTGAAGGCCCTCGGATTGAAGCCAGCGTGCCTGGTTTTCCAGCAGATACCGGGTAACGAGATCCCCGGTAGAGTGAGAAACAACGATGCAAAAGTCATTGCACAGACCTTGCTGACTGATCTGACGCATCTGTTCATAGGCTTGCTGGGCAATACCACCTTCAACGCGCCCGTCACTGCCCCAGTCGATACGGGCCTCGGCCCGGGAGAGCCAGAAAGTACGCCAATAGTCCTCGCCGGCGTTCTTCACCTCCTGCAGATTGGCGGGAGGGTTGGCCAGGTCTTGTTGCTGGAATCCGTGAACCAGGATCACGTTGTGCCCGGCCAGTTGGGCCTGGGCGGTGCCGGCAAACAAGCTGCCGGTGATAGCGACCGCCAGGGCGGCCTTACAGGCATTTCCGATCTTTGTTGTTTTCATAGTTGCTCCGTCTTTGCTGCTTTATTGTTGTCACAAGACGTTTATCCGCCACTTGTAGCGGTACAGCCCGGCGTTAGCCGGTGCAGAGCCTGCGCCCTGCCATCAGAACTTGTCGGCAAGCTGCCGCAGCAGAGCCGCGCGCTGTTCTGATTCGGGATTCACCGCCGGTGTATCGGTAAGACTGCCGAGATCCGGCGGTGTGAAAGCGTAGCCCTCGTCGGGGCCGAAAGCGTAATTAGTCCGGTCACCTGGCCGGGCGGGAAGCTGCCGAATCTGCAGGTTTTTCAGCAGTAGCTGGCCGTCCACCGTCTGATTGGCCAATACCGTGCCGTGTGCCTTCAGATTGATCGAGTTTGAGGTGCTGTCCAGCCTTTTCTCCATCTGCAATTGAGCAACCGGGCGTTGGCCAACAAACAGCTGGGCCGAAAGCGCGTAGTAGCCGGAATCTTCCGGCGAGAAACGAACGGGAATTATCAGATTGTTACCCTGGATACGGGCATCGCCAAGCCCCTCGAATTCGCCCAGGTAAGGTTCAATGGCCAGTGTTGAGACATGGCGGACTGGTTTGCCATCAAGCCGGGCCTCGACGATTAGCCGATATTCACCCGGTGATTCGTCGGCGGACAGAACGCCCTCGAAGTAACCCGGGGAACCCGCCTCTTCCAAGGTGGTGCCAGCGATGGCATCCCGGCTTTCCGGCCTCTCCAGCGTTGCAGACAGCGAGCGACCGACCACCTGAGAGCCCCGGATAGCCGCTGCAACAAGAATTTGTTCCCCTGCAGTAAACCGGTATTTCTCCAGCGTTACGGTGAACTGCCCGTCACCTTCGAGGGGCAGACTGACCGGCTCGTAGTGATTGCCACGGTAGGCGTTCGCCTGTTCCGGGGAGAGAGGTATGGACCACGGAGGGTATCGGGTAGTTTCAGCGTATTGATCGGCAACGCTGGCCAGCATGAACCCGAGGGCATTATCCGAGGGTGGTTCCGGCTCAGCCGAGGGATCGGTAGAAGACTGCCTTGCCAGCCCTGCGTTTTGGACAGGCGCCGTCTCGGCCAAGTCGACCACCTTCGAAAACCAGCTGAAATCTGTGTGGTTGTCAGCGGAGAGCAGATACCCCGCGCCAACCACGCCAGCAGTTACCAGTGTCAGAAGAAGAGCGACCTTGCCCGGCATGCGGCAGTTCCCTTGATTATTGTTGTAGCTCTAAAGATAACGGGATTTCCGCCGCACCCCAAAAATCCGGACTCTATGTGTAACAGAATGTGTCCGCGTTGTGCGGCGGTTCACATTCCGATCAGCCGGTGATCAGAACATGCCGGATTCCCGAATGGCCTCGAAGCCAAAGTGCAATTTCACTTCATCACCGACCATCGCGCCATCAAGGCCATATGTCATGCCCCATTCACTGCGTTTCAGGGTGGTGGAAGCGCTGATGCCCAGTGTGTATTCCTCATGACCAAAGGGGTAAACGTCTGCCTTGTTGAGGGTCACATCCAGCACCACGGGCCGTGTCTGGCCTAGCAACTCCAGATCGCCTGTTACTTTGCCCGTGTTTTCGCCAGTCGTTTCGAAGTCGGTAATAGTAAAGGTAATCTCAGGATACTCGTCGGCGTCGAGGAAATCCTCGTTGCGAACGTGTTCGTCACGCTTCTTGTGGTTGGTGTACACACTTTCGCTCTGGAACACCAGCTGACCAGATTCGAGCTCCCTGGCTTCTTCGTCGTAAACGAATTGTCCCTCTACTTCGCGGAACATCCCCATCACCGGGGCGTAGCCGATGTGCATGATTTCGAAGAACATTGAAAAGTGTTCGTCGTCGACAACAAAGTTTCTCGGCTCGGCCATGGCTGCCGGGCTCAGTGCGAGAGCAGCAGGCAGGGCAATGGCAGAACGGGTAAGGGTTTTCCGTTTAATGAACATCATGGTGATGTCTCCTCTGATAAAGCCAGTGAATATCCAGGAAAAACGACCACACAAGCAGTGCTAGGGCAGTTGCAAGCGTGATACTGGCGAATAGCGCATTGACCGGCGGCAACACGGCCACCAGCAGGGTAACGATCTGCCAAACGCAAACCGTCTTGCGCCTGAAACTCTCCGGCAGTGGGGCATTCAGCCAGTCCAGGAAGTGAGTCGCAACAACGAAGGCATAGCGAATAAGGCCCAGGGCCAAAACCCAGGGACCAGCCTTGCCCAATGCCAGGACAGCCACGCTGAGGCCGAGAATAAACAGGGCATCCAGTTCCATGTCGAAGCGGGCGCCAAATTCGCTCTGGGAGCCGGTGGCCCTGGCGACTTTTCCGTCTACGCCATCCAGAATCAGCGCCAGCAATGCCATCCAGCCGTAGAGCCAGAGGCTGTCAGTGAGGTGGTCGGCAAAGGGGGCCAGAGCCACCAGGGCTATCACCAGACTGCCTCTCAGCAGCGTCGCCCGGTTTGCCCATCCGAAATCCCGGGTTTCGGGCCAGAACCGGATGACCAGGGCACACACCGCCAGGTAAAGCGCCGCTGCCAAGAAGTAGAAAAGGACGGGGGGCTGGGTTAACCAGCCGGTGGCTGCGCAGAACAGGCCGACAAGCCCAAAGCCCCAGGCGAGATCCAGGGCAAGTGGCATCCTTTGCGAAGCTGAATGGCCGTTAGAATCCATCAATGAACTCCAGCGTATAGGATTGCAGGCATCAAAGACCTCGGATGCGCTGTACACTGACTATAGTTGGTATAACTGAACATGCTTACGAGCATAGACCGTGTTCAGACCTGAAGGTTCAGCCCTGGCAGGGCGACGACCCGCACGTTTGAAAAACTGCCAAAAAGGAGATCCTTTTGCATCGCGACCCTGATGAGCCGAACACCGAATCGATGGCACGAGCCTGGTGGGTAACCGGCGCCGGCAAGGGCGAGATTCTGGAAACGCCACTGGCGACGTCCGTTGAGAAAGATAAAGAAGAATTGGTCAAGGTGCAGGCGCTGTATTCGGGTATCAGCCGGGGCACGGAATCACTGGTTTTCCATGGCCGGGTACCAAAGAGCGAATACGCAGCCATGCGGGCGCCGTTTCAGGAGGGAGATTTTCCCTGGCCGGTAAAGTACGGCTACGCCAGCGTCGGCAAAGTAGTGGAAGGGCCTGCCGAGTTAGTGGGCCAAACGGTGTTCTGCCTTTATCCGCATCAGAATTGCTACCGGGTGCCGGCGTCGGCGTTGACGCCTTTGCCCAAAGACTTGCCCGCCGAGCGAGCAATACTTGCCGCCAACATGGAAACCGCTGTAAACGGCCTCTGGGATGGAGCGCCAGCAGTCGGTGACCGCATTGCCGTGGTTGGTCTTGGTGTTGTTGGCCTGCTCGTCGCCTGGCTGGCGAGTCGTATCCCGGGAGCTCGTGTCACCGCGATCGATACGAATCCAGAGAGACAGGCCGTTGCCGAACAGCTCGGTTTGACCTTCAGCAGTGAGTCGGCCCCTGATGATCACGACCTTGTTATCCATGCCAGTGGCCACCCCTCGGGCCTGGAGACCGCTCTTGGGCTGGCAGGGCAGGAGGCGACCATTGTGGAAATGAGCTGGTACGGGGATCAGCTGGTATCTGCACCGTTGGGGGCCGCATTCCATCCGCGGCGTCTGACCCTGAAATCCAGCCAGGTGGGCCAGATAGTGCCATCTCGAGTTCCACGGTGGGACTATCGCAAACGCCTGGCGCTCGCATTGGAATTGCTCCAGGACGATGCGCTGGATGTGCTGATTACCGGCGAATGCAAGTTTGATGATCTACCAAAATCCATGGCGCGAATTCTGATTGATGGCCGGGATACCCTGTGCCATCGCGTTGTTTACTGAAAATCCAAAATTGCCTGCTAAGGAGAGACTATGTTCGGTTTGACGGTCCGGGACCACATGATGATTGCCCACAGCTTCAACGGAGAGATCTTTGGTCCTGCGCAGAAGGTTCATGGTGCCACCTATGTGGTCGACGTGACCTTTGAGCGTCACCAACTGGATAAGCACGATCTGGTCGTCGACATTGGCCTGGCTTCCGAACTTCTCAAAAGCATTCTCTCCGAATTCAATATGCAGAACCTGGACGAGCTGCCGGAATTGCGCGGCCGGAATACCACCACCGAATTCATGGCCAAACTGGTTTTCGATCGTATGGCGGCAGCCATTCACGGTGGCCGTCTTGGCGAGACAGGAGAAGGGATTGTCAGCCTGAAAGTCACCCTCTCGGAATCCCACATTGCCTGGGCAAGCTACCATGCCGGAATCTGACAAACCGGGCTTCCTGGAGTTTATTGTTCCGGGTGATCCGGAACAGAACACGGGCGGCTACCGGTATGTCCGCAAGCTCGTGGAAGCCCTGGGCGACGCCGGTTGCAGAGCCCGGGTCAGTGGGTTGCCCGGGCAGTTTCCACGCCCGGACAGGGTCGCCCGTAATGGGATGGATAAGAAGCTCGCGAGTCTGCCTGATGGCGCCTCTGTGGTACTCGATGGCCTTGCCATGGGTGGCCTGCCGGAAATCGTCGAAAAGCATTCCCGACGCCTGAATCTGCTTGCCCTCGTACACCACCCCCTGGCTGACGAAACAGGTATCAGCGAAGCCAATAGGCAGTGGTTTTTGGATTCTGAAACACGGGCGCTCGGATCTGTAAACGGAGTGATCACCACCAGCCAACACACCGCCGCTCGCCTGGCGGATTACGAGGTGCCGGCTGAGATGATCAGGGTTGCCGAGCCGGGCGTCACCCGAGCCGCGACCCCCAGAGGCTGTGATCAGTCGTCGCAAACCGGTACCCCGCACATTCTGTGCGTTGCTCATCTGTCACCCCGAAAGGCCCAGCATCAATTGGTGGAGGCGCTGGAAAACCTGAAGGGCGTGTCGTGGCAATGCACGTTGGCAGGGTCTGACAGTCGTGATCCGGAATACAGCCAGCAGGTTCGCCAGGCGATTGCAGAAGCGGGCCTTGAAGACAGGATTGCGCTGGCAGGGGAAGTCGAAGAAGCCGGGCTGGCCGAGCTCTACCGCAAGGCGGATCTCTTTGTACTGCCCTCCCTGTACGAGGGCTATGGCATGGTGATTGATGAGGCGCTGGCGGAAGGGCTACCCGTTATTTCCTCCGATGGCGGCGCCCTTGCCAACACCTCCGCCAGGCCTGGTGTGGTTCAGTATTGTGCGGGCGATGTCAGGGCCCTTGAGGCGCGCCTCAGGAACTGGCTGGAACATCCGGAACAGCTTGAGCACGCCCGTAAACTTGCCGCAAGGGAATCCCGCCGAATCCGCTCATGGGCGGATACCGGCAAAGATGTCTTAGAAGCGCTGCACTACTTCCGTGGCCTTTCCACGCATCTGCACCAGCATTCGGAATTCGAGAGCACATGGCTGGCAGCCCGGGAAGCAGCGGATCACCGGGCTCGCTCACAAGGGCTGACCGATCAGCTCAATCACTGGTTGTTGAATCGTTATGATGGCTTGTCGCCCGAGAGCCACTACCCGATGCAAATTGTCGACATTGGAACCGGTCGTGGCTCAAACGCGCTATTCCTGGTGCCTGCGCTGCAGGTGCCTCAAACCTGGCTGGCACTGGATCAGGATTCTGCGTTATTGCGGGAGGCCGGACAGCGTGTGGACTGCCTGGATGTGCCGTTTGAAACCCGCCCGGTTCAGCTGACGTCGGAAAACATGGAGCAACAACTGCCCCGGGAGGCGGACCTGATAACAGCGTCAGCACTGATTGATCTGGTTTCCGAGCCATGGCTGGATGCGTTAGCCCTCGCAGCCGCAGGAAGGAAGTCCGCGATGCTCATTGTGTTGAGCTATGCCGGTCACTTTGAGCTGTCTCCCGAGCATCCTGATGATGAGCTGGTGAAGACATTGGTAAATCGGCACCAGCACGGCGACAAGGGAATTGGTGCCGCGCTCGGGCCGGAGGCCAGCACTGTGTTGCAAGACCTGCTGGTTGCCGAAGGTTACCGGGTTGAACTGGCGGAATCCCCCTGGATACTGGATGGCGCGGATCACGCCTTGGCCAACATGCTGATGCAAGGCTGGATCGACGCGGCCGTTGAGCAGTCACCTCACGAGGCGGACCGATTGTCACGCTGGCTGGAGACACGCAATCAGCAGTTATCCGAAAGGAATCTGACGATTGTTGTGAGACACCTGGATCTGCTGGCGCTGCCACCCGAGGCATTGCCTTGACCGAACTGCGTCAAAGGCAGGTGAAGCTGGCGGCCCGTTGGCTATTCACGGTTCTGGCTATCGGGTTCGTGATCCGCTCGATTGATTCGGGTGAGCTCTGGCAGGAGCTTGCCCGCTTTTCTCCCTATGTCCTGGTTCCCGCACTGGCACTTACGGTCTTTCAGGTGGCGTTGTCTGCCTGGCGATGGCGTTACACCGTCGAACGGCTCGGGCTGCCCCTGGCCTATGGAGCAGCGGTGCGGGAGTACTATCTGGCGACGTTTCTGAACCAGGTGTTGCCGGGAGGTGTGCTCGGCGACGTAAACCGGGCCTGGCGACATGGCAGCGGCGCCGGAGAGCGCCTCTCCGCTGTGCACGGGGTGGCCATCGAGCGACTTTCGGGCCAATTGGTTTTGGCGCTCGTGGTTGTCATATCGGGCAGCTGGCTGCTCGGTTCCGGACGGGTAGCGGCTGGTCAATGGAATGGCGGGCTCTTGCTGGGCGCCGGCGTTATTGGGGTGTTTCTTGCACTCTGGTTGGCCCTCAAAACCGGGCTGGCGGCTTATCTTCAGCGGCTCAGGCGGGATCTTTACGAGTCTTTGCTAAACCGAACGGTGTTGCCGGTTCAGATTGGCTCATCTTTACTGGTGTTGGCAAGCTATCTTGGGGTTTTTCTCTGCCTGGCCTGGGGCGCAGGCTATATCGAAAGTACAGAGTCGGCGGCCATCATTGTCAGTCTGGGCAGTATCCTGTTGCTCAGCATGGTGGTACCGCTGACGGTTGCCGGTTGGGGCATCCGCGAGGGCGCGGCAGCCTTGCTGTGGCCGATGGCGGGATTGCCCGCGGAGCAGGGCGTGGCACTGAGCGTTGGGTACGGAGCGTTGGTGTTGGTGTCCAGTTTACCAGGGGCTGCTTTTTTTCGACCTACACATCACGGGTAAAGTCGAGGTCGAACAGCATGTCGCTGCCGAGGTTTATAAGCTGGGCGCGCGGCCGCAAGGCATCATCCAGAAAGTCGATCTCGGGAAGCGAGAAGGCTGGTCTGCCGCTGCCGATGATCATGGGTGCGACCATCACGTGAAGGCGGTCCAGCAAGCCAGCGTTCAGGAAGCACGAAACGGTAACACCGCCCCCTTCCACAAAAACTTTTTTCAGCCCCAGGTCTGCGAGAACCTCGAGGATCACTCTCGGATCGACGGCATCTTCGGATTCGGCATCCCCGAGACAGGGAATCTCCGTAACCCCGGAACCGATCGATGGATTCTTCGCTTTCTCGTAAGTACCTGCCACCAACCGCAGGGTGGGAGCTTCGCCATCGGTGAACAGGTGATGGCTGTCCGGTACGCGATGGTGACGGTCAATGACCACGCGCACGGGGTTGCGGCCACTGGTGCGGCGAACGGTCAAACGGGGATTGTCTGTAGTTGCGGTTCCGGCCCCGACAACAACCGCATCCGACACTGCGCGAATCCGGTGCAGATGGGTAATTCCATCGTCGCCGTTGATGAACCGGGAGCGACCGGTAACCGTGGCAATGCGTCCGTCCAGGCTCTGGCCCAACTGACCAATAACTTTGGGGCTGCCATTATCTTGCACCGGCCGACAAAGGGGTAGGAATACCGAGAGTAGATCCTTCGCCTCACCCGTGGCCGGCTGCATCAGGTGCCACGCCCCGTGGCCGTTAAGTTTTACCGCTTCTTTGTCGGTTCCCGGCAATGGCAGTGTCACATTGCTGCGGTTAACTGCGCTAAGCACCAACTCCCATGCCGAGTCGATATCCAGAGTTCTTGCCGCCATAAATAGCCTGTTTGGTTGTTGCCATCTTCAGTATAGGCAGATTGTGTGCAAAGCTATATGTACGTTACATTTCCGGATTGATTCACTTCGCAGGGCATTATCGGGACAAGTATCCCGGCTTGGATGACGAGGTAAGTGGCCATGCAGCATGCGCAACCCATTCAGCACTGGGAGCCAGAAAAGCCTGAGGACCATGGGCAACTTGAGCTGCCCGGTATTGCCCTGGATAAGAGCGACGAACTTCTCGAGTCGCTGGACGAGCTGGAACAAGTCCTCGAGAAGGTCCAGTTGACCACGGAAGAAGCGGAGCTTCTTCGCCGGTTCCGCAGGACAAGTGCGGAAAACCGGCGAATGATTCTGCAAATCCTGGGCAACTGATCCCGCCCCGGGGTTTCTTACTTTCCTTTCTTGTAGATATTCTCGTAAACGTAGTTGGTGGCTTCCACAAAGCCATCAATGCTGCCGCAATCGAACCGGCGACCTTTGAACTGATAAGCCAGCACGCAACCATTTTTCGCCTGCTCAAGAAGGGCATCGGTGATCTGGACTTCACCGTTCTTGCCCGCCGGGGTCTTCTCAATAATTTCGAAGATATCCGGCGTGAGAATATAGCGGCCGATAATGGCGAGGTTGCTGGGCGCATCTTCCGGAGCCGGCTTTTCTACCATGTCTGTGATCCGGTAGAGGCCATCTTTCATGGATTCACCTGCGATCACCCCGTACTTGTGGGTTTCATCAGCCGGCACTTCTTCGATGGCTACAATAGAGCAGCGGAACTGATTGTAGAGCTTCACCATCTGCGCCAGGACGCCATCTTCACCATCGGGGCCAATGCAGAAGTCATCCGCCAGCACGACCGCAAACGGGTTGTCACCCACCAGGTTGCGACCAGTCAGTATGGCGTGGCCGAGGCCCTTCATCTCATTCTGCCGGGTGAAGGCAAAACTGTTGTGGTCGATAAGCTCGCGGATGGAGGTCAGCAGCTCTTCCTTACCCGAGCCGGCAATCTGTTGTTCGAGTTCGTAGCTGATGTCGAAATGATCCTCGATGGCCCGCTTGCCGCGACCGGTCACGAAGCCGAATTCGTGAATACCTGCTTCGGCGGCTTCCTCAACGCCGTACTGAACCAGGGGTTTGTTTACCACCGGCAGGATTTCCTTGGGCATCGCCTTGGTGGCCGGAAGAAAGCGGGTGCCGTAGCCGGCGACGGGAAACAGGCATTTTCTGATCATATCGTTCGTCCTTTGATGGTCGGTTTCACGCCCTGTGGGCCGCTCAACGCCTCTGCGTAAGCCTATCAACAAGTGTTCTATCACAAAGTGTGCCGAGTTTACCCAAGTTGTAACGACAAATGCAGGGCGGTTTTGGAAATTGTACGTTCTAGCAAAGAGCTATGGCCCCTAAGAGGAGGGTTCTTCAGGTTTACCATTACCAAAAATTTCTCTGATCAGAGGTCTCTTAGTGCGATCCTCCTTGCCTGATTGCACTCATTTGGTGCGCTTTCGGCAGCGTGGGTTCCTTACCCGAATAGGCTCTCTACCTTTTATTGTTCGTACATAGTCCACGTGATCTTCTCTATGGCAATCTATAGCCCGGTACAGGAGGGGCGAGACCAATGGACAGACGAACGCTGATCAAGGGGCTGGGAGCACTGGTAAGTGCTGGCGCGTTACCACTGTCGCCCCTTGCGATGGGTACCGGCCTCCAACCAGTATCTGGAAGCAGTCCCCGTACCTTCAGCTACGCCTGGCTCAAAGGTCGGGCCCGGGCATTGGCAGCTGAGGCGTATGTCTCCCATAAAAACGAATTGCCCCAATCACTGAAATCCATTTCCTGGGATGACTACCAGGCCATCGCCTTCAGGCCCGACCGGGCGCTCTGGCGCGACGACGACACTGCTTTCCAGATTCAGCTCTTCCACCTTGGGCTGTATTTCCAGCAACCCGTAAAAATCCATGAAGTCATTGATGGCGAGGCAACGGAACTGGCCTATCGACAGGATCTGTTCCGGTACAACGGCGATCAGCCCCTGGGCGATTTGCCAGAAGACCTGGGCTACGCCGGTTTTCGGATTCACTACCACAACAATTTCGCCTTGGATCTAGCCGCCTTCCTTGGAGCAAGCTATTTCCGGGCGGTTGGCGCAGAGATGCAGTACGGTCTGTCAGCCAGGGGGCTGGCGATTGATACCGGCATGAATCGGGAGGAAGAATTCCCTCGTTTCTCGGAGTTCTGGCTGGAGCAACCGGCCCCGGGCAGCCAGCTACTCAGGGTATGGGCTCTGCTGGATTCCCCTAGTACCACCGGCGCCTACGCATTTGTGCTCGACCCGGGGCGCAACATGGTCATGGATGTGGATGTAGCGCTATACCCGAGAACGCAAATCACGAGGGCAGGGATTGCGCCGCTGACCAGCATGTACCAGGTGGGTGAAAATGATGATCGCATGGGCTACGACTGGCGTCCGGAAATACATGATTCTGACGGCCTCGCCATTCGCAACGGCAACGGCGAGTGGTTGTGGCGGCCACTGGTGAATCCCGTCAATCTCAGGTTCAACACTTTTCAGGATAACAACCCCGTTGGCTTTGGCCTGCTGCAGCGGGACAGGGATTTCGACCACTACCAGGATGATGGCGTGTTTTACGATCGCCGGCCCAGCCTCTGGGTGGAGCCCCGGGGAGACTGGGGGCGGGG
Source organism: Marinobacter sp. 3-2 (assembly GCF_003751355.1). Taxonomy (NCBI): domain Bacteria; kingdom Pseudomonadati; phylum Pseudomonadota; class Gammaproteobacteria; order Pseudomonadales; family Marinobacteraceae; genus Marinobacter; species Marinobacter sp. 3-2. The sequence continues at coordinate 28,121 of NZ_RJUQ01000011.1, read as the reverse complement.
CAGTGTTGATCTGGTGGAAATCCCTACCGTGGATGAAACCTTCGACAATATCGTCGCCTTCTGGCATCCGCAGGAACCTCTGTTGCCAGGCCGGGAATACCTCTATAGCTACCGCCTGCACTGGGGCGAGCAGGCTCCGTTGCAACCTTATGAATTAGCCACGGTGCAAGCAACAAGGACCGGGCTGGGCGGTATCGTGGGCCAGGAGCGCACCTATTTCTCTTGGCGCTTTGCGGTTGATTTCGCCGGCGGCGCGCTTGAAATGCTCGCCAAGGATGCAGAGGTAGAGCCGGTCATAACTGTCAGCCATGGAGACGTCGAAATCACTTCCGCAAGACCATTGTCTGCAATCGACGGCTACCGGGCCATGTTCGACCTGGTGCCGGATGACTCGATTGAACCCATCAATATCCGCCTGTACCTCAGGCTGGGCGGCGAGCCGCTGACGGAAACCTGGCTATATCAGTACACTCCGCCACCGATCGCCGAACGCCAGATCTACTGATTGGCTCTATCTATTGTAAACAATTTGCAGCTCAATTTAGCCAATATTGTTGACAATATGATCGCTCAAGCGTAGCTTTGCTCAAAATCAACCCGGTTTTGTTGACAAACTATGGCTGAGTTACTGTCTACCACCTACACCCGCGCCGATGAGGCGTTTGATTGTCTGCAAACGGCAATCGTCAAAGGGGAACTGGCGCCCGGCGAGAAGATCGGCGAACTGGAGCTTTGTTCCCGTTTTAACCTCACGCGCGGCCCGCTCCGGGAAGCGCTGGGCCGTCTTGAATCCCGCGGCCTTCTAGTGCGCCGTCCCCATGCCGGCGTCAAGGTGGTTTCAGTCAGTGCGTCCGAGTTAATGGAGCTCTACCGCATACGCGAAGTCATGGAGGGGCTGGCCGCTCGACAGGCCGCCGAGCGCATGACCGACCAGGAAATCGCCGATCTTCAGGCTACCCTCGACACCCACGAACGCATGATCGATGAAGCCCAGGGCCAGGCCTATTACCAGGCCGAAGGGGATTACGACTTCCACCACAGAATCGCCACCGGTAGCCGCAATACCAAACTTGCCCAGATGCTGCTTGGTGATCTTTATTACATGGTACGGATGTACCGTTACCGTCTCAGCACCTCCACCGGGCGCCCCCAGCGGGCACTGGGTGAACACCGCCGTATCGTCGAGGCCATCGCCCAGCGCGATGGGGAACTCGCCGAATTTCTGATGAAACGCCATATCAACGCAGCAAGACAGAACATCGAGAGAAAGATCGAGGAAGGCGAGCTCACAATTTGAACAAGGGGGGCAGACCCCGATTTCACGCACAAATTTACGAATAACCAAGAGAGGCCAACACCATGTCCAACAAACTCAGCCCCGGCGCCCGCTTCCGCAAAGCGCTCAAAGACAACCAGCCCCTTCAGATTGTCGGAACCATCAATGCCTACGCCGCTATGATGGCCGAGAAAGTGGGTCATCAGGCCATTTATCTTTCAGGTGGCGGCGTCGCTAACGCCTCCTACGGTTTGCCGGATCTGGGCATGACCTCCATGAACGATGTGGTCGAGGACGTTCGCCGAATTACCGCAGCTACCGACGTACCTTTGCTGGTTGATATTGATACCGGCTGGGGTGGTGCTTTCAACATCGCCCGCACCATCCGCGAGATGGAGCGTGCCGGTGCAGCCGCTGTCCACATCGAAGACCAGGTTGCCCAGAAACGCTGTGGTCACCGCCCGAACAAGGAAATCGTGTCCCAGGAGGAGATGGTCGACCGCATCAAGGCCGCCGTGGATGCCCGGGAAGACAAAGACTTCTTTATCATGGCCCGTACCGACGCGTTCCAAAAAGAGGGCCTCGAAGCCGCTATCGAGCGCGCCAAGGCCTGCATTGAAGCCGGCGCCGACGGCATCTTTGCCGAAGCGGTTACGGAACTTGAGCACTACAAGGCCTTCTCCGAAGCCCTGGACGTGCCTATCCTGGCCAACATCACCGAATTTGGTGCCACACCGCTATACAACCGCAAGGAACTGGCCGAAGCCGGCGCCGACATGGTTCTGTACCCGCTCAGCGCCTTCCGCGCCATGAACAAGGCCGCTCTGACTGTTTACCAGAACATCCTGGAGAAGGGCGACCAGAAAGACGTGGTCGATATGATGCAGACCCGTATGGAGCTGTACGATTTCCTGAACTACCACGATTTCGAGCAGAAGCTGGACCAGCTGTTCCAGCAGAGCAAAGGCTAACGACTGCGATTGGGGTCAGATGACCGTGTTATCTGACCCCATTGTCCAAACAAGATAAAGATGGGAGACAACAATGGCTGAAGCAAAACAACTGAGTGGCGCAGGCCTCCGTGGCCAGGTAGCTGGCGAAACGGCTCTGTGCACCGTCGGCAAAAGCGGCGCCGGCCTGACATACCGCGGCTATGACATCGCAGATCTGGCAGAGAAGGCCCAGTTTGAAGAAATCGCTTACCTTCTGCTTCGGGGCAAATTGCCGAATCGGCAGGAGCTGGATGCCTATACCAAAAAACTCCAGAGCCTTCGTGGCCTGCCGACTGCCCTGAAAACCGTGCTTGAGCAGATCCCCAAAGACGCGCACCCGATGGACGTGATGCGTACCGGCTGCTCCATGCTGGGTAACCTGGAAACCGAAGAAGATTTCAGCGAGCAGGACGACAAGATCGACCGCATGCTGGCGGTGTTCCCGTCCATCATCACTTACTGGTACCGCTTCGCCCACGAGGGTGTTCGGATCGAAACCGAGAGCGACGTGGATTCCATCGGCGGCCATTTCCTGGAGCTGCTTCACGGCAAGAAGCCCAGCGAGCTGCACGAGCGCGTGATGAACGTTTCTCTGATCCTGTACGCAGAGCACGAGTTCAACGCCTCCACGTTCACCGCCCGCGTGTGTGCCTCCACACTGTCTGACATTCACAGCTGTGTGACCGGTGCGATCGGTTCACTGCGCGGTCCTCTGCACGGCGGTGCTAACGAGGCCGCCATGGCGCTGATCCAGAAGTTCAAGACCCCGGAAGAGGCCGAAGAAGGCCTGATGGGCATGCTTGAGCGGAAAGAAAAGATCATGGGCTTCGGTCACGCGATTTATAAGGAGTCCGACCCGCGGAACGCCATCATCAAGCAGTGGTCCAAGAAGCTGGCGGAAGAAGTGGGCGATACCGTGCTGTATCCGGTATCCGAGCGCTGTGAAGCGGTTATGTGGCGCGAGAAGAAACTGTTCTGTAACGCGGACTTCTTCCACGCATCCGCCTACCACTTCATGGGCATTCCAACCGAATTGTTCACCCCAATCTTCGTGATGTCCCGGGTATCCGGCTGGACCGCCCACGTGAAAGAACAGCGTGAGAACAACCGCATCATTCGCCCAAGCGCCGATTACACCGGCCCGGCGGATGCCAAGTGGGTTCCGATTGAGGAGCGGCCATGAACACTGAATACCGCAAGAGTCTGCCAGGTACCGACCTGGACTATTTCGATACTCGCGAGGCCGTGGAAGACATCCAGGCCGGAGCGTACGACAAGCTCCCGTACACCTCCAAGATCCTGGCTGAGCAACTGGTTCGCCGGTGCGATCCTGAGGTGCTGACGGATTCCCTGAAACAGCTGATCGAACGCAAGCGCGACCTGGATTTCCCCTGGTATCCGGCCCGCGTGGTATGCCACGACATTCTTGGCCAGACCGCTCTGGTGGATCTCGCAGGTTTGCGTGATGCCATTGCCGAGAAGGGCGGTGACCCCGCCAAGGTCAATCCTGTGGTTCCGACGCAGCTGATCGTGGATCACTCGCTGGCCGTGGAGCACGCCGGTTTCGAGAAGGACGCGTTCGAGAAGAACCGTGAGATTGAAGACCGTCGAAACGATGACCGTTTCCACTTCATCAACTGGACCAAGACCGCGTTCAAAAACGTGGACGTGATCCCTCCCGGCAACGGCATCATGCACCAGATCAACCTGGAGAAGATGTCTCCGGTGGTACAGAACCGCGATGGCGTAGCCTTCCCGGATACCTGTGTCGGTACTGACAGTCACACCCCGATGGTTGATGCCCTCGGTGTTATCTCCGTGGGTGTGGGTGGTCTGGAAGCCGAGAGCGTTATGCTGGGGCGTGCCTCCATGATGCGCCTGCCGGATATCGTGGGTGTAGAGCTGACTGGCAAACTGCAGCCCGGCATCACCAGTACCGACATGGTACTGGCCATCACCGAGTTCCTGCGCAAGGAGAAAGTGGTCGGCGCATACCTGGAGTTCTATGGTGAAGGCGCAGACAGCCTCAGCGTGGGCGACCGTGCCACCATCTCCAACATGACTCCGGAGTATGGTGCCACCGCAGCGATGTTCTACATCGACGGTCAGACCATCGACTACCTGAAGCTGACCGGCCGCGAGGACGATCAGGTGGCCCTGGTCGAGAAATTCGCCAAGGAAACGGGTCTCTGGGCCGACAGCATGAAAAACGCGGAATACGAGCGCGTGCTGAAGTTTGACCTGTCCAAAGTCACTCGCACACTGGCTGGCCCCTCCAACCCTCACGCACACCTGCCCACCTCCGAGCTGGCAGCGCGTGGCATTGCCGGTGAATGGGAACAGGAAGAGGGCAAGATGCCGGATGGCGCCTGCATCATCGCCGCCATCACCAGCTGCACGAATACCAGTAACCCCCGCAACATGGTGGCTGCAGGCCTGATTGCCCGCAACGCCAACAAGCTGGGCCTGACCCGGAAGCCCTGGGTGAAAACTTCCCTGGCGCCGGGCTCCAAAACCGTCAAGATGTACCTGGAAGAGGCCAAACTCCTGCCTGAGCTGGAGCAGCTCGGTTTTGGCGTGGTGGCTTTTGCCTGCACCACTTGTAACGGCATGAGCGGTGCCCTGGATCCGAAGATCGCGCAGGAAATCATGGATCGCGACCTGTTCTCCACTGCCGTGCTCTCCGGTAACCGGAATTTCGACGGCCGGATTCACCCATACGCCAAGCAGGCATTCCTGGCGTCGCCGCCGCTGGTGGTTGCCTATGCGATTGCAGGCACCATCCGTTTTGACATCGAAAAAGATGCCCTGGGCTACGATCAAGACGGCAATCCCGTCACCCTGAAGGACATCTGGCCGGACGATGCGGAAATCGATGCCATCGTGAAATCCAGCGTGAAGCCGGAGCAGTTCCGCAGCACCTACATCCCGATGTTCGACATTACCCGGGATGCCCAGGCCAACACCAACCCGCTGTACGAGTGGCGCCCCCAGAGCACCTACATCCGTCGCCCGCCTTACTGGGAAGGTGGCATGGTAGGTGAGAAAACCCTCAAGGGCATGCGTCCGCTGGCGGTGTTGCCGGACAACATCACCACCGACCACCTGTCGCCTTCAAACGCGATCATGATGAACAGTGCCGCTGGCGAGTACCTGCACAAGATGGGCGTGCCGGAGGAAGACTTTAACTCCTACGCCACCCACCGTGGTGATCACCTGACAGCCCAGCGCGCTACGTTTGCCAACCCCAAACTGTTCAACGAAATGGTCCGGGATGAAAACGGCAACGTGAAGCAGGGCTCCCTGGCCCGCATCGAGCCGGAGGGCAAAGTGGTCCGCATGTGGGAAGCCATCGAAACCTACATGGAGCGCAAGCAGCCGCTGATCATCATCGCCGGTGCCGACTACGGCCAGGGCTCCTCCCGTGACTGGGCCGCCAAGGGCGTGGCACTGGCAGGCGTAGAAGCCATCGTGGCCGAAGGCTTCGAGCGGATTCACCGCACCAACCTGATCGGTATGGGCGTGATGCCCCTGCAGTTCGAGGAAGGCACCACTCGCAAGACCCTTGGCATCGACGGCACCGAAACCTACGACGTGGAGGGCACCCCTGCGCCTCGCGCAGAGCTCACGCTGGTCATTCATCGGAAGAACGGCAGCACCGAGCGCATTCCGGTCGTCTGCCGCCTGGACACCGCTGAAGAGGTGTCTATCTATAGCGCTGGTGGGGTGTTGCAGCGGTTTGCCGAGGATTTTCTGCAATCGGAAGGTGCGGCATGACACACAAGCCACAAATAAAAATCCCCGCCACGTACATGCGTGGCGGCACCAGCAAAGGCGTGTTCTTCCGGCTGAAGGATTTGCCGGAAGCCTGCCAGAGCCCGGGCGAAGCCCGGGACAAATTGTTTTTGCGGGTGATCGGCAGCCCCGACCCCTACCAGAAGCAAATCGACGGCATGGGCGGTGCTACCTCCAGCACCAGCAAGACTGTGATCCTGGCAGAACCCACCCAGCCGGATCACGACGTCGACTACCTGTTCGGCCAGGTCTCCATCGACAAGCCCTTTGTGGACTGGAGCGGTAACTGCGGCAACCTCACCGCCGCCGTAGGCGCTTTCGCCATCAACGGCGGCTTTGTGGCCAAAGACCGTATTCCGGAAAATGGCACCTGCACCGTGCGTATCTGGCAGGCCAACATCAAGAAAACAATCGTTGCCCACGTGCCCATCACCAACGGTGAAGTGCAGGAAACCGGCGATTTTGAGCTCGACGGCGTGACCTTCCCGGCCGCTGAAGTGCAGGTGGAATTCATGGACCCGGCTGATGGCGAAGGCTCCATGTTCCCCACCGGCAACCAGGTGGACGACCTGGAAGTGCCTGGCGTAGGCACCCTGAAAGCCACCATGATCAATGCCGGCATTCCCACCATCTTCGTGAACGCCGAGGACATCGGATACAAAGGCACCGAGCTGCAGGACGACATCAACTCCGATCCCGCGGCCCTGGCGAGGTTCGAAACCATCCGTGCCCATGGTGCGGTGAAAATGGGGCTTATCCAGAACATCGAAGAAGCGGCCAATCGCCAGCACACCCCGAAAGTGGCCTTCGTGGCGAAACCCTCGGACTACGTTTCCTCAAGCGGGAAAAGCATCGGGGCAGGGGACGTGGATGTACTGGTTCGCGCTCTGTCCATGGGCAAGCTCCACCACGCCATGATGGGCACCGCGGCGGTGGCCATTGCCACGGCGTCGGCCGTTCCCGGAACCCTCGTAAACCTCGCTGCTGGCGGTGGCGACCGTACCCATGTGACCTTTGGTCACCCATCAGGCACTTTGCGTGTAGGGGCAGAAGCGAAGGAAGTGGATGGTCAGTGGACCGCAACCAAAGCCATTATGAGCCGCAGTGCGCGGGTTTTGATGGAAGGTTGGGTGAGGGTGCCCGGGAATACCTTCTAGGCTCTTTTAGCGATTGGGCCAGCCATTAAGCCGGAGTTCGAATGCTCCGGCTTTTTTGTGCCCGAGCATGCCCGCGCTTTTTCGTTTCCTATATGTCAGCTTTATTTACATTGTGTTCTGCCAATGAACGTGTGTAGTCAATAAGGTGCTGTTTTCAGTGTAATCCGTCGTTCATGGCACGATTTGCGCGTTGTTTACCCCGGTTCTCTCGCGAGAACTCTGATAAGCAGGAATGAATCCTGACAAACAGGACTAATGGGGTCACGCTATGAAGTATGGAAAACTCCTCACCGCAGCTGCAGCGGCCGGTTTAATGGCCAGTGGCAGCGCCAATGCCCTTCTGATTACTGTTGAAGCCGGCGGCGTATACAACAGCAGTGTTGCAGGCGCCACCGAAATCGATTTCAGCAGTGGCTGTAGTTACGCAGGAGGCTGCACAGGAAGCTACGATGTTGTCACAGGAAGCCAGAGCGGCCAGTATGCGGCGCCTTTCAATCTGGGACCCGACAATGAGTATCTGACCGTGCCCGAGCCTTACACCAACGGTGTGTCGGCGACTCTGGATCCAGGCGGTTCATACAACTATTTCGGCTTGTTCTGGGGTTCAATCGACAACTATAACTCGATCAAGTTCTCTAACTCGATTTCTGGTGACAACTGGCTTGTTACCGGGTCGCAACTTCAGGCCGTCGATCCCGACATTCTGGTTGAGGGCAATCAGGTTAACCTGAACGATAACCGCTATGTGAACTTCTTCTTCGGTTCAGAGCTTTTCGACACCATTGAGTTGATCAGCACAGGCAAAGCATTTGAGACCGACAACCATGCGTTTGCAAGCGTTCCCGAGCCTGGAACTCTTGCGCTGCTTGGCCTGGGCCTCGCAGGCCTCGGTTTGAGCAGAAGAAAGCGTCAAATCTAGCTCGATAAAAGAAAAAGCCATTTGGTTTTTCAACCAAATGGCTTTTTACTTTCAGGGCTCTTTCGTCTTACTGGCGCAGGCGCGGCGTGAACCGACGTCTGATTCCAAAACCCAGCAGTCCGATAGCCAACAACGCCAACGTTGATGGTTCAGGCACTGGCTTCGGGTCTGGAGTCACTTGCTCTGCATCACCAATGACCATGTCATCAAAAGCAAAGAAATCTCCACCGCCGGCATTCGTGAACTCAATACTGGTATAAGATTGGGAAAGATCGTAGAACCCGAAGAACAGGGTTGCTTGATCATTGTTCCCAATCCCCAACGAGTGCGGGACAGTCAATTCTGAAGTCCCGCCAGACGCGTTGGTAAGGTTCAGCACCATCTGGTCCGTTACAAAATCTCCGATATCGATCCCATTGAACCCGAAAGCACTGACAGGATCGGAAAAATCGATCTTGAAGGAGCCGGTAGTAACCTCCCAGAAATTCGTACCGGATGTGGCGAAACGGCCAGGACCGGAGTCATTTATTTCACCGGTTCCTGTAAGGGTTGCACCCAGGGTTCCTGCGCTTCCTGGGAAGGTCAGGTTTAAGGGCGCATCATCTCCCAGCGAGAAGGATTCAAAGTCCTCATTCCCAACTCCTGTGAGATTGGAGAGGAAGTCGTTTCTGGCTGCTGTCGAGTTTGGGCCCAGTGTTCCAGCCGTTGTGGGATCTTCTCCGAAAAATGTAATCGGAGCAGCTGTTGAGTTGGCCGCACCGGCCAAGAGAACAAGTGCTATTGAAGCGCCTGCTATACGTCCACCGAATTGATTTTTCCTAATCATATTATCTTCCCTCTATCGAATGTTTCCGGTGTTCTATTGCGTTTTGGAGAGACATTTGTCTCAAACCATCGGCTGCAAACAAAAGGCCAGGAAGGAAAAGCGTATTAAAAACATGAAGATAGCAAATAGACAAAAGCTAGAAGTACGATAAATGTTAAATAACCTGACGCTGTCTTTTTTCCGGGCAGAAAGCCAGACAGGCATTGGGACTGCACTTTGTGACACATCCAACTAGACTGCCTGTAAAGCCATTCGACACGGAGAAAAGCTCAATGACAGCTACATTTGATCTCAACGAACGGCCTGACTACGACACCGTTCTCCAGAAAATTGCCGATTACGCCCTCACTTACCAGATCGACAGCGAAGAAGCCTGGACTACCGCCCGCTACTGCCTGATGGACACCCTCGGCTGCGGTTTGCTTGCGCTTCGGTTTCCTGAATGCACCAAACACCTCGGTCCCATGGTCGAAGGCACAACTGTACCTCAAGGGGCCCGTGTGCCCGGCACGTCATACCGGCTGGACCCGGTGAAAGCTGCCTGGGACATCGGTTGCATCATCCGCTGGCTTGATTACAACGACACCTGGCTGGCGGCGGAGTGGGGGCATCCATCAGACAACCTGGGAGCCATATTGGCTGTGGCGGATCATCTATCCCAGAAGCGTGTATCGGAAGGCAAAGAGCCCCTCACCATGCGCGTGGTGTTGGAATCGATGATTATGGCCCATGAGATACAGGGCGTTCTGGCGCTTGAGAATTCCTTTAACCGCGTTGGGCTTGATCATGTTCTGCTGGTTAAGGTCGCATCAACAGCGGTGTCAGCGAAGTTGATGGGGGCAAACCGGGAGCAGATGCTTTCCGCACTGTCTCACGCCTGGGTCGATGGACAGGCCCTGCGAACATACCGCCACGCGCCCAACGCAGGATCACGAAAATCGTGGGCAGCGGGGGACGCAACGTCAAGGGCTGTCAGGCTGGCTGACATTGCGATGCGAGGCGAAATGGGGATACCCGGTGTTCTGACAGCGCCTCAGTGGGGCTTTTACGATGTTCTGTTTAGCAAAACCAACAAGGATCAGAAAATTAAACCTGAAGGGGAACGAGCGCTTTCAATCCCACAGGAATTCGGCTCCTATGTGATGGAGAACATACTGTTCAAGATTTCCTTCCCGGCTGAGTTTCATGCACAAACGGCTGCGGAGGCGGCAGTGACCCTTCACCCGGAAGTAAAAAACCGACTTGATGACATCGATAAAATTGTAATCACCACCCATGAATCAGCCATCCGGATTATTTCAAAAGTTGGCAAACTCGCGAACGCCGCAGACAGGGATCACTGCCTGCAGTACATGACTGCTGTGCCACTCATCTTCGGAAGTCTGAAAGCCGAGCATTATGAGGACGACTTCCACGAGGCGAATCCGATCATTGATAGGCTTCGGAATAAAATGGAGGTGGTTGAGGATGAGCGCTATACGCGTGAGTACATCGAACCTGATAAGCGATCCATTGCTAACGCAGTGCAAGTGTTCTTTAAAGACGGCTCAAGTTCAGAGAACGTGGCAGTGGAATATCCGATTGGCCACCGAAGACGCAGGACCGAAGGCCTCCCGCTGTTGGAAGAGAAATTTAACACGAATCTGGCGACGTGTTTTCCACTGAATCGGCGGAAAAATATCATAGATACCTGTACTAATCACCAAACCTTGGAAGCGACGCCAGTCAATGAGTTCATGGCACTGTTTCGTTTATAGACGAGCTATTTGATCTGCTTGCTGACGACTTCCGAATAAGCGCTCGCGAGTCCGTCAGCATCAATTACCCTAATCGAGAAGAACCAGGTGCCCGCGGTTAACCCATCGATAACAACGCTGTTTTCACCGCCGTCCACGGTTACAGTGTTGTCCAGATCATTCTGGCCAGTTCCATAAGCAACCTCATAACTGGCTATTTCGCTCAACTTGATGGAGCTCCCGTCTACTCTCGTCAGCGGTGCCGTCCAAGTTAATGTGGCTGAAGAGGGCGCTGGTTGGGGAGCAGTAATTCCTCCACCGTCATCGACGGTTGGACTTTCAGGTGAAGCGAGGGAGGTCAAAGTCCATGGACTTAAATCAGCATTGAAGGCTTCTAGATTAGTAACTCCGCTGTTGTTATTGATGTCTGACGCGTTGGCTTCCCAAGATGCGAGCCCGTTTCGAAGTTCCCAAGTATCAGGAATTCCGTCTCCGTCCGAATCAGTGCCTGATGACATGCTAAAGTCTGGCGATGCAACCACATTAGCCGTGTTCAATATCTCCCCCGATGTGTTATCTCCTATGAAGAGCTGAGCCACAGCTGCTCCCGCTCGTTCGTAATATTCCATTACTAGCGTGACCGTTTGCGCTGGTTCAAGAGATACCGTTGCGCTATATGTGGTTTCTCCCTGATCTCTCCACGCCGATATTCTCTCTCGGCCATCGATGTATAGCCTTGAGCCATCATCGGTCACGACGTAAAAGATGTATTCGCGGCTACCGCTCGAGTGCGGGGCGGTGAATTCACCGAACCACCTCGCGCTGAAATTGTCGGCTGGTTGTTCCTCGATAAACCCTTCTGAACCGACAGAAAACTGGATGCTGTCGTTCCGACGTGATAGTACGAACTCGTTAAACTCCGTGCCGAGGAAATATTGACCTACGAAGCCATTCGAATAGGAAAGTGCAGTTTCCTGTTCAGGTAGAGAGCTGCTATCCGAAGGGTCTGTCCCGGCAACGTATTCATCTACGTTGCTGACACCGTCTCCATCAAGATCTTCTATGGCATCCGTCGAATCCAGCGGGTTTAGCTCCATAGCGAACTCAGCGCCGTCCGGAATACCATCACCGTCGGTATCGGCATTGTTTTCGGAAGTGCCAAGCAAGAACTCATCGGCAGCTACAAGCAGGTCGTTATCCGGATCTGAGGCGGCATCGTTGGGGTTTTCAGGATCTAAACCGTACACCACTTCCCAATTGTCGTAGATCCCGTCATCGTCTTGGTCCAGAGGTGGAAACTGTGGATTGAATGCAATGCTTTGCGAACCGTCGTGAAAGCCGACTAAGTATCCGAATCGATAGCTTTCTTCATCGGAACTCTCTCCTGTACCACCGGTTATGGCCCCTGCATAACTTGCAATATTTTCGCCGCCAATGATTGTTCGACTTATATTGGGGCCCTCCCATGCAACACTAAAGTGGTCACCGCCGCCGCCCTCCTTGTGAATGATTTCAAAGTAATATTTTTCGCCGGCTTGAAGCTCAATCGCTCCGGATCGTTGGGAAGAATACTTGGTGTAAGACAGTGGGCTTGTCCAACCTGGAACCTCTGCTATTTTAGCTTTTTGCGAAGAGGCTTCTGTTGAGCTTAACCAAAATTCTGTTTGATCGTCTCCGCTTACAAAGAATGTGTATAAACCATTTTGAGGCGGAATAATGTATCCACGCACTAGGCTACCAAAACCTTCACCACGGTTCGTCGGTCCCTGAAGTGTGGATAAAATATCGGTGGCGTCCGGAGCATTGGGGTACCTTTGAATGGACGTGAGGTTTTCCGTAGCGGTCCCCGATATGCCATCCCAGTAAAAAACCTGAACCTGTCCGGACTGACTTTCTGCTGGTAACGCAGCAGAGGGAGGCAGTCTATTGGGATCCTGAGGTGGCCAGGTCTGGCAACCGGTCATCATTAGACCTGAGACAATCACTGGGAAAATGATTTGGCGAAGCATGAGTGCTCTCCCTGCTTGAAATCAAATCACACAAGAGAAGTATTGATTCCTAGAGCACAAGTTGCCAATCGAACCATGGAACGTTTTGGAATGCTCCGAGAGCTTTTAGACCAACTCCTCAGGAATTGTTGTCGAGCGTTTTGGGCAGGTCCTATCCCTCATCAAAAATTGTCGGAAAATTTTACAACGGAAATAGTAAAGCGGCTTTTTGACTGTCAGAGACCGTGCTTAAAATGTCGAAAAAATTTACGGGTCATTCTCCAGTGTATCCTAAGGTATTGTTTTAAAAACTTTAAAAATTTGGCCTGGAATGTGCTTAGCTTTTGGGACACCAAGAAGATATAGAAGTAAAAAAGGGAGTTATGGTGATTTCTGGTGTATGGAAGCAGGTTGAAGGGGTGGCGTATCCTGTTGGTTGATCACCGCGACGATCACAACCAACAGAGGAATGATACGCCATGTCCAAGTCTAACCTGCATGCTCTTTCACAACCAGAGGTAGCCGGCAACGATCCCTTGCACGAGTTAATCCGTCAGGGTGCCCGTGATCTGATTGCACAGGCTGTCGAGACGGAGCTGGAGAGCCTGTTGAAGCAGTGCGCAGACGTCAAGACACCGGATGGCCGCCGTGCTGTGGTGCGCAATGGGCACCTTCCCAAACGCACTGTTCAGACCGGCGTCGGCGACGTAGAAGTCCAGGTTCCCAAAGTCCGGGACCGCAGTGGCTCTGGCATTCGCTTCAACAGCCACCTGCTGCCACCCTACCTGAAGCGTGCCCGGAGTCTGGAGGAACTGATTCCCTGGCTCTACCTGCGGGGCGTCTCCTCCGGTGACTTCCAGGAGGCCCTGAGCGCGCTGGTCGGCGAGCAGGCCAACGGGTTGTCGGCGAACACGGTCTCCCGGCTCAAGGCGAAGTGGCTGGATGAGCACAAGGACTGGCAGCGCCGGGACTTGAGCCAGAAACGCTATGTGTACTGGTGGGCCGACGGCGTGTACAGCAACGTCCGGCTGGACGATCGACTCTGTCTGCTGGTAATCATCGGCGTGACTGAGCATGGCCACAAGGAATTGGTGGCTGTCGAGGATGGCCACCGGGAGTCCGAGGCCAGTTGGCGAGAGCTGCTCACGGACTTGCGGGAACGTGGTCTGGAGCCGTCGCCCAGGCTGGCTGTGGGTGACGGCGCACTGGGCTTCTGGAAGGCTCTGAGCAAAGTGTTTCCGGACACCCGGCACCAGCGGTGCTGGGTGCACAAGACGGCCAATGTGCTGGACAAGCTGCCCAAGTCGGTGCAACCGAAGGTGAAGTCAGCCTTGCATGAGATCTACCTGGCAGAGACTCGTGACAGCGCCCACAAGGCGTTTGACAGCGCTTTGCGGCGGTTCCGGGACAAGTACCCGAAGGCCATGGAAAACCTGGAGAAGGACCGGGATGAGCTGCTGGCCTTCTACGATTTCCCGGCGATTCACTGGATTCACTTACGGACCACCAATCCGATTGAATCCACCTTCGCCACAGTACGGCTGAGAACCAAGCGGAGCCGGTCTTGTGGCAATCGCGACACCACGTTATCGATGGTGTTCAAGTTGCTCCAATCCGCCCAGAAACGCTGGAAGCGGATCAAGGGGTTCAACCAACTGAAGCTGGTCGTGGACAACGTGCAGTTTCAGGATGGAATACCGGTGGAGGATCAATCTGACAGGAGCGCTGCCTGATGGTCATACACCAGATTTGACAATAACTCTAAAAAAGGAGCAGTACTATGAAAATGATTTCAAAACTGATCTCAGCAGGAATGCTCGCCGGGGCATGTGCATTTGCGCACGCAGGCCCGGTCGATATTTTCGATCTCAAAGCTGACAATGGTTCAGCAATTTTTAACGATACCTCGGGCGACGGGCCGATATACGACACCGGCCTATCATACGCACAGTTGACCGACACAGACGGTGATTCCGATTCAGCGGGTGCTTTTCTTTTGTTCGAGTTTGCCGGATTTGCAAATATCAACAGTTTCGGTATCTACGACATCAACAACACTGGCGAGGCACTCCAGGTGTTCGAGGGTGGCGACACCTCGAATGTAAATGAAAATTCCAGAGTTGATTTTGATCTCGAGGCAGGCACGGCCAAAACCAGATTTGGAACTGCAGATATTGGCTCCACCTTTGGTTTTTATCTTCAGCGCGGCAGCACTAAGTTCTATTCTGATGCTGCATTGAACGGTGGCATTGACATGACTCGCATTTTCGATGTCAGCAAAAGCTTCAACAGCGCCTTCAGCAACAGCTCCCTGATTATTGCATTTGAGGACCTGCTCAATGGAGACTTTGATTACAATGATCTGGTCGTTGGTATCTCGGATGTAAAAGCTGTTTCTGAGCCGGGTACGCTCGCTTTGTTTGGACTCGGCATGCTGGGCCTGGGAATGGCTCGCCGTCGTAAATCAGCCTAAATTGAGCAAGTACCGAGCACCCTGGCTTTTTGGAGAGCAGGGTGCTTTGACTTGCTGGAGCTCTTGCCGCTTGTGAGCGGGCCATCGGCCGATTGCAGTATCATTAAAATGCAGTAAACTCTGTTCAGTGTCTTATCTGCCGCATCGGATGCGCAGAAGTGTTTACATTGGACAGCAAAAGGAGTTGGCGTGGCCCACGTCAGATTGTTCAGGCATTACATCCACGTTCCCTTCGTTATTCTGGGCCTGATCGACTTAATTGTGTTGGTCTTCAGCTTTTTTCTGGCGGTGTTCTTTCGCCACTTTGGTGAAGTCTCGTTCTTTCTAGAGAGCTACCTCTTTCTCCTGCCCTCGGCGCTTGTTTTCGCGCTGATAAACCTTTTGATCATGATCTCGCTGGGCGTGCATCAGTCCCGTCTTGATGAGGGTATGTCCGGAATGATGCTGAGGACTATTTTCGCCCTCATTATTGGCGTGCCCGCCTCTGCTTTTATTTATATCTTGTCGAACGACTGGCTCTGGTATTTGGGCTTCACAGATTTACTGACTTCTGCTTCTGTCTTCGGTTTCTTTCTTCTGGGCGTTTGCCGCTGGATGTTTTTTGCTCTGGCGGGGAAGGACGCATTTAAAAGAAAAGTACTCGTGCTCGGAGCTGGACACAGGGCTCGGCAGATTCACGAAGACCTGACAACTCCGTTTAACCGGAAAGGTTTTATTCTCCAGGGGTTTGTACCGCTGCCAGGTCAGCCGGTTGAGATTCCTGAGGAGCACTTGCTTCGCCTACCTTTCTCCCTACACCAGTTCGTTTTAAAAAACCCGGTTCAGGAAATAGTTGTTGCTGTTGATGACAGGCGAAAAGGTCTTCCGATGGAGGATCTCCTGGAGTGCAAAATGGAAGGGATCCGAATCGTGGACGGCGCTACCTTCTATGAGAGAGAGTCAAGAAAAGTCGCGCTTGAAATGGTGACGAGGGGGTGGCTGGTATTTTCTGACGGCTTCAATCTCTCTTCAGTATCCGGATTCAGCAAACGTTCTCTCGATATTCTATCCGCTTCAGTGCTATTAGTTGCGGGCTTGCCTTTAATGCTGCTTACAGTCATTGCGATCAAGATTGAAGACGGTTTCAAGGCTCCCGTTTTGTACAGTCAAGAACGTGTGGGTTTGAATGGAAAGGTATTCAAAGTTTACAAGTTCCGTTCAATGATTACCGATGCTGAAAAGCATGGAGCTGTCTGGGCCAGCCAGAATGATGCAAGGGTTACCAAAGTTGGTGAAATCATTCGCAAAATACGCGTTGATGAGTTGCCGCAGATATTCAATGTATTGAATGGAACGATGTCCTTTGTCGGGCCCCGTCCAGAACGCCCGGTTTTCGTTAGGCAACTTTCCGAGAAAATTCCTTTTTATGATGAGCGCCACCGGGTGAAGCCTGGTTTAACGGGCTGGGCCCAGTTGTGTTTCGCCTACGCCGACAATGAGGAAGACACCCGAGAGAAGCTTCGTTACGACCTTTATTACATCAAGAATCAAAGTATGTTGCTCGATTTGTTGATTATAATTCAGACAGTGGAAGTGGTATTGTTCAAGAAAGGATCCAGATAGCTCTGAGCCCGCTTGAGCTGCTACATGGAAACGCATAAGGAACTTTGGAGAGTAATTACAATGTCAATGAAATACTCAATCCCTGGATTAGTAGCGTGTCTTGCAATTCTGACGTTCGGTTCGGGTTGTGCCGGGCCAACAGTCTCGACACCCGAGCAGATCGAGCGAGCTCTGGCGGTTGATACAACGGATTCCGTTGATGAATATGTGCTCGGGGCAACAGACGTTGTTCGGGTTTCGGTCTGGCGTAATGAGGATCTTAGTATCTCTGTGCCGGTGCGGCCAGATGGCAAAATATCGGTGCCACTGGTTGGCGATGTTCAGGCATCCGGGCGCACACCGGAAGCTCTGGCGAACGATATTGAGACCAGCCTGTCAGCTTATATCAGGGAACCTCAGGTCAGTATCGTCGTTACCAGTATGGGAAGCCACGAATTCACTGAACGAGTGCGGGTTACAGGGGCTGTTCAGCAACCAACCTCTGTTCCTCACCGAGCAGGTATGACGGTACTTGATATGGTACTTACGTCCGGTGGTGTAACCCCTTTTGCGGCTGCGAATAATTCGGTCCTCTACAGGGTGCTGGGCGACGAAGTCGTTGCTATTCCCGTGCGGTTGGATGAAATCCTTTCCAGAGGGGATATATCCACGAATTACAGATTGAGGCCTGGTGACATTCTCACAATACCCGAGAGAAGTCTCTGAGGCAGTCTGTACTCGAATTGTAACTTCGCCTTTGAATAACGGATATTCGACATGGCTCTTCCCATCAACCAGTTGCCAAAAGAAATTTTAAGGGAGGTCAGGGCCCATAAATGGCTCGCCTGCCTGATGTTTTCATTGGTCAGCTTTGGCGTTCTGGCAGCCGGCTTTTTATGGCCTTACAAGTACCAATCCGAGGTCGTGATATTTGTTGATGACAGAAACATCATCCAGCCCTTGATGGAAGGGCGGGCCGTGGCAACGGAAGTCACTGAAAAAATATCGGCCGCAAGAGAACTTTTGGCGTCGAGAACTGTACTGGAGGATATCGCCAAAGACGATGAACTTTTTGGTGGTGATCAGACCAATCTCGGGCCTGAGGAACTCGAAAAGAGAATCAATGGTCTGCGAAGTGCCATGTCCGTCGGGCAGAGAGGCGATAACTATTTCAGTATCGGATATTCTTCCTCTTCACCTCTCACAGCATTTCGTGTGGCTCAGAAGCTTGGCCAGGCATTCATTGAGGAAAACGCAAGACGAAAGCGGGAAGAGAGTCGTTCCGCTTATGATTTCATAGACAAGCAGGTGAAAAGCTACGAAGCCCAAATAGCGGAAGTAGAATCGAAGATGAAAGAGTTCCTGTCCGAGAATGTTGATGGAACCGAGGCAGATGCAAACTCCCGGTTATCCAATCTGCAGAGTCGGCTTGAGCTTGCTCAACTGGAGAAGGAAGAGCTGCAGACTCGTGCAAGTTCGCTGCAACGAGAGTTAAATGCAATCAGTCCGACAATAAGGCAAGGTCGCACTGTGGATGCTTATCGGCAACGCCTTGATTCGATGAGAGAACAGCTTGATTCACTGAGACTGCGTTATCACGATACTTATCCGGACATTGTGATCCTCCGTGAGCAAATTCAGGAATTGGAAAAACAAAGAGCTCAGGCTCAAGAGGAACAAGAGCTTGCAAGTGGTTCCTCCGGGTCTGAGAGCGCGCCTAATCCGGTTTACCAACAGGTTAGATCGGAACTGGTAACTACGAATACAGATGTTGAGACGGTTGAGACGAGGATTCGCTCCATTGAACGGCTGATTGAAGAGCAGAAGCGTCGTATGGAGCGCATTCAGGAAAACAAAGCCCAGTATTCGAATTTAACCCGTGACATGGAGGTAAATAGGGATATTTACAACGATCTTCTCCAACGCAGGGAAAAAGCGAGGGTATCCATGCATCTGGACATTGAAGGCCAGGGCCTCAGCTATAAGATAAACGAGGCCGCGCAATACCCTACCAGCCCCACAGGGCCAAAGTTTTCGATGTTTGCGTTGGCCGGTCTTTTTCTAGGGGCTGTGGCTCCATTCGGCGCTGTAGCAGGGCTATTACAAATAGATCCTCGTATTCGTTCTCGGGAACAACTTGAAGAGATTCTTGATATTACGGTGCTGGAGCATTTGCCTGAGGTTCGAACACCATTCGAGAAACGACGGGACAGAAGGGTTACCGTCGCGGTCGTTCTCATGGCCATTTTAGTGACGGCTGCTTATTTGGCCGTGGCTCTGGCATCTGTGTTTGGAGTTATCTGATGGCTGATTCCAAAGCGGACAAGGATAGAAAGGATAATGACAGGAAAGCCGAAACCGAGGGCAGCGTCTTATCGGATTTCGAGAAATGGAAGCTTGAGAAAATGAACAGGGATGGTGAAGACGTTTCCGACGCAGGCCAACAACAGGACGTTAGGAGGCCGGAAATTGTCCGCAGGGGCGAGGACCGTTTCGGCGAGTGGGACGATTCAAGAATGCTGGTGCCCAGTTCTCTTGAGCTCGGAGCTGGCAGCGTCGACAAGTATGTCATCAGCAAGCAGATTGCCCGAATGCAGGAGCCCAGGCGCCTGACACCGGATGATCTGGAAGAAAGAAGAATCGTCTACCCCGAATCGCCGAATCGCAAACTTGTTAACCATTTTCGAAACCTGCGCACCAAACTTCTTGAGAAATCCGGTGGGAACAACTTTACGTTGGTGGTTAGCGGAGCCTGCGAGAGTGCCGGCTCTTCTTTCGTTGCCATAAATCTTGCCGCTGCGTTTGCATTCGACGAGGCCAAAACTGCACTTATCATAGACTGCAACCTCAGGGAACCTGCGCTGCATTCGATGCTGGATATAATGCCTGATTCCGGGCTTACGGATTTCCTTGATGACCCGGATTACGACATTGGCCGAATTCTTTATCCCACAGGAATACCGAGGTTGCGCCTTATACCGGCCGGCAGCCGAAGAGAGACACCAAGTGAATTTTTCACCTCTTTTCGAATGAAACAGTTTCTACAGGCGGTGCGCCGACGGTACCCGGATCGCTTTGTCGTTCTTGATACCGCGCCCATTACTGAGTCTCCGGATGCTAGGATTCTGACCGAACTCTGTGACTTCGCCATGCTAGTGGTTCCTCATGCGGGTATGACGCCAGATGGCATAGAGGATGCAGCAGGGGCGTTCAATTCTGAGAAATTTGTCGGAGCGGTAATCAATGGCTAGTTCCATTAAGCTTTGGAAACAGCTGCCGTTGGCGCTTGCTGGAATGTTGTCTGGCTATTTTATTACGACATCTGCGATTGCTGAGCCTTTGGCTTTATCTGTGGGGCTAGGGAATCGGTACAGTGATAACGTAACCAACTCCTCTGCTGACGCGGTTAGTGATGTGGAGACACGGTTGAATTTCCAGCTATCTCACCAGAGTGATCCAGGGCAGTGTCAAACCGATTCCCTCGCAGATATTGGCTACGGGATCTGGCACGACAGAACCTATGATCCGGAAATTTATACGACTCTGGATTTCCAGGGGAACTGTAAGATTGCTCATGGCTTTAGTTGGGAAATTTCCGATAATCTCCGCGATGTCGTGCAGGACTCCCGCGGGACGGAAACGCCAGACAATACAACCCGTAAGAATGTTTTCCGTACCGGCCCTGTCTATGTGTTGCCCCTGAGCAGGGTTGATCAATTGAGGCTGTCGGCCAGCTACGAAAATACCGAGTTCAGTGAACCAGAAGAAACTGATAGCGAGCGGTATATTGGTTCTGCGACCTGGAATCGTCTTTTCAGTGAGTCTCTTTCCGGTGGAATTACTCTCTCAACCAACAAGGTAGACTTTGACACCGGTGCTGAAATTGACACCGATGTGGCGAGCGTGATTTTCTCCAAAACATGGTCAACAACGCGCATTGCCGGCAGTCTTGGGGTCAGCAAGATTCAGAGTGATTTTGCAGGAAGTAGCCAATCGAGCGATGGGTGGGTAGGCAACATTGAACTGGAACGGGATATTAATCCCGTTACTGTTTTCTATCTGAATGCCAGCCGGGAGCTTACAGACCAAACCTCTGATTTTGATATTCGATTCGGTGAATTCGTGTTCGACCTTCGGGAAGTAAGTGAACTCGAAGTAACGGCGATTGACACCGGTTTGAGAAGACAATTTAGCGATGGATCACAAGTTGTCATAAATGCCTTCGCCAATCGATCTGATTACATTCGCGCAAACGAAACTGAGGACCGACTTGGGCTATCACTCGGTTATCGTCGGCCGATCATCCCTTTGTTGACCTTCGGCTCAACGCTCCGATACGAATATGAGACGTTCGACGTGGACAACGTTGACCAGGAAACAGCCAGCCTCGATGTCGGGCTGACTTACGAGCTCACTCGGGATCTCGGTGTCTCGGGCAGGATTGGCCATACCTCCAGAACAAGTGATGCACCTACAAGCGAATATGAAGAGAACTGGATATTGATAGGACTGAATTACCGTTTCTTCTGAGCCACCGCATTTTCAAATACTGATGTTCCATACTCGGAGTACCAAGGAAGTGAGACAAAACGCCCTGACAATTGATGTAGAGGACTATTTTCAGGTCGCCGCGCTCGCTGAGGCCGTTGATCGTGATGATTGGCCCTCTATGGAGTATCGAGTCGAAGCCAATACTGAGCGGTTACTGCAGTTGTTTGAAAATCGCAACGTTAGAGCAACTTTCTTTACCCTGGGCTGGGTGGCGGAGCGTTCACCGGAGCTGGTGCGGAAGATTCAGAAAGCAGGTCACGAGATCGCCAGTCATGGTTATAGCCACCAGCTGGTCTATACGCAAAGCCCTGAAGTGTTTCGTGAAGAAACGCGCAAGTCCAAACGTATTCTGGAGGACATTACGGGAGAGCCGATCACGGGTTACAGGGCTGCGAGCTATTCCATTACCGCACAATCCCGCTGGGCGTTGGATATTCTGTGTGATGAAGGGTTTACGTGGGACTCTTCCATTTTTCCGGTTCATCACGATCGCTACGGCATGCCTGGCACCCCGCACGAGCCTTATCTTCTAAAAGCTCCTAACGGCCGGACCCTTACCGAGTTTCCTCTGTCTACCTGCCCCATCGGTAAGTATCGGCTGCCTATTGCAGGCGGTGGTTATTTCCGCTTGTTCCCTTACTGGCTGAGTCACTGGGGGCTGGGCAGAATCAACAGGGCAGGGCAGCCCTTTATCTTTTACCTCCACCCCTGGGAAATCGATACAGGACAACCAAGGCTGAAAGTCAAAGCATTCTCTCGCTTTCGACATTACAACAACCTGGATAAATGTATGGGGCGGCTTGAGCGCCTGCTTACAGATTTCCGGTTTGGCTCCGTCTCTGATGTGTTGTCCGAGATGGATATTTCCACCAAAGCTGTTGCTGTCTGAGAATGTGCCAGTAGCTACTGTTTGAGAGCTTTCTAAGGATAGTTTGA
The DNA here is from genome assembly GCF_003751355.1 of Marinobacter sp. 3-2. Taxonomy (NCBI): domain Bacteria; kingdom Pseudomonadati; phylum Pseudomonadota; class Gammaproteobacteria; order Pseudomonadales; family Marinobacteraceae; genus Marinobacter; species Marinobacter sp. 3-2. The sequence goes on along the minus strand of NZ_RJUQ01000011.1, from coordinate 5,891 downwards.
TGGGAACGGAGATGCCTGTTGCCAACCTGGAGGCCTCCAGGGTCAGGCTGGAAGAGCTCAAGGCGACCAAAGGCCGATTAGGCCGGCTGGTGGGTGAGGCGCGCAAAAACGGCGAGAATACCGAAGAACTGGTTAATGAAGTACAACGTGTTGCCGGGGAGATCAAGCAGCTCCAGAAGCTTGTCAAAAAGCAGCTTAACCAGGGAGTGACCCGGAAGAAGTGGGTACCGAAGCCCGTTTCCATTCCACACGCCATCGCAAAGCAGGCGCAATCCCAACCAATAACCGTTGAACCAGTTGGCGCTCAGAACCTGGACGCTGCTGAAGCCTATGTAGCCGGGCACCCTGGTGCGTCCATCTGGCACAGACCTCTTGTTTCTTCATTTATTGAGAAGACCTACGGACACGAAACCCAATTCCTCTGTGCTTCGGCGCGCGACGGCAGCATTGTTGGAGTTTTGCCTCTCGTCCAACTGAAAAGTCGGCTGTTCGGCAACTTCCTAGTCTCAATGCCTTATTTTAATTATGGCGGGGTGCTGGCAGACAATCCCGAAATTGCAGCCGAGCTCCTTACAAAAGCTGAGCAATGGCGCCAAGAGTTGCAGGCCGGCCACGTTGAACTGAGGTTCTGTCAGGACAATACACTGGGCCTCCCTCAGCGCACCGATAAAGTGAGTTTCTGGTTGTCATTGCCTTCCGAAGCAGCCGACTTATGGGACAGTTTCCAGCCGAAACTACGGGCCCAGGTTCGCCGTGGTGAACGTGAAATGACCGAGTTTGCTATCGGCGGGGAGGAGCTCCTCGACGAATTCTATCGGGTTTTTTCTGTCAACATGCGTGACCTCGGGACGCCTGTGTATGGCAAAGGCTTTTTCCGAAATCTGTTGGAAACCCTGAATGGTGAAGCCTGGCTTGCAGTGGTCAAGATTCAGGGAAAAGCCGTAGGCTGCGCCTTTTTAACCGGTTATCGGAGCAGAATGGAGATCCCCTGGGCATCAACACTGCGCAACTACAATCACACCAGCATCAATATGATTATGTATTGGAAGATACTGGAATTTGCCGTCCAGCAGGGATTCCGAGTGTTCGATTTTGGCCGTTGTAGCGAAGATGCCGGGACTTATCGTTTCAAGCAGCAGTGGGGTGCAGAACCCGTCAAGCTGTACTGGGATTACCTGCTGCCAGAGGAAAAAGCCCTGCCGAAACTCAATCCCAAAAATCCAAAATTCCGGGTAATGATTGCTGTGTGGCAACGGATGCCTGTCTGGCTGGCCAATCTCATCGGGCCGCACATTGTGAAGGTCTTGCCCTGATGAGTGTATTTCAGACAAAAGCGTGGCAAAGCGCCTGGTGGGAAACCTGGGGACACACAAAAGGTTTTCAGTTGGTTGAATTGTGGGATGGAGAAGTTCCAGGGCTCTACGTGTCCAACTATAGGTTCAGGGGACTCTTGACGATCCGTTCACTCCAGTTTGTAGGAACAAGCTCTAGGCAGTTAAAAACACCGCGAACTGAGCACAATTCCTTTTTCCCGGCTAAAGCGAAACTTAATGTGGTTGATGAGCTGGGTAATCTGCTCGCGAAGTGTAAATGGGGTGAAGCTTTTTTCAGTGACTTGCCCGGAGATTCTGACGAGTTGTCAGCATTGTATGAGATTGCAGCTCGAAATAGTTGGGGCCTCAGGTTTGTGGCTAAAGATGACGGATACCTCGTTGCGACTCGGGGGAGCTTCTCCGATTATCTGGCATCGTTAGGGCCTAATAGCCGATTGCGGCTATATAACCGGAGAAAACTACTTGGTGCTCAAGGGACGGTACGGGAGGAAAATTTGTGGCCGAGCCGGCCAGATTCTTTCTTCTCCGCTTTGAACGATTTCCACCAAGCTCGATGGGGCAAACCATGCTTCGATCAAACAAGCTGGGATTTTCATTTAAAATTTTTGTCCCGTGTTGAAAAAGAGGGAGCTCAGCCCTTGCTAAGCGCACTCTTTTGCGGTGATCGGCTCGTTTCGGTCGTTTATAACGTCTGGTATCGAGGAGTTGTCTACAATATTCAGGCGGGATTTGACGAAAGCTTTCACAAGAAAATCGCACTCGGCTCATTACACCTTGGATACGCACTTGAAAGTGCGTTTCAGGACAACAAAACGTTCGCGCTAGACATGCTTGCCGGGGTCGGGCGCCGGGAGGATTACAAAGCGCGATTTGCAACAGACGCCTATCAGCTAATCTCTATCATGCTGGTCAAGAGCCCAATTCTGCGTACGCTTTATTGGGCAAAAGGCAAAGGGAATCTCGAAGGGACGACATGAAAACGGTTTTGCACCTAATTGATACTACGGGCCCAGGCGGTGCGGAGACCGTATTCATAAACCTTTTGAAGAAGATGCAAGTCTCTAGGCTGAACAATGTAGTCGTGCTTAGGGGCAAAGGATGGGTGTCTGAACGAGTTATGGAGCTCGGCATCCAACCAGTTTTCCTTGATTCTAAGGGGAGTTTCAATTTTAGCTATATCAGTGAGTTAAGGCGGTTAGTCAGGGAAAGACGCGTTGATCTGATCCACGCCCACCTTTTGGGTTCCAATGTTTATGGAGCCATGGTCGCTCTTATTTGCAGAAAGCCCATGATTGCCACTTTCCATGGAGCAGTTGATGTTGCCGCCAGCGAGCGCTTTCTGAAAGCGAAGTTCGCTATTGTAGGGCTTGGTGCTTCTGCCATCGTCTGTGTTTCTAAGCGACTTCAAGACGAGCTTCGGCACCGTAGTTCTTTGCCGGATAAGAAACTAAGGCTTATATACAATGGAGTCGATCCGGATTTGTTCTTCAGATCGCAAGCCTCGGGTCTGAGATACGAACTTGGCTTACCACCCCACGCAACTATTGTTGTTTCAGTGGGGAATATACGCCCGGCAAAGGGATATGAGTACCTTGTTGAGGCAGCAGTCGCACTTGCCGAACGCGATCCACTTGTCCATTTTGTGGTGGTCGGGCATCAGCGTGAGGAACTATTTGCAAAATTGAGCCACCAAATAGCCCAAGCCGACAACTATCCTAATATCCACTGGCTTGGATTTCGTGACGACGTTGTTAATATTCTAAGGCAAGCCGACATCTTCCTTTTACCGTCCGTATCAGAGGGATTCTCAATTTCAACCGTGGAGGCTATGATGGCTAGTATACCTATCGTAGCGACACGAAGCGGTGGGCCAGAGGAGATTCTAAGGGACACAGAGACGGGCTTGCTGGTACCTGTCAGAGATCCAGGGGCCATTGTTAGTGCTATTGCCCGGTTGAGTGACCAAGGTCTTAGAGCGCAGCTCGGCCAAGATGCTCGAAACGACGCGCTCAGGCGGTTCAGCCTGACTAGTATGCAGAGCGCGTACTACGAGCTGTATCAATGTCTTATCGGGCGTTAACGCTTTGTCAGGAGCGGCATGCGCTTTCAGGGTTAGTACGCAGGAGGCGGTTAATGAGGGGTTTTCTTCTGAAGTGCGCCATCCTTCTCGGGGAAACTGGCTTGTACAGGTTTTTGAAGCCAGGCAGATTGCCGATATTCCTGCTTCATCGGATAGATGAGAGCGAGACTCACTTTTCAGGAAAAATTTCTGTAGGAACACTTCGCAAATATTTGGACTATCTCTCAGCAAACAACTTTCGCGTGCTCGGCATGGAGGAGTTCTGTTCAATTCTTGAGAGAGGCTCTGCTTTTCCATCAAAATCTTTGGTGTTTACGATCGACGATGGCTTCTATGATCACCATGACTTGGCGGCGCGAGTGTTCGAAGAATACGGTTTTCCGTTGAATTTTTTTGTGATTACTGGTTTGTTGGATCAAAAACTCTGGCCTTGGGATGATCAAGTAAGTTACGCGTTCAATCACAGCGAAGTTTCAAAAGTTCGAATAACTCTTCCTTCGGGTTCTGGGTATTTCGCAGATCTTGAATCGAATGATCTAAAGGCAACGATTCGTCAAATCCGCAATTCACTGAAGTTGGAAAAACAACAGGCCATCTATGCCTGGATAACATCAGAATTATACCCGAAACTTGAAGTTCCCTTCCCAGAACAAATCCCCGCTGCTTACCGGCCGATGTCTTGGCAAGATGCCCGGTCCCTAAGGGCTCGTGGCCACGGGGTCTATCCTCACACCTATTCTCATCGAATACTTTCGGCGTTGCCGAGAGATGAAAAACGCTTTGAGATCAACGAATCCCGCAAACGTATACAACAGGAGCTGGGTTTTGATCCAAAAGTGTTTGCATACCCAACCGGAAGACAATCCGATTATGACTCTACCGACATTGAAGAGCTCAAGAGCGCCGGCTTCGAATTAGCGTTCAACACGATCCAAGAGTATGCCAAACATGGAAATTGCCCATTCGAAATGCCGCGTTTCTCCTTGCCACAAAAATACTCAGAGTTCCTGCAGATCGTAAATGGATTGGAAGAGCTAAAAAAGGATTGGCGAGTTAGTGGTAGTTTCACTCCAAGCCTTTTTAGCTCGAGATAAGGCATTGGATGAGTTGCCTTCGAAATTTTTAGTTTTTTAGTGCAGCGATATACTGTCGCAGCTCGTACCAGGCTGGCCCAATATCTCCCAATCGATTTACCTCATGGCGAGTAAAGCGCCCAGGTTTTAGAAACCTCAGAATCTCCAATATTTTCCTGCGAATTGAATAAGTTGATCTCGGCGCCTTGAGTATCAGGTAGAGCCTGTCCAGATCACCTAGCAGCCATCGAAGTCGACAGGGTTTCCAAATGATTTTTGAAGTCCTCTGTCCGGTGCAGATTTGGAAAAGGAGCCAGGGGAAATCCACGCCAGAATCAATAGCTAGTTGCAAGGAGCCCCAGAATCGCGGATTAACCTCCATCAGATAACCTATACCATCGTCAGATATCCGAAACTCCACCATCGCCACGCCGTGCCAATTTGCGCTTTTTAGAAGCCTCTCGGCTGCAGCACGTAGCGATTCATCTATTGGAGAAGACTCGCTGAGTACGCTGACTCCTCCGCCCGGGGGTTTTTCGCGGAGTCGCCGATGGGCAAAGAAGCAAACCGGCTTTCCCTCGTTGAACAATGCAAAAACGCCCCCGCCATGTCCGGATACAAATGTCTGTAGCGTGAAAGGAAAGTTGAAGAAGGAATGAGTTTGCAGAGCTAGTGAAGCCTCTTCTTTCGAACCAGCAATAAATACGTGAGTTGAGGTTATCGAGCCTTGTGTGAGAATTTTCGACTTGAATGGCTTAATGACAATAGGGAAGTGATTGATAGATTCGAGAGCTAGGAGTCCCTGCTCGGCATTCCTACACACGATGGTCTGTGGAATTGGGATTTCCAACCGTTCAGCTAACTCAAAGAGTTCGTTTTTGTTTGAAAGGCTTTCAACTGCGGCTGAGCATGGGAAAGGCAGAATGACTGACTCAGGTAGCTCAGACCGGTATTTCATCAAGATGTAAGTGGTTGCTTCGGTAATTGGTAATAGGAACGTAATTCTTTCCTGATCGATAAGAAGCAGTATGGCATCGAAAAACTCTCTTGGTGAGGAGTAAGGGTCCGGATACTGAAGGCGTCGGGAGCAGTATCTCGATGCACCTGCCAGAGATGTCGTCGTTGATTCCCCGACGGCGGCCCACAAAGACTTTGAGCCGAGAGAGCGTACAGCCGCCAAGGCCGCCCTTTGATTGCCATCAAGCACTAGAATTCGATGGTCCATTTAAGCCAACATCCTTATTCTTTGCATGTATCATACTTGCTTGCGATTATGCGCCATCGCAACTTTAGATTCTATGGAGAGGATTGTAGTTGCCCCCGCTAAACCGGACACCACCTCATTCGTTTGATGCCAGTTCCGCCCGGTACTCCCAGGGCGATTTCATTTTCAGCCCCTTGTGC